>CAVZVZ010000001.1:0-476567 GCA_963778895.1 uncultured Iamiaceae bacterium
CGCTCCGCGGGCGGCCTTCGACGAGGGGATGCGCGACGCCGCGAGCCTCCCCGGTGCGCTGCGGGCGCTGCGTGCTGTCGCTCGGTGCGGCGGCCCTCTTCGGGTGGGCGCTCCCGCTCGCTGCTCGGGGCGGCCGGGCGCGCGTCGGCCGGCGGGACGGGGACGGCTCTCCTGGCCCACGCGGCGCTGCTCCTGGCCGCCGGAGCCGCCACCGGCGGGGTCTTCCCGCTCGCGGCCGAGGTGCGCCTCGCCGCGGGGGACCGGCCGGGCGAGGCGGCCGGACGCCTCGAGACGGCCGACCACGCGGGCGCGGCCGCCGCCGCGCTCTTCGGGGCCGTGCTCTTCGTCCCGCTTGCTCGGGATCGCGCGGGCGGCCTGGCTCGTCGCCGCGCTGGTGACCGTCGCGCTCGGCGCAACCGCCGTGACGCGCGGACCGGCGCGTGCCGTCTAGCCGCCCATGAGGGCGCTGCCGATGCCCATCGTGATCCCGACGCCGATCCGGACGACCAGGTAGAACACCCACGCCGATGAAGCAGACGAGGACGGCGCGACCCGTGCCCTTGTAGTCGAGCGCCTGCCGCACCGCCACCACCATCGCCACGAGCTGCCAGACGGCGACGACGAACGAGACGAGCAGGCCGATGAAGGGGATGATCGCGAGCACGTTGAGCAGCCCCGGCGCCGCGGAGAAGCCGATCGTTCCGCAGCAGCTGGCCGAGGTCCGCGCTGGTGCCCGGCTCGGGAAGTACCTTGGTGCCGATGAGCCAGGTGACGAGGGCCCACAGGAACCAGCCCACCACGCCCGCCGACCACCGCGGCCAGCGCCCCGGTGGTCCCGCTGCCGAGAGAGCCCACGCCCGCCGCCACCGCCGACGCCCACCACGACCGCGAGGGCCTGGCCCATCGCGGTCGGGTCCGCCTCGACCTCCTCGTAGGTCCTCGCGTCCAGCCGCGCCGCGCCCACCACCCGTTCGACGAAGCTCGCCATGCTGCCTCCTTGGACGGGTGGAGCTATCACCGGACCGTGCGCCGGGGACCCGCGCTGCGTCCCTGCTACACTCTGGCACCAATGCCCGAGGACCGCGACCGGCTCAGCGAGCAGATCCACCTGCTCGGCGACCTGCTCGGCCGGACGATCGTCGAGCAGGAGGGCCAGCCGCTCTTCGACCTCGTCGAGGAGGTGCGCGGCCTCGCGAAGGCGCACCGCGGCGGGCGACGAGGCCGGCGGGCGAGCGGCTGCTGCGGCGCGTCGAGGCGCTGCCCCTTGCCCGAGGCGCGCGGCGTCGTGAAGGCCTTCGCCACCTACTTCAAGCTCGTGAACCTCGCCGAGGAGCAGGAGCGGGTGCGCGTGCTGCGCCGCCGGGAGCGCGAGGCGCACGCCGCGGGCGCGGCCGATGGCGGAGACGATCGGCGCCGCCGTGCGCGAGCTGCGCGCGCCGGGCGTGTCGCCGGCGGAGGTGCAGGCGCTCCTCGACCGGCTGCTCGTGATGCCCGTGTTCACCGCCCACCCGACCGAGGCCAAGCGCCGCACGATCCTCACGAAGCTCGCGCGGATCGCGGACGTCGCTGCGCGCCCTCGACTTCGAGTCGCCCACCCCGGAGGAGGAGCGCGCGGCGCTCGAGCGAGCTGCGCGAGGAGCTCGTCTCGCTCTGGCAGACGGAGGAGACGCGCGCCTACAAGCCCGACGTGATGGACGAGGTGCGCAACGGCCTCTTCTACTTCGAGACGACGCTCTACGACCTCGCGCCCGAGGTCGTGGCGCGCGCTCGAGCGGGCGGTGGCGCGAGCACTACCCGGGGCGAGCGTTCGCGCCCGCGCTTCCTGCGCTTCGGCAGCTGGATCGGCGGCGACCGCGACGGCAACCCCTACGTGACCGTCGGCCGTGACCGAGGAGGCGCTGCGCGCGCACCACGACCTCGCGCTGCGCCTGCTGCGGCGCGGGCATCGAGCGGCTGCACGGCCACCTGAGCACGACCGAGCGGCTCGGGGTCGACGACGAGCTCGCTCGCGAGCCTCGCGGCAGGACGCCGCGCTCTTCCCCGACGAGGCGCGGCGCGCCGAGGAGCGCTACCGCCGCCAGCCCTACCGCCAGAAGCTGCTCTACGTCTACCGGCGGCTCGGCGCGACCCTCGAGGCGAGCGGCGCGGCCCTGGCGCGCCGACCACCGCGTCCGGCCCGGGCACCTACGCCGACGTCGCGGAGCTCGCTCGCCGACCTGCGCCTGCTGCAGCGGAGCCTGCGCGCGCACCGGGGCGAGCGGCTCGCCGACGGGCCGGCTCGGCACGCTCGTGCGGCAGGCCGAGATCTTCGGCTTCCACCTCGCGAGCCTCGACCTGCGCCAGCACAGCGCGCGCCACGCGAGCGCGCTCGCGCGAGGTGCTCGGCGCGCTACGGCGCTCGCGCCCGGCTACGCCGGGACGCCGCGAGGAGGAGCGCGCGCGGCTCCTGACCGCGGAGATCCTGGCCGGCCGGCCGTTCGCGCCGCACCGGCTCGACTTCAGCCCGGCGACGAACGAGACGCTCGAGCTGTTCCGCCTCGTGCGCCGCGCGCACGAGCGCGTCGGCGCCGCGCGCGGTCGAGAGCTACGTCGTGAGCATGACGCGCGGGCCCGAGCGACCTGCTCTCCGTCCTGCTGATGGCCCGCGACGCCGGCGTCTCCGACCGGCTCGACGTCGTCCCGCTCTTCGAGACCGTGCGCCGACCTGCACGCGGCGCCCGCGACGCATGGAGCGGCTCTTCGAGAACCCGGCCTACGCCCGCCACCTCGCGCGCCCGCGGCGGCGCGCCAGACGGTGATGGTCGGCTACTCCGACTCGAACAAGGACGGCGGCTACCTGACCGCGAACTGGGAGCTGCACCGCGCGCAGCGCGCGCTCGCCGCGACGTGTGCCGCGCGCACGGGGTCGCGCTGACCCTCTTCCACGGCCGCGGCGGCACCGTCGGCCGCGGCGGCGGCCCGACGAACCGCGCGATCCTCGCGCAGCCGCCGGAGTCGGTGGGCGGCCGGCTGCGCCTCACCGAGCAGGGCGAGTCGATCACCAACCGCTACGCGAACCCGGCCCTCGCGCGGCGCCACCTCGAGCAGCTCGTCCACGCGGTGCTCGTCGCGAGCGGCCGCGCGGCCGATCGCGCACGCCGTCGCGCGGCGGCGCGTGGGAGCAGGCGATGGACGAGCTGTCGCCGCTCGCCGAGCGGAGCTACCGCGGCCTCGTGCACGAGACGCCCGCGCTCGTGCGCTACCTGCAGGCGGCGACGCCGCTCGACGAGATCGGCCGGCTCAACATCGGCAGCCGGCCCGCGCGGCGCGCGCGGCGTCGACGGCCTCGCCGACCTGCGCGCGATCCCGTGGGTGTTCGCGTGGACGCAGAGCCGCGTGACCCTGCCGGGCTGGTACGGGCTCGGCACCGCGCTCGCCGAGCTGGGCGGGCGAGCGACGCGGAGCGCTGGGCGCTCCTCGGCACGATGTACCGCGAGTGGGCCTTCTTCAAGACGCTCGTCGACAACGCGCAGCTCGCGCTGCGCGGGGCCGACATGCTGATCGCGCGCGGTCTACGCGACCCTCGCCGCTCCCGCGGACCGCGAGGCCGTCTTCCCGCGGCTGCGCGAGGAGTACCGTCGGACCGAGGCCGCGCTCGTGCCGGCTCACCGGCCAGCGCGACCTGCTCGACGACGCGCCCTGGCTGCAGCGCTCGATCCGCGTGCGCAACCCCTACATCGACCCGATGAACTACGTGCAGGTCGCGCTGCTGCGGCGCCTGCGCGGCGCGCCGCCGGCGAGGCGGAGGCCGAGGAGCTGCGCGACGCGGTGCGCCTGAGCGTCAACGGCATCGCCGCGGGGCTGCGCAACACCGGCTGATCCGCCGCCCCGCCTTCCCACGTCGTTTTGCCTCCCCTTTGCAGCGTCTTGACGGCAGGGCGTATGGTTCTGTCGTACTTCATTGGAGAGGCCGAAGGCCGCGTCGGGAGGTCCCCCGATGGATCAAGTCTCAGTGCTGCCGGACGTTCCTCGCATCGGCCCCGGCCGGGGCGGGTTGCGGGGCGGTTGGGCTGCAGGGAAACCAGTGGCCGTTGCCCTGGGGGCGGGGCTCGCGGCCTTCGGCATCGGCAACCTGGCGCAGTCGACGATCATCAGCGCCGTTCACGGAAACCGCAGCGAGCTCGAGTGGCTCAGCGACGCGATCATCTCGACGGCGGTGGCGGGGATAGCCTTCCTGTGGCTGCACCTGAAGGCGTCGCGGCTGCGCGTGCTCGCGCTGGAGCGGGACCAGATCGCGGTCGACGAGCAGCTCCGCCTGGCCGCCGAGATCCAGCGCAACCTGCTGCCCCCGATACCGAAGGTCACGCCCGGGTTCCGCTGGGCCGCGCGCATGGTTCCCGCCGGCCGCATCGGGGGCGACTTCTACGACTTCCTGTGGTTCGGGGACGGCAGGGTTCTGGCGATCCTCGGCGACGTGTCCGGCAAGGGCATCGCGGCGGCGCTCCTCCTGTCCTCGCTGAAGACCCTCTTCCGCACGGTCGCGCGGGAGACGGACGACCCGGCGGCGATCGCCGAGCGCATCTCCGCGGCGCTGCACGAGGAGTACGGGGGCCTGCCCTACATGACCGCGATCGTGGCCCGGTTCGAATCGTCGGGACGGCGGATCGGCTACGTCAACGCCGGCCATCCCTCGGGCTACGTGCTGCGCGCGGGCGAGGTCAGCGCCGAGCTCGCGTCCGGAGGACTGCCGCTCGGTCTGCTCCCGGGGGCCAGGTACACCCGGTCCGACGTGGCGATCCAACCGGGCGACGTCGGCGTCCTCGTCACCGACGGTGTCACCGAGGCCCTCGAGACCGGGCCGGTGAAGCTGAGCGACGCGCTCCGCGCCCTGCGCGCAAGGCGCGCGCCGGCAGATCTCTGCGACGAGCTGCTGCGGACGGCGGCCGAGGGCACGGGTCCGGTGGGAGCAGAGGGCTGGCAGGACGACCGCACGGCGCTCGTCTTCGCCGTGGAGCCGATCGCCTGAGCGCGGCCGCCTGTCGCCAGAATGGAGCGGCGCATGACCGTTCGGCGTTCTGGTCCCCAGGTCACCTGGATGCGCACGCCGTGGATGCGCCCTCCCTGGATTTGCGGAGGGAAGCCGCCCTCGGTGCCCGGCTCCTCGTCGTGGTGCTGCTGCTCTGGGTGTCAGCTGCCACGGCTGCGTCGAATCGTCGTCACATCGGCGGTTGTTTGGCGAAGAAGAGCGGGAAGGAGAGCGACAATCAGGGCACAGGCCGATCGATTGGAGGCCTGAATCGAACCCGCGAGCCAGTGCATCGGAACCAACGAGCCCGCCTTCATGTTGGCGATGGCCCTGGGACTGGCCTCGGCAGTCCTGCTGGCCCGTGCCCTGGTCAGGCTTGAGGCGAAGCTCCAAGGCGCGCCCCGCGTGTTCCTGCGACGCAGCCTTGCCTGGGCTGCGGCCCAGGGAGCCGTCTTCGTCGGACCGATCCTGCTGACGGTTGGCCTTTATGCATGCCAGCATCCTGGGCGACAGCTCTGTACGTCGCTCGTGTGGCGCTGGTACTTCGCGCCGCCCGTTCTGCTGGTGGTCGTGGGCGTGTCCTGGGGTGTGCTGAACGCGGTGCCGCGGCGTCGGCATGACGTGGACCCGTGACGTCAATCCAGGCCACTGACGAAGCGGTACGTGTCGAGGGCCGCCTTGTCGCGTGGTTCGGCCGGATACTTCCTCTGGGACGCCTGCACTCCCGCCAGATGCAGAAGGTGTTCCGACAGCTGGAGCGTGTGCTCGTGCAGGGCAAGGTGCCCTCACCGCCCGGGAAGGACGGCGGCGCAACACGGGGGCCATTCGGTTAGTTAGTCGTGCGCGGCCGGACGCGCGACTGGGCCTGAGACGGCCCCCGGGGCGGTTTCACCAGAATTGACGAGCCAGGTCACACCGTCGCGTCGATATGGCCGTAGACTCGTTCCAGATCCTCGTGAAAGACAGACTTTGAGCCGCACGCTCACCCTGGTGGCGCTGGTGCTCGCCGGTGCCGACTCCGTCTCGCGCGGTCGAGCTGCCGGTGGGGACGCCCCTGTCGATACGCCTCACCACGCGCGTGTCCAGCCGGGCCTCGCGCCCGGGCGAGACCGTCGGGGCGGTCCTCATCGCACCGGTGGAGGTCGACGGCCGGCTCGCCCTGCCGGCCGGAGCGGTGCTGCGCGGGACCGTGCGCGAGGTGGAGAAGCAGCACGGCCGCGCGAGCCTGAGGCTCGACTTCTCGGAGCTGGTCGACGGAGGACGGCGACGCGCTGCCCATCGCCACGCGCATCACCACGATCGACGACTCCCGCGAGTCGGTCGCGGAGGACGGCCGCATCGTGGGGTTCAGGCCCATGCACCGGCTGCCCTCGCCTTTCGTCGTGCTCGTGATGGTCGCGGCCGACGTCGACCCGGTCGCCATCGCCGCCTTCGAGGTGGGGCGGCTGGTCCTGCGGGCCGTGGTGCACTCCGCGATCGACTATCCGCCCGGCGTCGAGCTGACCCTCGCGCTGGAGGCGCCGCTCGAGATCGCGGAGGCCGCGCCGAGGGTCCTGCCGCCGACCGCGGACCCCGCCCTCTCCGCCGTCGTCGGGTCGCTGCCGTTCCGCACGCAGTCGGGGAAGCACCACCGCGACTCCGACCTCACCAATCTCCTCTTCGTGGGCTCGCAGGCGCAGGTGGAGCGGGCCTTCGCGGAGGCGGGCTGGACCGAGGCCCGGCCGATGTGCATGCGCGCCAGGCTCCGGGGCCTGTGGGCGCTCGTCGCCAAGCGCCCCTACAAGCCGGCGGCCGTCTCGCGGCAGGAGCTGGAGGGACGTCCTCCCGACCTCGTGTTCGAGAAGCAGAACAACACCCTGGCCAAGCGCCACCACGTGCGGATCTGGCAGTACCAGGAGGGCCCCGCGGGCGAGACCGTGTGGGTGGGCGCCGCGACCCACGACGTGGCCATCGTCTTCGACCACAAGGACCACGCCTTCACCCACCGCATCGACCCCCGGATCGACGGCGAGCGCGAGAAGATCGTGAACGACCTCCAGTTCACGGGCGAGGTCGCCGCCGTCTCGCTGGTGGACCGGCCCGTCGCGCCGCCGCTCGACGGAGACGGCGCACGCGATCGAGACCGACGGGCGCGTGGCCGTCATCGTGCTGCGCCCGTCCGCGATCGCCTCGGATGTCGCCCTCCGTCCGGACCGCCGAGACGCCCTCGCCGGCCGGCGACCCCTACCGTCGCCAGTAGCAGGAGTATGCTCGAGTCGGTCTGGCTCGACGCGGGGGCCGGCCCGTCGCGGGCAAGGCCTCAGCGAGCTCACCTCCAGCCAAGGAGGAACCGATGAACCATGCGGCGGACGCAGGGCGATGGTGGCGGCGGAAAGCGCCCATCGGCCTGATCGCCGTGCTGGGCGGCTTCCTGTCTGCCTGCGGCAGCGGCGCTTCAGGACCCGTCGCATCGGGGCCCGGCACGGCCCCACCACCGTCCGGGCCCAGCTCTTCGCCTTTCCCCAGCCACGCCGACTTCCTGCACGTGCTACGGGGCGACTCCGTGGAGACCTACCACATCGACCTCGACACGGGACGCCTGCAGCTCGCGGTGACGCAGGACGTGGGGCCTGCACACGCCTTGTCGGGCGAGCCCGGCGGGCGTTTCGTCTACGCGGCCTACGGACCCACGGGCAAGGAGTTTCCCTATCACGGGCCAGATCCCAGTGTCGTCGCCTATATGGCTGACGAGCAGAGCGGGAAGCTGCAGACGGTGTCTGAGGCGACGAATCTCCCGATCACGAATACCGGCAGCTGGCTCGGCGGGTGGGTGTGGCTCTCGGCCAGTTCCGACCGCGTCTACGCGCTCTGGCTCACGACGTCGGGCGGCGGCTACCACCGCAATATGTACGACTACGTGACGCACGCCGTCACGAGCCATGGTCAGCTCGGGCCAGCATATATCCGCGATCTCCCCGAGTACGACCCTGGAGACGTCACGGTCGACGTCAACTCCAACAGGTTCTTCAAGACGACCCCTGATTCGGGAAAGGGAGGCTTCACTGCCCACGTCGTCGAGGAGGATGGCCAGCTCACGCAGAGCGGATGGAGCAACCTCTGCGGCCCCGAGACGCTGGGCGACTCCGCAAGGACGCCTCTCGTGGCGCTCAGGGGATTCATGCTGGCCAGCGGGTCCACGGAGGGGGCGAGCCGAGGGTCTGCTCCTGGGAGGGACCCCGGCTCTCGCCCCGGGGGAGCCTCCACCTGACGTCGAATACGGCCGCGGCGTTCGTTCCGGTGAGCGACGCTGCACCGGCGCTCGTGGCCGTGTCGAACGCGACGGGGACGACACCCGAAACCTATTCCGGCTTCAACGAGGTGCAGCTCTTCTCGATGGGTCCTGACGGCGTGCTTCAGCTGCTGGACAAGGCGGCTGGTCCGAGGCACGTCGATGTCGCGCAGATCCTTTTCCACCCGTCTGGTCGCTTCCTGTACGTGTCGTATCGAAAGTGGGACGGTCGGGGCTCCGTCCCCTCGAGCCTCCGGGCATACTCCGTCAGCCCGGAGGGACGGCTCGAGATGATCGAGAACCTGGACGACGCCGGAGGGTATGTGGAGACATGGCTCGGGTACGTGGGGCCATGGTTCGCCCCGGTACAGCCGATCATGGCGGTCTCGACGCGAGCGATCAACGGACGCCGCCCGCAACTTCGCCGACCTGCTCGACGCCATCGAGCACCGCGGCGAGCACTTCACGATCGTGCGGCGAGGCAAAGCAATCGCACACCTCGAACCCATGAACGGCGGCCAAGGGTCCGAAGTCAAGGCGTTGCTGCGACGCCACCGTCCCGACCGGAGCTGGGCGACGATCTCGACGAGGTTCGAGGACTCCTCGGAGTCGACGACCGGGGTGAGCCGCCTTCTGTTCGACACCACGTTCCTCATCGACACGGAACGATCCGGAGCGTCTCGACGAGGTCATCGATGACGACGACGACGTTGCGATCGCGGCGATCACGGTCGCGGAACTTCGAGTCGGCGCCCTCCTCGCCAACCGCCGGCATCAGACCGCACGGACCGACTACGTCGACGACGTCATCGCCACGATCCCAGTTCTCGACTACGACCTCGACGTCGCCGAGGCGCACGCCGAACTTCTGGTCGAGGTCCGGACCCAAGGCATGCCACGAGGGGCCCACGACCTGATCATCGCCGCCACCGCCAAGGCCTTCGATCGCACGGTAGTCACTGCAGATGGCAACGCCTTCGGCGATCTCACGGGTGTCGAGGTCGTGGTGCACAGGTTGTGCAGCGCCGGACGAGGTCTGGCCCACGTTCGCCGGGTCGCCCGTGGGCGGCAACGGAAGGGTCCTCGTCAGCTCAGGTCCAGCAGACCGCGGATGTCGTCCTCGGTCAGCGCGCCGGACAGCGCGCCCTCGTTGTCCATCACGGTGGCGAACAGGTCGGCCTTGCGGGCCTGGAGCTCGACGACCTTCTCCTCGATCGTCCCGGTCGAGACGTAGCGGTACACCATCACCGGGTTCTGCTGCCCGATGCGATGGGTCCGGTCGACCGCCTGGGCCTCGACGGCGGGGTTCCACCAGGGGTCGAGCACGAAGCAGTAGTCGGCCTCGGTGAGGTTCAGCCCGAACCCGCCGGCCTTGAGGCTGACGACGAACACCGGCACCTCGCCGTCCTTGAACCGGGCGATGGCCTCGCTCGCGCTTGCGGGTGCGGCCGTCGAGGTAGCTGTGACCGATGCCGGCGTCGTCGAGGCGAGCGCGGACCCGCTTCAGGTAGCGGGTGAACTGGCTGAACACCAGGGCGCGGTGGCCCTCGGCGATCACCTGCGTGAGATCGTCGAGCAGCCGATCGAGCTTGGCCGAACCGACGGTGTCGTGGGTGTCGTCGACGAGCCCCGGGTCGAGGGCGAGCTGGCGGAGAAGGGTGAGCGACGTGAAGATCGTGAAGCGGTTCTTCTGCATGTCGCCGACCAGGCCGAGCACCTTCTGTCGTTCTCGTTGCAGTTGCGTCTGGTAGATCTTGGCGTGACGCGCCGAGAGCTCGACTTCCACGATCTGCTCGGTCTTGGGTGGCAGCTCGGTGAGCACCGCCGACTTCGTTCGCCGGCGCATCAACGGTGCGATGCGACGCTGCAGGGTGGCGAGCAGCTCCGGCGCGTTCCCGGCTTCGATCGGCTTGCGGTACGTGTCGCTGAAGCGCTTGGGATCGGGGTACAGGCCGGGTGCGGTGATCGACAGGAGCGACCACAGGTCCATCAGCGTGTTCTCGAGTGGCGTGCCGGTCATCGCGACCTTGGTGGCCACGTCGAGCCGGCGCACGCACTGGTAGGTCTTGCCCTGGTGGTTCTTGACGAACTGTGCTTCGTCGACGAACAGCGCCTCCCACGCTTGCGCGGCGTAGTCGTCGTACTCGATGCGGAACAACGCGTACGACGTCACCACGATGCTGGCATCACCGATCTCGTCGACCAGCGTCGTGCCGCGCCGCGCTTGGGTCTCGCGCACGGCGCACACCGTGACGTCAGGCGCGAACCGTGCGACCTCGCGGGCCCAGTTCTCCACCACGCTCGTCGGCGCGACCACGAGGAACCGGGCGTCGGGCTGCGCTTCGAGCACGTGCAGGCACAACGCCAGCGCCTGCACGGTCTTGCCCAGTCCCATGTCGTCGGCGAGGATCCCGCCGAGCCGGTTGCGGTGGAGGAACGCCAGCCAGTCGAGCCCGTCCTGCTGGTAGTGGCGAAGCGACGCCTGGAGTCGGCTCGGTGGCGCGACCGGTTCGGGCGCGGCCAGCGCGGACAGCCGGGCGACGTCGTCGCTCCAGCGCGCCGACTGCTCGGCGACCACGCCCAGCGCGGTGAGCTCGTCCCACCAGCTGAGTTGGAACCGGTTGATGCGCGTCGCGCCGTCGGCCGTCGGGTCCGCCAGGCCCCGGGCCTCGAGAATGAGCGCACGCAAGCGGGCCAGATCGGGACGGTCGAGGCGCAGCCAGGTGCCCGACGGCAGGATCAGCAGCTCGTCGCCGCGGTCGAGCGCCATGAAGAGCGTGGCGAAGTCGATCACCTGGCCGTCCACGCTGACCTCGACGCCGAGGTCGAACCAGTCGTTCGCGGCGCGCTCGCCGGTGGCGTCGGCGGCGTCGGCGACCGTGAGGGAGATGAGCGGGTCCTCGGTGGCCTCGCGCAACGTCGGTTGGTCGTCGTGCACCTCGACGTCGACGTCGTCGCGCGCGTCGAACCACGGCACGACGTCGGTGAGCATGACGATCGCGTCGGGCCCGCGCAGGGCGAGGTCGCGCGGGTGGCCCATCGCGTCGGCGAGGCCGGCGATCAGATGGGTGGGCAGTTCGAGCGCCGCGATCGCGGCGTCGCTCGGCGGCCCCGATCCCGGCTGCGGGTCATCGGACCGTGCAGGCGATGGAGCGTCGTGCGCGACCCGCGTCGATAGCGCACGTGCCACTCGAGCGCGACGGCATCGAGCGCCGTGCGGCGCACGACGAGGACGAGGCCGTCGAAGGCGTTGGTGGTGATCGTCACGCTGCCGTCGGACGAACCGACGGTGGCATGGCGCGCCAGTGCGGGCTGGTAGGCGTCGAGCAGCTCGTCGACCTCGTCGGCCGGCACGGTGAGCGCACCGCGGGCGGCGAGCCGGGCGACGGCGGGGTGCAACGGCGTGGCGAACGGCACGAGCAGCACGTGGTCACGGCCGCCGATCCACAGGCCGTGCGGCGGCGCGCCCAACAGGCCGATGTCGTCGTCGAGGGGCAGGGGCTGGTCGTCGCGTGTGAACGCGGTGGTGAGGTGCACCGCCCCGGTGTCGTCGGCGGTGAGATCGATGGTGGCGCGAGCGGGTACCGCAGACAGCTCGACCTTCGTGGTGGGGTGCTCGCCGATCAGCTGGACGCCCACCTCGATGGCGCGCTCGAGCTGGTACCAGAGGTCGGGGCCGAACTGGTTGAACGGGACGGTCTGGTTGTTCGAGTAGTACTCGATGCGGGCGCTGGCCATCAGGGCGCGGAGCGCGGCGCGCTGGAGCGGATCGACGGCGGCCCCGGGCCGGGCGTACGGCGACGCGATGTCGCTCCACGAGGCGCCGGTCTTGATCCACTTGCCGTTCTTGCCCCGTCGCATGGGACGAACCACCAGCTGGCGTTCGTCGGACGCGGCATACCGGTCGGTGCGGGGCTGGCGCACCGAGACCTGGAGCGCCAGGTCGGTGTCATCGGCCCAGACGACGTCGTCGTCGTCCTCCAGGCCCGCAAGTGCGTGACGCCAGTTGGGTGCCGGGCGCGCGGGGATGGTTGGTCGGCTGAGCACCCCGTCGGTGCGCGCCGTGATGATGGTGGCGACGCAGTGCTTGCACCCGTCGCCCATGGGGCACGAGCAGTCGTCGTGGAGGACGACCCGTCCATCGACGATGGTCCACCGGATGTGGACCACGTAGGAGTTGCGGCCCGAACCCCGACACACCGCGTTGAGCTGGCCCGGGCCTCCGCCGAGCAGACGGACCCGGCCCTCCTCGGCGTAGGCCTCGCCCCGTGCGATCGAACCGGGGTCGTAGAAGGATCGAACGACCTCGTCGGTGAGCGCGTCGACATCGGGTGGAGCGGGCACAGGCGGCTTTCTCTCGGGGAGCGTCGGTCGTCGGCCACTGGAGACTACGTCCGGCGGTCGGACATGCTGCCCGGCGCGGGGAGGGGAGGATTGCGGTCGAGGTGCGACGGTTCCGCCGGGCTCAGTGCAGGACAGCGATGATCACGGTGGTCGCGATGGTGACGACACCGGCCATCGCGATGAACAGCCGGTTGATGCTGCGATGCAGCTCGGTCTCCAGGTGAGCGATCTCGGTCTTCACGCTAGCGATCTCGGCTCGCAGCAGCTCCTTGCTGACGGGCTCGTCGACATCCCTGGCGGGGAAGTAGGAGAGCATCTCGCCCACTGCTTCTTCTCCTGCGATCGGCACCAGGCCCTGGTAGAGGGCGCTTCTCGACTTCTCACTGATCGCCACGACGGCTCCTTCCTCCGCTCACGTGTGAGGGGGAAGGTGGGACGAGCGTACCGGCCGACCGCGAATCGGCCAAGGGCCTGCCCGCTGAACCGTCGGATCGCTACACGTGTCGCATCTGGAGCGGTGTCCGCGAACGGATGGGCGCTCCCTCGAGAAGATCCTCGGATTCCTGTTGCGACCTGTCGGTGTCCGTGGCGGCGCGATGCCGTCGGCTCCGGCGTCGGAGCTCGCGCGCCGTGCGACGACCCGTTCGAAGGTCGACCTATGCCAAGCTGGGCGCCGGATCGGCCGCTGAACGGGGGATCGCATGGGTGACATGACGAGCCGCTCGAGCTGCAAGGGGTCAGTCATCTGGCTCTCGTGTGCAGCGACATGGCCCGGACGGTCGACTTCTACACACGTGTGCTCGACCTTCGCCTCATCAAGACCATCGAGCTGCCGAGCGGCATGGGTCAGCACTTCTTCTTCGACATCGGCAACGGTGACTCGCTGGCGTTCTTCTACTTCGCCGACGCACCACCGGCCGCGCCGGGGATCGCGGCACCTGCGGCGCGGCCCGACAACGGTGACCTCACCTCGGCGGTCGGGTCGATGAACCACATCGCGCTCCAGGTCGCGCCCGACCGGATCGAGGAGTATCGGGAACGGCTCGTCGCGCGGGGCGTCGAGTGCTCTGAGGTGGTGAACCACGACGACAGCGAGTGGACCGTCAGCGAGCGAGATGCATCCCGGTGTCTTCGTGCGCTCGGTCTACTTCCAGGACCCGGACGGGATCCTCCTCGAGCTGGCCGCGTGGACCAAGGTGCTCGGGCCCGACGACGTGCGCCACGCACCGGCCGGCGCCAGCGTCGTCACGAGCGGAGGCCCGACTGTGAGCCGCCTGCGCCAGGTCGCCCGATCCGAGACCGACGATCCGATCGTGCTCAGCATGTACGACCTGTTGTTCGGCAAGGACGTCGACCCGATGGTCGACCGGTCCGCGGCCACCGCCACCGGTAGCACCGGCGACTGGTGGACCACCTACGCGCTCGTGCCCGACATCATGGAGCACGCCGTCGGCGGGTTCGTGCTGTACCGCAGCCCCGACCGCAAGCTCGACGGCGTGCTGCGCGAGCTGGCCCAGGCCCGCATCGGGTGGGCGGTCGGCAGCAAGTTCGTCTACTCGCAACACGTCCAGGCGCTCCGGGGCCTCGGCGCCGATGCCGCCAAGATCGACGGTCTCACCGCGTGGCAGACCTCTGATGCGTACACCCCGACCGAGCGCGCCGTGCTCGCGTTCGCCGACGCCATCGCCTACGACAGCGGCCGGGTCAGCGACGACACCTTCGCCGCGTTGCAGTCCGCGCTGTCCGACGAGGAGATCTTCGAGCTCACGTACGTGAGTGCGATGTACCTCCAGCACGCCGTGATCACGCGGGCCCTCCGTCTCGAATGGGACGACCGACCCGAGCCCGTCGTCGAGGTCGCTCCGCCCGAGGAGTTCGACGCCGAGCACTACGTCGCCGTCGGCTCGACCCACGAGGCCAAAGAACAACTCCGCGACCTTCGTCGTTGACGCTCACCGATGGAGATGCTGTGAGTGACTCAGTCCGAAGTCGATGACGTGCTCGACCGGTTCTTCGACGCCATCGAGCGGGTCGACCTGGACGCCATCGAAGAGATCTACGCCCCCGAGGTCGAGGTGTGGCACAACGTCACCATGGCCGCAATCGATCGCGGTCAGAGCATCGACCTGCTCCGGTTCTTCACGAACCGGGTGAGAGGGATGCGCTACGAGATCCTCGAGCGGCAGGTGTGGGACGGGGGAGCGGTGCAACGCCACATCGTGCACGGCCACATCGGAGACGACCCGTACATGCTGCACGCGTGCATCGTGTTCCACGTCGAGAACGGTCACATCGTGCGGCTGTTCGAGTACCTCGACGCGGCAGGTGCCAGCGCGGTGTTCGACAATCCTTGAGGGCAGTCAGACCTTGGCCGCGTCGGCGAGACTGGTGAGCGTCTCTCCATGCCTCCGGGAAGTCGCCGGCAAGGTCCTGCTCGCCCTGCACGTTCCCGAAATCGATCCTCAGCAGATCATCGACGCTCACCGGCTGGCGTTTCTGCGTCGGTCCAGAACATCCGCCAACGAGCGCGCGGTGAAGCGCTCGAGCTCGAAGAGCGGCTGCTCGTCGAGGCAGAAGTAGCCGTCACCCAAGCTGAGCTTCACTGGCTCGACCTTTGCGAGGCCGAGCTGCACGCTCTCGTAAGGAGGCCATGAACGTGCTCACGATGCGGAATGTCAGTCACGGCTTCGACGTAGGTCCGGATCGAGTCGTTGCGCTCGACGATGTGACTCTGTCGGTTGCGGCGGGGGAGTTCGTCGCCGTGATGGGTCCGAGTGGCTCGGGGAAGAGCACGCTCGTCAATGTGGCCGCCGGTCTCGTCCGACCGTTCTCGGGTCAGGTTCTCGTCGGCGCAGTCGAGTCACCACGGCGCTCCCCGGCGTTCGCGCGCACTTACGGCGCGATGTCATGGATCGGGAGCGTCTTCTCCATGCCCTCACGGTTGTGCGACGACCGATCGTCGACGCCGCTCACCTTCTTCGAGATCATCTTCGTCAAGCCGTTCCGTTGATCGGTCCAGGTCTCGGTGACCTTGCACCCCTCCGGCGTCGGCTCGAAGCTGTAGGCCCACTCGGCCACCTTGAACGGACCGGCCTTCACGAGGAACGCGAAGCGCCGGCCCGGCTCGGCCGCGGTGACGACGGCGACGGTCTTCCAACTCCGGCCACCGTTGCGGTTCTTGCCCTGGAACTTGGCGCCGGTGGCCGGGCCGGTCGCGCCGCCGAGCCACACACCGCTCTCGTTCTCGGGCGACCACTCCGGCATGCGGGTCACGTCGGCCACCATCGCCCATACCTGCTCGGCCGGTGCGGAGATCTCCTTGCTGACACTCACCTCGTCGCTCATCGCGGGGACACTACAGCGGGATCGATGCGCTGGGTCAGCCGGACGAGGGGACGAAATCGCTGCGCTCCACGGCGACCGCGCACGTCGCGGCGGGTGGGCCGTCGACGAATCGGGTGAGTCCCATCGTCGTCCCGAGGTTCGCGCTGGCGCCGGCCGGTAGCTCGCTCACGGAATCGCCACCTTCACCGATGCGCGTGCCGTCCTCGTCGAGCACCTTGACCGACATCGAGTAGCTGGCTGTCTGGTCCGAGGTGTTGGTGAGTCGTGCGGTGTACGTGGCCGTGTCCTCGGCGTAGTTGCAGTAGGCCGACGTGAGTTCGTAGGTGTCGCCCTTGATCGGTGGTGCGGCGGCCCGTTCCTCGCGCTCTCGAGTGTGCGCCTGAACCAGCTGCCGCCGTGCGGAGTCGCGCTCCGAGCGGTCGTTGATGGCGTTGGCCAGGATCACGGCGACGAGGACGATGACCGCGGCCGCGCCGAGCCACCAGAACGATCGCCCGACTCGCCTCCCGATCTCCCTGGTGTTGGTGACGACGATCTGGGCGGGTTCTACGGGTGTCGCCTCGTCGTCCACGCACGCTCCTCCCTTCGCCCGGGTTCTCGCCACGGTACGGAACGGTGGGTCAAGGATCGCGGATCGTGCCCCGGGCCACGGCAACAGCGAGAGTCGCTCTCGCATTGCACGACTGCGCATCGAAGTGTCGAATTCCGACACTTCTGTAGTCGGCGAATAAAGACGCGAAAGTGATTGCGATGGGGTGCGGCCGCCCCTAGACTCGAACACATGTTCGTAGCGGCGGATGTGCGGAACGAGTTGGCGGTGTGGCTGGCCGATGTGGAGCCGGGGGTGTTCTCCGGTGCAGACGCGTTGGCCATGTTGGACGTGCTGAGTGATGTGAAGCGCTTGGCCAGCGCGGCCGAGACGTTGTTCGCGGCCCGGGTGGCCGAGACCGACAGCTGGCGCGAGGGGAGTGCAGATCGTTCGGCAGCGCATTGGTTGGCGCGCCGGGCCGGTATCTCGATTGCCGAGGCCAAGGCCAAGCTCGAGATGGCGGAACAGTTGAACGATCTCCCAACCACCGCCGAGGCCTTCCGGGCCGGGCGCCTGTCGGATCAGCAGGCCCGGGAGGTGGTGGCCGGTGCTACCGCCGATCCGAAGTCGGAGGGCACGTTGTTGGGCACTGCCGCGCAGGATTCGTTGCGGGAGCTACGCAACGAGTCGCGGCGGGCCCAAGCGGTGGATGACGAGGAGGGCCGCCAGCGGCGTATTCATGCGCGGCGCCGGGTGCGGATGGGCGTCGATACCGATGGCACCTTCCGGCTTTCGTTGTCGGTTACCGCGGTGGCCGGCGCGGCGATCGTGGCCGCCGTGCGGCCCTTCACCGATCAGGCCTTCAAGCAGGCCAAGCGCGAGGGTCGGGTCGAGTCCCATGCCGCCTATCAGGCCGACGGGTTCGTGGCCATGGCAAAGGCCGCCGCGGCCGGCGGAGTCGAGGGTGTCGCGAAGCCGAAGAGCAACGTGAAGGTGATTGTCGTCGTCGACGTGGAAGCACTGCGACGCGGCTGGGTCGAGTCCGGCGAGACGTGTGAGATCCGTGGGGTCGGCCCGGTGCCGGTGGCGACGGCACGGGAGTTGTTGGGTGAGGCGGCGTTGGCGATCGTTATCAAGGACGGTGTCGACGTCCGAAACGTGACCCATCTCAAACGGCGGACGACGGCCCATCAACGCACGGCCCTCGAGTTCTGGGGCATCAAATGCGAGATCGTGGGCTGTGACTCCACCGACTTCGTGGATGTCCATCATGTGTTCGAGTTCGCCCGCACCCACCACACCCGAATCGACGAACTGCGGGTGTCGTGCAAACACCACCACCGCAAGGAACACCAAGGCTGGAAACCGACCGATGATCAACTGCGACCCCGCGACCGGGGCTCACCCGATCAACAACTGCCGCTGAGTGCCTGACGTCCTACGGGACGGTCACGCCGAGCGGCCCTCGCCCGTCCTCTCGCCGTGACTCCATCACGGTGATGACGAGCCGACACCGACCACAACGGATCAAACGGTGTCCCAGGTAGATCCTTGAAAATTTCATAGCGACGGCGGTTCACCCGACGCCGCGTCCGCGAGCGCACGACAAGCGTCCGCGGTCGCATCGTCGTAGGGGAACCAGGTCTCGATGCGCAGATGCTCGAGCGCGACGTTCTGCGGCGCCTGGAACGTGGTCACCATCGTGAGGAACCTCATATCGAGGGCATCTCGGCGCAGGTGCAGCACCAGAGCCGGATCCGACGGGCTCGACAGGTCCACCTGGCGCCACTCAGGGTCGACGGTCGGCATGGCCTGCAACTCGTCGAACAGCTCGCGCATCTCGCCATCGTCGGGATCGGCCAGCACCTCGCGCTGGATGCGCCAGAGCAGCTGGCGGCCGACCTCGCCGAAGTTGGCGAGGTAGGGCTGCGCTCCGTTCGGCTCGAAGGTGAGCCGGGCAAGGTTCACGTCATCCGGCGCGGTCGCGGCATCGCCGAGGACCGCCCCGAGAATCGCGAGCGCACCCCGATTGAGATCGAGCACGTGGTAGGTGCGATCCAGGACGAGCAGCGGGAAGGGCTCGTGGTGTTCCTTGAGCAACGCCACTGCTTCGGTGACGGATGCCGGCAGCGCGTCGTCGGCCTCTTCGTAGACCGGCTCGTGTCCTGCCGCTCGGAGCATGGTGTTGACCTGGCGGAGCGGCACGTCGAGCGCCGCTGCGAGGCGTAACACCATCTCGGTGCTGGGGCGTGAGCGGCCCGTCTCGAGGAAGCTCACATGGCGCGCCGACACGTCGGCCGCCAAGGCCAGGTCGAGTTGGCTCAATCCCCGCTGGCGACGCCAGTGCTTGAGCAGCGCAGGGACGAGGCCGGCACGGTTGTCGTGATCAGGCATGGGGCCTCGTGTCGTTGCTCGGGTCGACGGTGTCGTGAGCACGCTAGGACGGCTCGCTCGCCGCCACACCTACCTGCGCAGTTCGTTGCGCATCGCGTCTGGCCGGCGCGACGGTGCCTCCTGATGATGTCGACGCTCACCCCATCTGCCGCCGCCGATCTGTTCCGCGCCGATCCTGATCGGTTCCTCGACGTGGGAGCCGGCGAGGTCGCCCATCGCGTGGTGGGAACCGGACCCCACGTGTTGTTCGTACACGGTTGGCCGGTCAGCGGTGCGACGTTCCGAACGCTCCTGCCGCACCTCGTCGATCACGTCACCTGTCACGTGATCGACCTGCCGGGCGCGGGCTCGAGTCGCTTCACGGGCGACACCCCGCTCTCGGTCGACCAGCACATCGCCACCGTGCGGCGCGTGGTGGACCTGCTCGGCTTGGAGGAGTTCGGCGTCGTCGGACACGACAGCGGCGGGATGATCGCGCGCCACGCGCTGGCCGGCGATCCGCGCGTGCGCGCCATGGGGCTGATCGACACCGAGCAACCGCACGGGCTGAGCTGGCGCTTCAAGATGTTCCTCGCCGGTCGTCGCATCCCGGGTCTGATGGGCGCGCTCGGTTGGGTGGCCGGTCGGCCCCGCATCCGGCGCAACGGCTTCGTGCTGGGTGATGCGTTCGTCGATCGCTCCCTGCTCGACGGCGAGTTCGACGAGTTCTTCCTCGCGCCGCTGCACGAGATCCCGGCACGCCGCGACGCCGCGGTCCGCCTGCTCCGCACGTTCGACGAGCGCCACGTGCGTGAGCTGGCCCGCCTGCACGAACGAATTGATGTGCCGGTCCAGCTCGTCTGGGGCGAACACGACAAGTTCTTCCCGGTCGACTGGGCCAAGGAGATGGTGGGGACGTTTCCCGACGCCCGGCTCGAGGTGATTGACGGGGGCCGGCCTCTTCTCCCACGAGGAGCGACCCGCCGAGGTCGCACAGGCCCTGCTACCTGTGCTCACTGGCCCACGCTGATCGAGGTCAGGCCGATACGGCAATCATTCGTCGTCGTTCGGCTGTGGCAGTTCGCCGTGGAGGGTTGAGCCAGCCGAGAGCCAGGAAGATGACGACCTGCAGGATCGAGACGAGCACGATCAGCCCGAAGCCGAACCAGAAGCCGTCGTGCCAGTCCTGCCACGGGAGGTTCTGGAAGTTCTGGCCGAACATCCCCACGATGAATGTCGGGACGAGCAATAGCGACGCACCGACGGCGAGCACCTTCATGACTTCGTTCTGCTCGTTGGCGATCTCGGCCTGCACGTAGTCGCGCACGCTGCCGATCTGATCGCGCAGGAAGTCGAGCGACTCGTGGACGTACAACAGCCGCTCGTGGACGTCGCGCATCCGGACCTCGACATCCTTCGGAAACAGCGCGACCCCACCCACTTCGAGATCCAACCGGTCGTTCATGATGCCGTCGACCCGGTCGGCCAGCGGGCTCGTGGCTTGTTGCACCTCGAGGGAGCTCTTGCGCAGCTGACGGAGCCGAACTCTCGCATCCTTCTGCGCCACCCGCGTTTGCCGGCTGCTGAACGCCCCGTGCTCCCGCTTCGTGATGGTGTCCTCGACATCGTCGATCAAACCCTGGAGCAGCTCGACGACGTGGGTGAGCTCGACCGCGGCATCGCTCAGGAGGGACTCGAGGAACCGGCCCGGTGTGTCGAGTCGGCCGCCGTCGTATGCCGTTTGCGTGTCGCCGATGTCGATCGGATAGTCCCGGTCACCCCGCATCACCGTCAGAACGTGATCACAGGTCGACAGGAGAAAGATCTCCCGTCGCCGAGTGGTGCCGTCCGTCGGATCGACGGTGGGCAGTACGAGATGACCCATGACGTAATCGGTCATGAACGAGAACTGGGCCCGAACGGGCTTCTCGTCGATCCACTTGCGCAGCGCGTCCAAGCCGTCCGCAGGCAGGCCCGTGTCGTCGGTTGCAGCCAGCTCTTCGAGCCCGGTTACCGACTTCTGCACCCAGAACGTCGCCATGGTGAGTCCCCCAGCTCCCGGACGGGCCTCCGCGTCGCCGATGCTTGCATGGCTCACGTCGGTCCCGGTGGACCGAGTGGCTGCCCGCCTGGCCGGGTCCCTCGCCTGCGCACGCGTCGCCCTGAACGCGTAGAGTGACCGCCAGCTCCCGGGCGATGGAAAAGGAGGGGAGCGGTGTTTGGGTCAACGGGCGATGGCGACGCCCGTGTTCGTCGGCGGACACGTCGCGTCGTGGCAGTAGTTGTAGTGGTGGCGGTGTCGGTCCTCTCGGGCTGCACGCTGCGCGGTCGGCTGCCCGATGAGGGCAAGCCGGAGCCGACGGGAAAGCAGATCGACCCGATCGAGGCCAACGTTCCCTCGACCGCGCCCGGCGGACACAACGCCGGCTCGGGTTCGGGTCATCAGCACAGCGTGTGAGCGTGGATCGCCCGCTCCTCGCCCTAACGTGGGCCCGCCGACCCGAGACTGAGAGGCGCTCCCCGTGACCGACCGTTCTGCGTTTTCCGACGATCAGTGGAAGGCGCTCGTCGATGCGCCGGTGGCCGTCATGCTGGCCGTGACCTTCGTGGGCGACCACGGCCCGATCTCGATGATGAAGGAGTCCGCGGCCGGAGCGCGGACCATCACCCGGCCGCCTCACTCAGGGCCGGCCGACCTTCTCATCTCGCAGATCGCCCCCGAGGCCGAGGGCAAAGAGGCGCGCCACGACGCCAAGCAGCACAAGGGATCCACGCCCAACATCGTCGTGGACGGGCTCCTGTCGGATGTCGAGAAGGCGGTCGCGGCGCTCGAGGGCATCCCCGCCGACGAGTCACAACAGGTGCGCGAGTGGTACTTCGACATCGCCAAAGCGGTGGCCGCGGCCTCGAAGGGTGTTAAGCCGGCTGAACAGGAGCTCCTCGACCGCTTGGCCACTGTGCTCGGTGTGTCGGCAACTTCTGGCTGAGCGGGCCGCGAAGAGCGACCCGCCGCGCCGTAGCATGGGGCGAAAGGAAAGGTGCGAGTGATGGTCATCGTGTGGCTGGTGCTCGGAGTGGTTCTGCTGCTGGCCGAGCTGCGGCATTTTGGCTTCTTCGCACTCTTCGGGTCGCTCGGAGCCTTCGCCGCCGCCGTGGTCGCGGCGGTGTGGCCGTCGGCCATACCGGTACAGGTGGCAGTGGCGGTCGTCGTGGCCGTCGTCGGGATCCTTGCCTTCCGTCCGATGATGAGCGAGGCGTTCCACCGGCGCTACCAAGAGGGCCGGTTGGGTCGGGGTGTGCACGGCACGTTCGTCGGTGAAGAGGTCCTCACCCTCGACGCGGTCGGCGACGGGAACCACGTCGGCCACGTGCGTCTGGCCGGCGAACGTTGGCTGGCTACCAGTGGTGGCGGCACAGAGATACCCGCTGATACACCGGTTGTTGTCACGGGCGTGCAAGGCACCACGTTGATCGTCTGGCCCGTAGACGGACGATTCATTCCCGAACTACCCACGTCTGCTGATGAGTCAGCCGACAGACCTGAAGGAGAACCATCGTGATCCTGGCGCTGAACACGGCCGCCATCACCGGTCTCGTCGTCCTCGCCCTCGTCGTCATCGTGTTGTTGGCCGCACTGCGGTCGGCGGTCAACATCGTGCAACAGGGGCAGGTCGGCGTGGTCAAGCGGTTGGGGGAGTACCGCAAGACGCACGAACCCGGGCTGGTACTGATCGTCCCCTTCGTCGAGTCCATGCAGATGGTCGACATGCGCGAGGTGCCGATCCCCGGCGACCGCCAGGACGTGATCACGAAGGACAACGTCGTCGTCACCGTCAACGCCACCATTTTCACGCAGATCGTCGATGCCAAACAGGCCCTGTTCAGCGTGAAGAACTTCGACATCGCCATCGACGCCCTCGCCCGCACCGCGCTGCGTTCGGTCATCGGCACGATGACGCTCGACGAAGCCCTCTCGGAGCGGGAACGCATCAACACCGATGTGCAAGAGCAGATGGAGATGGTCACCGACAAGTGGGGCATCCGCATCAGCCGCATCGAGATCGTCGAGATCGCCCCGCCGCCGCAGATCCTCCAAGCGCTGGCCCTGCAGAAGCAGGCCGACCAGGAGAAGCGAGCGAAGATCCTTCAGTCGGAAGGGGCGCAGCAGTCGGCCATCAACGTGGCCGAAGGAGAGGCGCAAGCCGCCGTCCGTCAGGCCGAGGGCCAGCGGCAGGCCTCCATCCTGCGAGCCGAGGGCTCGCGTCAGGCCGCGATCCTCGAAGGCGAAGGCCGGTCGCAAGCCATTGCCACGGTGTACGGAGCGATCAAGGCGGCCGGGCCGGACAAGACGATCGTCGCGATCCTGCAACTCGACACGCTCGCCAAGTTCGCCGAGAGCGACAACTCGAAGATCGTCGTCCCCTACGAGAGCGCCGGATTGATGGGCGCGGCCCAGGCCCTGCGCAGCGTGCTGAACGGGTCCGAACCGGTCATCGACGCGACCTGACCGCCAGCATCGCGGCGGTTGCCGCCGGTGCCACCTTCGGCCAGCCGAACTCACGCTCGTAGGCCAAGGCGACGTCGAACAGCTCGGCGTCGCGGTGGTGGCGAGCCAGCACCTGCATGCCGACGGGTAGGTCGTCGACCGTGCCGGCGGGGATGGACACGGCCGGGTTGCCGTAGATGTTCGAGATGATCGTGAGGCCGCCCATGGTCACCAGATCGGGGACCCGTTCGACGACCATCTCGATGAGACCGTTCGACAGGTGGGGAAACACGCCGCTGGCCACGCGCACGCCGGCCATGAGCCCGCGGAACGCCTTCAGCCCGGCCGGGCGGGCCAGGAGCTGATCGACGAACGTGTCGCTCGGGCTCGAGGTGGTGGCTTCGGCGGCGAAGGCGGGACCGGGATTGGTGGCCGAGATGACGTAGTCGACCTTCTCGAAGGCGGTCGCCATGGCCTCGTTCGCTTCGAGCCGCTGTGCTTCGGCGATGGCCGCCAGGTGCAGGTTGTAGAGCGACTGAGCCAGCACGCAGCCGATCGCGATCTCGTCGGTGAGGTCGTCGAAGCACGCCGGCCACTTCGGTCCGAGATCGGCGAGCAGCGTCGACAGGTTGCCCATCGCCCACTGTGCGGCGAGGTTCGGCAGTCGGAGGTCGAGGTCCTCTTCGATCATCCCCGTCGCGGCGATCAAGTCCTTGGCCGACGAACGGATGCGGTCCTCGACGCCGGGCTCGAGCACCACGCCGGCGAGCGAGGGAACGATGGCGACGCGCTTGCCGGCCAACTCGGTGGAGCCGAGGTTGGCCTCCCAATGCCCGGGGTTGGGCAAGCTCGACGGGTCACGAGGGTCGAGGCCCGCGCACACGTCGAAGTGTCGGGCGGCGTCGCGCACCGAACGTGCGAGGCAGCCGAGCACGACGGTTCCGGGTCGGAAGAACGCGTGCGGGCCACGCGAGATGCGGCCGTACGTACCCTTCATGCCGAACAATCCGTTGTAGCCGGCGGGGATGCGGATCGATCCGCCGCCGTCGCCGCCCGACGCGATGCTCACCAATCCGCCCGCGACGGCAGACGCGCTTCCGGCCGACGAGCCACCGGCGGTGCGGCCCTGGCGCCAGGGATTGTGGGTCACTCCGTTGAGCTTGGTGACGCTCACGTTCAACCCGCCGAACTCCGACGCGGTGGTGAGTCCGACCGGTACGGCGCCACCCGGGCCGGTGAACCGAGCTGCCGAGCTGCTGGTGAACCTCGCGACGCGATCCTTGAAGACGAGCGACGCCTCGGTCGCGGGCCAGCCCTCGACCGAGTCGAGCTCCTTGATACCGACCGGCACCCCGCCGAACGGCTTGTTGATGTCGGCGGATGCGGCCGCCGCGAGCGCCCGATCGGGATCGAGGAACGAGAAGCAGTTGAGGTTGCTGGCCTCGATGGCCGCGAGCGTGGCCCGCAGTTCCTCCTCGGGCGATCGCTCGCCCCGACGGAACGCGTCGACGAGCGAGCAGGCATCGTCCTGCCACGGGAGATCGGTCATCGTGAGATTGTCCACGATGGCCAGGCCGGATGCGAGACGAGCCCCCGGCTACTGCTGCTTGACCCGACCTCGTAAGGCGGCGAAGCAGAGCGACATGCTGATGGTGGCCACGATGACGATGGCGATCAGGGCCTTGGCGATGTCGGCGCCGTCCCATCCGACGAGGGCCAGCGATCGCAGGCCTTCGAGGATGTAGGTCACCGGGTTCCAGGCGGCCACGTTGTCGAGCCACGGGGTGAGCTGCGACCGCGGGACGTACGACGTCGTGAGGAACAGGAACGGGAAGAACAGCAGGAACGACGACTGCACCGCGGCCGGGTTGCCGGTCTTCAGGGCGATGGCGTAGCCGAAGCCGGCGAAGGCCAGGCTCCACACGGCGGCCATGCCGATGAAGACGAGCACGCCGAGCGGCCCGGACTCGAACCGCACACCGAGGATGAAGCCCGAGGACCAGGATCGGCAGGGTGAGGACGGCGGCCACGACGATGTCGGCGACCATGTGGCCGAGCAGGATCGATCCTCGCCGCACCGGCGTGAGCAGCAGCCGGTCGAGGTAGCCGTCCTGCACGTCGAGCACCAGGGCCGGTGCCCTCGACACGCCGGTGACGCCGAGCAGGATCGCGGTCGGCATCTGGAACGCGGTGTAGTCGAAGCCGGCGATCGAGCCCTGCGGTGAGGTTCTTCAACGTGGCGATGTTCACGATGAAGAAGAAGAACGCGATGAGCACCGGCGGGATCACCGCCTCGAGGTCGCGGGGCACGGCCCGCAGCGCTCGACCGGCGATGGTCACGGTGTCGTGCACGAAGCCGGTGGGTCGGGGCCGGATGCCGATGGTCTCGAGGGGGATTGCTACGTCGATGGTGGTCATCGGAGGGCCTCCAGTTCGTCGAGTTCGTGTGCGGTGTTCGGCCGGTCGCGGTGTCGTCGGGCATCCGCTTCTCGGTTCTCGATGCGGTTGCCGGTCAGATCGAGGAACACGTCGTCGAGCGTCGGCGTGCGCAGGGTGAGGTCGCGCAGGGCGACCTCGGCGTTGGCCAGCGCGACGGCGACCGGTCCGATCGTCTGGCCCCGCTCGCCACGCTGACGATCAGCTCGTCGTGGCGGGCGTCGACGGCGTCGACCTCGTCGAGCTCACGGAGCGCTCGCACGCCGCGTCGGTGTCACCGTCGATCCGGACGACGATGACGTCCTGACCGACGCGTCGCTTCAGCTCGATCGGGCGTGCCTTCGGCGACCAGCCGGCCGCCGTCGATGATGCCGACCCGGTCGGCCAGCACGTCGGCTTCTTCGAGGTACTGCGTCGTGAGGAAGATCGTCATGCCGAGCTCGGTGTTGAGCCGGCGCACCTCTTCCCACACCCGGATGCGGCTGACCGGATCGAGGCCGGTGGTCGGCTCGTCGAGGAAGAGCACGTCGGGGTTGTGCACCAGCGCGGCGGCCAGGTCGAGTCGGCGCTTCATGCCGCCGGAGTAGGTGCTCGATGGGCCGGTCGAGCGCGTCGCCGAGGTCGACGAGCTCGGCCAGCTCGCTCAGCCGCTGGTCGATCTCGGACTTGGTCAGGCCGTAGAGCCGGGCTTGCAGGCGCAGCAGCTCGGTGCCGGTCTGCTTCGGATCGAGCGCGATGTCCTGCAGGGCGACGCCGATGCTGGTGCGCACCCGACCCGGGTCGGGCGACGACGTCGTGGCCGCACACCGTGGCCCGTCCCGCCGTGGGGCCAGCAGGGTGCACAGGATGCGCACGGTGGTGGACTTGCCGGCGCCGTTCGGGCCGAGGAAGCCGTAGATCTCGCCGCGGCGGACTGTAGGTCGAGCCCGTCGACGGCGGTCGATTCCTCGAAGCGCCGGGAAACGCCTCGGCCACGATGGCGACGTTCATGGCGTCCTTTCTGTGGGGGCTGGTGGGGCGGCCGGGCGTGGGGACTTCGTGAGTGGAGACTCGACCAGACCCTAGGAATCATTGCGGCACGTTTCGTTCCGCAATCAAGGTTGAGATCGTGGCGATGTCTGACACTTCAGCCCGCCTGCTGCGCCTGCTCGGTCTGCTCCAGAGCCGACCGGACTGGTCGGGCACCGAGCTCGCCGAGCGGCTCGACGGTAACTACCCGCACCATCCGCAACGACGTCACCCGGCTGCGTGACCTGGGCTATCCCGTCGACGCCATCCCCGGTGTGGCCGGCGGCTACCGCCTGGCCGCCGGCGCGCACCTGCCGCCGCTGCTGCTCGACGACGAGGAGGTCGTGGCCGTGGCGGTCGGGCTGCGCACCGCCGCGCACGCCAGCATCGAGGGCATCGAGGAGACCTCGCTGCGGGCCTTCGCCAAGCTCGAGCAGCTGCTGCCGAACCGGTTGCGACGCGGGTCGAACGCGCTGCAGAGTCACGTCGAATCGCTGCGATGGCGCGCGCCGGACGCACTCGTCGAGACCGAGACGCTGGCCGTGTTCTCCCTGGCGTGTCGCGATCGTCGAGCAGGTGCGGTTCGACTACGCCGACAAGGAGGGCAACGAGACGCGTCGGCTGGTCGAGCCGCACAAACTCGTCACCGTCGGGCAGCGTTGGTACCTCGTGGCCTGGGACGTCCGTCGCGACGACTGGCGCACCTTCCGCGTCGACCGTACGAGCAAGCCTCGACTGGCGGGAGTGCGAGCCAAGGCCCGTGAGCTGCCGGCCGCCGACGCTGCGACCTATGTCGCCAACGCACTGGGCGCGAGCGAGGCCCGCGTCGAGGCGTCAGTGGTCCTACGGGTGCCGATCGATGTGGCGCGGGGGATGGTGCCCGCCCACGTCGGCACGCTCGAAGCGGTGAACAAGCGGGCGTGCCGCTTGCGGGTGGCCACCGACAGCCTCGAGTGGTTGGCGATGCGCACCGTGCTGCTCGACATCGATTTCACCGTCGAGTCGCCCCCCGAGCTCCACGAGATCGTCCGTCGATTCGGCGAACGGATGGTCGTCGCGACTGGATCGTGACGGTCAGCCACCACCGGTTGGCCGACGGGACTTCCGCACGAGGACGACGAGTCCGCCGACGGCGAGCGCGATCACGCCGACGACTACAGGCCACACCGGCGCCTTGCTGTCTTCGGCCGGCGCGGCGGTGCCGTCGTCGGGTGCGGCCGCGATCTCTGCCGGGGCAGGGGTGAGGCCGCGCCCCATGCCCGCCGCACACGACGGGACGGCGGAGGTCCCGGTCGGCACGGTGTCGCCGATGTCGAGTGGCGTGCGACCCGAGCCGAGGCCGGCCTGGTCGACGACGGCGCGACCGGTTGCCGGGTCGTTGGTGAAGAACCCGTCGACACCTTCGTCGATCAGCGACGAGATCTCGGCCGGATCGTCGACGGTCCAGGTGTGTACCTCCATGCCCGCAGCATGGGCGGCGCCGATCAGCTCGGGTCGCGCCGCGATCACGTCGGAGCTGGGTGCGAGCACGTCGACGTCGGGGAACTGTCCCGCGTCGAGCTCCGGCGTGGGCACGCCCACCAGATAGGCGGTCGGCAGCTCGGGCGCCAAGCGGTGAACGGTGGCGAGGCTGTCGGCATCGAAGCTCTGGATGATCACCGGAGAGGAGCGAACCGGCCCGGCGAACTCGGGCACCACGTCGAGCCGTTGCAACAGGGCGACGAGAGTGGTCTCCATGGTGTCGCCCTGATCCGGTTGTGTCTTGGTCTCGATGTAGAACTGCAGGGTCGGGTCAGCGGCGCGGTAACAGGCGATCTGCTCCTCCAGCGTGACCACCTGGGCGCCCGCGAACTCGGGCCCGTACCACGACCCGAAGTCCATCTCGCGCAGTTGCGCCAACGTGTACGAATCGACCGGCCCCGTCGCGGTTCCACCGGTCGTGCGATCGACGGTGGGATCGTGCATGCACACCAACTGTTGGTCGGCGGTGAGTTGCAGATCGCACTCCAACACGTCGACACCGGCCCACACCGCTCGGTCGTACGAGGGCCCGGTGTGTTCGGGGGCTTTGGCGCTCGCGCCGCGGTGGCCCACCACCAGCACCGGCGGCCGCGACCCGCCTGACGACAGCGTGGTTCCCGTCGTGTCCGCGGCCGCGATCTTCATCGGCACCGCCAACAGCAGCGCGACGGCGATGATCGCGGTCACGGCTCGGTCGGCCTTCCACCGATTGCTCCTGAGTCCACTCACTGACGCCGGACCCTACGCCGTCGCGCGTGCACGACGAACACGATCACCCGTAACGGCATCCCCGAATCGCACAGGGCCGGGCCGTACTCTCGGTGCCACATAGACCGACCGACCAGGAGCTGGGTATGGGCAGGTCAGCGATCAGAAGTGCCGGCCGTTCGGGGCGCGCCCCAATAGCGGCCGTCGTGCTGTTCCTCGTGGTGGCCTTGCTCACCGCGGTGGCATGCAGCGGCGGGGGCAAGAAGGACGACGTATCGGCCGGGTCGGGAACCGACTCGTCGAGTACCACGACCGCGTCCGATGGGGGGAAGTCGGGTGATTCGGACATCTCCGATGAGATGCCGTCGCCCGACATCAAACTCGTGGACGACGTCGTGGTGGTGAACAGCAAGGGGGGCTCGATGTTCAAGGGTTACTCGAACGACGGCACGTCGTTGCTCGTCGACAAGTCCGCACCTGGCCTCGACAAGTTGAAGGCCGGCGACATCTTGTTGCTGAGCGGCATCACCGTCGTGCGGGCCACCCAGGTCGACCAGTCCGACGACGGAGTGATCGTCACCGGTGCTCCGGCCACGCTTCCCGAGGTGATCGCCGACGGCAACCTCACGTGGAAGGACGTCGTCTACGACCCGGACAAGGTCCGCCTGTTCGTGTACGAGGACTCCACGACCGGTTCCAGCTCGGGCGGTGGGGGCTCGTCATCGTCGGGCGGCCAGTCCTCACCCGATTCATCGATCGTCGACGACGCCGGCCAAGGCATCGTCGACGGCTTGGGCATGGCACCCGCCGGGGGAGCGCCCAGTGCGATCCCGGTGGCGATGACCGCGGCGAACACCACGACGGTGTCGGGAAAGATCGCCAACTTCTCCTTTGACCTGACCCATGAGAGCAAAGGCTCGGGCCATCACCTGGTGCTCGACGCGACCAGCAGTGGTGATCTGGCCGGCACTATCAAGGTCGATGTGAACTTGGGCGCCCTGAGCACGTCCGGTGCGGCCAAGGTCGAAGGCAAGCAGGTGCGCAACTTCGACTTCGACATCGCGCAGCTCGGCGGCGACGCGACGATCACGACCGAGCTGAACAGCACGAAGCAGACCACCAGCGTGATGACGCCGGCGTTCTTGAAGATCCCGTTCGGGATCGAGTTCCCGGCGCTTGGTCGGTGGCATCCCCTTCACGCTGTCGCTCAGCGGCACGTTCCAGGTGCAGCTGTCGATGGCGTTGGCCGGTGCGTCGCTCGGTGGCGAGGCCAAGATCAGCTTTGGTGGTGACGCCGGCCTCAGCTTCGACGGCGCCAGCCTCAGTGTGAACGGCACACGCCAACAAGATGCACCCGACCTGTTGAACACCGTGAAGGGTTTGGCGAGCGGGCCCGTGGGTGTGGTGGTGACGACCGAGCTGCCCAAGGTCGGGTTCGGGTTCGGGTTCCTGCAGACCGGCGCGGGTGTGTACCTGTCGTCGGGCATGGTGGTCGCGCAGTCGATCCTGCCCCCACCGCCTGCGTGCACATCGACCCAGATCGCCTACGTGTTGGCCGGTGGTGTCGAAGCCAAGTTCCTGGGCAAGGAGTTCGACCTCGGTCGCAAGGCCGTCGTCGACAAGCGCTGGGACTACACCGTCCCCCAGACCGCGCAGTGCCAGCCCGAACTGCGGTAACGACTCACGAACCCGGCGGAGACCCGATGGGGGCAACGACGCCGCCGGCATCCTCGTGAACCGGCGTCGTTCGTTCGAACAACCGATGGCCTTCGGCGTCGAAGGCCTCCACCCCGACGGTGGCGCCGGCTACAACGGGAGCCGGCGCCGTCGCCAGGTCGGTGCTTCCGCACGGGGTGGTCGTGACCTCGTGTGCGTCGACCACGACACGGACCATGGTCGACGGTCCAAGCACGAGGATCGCCGACTCACCGTTGCCGGACGAGGTGACGACGGCACCTTGGCGGGCCACGTCTCGTCCCAACGTCGTCAAGTCGGACGACTCGCCGTCGGCATTCTGGGTCACCGTCACCCGTTCGTTCTCCACGACGACGTCGAAGCCCGACCCGTCTGCACTGCTCACGTGGCACGAGTTCGTCTTGCCGACGTGAGCTCCGCATCCGGCCGCGACGATCACGGTCAGCAGAAGTGACGTGAAGAAGAGCGCTCCCCGGAGCTTGGTCCTCGAGCTCACGAGTCCTTCGCGATCAGTCGGAAACGCTTTCGATCAAGCCTTGGTACTCGTCGATGGTCTCTTGGTTCTCCCGCACCCACTCGGGAAACTGATCATCGAGCGTGGTGGACAGCAGGTGTGACACCTTCTGCTCGCAATCGTCGCGATTCGCGAGCACGTCGTCGAGCGCATGGCCCTGGATCTCGTCGGGATTGCTTCGTGGGGAGTCGATGGCCTCCTCGATTGCTATCGGGGAGTCGAAGGGAGTACCTCGTGCCGCCATGCACTGACGCCACCACCCTTGACCGCGCTCGGCGAGTGGATCGTCGGCCAGTCCGTCGTAGAGCTCGTCGACTGCATCCCCGAGCTCAGATCGAACTGCGTTGATCTGAGCACCCTGGGCGGAGTCCGTTTGGCTGATGTCCGTCAACTTCTCCTGGGCGCTCTGCAGCTCTGCAATGGCCTCAGGCGTCGTCGCTCCCAACGCCTCCGTGACGGGATCGATGGGTGCCTCGCCGCTCGGCGGATCCGCGGGTGCGTCATCGGCCTGCGCTCGTCCGACCGCCCCCACGGAAAGGGCGGTCACCGCGGACAGGGCCAGTCCGATCAACAGGATGACGACTCGTCGATGTACGGCAGTCAAGGTAGGTCCTTCCGTTTCGTCATTTGCAGGAGAACTCCGGGGCGATCCTCGAATCAGCGAGTATCGGCAGACCGGGCTCGAGGCCCGTCTGACCCCAGACCCGATAGCCGTAGACGCTGTGGGTGCGGTAGCGGTTGGTGCCCTTCCGGCAATCCATGCCGGGCGTCTCGCGCATGTTGCCTCGCGGCGTGTATTCGATGCGGTCTCTCGTCTGCCAGTTGCAGCCGAACACACCGCAGGCCTTGGTCTGGGCATACACGCCGGACAGGTCGGGGTAGCAGTACGGCGCGGTGAGGTAGTCGAACCCGCCCGTCATCCAAACCCGCCGCCCTTCCAATCGGGGCGGCTCTCCGTACACGTACACCCCCGCGAACATCGTGCACCCGACGGCGGCATTGGTCGCAGAGGCGTGCTGCACGTTCGGTGCGCCGACGCTCCACGCGATCCCGACGAGCGCAGCGAGCGCGACCCGCATTGCGGCGCGCTCGAATCGCATTGGCCTGCCGACGCGGGAACGAGTGATGACCCGTTCGAGACGTGGTACCAACAAGACGGACTCCTCCCGCAGCTGACGTACGGGGGTGATTGCCTCGGATCCGAGTGCGGTTCCGCAGACTCTGGATCACGCGTCGACGCATCGTGGGCAAGACTGCCCGGATGGATGCGAGCGAGTTCGAAGGCGTGATCGGGGACACGTGGCGGGAGTCGACCGCGTGGTGGCCGCCGCATCCCGAGCCACCTGACGGCGCGCCGAATGTGGTGCTGGTCGTGCTCGACGACGTCGGGTACGCGCAGCTCGGCTGTTACGGGTCGAACCTCGACACGCCGACGCTCGACGGGCTGGCCGACGGGGGAGTGCGCCTGGCCAACTTCCACACCACCGCGTTGTGCTCGCCGACGAGGGCGTGCCTGCTGACGGGGCGCAACCATCACTCCGTCGGCATGGGGCGGATCGCTGACCTCGCACTTGGGTTCCCGGGGCATCAAGGCACGATCGATCGCCGTCACGGCTTCCTGTCCGAGATGCTCGGCGGCGCCGGGTACGCCAGCTACGCGGTGGGCAAGTGGCACTTGACGCCCGAGGACGAAACCCACATGGCCGCATCGCGCAGCACCTGGCCGGTGGCCCGCGGGTTCCAGCGTTGGTACGGCTACCACGGCGGCGAGACGCACCAGTTCGTGCCCTCGCTCTACCAGGACAACCAGTCGGTGCCCCCGCCGCCCGACGACGACTACCACCTGAGCGTCGACCTGGCCGACCACGCCATCACCTATCTCTCCGACCTGCGCGCCGTCGAGCCCGACACGCCGTTCTTCCTCTACCTGGCGATGGGCGCATGCCACTCGCCGCATCACGCGCCGAAGGAGTGGATCGACCACTATGCGGGCCGGTTCGACGAGGGTTGGGACGCGTGGCGGCAGCGAACCTTCGCCCGCCAACAGGAGCTCGGCCTGCTGCCCCCTGGCACCGAGCTCTCGCCCCGACCGCACTGGGTGCCGGCGTGGGACGACTTGTCGGCCGAGGAGCAGAAGGTGGCCGCCCGGTTCATGGAGTGTTTCGCCGGCTTCCTGTCGCATGCCGACGCACAGGTCGGTCGGGTGCTCGAGTTCATCGAGTCGCTCGGCGAACGCGAGGACACGCTCGTGGTGGTGGTGTCCGACAACGGCGCGTCGGCCGAAGGCGGTGCGCTCGGTTCGATCAACGATGTGCGCATCTGGAACGGCATCCCCGCCGGTCGGCGCGAGCTGCAGGCCCGCATCGACGAGATCGGCGGACCGACCGCGCACAACAACTATCCGTGGGGCTGGACCATGGCCGGCAACACGCCCTTCCGTCGGTGGAAGCGCGAGGTGCACGAAGGTGGCGTCGCCGATCCGTGCATCCTGCACTGGCCGAAGGGCCTCGCGGCCCGGGGCGACATCCGCCGTCAGTACGCGCACGCCATCGATATCGCGCCCACGATCCTCGATCTGGTCGGCATCGAACCGCCCGCCACGATCGAAGGCATCGATCAGACACCTATCGAAGGTGTGAGCTTCGCCGGCGCACTACGCGACGCGGCCGCACCCGCGGCACGCGACACGCAGTACTTCGAGATGCTCGGCAGTCGGGCGATCTATCACGACGGTTGGAAGGCGGTGACGTTCAAACCGCTCGGGCAGATGTACGACGACGGCCTCGACCCCGAAGCGCCCTTCGACGAGGATCGATGGGAGCTCTACCACGTGGCCGAGGACTTCTCGGAATGTCACGATCTGGCCGACACCCATCCCGCCAAGCTGGCCGAGATGGTCGAGCGGTGGTGGCGCGAGGCGCGCGCCCATCAGGTGCTACCACTCGACAACCGTCCGCTCGCCGCGCTCGAGAACCCGCGGCCGACGCGAGCGCGCGACCGGACGCGCTATCGGTACTTCCCCGACTGCGCGCCGGTGCCCGAGTCGGTCGCGGTCAACCTGCGCAACCGTTCACACGTGATCACGGTCGAGGTCGATGTGCCGCGCGACGAGGCGTTCCGAGGGCGTGCTGCTGGCGCAAGGGTCGGTGCTCGGGCGGCTGGACGTTCTTCGCCCTCGACGGAACGCTGCGGTACGAGCACAACGTCGCCGGCAAGGTGCGCCATCAGGTCACGTCCCACGTCGAGGTGCCCGCCGGCCGGCGTCGCGTCGGCTTCGAGTTCACGCGGACCGCTGACTTCGCCGGCACGGGCCGGCTTGTACGTCGACGACGAGATGGTGGGGGAGGCCGAGCTTCCATTCGTCACGCCCGCTCGGCTGTCGATCACCGGCGCGGGGTTGACGTGTGCCTACGAGGTCGGCCCGGCGATCTCCTTCGACTACGTCGCGCCGTTCCAGTGCACGGGCGAGATCGTCGAGGCGATCGTCGACGTGAGCGGTCAGCCCTACCAGGACCTCAAAGCTGAGCTGGCCGCCCTGATGGCAGCGCAATGAGGGTGATTGACGCAGGCCCTTAGCAGGCTTAGGTTCGCGTCAAGTGCGGGCCGCCGGGTGGGCGGCGAACGAAGGGGTGGATTCGGGTGGATACCAAGACCATTTCGCGACGCAACGCGTCGCGAGGACTGCGGTGCGTCCTGTTTCTCGGGGTGATCGGGCTCGTGAGCTCGTTGTTGTCGGTTGGCCATGCCACCGCAGCTATGTGCGCTCCTCATTTCGGCGGATCGTGGTTCGGCACCTATTCGACGACGGACTTCTCGAGCGGCGGAGCGGTACGCGGGCCGGTGACGTTCAGCGGGAACACGATGACGGGCACGGTCTACATCGGTCCGAACGACACCGTCGGCACACCGGTCTCGGCCACGGTCAACTGCAACGACGTCACCCTTGGCATCGCCGGAGGTATCACGTTCCAAGGCACGTTCACCCCCGACGGCAAGCACATGAACGGCACGTGGCAGTACTTCGGCACCAGCGGGATCTTCTCCACCGCGCTGGCGACGGACGCCATATCGGGCGAGGGCACGACGTTGACGACCGATACGGGTTCGACTGGTGCCACCGCCGACGCTCCCATGCAGGCCACGATCACCTCGCCGACCCCGGGTGACCTCATCATCGAGCACACGACGGTGACCAGCGCGACCATCGCCGGCTACCAACTGCTCGATCAGATCATCCACATCGAGGCCCCGCCGGCCACACCGCTGGCCCCGCTCTCGTTCGGGTTCGAGTTGGATGCGTCGCTGCTCCAGGGCGCGGCGGCCGCCGATATCGGGGTCATGCGCAACAACGTGCTCGTCCCCGATTGCACCGGTGCGCCCGGCGTGGCCGTGCCCGACCCGTGCGTCGCCAGTCGGGTCGACGTCGGCAACGGCAACGTCGCCGTCACGGTGCTGACCTCGACCGCGAGCGTGTGGTCGTTCGGCATTGCCCCGACCGCCATCGACGGCCCGGCGTTCTTTGCCGGCTCGGCGTCGATCAACGAAGGCTCGGGCGGCAAGGCCCGCTCGCTCCAGATTCCCGTGACGCTCAACACGCCACAAGGGTCGCCCGTATCGGTTCGCTACACGGTGAACAGCGGCACGGCCATGGCCGGAAGCGACTTCACACCTAGGAAGTCGGGCACGCTCACCTTCAAACCCGTCGTGAAGACCGGACTCACCCCGACGACCAAGTACATCACCGTGAAGGTGACGCCCGATCAAACGCCGAGCCGACGGAGACCCTTCTCGTCACGCTGTCGGCACCGTCGGCGGGCATGAACATCGGCTTCGCGACCGGCATCGGCACGATCATCGACGACGACGCCGTTCCCGATGCGCAGCTGAGCGTGGGTGACGTCCGAATCTTCGAGGGCGACACGGGTATCGGCGTCGTGAAAGTGCCCGTGACGCGCTCGCTCGACAGTGGTGCGGCGAGCGTCAACTACACGCTCGTCAACGTGAACGCGACCGCCGGGTCGGACTACACGGCCAAGGCCACCGGCAAGGTGTCGTTCGCTGATGGGCAGTCGGTGAAGATGGTGACGATCAAGGTCACCTCGGACTTCGTGGTCGAACCCGACGAGGTCGTGCAGATCGTGCTGTCCGCGCCCAACGGCGCCATTCTCGGTCGTACGACCGGCCAGGTGACGATCGTCAACGACGACTGATGAACGCGTTCACGCGACGCGCCAGGTCGACACCTTCGTCCTCCTGGATGAAGTGGTTCGCGTCCGGATAGGCGTGATGGGCTTGACCGGCTGCGCCGGGTACGGTGTCGCGCAACTCGGCCTGGACGTCGTCGGTACCAAGGGTCTGGTCCCGCCGTCCGAACAGCGTGAGCAGCGGCTTGTCCCACGCGTCGAAGACCCGGCGCGCCTCCTCGTTGGTCGGTTCCACACCGATCGTGTTGATGAGTGATGGAAAGACGCGTGGGCCCGCCATGTAGACGCGTTCGGGGAACGGCGCGTCGTACGCGGCCAGCTCCTTCGGCGTGTGCTCTCGACTGGTGAGCGCATCGATCACCTCGCTGGCGCGGAACTGCGTGCCAACCAGCGCGAACAGCGCCCACTGTGCGAATTGGTCGCTGATCCCGGGGAAGTGCGGTACCTCACGTGTGACGGCGTTCGGGTCCCCGATGGGGAGGGTCAAGGTGCTGTCGGGGAGCGGTGGGTTCGGGAGCATGACCGGTTGGATCCCCGCGGGTACGACCGGAAGGCGGCCGTTCGCCACGACGACCCGCGCGAACCGGTCGGGATCATCACCCACGACCCGCAGGCCGATGAGGCTGCCCCAGTCCTGCACGAAGACCGTGATGTCCGTCAGCCCGAGCTCGTCCAGGAACCCGCGGACCCAGGCGACGTGCTGCAGATAGCTGTAGTCGGCGAATTGCACGGGCTTGTCGGAGCGACCCATGCCGATGAGATCGGGCGCGATCACCCGATGGCCGGCGTCGGCGAGCACCGGGATCATGTGCCGGTATAGGTAGCTCCAACTCGGTTCACCGTGCAGGAGCAGCACCACGTCGCCATCGGTGGGCCCGGCCTCGACGTACGCCATGCGCAGGCCGTCGACCGTCGCGTAGTCGGGTTCGTAGGCGAAGTCGGGCAGGCCCTGGAACCGGTCTTCGGGCGTGCGGACGAACGGCACACCGGATTCGGTCCAACGCAGCTCTGCCGATCCGAGCGGTGTGCCGGGCGGCAGTTCCGGCTCGGGATGGCCCTCCCGAGAGCTCACGACTAGGACCGGATGTCTTTCCGGCGGAACCACACGAGGGCGGCGCCGCCGAACACCACGAGGTAGATCACCTGGACGACGATGCCCACCAGCATGTCCTGGCTGAAGGAGTTGGCGGTGAACATCGTCTGCCACGCGTCCAGATAGTGCGTCGGTAATCCGTACCGTAGGACTCCGAACTGCGTGATGCTGTCGAGGATCTCGGACACGATGTAGATCCCGACGGTCGCGCCGATCGCACCGGCGGGGGAATCCGTGACCGTCGACAGGAACGTTCCCAGTGCCAGCAGCGCGGTGAAGCCGAACGCCACGTAGATCGTCGCGATCCCTACCCGCGCCAGCAACGCACCGGTGTCGAGCTGGAAGCCCGCACCGCTGATATCGCCCAACGGACCGATGCCCGGCACGGTCACGGGATGCGCGCCGAACAGCGCGATCCCGCACAGCAACGCGACCGCGGCCACGAGGATGATGCACGCCCAGATGAGTACGCCGGCCACGAACCCTTTGGCCATCAGCAGGCGCACCCGTGACACCGGTCGCATGAGCAGATAGCGGAGGCTTCCCCACGACGCATCGCCGGCCACCGAGTCGGCCGCGAATACGCCGGCGATGACGATCAGCAAGAAGCGGCTCATCACGTTGAGAACTGCGGCCGGCACGATCAGCCCGCTCTGTTGCGCGAGCAGGAAAAGGCCCTCGCCGTTGTCGCCCCGACCCCGACGCCCGCTGTGCACCGCGAGGGTGATCACCGTCGGCAGCCCGATGAGCAGACCGGCGATGATCAGGGTGCGGAGGCGCCACGTCGCCTTGGTGAACTCGGTGCGTACGAGAGCGATCATCCGACTGCCTCCCCGGCCTGGTCGTCGGCGGCGCCGAGCAGATCGAGAAAGGCATCCTCGAGTCGTTGGGTGGGCATGATCGTTTCGAGCCGTAGACCGGCGGCCACCAACGCGGCGGCCACATCCGAGCGTCGGGCACCGTTGACGTCGAGCACCAAGCCCGCGCCCTGCACGCTCACCGTCGAGACGTTCGGCATCTGCGCGATCACCGCTCGGGCCCGTTGCAGGTCGTCGACCTCGACGTAGACCGACCCGGCGGTCCCGATCAGATCGTCGACCCGACCACTCGACACCAGCCGGCCCTTGTTCATCACCACGACGTGGCTGCACACCTGTTCGACTTCACTCAGGTGGTGACTCGAGAGCAGCACGGTCGCGCCGCGCTCGGTGAGCCGGGCCAGCAACGCGCGAATCTCACGAATCTCGCCGGGGTCCAAGCCGTTGGTCGGCTCATCGAGCACGAGCAGCTCCGGTCGGCCGAGCAACAGCCGGGCCAGGCCGAGCCGCTGCTTCATACCTTGCGAGTAGGTGCGGACCTTCCGGTCGATTGCATCGCCCAGGCCCGCCACCGCCAGCCCACCGTCCAGGTCGGCATCGGCCAGCCGCTCACCGCCCGCTTCCCACCACAGTCGGAGGTTGGCCCGGCCCGAGAGATGCGGGATGAAGGCGGCTTCCTCGATCAGGGCGCCTACCCGACGCAGCACCGGATTGCTCGGTGTGATGCGGGTGTCGAAGAGCCGAACTTCGCCTCGTGATGCACGTTCGAGCCCCATCAGCACCCGCAACGTCGTCGTCTTGCCCGCACCGTTCGGCCCGAGAAGTCCGCACACCTGGCCGGGCTCGACCGTCAGGGCGAAGTCCTCCACCGCCGTGACCTCACCGAACTGCTTCCAGAGGCCTTTGATCGACACCACTGGCACACCGGGCACGAGCGCCATCCTTGCCCGGTTCGGGCTCGTGCGGGTCGCGGGTCGTCGGATCGGCGAGCGGGCACCCGACAGGCCCTTGTCGATTGCCGGCCAGGGGAGGACGATCGGCGGTACGACACCGATCCAGGAGGTACGGCAATGTTCGTACAAGTCATCGAAGGGCAGGCCGCCGATCGCGATGGGCTGCGCCGCCAGAGCGACCGCTGGATGAGCGAGCTGCGGCCCGGCGCGAAGGGGTTCCTCGGCGCGACCGAGGGGATCACGGACGACGGCCACAGCATCACCATCGCTCGGTTCGCGTCGGCCGAGGACGCCCGGGCCAACAGCGACCGCCCGGAACAGGGCCAGTGGTGGGCCGAGACCGAGAAGTGCTACGAGGGCGACGTCACCTTCCACGATTCGGAAGACATCGACATCATGTTGGCGGGCGGCAAGAACGACGCCGGCTTCGTGCAGATCATGAAGGGCAAAGCCGACCCGAGTCGCATGCGAGCCATGGACGAGAAGTTCGCGGAGGTTGCCGCCAAATACCGTCCCGACCTACTCGGTGGACTTCGTGTCTGGGTCGGACCCGACACCTACATCGAGGCGGCCTATTTCACGAGCGAGGCCGACGCGCGCTCGAACGAGGACAAGGAACCGCCGGCGAAGCTCATGGCCGACTTCAGTGAGTTCCAAGAGATGATGGCCGGCGTCGAGTTCCTCGATCTGAAGGATCCGCGCATGTTCTGACGGTCAGTCGACCGTGTGGGCCCCCCACAGTTGCGCGGCTCGCGGACGCAGTATCGGGATGCGCTTCTTCCGTCGCGTCTCGTTGTGTCAAGCAGGGAACACAACGACGACCAGCGACCTGGGCCTTCGCGATGGCGCTCAACCGCCGACCATCGGGCGCCGAAGGGAACACGTCCGAACGACGGCTCTCCAGCTGGAGGAGTGCGATGTCCGACAACGAACCGAACCAATCCGACGGCCTGCCGAGCGCCGACTGGTATCAGCCCGAACCGCAACCGCCCGCCGCACCGATGCCGCCGCCCTACGGCAATCAGTACGGCAACCAGTACAGCGCGTACCCGGGCCAATCGTGGAGTCGTGCCCCGCTCGTCAACAAGCCCAAGTCGAACCTCGCCTACGCCATCCTCGTGACGTTGTTCTGCTGCCTGCCGTTCGGCATCGTGGCGATCGTGTACGCCGCGCAGGTCGACTCCAAGTGGAACGGCGGTGACTGGCACGGCGCCGAGCGCGCGTCACGAAGTGCGAAGAACTGGGCGCTCGTCGGAGTGGTGAGCGGCCTCATCTTCTCGTTCATCTACGTGCTCATCGTGGCGTCGTCGACCAAGGGCACGGTCCGCCGCTACTGAGCCGGAGTCGTGCCCGGCTCCGCTCTCAGGCCGTGAAGATGCCGTCGATCCAGAGTTGGATGACGTTCGGGGCGAGCCCACCGAAGTTGACGATGTCCGCACCGGCCAGCGTGTCGATGTTCAGGCGGTCGGTGGCGTACTCGGCGCCGGTGATCTGAACCGTCGGCGTCAACCCCGTCACCGCCGCGGAAGTACCGCTGCCGGTCACGTTGATCTTGTCGACGTTCGCCGTGCCGGTGACGTTCACGACGTCCGCCTGGCCGTCGCCGCCGCCGCCGGATGCTTGGAGATTCACGCCCACGGTGCGAACGTCGGTGCCGGTGAGGTCGCCCACGGTGACCGTGTCGGCGCCGCCCAACGCGTTGAAGTTGATCGCCTCCACATCGTCGACGTCCATGGTGATGTTGGCGACATCGCGGAAGAACCGCACGCGCTGGCCATTCGCCGAGATGTCGATGTGCTCGTTGACGTTCGCGCCGTTGAACGTCAACGTGTCGAGCCCGCCCCCGCCCTCGACCACGTCGGAGCCGTCACCGGGATCCCAGGTGAAGACATCCGCCCCGCCGCCGAGGTACGCGACGTCGTTGCCCCGATTGCCGTCGATGTGGTCGTTGCCGCTGCCGCCGACCAGTACGTCGCCCCCGTCACCGCCCGCGATGGTGTCGTTGCCGCTGCCGCCGTCGAGCCCGAGCAAGGGAAGGATGGCGGCCAAACCGTTTCCGGCCGTGATCGTGTCGTCGCCGGCGTTGCCGTTGATCCGCACGCTCTCGGCGTTGGCGATCGTGAAGAAACCGCTGCCGCCGTCGGTCACCTCCGCAACCGCGCCGTTGGCGACGACAGTGAACACGTCGCTGCCGTTCGTGCCCTCGGTGAAGACCGCGTCGAGATCGGGACCACCGTCGAGAACCGCGTTGATCACTGCGCCCACCGCCGGCGTCGCCTGTATGGAGTCCATCCCGCCCTGGCCGTTCACCACGAGCTGATCGAGCGCCGGTTCACCACCGGTCACCGAGGGAACGGCCGACAAGCCCTCGACGACCGCAGCCGGTCCGTCGGCGACGACGTTCAGCAGATCGGCGAGGCCGGTTCCGTTCACGTTCACCCGGTCGGCTTGCCCGTCACCCGCACCCAAGGACGACAAGTCGACGTTGACCGCTCGCGCTGAGGTTCCCGTCAAGTCGTTGATCGTCACGGTGTCCGCACCGCCGAGGGCTCTCACCTGGATGGTCTCGACTTCGTTGAGGTCCATCGTGATGTTGGCGATGTCTCGGAACAGGCGCACGCGCGCGCCGTTGGCCGACACATCGATGTTCTCGTTGACGTTCGCGCCGTTGAAGGCGAGCGTGTCCTTGCCGCTCTGTCCCTCGATCGTGTCGGAGCCGTCACCGGGATCCCACACCGCGGTATCGGCCCCCCCGCCGAGGAGCACGAGGTCGTTCCCACGATTGCCGTCGACGACATCGTTACCGCCCCCGCCGATCATCACGTCAGCGCCGTCGCCCCCGCCGAGCGTGTCGTTGCCGCCGCCTCCATCGATCCTCAGGGCCGGAACGATCGCCGCCAGACCGTTCCCAGCCGTGATCGTGTCATCGCCTCCCCGACCGCTGACGAGCAACGTGTCGGTGTCCGTGACGGAGAAGAATCCGGTGCCGCCGTCGGTCACCGTGGCCAACGTTCCGTTGGCCACGACGTTGAAGACATCGTTGTCGGGGGTGCCCTCGGTGAAGGCCGTGTCGTTTCCGATGTTGCCCTCGAGGACCGCGTTGATGAGTGCGCCGACAGCGGGGGAGGACTCGAGCGAGTCGTCGCCAGCTCCGGCGGCGACGACCAGTTGATCGAGTGCCGGCTCACCGCCGGTGACCAAGGTCTCCACCGGCAGACCCTTGACCACCGCGGCAGGTGCATCGGCATTGACCTCGATCTCGTCAGCCGCATCGGTGCCGTTGACGATCACCTGATCGGCTTGCCCATCGCCGCCGCTGCCCCCCGACAGGTTCACGTCGACGGCGCGCACGGCAGTCCCGGCCAGATTGCCGACATTGACGACGTCGGCACCACCGAGCGCCTTGAACTGGATCGTCTCGACCTCGTTGAGGTCCATCGTGATGTTGGCGACATCTCGGAAGAACCGCACGCGCGGGCCGTTCGCTGAGATGTCGATGTGCTCGTTGACGTTCGCGCCGTTGAAGTTGAGCGTGTCCTTGCCGCTCTGACCCTCGACGACATCGGACCCGTCGCCCGGATTCCACACCGTCGTATCGTTCCCACCGCCGAGAAGGACAACGTCGTTCCCGCGACCGGGCTGCACGAAGTCGTTACCGCCGTTGCCGATCAGCGTCTCGCTGCTGCTGCCGCCGACGATGGAGTCGTTCCCACCGCCGCCGTCGAGTGTGGTCGCCTCGGTGTCGGTGAAGATTCCGTTGACCTCGTCGATGCGGACGTTGTCGGCACCCCCGAGCGCCTCGACCTGGATCGCGGTGAAGGTACTCCGGTCGAACGAGAGGTCGGCCGTACCGTCGTTGCCGAAGTCGACGTCGAGCGTGGTCGGTACGCCGGATCGCAGACGAAGGACGATCAGGTCGTCGGCGTTCGATCCGCGGACGAACAATGTATTGCCGACCACCTGACCCGAGAACGGGGGAGCAGCATCGGCCCGGGTGTTCAGGAGCAACAGCGCTGCGCACGCAGCCAACGCGGCCAACGCGAACATCCCGAGGGCGACGGCGGCTCGCCGACCCGGTGAGCGATGGGCATGGGTCGACAACGCCAGCGCCGGTGCAGTCATTTCAGGGCCCCCAGTCAGCCTGAACATGCGTCCGCCCTGATGGTTGGAACCGGTGTCCGGACGCGCACCGAGGATACCCGGCAACAATCAGGCGAACCGAAGTAAGCAATCCGAGGTGCTGGTGACTCGGTGAGGGGCATGGACGACTACGCAGGTCCCAGGGACTTCGAGACGTGGTACCTCCGTGACCGGAGCCGAGGCGGCCGAGGACATGCGCCATGAGCTGGTGATGAGGGGCATCCGTTGACCGCCGCCGTCGGCGCGCGATGATGCCGACGCGGAGACCCAGAGCAATGGCCGTCGTGCCGATCGAGAGGTCTCGCAGGTGAAACGAACCCTGATCACATTGATGACCGCGGGCCTGCTCCTGTTGGCGGCGGCATGTAGCCAACCCCACCACGAGGCCGCGGCCACCCCGAACAGCTCCGACGATGCCGCGGGCCCGACGTCGACCACGACGACCGCCAAGTCGAAGGACTCGACCGCCACGACCACCACCGCCCCGCCCACGACGACGACGCTCGTGCCCGACCACAAGTCGACGCCCACGACCGCCAAGCCCAAGGCGAAGAAAAAGAAGAAGGCCGCCCACAAGGCACGAGCTGCCTAGCGCTCGGGGTCAACGGAAAGAGCCGCCGGCGAACCGGCGGCCCTTACTCAATGTGCGAAATCGAGCTCAGATAACGCGGACGTTCTGCGCTTCCTCGCCTTTGCGGCCGGGGGCGACGTCGAACTCGACGCGCTGGCCCTCGTCGAGCGACTTGTAACCATCGCCCTGGATGTTGGAAAAGTGGACGAACACATCGTCGCCACCCTCGCGTGAGATGAAGCCGAAGCCCTTCTCACTGTTGAAGAACTTCACAGTACCTGTAGTCATTTCTCTCTTTTTCTGATTTGTCGAGCCAGCCCGATTGACCAACCCATTCTTGGAACCCAGCCAGCGCGATCAAGAAGAGGGCGTTGAATGAATGTCCGCAACCGACAGGCTATCCGATCCGGCCACCAAGGTCGTGTCTCGCCGTGATCTACGGCCCGGTGCAGGTCGTCGACTGATTCGAGACCCCCTCGTCGGCTAGTCGGGACGTGGACGCGGGTTGCGCTCGGGTGGCCCGTCGCGGATGACTCGTTTGCCCTCCGCGGCGTACGGCGGCCGCCGGCGACGCGGTACGTAGCCGTCGGGGCACAAACCGGCCTCGGACTCGCTGTCCCCACCCGGTGGGGGTGAGGCGGCGGCGCCGTGCGGATCGGTCGAGCCGATCCGCACGCACTCGAACCGCGGGTCCTTCTCACACGGAAGGACGTCGGGTTGCTCCGCGTCGCTCACGGGCACTGGCTGTTCCGTCCGCTGCCACCCCACCAGAAGTACGGACCCCAGCTACCCCAGTTGTCGAGATGGCCCTCGATGCCGTAGCACTTGGGATGGCTCGCGTAGACCGAGCCAGGGTTGTAACGGCTCATGCCGCCACCGGTGCTCGACTGGTACATCAGGTTGCTCATGTACGCGCAATGCTGCCAGCCCTCGTAGGGCCAGTGGCCGTTGCCCATGTCGGTCGCGGTGGTGCCGGCGTGGCTGTCGCTGTCGACGATCTCGCCGTACCACGCCACCTTGTCGGCCTGGTCGCGCAAACCGCTCGCGCTGAACAGGCTGGCCGGGTAGTAGCCGATCCAACGATTGTTGCACCGCATCCACCAGTTGCCCTGCCATAGCTGCCACTTGAGGTTCATGATGTACTGCGTGCCGCCGAACGTGCTCAGCGGCGACGACAACGCCTCGGGTAGACGACGTTGGAGTACTGCACCCACCCGTCGACGTCCTGGTTGTACCCGCCTTTGTTGTCACCTTGATCGCTGTAGTTGTTCGTCGTGTAGAAGACGAACAGGTGCGGCACCCAGTCGCCGTACAGGTCGCGGTACTCCTGGTGACCGGACTCGATGGTCTGGCGCCCGGACCCGGTTCCACGCACGAGCGCGTTCTGGCCGAGCGAGAACTCGTCGGACCACTCGAGGTACGGATCCCACGCGTTGATGTTGCCCTCGGTGCCGTACGCCGTGACGCCTTGCGCCGTGTTCGCGTACTTGTGCACGCTGCCGTCCTCGGGCAAGGCCAATTCGACGCCTTCGCCCTCGGGTCGGAGCTGGGTCGCGCGCCCGTGCTTGCTCAGGAAGTCCTGCAGGTATTTCGTCGAGGAGATCCGGTCGACGTCGCGTCGGACGATCGGAACCGTCCCCGACGGCCCACGTTCGGCCCGTTCGTCCTCGAGCTCGAAGCGGACGAACTCGGCGGGACGTACTTCTTTGCCGTCGGCCGGGTCCTGGTGCATCCGAAGGTCGAGTCGATCCGCCTCGGGCGGGGAAGCGATCTTCCCCTCCGGTGCGAGCGATTCCGCCGGCACCCAGTCGAGGGATTGCCCGAGCCGAGTCTGGGTGGTGAGGATCACCTCGCGGTCGCGACTGGCGGTCGAGCAGGTACTGCCGGATCCGATCGGTGTTCTCACGGGCCCGGCGGGCGAGCTCCTCGGGCTCGAATTCCCGATCGGAACGCTCCTGGCCCTTGTCGTCGTCGATGTCTCTGTCGTCGATGTCCCCGGCGCCGATGCGCCTGTCGGCGGTTCGGGCTTCGTTGTTGTGTTCTGGGGTCGCCAAGACGGGGTCCATGTGGACTCTCCTCGCCCCTCCAGCCACATATCGCCTGTGGCATTGGTCGCGCCGATCGTGTTCGGATGCAACTGTTCAGGCGTCACAAGATCGCCGAAGGGAGGGGCCCGGCAGTCAATGGCCGCGGTACGGTCGGCCCGTGGCTGCACACGACCGGGCCGGGGTCGAACTCGTTCGCGTGAGCGCGACGTCGGGACAGGTGGTGGTGACCGCCGAAGACCGCTCCGACATCTCGGTCGAAGGTGGCGAGGTGGTGCGCGACGGCTCGGCCTTGACGGCGCGCGTCGGTAGCGACTCGATCGTCGTGCGCGTGCCCTTGGGATCCGCAGTCGTGGTCGGCAGCCGCAGTGGACAGGTGACGCTGAAGGGCCGGTTCGGGTCGGCCGGGGTGTCGAGCGAGTCCGGGCAGATCTCGATCGACGAGGCACACTCGGTCGACGTCCGCACCACGAGCGGCAGCGTCGACGTGCAGCGGGCGACGCAGGTCTGCCGAGCTCGCAGCGTGTCGGGCCAAGTCGAGGTGGGCCACACCGCTGATCTGTCGGCCCACACCGACAGTGGCAGCATCCGTGTGCGGCATGCTCGGGGCACCGTCCGGGTGCGCGCGACGAGCGGTCAGGTCGAGGTGGGCATCGACGGGGCGAGCGACATCGCCGCCGAGACGATGGACGGCACGATCGTGCTCCGCCTGGCCAAGGGCCTGGGCGCCCGGGTCAACGCCCGCAGCGCCAGCGGAGCGATCGAGAACTCCGCGCCCGCCGGCGACGACTGCACCGTCGCGGCGCGCAGTGTGAGCGGCCAGATCGAGGTGCGCGCTCGGTGAGCGGACCCGGCGCCATCGTGTTCACCGACATCGTGGGCTTCACCAAGTTCACCGCGGCCGAGGGCGACAGCCGTGCCGTCGAGCTGCTCGACACCAAGCGCAAGATCGTCGACGACCTGTTGCCCTCCGGCGGTCGTGTGGTGAAAGAGCTCGGCGATGGGCTGCTGCTCTGGATCGACAGCGCCGACAGCGGTGTGCGCTTCTGCCGCGATTTGCAGCGTGCGTGTCGTCGCGCGTCCGACGAAGGACCGTTTCCGCTCTGGGTGCGCATCGGCGCGCACTGGGGCGAGGCCGCCGAACGCGCCGGAGACCTCATCGGCCATGAGGTCAACACGGCGGCGCGCATCGTGGACCAGGCGGGCCCGGGCGAGACGCTCGCCTCGGACGATTTGATCAAGCAATGCGACCCGACGGCCCTCGATGTCGAGGCCCAACCGATCGGTCCGGTGGTGATGAAAGGACTGCCGGCCGCGGTCTGGCTCTACCGATTGCCGTAATGATGGACCCACGGCTGGGGTCGGCCCGGTCGTCGAACGAACAGGAGCAACCGAATGATCGTCGACCACATCGATCCGCCGAGCCTCGCCCCGATCATGGGATCGGCCCACATCAGCGTGGCCAAGGGCGACACGATCCTGCACATCTCGGGCCAGACCGGCGTCGACGCCGATGGCCAGGTCGTCGGCTCGACGTTCGCCGAACAAGCCACCCAGGCCCTGCGCAATCTCGCCACCGCGCTCGACGCCGCGGGAGCGAAGCCGGCCGACGTCGCCAAGCTCACGATCTACATCAAGGACTACACACCCGACGCGCTCGAGCCCTGGTGGGAGCCGCCATCGAGGTGTTCGGCGATCAGTACCCGGTCACGGCCAGCACCCTGCTCGGTGTGGCGACCTTGTGGCAGCCCGACGTCCTCATCGAGATCGACGCCGTCGCGGTCATCTGACCGCTCACTCCGCCAAGAGAGCTTTGCCGGCTTCCAGCGTGGCGAACTCACCCGCGAAGAAATGTTGGGTGGTGGCGTGCATGTCGCGGAAGCAGCGTTGGAGCGGTCCGGCGCGCAGCGCGTCGGTGCCCGCGAGCAGGTAGGCCTCGCGTACGACGTCGGCCCCGTCCTGGGTGGCGAACACGGTCGACTGGCGCGCCAGCGCGACCTCGGTCGGGTTCGCCTCGCCCGTGCGGATCGCGGTGGCTTCGGCCGTCGCGAACGTCTCGCGCACCCAGCGGCCGCCGACCGAGCGCGCGATTCCAACGTCGGGAGAGCGAGGAGGAAGCTCTCCTTCTCGCGCAGCGGTGCCGATGCCCCCATCCGAGCCTTCGTGGTGGCGATCCGGCGCAGTTCGTCGAGCGCCCGCCGGACCACTCCGAGCGCCACGCCGGCGTGACCGGCTGATGTCAGGCCGAGCACGCCCAGTTGGTACATCGGCCCGCCGCGGTGTTGCACCGGTGCGAAGAAGTCGAAGGTCGCACCCTCGGGCGCCCACGCATCACGGAGCGTGTAGTCCCAACTGGCTGTCGCCTCGAGACCGAGCACGTCCCAACCGTCCTGCATCGTCGCCGCCGATCGGGGCACCAGGGCCATCAACAACCGGCTCTCCTCCTCGGCCGTGAGCACACCTGCGCCGATCCACGCCGAGTGATTGACCCCGCTGCCGAACTGATAGTCGCCAGTGATGCGATAGCCGTCGCCCTCCGGCGTGGCAGTGCCGTTCGGTGCGAACTGTCCGGCCGCGAGGGGCACACCGTCGGCGAACAACTCCTTGGCGAAGTCCTCGCCGGCCCATGCCCCGAAGAAGGCGATGGTCGCGATGTTGGCCATCAGGCACCAGCCCGTCGACCCGTCGGCCCGAGAGATCTCGGCCACGGCATCGATGCAGTCGACGATCGGTGCTTCGCCGCCGCCGACCTCTTTGGGCACCATCACCGCATGCAGGCCGGCGTTGGTCAGCGCGTCGACCGAGGCCTGCGAGACCGGTGCGGTGGGCGGCGCCCCGCGCGCGTTCTCGTCGACGAGGGCGTACAGGTCACGGGCGGCATCGACGAGGAGAGGGGCTCACGGTCAGGATTCTGGCAGGTCGTCGAGCATCGTCGAAGTAGTCGTCGTCGACCACGATGCCCATCGGGGCGAAGACCGAGAGAGGCGATCGGGATGATCTGATCCGTGCCGATCGTGATGTTGCGCAACGCCTTGGCTCCCTTGATGCCCTCGACGGTCGACCGGTGCAAGGCGACATCGGTCGAGTCGTCGCCTGCGACAGCTCGACCCCGGCGAGCGTCGATCGAACGAACCGCGAGGCCTTGATCGTCGCGGTGTAGAAGTCGGCGTCGGTCAGATCGCAGTCCTCGAACGCGCACTGCTCCAGCGTGGCCATGCGAAACCAACACTGATCCATGCGGCAGTCGACGAACGACACGTGCCGGCCCTCGAGTTGTGGGGCCACGAAGCCCGACATGCGGCATTGCTCGAACCGCACTCGCTCGAAGGTGGCGGTGTCGAACGTGGCGCCCGAGAGCTCGCAGCTGTCGAAGGTGACGTCGGTGAAAGTCACGTGGCGGAGGTCGGCGCCCGTCAGCGACACGTTCTCCAGGCGGCAACCGGAGAGCGCGAACTGTTCCACCCGACCTTCAGCAACGCGTAGGTCCGTCACGAGCGTGTCCTCGAGACGCACACCGTCGTCGAGGTCGATCGGCCCGATGTCGTCGAGTTCGGTCGGCAGATCGGGATGATCGATGAGCGGTACCCGATGCTGTTTCGCCACCGACGAAGTGTCGCGCACGGTGCCTTCGGATATCTTCGGGAGGTCGCGGCACGCGACCGGAGGTCTTCCCATGACGATCCACGATCAGGCGGTCCGCCTCGAGGTCACCCCGCTTTCGCCCACGATCGGGGCCGAGATCCGCGGTGTCGACCTTCGCGATCTCGACGGCGAGACCGTCGCCGCCATTCGCGCCGCGTGGCTCGAGCACAAGGTGGTGTTCTTCCCGGGACAGCACCTCACCGCCGACGAGCACGTGCGGTTCGCGGCATGGTTCGGCGAGACGACCGAGGGCCATCCCGTGATCCCGGGTATGAAGGCCAACCCGGAGATCTTCGAGATCGATTACACCCTCGCGCGCAAGGTGGCGACCAAGCCGGGCAAGGAGCCGCCTCCCCAGAACGGCATCGACTGGCACACCGATGTCACGTACATGGAAGAGCCGCCGATGGGTTCGATCCTGCGGGCCGTGACCATTCCGGCGGCCGGCGGCGACACCATGTTCTCCGATCAGCAAGCGGCGTACGAAGCGCTCAGTCCGGCCATGCAGGCCTTCCTCGGCACCCTCACCGCCATGCACGACGGTCGCCCGTCGTTCCAAGGCCTCCTCGATCGGGTGGGCGAAGGGAAGTGGAACGGCGAGAAGGTGGTCGCGCTCGAGCCGATCGGAACATCCGGTCATCCGGACACACCCGGAGACCGGCAACAAGACGATCTTCGTCAACGGCGGGTTCACCACCCACATCGTCGGTCTCGAACGGGACGAAAGCGACGCGCTACTGCGATTCCTCTACAAGCACGCGTCGCAGCCGAAGTTCACCGTGCGCTACCACTGGCACGAAGGCGACGTCGGCTTCTGGGACAACCGGTCGACGCAGCATTTCGTGGTGGGCGACTTCGGCGAGGCGCCTCGGGTCATCCAACGCATCACTCTCCGAGGCGACAAGCCTGTCTAACGCGGCTTACGACCTTCGGCTTGCTCGGCGACGATGAACGCCACCAAGTCGTCGGCCGCGCCCTCGTCCCGGCCGCCCGCGTCCAGCGTGTAATAGGTGATGGCCCACGCGTCGATCTCGGAGTCCGTGAAACCGTCGGCCCGCAGCCGCCCGCGCGCCTCGTTGGCGAGCAGATGGGCGCCCTCGACCTCCTCGATCGTGAGTTCGGGTCGCACCAACCCCTCGGCCTCCGGACCTTCGGGCGTGATGTCATCCCCACTGCTCATGCGGTCAACGTAGCGCTCACTCGGCCCCTCGTGTTCCGCGAGGTAGGGGACAACCCGAGCTGAACAAACGCCGATGCTCACGGGTGCTGTCGGAGCACCTCGTGCGCCGCGTGCCAACCACACATGCCGTGAACCCCGCCGCCGGGCGGCGTCGACGATGAGCACAGGAACAGCCCCGGCACGGGTGTGCGCCACGGATGCAAGCCCAGCACCGGTCGAGCGAAGAACTGACGCAGATCTGCTGCGCCACCGTTGATGTCGCCCCCGATGTAGTTCTCGTCGTGCTGCTGCATCGCGGCGGGGAGCATCGTGTGCCGCCCGATCACTCGATCACGAAAGCCCGGTGCGAACCGCTCGAGCTGGGCCTCGACCCGATCGGTCATGTCGACCGTCGACCCGTTGGGCACATGGCAGTAGGCCCACGCGGTGTGCGTGCCCTGTGGCGCGCGCGAGGAATCGAACAACGACTGCTGCGGCGACGAGCACGAAGGGCCGCTCCGGGTGCTGCCCCTCGTTGCACCGTTTGCTCGGCGCTCACGATCTCGTCGAGCGTGCCGCCGACGTGCACGGTGCCGGCGCGCGCCGCATCGGGGTTGGTCCACGGAATCGGGCCGTCGAGGACCCAATCGATCTTGCACACGCCCGCGCCGTAGCGAAACCGCGTGAGGTGACGACGGTAGCGATCGGGAAGGCGCGGTCCCGCCAACTCGACCACTTGGCGCGGCGTGAGATCGAGCAGCACCGCGCGGACCGAGGGGAGCTCGTCGAGGCTCTGGACGCGATGGCCGCATTCGACCGTGCCTCCGTGCGCCTCGAGGATGCTCACCAGCGCATCGGCGATGGCTTGCGATCCACCGCGTGCCATGGGCCACCCCACCAGATGACCGAGCGCGCCGAGTAGCACGCCGTATCCCGCCGTGATCGGAGCGCGGAGCGACAGCATCGAATGGGCGGCGAGCCCGGCGAACAGGCCGCCACCTTCGTCGTTGGTGAACCTTCGGGCCACCCGGGCCGCAGGCTGGATACCGACGAGGCCGAATCGGGCCAGAGCGGCCGATGAGCGCGGCGGGATCGTGAGGGGTGACAGCACGCCGTCGACCAGGCCGAGGCCGGCGCGCACCGGTGGACCGAACGTCTTGCGATAAGCGGCCCCGTCGGCGCCGAGGGCCGAGGCCGTCTCGTCCACCGATCGTTGCAACAGCGCCACCCGGCCCCCGTCGAGCACGTGCGCCAGCGGCACATCCGGCTGCACCCACTCGAGGCCGTGCTCCTCGAGCGGCAGAGCTCGCATCGCGGGTGAGCCGATGCCGAGTGGATGGATGGCCGAGCAGACGTCGTGGACCACCCCGGGGCGGATCAGTTCCGCCGACCGCGTGCCCCCGCCGGGCCGGTCTGCCGCCTCGACCACGCGCACCGACCAACCGGCCTGGGCGAGGGTGACCGCGGCCACGAGCCCGTTCGGGCCGGCGCCCACGACGACTGCGTCGACGTCAGTCATCGATCTGGGTTGTGGCAATGCGATCGATGCTACTTCGGCGGTGCTCTGGCTCTGACTCGCGCTCCCGGTCCCAGAGCCGTGTCATACGACGCCCGTAGTGTGGAACGGGTGATCGAGCGGGTGGAGATCGTGGGCTACGGCCGGCCGGCCAGCGAGGCGCTGGCGGATACGGTCGAGCGGGCCAAAGGTGGGTCGCGCTCGCGCCGGTGACGGTGATCGTGCCGTCGAACTTCGCGGGATTGACGGCTCGCCGGCTCCTCGGCTCGGGGCTGGTCGACCGGGGCCATGCGACCCAGACGGGCGTGGCCAACGTCTCGTTCGTCACGCCGCTGCGGCTGGCCGAGCTGGTCGCCGCCGATCAACTCCTCGACACCCGTCCGCTCACCAATCCGGTCTTGGGGGCAGCCGTTCGGTTGGCCCTGGCCGACGACCCGGGGCCCTTCGGCCCCGTCGCCGACCACTATGCGACCGAGGCGGCCCTGGCCGCGCTCTATGCCGAGCTGAGCAACCTCGGGCCGAGCACCCTCGCCGAGCTCGAGCGTGACGGTGGCGAGGCGGCGCGTACCGCGGTTCGTTTCGCGCGCGCCATCGCCGGCCACCTCGACGGCTTCCACGACGAGGCGGCTCTGGCCCGCGCCGCCGCGGCCCGCGCCGATCTGGACGACGCGCTTCGTTCGTTCGGTCATGTCATCTGGTATCTCCCTGCGCCGTTGACCCAACCGCTCGCCGAGCTGGTCGCCGCGGTGCTCCGGGCCGCGCCGAGCACCGCGCTGGTCGGCGTCACGGGTGACGTCGGTGCTGACGCCGCGGTGCGGCAGACGTGCGCGCTCGTAGGTGTCGACGTACCCGCCGACGCGCCCGTCGACGTGCCCCCGACCGCGGCGCACATCGTCTCGGTCACCGACGCCGACGAAGAGGTCCGTGCCGTCGTACGTGAGGTGATCGCCCTCGCCGAACGAGGCGTCCGGCTCGACCGCATCGGCATCTTCCATCCCACTCCCGATCCCTACGTCGGGATCCTGCGCCAGCAGCTGGCGGCGGCCGAGATCCCGGCCAACGGGCCGGCCCGACGCCGGCTGGCCGACACCGTCGCCGGGCGAACGCTGCTGAACGCACTGGCACTGCCGAGCGAGCGGTGGCGGCGCGACAAGGTCATGGCTCTGGTGAGCGGCGGGCCGCTGCGCGGCCGGCGACGAGCGGGTGCACCCCGCGACGTGGGAATCGTTGACCCGCAGCGCAGGCGTCGTGCAGGACCTGACCGACTGGCGGCGCAAGCTCGCCGGTCACCGAGCATCGATCGAACACCGCATCGCCCAGGCCGGCGCGGAAGCCGACCAGGCGTGGGTCGAACGCAGACGGCGCGACATCAGCGATGTCGAGCACCTCGGGCGAGTTCGTCGACGAGCTGGCCGAGGCGGTCGACCAGGTCGAGCGCGGGCAGGGATGGCCGGCCAAGGCCGAAGCCACCAAGGCGCTGCTGCATCAACTGCTCGGTGCGGGTCACACCCACAGCCGTTGGCCCGAGTCCGAGCAACTGGCCTTCGAACGCGTCGAGGACGTGTTGGTGCGGCTGGCCACGCTCGGCGAGCTCGAGCCCGGCGCCGACCCATGACGTCTTCGTCGCGGGCGCTGCGCGCCGAGATGGATGTGACACGAGGTCGATCGGGTCGGTTCGGCGAGGGCGTGGTGTACGGACCGCTGGCCGCGGCGGCCGGCCACGATCTCGACGCGGTGTTCGTGCTCGGATGCTCCGAGGGTCTCTGGCCCACCGCCCGCCGCGACGACGTGCTTCTGCCCGATCCGATACGGGCGCTCGCCGCCGGGCAGCTTCCGCTACGCGCGGCGACGGCTCTACGAGCAGCACCGAGCCTTCCTGGCCGCGCTGGCCGCCGCGCCCGCCGACGCGCGCACCCTCACCTTCGCTCGAGGCGACCTGCGCGGCAACCGCAGCGCGTTGCCGTCGCGGTGGTTGCTCGATTCCGCATCGGCTCGGGCCGATCGCCCGGTGTACGCCACCGACTTCGCCGAGCTCGGTGCACCGGTCGTCGACGTGGTGCCTTCGTTCGCTCGCGGTCTCGACGGCACCGGTTCACGGCTCGCTGCGACGAGCGCGACCTGGCGGTGATGGCCCGAGTTCGCCGCCGGCGGCGGCACGCCTGCCGATCACCCGGTGGCGGCGCTCGTCGGGCGAGGCTTCGAGGTGCAGGCGGCACGGCGCTCCGACGACTTCACGGAGTGGGACGGCAACCTGGCCGGCCAACCCGTGCCTTCCGCCACGGACCGCTCGCTCTCACCGACCCGTCTGGAGAGCTGGGCTGCATGTGGGTATCGCTACTTCCTGGCGTACGTGCTCGATCTCGCCGATCGCGACGATCCGGAGCGGGTGATCGACCTCAGCCCGCTCGAACGCGGTTCCGGTGTACACGCCGTGCTCGAGCGGTTCCTCGACGAGGTCATCGAAGGCGGCGCCCCCGACCCCGAGCAGCCGTGGACGCCAGCCCAACACGAGCGCATGCGCGAGATCCTCGACGAGGTGTTCGCCGAGACCGAGGCGCGCGGCCGCACCGGCCGACCCTTGCGTTGGCGGCTGGCCAAGGCCGAGCTGCACGCCATGCTCGACGAGTTCCTCGATGGCCGACGACGCCTACCGACACGCGTCCAGGGCGCGACCCGAACGGGTCGAGCTGCCGTTCGGCCTCGACGACCACCAGCCCGTCGTCCTCACGTTGCCCGACGGCCGGAGGCTCGAGTTCCGCGGTCGCGCCGACCGCGTCGACCGAACCGACGACGGCCGCTTGCTCGTGTTCGACTACAAGACCGGCAAAGGCGCGGGGTACCGGGGCATCGACGAGGGTGATCCGGTTCGCGGCGGCCAGATGTTGCAGCTCGGCCTGTACGCCGAGGCCGCGCATCAGTTGCTCGGCGCCCCGTCCACCGAGGCTCACTACTGGATGGTCGATCCCCGCGCCGGCTACGAACGTCGTGGCTATCCGTGGACCCCGATCGGCGGCAGCGCTTCATCGATGTGCTCGCCACCATCGTCGACGGGATCGAGTCCGGCGTGTTCCTCGTCGAACCGGGCGACTGGAACATCTGGCGCGGCACCTACGAGAACTGCACGTACTGCGACTTCGATCGGCTGTGCGTCCGAAACCGTGGCGAACAGGTCGATGTGAAGGTCGCGGCGCCTGCGTTGCGCAAACGCGATCCGCTCGTGTGGGACGGTGAGTCGTGAGCGTCCCGGTCGATCAAGCCACCCGCGACCTCGTCAGCCGCGACGGCCTCACCCAGACGCTGTTCGTCGAAGCCGGCGCGGGTACGGGCAAGACCACCCAGCTGGTCGATCGCATCGCCAACCTCGTGCTCGTCGAGGACATCCGGCTCGCGAACATCGCCGCCATCACCTTCACCGAGGCGGCGGCGGCCGAGCTACAAGCACGGATCCGGGTGAAGTTCGAGAAGCGGGCGGCCGAGACGACCGATCCCGTCGAGCAGGCACGATGCGCCCGAGGCGCTGGCCGACGTCGACCTGGCCGCGTTGTCGACGTTGCACGGTTTCGCCAGTCGGTTGCTGAACGAGTTCGCCGTCGCGGCCGGCCTCCCGCCACGCGTGCGCGTGCTCGACGAGGTGTCGTCGCAGCTCGCGCACGAGGATCGTTGGGAGCGGTTCGTCGACGGGTTGTACGCCGACCCGGCCAACGACGAGGTGTTGTTGCGCGCCGCGCTGGTCGGCATCGACTTCGAGCCGCAGTACCAGGGCCACGCCACGCTGAAGGACGTCGCCGTCGAGCTCAACGACAACTGGGACCGGCTCGCCGGCGTCGCCGACCGCCCACTGCCGCCGCTGCATCGCGCCGGACTTCGCCGCGTTCGACGCGGCCGTGGCCGCGGTCTGCGCCCTGCCGGGGGAGTGCACCGACGGCGACGACCTCTTCTACCGACGTCTGCTCGACAAGCTCATTCCCGAGATGACCGGGATCGTCGAGATCGACGACCCGTACCGAAAGCTGGCCCGGCTCGCCGACGCGCTCGCGCACCACCTGGAAGGCGGGGAACGGCGGCAAGGCGGCGGCGTGGAACGGCGACGCCAAGGCGGCCAAGGCGCTCGTCGCGGCCGTGAACGACGCGGTCGAGGCGGTGATCGCGCGCACCGCCGACGACGTGCTTGCGGCCCTTGCTGGTGTTGGTGTGCCGCGAGGTGCTCGCCGCCGCCGAGGCCCGTCGGCGCCGATGGCGGCCTCGAGTTCCACGATCTGCTCGTGTTGGCACGGGATCTGTTGCGCACGAGCGCCGCGGCGCGCGGACCGACTGCACGAGCGCTACACACACATCCTGCTCGACGAGTTCCAGGACACGGACCCGATCCAGATCGAGTTGGCCATCCTCATCGCTGCGTCGGTCCAAGGCGAACCCCCCTCGGCGTGGCACGAGCTCGACGTCGACGAAGGGCGCCTGTTCTTCGTCGGCGACCCGAAGCAGTCGATCTACCGCTTCCGACGCGCCGACATCGGGCTGTTCCTCGAGGCGCGCGACCGCTTCGGCCCGAACGAATCGTGGGCCCGGCTCACCACCAACTTCCGCACGGTCGAGCCGATCCTCGCATGGATCAACGCGTTCTTCACCGAGTCGATGGCCGACGAGCAACCGAACGCCCAGCCCAAGTACGAGCCCTTGAGCAGTTGGCGCGAGCCCTACGTGGGCGTCGATCACCGTCCGATGTTGCTCGGCGGCCCCCATCCCGATCCGAAGGTGAAGGCCGGAGCGCTGCGCGAAGCCGAGGCCACCGACGTCGCGCGTGTCATCGCCGACATCCGATCTGGTCCCGACCGTTGGCCCGTCCACGACTCGCAGGCGGGCGATTGGCGCCCCGCACGGCTGTCCGACATCACGATCCTGGTGCCGACTCGCACGTCGTTGCCGTACCTGCGTGAGGCGCTCGAGGGCGAGGACATCCCGTACCGCCTGGCGACGGGAACCCTGGTGTACGACACGCAAGAGGTGCGCGACGCCATCGCCGCGGTGCGAGCCATCGACGACTCCAGCGACCAGCTGAGCCTGGTCGCCGCGCTGCGCTCGCCGCTCTACGCGTGCTCGGACGTCGACCTGTTCACGTTCCGAGCCGCGGGCGGCCGGTGGGACATTCGCCGCGACGTGCCCGACTCGGTCCCGGCCGACCATCCGGTACGCCTCGCCTTCGAGCACCTGCACTCGCTCTGGGACCAGCGGTGGTGGCTCAGCCCCGCCGCGCTCCTCGAGCGGCTGCTGCGCGAGCGGCACGCCTTCCTGCTGGGTCTCGGCGACCCGCGGCCCACAGAGGTGTGGCGGCGGCTGCGCTTCTTGATCGATCAAGCCCGAGCCTTCGAGGAGGCCAACGGCGGCGATCTGCGGGCCTTCGTCGACTGGGCCGAGCTGCAGGGCGCCGACAGCGCACGCGTGCACGAGCCGCTCCTGCCCGAGACCGACGACGACTCGGTCCAGATCCTCACGATTCACGGAGCGAAGGGCCTCGAGTTCCCGATCACGATCCTGTCGGGCATGACCACCCAGCCCGGGAGCGCGCGGCAGCGGCGTGAGCCTCGTGTGGGGTGACGACGGCCAACCCGAGGTGAGACTGCGCAAGGGCGTCGCCACCGCCAACCACGAGCCCCGGTTCGACCTCGAGCTCGAGATGGACCAGCACGAGAAGCTACGGCTGCTGTACGTGGCCGCGACACGGGCCCGCGACCACCTCATCGTGTCCGCGCACCACAAGGCCGACACGAAGCAGATGACGTACGCCAGTCGGATCTGGAACTACTTCGTCGACGAACCTGAGCTGTGGCGTCCGTTGGCGATCGATGCGGTCGAGCAACTGCGGCTGGCCGAAGTGATCCAGGCGGCGATCCCGACGGCGGCCGACGACGACCGCGACGGGTGGATCCAGCGTCGTGAGGCCCTGCTCGACCGCGAGCGCATCCCGAGAGTCGATCTCGGCCACCGCCGTGGCGCGTTCCGTCGACGACGAACTGACCGATGAGGACGACGACCAAGCCGATGTCATCGACGATGCGACGGTGCCCGTCCGGAAGCAGGGCCGCGCCGGCACGGCGATCGGCCGGGCGGTGCACGCCAGCTTGCAGGTGCTCGATCTGTCCGATCCGCGGGACCTCGATGCGCAGGTGCGCCAGCAATGCGAGATCGAGTCGATCCCGGAGCACGCCGACCAAGTGGCGGCGCGGGTACGCGCGGCCTTGGCGTCCGACGCGGTGGGTCTGGCCGTGGCCAACGTGCACTACAAGGAGCTGTACGTCGCCGCACCGCTCGGTGATCGCGTGGTCGAGGGATACGTCGACCTCCTGATCGAGACGCCCGACGGCCTGATCGTCGTCGACTACAAGACCGACTCGGCCAAGTCCGAGGCCGACATCGACGCCAAGCTCGCGGCGTACGAGCTACAGGGCGCGGCGTACGCGGTCGCGCTCGAGGCGGCCACGGGCTCGACCGTGGTCGACTGCCGGTTCGTGTTCTGCCAGCCGACGCGGGCGATCGAACGCTCCATCGAAGACCTACCCGCCGCGATGGCGCGGGTCCGTCGAACCGTCGCTACCGTACCGAAGCCGATCGGGTCAGCGCGAGTCGTCGGATTCGTCGTGATCCCGGTGGTCGATCGCCCGCATCCCTGCCACGACGACGACCACCAGGATCACGACCACCGCCGCCCGTAGTCCACCGATCCACAGGTCGCCCAGCCCGATAACCGCTTCCATACGGACAAGTACGGCCGAGGCGTGACAACTGCTTTTCTCGGCCGCCTCGTGCTGTTCCACCGCAGGTCAGGTCAGTGTCACACCACCTGTTCATGATGGTGCTGTCGCTGGGCGAGGGGAATGCCCGGCCGAGAAAAGGAGGCACTGATGGATTCCGTCGACCGGGATCGACTGCGGGAGGTGATGGCCGGTATGGCAGCCGGCGACATGGCGATGTTGGTCGCCTTCGTCACCGAGTTCGGCACATCGCTGCGCAGCTTGGTCCGCCGTACGGTCTTTGCGTTCGGCCGTCGGGACGTCCTCGACGATGCCGGCGAGGTCACCAGCCTCGTCACCACCGCAGCGCTCGAGATCTTCGATCGGGCGGATCGGTGGGACGAGTCCGGCGCACCACCATGGGTGTGGGCCGAGCGGGCCATTCGCGCGGCGATCGCCCGGCAGGTCGGGCACGCGCTCGCCGACGTGACGATCGAGGAGTTGTCCGACCTCCGGGAAGGGCCCGTGCAGCAGACGTTGCGCGGGCTCGATGGCGATGCCCGCCAGGTGTTGCAGCGCCTGTCGGTCTCCGAGCCCCGGGCGCAACTCTGGTGGGACGCGGTCGGCAGCCTCACGAGCGATCGCAACCGCAACGTCTACTTCGAGTTCGTCGTGCAGCAGGAGCTGGGTGATCGGGCGCCGGCACACACCGTGGGCCCGTTGTTCGACCTTCAGCCCGACAACGTCCGCCAGATCGTGCGCCGCGTGCGAAGGCGGTTGGCCGAGCGGATCCGCACCGACGTACACCTCGAGCCGTTGCGCGACCTCCGGTGGTTCGCCGCATGACCACCTCACCGTTCGAACCCGATGTCTCGGTGCTGTGCCTACGGATCGCCCGAAAGCTCGAGGACGACGGGTATCACCACCCGGTCGAAGCCGCGGTGGCCCTCACCGTCCGGGGTCGGCACGGGCTCACTGCGCCCGCCCTGGCCGACGTGCTCGACATCGACCTGGACCTGCTCACGAAGGCCGAGCAGGGTGAGCTCGGCGTGAGGGAATGGCCCTCACAACTGTGGGACCTCGTCGAGGACGAAACGCCGGAGTTCGCGACGCTGCTGCGGCCCGCTCGCTCCCACCCCGCCGGACACCAGGTCGTGCGAGTCGCCGATCGAGAGCGGTAGCGCCAGCCTGGCCCGGGATCGGGGCCTTGGAAAGTGTTACCGGATCCGATAACATCTCTGCTATGGATGCCGCTGAGGTGATCCGCCGAGCCCGGGAGGCTTCCGGCCTCTCGAAGCGAGAACTGGCCCGTCGAGCCGGTACTTCACCCGCTGCCATCGTGGCCTACGAGAGCGGCGAGCGCGAACCTGCTTTCCGTACCCTGCGCCGACTGGTGCGGGCCGCAGGCTACGACAGCGAGCTGATCACCCGACCGGCCCTCGGCCGTCTCGATCCGGTGGAGGCGGCCCGGCGTCTGGCCGAGGTCCTCGACCTCGCCGACCACTTGCCGCAGCGCAGGCCATCACGGCACCTGGCATTCCCGCCGTTGGCCTGATGGCCAGCCTCGTCGAGAAGATCGTCGCCATCGAAGGCGCGTTGCGTGACGCCGACGTCCCTCACGCGTTCGGCGGCGCGCTCGCCCTCGCCTTCCACGTCGAGGAGCCGCGGGCGACACGGGACATCGACGTCAACGTCTTCGCACCGTCAGAGAAGGCCCAGGCGATCTTCGACGCGCTGCCGAAGGCCGTGCGGTGGACGCCCAAGGACGTTCGACAAGTCGAGAAGGCCGGGCAGGTCCGGTTGTTCTGGGACGACAACCCCGTCGACCTCTTCTTCTCGACGCATGCGTTCCACGATCGCGCCGAGTCCGAGATCATCGAGGTGCCCTTTGCCGAAACCACGATCCCCGTCCTCGGCGCGACCGAGCTCGCGGTGTTCAAGGCGTTCTTCAACCGGACGAAGGACTGGGCCGACATCGAGGCCATGGTCGACGCCGGATCCGTCGACCTGCACCGCGCCCTCGGCTGGTTGGTCGATCTCCTGGGAGCCGACGACGAGCGCTTGACCCGGATGCGATCCTTGCTCGATCGTCAGTCGCCGGGGGAGGAGCCGACATTCCCACGTTGAAGCGCACCGCTGAGAGATCGCACCATCGAGTCGACCTCGTCGTCGTCGCCGCGGTCACGGTCGTCGCCGTGGGACTGCTGTACGCCCGGCTTCCGTTTGCCGCTCGACAGCTGTGGGCCGAGGACGGTCGGGATTTCCTGGGTGACGCCATGGAATTCGGCGCCATCCGCAGTCTCGGTCACAGCCAGGCCGGCTACTACCTCACCGTCTCCCGCTTGGGCGGTGTTCTGGCATCGCTGATGCCGCTGCGGGACGCAGCTCTGGTCATGTGGCTGTGGGTGGCGGCCGTCGTGGCGTGGTTGGTCGCGACCGTCACCGTGAGCTCGCGCACGTGGCTTCGCACATGGCCGGCACGCGTCGTCGTGGCCCTCGCCCTGGTGCTGCTGCCGGTGCTCGGCCAAGAGTCGATCGGCAACGCCGCGAACCTTCAGTTCGTCCTGCTGTTCGGCTCGCTCGTGGTCCTCATCAGCCGGTCTAGAGGCCGGTTCGAGACAGTGAACGGATGCATTCTCTTGGTGGCCACCGGCCTCACTACACCGGTTGCCCTGGTCCTCGCTCCGTTCGCCGCGTTGCGCATGGCTCAGCGTCGGTCGTGGCGGCCGGACGCCTACGTGATCTGGTGGGCCGCGGGCGTCGCAGTGCAATGGATCGCCATCGCGATCACTCGACCCGATCGCGGCCCGCGGCAAGGCGACACCGTCGCGGCGATGATTCCCCGGCTCGAGGTGTTCGGCGTCGAGCGAAACCTGTTCCCGATCCAGCTCGACGGCTACCGCGGCCCGATCTTCGCCGTCGTGTTCGCGGTGCTCGTCGCCATCGTGGCTGGACTGGCGTGGTGGCAGGGCCAACGCCTCCGCAGCGCATTGCTGGTTCTCGTGCCCGCCGTCGGAGTCGGCACGTTGATCCTGCTGGGTTGGTCGAGCGGATCGGCGAATCGCTACCTCGTGTTCACCGGCCTTTGCTTCGTCTGGACGGCGATGGCGGGAACCGAGACCGTGGCTGCCCTGGCGCCCTCGTCGTGGCACGCGCCGACGATCGCGTCGGCACTCGTAGCCGGCTTCCTGTTGCTGACGTTCGCCGCCAATCGGGCACCGAGCGACCTGCGCATCTCCGGGCCCACCTGGCACGCCGCAATCGACACAGCGCGCGCCGAGTGCCAGCGCCCGGAGCAATTCGTGCTGGTGCAGACCGCGCCGGTGCGCCCCGAGAAACCCTTCCAGTGGTACGTCCGGGTCGAGTGTCGCGATCTCGACTGAACCGGGACCGCTACAGGATGTCGCGCGCCCGGCCGAGGTGGGCTTTGACCTCGGAATCGAGGGTCACGTCGTCGGGTGGAAACGGATCATGACGTCCGGTGAGGGCCTCCACGAATGTCTCGGCGGAACCGGCCGGAGCCGGGTTGTCGGCCGGCCCGACATAGACACCCTCGTCGATCACCAGACGTAGCGGCACCGTCGGAAGGTCGTCGAACTGCAGTTGCGCATCGATCGGCTCGGTCGCACCGGGTCCCACCGGTTGCGGATCGTCGATCACGCCACCCTGCGCGCCCCCGAAGAGCAGCGAGTACCACGCGACCACGGCCAGCTCGTCGGCCTCGGGTGTGGTCGCGAGCCCGAGTCCCATGAGCACGTCGCGCTCGTGCAGCCACGAGTCCCACAGGGCATGGCCCAGGGTCAGCCGGGCGGATACGTGGCCGATCGGCGCTTCGCACACCGCGCTCCAATCGGCCGCGTCGAAACCTTCGACCGTTTTGCGGAGCAGTGCGGCGTTGGTCGTGAAGGCCTCGAAGACCTCGGCGGTGGTCAGGGACGACCGCGAGTCGACCAACGCCAGAGGCGTGGCCTTCGGATCGAAGTCGCGGAGATAGGAAGTCGGTTCACCACCTCGACCGGACTCCAAGGACAGGGCCCAGAAGGCATCGACGTCGACGAGATGGCCGATGACGTCACGGTTGGTCCATTCGGCGCAGCGGCTCTGAGTGAGCCACTGCTCCTCGTCGAGCGAGGCGAGCGCGTTCTCGAATCGGTCGCGATGACGCATCCACGGTTCGACGACGTCACCCAGCGCGGGGTCGACCTCGAGCCGTATACCGCTGTCGGAGTAGTAGTGCCGAAGTGGTCGACTGCCCATCTGAACAGTCTGGCAGCTCGCCGCTTCAGCGTCCCCGTCGGCGGCCGGAGCCGCGAGGAGCGCGGGACGGGCGTGAACTGCCACGCCGAGTGCTGTCGGCCAACGAGGCCACGGTCTCGGTTGTCTGCGCGGCTTCGCGCTTCGCCTTGCGGCGAGCTGCGCCGCTGGGCCGATCCTTCGTGTTCGCACGACGGATGGGCTGCTCGTCGCGCTCTGCCGGCTGGGCTTCGTCGCGAGCCGGTTGGGCCTCGCGTCGAGCCGGCTTGGCTTCGCGTTGGGATGGCCGTGTCGAACGTTGCGCCGGCCGTGCATCGCGGCGGGCCGGACGGGCTTCGGGCCGGGTCGGAACGTCCTCGCGTCGCGACGGTTGGACATCGCCACCGTCGGGAGAGGTGAGTCCCTTCGGGTAGCCCAGCTCGCGTTGCAGCGCGGCGGCGTCCCGAGCCAGCTCGCCCGGCACGACGCTGACGACCAGACCCAACGCTCCCGCGCGGCCCGTGCGGCCCGACCGATGGATGTAAGCCTTGGCGTCGGCGGGCAGGTCGTAGTGCACGACACAGCCGACGTCGTCGACGTGGATACCGCGAGCCGCGACATCGGTCGCCACCAACGCGGCGACGTCACCGCTCCGGAAGGCTCGAAGAGCACGGTCACGTTGGGACTGCGAGCGATCGCCGTGGATGGCCGCCGCCTTCACGCCGGCTTCGCCGAGCTGGCGGGCGACGCGATCGGCACCGCGCTTGGTGCGGCAGAAGACCACCGTCGGTCCGTTGTCGGCCACGAGTTTGGCGATCGTCGCGATGCGCCGAGGCCGCTCCACGGACCAGAAGAGATGGGTGACGTCCTCGTTCGACTCGTCGACGACATGTTCGTGACGGGCCGGATCGCGCTGGTAGCGCCGGATCAACACGTCGACGTCACCGTCGAGCGTGGCCGAGAACAAGAGGGTCTGGCGGTCGGGTGCGCAGGCATCGAGGATGCGCTTGACCTCCGGCAGGAACCCCATGTCCGCCATGCGGTCGGCTTCGTCGATCACGACGAGATCGACATCACGCAGATCGACCTGTTTCTGCTGCACCAGATCGGCGAGGCGACCGGGGCACGCCACCGCGATGTCGACACCGCGTGCCAGCGCTTTGAATTGGCGGTCGAAACCGACCCCGCCGTAGAACGCCTCGACCCACGGTCCCTTGGGCTTGGCGAGCAGCTGCAGCTCTTGGCTGATCTGCGCCGCCAGCTCGCGGGTTGGTGCGAGAACGAGCCCGCGGGGCCGGCGAGGTTTGGCACGCTCGACACGAAGCACGAGCGGAACGCCGAAGGCGATCGTCTTGCCCGAGCCGGTCGGCGCCTTGCCGCACACGTCGCGACCGTCGAGGGCGTCGGGGATGGTCGCCGCTTGGATCGGCGTAGGGGTGGTGATGGCGCGTGCAGCAAGGGCGCGCGACATGGCGTCGGGCACGCCGAGGTCCGCGAATCGCGGGACGTCCATCGAGGGGAGGGCAGACACGAAAAAGCTCCTTGGCCGCGCGAGCGACAAGAGGCGAGCCGCAAAGCGATGGGGGTCGGGCGCCGGCACCGGCAGCTCTTCCGGCGGTCGAGGACCTCCGGGAGCCTTTCAACGCATGCCTCTTCGCGCTGACCGACCAGGTGAACTCGATCAGGCTACCGGATGCGCGCCCCAGAACCGCGTCACTGAGCGATTCGCCGCCGCACGATCTCCAAAACGACTGCCTCGCGAGGGGCCGCCGGAATGAACGCGGAGCTCGGGATCGTCAGCGGGATGCGCAGGTCGAAGGCTCGCGCCCAGCGTTGCGCCCCGGGTCCGCGACCGTTGGCCCAGCGCGCCGCCACGGGTCGCGGCAGCACCAGGAGGCCACGATCGAGGCGACTGTGTGGATGCAGCAAGCGCTTCAGCAGAGCGGTCGTGATCGCGAACGGGGGATTGGCGACCACGACGAAGCGACGGCCGGGGAGCCGTAGATCGACGGCGTCAGCGCGGACCACCTTCACGTTCTGACCTGCGAAGGCATCACGCAGCTGGCGGGCCCTACGCGGGTGCGCCTCGATCGCCACCACTCGCGCGCCGCTCGCGGCCAGAGGCCGCGTGATGGCGCCGTCTCCGGCGCCGACATCCAACACGAGGTCACCTGCCCCCACGTCGGCCCGCTCGACCAGACGGCGGGCCCAGCGGTCAGTGAGTCGGTGATACCCCCACCGTGTCGGTTGCTCCCCGGGCACGGCGCACCATCACGCAGGTCATCGGCCCAGCCTGATCGTCCGGTTCGGCCCTGCGCCACCGAGTTTCGCGATTGGGCGCCACTACGCTCGGCCGTTCATGCGGATTCCGTTCCACGCGTCGCCCGGAGCGAGTCTCGGCATCGAGGTCGAGCTGAGCGTGATCGACCGAGAAACCCGTGAGCTCACGAACGCGGCGTCGGTCTTGTTCGAAGAACTGGGAACCGGTCATCCCGAGGGCGTGCACCCCAAGGCCAAGCACGAGCTGTTCGACTGCACGGTCGAGATCATCACCGGTGTCTGCACGACGGTCTCGGAGGCGAGGGTCGATCTCGAGGCGACGTTGGGCGAGGTGCGGAGCGTCGCGCAGCCCCGTGGTCTGGCGTTGATCTCGGCGGCGACGCACCCCTTCTCGCACTGGAGCTCGCTGCGAATCAGTCCGCACCCGCGTTATATGGAGCTCGTCGAGCGCATCCAATGGCCGGCGCGACGCCTGGCCATCCACGGCGTCCACTTCCATGTCGGAGTCCGCTCCGGCGAGAAGGCGGTCGCCATCGCCAACTCGCTGGCCTTCCACCTTCCGGCGTTTCTCGCGCTCTCCGCATCGAGCCCCTTCTGGCACGGCCTCGACACGGGCATGGCGTCCTCACGAACCAAGATCTTCGAAGGCCTGCCGACCGCCGGGCTGCCGCCGCAGCTCGACAGCTACGACGACTTCGAGGCGTTCATGGAGACGTTGATCGCGGCCAACGCGATCGAGTCGGTGCGGGAGGTGTGGTGGGACGTTCGTCCTCACCCCAACTTCGGCACGGTCGAGCTTCGCATGTGCGATGCCATGGCGAGCCTGACCGAAGTCGCCGCCGTGGCCGCGCTGGCCCAGAGCCTGGTGCATTCCCTCGACGCCCGGCTCGACGCGGGCGAGCCCTTGGTCGGCGCACGTGACTGGGTGATCCGCGAGAACAAGTGGTTGGCGGCCCGCTACGGCCTCGACGGCCGACATCATCGTCGACAACCGCGGCACCCTCCGGCCCGTGCGCGCCGTCATCGACGAGCTGCTCGTCGAGCTCGGGCCGACGGCGTCCGAACTGGGCTGCGCGAGCGAGCTCGCCGACGTCGCCACCATCCTCGAGCGAGGCCCCGGCTATCTGCGCCAGCGTCGCGTGATCGATCGTGGTGGCACGCTGGTCGACGTGGTGGATCACCTCATCGAGGAGCTGGACGCGGGACGGCCGATGCCATGACCGCGTGGCTCGACACCTTCCTCGATGGGCACCGCGCGGAACTGATCGCGTTCCGTCGTCATCTCCACGCCCATCCCGAGCTGTCGTACGCCGAGCGCGACACGACCGATCTCATCGCGCAACGTCTGCAAGTGGCCGGGCTGCGCCCGCGGCTGCTGCCGAACGAATGTGGGCTGATCTGTGACATCGGCTCTGGCGCCGGTCCCGTCCTCGCGTTGCGCGCCGACATCGACGCTTTGGCGATGGACGACGAGAAGGATGTCCCGTACCGCTCGCAACGTCCCGGGGTCGCGCATGCGTGCGGTCACGACGTGCACGCCACCGTCGTGCTCGGCGCCGGATTGGCCTTGGCCGAGCACGCCGCTCGAACCCCGGGATTGCGGGTGCGGCTGCTGTTCGAACCGGCGGAGGAGTCACTGCCGGGCGGGTCGGTCGAGGTGATCGACGCCGGCGGCTTGGACCACGTGAACGCGATCTATGGCCTTCACTGCGATCCCAAGGTCGACGTGGGGCGGGTAGCGGTGCGAGAAGGTGCGCTCACCTCGGCCACCGACATGGTGATGCTCGAGTTGCATGGTCCTGGCGGTCACACGGCACGCCCACATCTCACGGTGGACTTGGTTCGGGTCGCGGCCATGGTCGCGACCGAGTTGCCCGATGCAGTGCGAGCCGCGCTTGGCCGACATCGGTGACTCCTTGTTGGTGTTCGGAGCGCTGCTGGCCGGTGATGCCGTGAACGTCATCCCGTCACACGCTCAGTTGCGCGGGACCTTCCGCACGCCCGAGCGGGCGGTGTGGGCCCGAGCGGAAGAGACCGTTCGCCATCAAGTCGAGGTACTGCTCGCGCCCACGGGCGCCAGCTGGAAGCTCGACTATCGGCGCGGCATTCCACCCGTCGTGAACACGCCGGCCGAGACCGTGCAGCTGGCCGACGCCGCGCGCGCGGCAGTGGGGGACGATCAGGTGGTCGAGGCGCCGCAGAGCCTCGGTGGCGACAGCTTCGCGTGGTACCTCGAGGAAGTGCCCGGCTCGTACGCACGACTCGGCGTGCACGATCCGTCGCGCCGCGAACAGCTCGACCTGCACTCGAGTGTGTTCGACGTCGACGAGCGCGCCATCGAGATCGGCGTGCGTGTCCTCGTCAACACCGTGCTCGCGGGACTCAGAGAGCAGCGCTGAAGGGCTCGTAACCCGGAGCCGTGCGGGCCCACGGTTGCGCCTGCTCGAGGCCCGCCGCCAGGCCGAGCGCAAGGTGATCAGCGAACCGGGGCGCGACCACCTGCAGGCCGATGGGCACACCTTCAGGACTGATCCCCATGGGCACGGATACCGCGGGTTGCCCGGTGAAGTTGAACTCGACCGTGTTCACCGCGATGGCGGGATCGTTGGTCACGGTGCCGGCGTCCTGGGGGAGCGGCCCGCCCGGCGCCCACGAGGTGACGTTCAACGTCGGCGTGGCGAGCACCGCGCCCCCGGCGAGGAGCTGCTCGACTCGTGCCGCGACCTCGTACCGCTTGCGCTGGTTGGCGAGATAGTCGGCGGTGGTGACCGACGAACCGACCTGGAGCAGCATGGCCAGCCCCGGTTCGAAGTCGTCCCAGCGGTCGCGGCACCACGACAGTGCTTGAGCCATCTCCGCGCTGCCGACCATGAACCAGTGCAACGGCAGTTCGACGTCGTCGAAAACTGCGTCGATGGTTTCCACCGGAATCCCGAGATCGTTCTCGATCACGCGCATCGTGGTGACGAACGCGGCGTCGACGGCCGGGTCGAGGTCGGCGCGCAATGTGCGACACGCGATCACCTTCGTCGGTGGCACCGGTTCGAGCGACACGGCACCGCTCGGGAGCTCGTTGATGTCGGTGCCGTTCGGGCCGGCCAGGGCGGCCGCCTCGACCAGCACATCGGCAACGGTGGCATTGGTGGCTCCGGCGGTACTGAAGGTGATCCAGTTCGGCGCGTGGTCACGGGCGATCACGCCGAGGGTGGGCTTGTAGCCGACCATCCCGCTGAGCGAGGCCGGTATGCGCACCGAGCCGCCTCCGTCGGTCGTGGTGGCGAGGGGCGCCAGTCCCGCGGCCAAGGCCGCGCCCGAGCCGCCACTCGAGCCACCGGGAGAGCAGTCCGTGTTCCACGGGCTGCAGGTCGCGCCGAACACCTGGTTGTCGGTGTAACCCGTCCAACCGAACGCGGGGGTGTTCGTCTTTCCCACCACGATCGCGCCGGCGGCGCGCAGTCGCGCCGTGACGGTGCTGTCGGTCGGGGCCGGCTCGGCGTCGGCATACAGCGGCGAGCCGAAGGTGGTGCGCATGCCGGCCACGTTGGTGAGGTCCTTGATGAGCACGGGGACGCCGGCCAACGGACCCGACCGGCGTTGCGGACTGAGCGAGTCGGCTTCGGCCAGTGCTTGTTCAGCCGCGCAACGCGATCACCGCGTTCAGCTCGGTGTTGTGCTTGTCGATGCGACGCAGGGACTCCTCGACGAGCTCACGAGGGGAGACCTTGCCGTCGCGAACGGCGCCGGCCAGTTCGGAGAGCATGCGGTCACGGTAGTCCGGCCTGTCACACTGTTCCCGTGGAGGACCGCCTTCGCTTCACCGACCGATTGCGGCTCGAACCCATCGGTACCAACCACGTCCAGGACCTCTGGCGGATCCACCGGGAGCCAGGCGTCGTGGAGTGGTTCGGGCCGTGGTCGCTCGAACGATCCGCGGCGCGTGTCCAGGAGGCGGCGGCCGGTTGGCGGGATCGTGGAGTCGAGAAGTGGATGGCCTACGAACGGTCATCGGGCGAGCTCGTCGGCCGAGGCGGGGCCTCGATCGCCACGGTCGAGGGACGCGACCAACTCGAGGTGGGGTGGGCTCTGTGTGATCGCCATCGCGGCCGCGGGTTCGCCACCGAGATCGGCCGCGCCGGTCTGGCTTACTGCTTCGAGGATCTCGCGGCCGACGTCGTGGTCGCGTTCACGGAGCCGGCCAATCTCGCGTCACGAGCGGTGATGGACCGGCTCGGCATGCGCTACGAGCGCGAGATCCAGCACGACGGTATGCCGATGGTGCTCTACGCGGTGTCGCGAGCGGCCGCGACGTCGTCAGACTGAGGTGGCTGCAGTGCCGCCCAACTCTCCGTCAACGTCGCGATCGGCTCCACCGGATCGACGGCGTCGTGCACCTCGAGGTGCAGGGCCACGAGGTGCGACGTGGCGAGATCGATCGTGTGGACGAGCGACGTGATGCGGGCCAGCAGCGCGGCGACCTGGTCGCCGGCTCCGGAGTGTCGGGCCTCGGGCGCGAACGTCGCCCCCACTGCGCACAGACGGTGCGCATCGACCACACAGGACTCCACCGCGTCTTGCGTGGCGGCCGCTCTATCGGCGAGCGGACCGGCGGGCACGAGGGCCGCGACCTCGGTGAAGCGGGTCGCGGCATCGTCGACGGCTTGCTCCAGCGCAGACCAGACAGTGCTGCGCGCCGGAGGTGGGGGCAGGCCCGGGCCGGTCAAGCGAGCGCAGACACCGACGGTCCAGCGGCCGCGGTCGTCGCGGCGAGGTTCGAGGGAGTAATGGCCTTCGAAGCGGTAGAAGCGCATCCGACGCCGAACCCCGGTCGGCCGGTAGAGCAGGACACGCCACTTGGTCGCCAGCTCGGACGCGTGCCGATGGTCGTGGCACCGGGCCTGCAGGCTGGCCAGGGCGGTGATGGTGGAGCCATCGGTCGTCCGTACGAACTGGTCGTCGGCCGCGTCGGCCCGATCGTGCTCGCTCAAACGCAGGTCGTAGAGGGCGCCGTCGAGCTTCGGCGGGCCGCCGACCAACCGGATCACATCGGTGGTTCGGGCCATCGGGGCCTCCTGTGTCGGGACCGGTGCACGACCGGCTCGACCCGAAGATACCGAGTTCAGACGGGAGCCGGTACGGCGTCCACCCGCGTGAAGGTCGTCTGGTCGTTCTTGGTGATGATGCGGAACACATGGCCCGCCGGCTCGACGGTGTTGGGCCCGACCAACCACAAGAACCGAGGTTTCACCATCGTGACCCCGCGGATCTCACGCGCGATCTCGGGCCGGAGAGAGTCGTGGGTGTCACACGCGTCCAGCGCGGTCGCGACGCGTCGCGTGAGTTGGCGGTCGCTCTTCGCCACGATCTGGAGTTGGACCGAGCCGTCCGTGCCGCGGAACTCGCCGTCCGTCGGGACGTCGTCGACCGCGAACCGGTTCACCAATCGTCGGTGGCACGTCCGGCGCCCGAGCAGCACGCTCCCCTTGGTGTCGTACCCGAGGTCGAGCACGGCCCTCGCGTACGCCGCGATGGCCGGTAGGTACTCGCGGTGGAGTGCGACCCGTTGTTGACCGACGCGTGCGAAGAGGTGATGTGGATCGTCACTCCCGGTCTCGAAGTGGTCACTCGCCGACGACGTGGCGCCCGATGCCGATGGGCATGTGCCGGTGCAGGGCGTGAACTCGAGCAGCCCCTTGTCGACCGCGAGCACCAGCCATCGACTCTCGTCGAGGGCAAGGGGTTCGGGGATCGGGACCTCATGCCCTGAGGGGGCCAGAGCCCGTACGAGACTTTCGGCCGCACGCATCTCGTCGGTCATCGGTCCCGATCCCCGCGGTCGGGAGTGACGCGATCGGTCCGGAACTCGCACGCACCGCAGCAGCAAGAACGCGCGCGGTAAACGATGTTCGTCGCTTGTACCCACTGACTGCTGAGCGCCACCCGCATACTCATGTCACCCACTCACCCGCCCGCTGTTGCGATCGTAGACCCCTTCGTCGGCTCAGTAAATGAAAGTTTGCTCCGCGCCCTCACGCGGAGGAACTGAGCGTCACTCTCACATGCCGGACGTCGCGCGGTCCGGCGATGGCCGGCCACCGTCCGCGCCCAAGATTTCCCCAAGCAGGGCTGAAGCTCACTACGATGCACGCTTGTTATGGAGGGTGAGGCGCTGCTCGACACGGAACATCCCATGCTGGTGATGCCGCCAGACCCGCTTCCCGACCTCGCGCCGGCGATTCATCGCCAGCGACTCGTGGTCGAGGGGCTGGTCGACGGACCAATCGGCGATGAGGCGATCATCGCTTACCTGCGTGGGCTGTCCGAGGTGTGCGCGATGAAGGTCGTGCAGGAACCGGTCACACACCGTTCCGATCGGTACGGATGGGCTGGTTGGGTGCACTGGGAGGCTTCGGGAGCCCATTTCTACGCGTGGGACGACCCGTTCTTCTTCAGCGTCGATCTCTACACCTGCCGGGCTTTCGACTCGGCTGAGGTGCTCGAGTACACGGCAACGTTCTTCGGAACGCGTCGGGTGGTCGGGAGACCGTTCTAAGGGAGCGAGCGGTGAGGGAGACGGGCGATGGAGCAGTTGGACGAACTCGCGACGGCGCTGATCGAGACAGAAGGCCGGGGCGATACGCCCGTTCGGCTTCTACATCGTGCGCGCCGACGATCCGGCCTCCGAGCTGGCGAGATCCGTCGAGCGGGAGGTGTTCTACGAGTTCTTCGGCAACACGCCGGACTTGCTCCACGCGGAGTACGACCCGTACGAGAGCGCCAGTCTCTTCCTGATGGTGGTCGACCACCTGCGACGGAAACCTGCCGCGGTGATCCGCATGCTCCTGCCGTCGCCCGCGGGCTTCAAGAGCCTGCACGACATCGAAACGCACTGGGGCCAACCCGTCGACGAGGTGCTGGCCCGAACGGGGCTCGAGCTCGACTACGACTCGCTCTGGGACGTGGCGACCCTCGCCGTGGGTCGGGAGTACCGCGGTGAGGCCACGCAGGGGCTCGTCACCCTCGGGCTGTACCAGGGCATGGACATGCTCAGCACCCTGGTCGACCTGAAGCACGGCATCGCGATCCTCGACCTGATCGTGTTCGACATGGTGCAGAAGAGCTTCCATCGGCCCTTCGCACCCTTCGCCGGCCTCGAGCCGATGCGCTATCTCGACTCACCTTCGAGCCTGCCCATCTGGTGCGACATCCGCGAGTACCGGGCGCGCCTGGCCATGCTCGACGCCGATCTCTACGAGGTGCTCTACGCCGGCAAGGGCTTCGAAGCGATGATCTCGTCGCCGCTCTACGGGATCGACGCCGAGTTCGACGAACGCTGGTTCGAGATCGCGTGATGGAGTTCGGTGACGCGGCGTAGCCGAAGGCGGAGCGGCGGCACCAACTCGACCCGGCGGATCATCGCCGGGCCCAGAGATTCAGGCGAGGTCTCTCACGACACGGAGTCGCGGGGCAGCGGCGAGGCCGAGGCGCTCGACCATCTCCGGCAGTTCCTCGGCCGGCGACGGCGTCGCGAAGGCAAAGCCCTGTGCGTGCTCACACCCGAGCTCGATGAGCCGGTTCAGCTGGAGGTCGGTCTCGACCCCTTCGGCCACCGACGTGTAGCCGAGCGAGTTGGCCATGGCGAGGATGGCCGCGACGAGGCTGTCGTCGGAGCGGTCCTGGCCGAGGTTCATGATGAACTGGCGATCGATCTTGATCTCGTCGACGGGCAGACGGCGCAGGTAGGCGAGCGACGAGTAACCCGTGCCGAAGTCATCGATCGCTATCCGCACGCCGAAACCACGCAACGTGGTCAGCGTGTCGGCGATGGCGCTCAGGTTCTCGACGAGCAGTGACTCGGTGATCTCGATGCACAGCGCGCTGGCCGGCAGGTTGTACTTCACCATGGCGCGAGCGACGTGGTCGCACAGGCGCTCGTCGCGCAACTGGCGGGCACTCACGTTGATGGCCATCGACAGCTGATCACTGTGTGGATACTGCGCCCGGAGCGCGGCCAGCCGTCCCACTGCCTCGTCGATGACCCAACCACCGAGCTCGACGATGTAGCCGATCTCTTCGCACACGGGGATGAAGTCCGACGGTGGCACCTGCCCGAGTACGGGGTGCTCCCAACGCAGCAAGGCCTCGAGGCCGGTCATGCGCCCGTCGCTCACCTGGACGATCGGTTGGTAGTGCACCGACAGCTCGTCACGATTCACGGCCAGACGGATCTCGCCCTCGAGCGCGAGGCGGCGGATGACCCGGTCGTGCATGGCCTTGTCGAAGGTGACCGCGAAGTCGCCGCCGTGTTCCTTGGCGGCGTACATGGCGGTGTCGGCCTCACGCAACAACGTCTCGGCATCGTTCAACGGCCACGCGCCGCCGGCCATGGTGACGCCGATGCTCGTGGAGATCGGGATCGACGCCGCGCCGGCTTGGAAGGGTGTCCCGAAGGTCAGCCGCGTGCGCTCGGCGATCTCGCGCGCTTCGTGCTCGTCGTGTACCGACGGCAGGACGATCACGAACTCGTCGCCGCCGATCCGCATCACCAGATCATTCGGGCGCACGTTGTTGCGCAGACGGTTCGCGACAGCCCGCAACAGTTCGTCGCCCGTCGAGTGACCGAGCGTGTCGTTGACGAGTTTGAAGCGGTCGAGATCGAGGAAGAGCAGCGCCATGGGAGGCTCATCGGCCTGCCGGTTACGGAGCAGTTCCACCAGTTCGTTCTCGAGCTGCACGCGGTTCGGCAACCCGGTCAGCGTGTCGTGCGTGGCCTGGTGGCTGAGGCGGGACTCCGAGTCAGCGTGATCGCGCAATGCCCAGAAGACCCGCAGACCAGCTGCGGCCATCAGCGCCAACACGATCGTGGCCAGCGCCACCCGGTTGACCGGTTGGGTGTCGGGTTGGGCCAGCATCACGAAGCCGGGCACGCAGACAGCGATGGCCACGAGTACGAGACCGCGGCGCGGTGTGGCCTCGGCGACCGACACCGGCTCGGTCACTCGCTTCATCGTGGGATGCAGCGCAGCAGTGGCGATGAGAACCCATGCCACGCCGTAGGGAAGATCGATCCAGCGCTCGTACGAGAGGAAGTGCAACTCGACGAGCATGTAGAAGGTGTCGCCCACGAGCATCGCCACCAACGCGCACATCCAGATCCGGAAGGCGATGGGCGGATGGTTCTCGGCGGCGAAGCCGATCCGGAAGCCGGCGGTGACGAGGAACGCCGAGAACGCGGGGTACAGGGCGAGCGCGACGCGCGCGCCGAACGGCATGCTCTGCTGCGCGAGCGCCGGCGTGATGAGGAAGATCCAGGCCAGCGCGAGAGCCGCCAGGCCGGCGATGAACGCGTCGAGCGTTGCAACTCGGTCGTTCCAGCGATCGCCCAGGTGCGAGCGGGCGACGGCGAACAAGCTGACACCGAGCGCCACGTAGCCGAGCATGCTGAACGGCTCCGGGTACCACGCGCGGCTCGGCGAGAGATCACCCAGCGTGCCGAACACCGTGCGCAGCACACCGCCCACGAAGAAGAGCAACATCGAGGCCAGCCCGCACAGCCACACCCAGCGAGGGCGGGGGCGGTAGCGGGCGATGCCGTAGGTGACGGCGGCCGTGGCCCCGGCGGCGATGGCCGCGAAGGTCAGCGAGTCGAACGGACCCAGGAATCCGAGCGCGTGAGCGCCTAGCCACGCTGCGCCTACCAGCGCGCAGATGATTGCCGCCCGGCCCCCACCGGTTTGTGGCGCTCGCTCCACGAAGAGTGAGAGTAGCGTGTTTACCCCGTTGGGCGCTCTAGTGACCGCAATAAGTGGCGTCGAGGGTCACTCGCCGGGCCGGGCCAAGGCCTCGGCCACCGTCTTCTCGATCGGGGTCGTCCGGCCGATACGCCACTGGTCGTCCCGCCCCGCCGCCCCGAGTGAGGCCACGATCCGTTCGACGCTCTCGTCGTGCAGGGGCTGGAGAAAGGGCAGCAAGGTCAGCCCGTTCGCCTCGCGGAGGACCTCGTTGGCGCCATGGAGCCGGGCGGCCCAGCGCAGGTCGTCGTGCATGCTGGCCAGGTAGGCGAGCACGCCGAGGCAGTCGGCGGTGCCGCGGGGGTCGCGGATCGACCACCGCAGCTCGAGGCTCTCGGTGACCTGCGGTGCGGCGGCGTCGAGGTCGCCCCGGATGATGCTGAGCACGCCCAGGCTGAACTGGGCCCAGGCGATGCCCCACGGTTGGTAGAGGTCCCGAGACAGGCCCAGGGCCTCGCGCAGGTCGGTCTCCATGGTGTCGAGATCGCCCTCGAGCAAGGCCACGAACGCCAGCCCGAACAGACCCCAGCCCGTGAGGAACGTGTCGTCGAGGTCGCCGGGCGATGTCCAGACTCTCCGAGAACAGCGCGCGGGCCTCCGGAGCGAGCCCGAGGCTGAACGCCACATTTCCCTGCTCGCCGAGCGACCACGCGATGTCGTAGGGCTCACCGGTCTGGCGCACCATCTCGGAACCCTCGCGCATGAGCTCATACGCCTCCTCGAAGTCACCGAGCAAGGCGGTGAGCCACCCGAGCGCGTCGAGTGAGCGTCCCTTCGCGGTCGACGGACGGTCGTCCGTGAGCGCGAGCAGCGTGCGCAGCCGGCGCTGGCCCTCGCGATAGTGGCCACGGATGTCCCACATCGGCCAGAGCGAATGCGCCGTTTGCAGGCCGAGCAACAGGTCGCCCGACCCGGCGGCATGATCGAGAGCCAGGCGAAGGTTGTCGTGCTCGCGGTCGAGCAAGTCCAGCCACACGCGCATCCGAGGGCCCCAGATCTCGCGCCACCCCCGTTGGGCCAGAGCGGCGCACCACTCGAGATGGCGGTCGAACGTCGCCTCGGCCTCGCCCGCCGCGACGAGCTCCTCCATCGCGTACTCCCGCACCGTCTCGAGCAGATGGAAACGCATCTGTCCGGTGGTCTCGTCGCTACGGCTGACGACCAAGGACTTGTCGACGAGACTGCCGAGCACGTCGAGCGCGAAGGTGGCATCGATCCCGTCGCCGCTGCACACCGTCTCGATCGCATCGAGTCCGGCGCCGCCCGCGAACACACCCAGGCGTCGGAACAACGCCCGCTCGTCCTCGGTCAGCAGGTCATGGCTCCACGAGATGGCCTCGCGGAGGGTGCGGTGGCGATCCGGTGCATCCCGCGTCGATCCGCCCAGGGCGTCGAGCCGATGCTCCAGTCGATCCAGGAGGTCAGCCGGCGAGAGGATCCGGAGGCGGGCCGCCGCCAACTCGATCGCCAGCGGTAGGCCGTCCAAACGGCGCGCGATCTCGGCGACGGCCGCGACGTTCTCGTCGGTGAGCGAGAAGTCCGGTCTCACACGGTGCGCGCGATCCACGAACAGCTGCACCGCCGGCGCGGTCGCGACCGCATCGACCCCGGATTGCTCGTTCTCGTCGGGTAGGTCGAGGGGCGAGAGTGGGTATTCCTGCTCCCAGCGCAGATGAAGTGGCTGGCGGCTGGTGACGAGGATCTTGACTCCGTGCGTCACGGCGAGGATCTCGGCCAGCTGCGCGGCCGCGGGCATCACGTGTTCGAAGTTGTCGACGACGAGCAACCGCGAGGCATCGGCGAGCACCATGCCGATGGCGTCGATGATCGAGCGATCGCCCGCGTCGCGAACGCCGAGAGCGGCGGCGATGGTGGGCAGGACCAGGTCGGGCGAGCGCAAGCCGGTGAGATCGGCGAAGCACACCGGCTGACCCCTGTGGTCACGCGTCAGTTGGGCGAGCTCCACCGCCAGTCGCGTCTTTCCGCTTCCACCCGGACCCGTCAGCGTCACCAGGCGGACATCGTCGCGGTCCAAGAGCGCGAGCACGGCTTGCACCTCGACATCGCGGCCGATGAGCGCCGAGGGAGCGAGCGGCAGGGCGTCGACCGTCGGACCGGTTCGGGAGGCGGCGGGCTCGGCCGGCGGGGCCTCGAATCGTTCGGTCAGCATCACGGCGAGGTCGTTCTCCACCAGCTCGCGGAGCTCGTCGGCCGTCCCGAACGGCCGGTAGGAGGTGTTGTTGTCGCGGCGGATGCGGTCGAGCAGCTCGCCGAGGGCCGGATCTCGTTCTGGCGCCGGTTGCTTGATGTAGACGAGCTTCGGGTGATCTCCCGCCAGGAGGTACTCGTCCTCGAGCCCGGAGATCTCCATGTCGGGCGCGACCCAGCCGTAGCTCTGCCAGTAGATGCCGACGAAGACGTGGCTCTGGGCGAGATAGGCGCGATAGAGGTCGCGGGGTGGGTGAGGCCGCGCTCCCAGCTCGAACAGCACCGGCACCAGTCGCAGCTGGGTGATCGCCGCCCGAGCCGCCGCTCGCTCGGACGCGAGCTCCTGCAACGTGGAGCTGATGAAGACGCGCAGTCGCTGATCAGGAGTGCGGATGATCGGACCGGCTCGCAGGTCCTCCGGTTCTGCGACCATCCGGGGAGCGTAGTTGGCGGGTCACACGGGGTCGCACAACCCGCGGCGGCCGCGACCGGCACTCTTCGGGACAGGGCGCACGCTCTCCGTTGGCTCTCTCCACGCGAACAGATATAAATTTTGCCGGCTAGGCATTCTTCTCGTTGACCCCCTGCGCGACGGGCGCGAGAGTCGACGGGAGGACATCCGCGTCGTGAGAACGGAGGCGCCGAGCTCACTACTTCGCGGCTCTGTCGCAGGATTGCGTGAGGACGAGTTCCCTCCGCTGAGACCGGCCGGACCGTCGGTGCCGGCACGCCGACGTCGGCCGGGCTCAGCGAATGGCTCGAACTGCGAGCGCTACTTCTTCCACCCGTTCCAGTAGGTGATCTTCTCGACCGGCGGACGGCGCGCCGGGGCGAAGTCGGTTCCGACGGTGTGCGCAATCGGCAGCAGTCCCGCTTGGGTGACCTCACGCGGAATGCCGAGCAGCTCGCCACAGCGGCGCTCGAAGGCCAGATGCAGCGTGGTGTACGTGCTCCCGAGCCCGCGGGCCCGGAGCGCGAGCTGGAAGCTCCACACCGCCGGCAGGATCGAGCCCCAGAACGACGCGGCGCGCACCGGCTTGGCATCCTCGAGGCGGCCGACGATGCACGGGATCAACCACACCGGCGCCCGCTCGAGGTTCTCGGCGAGATAGATCGCCGAGTCCATGACGCGATCGGATTGCGCGTCGCCGGTACCCGCCTCCCTGGCCAGCTGGAAGTAGTCGTGGCCCGCCGCCCGGTAGAGCTCGGCGACGGCGTGCTTGCGCTCGGGGTCGTCGACGAACAGCCACCGCCACGTCTGGGAGTTGCTACCGGTCGGCGCCTGCACCGCCAGCCGCAGGCACTCCAGGAGCACGCCGCGATCGACGGGTCGATCGAAGTCGAGGCGTTTGCGCACTGCTCTGGTCGTCGACAACAACAAGTCTGTCTCGGCCCGATCGAACGTCGTCATGTGACCCCCCAATCGCCGGCCGATCGGGCCGACCTCTGGCCCGATGCTAGGTGCCGCTACCGCCGGCTCAGCCCGGCGGCCGCGAGATATGCGATGGCGTTGCTCGCAGTGTGGGTGAGGATCGGCGCTGCGACGCTGTCGGTGCGCAGTCGTTGCCACGAGAGCGACAAACCAACCACGGCGGTGTTCAGGACCGTCAACGTGGTGACGACCGCGGGGTGCTGCTCACGAGTGGTGGGGTTCTGCTCGCGATCGCGCAGCGAGGGCAGCACGTGCCACAAACCGAACAGCGCCGACGTGAGGACCACGGCGGTGGCGGTGCAGTACGAGCGCCTGCCGTCGTTGTTGTGCCTGCACCGCACGGGCGTCGGCGGCCATCACCACCGGCTCCTGCTCGAAGGAATTCGCGATGCCTTGGCCCGACGGCCATCGACCGCACCACGGCCTCGCGTGGTCGTCCACGGCGAGAGTCTCGGCGCGTGGGCGGGCCAGAACGCGTTCTTGCATCGGGGCGTCGAGGGGCACGACCACCTGGGTGTCGACCAAGCGTTGTGGGTCGGAACGCCGTTCTACAGCGGCTGGCTCCACGACGCGTTGGCGAGCGATGCCGCGCGCGACGGCATCGTCCGCGAGGTGCCGTCCGTGCTAGCGCTGCGAGCCGCGGCCGACCACGAGCGCGACCGCGTGCGCGTCGTGTTGCTCAGTCATCACAACGACCCGATCCGCAAGATCAACCTCGATCTGTTCGTACGCCGCCCGGCGTGGCTCGAGGATCCGCGCCCACCGACCGTTCCGCCGCGCCAACGCTTCACGCCCGTGATCACTGCGCTGCAGACCATCGTCGACACTGCGAACGCCACCAACCAAGTGGCCGGGGTGTTCCGGGCGACAGGCCACGACTACCGACTGGATCTCCCAGCGGTCGCGATGGAGATCTATCGTCTGCCGCGGCCCACACCCGAGCAGTGGGAACGGGTGATGACGGCGTTGCAGGCCGACGAGGCGGCCCGAGCGTTGCAGTTCAAGCTGCCCGAGGTCGAAGAGCTCGAGGCGGCGGCGGCCTCGGCCGTGCCCGCCGGCTGAGCTCAGGGCTCGCGGTGCGGCGACCACCCGTAGTACACGTCCGGCTCGCCCTCCTCGTTGCGTGCACCCTCGTCGTCGACGTCGATCACCGTGAAGCCGTGGCGCTCGTAGAAACGACAGGCTCCGGCGTTGGCCTGGAAGGCATACAACCGCAGACCGTCCGGCCGCTCGCGTCGGGCCACGCCGATCAGCTCGGCGCCGATGCCCCGGCCCGTCGCGTCGGGCAACAGATAGAGGTGGTCGACGTGGTCGCCGTTCAGGGCGAGGAAACCGACGATGACGTCGCCCTCGACCGCCACCCACGTCGCGAGGTCATTGGTGACGACCGTCGAGAAATGCTCGCGGGCTTCCTCGTCGGTGTGCGCCAGCCGGATGTGGGGAAGTGTCTCGTGGAAGGAACGGAGATAGACCTCGGCGATGGCCGGACCGTCGTCGGGGCGGGCCGGTCGCAGCATCACCGCACAGTACGGTCACACGCGCCATGGCTCACCGTCCTTTTGTCGCCGCGATCGTTCTGTTGACGGCGCTCATGGTCGGGGCCGGCGTCGTCGGCTTGACGACGAGGTCGAGGCCGGTCACCGTCGACGCGTCCGCCCCGACCGCGCAGGAGTTCGTGGTCGAGTGCACATGGAGTCACCGCGCGGCGGATGATCCCATCGTCCACCCGGGCCACCCCGGCGCCGCGCACATGCACGACTTCTTCGGCAGCGAGACCACCGATGCCTCGAGCACCGCCGCGTCGTTGCTCGGTACGGCGAGCACCTGCCAGACGCATACCGCCGACACCGCCGCGTACTGGGTGCCGACGCTCTACGACGGGGATCGGCCCGTCGAACCGGGTCGCCTGTTCGCCTACTACCGGGGGTCGACGGCGACCACCCAAGAGGCAGGCGTGCACCCGTTTCCCTTCGGGTTGGTCATGGTGGCCGGCGACATGGCCGCGACCGAACCGCAGCCGACCGAGGTCGTGGGCTGGCATTGCGGTGCATCTCCGCTTCTTTCGTCGGCACCGGTGACGTGCACGCGCGACGCGCCACTGGCCTTGCGCGTGACGTTCCCCTCGTGCTGGGACGGTGAGCACCTGGACAGTGCCGACCATCGTTCACACGTTTCGTACCCGGAATCGGATCGTTGCCCGGCCGATCATCCCGTGGTGCTACCGGAGCTGGTGATGGACGTGGCCTACGACTTCGTCGGTGACCCCGCGGGTCTCCATCTCGCGTCCGGTGGAGTACTCACCGGACACGCCGACTTCATCAACGCATGGGAGCCCGACGCGCTCGATGCGCTCGTCACGCAGTGCCTCGGTCGGGGCGAGGATTGTGGCATCGCCCCGGTGCGGGCCGGGGCCGCGGGCCTTCCGCCCGCTGATTGACCCTCCGCGGGCAGCTCGGTACCGTCCGACGATGGCCTCGACCGGGAGTGACACACGCGAGGCGAGGCCCTATCTCCACGATGTGCGACCCGTCCCGCTCGGCGCGGTCGACGAGTTCCGAGCCAAGGGCCACACCGTCCTGCGTGGTCTGGCCCGCCCGGACGAGGTCGAGCGGTTCCGGCCGGCCATCGAGGCCGCGGCGGCGCGCCTGACGATCGAGACACGGCCGATCGAGGAACGCGACACCTACGGCCAGGCCTTCCTGCAGACGGGAAACCTGTGGCGGGAGGACGCGCTGATCGAGCAGTTCGTGTTCGCGCGACGCTTCGCGGCCACAGCGGCCGAGCTCCTTGGAGTCGACGGTGTCCGTCTCTACCACGACCAGGCGTTGATCAAGGAGGCGCACGGTGGCGCCACGCCTTGGCATCAAGATCAGTTCTACTGGCCGCTAGCCGCGGGCCAGACGGTCACCATGTGGATGCCTCTCGTCGACGTGCCCGAGGTCGTCGGTTCCATGACGTTCGGATCGGGCACACATGCGCTCGGAGCGCTGTGCGACTTCTCGATCTCCGACGAGTCCGAGATCGCGCTGCAGGAGTACGTCGACGAGTCGGGCGTGGTGCTCGACACCCACGGCGCACTGCGAGCCGGTGACGCAACCTTCCACGCCGGGTGGACGTTGCATCGCGCCGGCGCGAACCCGACCGACGTGGCTCGGCCCGTCATGACCGTCATCTACGTGGCCGACGGCGCCGTCGTTCAAGAGCCGACCAACCCTTACCAGGAGTTCGATCGCCTCGTGTGGCTGGGTGACCGGCCCCCCGGCGCGCCCGTCGACAGCGAGATGAATCCGATCTTGTACCGTCGCTGACCTGCCGCTTTGGGGGACGGGGCGCGGTGCCATCCCCGTCGGTGTCACACCACCTTCTTAAGGTGGTCGCATGGTCATCATCGTGGTGTTCATCGGCGTGATCGTCGGTCTCGTCGCCGTGGCAGCAGCGGGGCTCGCCGGGCTCTCGTTCATTCGAGCCGAGCGACGGGCCGCGGTCGACGAGCGCGCCGCCGACCGGGCCGCGGCGCTGGAGGCCGCACAGCAAGCCTTCGCCCTCGAGCGTGAGCGCACCGTTCAGAGCGCGGTCGACACGGTCTTGGCGGTCGCAGGCGAGAAGTTCGCCGACCATTCAACGGCGGCCTCCCAACAGCTCGACCTGCGCAACCGCGCCATGGAGAAGCAGTTCGACTCGGTGTCGGGCGAGCTCCAGCAGGTACGCCAGCTGGTCGAGCAACTCCAGCGCGATCGTGCGGATCAACAGGGTCGGCTCGAACGCGGTTTGCAACAGGCAGTGCAAGCGAGCACGTCGCTCAACCAAACGACACAAACCCTGAAGGAGGCACTGGCTTCGAGCAAGAGCCGCGGCCAGTGGGGCGAACGCCTGGCCGAAGACGTGCTGCGAACCGCAGGCTTCGTCGAGGGCGTCAACTACCGCAAGCAGACGGCCATCGTCGGCGGGGGCATTCCCGACTTCACCTTCCTGCTCCCACACGGCCGCACGTTGCACATGGACGTCAAGTTCCCGCTCGACAACTACCTGCGGGTCCGCGAGGCATCGAGCGATGCGGAGCGCTCCACGTTCACCAAGGCGTTCCTGAAGGACGTGCGCCAGCGGGTGAAGGAGATCTCCACGCGTTCCTACGCCGAAGCCGACGAGACGCTCGATTCGGTGTTGCTCTTCATCCCCAACGAAGGCATCTACAGCTTCATCCACGAGCACGACACGCAGCTCGTCGACGTGGCGCTGTCACAAAACGTCGTGTTGTGCTCACCCTTCACGTTGTTCTCGGTGCTCGCCGTCATTCGTCAGTCGGTCGACGCGTTCCTCGTCGAACGCACGAGCGATCAGATCCTCGAGTGCTTGGCCGGCTTCGGGACGCAGTGGGGCAAGTTCTCCGATGCCGTCGACTTGCTCGGGCGCCGGTTCGAGAGCACGCAGAAGGCCTACGACGACCTCGCGGGCGTTCGCCGCCGCCAGTTGCAGAAGCACCTCGATCGCGTCGACGCCCTCCGAGAGGAGCGCGGCCTCGACCCGCTGCTGGACACCGTCGTCGAGCTCGAGACCGACGATCTCGACAGCCCAGGACTCGACGATGAGGGTCGGCCCGCCCTGCGCGCTGTGTCGGACCACTAGCCTGAGTTCGACTCTGGGGGTTCGACATGGGCCGACAAAGTGTGCGCCACACCCTCGACGATCACCCGCTCTTCGTGGAGGTCAGCCGCCGTCAGCGCCGGGCCTATGCCCGTCATGCCGAGCGCGTGTGCCTAGCGCCGGGCACAGTCCTGCTTCGCGAAGGTCGCGAGCCCACACAGGTCACCTACCTCTGTGACGGCCGGGCCGAGGTCTCGCAGTTCGGTGCGCCGCTCGGCGAAGTGGGCCCGGGGCAAGCGGTCGGCGCCTACGTGTTGGCTCGGCTCGAGGTGAGCGATGTCACCGTCACCGCCGTCACCATGGTCGATGCCGTGGTGCTTCACCGGCGAGCCTTTCGCGGCGCGTGGCGCACCCTTCCCGCCGTGCGCGCACAGGTCGAGTCCGGCCGCCGCGGACGTCTCGCACCCGCGGCGTCGTCCCAGTAGCGTCGACAACCTGTGGACGATGTCGAGCGGTCACCGTCGAACGCGATCGTCGTCCTGCTCGACAGCCTGAATCGCCACATGCTCGGCAGCTACGGCGGGACGGAGTTCGCCACGCCGAACCTCGATCGCTTCGCCGATCGGTGCCGTCGATTCACCCGCCACTACTCCGGATCGCTGCCGTGCATGCCGGCCCGGCACGATCTGTTGTGCGGCGCGCTCGACTTCCCATGGAAACCATGGGGTTCGATCGAGCTGTGGGAGGAGCCGATCACGGCACCGCTTCGCCGCGCCGGCGTCGTGACCCAGTTGATCAGCGACCATCCTCATCTGTTCGAGACCGGCGGCGAGAACTACCACTGTGATTTCTCCGGCTGGGACTACGTGCGGGGCCACGAGAGCGACCATTGGAAGACGCGGGCCGATCCGAGCTGGATGGGCGCGCCGAGCTTCCGGCGCGGTCACATGCCGTATGACAACTCGCGCGGGTGGTTCCGCGGCGAGGACGACTTCCCAGGGCCGCGCACGATGGCCGCCGCCGCTCGCTGGCTCGACGACAACGCCGGCGCGCACGACCGCTTCTTGCTGTTCGTCGACGAGTTCGACCCGCATGAGCCGTTCGACACTCCCGAGCCCTATGCCTCGCTCTACGACGACGAGTGGGACGAGCCCCATCTGATCTGGCCGCCGTACGTCAACGGCGGCATCGAGAAGGGCGTTCTCGACGAGCGCATGGCCCGGCAGGTGCGCGCCTGCTACGGCGCCAAGCTCACGATGATCGACCATTGGTTCGGACGCGTGCTCGACGCCATCGATCGCAACGGGCTCTGGGACGACACGGTCGTCATTCTCTGCACCGATCACGGGCACTACCTCGGCGAGAAGGACATCTGGGGCAAACCGGGTGTACCGATCTACGAACCGCTGGGCCGCATTCCACTGCTCGTGGCGTGGCCCGGGCAGCAATCCGGCCCGTGCGACGCCCTGACGACCGCGGTCGACGTGCACGCCACACTGCTCGACCTGTTCGGCGTCGACGCCGGCCATGTGGTGCACGGCACGTCGTTACGACCGTTGATCGACGGTACGACGACATCGATACGCGAACACGCATTGTCGGGTGTCTGGGGTCGCGAACTACATCTGCTCACGCCGGCAGCCAAGTACATCCGTGCTCCGAGCGGTGAGAACGCGCCCCTGTCGATGTGGTCGAACCGATGGTCGACCATGCCGGTCCACGGCGAACACGAGATCCACATGCCGCCGCCCGACGACCGAGCCTCGCTCGACCGCATGCCCGGCTCCACGATCCCGGTCATCCGCCAACCGTTCCAGCCCGGCGACTTCCTACCGTTCTGGGCCTACACCGAGTTCGACGGCGACAAGCTCTTCCTCGTGGATGACGACCCGCGAGAGGCTCGCAACCTCGTGGGTGACAGCACCGAGATGGCGTACGCCGATCAACTCGCCGATGCCCTCCGCGAGATCGACGCGCCCCGCGATCAACTGCAGCGGTTGGGGCTCGGCTGAGCGCCCGGTCCTACAGCGCGATGGTGCGGCAGCCCAACAACACGTTCGTGCCGGCACCCACGTTGATCCCGTAGCTGCAGACGTTGTGCACTCCGGGCCCCGCCGCGTACGTCGCGGTGAACCCGTGGTTGGCGCCGTAGAGCGGGAACGGACCAAGTAGGTCGGGTCGCGACAACCCCGCGCTGGTACCGCCGGCCCCGATGCCGTCGATGTAGGTGTGGACATCGATCGCCGCGGTGGTGTCGGGATCGATCGACCATCCGCTCACGGTCACACCGCCGGGCGCGGCCTGGACGGAGTCGAGGAAGCCGAACGGCACGCGGTTCGCGGTGAGCGTCTTGCACCCGATCAGGGTGTTCGTCCCAGGACCGGTGTTGATGGCGTACAGGCAGACATTCTGTGCACCCTGTTGCGCGGGCACCGTCATATCGAAGCCGTGCGTGCTGCCGTTGCCGGGGAAGACGCCGTCGACGTCGGGTCGGCTGGCGTGGGCGGTGACCGCGCCCGCGAACGTTCCGTTGACGTACGCGTGTACGTCGATGTCGCCGGTCGAGTCGGCATCGAGCGCCCAGCCCCGCAGGGTTATGCCGGTCGACAGGCTCGCCGAGTCGAAGGACCCCGTCGGGTCTTGTCCGATCGTGGCCGTGGTGCAGTTCAACAGGACGTTGTCACCGGCCCCCACGGTGTTGATCCCGTACGCGCAGATCTGCCGCTTGCCGTAGATCACCGGGATGGTGGCGGAGAAGCCGTGGGGTGACGCGTCGTAGCCGGCGAACACCCCGGCGACGTCAGGCCGAGCCTTGTTCGCCTCGAGCGCTGCGGTGCCAACCCCGTCGACATAGATGTGCACATCCGTCGAGCTCGTCGTGTCGGGATCGATGGCCCATCCCGCGACGGTGGTCGTCCCGAACCATCCGCTGAGCGCGGTCTGACTCACGCCGTCGAAGTGCCCAACCGGGTCGCCGCCCAGAGCGATGCCGAAGCCGGCGCCGAAACCGAAGGCTTGGCCCGGGAACATGCGCCCGCCGTCACCGACCCACTCCCAATGCCATGGCTCGGGCACGGATCCACCCGGTTCCATCACGCCGGGGTGATTCCAGCCGAACCAACCGGCGTGGCCCTTGAGCCACGCGTAGCTCGCACTGTCGAACGTGATCTCGCCGTTCTGATCCCGGAAATCGACGGCCTTGCCCCACCCGTGATTCGACGTGCCCGGCACCGCGGCCATGTCGCATGCGCCCTTGGCGCACCAGTCTTCGCGCGCTTTCACTTGACCGGCGTAGTCCCGGTAACACTCGGCCGGCGCGAGCTGGATGCCGTCTTGGTGCGCGGCGGCGAGAAGGCTGCCGAGGCTGGCCGCGGCCTGGTAGTAGGCCAGACAGTCGGGTGAGACCTGCAGCAGCTCGCTGTCGGGGATGGCGCCATTCGTCGCGCCGGCGATCGTGGTGGGCCGGTTGTCCGGCTGGATGGGGTTGCCGGCGTCCGCTCCGACCGGTGCCGAAGCGCCGCTGACCAGGACCGCGGTCGCGGCCAGGACAACAGCGAGGGCAAGGCGGATCGATCGGGTCACGTCGATGAACGTCGGCGTCGAACGCGGACCTCTTGAGTGTCGCGCTCGACGCGCGGGGGTTGCCAAGGGGTACACCCAGGTAGGTCGGGCCGTTCGGAGGCCCGACAACCGCTATGAGTGGGTGAGCCTCACGTCGCGTGGCCGCGAGATGAAACCCCGAACCCGGCGATCCTCAGCCCGGATCTCAGCGACCGAGCGCCCGCTCCAACTCGGTCTTGCTCATCTTCGAGCGGCCCTTCAGGCCGCGCTCCCGGGCCTCCTCGTAGAGCTCGTCGTACGTGGGCCCGTCATCAGCAGACGGGGACCCGCCGCCGAGTGGTCGACCGAAACCGGACGGCCGGCCTCGGACTGCCTTGGTCACTTGGTACGACATCCGACGCTCCTCCTGTGCGGTGCCTGCGTGGTCAGGCCGAATGCCCCGGCACTTACCCGGCTCCCAACCCAGACAGACCGCAGGTCAGAACACAGATCCCGGACGGCTGCCAGGCTGTTGGCCATGGCGAGCGACGACGCCCACCGACGGCTGGCCCGCTACCGCGCCATGCGGGACTTCGACGCGACCCCGGAGCCGGCGGGCGAACCGTTGGGCGAGACGCCATCGCAACGATTCGTCATCCAGCAACACGACGCGACCCGGCTGCATTGGGACCTGCGTCTCGAACACGAGGGCGTGCTCGCGTCCTGGGCCCTGCCGAGAGGTGTCCCCTGGACTCCGAAGGTCAACCGGCTCGCGGTGCACACGGAGGATCACCCGCTCGAGTATCTCGATTTCGAGGGCCACATCCCGGATGGCAGTTATGGCGCCGGCAACATGTTCGTGTGGGATCGCGGCACCTACGAGGTGGAGAAGTGGGAGGACCGCAAGCTCATCGTTGTGCTCCACGGAGCCAAGGTGGGCGGGAAGTACGCCATGTTCGCGACCCGGGGCCGCGATTGGATGATCCACCGTATGGATGCACCCGAAGACATAAGCCGGCTAATGGTTCCCGTCGGTCAAAGTCCGATGCGTGCCGCGACCGTCACCCGGGCCGCACTCGACCAATCACTGGATGCCGACAACTGGGTCGTCGAACTGCTGTGGCGCGGTGAGCGCGTTCTCGTGGTGTGCGAACCGGGCGACGTCCGCGTGTTCGCCGCGGATGGCCGAGAGATAACCGGGGCCTTGCCCGACGTTCGCCGAATGGGGCGAGCGACTGGCTCCCTCGAGACCGTGCTCGACGGCGTGATCGCCGAAGTCGACGGCGACGGGCGTCCGACGGGGCAAGTGGACGGCCTCGCCGAGCGCCTGGTCGACGCCAGCGCGAGCACGTGGCGGCGGCTCGCCCAGAAACATCCCGTGGCCTTCCTGGCCTTCGACCTGCTCTGGGTCGAGGGCCATCCGGTGACACAGCTGCCGTGGACAGCCCGCCGGGCGCTGTTGGACGAAATCGCGCTGCACGGTCCGGCGTGGCAGACACCGACAGCTCATCGGGGTGATGTGCGTGCGGTGCTCGACGCGGCCATGGCGAAGGAGTTGCCCGGCGTGGTGCTCAAGCGACCCGAGGCGACGTACCGTCCCGGCGAGATCACCCGCGATTGGCTCGCGTGCGAATTCGGCTCCTAAGGACAAGCGAGCGCGAGCAAGCGAGAAGAGAAACCAACCGGGCGCAGGCACGAAACGTCGAGGCGAGTCGTGAGCGTCTCGGTCGAAACCGTCGACGCCCACGGGTGGTGTGGAGCGGGGACAACGTCCCGTGCCCGCGTCCCGGTGTGGTGCCAAGGTCCTTCCCCGTCCTGCGACCGGCCAGACCTTCCGGTGCCAGTTTTTCCGGCTCGTGGGTGCTGGTCCCGCATGTGGGTGGGTAGAAGCCAGGAGATCTCCGCGCGGGTCCTGTCCCCGGCCTGCGGATCGCTCGGCCCAGGAGTCGCCGGCATGGTGCCGGCCGGAGGGCGTGGAGGAGCCGTGGATAGAGTCGACGACGTGCCGCCGGAATTGGAAGAGCCCCTGATCATCGAGATCGAGGACGAAGGTGGGGACACGGTCTTCGTCCTTCGTGGTGAGCTCGACCCTCATACCGCTCCCAGTCTGCGTACCGAGATCGATCGCGTCTTCGACGCCGGTCGAGTGGATCTCGTGCTGGATCTGGCCGGGCTCAGCTTCATCGACTCCTCGGGCCTGCGCGTGATCATCAGCGCGCACAAGGACGCGGCCGAGCGCAACGGCCACCTGGTGTTGCGCTCACCGAGCCAGACCACACGCCGATTGCTCGACATCACGGGCCTGATCGAACACATCGAAACCCGTGGCTGACGATGGCGTACGACCCGAACACTGCGGAGGTGACCGATGAATGACGAACAAGAGCCGTCCGTACGGCTCACCATTCCAGCCCGGTCGCGGTACTTGCGCCTGGCCCGTCTCACCGCCGCGGGCATCGCGAGCGATCTTGGCTTCACGTTGCAGGGCATCGAGGACGTGCGCATCGCCGTCGACGAAGCCTGCGCGATCCTGATCGAAAGCTGTGGCACCGACGAGCACAACCGCCACGAGCTCGATCTCCACTACGGCATCGTGGGTGACAAGCTCTTCATCGAGGGCCGCTCGAACTGCGGCGCCGATCAGCCCATCGAGATCCATGCGGTGGCTCGTGAACTGCTCGAGATGACGGCGGACGAGCACGAGGTGCTCAGCGTGGAGGGCGGCCGAGCCTTCCGGCTGGTCAAGCATCGTCAGGACGCTTCGGTTTGACGCCCGCTGCCACCCGATCAGTGAAGCCCGACACCGTCTCGGCCCAGAAACGGACTGCGGCCACGACGAGGCTCTTCGTCGAGTACCGGTCCACGGGTGACCGAGCGCTGCGGAACCGGCTGGTCGAGGAGCACCGCGACCTCGCCGACTACTTCGTCAAGCGCTATTCCCGCCGCGGGGTGGCGAGCGACGATCTTCGCCAACTCGCGCTGATCGCCATCATCCACGCGGTCGAGCGCTTCGATCCCGACGTCGGCGTGGCGTTCTCGACGTTCGCCAGCCGCACGATCGAAGGCGAGCTGAAGCGGTACTTCCGCGACCGCACCTGGTCGGTCCGACCGCCCCGCCGAGCGCAGGAACTTCATCTCGAGCTCCGCCGAGCCGAGGAGGACCTGGCTCAGCAGCTGGGGCGCTCACCAACGGTTGCGGAGCTCGCGTCGACGCTCGACGTGAGCGAGGACCACGTCCTCGAGGCTCTCGAGGCGGGCGTCGCGCACCAAGCCGCCAGCCTCGATCAGTCGCCGGGTCAGGACGACGACAGCACCACGCGAGGTGATCGGGTACTTGCCGAGGCGGACCCGGGGTTCAACCAGGTCGACCGCAAGATGATCGTTCGTGAGTTGATAGACGGGCTACCGGAGCGCGAGCGCTCGATCGTGTACATGCGCTTCTTCGAGAACATGACGCAGCCCGAGATCGCGGAACGGGTCGGGGTGAGCCAGTCGTACCTCTCGCGCATACTGCGCAAGGCCTTGATCGACCTGCGCACCCGCGTGCCCGAGTGAGCCGCGATCAGTAGGTAGCGACGGGTCAGCCACGGACGCGGCATGCGCGAGACTGCAGCCGACCTGAGGAGGACCTGGTGGGGGACAAGCTCGTCGTAGTCGACAAGCCCAGCGCACACATCACGCGGGTGACGCTCAACAAGCCGGATCGGCTCAACTCGATGTCGTTCGGCCTCGTCGAGGCGCTGTACGAGGCGATCGAGGAGGTAGCGGCCGACAACGACACCTGGGTCGTCGTTCTCACCGGCGCCGGCCGCGGCTTCTGCTCCGGGCTCGACCTCCACGATCGCGGCATGCCACCGAACGTCGAAGGGCTCGGCTTCTCGCGTCTCGCCATGCGGTCGATGTCGTACATGGGTGGTGTCGTACCGGCGTTGCGCGCATTGCCCCAGCCCGTTGTTGCAGCCATCAACGGCCCGGCCATCGGTGGTGGTCTCTGTCTCGCACTCGGCGCCGACATCCGTTTCGCCGGGGAGTCCGCGTACTTCGCCAATGCGGGCATCACCAACGGGCTGACCGGGAGTGAACTCGGGATCACGTACCTTCTGCCGCGCTCGATCGGCACCGCGAACGCGGCGGAGATCCTGTTGACCGGACGACGGTTCGATTCATCCGACGCTTTGCGTATGGGCCTCGTGTCGCGGGTCGTTCCAGATGACGAGCTCGTCACCTATGCCATCGAGACGGCGGAGCAGATGTGCGAGCTGAGCCCGTTCGGCCTACAGATGACGAAGCAGTGCATCTGGGCCAACATCGAGATCAGCAGCTTGCAGGCCGCGATCGACTTCGAGAACCGCAACCAACTGTTGGCCGGCTACACAGGCAATCTCGACGAGGCCATCGCCGCGTGGCGGGAGAAGCGCAAGCCGGTGTACGAGGAGTGACCGACAGCCCCGCGCTCGTGGCCGCCGAGCGGGCGGAAGCGGCGTGGAGAACGCTGGAAGCACGCGGCCTCGTGCGCACCGGCGGCGACCGAGTGCTCGCCAAGGACGGCCCGAGGCGGGGGGCACCGATCTCGGCGGTCTGGCCCTTCGGTCAAGCGATCGCGGCCGCGGCGGCGATGCTCGGTTTGGGTGCCGTCGAGGACGAGATCGTGCCGGGGATGCTGCGTGGCCTCGAGCGCTATCGCTCCGGCGACGGCTTTGGCGCGTTTCCGGGTGATCGCAACCGCTATTACGACGACAACGCGTGGATCGCTCTCGATCTGTTGCAGTTGGCTGGTCTGACCGGTGAGGCGACCCACGTCGCGGCCGCGGCGGCCTTGTTCGGGTTCCTCGCGACCGGTGAGGACCCCGCGGGCGGTGTGCTGTGGGTGGAAGGCAATCGGAGCCGCAACACCTGCTCGACCGGGCCCACCGCGCAAGTTGCGTTGCGGCTGCACCTTGCCACCGGCGAAGCCCGCTACCTCGACTTCGCGCAGCGCCAGATGACCTTCCTCGACCAGGCCCTACGGACCGATGACGGGCTCTACCGCGACAACGTGGGCGCCGACGGCGTGGTCGAGCCCACTGTCTGGAGCTACAACCAGGGAACGCCTATCGGTGCGAGTGTGCTGTTGGGTCGGATCACGGGCGACACGGCCTGGATCGCGCGGGCCACTCGTACCGCCACGAGCGCGGCCGCACATTTCGGTCGCGACGATGGTTGGTGGCGACAGCCACCGGTGTTCAACGCCATCTTCTTTCGCAATCTGCTCGCCTTGCTCGCCGTCGCGCCGAGTCCGACCTTGCTCGCAATGATGGATGAGTACCTCGAGCGGGTCTGGACCCAGGCCCGCCATCGCCGGACCGGGCTGTTCGTGGACGGTGGGATCGGTAGCTACGACGGCAACCCGACGATCGACCAAGCCGGGCTCACACAACTGTTCGCCTTTCGTGCGTGGGGTGCCGACCGCTGGGCCGACATCTGTTAGTCCGGGGCCGGTCCCGCTAACCTGACCATCTGACCTGACGAGGCGTCAGATCTGGGCTCGGAGGAGCAATGCTGGATTATCTGATCAAGGGCGGAACGGTGGTCGACGGCACGGGAGCGCCCGGTCGTATCGCCGACGTAGGTGTGCGCGATGGCCGCATCGTCGCCATCGGCGACATCGACGAGGACGCCACCACGGTGTTCGACGCCAGTGGGCTGGTCGTCACACCAGGGTTCGTCGACCCGCACACGCATTACGACGCCCAGCTGTTCTGGGATCCGACCGCCTCACCGTCGAACGTGCACGGTGTCACGACCATCATCGGGGGCAACTGCGGCTTCACGCTGGCGCCGATCAAGGCGCGCGACGCCGACTACATCCGCCGGATGATGGCCAAGGTCGAAGGCATGCCGCTTCCCGCGCTCGAGAACGGCGTCGACTGGGGATGGGAAACCTTTGCCGACTACCTGCAGCGGCTGGAAGGGAACCTCGGCGTGAACGCCGGCTTCTTGGTCGGCCATTGTGCGTTGCGTCGCTATGTGATGGGCGAGGCATCGGTCGGCAACGAAGCCGAGCCGGCCCAGCTCGACGCCATGGTGGAGCTTCTACACGACTCGATCTCCGCCGGCGGCCTCGGGTTCTCGACCACGCTCTCCAAGACCCATTCCGATGGTGACGGCGAGCCGGTCCCGTCCCGCTGGTCGAGTCGCGATGAGGTTCTCGCGCTGTGTCGGGCCACCGGCGAGCACGAGGGCACCACGCTCGAGGGCATCGTCGACGGCTGCCTCGATCAATTCGCCGACGACGAGATCGACTTGCTCGTCGACATGTCCGTCGCCGCCGAGCGACCGATCAACTGGAACGTGCTCACCGTCGACTCGCGTGTGCCCGAGCGGGTGCCGCGCCAGCTCGAAGCGTCGAGTCGCGCCATCGAGGCCGGCGGTCGCATCGTGGCGCTCACGATGCCGGTGCTCGTGCCCATGAACATGAGCTTCCTCAACTACTGCGCCCTGAACATGCTGCCGGGATGGGGCGAGATCCTCGGCCTACCCGTGCCCGAGCGCATCGAACAGCTCCGCGACCCGGCTGTGCGCGCGCAGATGCTGAGCCGGGCCGACAGCGAGGAGGCCGGGGTCTTCCGCCGGTTGGCCGACTTCGCCCGCTACGTCATCGGTGACACTTACTCGCGCCGCGAACGAGGGCCTCAACGGCCGCGTTGTCGCCGACGTCGCGGCGGAGCGAGGCCAGGACCCGTTCGACACCCTCCTCGAGATCGTGATCAACGACGATCTGCGCACGGTGTTGTGGCCGATGCCCCCGGACAACGATCCAGCGTCGTGGGCCATGCGGAAGGACGTGTGGGCCGATGACCGCGCCATGCTCGGCGGTTCGGACGCCGGCGCGCACCTCGATCGCATGTGCGGCGCTCCGTACACCACTCGCTTCATCGGCGACTGCCTCCGCGGTCGGAAGCTGGCGTCGCTCGAACGGGCCGTGCAGATGCTGACCGACGAGCCCGCACAGCTGTTCGGCTTGCGCGAACGCGGCCGGCTCGAGGAGGGCTACCACGCCGACATCGTGGTGTTCGACCCGACGATCGATCGGTTCCGAGAACGCCACGCTGGTGCACGACTTGCCCGGGGATACACCCCGCCTCACGGCCGGCGCCCACGGTGTGGTGCGCGTCCTGGTGAACGGGGTCGAGACCGTGGCCGACAACGCGCCCACGGGTGCCCTGCCCGGGTCGGTGCTGCGCTCGGGCCAAGACACCGCAACCGTCCTGCCCTGACCCTCACCCCCATCCCGAACTGGGATGGGGGTCACTCGAAGCGGGCGCCCATGTCCCGGATGATGTCGATCATGTTCTGGGGCGAATCGGCGGCGGGCTCGCCCGGCACGAACCGCACGTTGCGCAACACCCCGCTGTAGGCGAACGGGCCGAAGCGTTCGTAGATGTCCCAGTCGACGGGCGAGCGGCGATCGATGCCGACGTCGATGCCTTCGAACGGCGCCATGCCGTACAACATCGGGACGGCGCGGACGACGGCGCGCTCTTCGCCGTCGACGGACAACGTCACATCCCACACGTTCTTGCCCGGCGCGGCGAAGTCGGCCACGACCTCTTGCGTCCCCGGAGCCAAGGCGCCGGCCGACTCGCGCCGCATGTGGCCGCGGCCGTCGTTGTGCACGAACACCAGCTCGTCGTCGAGCACGTACGTGCCGTAGCCCGAACCTTGATCGCCGTGGGCGAACAGGTAGCCGCGGTCGCCCGCGGCGAAGTCGATCGACGCCGTGATCCGGATGGCGCGGAACCAGATCAGCTGCACGGATCGCCAACGCTCCATCGTCGGTGTGCCGGGGACGATGGTGACGGGCTCGCCGAACACGGCGGCCCACGGCGGACGCACGAGGTACTTGATGCTGCTGCCTTCGTCGAGGGGGTACACCTGGTTGGCCCAGGCGGCCTGCTCCCACAGATCGGCGAGCTCCTGGAGGCGATCGGGCTCGTCGAGCGCGAGGTTGCGCAGCTCGGTCGGATCCGTCGCCAAGTGGTACAGCTCCCATTCTTCGGGTGAGAACGGCGTGAGCGGCTGATGCAGCGTCACCACCTCCCAGCCGTCGCGGTAGTAGCCGCGGTGACCGAGGTTCTCGTAGTGCTGCTCGACGTGCGCGCTGGGCGCGGCGGCGTCGGCGAGCATCGGCGCAAACGTCGTACCGACGAGCGGTTTGACCGCGAGGCCGTGACGGTGTGTCGGCGGTTCCAACCCCGTCACATCGAGCAGCGTCGGCAAGATGTCGGTGACGTGGACGTAGCTGCGCCGCAGCGCGTCGGCCTCGTCGACGTGGCCGGGCCACGACACGAGGAACGGCACCGAGTGCCCGCCGGCATGCGTGTTGAGCTTGTAGAGGCGGAACGGTGAGCAACCCACCATCGCCCAACCGCGCGGATAGTGCGGCGTCGTCTTCGGTCCGCCGATGTCGTCGAGTCGGGCCAGGTCGGCTTCGACGTCGTCGCCCTGGAGCAGGTGCACGTAGTACGCCGAGGTGCCGACCTCCTCGCCTTCACGCGAGGCACCGTTGTCGGACATGAACAGGATGAGGGTGTTGTCGCGCTCACCGATCTCGTCGAGCGCGGTCAAGAGCCGCCCGAGGTTCTGATCGATGTTGTCGACCGCGCCGGCGAAGACCTCCATGTGGCGGGCGAACAGCTTCTGCTCCGAGGCCGACAGCTCGGCCCACGCCCGCACGTCGTTGCCGGGCTCGCGTGTTGCGCGGGCGCCAATTCGACGCCCGGCTCCATCACGCCCAGCTCCTTCTGACGGGCGAACCGTTCGGCCCGGATCGCGTCCCAGCCCGCTTCGTACCGGCCGCGGTACTTGGCGATGTCCTCGGCCTTGGCGTGCAGCGGTGCGTGGACCGCCGCGTGAGCGAAGTACAGGAAGAACGGCTTGGACGGGTCCGCGGCCTTCGTCTCGCGGATCATCGAGATGGCACGGTCGGTGATGTCGTCGGTGAAGAAGTAGCCGTCGGGGTACTGGTCGACTTCGACCTGATGGTTGTCCTCGACGATGCGGTGCGGGTGGTGCAGGTTGGTGAAGGCGTCGAGTACGCCGTAGTAGCGCTCGAACCCTCGCTGGCACGGCCACGAGCGCTTGTTGCCGGCCGCGTTCTGCTCGGCGTCCTTGGTGAGGTGCCACTTGCCGACCGCCATGGTCGACCAACCGTTGTCGCGCAGGGTCTCGGCGACCGTGGCCGCATTCTCGGCCAGCTCCATCGCATAACCGGGAAAGCCCGAATCGCTGTGAGGCACGCTGCCGACGCCGGCCGCGTGTGCGTTCAACCCGGTGAGCAGCGCGGCGCGTGTGGGTGAGCACATCGGCGTCGAGTGGAAGTTGGTGAACTGCAGGCCCCCCGCCGCCAACGCGTCGAGGTTCGGGGTGTCGATCTCCGAGCCGTAACAGCCGATATCGCTGTAGCCGAGGTCGTCCACGATCATCACGATGATGTTCGGGGCGCCCTTCTGGTGCGGTCGCCCGGGCCGGCCACCATCCCTCCGAGCCGGCGAAGGTGCGCCCGACCCTCCCCTCGAAACCCGCGTACGGCCCCGTGCCATCGGTCTCGGCGGTCGCGTTCGCCGGCTGCTTCGGTCTTGCCATCCCCTCTGCCTAGCAGCCCATTCAGCGAGGGCCGTGACGGACGTCTCGGTGAACGTGAGGTGAAGCTCGAAATACCATGCACCTGCTCACAACCGTTGCTGGGTACCGTGAACGGTCGAGGTCAGGAGCACTGCATGGACGAGCATCGAATCACGGCGGCGGCCACTGGCACCGGCGTGGAAGCCCCGGTGCCGAGCGAGCGCACGGGCGAGCCCATCGCCGTCACCCGGACGTTCGCCTTCGTCGACATCACCGGCTTCACCGAGTTCTGCGACAAGCACGGCGACCATGCGGCCATCGCACTGCTCACCCGTTTCCGCAGCCTGGTTCGCGACATCGCGGCCCGCCGCGGTGTGCGGGTGGCGAAGTGGCTCGGTGACGGCGCCATGCTCGTGGGAGTCGAGGAAGGCCCCCTCGTGGCCACGGTGGCCGAGCTGGTGCTGCGGTCGCAGACCGACGGCCTCGACACCCATGCCGGTGTGGCGTCGGGGACCGTGCTGCTCTTCGAGGGCGACGACTACGTGGGTCGGCCCGCCAACCTGGCGGCCCGTCTTTGCGATGCCGCCGAGCCCGGCGAGATCCTGGCCCACTCGCTGCATCGTGAGCTGCCGCACTGGGTCGAGACCACGGACGCGGGCTCCGTCGAGGTGGCAGGTGTGGGCGAGGTCACCGGCGTCCGCAGCATCGCAGTCCACGCCTACGTCACCGACGATCTGGCCGGCGACGGCGCCGCCGCGTAGCGCGCTCGGTTCAGAGCGCGTCGGGCGGCGGCTCGGTGCTCGGGCCCACATGGCGGTTCAGCCAACGGTTGACCGTGGCGGCCGCCGACCACACGTCGGTGATGCGCGTGAGACAGGCGCGCGTGCTCAGCCAGCGCGCCGGGGGATAGCTGCGCCCCACCGTCACTCCCTTGTGGCGCAACAACTCGACCCGCGGATGATCACGAGCGAACCCGCGTGGTGCGGTCTTCAGTGCCTGCCCCGAGACTTGAAAGCCCTCGTTCCTCACGTCGGCCAGCGCGCGCTCGAGCGCACGGCCGGCGCGGTTGTCATCCACGGCGTCACGGAATCGCACCAGTTGGTCCGAAGCCATGTGGTAGTAGCCGGACGCGGCGAACAGCCCCTCGGCCGACAGCTTGGACGTAGTACGCCTCGCCGCCCCGGCCTTCGGTGACCGCACCGATCGCCGTCTTGTACGGGGACTTGTCGCGACTGAAGCGCACGTCGCGGTTCGGCCGGAACATGTGGAACGCTCCGTACGTACCTTCGAGCTCGGCGCACAGCTCGGTCATCGGGCGCCGCACTTCGTCGTCGTAGATCGCCTTGTGAGCGGTCCAGTAGGCCTTGGAGTTGTCGGCCTCGAGCCCGCGGTAGAACGCCAGGGCCCCGGCGGGCCACCCGCGGAAGCTGCTCGACGGCACGAGGCGTGACGGTAGTCGCGGGCCCAGTGCCGGTGGCCCGGTGCGGGGGGCCTCTAGCCTGATCCGGTGCAGTTGAGGACCCGCATCCCCGAGCCCGAGCTCATGGACGACACGCAGCAGGCCCAGGCCTACAGCGAGGCCGACTTCACCGAGTCCCACCAGCGGTTCGTCGACGAGTTCGTGGCGCGCTTCCCGCAGTGGCAGAGCAAGCCCTTCCGTGCGATCGACCTCGGTTGTGGTCCCGCGGACGTGACGGTTCGGTTCGCGCACGCCCATCCCCAGGCGCACGTCGATGGCGTCGACGGGGCCGAGGCGATGCTCGCGTTCGGTCGTCGTCGCGTGCACCGACGAAGGCCTGGACGATCGGGTCCGGCTCGAACAACGCCACCTGCCGGACGACGCTCTCGACACCGCCTCCTACGACGTCGGCATCTCGAACAGCGTGCTGCACCATCTGGCCGATCCCGCCGTGCTCTGGCACACGCTGTCTCGCGCCACGGTCGACGGCGCACCGATACTCGTCATGGACCTCTGCCGGCCGGCCGACGATGACACGGTCGACGCTCATGGTCGACCAGTACATGGCCCGACGCGCCGCCGGTGTTGGCCCGAGACTTCCGCGCGTCGCTTCGCGCCGCGTATCAGGTCGACGAGGTACGCCAACAGGTCGCCGCGGCCGGGCTCGCGCTCGACGTCGAGCGCATCACCGATCGCCATCTCATCGCGTGGGGTGCCTCGTGAGCGACGACGGCCGATCGATCTTCGACGACGTCCCGTCGATGGGAGATGCGCCGGTCGTGTGGGACAAGAACCGGCGCCGATTCGTCGCCGCGGGTCAAGCCGACGCAAGCGCAGGTCGCGCCGTCGCCGCCCCGACCCGAACCGGCGCCTGCGAAAGGCACGGAGCGCCGCCACGTCGTGATCGGCCCCGAGCACGTGGGCCGCCAACCGGGTACCGCCCCGCCGCCGAGCGCACCGGCACCACCTCCACCCGTCGGCCCGACCGGGCGCCGGCCGCCACCCGCTGGTCCACCACCGAGTCCGCCGGCCGCGCCCGCGGCGGTCGCCGCCGCCGCCCAAGACCCCGAAGCCGAAGCGCAGCCTCGGCCGCCGCATCGCGCGCATCGCGTTGGTCGTGCTCGGTCGCGTTCAGCGTGCTCGTGGCCGGGCTCTTCTTCTTCGGCTGGTGGCAGTTCAGCCGCATCGAACGGGTGAACGTGGGCAGCGCTCTGTCGGCGGGCGGCGGCAAGGGCACCAACTACTTGATCGTCGGGTCCGATTCGCGCCAGGGAATCTCGAACAGCTCACCCAACTCGGGAGCGTTCCTCGGTGACACCGTCAGCGGCGAGCGCACCGACACGATCATGGTGCTGCGGATCGAAGGATCGAAGAGCTACCTGCTGTCGATCCCGCGCGACCTGTGGGTCAAGAACCCCGCAACCGGCGAGATGGGGCGGATCAACGCGACCTATCAGTCCGGACCGACCGCGCTCATACAAGCGGTCGAGGCCTTGGGCATCCCGGTACAGCACTACATGGAGATCAACTTCGTCAGCTTCGCCAAGTTGGTCGATGCCGTCGGTGGCATCACGATCGACTTCCCGTATCCCGCGCGGGACACGCATTCGGGCCTCGACGTCCCCAACGCCGGACCCACGCATCTCGACGGCACGCAGGCCTTGGCGTACGTGCGGTCGCGCTACTACGAGCAGCTGATCGACGGGAGCTGGCAGGTCGACGGCACGGCCGACCTCGGTCGCGTGCAACGTCAGCGTGCGTTCCTTCAAGCCCTCATGGGCAAGGTGACCGACACCAAGAACCCGCTGAGCCTCATGAGCGTGGCCACGGCGATGAGCGGCGGCATGCGGATCGACAACAAGATGACGTACTTCGATGCTCTGGGGCTCGGGCTGGCATCTGCGCGGCGGCTTCAACCCCGAGTCGGTCACGTTGCCGGTCACCCCCGCGACCCGTGGCGGTGCGAGCGTGCTCGATCTGCAGAAGACCGAGGCGCAGCCCCTCGTCGCACAGTTCTCTGGTTAGACGTACCGCTCAACGAGGGGTGAAGGTCGCGTTCATGCGCTTGATGCCGTGGATGAACGCCGATTGCAGCATGGCCGGCTCACTCGACGCCTCGATGTCGGGCAACCGCGTCAGCAGCTCTTCGAACATCACCCGGATCTCGCGGCGGGCGAGATTGGCGCCGAGGCAGAAGTGGGGACCGCCCGCGCCGAAACCGACGTGCTCGTTCGGATCTCGTTTGAGGTCGAAGCGGAAAGGGTCGGCGAAGACCTTCTCGTCGCGGTTGGCCGAGTTGTAGAACATCACGACCTTGTCGCCTTCGCGTATCTGCTGACCGCCGAGCTCAGTGTCCGCGGTGGCCGTGCGCCGGAAGTGGATGACCGGGGTCGCCCACCGGACGATCTCCTCGACGGCCGTGGGGGAGACGCCCTCGATGTCGTCGATCCACGCTTGTTTCTGGTCGGGGTGACGGGTCAGCTCGTACAGGCCGTGACTGACGGCCGTGCGTGTGGTCTCGTTCCCGGCGACGACGAGCAACACGAAGAAGGAGCCCAGCTCGCTCGCGGTGAGGCGCTGACCGTCGACTTCAGCGTGCATCAGCGTGCTCGTGATGTCGTCGAGCGGGTTCGACAGCCGTTCCTCGGCCAGTTGCAGCCCGTACTGGAACAGGCCGAACCCGGCTCCCATGAGATCTTCCATCGAGCTGACGTACTCGGGGTCGCCGACGCCGAGGATGGTGTTCGTCCACTCGAAGATCTGCCGCTCGTCCTCGGGGGGAATCCCCATCATGTCGCAGATGACCTGCAGCGGCAGGGCCGAAGCCACCTCCTCGACGAAGTTCACCTCACCCTTGTCGCTGATGCGGTCGACGATCTCGGCGGCGCGGTCTCGCACGGACTGCTCGATCTTGGCGACCTGGCGGGGCGTGAAGCCGCGGTTCACGACCATCCGCAACTTCGTGTGCTGCGGCGCATCCATGTTGATCATCGAACCGAGGAACTCGGCGATCTCTTGGGGGATGTCGCCGATGTTCGTGCCACCGCGACCCGACGCGAACAAGTCCGGATGCCGGCTCACCGTCATGACGTGCTCGTGATCGGTGACCGCCCACCATTCCAATTGGTCGGGCGAGAGCATGCCTTGGGCTTCGGCCTCGGCCAGCATCTGGGGATCGGCCAGTTCGATGTCGAAGAAGGGCAGGCCGACCTGTTTGGAGACGGGACGTTCGGCGCGGAGCTTCGCGAACACGGCCTCGCGTTCGGGCCCGGTCCACACCGCGGTGTCACTCAGGTTGATCTCGTCGACGGACAGGTCGGTGGGGATGACGGTCGTGTCGGCGCTCGGCATGACGAGACCCTACCGGCTGGTCGCAGCGGTGTTCCCGGACGGTGTGCCAGAGTTCAGGCCGTGGGAACCGGCCGACTCGCAGTCATCGCCGGCAGTGGTGTTTCCGTCGACGACCTCGCCCCCGACGGGGACGATCACGACGTGCGTCCGGGCGGCGAGCCGGTCACCGTGCGCGACAGCGGCCCGCTGGTGGTGCTCGGGCGGCACGGAGCGGATCACTCCCGGCCCGCGCATCGGGTGAACCACGGCGCCAACCTGGCTGCGCTCGAGCAGCTCGGGTGCGAGCGTGTGCTGGCCGTTGCGTCGACGGGGAGTCTGCGTCGTGATTGGCCAGTGGGCACGGTGGTACTACCCGACGACTTCTTCGCTCCGTGGGCCACGCCCTCGCGATACGACGACACTCGCGGGCACACGATCCCTGGATTCGACGTTGCATGGCGGGCGCGAGTCCGCGACGCATGGCGCGACGGGTCGTCGACGCCGATCCTCGATGGCGGGACGTACGTGCAGACCACCGGCCCGCGATTCGAGACGCCGGCGGAGATCCGGTTCCTGGCGACCGTCGGCGACATCGTGGGGATGACCGTGGCGACCGAGTGCGTTCTCGCCAAGGAATGCGGTCTCGCGTACGCGGCCGTGTGCATGATCGACAACATGGCGAATGGTCTCGATGATGTGGGGTTGACCCTGGACGAGTTCGAGTTGGGTGTGTCGAGCAACCGTGACCAACTCGTGTCCGATCTACGACGGGTCGTTCGACAGCTGGCAACCGAGTCGTGAATGTGAGTGAGCGCTGACGACGAATGAGAGTGGCATGACACTGACCGTTACGAACGTGACGCTCGACGGTGTGAGCGTCGGGTTGCGCGCCGGCGCGACGATCGAGGCCGTCGGGCCCGATGTCGTACCGCGCCAAGGCGACGAGGTGATCGACGGCCGCGGCGGCACGCTGCTTCCCGGCTTGGTGAACGGGCACACCCATGCCGCGATGACCCTGTTCCGCAGCTTCGGTGACGACCTGCCCTTGATGACTTGGCTCCAGACCCGTATCTGGCCCGCAGAAGGTCGACTGCAAGCCGACGACGTGTACTGGGGTACGCGGCTCGCGTGTCTGGAGATGATCCGTTCGGGAACGACGAAGCTGTTCGACATGTACTGGCACGCTCCCGAAGCGGCCCGTGCCGTCGAAGACGCCGGGCTTCGTGGCGTGATCTGCTCGCCACTCATCGACCAGGGTGACGCCGCCGGACTGGGAGCTCTGAAGGACGACGCGATCGAGTCGTTGGATCGGGTCGCCGAGTTCGGCGATCGGATCGAACCGTTCCTGGGCCCGCACTCGGTGTACACGGTGAGCCCGACGTCGCTCGAATGGATCGGGCGTACGGTGGCCGAGCGCGACCTCGGCGTGCACATCCACCTGGCCGAGACCCGTGGAGAGGTCGACGACTGCGTCGCCGCGCACGGTTTGCGACCGGCCGAACTGATCGATCGGTGCGGGCTCCTCGGACCGCGGTCGGTGCTGGCGCACGGCTGTTGGCTCGAGCCCGATGAGCTGGCACTGGTCGCCGACTCGAGGGGCAACCGTGGTGACGAACCCCGTGTCGAACATGAAGCTGGCCGTCGGTCGCCAGTTCCCGTATCGCGAGGCGGTTGCGGCGGGGATCGCCATCGGGCTCGGCACCGACGGCGCGGCGTCGAACAACAGCCTCGATCTGTTCCAGGACATGAAGGTGTTGGCGTTGGCGCAGAAGTTCGCGAGCGACGACCCGTCGACCCTTCCGGCGTCCGAGGTAGTCGCCATCGCCACGGGCCAACGGTCGGCGCTGCTCGGCGGGCAACGCCATCGAGGTCGGGGCGCCCGCTGACTTCCTGGTCGTATCCACCGACCAGCCCGAGATGGAACCAGGCGACCTGGCGGCGAACCTCGTCTATGCCGCCACGGGTGCGGTGGTCGACACCACCGTCGTTGCTGGTCGTGTGCTGATGCGCAAACACGAGGTCGACGGCGCCGAGGAGATCCTGGCCGAGGTGCGCCAACGGGTGCCTCGCCTCACGGCTGCGGGCTGAGGCCGTCTACAGATCTGCGAGCTTGAAGAGCTCGATCGCGGAGAGCGGCCCGTAGTAGTTGTCGCGATTCGACGTCGTGAACCGGTACGCCTTGGCGTCGATCGGTCCGTGGAGCGGCGTTCCGTCGTCCTCGGTGAACTCCATCTCGACGATCTCGAAGCTGCCGAGACGCGACCTCGTACCACTCACCGGCGATGACGACACGCGAGATGCGCCGTGCGGGAATCGACATGGTGGCTTCTCCTTCCGACGATCGAGATGCACCGGAATGCGAACCGGCCACGGCGGACCTTACCGCCGCTACCCTCCGCCCCATGGCGATCCTCGTCGATGGTGCGATCTGGCCGTGGCGCGGTCGCCGATGGGCGCACCTGGTCAGCGACGCCAGCTACGACGAGCTCCACGAGTTCGCCGGGCAGCTCGGGATTCCCCGCCGCGCCTTTCAAGGCGATCACTACGACATACACGAGGACCTACGGATCATGGCGGTCTCCCTCGGTGCCGTGGAGGTCGACGGTCGCGTGTCGTGCGCCGCCTGCGAGCCGCAGGGCTACGGCGGTCGCGCTCGTCGTCAGCGCAACCGGGCGAGTTCAGAACCGACATGTTTCGCCGCGCGTGCGCCTCCCACCCTCGTAGCACCGTCGTGGTGGTACAGGCTCTGTCGGGCGAGCAGTGACTCGAGGACGTCCCGACGGCCGTCGCGCCACGCCGGCTTCGCCGAGATTGGCGTACTCCCAACGCAGGTCGGCCGCGTAGCGCTCGTATCGGCGAGGTGGAGCACCGAGAATCGCGAGGTCGGCATCGGAGAGCACCAGCGCGTGATGGTCGCCGTCATGGGGATCGTGCCCGATCGTCATCGCGATCAGTCCGCAGGTCTCCGTGACGATCTCATCGTCGATGCCGAGCGGTGGCAGGAGCTCCTCGGCCCAGCGGGCGCTCTCGGCTTCGCTGTCGGTTCTCGTTGTGTCGTACACGAGATCGTGCAACCAGGCCGCCAGCTCCACGGCGGGGGGCACCGGTGCTCCGTCGAGGATGATGTTGATCAGCGTGAGGACTTCGCCCACGTGTTCGAAGGTGTGGTAGCGGCGCTCTGGTGCACGATAGGCGCCCTCGACGTCTTGCCACGTTGCGTGGACGCGATGGGTCGGCGCTCCAAAGCGCTCGCACAGTTCGACCCATCGGCGGTGCAGCTCAGCAAGATCCAGCGGAGGGGGCCATCGCAGCGCACGGGACACTACGGAGGGAATGTAGTGCACGAAGTGGGAAGGGCCGGGTCGTACGATGGACCCGATGCCTACTGGTGACCCGAGGACGTTGACGCCGATTTGGTTGTCGCATCACTTTCCCGAGCAGTACGACCGGTGCGTTCGGATCGGTGATCGGCATGTGTGCCGTCGCTGTCTCGCGTTGTACCCGTTGGCGTTCGCGGTGATGGTGTGGTCGCTGGTCGGTCCGTGGCCCGGCGCGGCTCGACGCCTGGCTGCTCGTGCTGTTGCCCTTGCCGTCGGTCGTCGAGTTCGTGCTCGAGCACCTCGACGTGATCGGTTACCAACCGGTGCGGCAGGTGCTGCTGACGCTGCCGCTCGCGGTCGCGTTGGGTCGAGGCTTCGCGATCTACGTCGAAGACCCGACGAGCCGGCTGTTCTGGGGTGTCGTGCTGGTCTACGGCGGCGTGTGCGTGGCGGCCGCGGTGTGGAGGGCTCGCCACCAACGCAGCCGTGCCTAAGCTCCCGGTCGATGGCTGACGTCGTGATCTACCACAACCCGAACTGCAGCAACTCCCGCCGAGCGCTCGCGTGGCTCGAGGAGCAGGGCATCGACCACGATGTGGTGGCATACCTGAAGAGCGCCACCGAGTCGGGGCACGCTCGACACGTTGGTGAAGAACCTCGAGGATCCGCCGGCCGATTTGGTGCGCCACGACAAGCGCTTCGGCGAGCTCGGCTCTGGACGCCGACGGCTACACCGACGAAGAAGGCCGTGGTCGACCTGTTGGTCGAGCATCCCGAGTTGATGCAGCGTCCGGTCGTCGTGCGAGGCCCGGCCGCGATCATCGCCCGCCCGCCGGAAGACCGGTTGGAGAAGTTCTTCGCCTAACGACTTGCGCCGGCGCCGACGGGCTCGCGGATCGTCGGCTCGTCGTTTGCCACCTCGTCGGGCTCGGGCTCGTCGACGTGCAGGTTCGGCAGGATGCGGTCGAGCCACCGCGGTAGCCACCAGTTCGCCCTACCGGCCAACTCCATCGTCGATGGCACCAGGACCATGCGGACGATCGTCGCGTCGACGAACACCGCCACCGCCAGTCCGAGGGCGATCGTCTTCAGCGTGGGCGAAGGGTTCGTCACGTAGGCGAGGAAGACCGCGATCATGATCGAGGCGGCGGCGGTGATCACCCGAGCGGTGTTCGAGAGGCCGACCACGACACTGTTGTGGCTGTCGCCGGAGCGGAGGTACTCCTCGCGGATGCGGCTGAGGAGGAAGACCTCGTAGTCCATCGAGAGCCCGAACAGGATCGCGAACATCATCACGGGCACGAAGGGCGCGATGGTGACGGTCTCGTGCAGACCGATGGCGCCTTTGGCCCAACCCCAGTTGAACACCGCGACCAGCACGCCATACGCCGCGCCGATCGAGAGCAGGTTCATGACCGCGGCCTTGAACGGCACGAACAGCGAGCGGAACACCATCATCAGCAACACGAACGATCCCGCGAGCACGGTGCCGATGATCAGGAACATGCGCTCGTTGATGCGCTGCGTCAGATCGATCAAGCACGGCGGTCTGACCACCGACGAACACGTCGTCGACCGATACGCCGGTGCCCTGCACTGCAGCGGGGATGGCGGAGGTGCGGAGCGTCCTGACCAACGCGGTCGTGGCGTCGTCGTCCGGGCCAGTCGTCGGTTGCACGAGGAACACGGCCAGAGAGTTGGTTGGTGTGTTGGTGATCGAGGTGACCGTCGCGACGCCGTCGACCTTCTCGAGCGACTGCTGGACCGACTGCAAGCTCTGGGTGAGTTGCTGGGTGTTGGTCGCCAGCGACGACGGGAGCTCGGCGACGATCAGCAGCGTGCCGTTCGCACCCGGGCCGAAGCCTGTGCTCGACGAGGTCGTACGCCTGGCGTTGAGGCGTATCGGTCGGTGCCGATCCGTCGTCCGGGAAGCCCGTCTGGATCTTCAGGAGCGGGGACGCGAGCAGGAGCAGGACGAAGAGGCTGAGCGGAGCGAACAACCACGGGCGGCGCGCGATCTCGTGCGCCCAGCGCGCCGAGAGCGTGCGCGACGCGTCGGCGTCCTCGGCCGTGCGCCGGTGCCACGGCATCTTGCCCTTGTTCACGCGTGTGCCGAGCGCTCCGAGCAGAGCCGGGAGGAACGTCAGCGCGGCTGCGGCCACGGTCACGACATAGAGGGCGGCGATCAGTCCGAGCGTGCGCACGTAGGGGACGCCCATGAGCCCTAGGGCCACCATGGCCAGGCAGACGGTGATGGCGGCGAAGAGAACGGCGGAACCCGACGTCGCCATGGCGCGGCCGACCGCGTGTTCGGGATCTCGGCCCTCGAGCAGACCTTGCCGGTAACGGCTGAGGATGAACAGCGAGTAGTCGATCCCCACGCCGAGCCCGAGCATCATGCCGACAACCGGCGCCACGAGACCGATCTCGAAACGGTGCTCGAGCAGGATCGTGAGCGACGCGGCCACACCCACGCCGAACAGCGCAACGCCGATGGGCACGAACATGGCCACGACGGCGCCGAGCGCGATCAACAACACCACGACGGCCAGCGCGAGCCCGATGTCGTCGGCGTGGTCCGAAAGTGGTGAGCTCGGTGCCTGGAAGATGTCGGCCACCGGTCCGCCGACCACGGCCTTGACGTTCGCCTGCTGCGCGGGCGCCAGAGCTTGCTCGAGCTCGTCCCACAGGTTCGGCTCGTCGGTGACGGTTCGTGCCAGCTCGCCGGAGCTGTCCGTGAACTGCAGGCCGAAGTACGCGATCGACGGATCGGTGGTCGACACCCGGCCGGCCAACTGCGCGAACTGGATCGGCGGCACGTTGACCTCGGCGGGAACGACCGGCTCGACGCCGGAGATGCCGCTCACGTTCTGTACGACCTGGTTCACGACCGCGGCGTTGGCAGGGTCGGTGATGTTGCCCGACTGCGCTTGGAACACGAGCGTGCCGCCGGTGCCCGACAACTGTGGGAAGTCCTGCGGCCAGCAGATCGAAGGCGGTCTGCGACTCGGTGCCCGGGATGGTGAAGTTGTCGGTGGTGTCGGCCTTGAGAACGTTCGGAGACGGTGCCGACGGACAGGGCGAGCACGATCCACACCGCGATGAACCACCACCGGTGCCGAGCCGCGAAACGGCCGAGTCGCTCGAGCATCGTGTTCCTGTCGGTCGGCGCAGGGTCGAACGTGAGTCGTGGGACACTCTCCGCTCGATGAAAGTGCTCGTCACGACCACTCCGGGGCTGGGGCATGTGCTGCCGGTGCTGCCGTTGGCGCTCGAGCTTCGCGACCGGGGTCACGATCTCCATTGGGTAGCCGGAGCGGACAACGCGGAGGTCGTGGAAGGCGACGGGTATCGACGATGACCGTCGCCGGGATGCCGGTCGCGGAGCGCATGGCCGAAGTTCGCCCGCCGGTACCCCGATGCCTTCGAGCTCCCACCCGCGGAACGGCGGGCCATCGACGTTCAGCAAGCTCTTCGGCGAGCTCGCGGCCCCGACGATGGTCGAGCCCGTGACGGGCCTGGTTGAGCAATGGAAGCCCGACGTGGTGGTGCACGACGCCGCCGAGCTCGCCGCCCCGTTGGTCGCGGCCGTTCGCGGCGTCCCGTCCGTCTGCCATGGGTTCGGCGAGGTGGTGCCGGAGCTGTCGGTGCGACGAGCCGGAGAGCAGGTCGCCGCGCTGTGGCAAGATGCGGGTCTCGAACCCGACGCGTACGCCGGTAGCTACCGCGGTCTCTACGTCGACATCTATCCGCCGGCGCTGGGCGCGCTCGACATGGCGCACATTCCCCGGATCCAGATGAGCCGACCCGCGACCGGTGAGCTCTCGTCCGGGGATCTGGTGTACGTCACGTTCGGCACGGTGTTCAATCAGGTCGACGACGACTTCCGCGCGGCAGTTCTCGCGGCCGCCGCGATCGCCGACGAGGTGCTCGTGACGGTCGGATCGGCCGGGAACCCCGAGGCCGTGGGTTCGGTACCGGCGAACGTGACCGTCGAACGCTTCGTGCCTCAAGCCGAGGTGCTGCCTCGGTGTGGCGCCGTGGTGTGTCACGCCGGATCCGGCACCGTGCTCGCCGCGCTGGCACACGGGCTACCGCTGCTGTGCTTGCCGCGCGGTGCTGACCAGTTCGCCAACGCGTCGAACGTCGCGCGTGCCGGCGCCGGCGTCTCCCTGCTCGGAGACGAGGCGACGGACGAGGCGTTGCGAAGTCGCGCTCGATCAGCTGCTGCGTATCCGAAGGGTTCAGGGCGGCGGCCGTCGCGCTCGCGGCCGAGATCGCAGCCATGCCCACCGGCGGGCGAGGTCGCTGAGGCAGTGGAGAGGCTCGTCGCGCCAGGACCGGAGGTGGGAACCGATGGCTGAGCCCGGGACGGTGTCCGCACTGGCGGACGACTACATCGAGCGGTCGTGCGCACTCGACCCGATCAGAGCAACGGGTTTGGGCGTGCCCGGTCACGACGACCAGCTGACCGACTACTCGCCCTCCGGCGTCGAGGATCGCATCGCGCTCGATCGAGACACACTGGTGCAGCTGGCGTCGATCGAGGCCCGCACCGACGACGAGCGCCGCAGTGCGATCGTTCATGACCGAGCGCCTGGGCGTGTCACTGGCGATGGCCGACGCCAACGAGCACCTGCGGGCCGGTCCGCAACATCGCCAGCCCGGTGCAATCCATTCGACAGGTGTTCGACCTGATGCCGCACGAGTCGGCCGACGACTGGGAGGTGATCGCGGCGCGGATCGAACGGGTACCGAACGCGCTCGTCGGCGTGCGCATGGCCCTCGACGAAGGCCGTGTGCGCGAGATCGTGTCGGCGCGACGCCAGGCGACTCGAGGCGCGGGAGCAGTGTGCGGTGTGGGGTGGCGAACGGGACGCGGCGCCGTTCTTCGAGACGCTCGTACGAGTTCGGACAACGTCGAGGGCTTGTCACCCGCGCTTACGAGCACGGCTCGACGAGGCGTCGATCCGCGCATCCGAGGCCTATGCGGAGATGGCGAGGTGGTTGCGCGACACGTACGCCCCGGCCGCCGGCGAGACCGACGCCGTCGGCGCGGACCGCTATCGGTTGTTCGCGTTGGCGTCGCTCGGAGCCGACATCGACATCGACGACACCTACCAGTGGGGATGGGACGAGCTGTTTCGGATCGAGGAGGAGATGCGCCGCGAGTGCGCCCGCATCGGACATCGACGGCGACATCGCGCCGACGATCGAATGGCTCGAGACCGAGAGCGACCTCGTGATCGAAGGCGCCGAGAACCTCCGGGACTGGCTCCAGCAGTTGATGGACTCGACCATCGACACCATGGACGGCGTGCACTTCGACATCCCCGAGCCCGTCAAGCGGGTCGAGGCGATGATCGCGCCGGCCGGCGGCGCGGCCGCCATGTACTACACGGGTCCGTCCGAGGACTTCAGCCGACCCGGTCGCACCTGGTACCCGACCTTGGGCAAGACCCGCTTCCCGTTGTGGGGTGAGGCGTCGATCGCCTACCACGAGGGTGTTCCCGGCCATCACCTGCAGGTCGGTCAGGTGCGGTTCTTGCGCGATCGGCTCGACCGCTTCCAGCGCGGGTCGTGGGTGTCGGGTCATGGCGAGGGCTGGGCGTTGTACGCCGAACGCCTCATGGACGAGTTGGGGTTCTTCGAGCGACCCGAGTACCGCTTGGGCTTCCTGCCGCGCGCAGGCCATGCGCGCGGTACGGGTGATCGTCGACATCGGCATGCATCTGGAGTTGGACATACCGACCGCCCAACCGTTTCATCCCGGCGAACGCTGGACGCCACAGCTCGGTCAAGAGTTCGTCGACGAACGATCGCGCTTCCCCCTCGACTTCATGGCGAGCGAGATCGTGCGCTACCTCGGCTGGCCCGGCCAGGCGATCAGCTACAAGGTGGGCGAACGCGTCTGGCTCGCGGGTCGCACCGAGGCCGAGATGAGGATGGGGAGCGCGTTCGACCTGAAGGCGTTCCACGCCTACGCGTTGGATCTGGGGCCGGTCGGCCTCGACCAGCTGGGCGACGAGCTGGCTCGCTTCGGTACCTGACCCGGCGGTTACTTGGCGGTGGCGGTGGTGAGGTCGCGCACGGCCGAGCGTCGCAGCGGGTACGACGCATCGCCGGTGATCACGTGGAGCGCGCTGTCGAGATCGGCGATCTCCTTCACCGAGCAGTCGTGATCGAAGACGAGGTACCGATCGAAGGCACGCATGAACCATCGGTCGTGGGTGACCGACAGGACGGTGCCGCGAAAGTCGCGCAACGCTTCTTCGAGCGACTCGGCCGACGACATGTCGAGGTTGTCGGTGGGCTCGTCGAGGAGCAAGCACGTTCACTCCCCGCAGCTCGAGGCCGAGCACCTGCAGGCGCGCCTTCTGTCCGCCCGACAGCGTCTCGTACGGACGACGGGCGCCGTCCTCGAGGCCGTAGCGCGCCAGCGCTGCCATCGACTCGTGCTCGTTGATGTCGAGCGACGCCAAGGCCTCGAGCCCAGTGCGGCCCTTGAGCCAACCGACCTCGTCGGTCTGGTGGAACAAGCCGACCTCGACGGCGGCGCCGAACTTCCATGCCCCGTGGGTCTCGACGGTCGGATCACCGCCCAGCATGCGCAAGAAGTGCGACTTGCCGCTGCCGTTCGGGCCGAGCACGGCCACCCGGTCGCCTCGATAGATCTCCACGTCGAACGGCTCGGTGAGCCCCTCGATCTCGAGCGCTCGGGTACGCAGCACGAGCTCACCCGTACGCGAACCCGTCGAGCTTCATGTGCACCGACGCGCTCGGCCACCGGTGGCGGCGGGGGCCCGGCGGCGACGAAGCGTTGCCATCGTGACTCGGCCGCTTTGGCGCGGCCGGCGTTGGCATCACTGCTCGCCGCGCGCTGCTTCATCATGCGGTAGTTCTGGCGGAGGCGACGTTCCTCGTTCTCCCAACGTGCGAGCGTCGCGGCCTGATCGACGCGGCGCTCACGGCGCGCCGTGTCGTAGGTGCGCGAACCGACCCGGGTGGGTCCACGCACCGAACCCCTCGAGCGTGACGACCGAGTCGGCCACGGCATCGAGGAACTCGCGGTCGTGCGTGACGATGAGCATCGTCTTGTTCGACGCCTTGATCGTGCGTTCGAGCCACCGCTTGCCCGCGAGGTCGAGGAAGTTGTCGGGCTCGTCGAGCAACAGCATCTCGATCTCCGACGACAGCAACGATTCGAGCACGAGTCGCTTGCGCTCGCCGCCGGACAGCTGGGTGATCGGGCGACCGCCCGCCTCATCGAGAGGCTGACGCAGCACGTTCAGGCAGCACGCGTCCCACCGTGATTCCTCGGTGTAGCCGCCGACTTCGCCCCAGTTGCCCACGGCCTCGGCCAGCGCGATGCCGGATCGCTCGGAGTGCTCGCGCTCGTTGGCCGCCTCGGCCGCCGCGAGCCGCGCCGCGCCGTCGGCGATGGCGGGCGAGGCGAACTGCCCCAACAGCTCGCGCACGGTGGTGGTGGCGTCCTCGGCCACGCCGATGGACTGGGGCATCCGACGGATGGATCCGTCGAGTCGCACCGAGCCCTCGATCGGCTCGAGCTCGCCGGTGATCACCTGCAGGATCGTCGACTTGCCGACGCCGTTCGGCCCGATGAGCGCGACGTGGCGAGCGTTCGGCACGCGAAAGCTCACGTCCGAGAAGAGCTCGCTGCCGCCCGGGTGGGCGTACGCGACGCCGTTCACCTCGATCACCGGCATGGACGAGACGATGCCAGTCCGGGCCCCACAGGTGCGAACCCGTTACCGCACAGCAGGAGATCAGGCCCCTTGGGTACCGACCTTCAGGTCCTTGAAGGGCAGATCCTTGTCGAACCGTGGCTCGGACGGCAGACCGAGCACCCGTTCGCCGATGATGTTCTTCTGGATCTCGTCGCTGCCGCCGTAGATCGACACCGCCGGTGCGAACAAGGTCATCTCCGTGACCATGCCGCCGAGGGGAGCGCTGTCGCCCGCGAGCTGACCGTCGGCGCCGAGGATGCGGGGCCCGAGGTCGCGCGACAGCTTGGTGATGCGGCTCATCGAGAGCTTGGCCGTGTTGGCGGCCGGTCCGGGGGCCTTGCCGGCCTCCTTGGCGGCCTTGGCACGCAGGTTCGTGTACCGCGCGATCTCGTTCATGGTGTAGAGGCGCATCAAGTCCTGGCGGATCGTCGGGTCGTTGACCGCGCCGTTGCCCTTGGCGATGTCGATGAGGAAGGTGGCGCCGCGGGCCGTCATCACGCCGGCCGCGCGATCGGGTCGCGTGAAGTCACCGGCACGTCGCTCGAGGTAGCCGGCCTTCGCACCCGGGAACGCGCCGCCGAAAGCGCCGCCGCCTCCCGCGCCGAGCCCGGCCCGCTCGTTGGCCAGCGTGGTGTTGGCCACGGCCCAGCCGTTGTTGAGACCGCCGATCACGTCGGCGTCGGCCACGCGGCAGTCGGTCATGAAGACCTCGTTGAACAACGCCCGACCGGTCATCTCCCGCAGGGGCCTGATGTCGACACCCGGCTGTTCCATGTCGAGCGCGAAGTAAGTGATGCCGCGATGCTTCGGCACATCGGCATCCGTGCGCGCCAGGAGCATGCCGAGGTCGGCACCTTGCGCGCCCGATGTCCATACCTTCTGGCCGTTCACGATCCACTCGTCGCCGTCGCGCAAGGCCTTCGCCTGTAGACCCGGCGAGATCGGAACCGGCACCGGGCTCACTGAAGAGCTGACACCACGCCTTCTTGCCCGTGACGATGTCGGGCAGGAATCGAGCGCGTTGATCGTCGGTGCCGTGCGTGACGATCGTCGGCCCGGCGAGCAACAGGCCCAGACCCGACGGCGCGTTCAGTGCGCCGAACTTGCTGATCTCGCGACTGATGACGTTGGCTTCGTCGCGACTCACTCCACGGCCGTACCACTCCTCGGGCCACGTCGGTGCCGACCAGCCGGCCATCCCGAGCCGCTCCCACCACTCACCGACGGTCAGGTCGGCATCCCAGTTCTGATCGAGCCACGAGTGCAGCTCGGCGAGGAGGGCGTCGTAGCTGCCGGCGTCGGACGATGGGGCCGGGTCGGAGGTGGTGGCGGTCATGGGTCGTATGAGACCAAGACTTGACCGTCCGGTCAAGTTTCCCGACGGCATCGGGAGATGCGGGTCAATCGGCGAGCATGAGCAACACGAGGTCTGGCTTGGTCGCCGCGGCCTCGAGCACCTCGTAGGCCTGCTCCACCACGACGACGAGGTCCTGGCGCCGCCGGAACGTCCGGGCGTCCAGGTCGCGGAAGCGGTCGAGCGCGCCGGCCACGTCGTCCTGGGTGAGCCAACCGCGTTCGGCCAGCGTGAGGTCCGGCACCAACGCCGCGATCGCCTCGGCGTCGGCATAGGTGTCGGCGAGCGACTGCAGCTCGCGTCCGTGGGCCAAGCGGCGAGCTTCGGCCGGCGACCACCCGAGCTCGGGCAAACGCCGTTTCATCACGTCGGGGAGCCGGAAGGCGCGGGTCGGCGTGAGGTACCCGGCCATCAGGAGCCGGTACCAATCCCCGAGGTCGGTGGGCCGGATCGGATCCGTCGAAGATCGATCTACCTCCGGAGGCGTCACGCGCAACACCTCGAGATAGGTGCGGGCGATCGGGTCGGTCTCACGCCACAGCGATGCGGCGCGGTCCCTCAGCGCTCGAAAGTCGTGTGTGGGGACTGCCTCGGCGAGCAGGGTGTTGAGCTCACGATGGAACTCCTGAGCATCGAGCATCCACGCCCTACTCACCAGCGTCATGGCTCTATGTTTGCCGACCACTGAACGCGCGTCGCGGATAGCGCGCTGTGGTCATGCGGGAAGATCCGGCACCGGGCCGCGTCGGGCGGGATCCGCGAAGGCCGACAGCTTGATCGGATTGCCGGCCACTGCGAAGCCGTCGAGGCGATCGTCGTCGACGGTAACGACCATGTTCCGCGCTCGCACCTGTGGGTCGGCCAGCACCTGGGCGACGTCGTTGATGGGGCCGCACGGGATGTCGGCCGCTTCCAGCCGGGCCAGCCACGCGTCGACGGTCGCCGAGGCGAGCACCTCCTCGAGGGCGGCCTGCAGCTCGAGTCGATGGTCGGTGCGCAGCGGGTTGCTGGCAAACCGCTCGTCGTCGGCCAGGTCGGCAGACCCGACGACCTCGCAGAGCCGCCGGAACAACGCGTCGTTGCCCGCGGCGATCACGAGCCAGCCATCGGCGGCGCGAAACGCGCCGAAGGGCGCGATCGACGGATGATGCGCGCCGAGCGGCCCGGGAGCCGTGCCCGTGGCCATGTACCGAGCGATCGCGTTCTCGAGGGTGGCGACCTGGCAATCGAGCATCGAGACATCGACCTTGGTGGTCTCGCCCGTGAGGGCGCGGTGATAGAGCGCGCTCACGATGCCGGTGGCCGTGAACAGGCCGCCGACGATGTCACCGACCGAGGTACCCACGCGCGTCGGGGAGCCCACCTTCCTGGCCCGTGATGCTCATGACACCGCCCATTGCCTGCACGACCATGTCGTAGGCCGGTCTGCTCGCGTAGGGCCCGGTATGACCGAACCCGGACACTGCCGCGTAGATGAGCCTCGGGAACCGCGCATGAAGGGTGTCCCAGTCGTAGCCCATACGCTCGAACGCCCCGCCACGGAAGTTCTCGACGACCACATCCGCTTCCGCGAGCAACGCATCGAAGCGGGCTCGATCGTCACCGAGGCGCAGATCGAGCGCGATCGATTCCTTGCCGCGGTTGAGCGACGCGAAGTAGGCGGACACGCCGTTGACGAACGGACCGATGTGGCGGGAGTCGTCACCCGTGCCCGGCCGCTCGATCTTGATCACACGAGCGCCTAGATCGGACAGCATCATCGTGCAGAAGGGGCCGGCGAGCACACGGGTGAGGTCGACGACCACGACGCCCCCCAGGGGTCCGGCCGACGACGCGGGCGGGGTCGTCAGTCACCACGAGCCGCCAACGCGTCCAGCAACGCCTCGATGACCGGCCGGATCGGCGGGGTCGCCACGGCCTCGATCGACTCCAAGGTGCAGAACGCCTCGGTACCGCCCGCTCGACCCTGGAGCGTGATGAGCAACGAGCAACTCGGGCCGCCTTCGAAGCGCACGATCGTCTCGAGGATGCCGAGCTGGCGGTCGAAGTAGGCGACGTGTCCGATGCGGCCGGCCGCCTCGAACAGCACCGCGAACGACTCCGCCATCGGTGCATGCAACAGCAAGGTGTCACCCGCGGCCAGCTCGGCCGCGACGGCCTCCTCGTAGGCCGTGGGAGCCGCGGCCGGGGGAGCGGGAGCGGCAGCTGCGGGCGGGGCGACGGTGATCGTGTCGCCGCCGGATTCGTCGGCGACCCGACGCAGAAAGGCGTAGGCCTCGGTGAGGCGAGCCGTTTGCGCGGTCTCGTTGGCGCCGGCGATGTCGGGATGATGCTCGAGCACGAGCCGTCGGAACGCCGCTCGCACCTCCGTCATGGCGGCGCCGGAACCCAGGCCCAGCACGGCGAGCGCCTCACGAGTGTCCACGACCGCACGTTACGTGGACCGCGTCACGACCGCTTTCGACGCGAACGCCGGTCCGGACGGGCCGCTGCCGACCAGCTGGATGGAGTGCACGTTGCCGTCGCACGGCAGGGCGATCGAGTACTCGCCACTGGTCGGCGGCGCCGGAGCACCGGCGACGGGACCGTTGTCGACCACGAAGGCCACCGCGGTCAGATCGACGGTGGTGTAGGTGACCGTGATGTTCGCGGTGTCGCCCGTACACGAGACATCCCCGGGCGCGTCGAAGCGCACGACCCGCGAGTCGGGGCCGGGCCGTGTCGCGGTGTCGTTGGTCAACGGCGCAGTCGTCGACCCTGCCCCGGGATGCGCCGCCGCCGCGGGGTCGCTCACCGTGTTCGAGCTACTCCCACTGCAGCCGTTCAGTCCCACGAGCCCGATGCCCAACAGGACAGCGAGGGTCGGAAGGCGCACCTCGTCAGCCTAAGCCCGCCGGCGGTAGCGTCCCGCCCCGGTGCCTGCTCATCCTTCGACGCTTGCCCGAGCTGCTCGCGGTCGATCCCCAGTCCCTCGCCGTGGACGACCTCACGCGCACGCGTCGGTGGTCGGAGCTCGACGATCGGGTGGCGCGTCTGCGCGCGTTGTTCGATCAGCTGGGCCTGCAGCCCGGCGACCACATCGCGATGGTCATGGGCAACCGTCTCGAGTTCGTCGAGCTGGTGCTGGCGGCTCTGACCGCGGGGTTGTGGCTCACCCCCGTGAACTGGCATGCCCGACGCGAGGAGATCGCCTACGTGCTCGCCGACGCCGGCGCGGCGGTGGTCTTTGCCGACCCCGAGTTCGTGGATCTGGTTCGAGAGGCGGCGGAGCCGATCCGCGTCATCGAAGCGGGCCGGGAGCTCGACGACGTGCTGGCGGGCCTTCCGCCTACGGCCCTGGATCCGACGGCGGTCCCCGGCGGCAACATGTTCTACACGTCCGGCACCACTGGTCGTCCGAAGGGAGTGCGGCGAGGGCGGCAGTCCGACCTCGCGACGCAGGTGGCCTCGTTCCGTCGAGCCGGGGCGATCCTCGGTCTCGACGGACAGGGCCCGCACCTCGTCACCGGACCGCTGTACCACGCCGCACCGCTCGGATTCGCAGTGATGGATCTGTTGAACGGCGCGTCGATGATCGTGATGCCGGCTTTCGACGCGATCGAGACGCTCTCGCTCATCGAGCAGCGCAACGTACGCAACACGCATCTCGTACCGACCATGTTCGTGCGGCTGTTGCGGCTCTCCGACGAGAACGCGCGCGTCGTTCTCACCGTCGACCCTCACAACGGTGTTGCACGGCGCCGCGCCGATCGCGCCGACGGTGAAGCGACAGATGATCGAGTGGTGGGGCCCGGTGTTGGTGGAGTACTGGGGCGCGAGCGAGGGCGGCGTGGTGACGCTCGTCGGGTCCGACGACTGGTCCGGCCCGGCCCGGCACCGTCGGTCGGGCCATCGCCAACCACGAGGTGTTCGCCACCGACGACGCCGGGCAGCCACTACCGCCGGGGGAGACCGGTCTCCTCTGGTGTCGCAACACCGCCGTCGACGAGGTCTTCAGCTACCACAACGATCCGACCAAGACGGCCAGGCCTTTCGAGGCCCGGGCGTGTACACCATCGGCGACATCGGTCGAGTGGACGACGACGGCTACGTGTACCTCGCCGACCGCGTGTCGAACATGATCATCTCCGGCGGGGTGAACATCTATCCGGCCGAAGTCGAAGCGGCGTTGATCGAACACCCCTTGGTGGCGGACGTGGCCGTGTTCGGCATACCCGACGACGAGTGGGGTGAATCGGTCCGAGCCGCGGTCCAACTGACCGAACGGGTGAGCGATCCGGACGCGACCGCCGAGGCGTTGATCGCGTTCGTCCGCGAGCGGGTCGCGTCGTACAAGGCGCCACGTTCGATCGAGTTCCACGAGCAACTGCCGCGAGCACCGACCGGCAAGCTCGCGACCCGTGTCCTGAAGGCGCCTCACTGGCCCGACGCGGGCTGACTCAGCCCCGCGGGCGCAAGGTTCGGTACCTTGGGTGTCGTGCAGGTCCGCTTCCGGTTGACATCTCGGCAGGTCATCATCCAGGCCGTGCTCGTGCTGTTCGCGTGGGCGTGCATGACGCTGCTGAACGTGCGCATCGGTGGCGCCAACCCGGTGCTGCTCGCAGCCTATGGAACGGCCTTCGCGCTCTCGGTCGGGCTCTCGGGCCGTTGGCGGGGCGCGGAGCTCACCGCCGAGGGCGTGATCATCCGCCGTAACCGCAAGCGGTTCGTCCCCTGGACCGACGTCACCGACGTACGCCAGGGCTCGGTGCTGCTCACACGAATCGTCGTCTTCGAGACACCGCGAGGCCTGGTGCGCTCGTGGGCTCCGGCCGCCAGCCCGCTCGCTCCCGACCGCGACTTCGACTCGAAGCTGACGTACATCCGCCAGTGGTGGTGGAACGCCCGGCGGGAATCGACCGACGCCGCCGTGCTGTGGCCCGTCGCCAGCGGCACCGGCTGGGGCATCCCGGTCGTCACCGACGCGGCCAGGAGCGACTCAGCAGTGTGACGAGGAGGGCGGCACGTCGAGCGCAGGGTTGCGGTCGAAGAACCCCACCGGCACCAACGAGAAGCCCGTCGACTCAACCGGCATGACGGGCCAGTCCTCGGGTCGCACCAAGTGCGTGACACCGAACGTGTGCCACACCACGATCGGTGTGTCGTCGATGCCACGATCCTGTTCGGTCCACACCGCGAGGCCGTCGTCACCGTTGCTCTGGTTGGGGTGCTCGCCGGCGGCCCGCCGCTCGTCGGGTCGGTACGGCGTCACCCACAGATTGTGCCGGCCGAACGCGGCACGCCGCGACACCGCCGACTGCTCGTGCGCGTGCAACGTGGGCGTGGCCGTCGGCAACAACTTGTACGAGACGGGGTTGCCCAAACGGTTGGTCGACGAAGGATTCACGATGCGCCACGTACGACTGCGCGCGGGGTCGACCTCGCGTCGCGCTTCTCGTTCGCTGGTGAGCGGACGCGCCACCGACTGAAAGCCGTTGGCCCACTCGTTGTCGGGCCCGGGTGGCATCGTCTCGACGTCGACCTCGACCACCGTGTTGTCGGGCCCGTCGATCGCCGGATCGAGTCGCACACAGAACAGATGCTGGTGATGCGGCGCCGCCAGACCCGGTGCGAGCACGTTGGCGTTCGACGGTTGCTCCGCCGGGGCGAACGCTTGGGTCTGCACGATGCCGGTCAGCTTCACCTCGAGCTGGATCGTGCCGTCGAGGTAGAAGTACCAGTAGAAGCCGTACTCGTAGTTGCCGACGGTGTAGATCGCGCTGACGACGAGGCGGCGCTGGCGCCGGACCTCGGTGCGGAACGAGTGGAGGTCCTGGTGCTTCCAGAGGATGCTGAAGTCTTCCTCGTGCATGCAGATCGCGTTGTTCACCAGATCGGCGTCACCGTGCTCGGTCGACCGCACGACGTCGAAGTAGTGGATCTCGCCGAGGCAGTCGCAACCGAGCTCGAGTGAGTTGACGAAGCGACCCATGCCCCACTCGCCGGCATCGAATGCGTTCTTCCAACGGTGGGCCGGGTCGGTGCTCGCGTACGGCACGACCATCTCCGACAGCGCGGCGCGGCGCAGGATCGGCCGCACGCGCCCCGCCGCGGGATCGTCGTACGCGATCTCGTGCAGCACGAGGCCTTCGATCGGCGTGAGCGACACACGGAACTGCCAGCGCTGCCACTGCACGAAGTTGCCGTCGACCGTGAAGCTCGGGCCGTCGGGTTGGGTGATCTCGATCGGTTTGAGATCGTCGCGCAGCGGTCCGTTGTCCTCGGGGTAGTAGCTCGCCCGTTCCGGGCGGCAACGGCACGATGCCCAGATCCTGGAAGTCGACGACCTCACCGGTCGCCAGATCGACGTCGGCGATCACGCCCTCGATCGGCCGGGCGTAGCCGTTGTCCTCGGCGTCCTCGCGTAGATACGAGATCACGCGCGTCAGCCGCCGCCCCGCTTCGTGTTCGAGCCCGAAGGTGCCGGCGGGCCACGGATCGATCTGCACCCGGTCGAGGTCGTCGATGCCGCGCGCCTTGATCGCCTGCTGCCACCGCGGGTCCTCGTAGACCGCGATCGCGGCCTCTGATCACCTCGTCGAAGAGCAGCGCGGGACGTGCGTCCTCGTAGACGCGGGTCGACACGACCTCGTCGCGGTCGAGCGAGATGATCGAGTGGCGCAAGGCGCACGGACCGGCCACCGCGACGGCGCGTGCTCGGCGATCGATCGCGGTACCGGTCGCGTAGGCGTCGAGATCGCCGCGAGTGGGCTCCTCGAGCGTGATCATCGAGAACAGCGGGTGGTCCTCGCCGGTCGAACGGCGGTAGATGCCCGCGGCCCGAGTGATCTCTTCGCCGGTCAGTGGTTCGAGCGGATGCACGCTCATGGCGCGACCAGGAACGCGGCCAACGCGGCCGTCAACATCGCAGGGTCGGTCGCGCCGCACATCTCACGTGCGGAGTGCATCGCGAGTTGGGGGATGCCGACGTCGACCGTGGACACACCGAGCCGGGCCGCGGTCATCGGCCCGATGGTGGAGCCGCACGGCATGTCGGCGCGGGACACGAACCGTTGCAGCGGAACGCCGGCCGTGTCACAGGCGAGCTCGAAGGCGGCGGCCGACGTGGCGTCGGTCGCGTAGCGGACGTTGGCGTTGACCTTCAGCACGGGTCCACCGCCGATGTGAATGGGGTGAGCAGGATCATGGCGCTCCGGATAGTTGGGGTGCGTCGCATGGGCACCGTCGGCCGAGACACACATCGACGAGGCGAGCGCTCGGTGGAACCCGTCGCGGTCGAGCCCGCTCGGCGTGGGCGATGCGTTCGAGCACGGTCACGAGGAGCGACCCGTCGGCGCCCGTCGCCGATTGGCTGCCGATCTCCTCGTGGTCGTACAGGCAGATCACCGCGACGCCGGGCGTGCTCGCCGTCCCAGTCGGTCGCGCCGAGCTGGGCGGACAACGCCTCGACGGCAGCATGACACGACGCCAGGTTGTCGATGCGCGGCGCGCTGACGAACTCGTCGTCGACACCGAGCAGGCTCGACGGGGTGAGGTCGTGCAGCATCGCGTCCCACGACAGCACCGCATCCTCGGTGACGCCGATCTCCTTGGCGAGGAAGCGTCGGAACGCGCCCTCGTCGGGCGAACCGAGGCCCCACACCGGCACGAGGTGTTGCTGCGGATTGAGCTTGAGTCCGTCGTTGACGCCCCGGTCGAGATGGATCGCGAGCTGGGGGACGCGCAGCAACGGCCGATCGACGCGGAACTCACGGGTCGTCGCGCGCCGGCCGTCGCGCACCGACACCCGACCCGACAGCCCCAGGTCGCGGTCGAGCCAGCTGTTGAGCAGGACCCCGCCGTACACCTCCACGCCGAGCTGGCGGGCACCACTGCCACCGGTGTCGGGCCGGGGCTTGATCCGTAGGTTCGGGCTGTCGGTGTGGGCCCCGATGATTCGGAATCCCCGCAGCGGGTCGCTCGCGGGCTTGGACTCCCAGGCCACGAGACTCCCGCCCCGCACCACCACGTAGCGGCCGGGACCGGTGAGCCAGGCGTCGGTCTCGTCCAGGATGACGAAGCCGTCGTCGACCAACCGAGCCGCTGCCGACCGCACAGCGTGGTATGGCGACGGCGATGCGTCGATGAACGAGAGAAGGCCGCGAGCCCCCCGGGTGGGGTGTTCCTCAACGGCGTCCTGGTCGGGCACGAGCCGAGGCTAGATCGTCTCGCGAAGGCTGGGGGAGCACGGGCAATCGAGCGCCTCCCGGCAGGCTGGTGGGGCTCCCGGATGGCTGTGTACGATGCAGCGCTCTGCCGCCTGGCCAACGTCGTCCCGGCGGCGTCCTGATCCCTCCACGAGGGACCCGTACGCCCAAGCTCTGGAAACGACATGGCAGATCCACGTCACGTGGGGCAGCAGCCCGCGCAGGGCCTCTATGACCCTCGCTTCGAACACGACGCCTGCGGCGTCAACTTCGTGGTGCACATGAAGGGCCTGCGGAGCCACGAGATCGTCCAGATGGGCATCGGCGCACTCTGCAACCTGCAGCACCGCGGCGCGCTGGGCGCCGAAGTGAACACGGGCGACGGCGCCGGGCTCCTGATGCAGATCCCCGACCGCTTCCTACGCGACGTGGTCCCCTTCGATCTCCCGGGTGAGGGGCACTACGCCACGGGCATCGGCTTCCTGCCGCGCGATCGCGACTCGGGCCGTGACGTCGCGCGACGCATCGAGAAGATCGTGGCCAGTGAAGGCCTACGCGTACTCGGCTGGCGCGACGTGCCCCACGACGACTCGATGATCGGTGCCTCGGCGGCGCGGGTGGAGCCCGCGTTCCGCCAACTCTTCCTGGCCGGTGACGGACTCGAAGGTATGGAGCTCGAACGGCGGGTGTACCTCGCGCGCAAGCGCATGGAACACGAGCTGGGCCCGCTCACCGACCACAGCGGCGTGTACTTCCCGAGCCTCTCGGCGCGCACGTTCGTGTACAAGGGCATGCTCACCACGCCTCAGCTGCCGGAGTTCTTCCCCGACCTCATGGACGAGCGCGTCGAGTCCGCGCTGACGCTCGTGCACTCGCGCTTTTCGACCAACACCTTCCCGTCGTGGCCGCTCGCCCATCCCTTCCGTTACGTGGCTCACAATGGCGAGATCAACACGGTGCAGGGCAACCGCAACTGGATGCGGGCGCGCGAGGCGCTGCTGGCGAGTGAGTTGCTCCCGGGTGATCTCGAGCGCATCTTCCCCATCTGCACGCCCGGTGCGAGCGACTCGGCCACGTTCGACGAAGCGCTCGAGCTGTTGCACATGGGCGGTTACGGCTTGCCTCACGCAGTGCTGATGATGATCCCCGAGGCGTGGGAGAACCACGAGTCGATGAGCGCGGCCAAGAAGGCGTTCTATCGATACCACGCGTCGTTGATCGAGCCGTGGGACGGGCCGGCGTCGATCGCCTTCACCGACGGCACGGTCATCGGTGCCGTGCTCGACCGCAACGGGTTGCGACCGTCGCGCTTCTGGGTCACCGACGACGACCTCGTCATCATGGCGTCCGAGGTCGGCGTGCTCGACGTCGCGCCCGAGCGGGTCGTGCAGAAGGGTCGCCTGCAGCCGGGCCGCATGTTCCTCGTCGACACGACCCAAGGCCGCATCGTCGGTGACGACGAGATCAAGGGCGCGCTGGCTTCGAGCCGGCCCTTCGAGCGCTGGCTCGACGAGAACCTGGTCGAGCTCGACCTGCTGCCCCAGGCCACCCACGAGCTCCCGCCGCACGGCTCGGTGGTCGAACGCCAGCTCACCTTCGGGTACACCACCGAAGAGCTGAAGCTCCTGCTCGAACCGATGGCGCGCACCGCGGCGGAGCCGATCGGGTCGATGGGCACCGACACGCCCGATCGCGGTGCTGTCGAACCGGGCCCGCCTGCTGTACGACTACTTCCAGCAGCTCTTCGCGCAGGTCACCAATCCACCGCTCGATGCGATCCGCGAGGAACTGGTCACGGCGCTCGGCGCCGCCTTGGGTCCCGAGCGCAACTTGCTCGATCCGCAGCCCGAGTCGTGCCGGCAGATCTTCTTGCCCCGACCGATCATCGACAACGACGAGCTGGCCAAGCTCGTCAACATCCACACCTATCCCGACCTCGACGACTTCAAGACCGTCGTCGTCCCGTGTCTGTTCCGCGTCGAGGACGGCGGCCCCGGCTTGCGCACGGCCCTCGACGAGCTTCGTCGCACCGTGAGCGAGGCCATCGAGGCCGGAGCGAACATCGTGGTGCTGTCCGATCGAGGGTCCAACGCGGAGCTGGCGCCCATCCCCGCGCTGCTGTTCACCAGCGCGGTGCATCATCACCTCATCCGCGAGAAGACGCGGACGCAGGTCGGTCTCGTGGTCGAGACCGGTGAGGCACGCGAGGTGCATCACATGTGCCTGCTGCTCGGGTACGGCGCCGCGGCGGTCAATCCGTATCTCGCGTTCGAGACCATCGAGGACCTGATCGCCGAAGGCTCGGCCGAGCTCCACGATCCGCAGAAGGCGATCACGAATTACATAAAAGCGTGCGGCAAGGGCGTGCTCAAGGTGATGTCGAAGATGGGCATCAGCACGGTCGCTTCTTATACCGGCGCGCAGATCTTCGAAGCGATCGGATTGTCGCAGCCGGTCGTGGACGAGTTCTTCACCGGCACGGTGAGCCGACTAGGTGGTGTCAGCCTCGACCAGTTGGCCGAGGAGGTTCAGCGCCGCCACCAGGATGCGTACCCCAAGAACCCCGCCGAGCGCGCCTACCGCACCCTCGACGTCGGTGGCGAGTACCAGTGGCGTCGCGAAGGCGAGCACCACCTCTTCAACCCGGAGACGGTGTTCAAGCTGCAACACGCCAGCCGGGCCAAGCGCTACGACGTCTTCAAGGAGTACACGAGCCGGGTCGACGATCAGTCCCGAGCCCTGGCCACCCTGCGGGGCTTGTTCCAGTTCGACACCGATTCCCGCACGCCGATCTCGATCGACGAGGTCGAGCCGGTCGCCGAGATACTGAAGCGCTTCAGCACCGGTGCCATGTCGTACGGCTCGATCTCGGCCGAAGCGCACGAGACCTTGGCCATCGCCATGAACCGCTTGGGTGCACGCTCCAACACCGGTGAAGGCGGAGAGGACCCGGAGCGCTTCGTGCCGCTGCCCAACGGCGACTCCAAGCGCAGCGCGATCAAACAGGTCGCGTCCGGGCGGTTCGGCGTCACCAGCGAGTACCTGGTCAACGCCGACGATCTCCAGATCAAGATGGCGCAGGGCGCGAAGCCCGGCGAGGGTGGGCAGCTGCCCGGGCACAAGGTGTACCCGTGGATCGCCAAGACGCGTCATTCGACGCCGGGCGTCGGGCTCATCAGCCCGCCGCCACACCACGACATCTACTCGATCGAGGATCTGGCCCAGCTCATCCACGACCTGAAGAACGCCAACCCGGCCGCCCGGGTGCACGTGAAGTTGGTGGCCGAGGTCGGCGTGGGCACGGTCGCCGCAGGTGTGTCCAAAGCGCACGCCGACGTCGTGCTCATCTCCGGCCACGACGGTGGCACCGGCGCATCGCCGCTCACGTCGCTCAAGCACGCCGGCGCCCCGTGGGAGCTCGGTTTGGCCGAGACGCAGCAGACCCTGCTGTTGAACGACCTGCGCGACCGCATCGTGGTTCAGGTCGACGGGCAGATGAAGACCGGTCGCGACGTGGTGATCGCCACGCTGCTCGGCGCCGAGGAGTTCGGCTTCGCCACCGCGCCGTTGGTGGTGTCGGGTTGCGTGATGATGCGCGTCTGCCACCTCGACACGTGCCCGGTCGGCGTCGCCACGCAGAATCCCGAGCTGCGGAAGCGCTTCACCGGCCAACCCGAGTTCGTCGTGACCTTCTTCGAGTTCATCGCCCAAGAGGTGCGCGAGATCCTGGCCGAGCTCGGCTTCCGCTCGATCGAGGAAGCCATCGGCCACAGCGAGCTGCTCGACACTCGTGACGCCGTCGACCACTGGAAGGCGTCGGGCCTCGACCTCACGCCGATCCTGACCATGCCCGACGTTCCGGAGGGCAAGGCGCGGTTTCAGATGCGGGGCCAGGATCACGGCCTCGACAACGCGCTCGACAACGAGCTCATCGCCCAGGCCGGGCCCGCGCTCGAGCGGGGCGAGAAGGTCGAGATCAGCCTGCCCATCCGCAACGTGCATCGCACCGTCGGCACCATGCTCGGCCACCAGCTCACCAAGCGGTACGGCGGCCAGGGTCTTCCCGACGGCACCATCACGGTGCGCCTCCATGGTTCGGCGGGGCAGAGCTTCGGTGCCTTCGTGCCCCGCGGCATCTCGCTCTATCTCTCCGGTGACGCCAACGACTACACGGGCAAGGGCCTGAGCGGTGGTCGCATCATCATCCGCCCCAACGCCGCGACGCCGTTCGCGGCCGAGGACAACATCATCGCCGGCAACGTCATCCTCTACGGGGCCACTGCGGGCGAGATGTTCCTGCGCGGTCAGGTCGGTGAGCGGTTCGCCGTACGGAACTCGGGCGCGACCGCGGTCGTCGAGGGTGTCGGCGATCACGGCTGTGAGTACATGACCGGCGGCCGAGTCGTCGTGCTCGGGCCCACCGGGCGCAACTTCGGAGCCGGCATGTCGGGTGGCATCGCCTACGTGCTCGACACCGACCGGTCGTTCGCGAGCCGGGTGAACTACGAGATGGTCGACCTCGATCCGCTCGACGAGGACGACCGCAGCTGGCTCCACGACTGCGTCACGCGCCACCACGCCGAGACCGGATCCAAGGTCGCCTTGCGATTGCTCGACACCTGGGATGAATCCATCGAGGCGTTCCGCAAGGTGATGCCGCGGGACTACAAGCGAGTGCTGAGCGAAGGCCTGGCCGGGGGAGTGACCAGTGGGTGACACGACCGGGTTCATGAAGTACCCGCGGGAGCTGCCCACGCGGCGCGACGTGCCGGTTCGGCTGAGGGACTGGCGCGAGGTCTACGAGCCGTTCCCGATCGACAAGGTGCGCACACAGGCGAGCCGTTGCATGGACTGCGGCATTCCGTTCTGCAACAACGGCTGCCCGCTCGGCAACCTGATCCCCGACTGGAACGATCTGGTGCACCGCGATCGCTGGCACGACGCCATCGATCGGCTGCACGCCACGAACAACTTCCCGGAGTTCACCGGCCGCTTGTGCCCGGCGCCCTGCGAGGCCGCTTGCGTTCTCGGCATCAATCAGGATCCCGTGTCGATCAAGCAGGTCGAGGTCGAGATCGTCGACCGCGCCTGGTCGGAAGGTTGGGTGGCACCCCTTCCGCCGACGGTCAAGACCGGCGAGAAGGTCGCGGTGGTCGGATCCGGTCCGGCGGGCCTCGCCGCCGCGCAGCAGCTGACCCGCGCCGGCCACGACGTCGTCGTGTTCGAACGGGCCGATCGCATCGGCGGGCTCCTGCGCTACGGCATTCCCGAGTTCAAGATGGAGAAGCGGTTCCTCGATCGCCGGATCGAGCAGATGGAAGCCGAAGGCACCGAGTTCCGACCCAACAGCAACATCGGGGTCGACGTTGCGGTCGGCGAGCTGCAGAAGCGCTTCGACGCCATCGTGCTCGCCGGAGGATCGACGGCCGGCCGCGATCTCCCGCTACCCGGCCGTGAGCTCAACGGTGTCCACCAGGCGATGGAGTACCTGCCCTGGGCGAACCGCGTGGCACGAGGTGACCTCGACGAGTCGCCCATCAGCGCCGCCGGCAAGCATGTGGTGATCATCGGCGGCGGCGACACCGGCGCCGACTGCCTGGGCACCGCCCACCGCCAGGGCGCGGCGTCGGTCCACCAGTTCGAGATCATGGAGCGCCCGCCCGACAGTCGGCCCGATGCGAACCCGTGGCCGACGTGGCCGATGATCTTCCGCACTTCGTCGGCGCACGAGGAAGGCGGCGACCGCGTGTACGCCGTCAACACGCTCGAGTTCGTCGGTGACGACGACGGCAACCTGCGGGCGCTGCGAGCCGTCGAGGTCGAGACGAAGATGGTCGACGGCCGCCCCAACTTCGAGCCCGTCGAGGGCACCGAGTTCGAGCTGCCGTGCGAGCTGGTGCTGCTGGCCATGGGCTTCGTCGGTCCCGAGCGGCCGGGCCTGCTCGAGCAGCTGGGCGTCGAGCTCGACGGGCGCGGCAACGTGGGCCGGGACGAGACCTGGCACACCAGCGTGGACGGCGTGTTCGTCTGCGGCGACATGGGCCGGGGCCAGAGCCTGATCGTCTGGGCCATCGCCGAGGGCCGGTCGTGTGCCGCCGCCGTGGACGAGTGGCTCACGGGCGAGACCCGCCTCCCGGCGCCGATCGAGCCCACCGCCGCCCCCCTCCGCTGACCCTCCCCACTTCCACGAACCTGCAGCGAGATCGCGCGCTCTGGCGCGCTTTTCGCCTGCAGATTCGCTCGCGTGGTTGATGCCGGGACGCGAACGTGCCCCGGCCGAGACCGGGGCACGTGACGTTCGTTCTGCCCGATGCGCCGTCAGGCGGCGACCGCTTCGCCGTTCAGCGTCTTGTACGCGTAGCCGAGAGCGATGAACGTGACACCCGAGGCCAAGCCGCAGGTGATGAGGTTCAAGATCACGACGACGATCATCAGCAACACGAGCTGACCGAAGTTCTCGCTGCACCAGGCTCACGCTCGACTTGATCGAGTCGACCGGCGCTTGGTCGCGGTCGATCACGTAGAAGCCGAAGAAGTAGGTGAAGAAGGCGACGATCAAACCCGGGATGCAGCAGAGCAGCAAACCAACGAACACGAGCAGCGACACGATGATGGCCGCCACGGCGTAAGGACCGAGCTTGTCGGTCTGGAACAGCATGCTCGGCTCGGGCGTTTCGCCCCGCGTGATCGCCAGGGCAGCGCGGATCAACCCTGCTTGGAGCAAGAAGCTCACGAAGATCGACACGGCTGTCAGTGCGAACGACAACGCCAACCCGAGAAACACGCTGCTCGAGCTGCCTTGCAGGACTTGCGAAATGATGTTGATGACCAACTGGACCGCGAAGATGATCAGCACGATCACGATGATCTGGCCGATGTACTGCACGAACTTGTTCCAGCCGTAGCTCAGCGCATCACCGACGGAGAACGTTGCAGCACCTCCGCCGCCGGCTGCTCCGGCTCCGGCACCCGGGGCCTGCTCCGGCGGATACCACTTACCGTCGGATGCCTGCCACCATCCAGGTCCTTGAGGGCTATCGCTCACACCATCTCCTCCCAATGAGGCGAAACCCGCCGCCGCAGGTGGCGACGACGTTCTGCCGGTCAGGCCGACGTGCCCAAAAGCCCGCTCGGAACGACCGCCGCGCACTTTAGCCAGGCGAACACTCCAGGGGAATGCTTTCGCCGTTCAGCCATTTCGACCCTTGCCGGCTCAATCTTCCGGAATCGGCTCCACCGCGCCGGTCTCCAAGAGCCGATGGAGCACCGCACAGACAGCAAACGCGCTCATTCCCAGCTCGCGAATGATGTCCGCGATGGTGGCCCGGCCGTCGACGCGTGACAGGACGTGCCACTCGTCCGCCGTGATCGTGAGCTGCTTGCGACGAAGTGAATGTGCGAGTCGCATTCGCACCGAAATCGATGGGATCGCTTCGGCTATCGCCTTCCACGCATCGATTCGTTGACCGGCATCAGCCAACAGCTCGTCGACGGTGAAGGTGAAGCGAGCACCGATCGGATGCTCTTCGCCGGGGAGGAACGCGAAGGCATCGTGACTCGGCAGCATCAGCTCGAACACCGCGCCGACCGTGTGGTCGTAGAGCACGGCGCGGGCGCGGTCTTCGTTCACGCCACCGTCGATGAGCGAGTCGGTCAGCTTGGCCCCGTTCTCGGCCGCGGCGGCGACGTCGTCCCACAGCTCTCCGGTGGTGAGCCCGGAGCCGATGAACACCTGCTGCAGGGTCGGACCCATCGCGGACAGCGCCAGGGTGACCTCACCTCCGCTCAAGGCGATCACGCCCGGGTTGGCGCCGGTGAGCTCGAGCAGGCCGGATTGCTTGGTGCTCTCGAGCAGATGGAGCAGCTCGGGGAGCGGCAACTCGTCCGTGGTTCCCTGCAGTGCAACGTCCCGCGCGCCCATCGATCGAACGGTAACGCACGCTGCGTATAGGCCATGCGGCCCAGAGCTGGCCGATCGAGGAGGCTCGGGGCGAGAATCCCTGCTAGGACGGGTCAGAATCGCCGGTAGGGAGGCTCAAGAATCTGAGGGGCCGTCCGATGGGATTTGCGTACCGGCGCGACGCGTCTGGAAGAGAGCTACCGAGACATCCGAGGCTACTGATGCTGCGATTGCTCCGAAACATGAAGATGAGCACCAAGCTCTTCACCGTTCTGGCGGCCCCCGTGGCCGTCCTACTGCTGCTGTCGATCATCGGCGTGACCTCACGCCGGGCCGAGGCGAACGACGCACATCGCGTCGAGCAGTTGTCCGAGTTCGTGCAGGTGGACTCGAACCTGGTGGATGAGCTGCAGAAAGAGGCGATCTGGTCGGCGGCGTACATGTCGACGATCGACGAGAACCTCAATGTCGACCAGGCCCGCAAGGACGAGTACTCCAACCAGCTCGACGCCCAGCGCGAGAAGACCGACGCCGCCCTGGCCGCCTACACCGCCGCCGTCGCCAAGATCGACCCGGGCCGCGACAACCCGGCCGCGGCCGAGGCCGTGAAGCAGGCTCAGAACCGGCTCGACAACCTGAAGACGAGCCGTACGTCGGTCACGGAGATCCAGGCGATCCCCGTCAACGCCGTCACGAGCTTCGCCCAGATCACGACGTCGCTGATCGACGTCAACTCCTCGCTTGGTGCAGAGCGCCAACGACGCCGAGCTGCTCCTCGGTCTGACCACGGTCGCCAACTACGAGCGAGTGAAGGAAGCCCGCGCCAACGAAGCGGCCATCCTCACCTCCGTCGTGGTGCGCGGCGCGTTCAGCAACCAGGCCGGCGCCCGATGCCCGAACGTCAGCAACGACTGCGTCTCGTACACGGAGGCGACCAAGGCCAGCACGACGTCGCCCAGGCCACCGACACCTTCAGCCGAGTTCGCCTCCCCGGACAACAAGCGCGTGCAGCGCGCCGCCGAGGCCGGTCTGCAGTTCGACGACCTGACGCAGACGGTGCTCGAGCAGGGCCAGGACAACAACGTGGTGCTGGTCCCCGCTTCCCAGTTCCTGCCGGCCAGCTTCGAGATGGTCGCCAAGCTGAAGGGCGTCGACGACAGCGTTCATCGCGCAGGTCAACGACACCGCCAGCTCGCTGGCCCGCCAGGCGTCGAACGCGGCGTTCCTGTACCTCCTCTTCACGACGATCGCCGTGGCCGCGGCCCTGTTGATCGCCTTCCTGGTGGCCCGGGCCACGACGGTGCCGTTGCGCAAGCTGACGAGCGCCGCCTACACGCTGTCGACCGACAAGCTGCCCGGCCTGGTCGAGCGGCTGAGAAACCCCGACGAGTCCGACGAGCCGCTGAGCGCCACGCTCACGCCGATCGACATCAACTCGAAGGACGAGATCGGCCAGCTGGCCGACGCGTTCAACTCGATCCAACAGGTGACCGTCGAGGTGGCCGAGGAGCAGGCTCAACTGCTCCGCAAGGGCATCGGCGACATCTTCATCAACCTTGCTCGCCGCAACCAGACGCTCCTCGACCGCCAGATCGAGTTCATCGATCAGCTCGAGGCGAACGAGGAAGACCCCGACCAGCTCGACAACCTGTTCAAGCTGGACCACCTCGCCACCCGCATGCGACGCAACGCCGAGTCGCTGCTCGTCCTCGCGGGAGCGGAGCCGCCGCGGCGTCGTGGCCGGCCGGTCGGCCTGTCGGACGTGGTGCGCGTGGCCATCGGTGAGGTCGAGGACTTCGCCCGCATCCAGCTGCTCGCGCTCGATGACGCGACCGTCGGCGGCAACGTGGCCGTCGACCTCGCGCACTTGCTGTCGGAGTTGATGGAGAACGCGACGCACTTCTCGCCGCCGGACACCATCGTGGAGATCGTCGGACATCGCGCCGACGACCGCAGCTACGTGATCTCGGTTTCGGACCAGGGCATCGGCATGAGCGCCGATCAACTGGGCGAGGCCAACATCCAACTGACCCGCCCGCCGCTCGTCGGCCTGGCCCTGAGCCGTTCGCTCGGCTTCATCGTCATCGGCCGTCTGGCCCAGCGCTTCGGTGTGTCGGTGAAGCTCACCGCCTCGCCGTCCGGCGGCGTGACCGCACTCGTCACCCTGCCTCGTGAGCTCGTCACCTACGCCGACGAGCCCGCGCTGGATGACGGAACGCCGACCGAGGCCGCAGCCGCTCCGGTCGAGGCCTCCGTCGCCGTCATCGAGCCCGACACGGCCGAACCCGAGGTGTACGCCCCGCCGGTCGAGCCCGTGGCCGAGACACCCGTCGCAGACCTCCCGGCCCCGCCCGCACCGGATCGGCCGCCCCCACCGGTGGCCGAGCCGGTCATCGAGGCCGTCGTCGCTCACTCGGACGTGGAGAGCGATGCCGAGACCGAGGTCGAAGACGACCTCGTCGGTCGAGGCCGCACTGGCCGAGCCGACCGAGGAGGCCGTGTTCGGCGGGATCCCGAGCGACGAGCTGCTCGACGAGCTGATCGAAGAGGTCGTCCCCGAGGGCGACGAGTTCGAGCGCGGCCTGCAGTCGCTGGTCGACGACGAGCTCGCACCCGGGCCGATCGAGCCCGCAGCCCCCGTGCGGCCGGCGCCCCCGACCGACACCGACGCCGTCTCGGGCGCCTTCAGCGGCGTGGCCGTCGAGGAGCCCCCGGCTCCCGCCGCCGAGCCCATCCCCGAGCCGGCCACTGCCGGTGGGGGCGCAGCAACCGCAGATGCGGCGGCCGAGGCCGCCGCGGCCGCCAAGGCTGCCGCCGAATTGACCGCTGCGGGCCTGGTCAAGCGCACTCCGAAGAAGCGCTCGGCCGAAGCCGCAGGTGGGGGAATGCCCGCTGTGGCCGCCAGCCGCACGACCTCGGGTCAAGCAAATCGTTCGCCCGAGGAAGTCCGCAAGATGTTGTCTCGGTACCGCTCCGGCCTCAACAAAGGCCGCGGAGATGCCGATTCCGAGGATCAGTAACCCGAACCCGTTCCGTTCGATCAGGAGAACAGAGGACCCATGATGGAACTCAGCGCCGAGGCCAAGAACCTCAACTGGCTGGTGCAGAACTTCGCCGAGAAGGTGCCCGGCGTCAACGAGGCCGTGGTGGTCTCGTCCGACGGGTTGCCGATCGCGACCTCGGCCGGGCTCGACCGCGACGCGGCCGACCGGTTCGCGGCCGTGGCGTCGGGTCTCATCGGTTTGGCCTATGGAGCTGCGGGTCGCTTCGGCGGCGGCGCGGTCAACGAGGTCATCATCGAGATGGAGAACGCGTTCATCTTCGTCACCGGCATCAGCGACGGGTCCTGCCTGTCCGTGGTGGCGGCGGCGGAATGTGATGTCGGCTTGGTCGGCTACGAGATGGCCGTCCTGGTCGAGAAGGCGGGCGCCGTTCTGACGCCCGAGATCCGAGCGGAACTGCAAGCGGCACTCCCGCGCTGACGAGCGTGCTGAGAACTGAGAGGTAACTGCTCGCGGAGAGCAACAAGACGATGAGCATGAACGGCGACGATCACGACGACACACCGGTACTGCGGGTTCGCTCGTATGTGCTGACCGGTGGTCGGACGCGCTCGGACGTCGATCTACCGATCGAGACGCTGGTCAAGGTCACGCCGCACGGTGTGTCGGCAACGCCGAGGCTGGCTCTCGAACGAAAGAAGATCGTGTCCCTCTGTGACACGCCGATCTCCATTGCGGAGGTGTCGGCACACCTGAGCGTCCCCCTGGGGGTCGCTCGAGTGTTGGTGGGGGACATGTGTGAAGAAGGTTTCCTGACCGACTTCAAACCGCAACACGCACTAACCGGCGAACGTCCTGATCTGAAGCTCCTGGAAAGGGTGCTCGATGGCCTTCAAGCGCTCTGAGGCTCCGGCCTCGGCACAAACCGAACCGACCGAGAGTGCACCGCTCCCGGTCAAGATCATCGTGGCCGGCGGGTTCGCGGTTGGGAAGACGACCTTCGTGGGGTCGATCTCCGAGATCGCTCCGTTGACCACCGAAGCGGCCATGACCAAGGTCGCCGAGGGAATCGACGAGACGGGTGGGGTGAACACCGGCAAGACGTCGACCACCGTGGCGATGGACTTCGGTCGCATCACGCTCGGCGACGACTTGATCCTCTACCTGTTCGGCACCCCCGGACAGGATCGGTTCAAGTTCATGTGGGACGACCTCGTGCGCGGCGCCATCGGTGCGGTGGTGTTGGTCGACACGAACCGACTGGGCGATTGCTTCCCGGCGGTCGACTACATGGAGACCAACGGCGTGCCGTTCATCGTCGGCGGTGAACCTCTTCCACGGCAAGCAGTACCACTCGATGGACGACGTGCGCGAAGCGCTCGCCGTGCCCCGAGGACGTGCCGATGATCACCACGGATGCCCGCGATCGGGCCCAGACCAAGATGGCGCTCCTCGAGTTGGTGCAGCACGCGCTGATCCGGGCCTCGGCCGGCGCCTGATTGCCCCTCCCCTTCCGAAATTGGCGTCTCCCAGGACACATGTTGTCGTGGGAGACGCCAATTTCGTCGTTAGGGGGCTAGGTTCCCGGCCGTGATCGTCGTGCTCGTGCACTGGAACCAGCCCGAACGGTGCGAGCGCACCATCGAGCGCTTCCAGCACCAGGGTGTGCCCGTCGAGATCCTCGTCGTCGACAACGGATCGACGGGGTCCCGAGCTCGATCGGCTGCGCGCCGTCGTCCGCGACAGCCCCTTTGCCGTCGAGCTCCTCGAGTTGGGCTCGAACACCGGTTTCGGCCCCGCCGCCAATGCCGGCTTCCGCCGGTTCCTGGCCCAGCCCGAAGCCGGCGAGTGGGTCGCCCTCGCACCTCACGACGCACTGCCGGCCGACGACACCCTCGCGAGGCTCGTCGCCGCGGCCGAGGCCCGGCCCCACGCCGGACTGGCGTGTGCGGATGTCGGTGACGGCCACCTACCGGTGGTCGACCCCTACTTCGGCGGGCTCACGATGCCCGCCGACGACGAGCCCGGCTGGCAGGCGGCCGACTACCCCCACGGCACGCTGCTGATCGCTCGTCGCGCGCTGTCTCGACGAGATCGGCCTGTTCGACGAGCGCTACTTCGCGTACTGCGAGGAGGCCGATCTCGGCCTACGGGCCCGCAAGGCGGGCTGGGAGGTCGGGCTCGTGCGCGGCGTGATGGTGTCGAACCCGACGATGCGCTCCGGCAGCCCCGCGGTCGACTACCTCATGCACCGCAACACGTTGCTGCTCGTGCGGGAGCACTCGGGCAACTACCACGCCTGCATTCGCTTCGGGATCGCCGGCTGCCAGTTGGTGCGCGGGGTCGTGCAGCCGTCGTCACGACCGCTGCTCTTCTCGGCCAAGGGTCGGGCGAGAGGGATGGTCGACTTCGTGCGGGGACGCTACGGGCCGCCGCCGGTGCGAGATGTTCGCCGAGGCCGGCGAGCCTGCTCCGACCCCTGAGGCCGAGGCCCTGAGACCCGCGACCCGATCAGCCGCCGCGGAAAGCGGCCGTCCTCGGCGTCTCGCACCTCGGGTCGGACGCGCAGCAGGTACCAGCCCGAGATGGCGAGCCCACCGAGGACGGTGAAGAAGCCGAGGAGGATGGCCGCCATCCACACGGCCTGCCGGCGATCGGCCAGTGCCCAGGCCCAACCGGGCCGGTGCGCGCAGTCGAGGAGGGCCCAGAGGGAGATGGCGAGCGGGATCGAGAAGAGGATCGTGAGGGCGATCGCCCCGAACAGCTCACCCACACCCTGCACGAGGGCAGGGTAGAGGCGGACGCCGGCGAGGGGGCCCAGCGGAGCGGCAGTCGGTTGCGCCCACCGGAAAGGGGACGAGAACACCGGCGGGCGCAACCGAATGCGCGATTTACAGTGCCACTGGCACTGTCACTGTGGTGGTTGACCTGGGTCGTGTCAAGTGGGGGGCTGTCCCGTCGCCTCGGAGCGGCCATCATGGAGCCCGTGGCCGACGATCAGAGTGGCGAGGTGGCGTACTCCCTCGAGGAGTTGGCGGCCAAGACCGGGCTCCCGGCCCGCACGATCCGCTTCTACCGCCAGTCCGGGTTGATCGCGGCCCCGCATCGAGACGGGCGCCGGGTGCACTACGACGCCAACCATCTCGAGCGGCTGGAGACGATCGCCGAGCTCCGCGATCGCGGCTTCGGGCTCGACGCCATCGCCGAGATCCTCGACGACCCCGGCGGCGCACGAGCGACGTTGCCCCGCGTGCTGCAGATGTCCGACGAGCTGCGCCGGCCCTGGATCGAGGACCGCGAGGCGACGATGACCCGAGCTGGAGCTGCTCGGAGCTGCTCGGCACGACCCGCACGGACATCATCGCCACGCTCGAGAAGTGGGAGATCGCGACCCCGACCAAGTCGTCGCCGCAGACGTATCACGTGCCGAGCGTCGCCCTGCTCGAGCTGTTGGGCGAGTTGTTGGCCGCCGGCATCCACGAGGAGCTCGCCTACGCGTCGTACCAGGCCATCGGGCGCCACATCGAGGCCCTCGCACGCGAGCTCGTCGAGGTGTACACCTCGGGCACGGCCACCGCGCTGGCCGCCGAGTTCACGCTCGACGAGTTGGGCACCGCGTTCCGCCAGCTGCGACCGATCGCACTCCAAGCGGTGCAACTGGTGTTCGCACACGAGATCGAGAGCGCGGTGGCGGCGTTCGTCGAACAGGGCGGCATCATGACGATCCGCACGCGCGACGACGAGGACTGACCACCGCCGCGACGAGTACGGTGCCGCCCGTGCCTGTCCCTCTTGAGCCTGGCAGCCTGCGCTCCATCGAGGGACGGACCGCGCTCGTCACCGGCGCGGCGAGCGGGATGGGACGGGCCATCGCCGCGCTGCTCGCGGGCGAAGGTGCACGCGTCGCCGCGCTCGACCTGAACGAGGATGGCCTGCGCGAGCACGACCGACGCGATCGCGCGGGCCGGTGGCAGAAGCGCTCACCCAGGTCTGCGACATGGCCGACGCGGACGCGATCGTCGACGCCATTGGCGCGGCCCGCGCCGAGCTCGGCCCGATCGACATCGTCGTCAATTGCGCCGGCGTGAGCATCCCGGTCGACATCGGCAACGACGCGTACGAAGCAGGCATGGGAACAAACCATCGCCATCAACCTCACCGCGTACGCGCGCGTGATCCGCGCCACGGTCGACGATCTCGCTCGCGACGGCGAAGGTCGCATCGTGAACATCGCATCGACCGAAGCGCTGGGTGCCACCGCGTTCATCTCGCCCTACACCGCGAGCAAGCACGGTGTGGTCGGGTTGACACGCGGTCTTGCGGTCGAGCTGGCACCGCGTGGCATCACCGTCAACGCGATCTGCCCCGGACCGATCCGCACGGGCATGACCGCCGGTATCCCCGAGGACGCCAAACAGAAGTTCGCGCGCCGTCGCGTGCCGATGCGTCGCTACGGCGAGCCCGAGGAGGTCGCGCACATGGTGTGGTCGTTGGTGCTGCCGGGTGCATCGTTCATCACCGGCGCGGTCATTCCCGTCGACGGCGGTCTGACGGTGCAGAACACATGAGCGAGAACGATGGACGCCGAGATCGCCCGCAAGTGCCACCGCACGCTCGAGGTGTACCACGGGATGATCTACTTCGTGCCGCGAAGCGCGCGCGGAGTACGAAGCGCTCGGATTGTCCGCCGACGAGTTCTTCAAGGGCTACTTCGCGCTCGCGTGCCGTCGGCCATGGGTGCCGTGCCGGGCGAGGTCGTGGTGGCGACCTTCTTCAACTTCCAGCCCGATCTCGTCATGGCGGCCGTGCCGTCCTGTTGGGACGTGGCCACGCCCGCAGAATGGCAGGCGGCCCGCCGACGGGGGGCCGACGCCGCGCTGCGGCAGATGCTGGGCGACGCCGTCGACGTCGCCCGACATGGACGAGGCGGCGTCGACTGGCTCGTGCGGCGAGCTCGTTCTGCGAGCCGGCCGGACGTCCGCTGTTCGCCGGCCATCTCTCGCTCGACTGGCCCGAATCGCCGCACATGGAGCTGTGGCACGCCATCACGTTGCTGCGCGAGTACCGCGGCGACGGTCACATCAGCGTGCTCGTGAGCGAGCCGATCTCGACCCCGCGAGGCGCTGGTGCTGCACCACGGCACCGGAATGCTGCCGCCGGGCGTGTTGCAACAAACCCGCGCCTGGCCCGACGACGATTGGCAGGAGGCCGAGCAGATCGCTGCGTGACCGCGGCTGGATGGACGGGTGACGCGTTGACGCCGGAGGGCCAACACGGTCCGCGAAGACATCGAGCGTCGGACCGACGAGCTCGCCATGGCGCCGTGGCGTGGCACTGGGCGAGCGCGAACTGTCAGCGCCTGCGTGAACTGGTGCGACCCATGAGCAAGGCGATCGTGAGCTCGGGCGGGCTCGGAGGAGGGCCACCGCGATGACGATCGAACCCTACGCGATCGAGGGCGCACGTCAGCGGTTCATCGACACGAACGGCGTGCGCCTGTCGGTCTATGAAGCCGGCAAACCGTCGGACCCGACCGTCGTGTTCTCCCACGGCTTTCCCGAGTTGGGCTACTCGTGGCGCTACCAGGTGCCGGCGCTCGCCGCGGCCGGCTTCCACGTGCGTCGTGCCCGACCAACGCGGGCTACGGCGCGAGCGCCCGACCACCTGCCGTCGAGGACTACGACATCGTGCACCTCACCGGCGACCTGGCCGGCATCCTCGACGTCCTCGAGATCGAGCGAGCGGTGTTCGTCGGTCACGATTGGGGCGGGTTCGTCGTCTGGCAGATGCCGTTCCTCCAAGCCGATCGGGTCGCCGGCGTGGTGGGCGTGAACACACCGCACATGCCGCGGATGCCGATCCGCCCCGTCGAGCTGTTCCGCAACGCGATGGGGGAGAACTTCTACATCGTGTGGTTCCAGACACCCGACGAGCCGGAAGCCGCCCTCGACGCCCACGTCGACGTGGTGCTCGACCACATGCTGCGCCGCGGCATCGAGCCGAGCGGGATCCAGGAGCGCGCCGCCGGCTCGACCGCCACCCTCGTCGAGGCCGTGGTCGAACATCCCCGACGACTTGCTCGGCCCCCAGATGCTCAGCCCCGAACAGCTGGCCGTGTACGTCGACACCTTCCGCGCCGGTGGCTTCCGCGGCCCGGTGAACTGGTACCGCAACTTCGATCGCAACTGGGAGCTCACCGCCGATCAGACGAGCGCTCGCATCGACGACGTGCCGTGCCTGATGGTCACCGCGTCCTGGGACCCGGTGCTCCCGCCGGTGCTCGCATCGGGCATGCCGGAGCTGATCGCGGACCTCGAGAGTCCACGAGATCGCGCAGTGCGGGCACTGGACCCAACAAGAGCACCCCGACGAGTTCAACCGCACCCTCATCGACTGGCTCCAGCGCAAGCTCCCCAAAACCTGACGAACCGGCTGGCAAAGTGCGCGCGTCATGGACGCACGGTTCACCTGCCAGTTCGTGTGGGGTGGGTATGGGCGAAGTGGGGATCAGGCGGCGAGGGCGACCTCGAACACCTCGTTGACGTCGTCGACGAGGTGCACGTGCAGCTCGCTCGAGCACCGTCTCGGGCACGTCGTCGAGGTCGGGCTCGTTCTTCCGCAGGGATCACGACGTCGGTCAGCCCGGCCCGGTGGGCGGCCAGCAGCTTCTGCTTCAGGCCACCGATGGGCAGGACCTTGCCCTGCAGCGTGACCTCACCGGTCATCCCGACGAGCGGGCTTCACGGCGCGGCCGGTGAGCACGCTCACCAGCGCGGTCGTCATGGTGATGCCGGCCGACGGCCCGTCCTTGGGCACCGCCCCGGCGGGGAAGTGCACGTGGAAGCGGCGGTGGAAGGCATCGGCGGGGATGCCGAGCGCCTCACGCTGGCTACGGATGTAGCTGAGGGCGATCTGCCCGGACTCGGTCATCACGTCACCCAGCTGGCCGGTGAGCGGTCAGGCCCTCTCCTCGCCGTCCATCGAGGTGGCCTCGACCACCAGGACGTCACCACCGGCGCCGGTCACGGCCAGGCCGTTCACGACGCCGGCAGCCGGCTCACGGTTGGCGCTCGTCGTGCTGGAACCGAGCGCGGCCGAGAGCGTCCTTCAGCTCGATCGATGTCGACGGTGATCGGTCGTGGGCTCGCCGGCGGCGACACGGGTCGCCGTCTTGCGCAGCACCTTGCCGAGCTGACGCTCGAGGTTGCGCACACCGGCCTCACGGGTGTAGTCCTCGACGATCTTGCGTCGAAGCGCGTCGTCGGTGACGACGACCTCGTCGTCACGCAGGCCGTTGCGCTCGAGCTGGCGGGCCAGCAGGTGATCGCGGGCGATGGCCACCTTCTCGTCGTCGGTGTAGCCGTCGAGCCGGATGATCTCCATGCGGTCGAGCAGCGGACCGGGGATGGTGTCGAGCACGTTGGCGGTCGCGATGAACAGCACGTCGGACAGGTCGAGGTCGACCTCGAGGTAGTGGTCGCGGAACGAGTGGTTCTGGGCCGGATCGAGCACCTCGAGCAGCGCCGACGACGGGTCGCCGCGCCAGTCGGCGCCGACCTTGTCGATCTCGTCGAGCAGGAAGACCGGGTTCATGGTGCCGGCCTCGATCAGGGCGCGGACGATGCGGCCGGGCTGGGCCCCGACGTAGGTGCGGCGGTGGCCGCGGATCTCGGCCTCGTCGCGGACGCCGCCCAGGGCGACCCGCACGAACTTGCGGCCGAGGGCGCGGGCGACCGACTCGCCGAGCGACGTCTTGCCGACACCCGGGGGACCGACCAGCGCGAGGATCGCGCCGGCCTTGCGGCCCGGTGTCGGGCGCCAGGCCGCGCTCCTTCAGCGCAGCTTGCGCACGGCCAGGAACTCGACGATGCGGTCCTTCACCTCGTCCAGGCCGGTGTGGTCGGCGTCGAGCACGGCGCGGGCATCGACCAGGTCGAGGTGGTCGTCGGTGTGGCTCGCCCCACGGCAGCTCGGTGATCGTGTCGAGCCAGGTGCGGATCCAGCCGTGCTCCATGTTCTGCGGGCTGGTGCGCTCGAGGCGATCGATCTCGCGGTCGATGGCCTCGCGCACGTCGTCGGGCAGCGTCGCGCTCGGCCATCTTGTCGCGGTACTCCTCGGCGACGTCCTCGTCGTCGCCACCCTCGCCCAGCTCCTTGCGGATGGCCGCCAGCTGCTGGCGCAGCAGGAACTCACGCTGCTGCTTCTCCATGCCGTCGGTGACGTCGTGGCGGATCTGCTCGGCCAGCTCGATCTCGGCCAGCGACTCCTTGATCCACGCCGACGGCCAGCTCGAGGCGCGCCTCGACGTCGATCGTCTCGAGCAGCTCGATCTTGCGCTCGACGGAGAGGTCGGGCCACCAGCCGATCGTGTCGGCCAGGGCGCCCGGGGTCTCGACGTCGCGGAGCAGGCCGCTCAGGCCGCGACCGCCGACCTTCTCGAGCAGGACTGCGGGCCGCGGCCCGGTACTCGCGGGCGAGCTCGGCGACTCGGTCCGACGGGTCGGTGGCGAGTCGTCGATGGGCTCGGCCTCGACCCACAGGGCCTCGCCGGTGCCGACCACGCCGGCGCCCATGCGCGGCGCGCTGCATCGGCCCGCACCACGAGGGCGGAGGTGCCGTTCGGGAGGGTCCCCGGTCCTCGATCTGGGCGATGACGCCGATGCGGCCGTAGCGGCCGTCGACCCGGGGGACCGAGCAGGACCTGGTCCTGCTCGCCGACGGCCTCGAAAGCGGCCTTGGCCTCGTCGGTCTCGACCGCGATCGTCACGACCATGCCGGGGAGCACGGCGCCCGAGGACAGCGGCAGGACGGGCAGGGTGGATGTTCGGAGATCAGTCACAGGACTCTCCAAGGGGGATGATTACGTGATTACAGGAGGCTAACGGTCGGCGGCGCTCGCCCGTGTGGCGAGGCGATCAGCGGTGAGCTCGGCCATGGCGGGCTCGCTGATGTCGTCGGGAAGCGAGATTACTGGATTACACGGCACAACCACCGGCTGGAGCCTGCTGTGCCGGGGACCGTCGTTGCCCAAACGAACGTTTGATGGGATACGCTCGCCGCCGTGACTGCACTCGAAGATCGCCCGCTGCCCGCCGCCGGTCGAGATCGACATCAACGACGGCCACCTCTACGACGATCCCGTGGGAGACCTACCGGTGGCTCCGGGACAACGACCCCTGCTACTGGGACGACAAGAACCAGCTCTGGGTGGTCAGCCGGCACGAGGACGTGGCCTACGTCTCCCGCACGACCGACCTGTACTGCTCCAAGCACGGCGTGCGCCCGAAGGTGGCGGCGCCGATGTCGCTCATCTCGATGGACGAGCCCGAGCACACCCGCCAGCGCCGCCTCATCAACAAGGGCTTCACGCCTCGCCAGGTGAAGCGGCTCGAGCCGCACATCCGCGAGCTGACCAACGAGATCATCGACGAGATCAAGGACCGGGGCGAGATCGACTTCGTCGAGGACTTCGCCATCCACGTGCCGCTCATCGTCATCGCCGAGCTGATGGGCCTCGACCCCGACGGGCGCGAGAACCTCTACCGGTGGAGCGACGCCATGATGAGCGGCGACGGCCACACCGAGCCCGACGACCCGGTGCTGCACGCGGCGGCCGAGGCGTTCGGCGAGTACGTCGAGTACCTCATCCCGATCATCGAGGCGCCGCGGGCCGAGCCGCGCGAGGACCTCATCTCGATCCTCACCGGCGCCTTCGACGAGGGCGCGCTCGACGGCGGCGACGCCGTGGCCGTGAAGGGCGACGACGCGCTCACGAGCGACGAGCTGCTGATGTTCCTCTGCATCCTCGTCGTCGCCGGCAACGAGACCACCCGCAACGCCATCACCGGCGGGCTCAAGGCCTTCAGCGACTTCCCCGACCAGAAGCAGAAGCTGATCGACAACCCCGAGCTCGTCGACCTCGCCGTCGACGAGATCGTCCGCTACGTCTCGCCGGTGATCCGCTTCTGCCGCACCGTCACCCGCGACCACGAGTTCCACGGCAAGCAGCTCAAGGCCGACGACAAGGTGCTGATCCTCTACCAGTCGGCCAACCGCGACGAGCGCGTCTTCGACGATCCCGACGAGTTCCGCATCGACCGCGACCCGAACCCGCATCTCGGCTTCGGCATCGGCCCGCACTTCTGCCTCGGCGCCAACCTGGCCAAGCTCGAGGTCAAGGTGGTGTTCGAGGAGCTGTTCTCGCCGACTGCGCGACATCCGCGTGAAGGACGGCGAACCCGCTGACCCGGGGCGACAACGCGCTCGTGCTCGCCATCGAGCACCTGCCCGCGGTGTTCACGCCCGACGGGCCCGCGCGCCTGAGTACGGTCGTGACCATGTCCGTCACCGAGCCGCTCGATCAGCGCCAACGCATCCTCGACGCCGCGCTGCACCTGATGGCCGAGCGGGGCGTGCACGCCATGAGCATGCGCACGCTGGCCGCCGCGTGCGGTCTCAACGTGGCCACGCTCTACCACTACTTCCCGAGCAAGGCCGACCTCCTCGCCGAGGTCGTGCGCCAACAGGACTACGCCGCGCTGCTCGCACCGATCCCACCGATCGACGCCGGCCTGCCGCCCCAGCGCCCGGCTGGCCGCGCTGCTGCGTTGGATCTGGGGGCAGATGGCGGGCCAGGACGACATGTGGCGACTGCTGCTCGGCGAGAGCCTGCGCGGCGACGCCGCGGTCATGGGCTCGGCCGCCGAGCTGAGCGCGACGTTCGAGGCCGCGCTCGATCGCTGGATCGCGTGACCTCTTCGCCGATCTGCCGGACGCCGGCCCGGTCTGCGCGTGTGCTGCGCGGGCTCGTCTACGGCTTCTTCATCGAGTACCTGCCGCTGCCCTACGACGATCGCATGCGCTACCTCGCCCAGCGGGCCGACGAGATCGCCGAGGCGCTTCCCGGCTGACGCTTCCCCTCGGCAGTCGCCGGCATCCTAGGGTGGGCGGGTGACGACACGAGTGGGGTTCATCGGCGGGCGGCTTCATCGCTTCCTACCACGGCAAGATGCTGCACACCTCGGACGCCGACGCGTCGATCGTGGCCGTCCACGATCCCGACACGCGGAAGGCCGAGGCCTTCGCCGCCGCGAGTGGCGCCGCGGTGATGGCGACCGAGGACGAGCTTCTCGACCACGTCGATGCGGTGTACGTGTGCACCTGGACATCGGACCATCCGCGAGCCGTCGAAGCTGTCGTCGGCGCGCGGGTTGCCCGTGTTCTGCGAGAAGCCGCTGGCCACCAACCTCGACGACGCGCGCCGGATGATCGATGCCGTGCAGGCCGCCGGGGTGGTGAACCAGGTCGGCCTGGTGCTGCGGGACTCGCCGGCGTTCTTGTTCCTGAAGAGCCTGATCGACCAGCCCGAGAGCGGGCGGGTGATGAGCGTCGTGTTCCGCGACGACCAGTTCATCCCGATCCAAGGCATGTACGACTCGACGTGGCGCGCCGATCGCGACAAGGTCGGGGCGGGCACGTTGCTCGAGCACTCGATCCACGATCTCGACCTGCTGGAGTTCCTTCTCGGCCCGGCGCAACGGGTCACGGGTCACGCGGCCGAGTTCCACGGCCACGAAGGCATCGAGGATGTGGTGGTCGCCAGCCTGGTGTTCGAGAGCGGCGCCCTCGCCAGCCTCACGTCGGTGTGGCACGACGTGCTGGAGCGACCCAGCCTGCGTCGCGTCGAGGTGTTCTGCGAGCGGGCCTACTTCGCACTCGAGGGCGATGTGTTCGGCCCGGTGCACTGGACCCGAGCGGGCGAGGGCGACGGCATGGCCGAGAACGACACGCTGCTACGCGAGCTGGCCAGTCGCGGGGTACCTCAACGCCACCCCGATGCGCGCGTTCATCGAGGCGGTGCAGAAGGGCACGCCCGCCTATCCCGACTTCGCCGAGGCGCTGCGCGCCCACATCCTCACCGACGCGATCTACCGCTCGGCCGCCGACGGCGGCGCCAGCGTCGCCGTCTGACCGCGATCGTCAGGGGATCCGTACGACGATCTTGCCGACGGTGCGACCCTCGGCCAGTCCGACGAGGGCATCACGCGCGGCATCGAGGGCAACCACGCTCGAAACCAGCGGTTTGACGACCCCGGAGCGGTAGAGCCGCATCAAGTCGTCGTGCGCGCCCCGCACCAGCTCTGGGTTGCGCGTGAGATAGCCGCCCCAGTGCACGCCGACGACGCTGTAGTTCTTGACCATCACATGGTTGGTCGGCGCACTGAAGTACGTGCCGCTCGCCGCGCCGACGACAAGGATGCGGCCTTCCCACGCAATGCAATGGCGCGACTTCTCGAAGCGTGTCACCGCCGACCGGGTCGAGGATGATGTCGGCGCCCAGGCCATCCGGTGGCTTCGTTCACGGCCACGACGAAGTCGTCGGTGCGGTGGTCGATCGCGATGTCTGCGCCCAACTCGACGCAGCGATCGACCTTGGCCGGCGCCGCCTGCGGTGGCGATCACGCGTGCTCCGGCGGCCTTGGCCAACTGGATCGCGGCCGAGCCGACGCCACCGGCTCCGGCGTGCACGAGCACCATGTCGTTCGGCTGCATCCGGGCCCGGCGGTGCAAGGCGAACCAGCACGTCTGGTACGTCACGTGCATGGCTGCGGCGTCCACCGCGGGGATCTCGGCCGGCAGGCGGTAGACGTCGTCGACCCGAGCCCGGCACCGCTCGGCCAGGGCCCCGTACGGGAGCCGTGCCGCGCCGACGACCCGATCACCCGGACCGTAGCGAGCGCCCGCCGGCGCGTCGATCACGACGCCGGCCACCTCGAGGCCCGGCGTGAACGGCAGCGGGGGCTTCTCCTGGTACTTGCCCCGACAGAGCAGATCGTCGGCGAAGTTCAACGCACATGCCTCTACGTCGATCACGAGCTCGTCGTCCGCGGCGGGCGGAACCACCGACGCTCGCAGCTCCATCACCTCGGCCGGCGCCCCGTGTTCGTGAACCAGCCACCGTCGGACCTCGCCGTCGCGTTCGGTCACGACGACGCGCCGTCGAACAACCCCGTGAGCCCCGTGGGTTGGTGTTCGTTGATCACCAGTTGCTCGAACACACCCACGCCGTCGCGATCACCCCAGCGCGCGTGCACGAGCTGCTGCACATGCACGTGCCACGGCTCGGTCGGATCGAGGTCGTCGACCCGCCAGGCCTCGGTCCCGACCTCGAGCTCTCCCTTCCACGAACCATGGTTCCAATCAGGGCTGAGATAACCGAGACCGCGCATCGGGAACGTCAGGATCGGCTCCAGCTCGATTCGCTCGGTCGGGCCGTCCCACGGCTGCAACTCGATCGCGGCGCGCTGGGCGCGCCGGGTGCCCGGCTCCCATTCGATCTCGTAGCCCACGTCACGGGTGACGACGATGCCGTCGATCGCGGTGAGCGCGGCGGGATCCGGGTTCGGGGCGAGCGTCGGGACGATCATGCCGGTCTGGTGCCAGCGCCGGCCATCGGCAAGTTCGTTGACGTCGAAGTGCGCGCACCGATCGTCGAAGTGCAGGGGAGCCCACAGCCAGAAGAACTGCGGGAGCTCGTGCGCCGGCGCTCCACCGACCGGCTCGCCGATGGGGCGGATGCCCCACGACCGGTCGCGTGAGCCGAGGAACACAGCCGGGTCGACCGTGTGCTCGCGGCCGTCGACGACGATGGAGCCCGACCACGAGCCCCACTGGGTGAGTCGGGTGTAGTCGAACACCGGACGCGGTCCCGCGAAGGATCGGAACGGTGGCTCCTCGATCGCGGGCGTGCGCGCGGTGAAGACGACGTCGGCCCGCATACCCAAGTCGTCGGCGTCGACCGTGACCCTCAGTTGCCGCATCGGGACCTCGACGTCGACCGCGATCGGCCCCACGGCCGTTCGGACCCGATCGGGACCGAGGCGCGCCGAGGCGTGCACCGACCGCTGCTCACCCGCGTGCACCACGCTGAAGGCGGCGTCGATGACCTCGCGATTGGGATACACGCCCAGCGCGGCGGCGAAGAACACCTCTCCCTCGCGGTCGTAGCCGTTGAAGAAGTAGCGCTCGTAGGCGTTGCGGTCGCCGGTCCCCGCATGGGCGATCGGCAATGGCGACTGGTGGAGTGGGTAGTCGTCGAACGGGCTCAGCACCCGGCGCATCCTATGGGGCCGGCGCGTCCCGAGAGGACGGCGGGTTCGCCTCGGGCAAGCGGGTGTCAGACGCGGGGGACGGCCGGCTGGAACCGGTCGACGTGCACCACCGGGGCGTCCTCGACGTTCGTCGACGGCTCGGGCGGGCTCCACTCGTGGTTGCCACCGGAGCGATCGAGCAGCTCGCTGATCACGTCGGGGGGCTGCGGGGCGCTGAAGTACCAGCCCTGCGCGAGGTCGCAGTTCATGGAGCGCAACGTGTTCATCTGCTCCTCGGTCTCGACCCCTTCGGCCACGGTCACGATGCCGAGGGCCTTGGCCATGCCGATCACGTGCTCGACGATCGTGGCGTCCTCGGGGGACCCACCGATCCCGGCGATGAACGACCGGTCGATGCTGAGCAGGTCGAGGCTTATCGTGCGCAGGAAGCCGAGCGATGAGTAGCCCGTGCCGAAGTCGTCGAGGGCGAGGCTGACCCCGAGCGCTTTCGCCTCCCGCAGGGTCGACCAGGCCGTCTCCACGTGTTCGAGCAGTCCGCGCTCGTTCACCTCGAGGCAGATGTGGTCGGGGTCGGCCTGGCTCGTGGCCAAGCACTCCCGTAGGTGCGGGACGAAGCCCGACTGCGCGAGCTGACGGGGCGAGACGTTCACCTTGAGGTTGAGCGCGGGGCGATCGGGATAGTCCTGCTGCCACCGGAAGGCTTGGCGGCAGACCTCGTCGAGCACCCAGTTGCCGACGGGCACGATCAGGCCGGTCTGTTCGAGTGCCGTCATGAACTCGTCGGGGCCCACGACGCCGCGGTTGGGATCGTGCCACCGCAGAAGTGCCTCTGCCCCCACCAGCCGCTTGGTCCACAACGACACGATCGGTTGGTAGTAGAGACGGAACTGTCCTTGATCCAACGCCTCACGAAGACGACGCTCGGCCGTCGCCGGCGTCAGCTGATCGCGCATGGAACGATCGAACATCAAGAAGCGGCCCGCGCCCTTGTCCTTCGCCTGGTGCATGGCCGCATCGGCGTCGGCGAGCACCTCCTCCGACCGGGCCGGGCGCTCCTCGGTGACAGCCGCACCGATGCAGGCCGAGATCTCCAGCACCTCGTCGCCCATCTGGAAGGGTGCCTCGATGGCCTGCAGTACCCGAGACGCGATGCGTTCGGTCGAGATCACGTTGGTGATGTCGGGGCACAGCACGACGAACTCGTCGCCGCCATAGCGAACCGCGATGTCATTCGGACCGAGCGCGCTACGAAGTCGGTCGGCGACCCCGGACAACAGATGATCGCCGACCTCGTGGCCGTACGAATCGTTGATCTGCTTCACGCCCATGAGATCGACGAACAACACGGCGATGCGCCCGTTGGTCCGTCGGGCACGGGTCATCATCTCTTCGAAGGGCTCACCGAGGAACCGCCGGTTCGGGAAACCGGTGAGGCTGTCGATGGTTGCCAGTCGCTCCAAGACGCTGTGCGCGGCCACTGCGTCGCGGTAGCGACGGAAGCCGTAGACGAGGGCACCGAGGGCCACGATCGTGACCACGGCGAAGGCCACGCCGAACAGCGTCGGGTTGGACGAGGCGTTGGACCCGATTCGGCCCGCTACGCCGCTGACGATCACGAGGAAGGCCACGATGGCGGCGGGGCCGATGATCCACCCGAGGTCGCGACCGGCGCGACCGTTGGGCCCCACCTCGTGGGCGAGCACCCTCGCTTGTTCTTGTTCTCGATCGACCATGGGGTTCACCCTGTCGCCTGCGCAGACGCACCGCTGCGCGACCACTCCCTCTCCGAATTCATCGGCGGCGATCCCAGGGTTCTTGAGGTAGCCCAGGGCCCTTCCCGAGCCCTGTGAGCGGGGATTCAGGGCTTCGACGGCGGCAATCGGCCCTGTAGCCGGTGCGATGCCGGCTCGTTGACGGGGAGCTGACCCTGCACGGGCCGACCCGACACCGCGACCAGGTCCAGCACCAGCCGCTCGACCTCCGGCCACGAGCGGGCCCGGGGCCCGGCGACCTCGGCGTTGTAGGGCTGGTCGAACACGATCACCGCGTTCCCGGCGGCGCGGAGGGCCTCGATGTTGTGGGGCGCGTCGTCGACGTAGGCGTCCGCCTCGACCTGGGGCTTCTGGCCGAGGAAGCACAGATCGCGGTACGGGATGCCCTGCGCGTCGAGCCATTCGACCGTGTCGGCGACGGCGACCGCATGGCCCCAGTTGGCGAAGAGGCGGTGGGTGATGACGCGGATCCAGACCCCGGCGTCCGAGAGCCGCCAGAGCGCTTCGGCACAGCCGGGGATCGGGGCCATGGCGCGGAACATGCGATGGGTGAGCACGGCCTTGCGGTGGAGCTCGTCGAACTCGTCCGGCGACAGTCCCCACGTCGAGAAGTCCCACGAGCCCTGCGCACCGAGCGTCGAGACGTCGACCCCGCGCTCGCGGGCCACGACGGCTCGGAACGCGGCCGAATGATCGCCACACACGCCGTCGAGATCGACCCCCAGCACGAACTCCGTGCCGGGCTCCACTACGAAGCCGCGCCGAGGAAGTCGAAGGCGGCGTCCATGAAGCCGAACTGCTTGGGTGTGGCGAAGTGGTCGACGCCCGGCAGCGTGAGCAATCGCGCGTCGGGCAGTTTGTCGAGCAGCGGATCGGCGGGGCCGGCGAAGTCGCGGTCGCCCAACACCACGAGCACCGGCACGGTGATCCGAGCCAAGCCCTCGTCGCTCAACGGCCGGTGACCGCTCCGACGGAGGTAGGCCACCAAGGCTTCGGGATCGGATTCGGGGTCGGAGGCCAGCCCGCGGAAGTACTGGCCGACCGGATTCTCGGTGGGGCCCTCACCGAGGATGGCGTTGGCGATCAAGTCGGGGTCGTCGCCTCGGAAGAGGTTCGCGCCGACGCCCGCCACCACGATGCGGCGGAACCGCTCGGGGTGTTGCGAGGCCAGATCGAGCAGCACGCGCGCGCCGAGCGAGAAGCCGATCGCATCGACGGGCTCGGTCGGGAAGGCGGCGAGAACGTCGTCCTCGAGATGGTCGTACGCCGCGGGGTCATGGGGCTTGTCGTTGGACCCGTGCCCGAGCAGATCGGGCGCGACCACGACCCGGCCCATGTCGGTGAGCAGGTCGATCCAACCGTTGTCACCCCACGTGCGCGCCGCCGAGGTCGCGAAGCCGTGCACGAGCACGACCGGTGGTGAGGACTCGTCCGGGGCTACAGCCATCGCGGGATCGTAGAACGTGAGGGAATCACGGAGTGCAGACCGCGGCGGGTGGCGGGCGGCCGCCCCACGCCGTCCATTGCGCGAGGACCGTTCGCACCGTCACATCGGCGAGGACGGCCTCGCCCTCGGGCGTGAAGTGCAAGCCGTCGGGGTGGCGTACCTGCACCATCTGGCCCGACGAGTCGGGCAGCGCCCACACGAACCGACCGTCGGGACCCGCGATGACGCGCCAGTCGACGAAGCCGACACCCGGGCGACAGGCGGCGAGCCCGCGATAGATGTTGTTGGCCACACCGATGCGGCCCTCGATCGGGCCGTAGTACCCGTTGGTCTCGGCCGGCGGAGCAAGGACCCAGAGGGGGAGGCGACCCTGCGTGCGCACATCGTCGGTGAGGAGATCGGCCATCCGCGTCCACTCGTTCCAGGATGCGACGGTGTCCGGCGCGAGCACGGTGCCATCCGCTGCCGTCACCTGTTCTGCGTGCCAGGGCGTTCCCCACCCGCAGCACGCCTCGAGAACCACGACTTGCGGGTCGAAGTCGGCCATCGCCGAGTCGAGCGCGGTGCGCCACTCCTCGCCGTCCCAGAGAAGGTGTTGTCCCTCGCCGCCGATGGCTTCGGTCCGCACACCGGCGGCGCTCATACGCGCGGACAGCGTCGCGAACGACTGGTGGATCAACGAGTCGCCGAGGAAGAGGACCCGTTGCAACGGCGGCGCGACCATCGACGTCGGCGCCGACGCGCTCTCACCGATCGGGGCACCGGGCGCGCCGCTGGGCGCCGCCAGGTCGGTGGTGCTGAGCTCGAGATCGGGACTGGCCACGACATCGCGTGTCGCCGACGCTTGGCGCAGCACCGAGGTCGCCAACAGGAGCGCCAGCATCACGGCGGCCACGACGCCGACGGTGGGGCCGAGGGTGAGCCGCCAGCGGCGCTGACGCACCGGTTGCTCGATGAGGAAGTACGACGCCACGGCCAAGACGAGCGTGATACCGAGACGCAACGCGGCGAGGCTGATCCCATCGAGCCCGGTGCGGTCGCTGGTGAGGAAGATGAAGATCGGCCAGTGATAGAGGTACACGCCGTAGCTGATGAGGCCGAGGGCCGCGAACGGCTTCCACGAGAGGCCGACGGCGACCGGTCCGTGATCCAGGGCGCCGATGATCAGGAGCACGGACCCCAGCGCGACCAGCCAGAGGCCACCGTGGTACAGCCAGCGCTGGTCGGTCCCCGCGAAGACGAAGGCCACGATCATGGCGACGGCCGCCGCACTCACCACCACATGCCGCGTCGACCAGCGCAGCACTCGAGCCGGTATCTCGAAGCGGATGACGATGGCGAGCAGGACGCCGGCCAGCAGCTCGAAGGCACGGGTGTCGCTGCCGAAGTACACCCGATTCGTATCCGACGATCCCCACAGCAACACGGTGGCGAGCATCGAGAGACCGGCCAGGATGCCGAAGGTGACGAACCACGCGCGACGGCTGTGCGCGAACCGGGCGAGCACGACGGCGATCAAGGCGACGACGATGTAGAACTGCTCTTCGATCGCGAGCGACCAGTAGTGCAGCACGGGTGAGGGTTCGTGGAAGCCTGCCCCGTACGCGTCGCCGTTGAAGACGAACCGCCAGTTGGCCACGTAAGCGAGGGCGGCAACCACGTCGGCGCGCAAGTTCGCCAACTGGTTGGCGTCGGCCCACCACGCCGCGGTGACGGTGGCGAGGGCGAGGCCCGCGAGCGCGGCCGGTAGCAACCGCCGGAAACGGCGGTTCCAGAAGTGACCGAGCCCGACCCGGTGGGTGCCCTCCCACTCGCTGAGCAACAGGTTCGTGATCAGGAAGCCCGACAGGGTGAAGAAGAGCGACACGCCGAGGAAGCCGCCGGGGAGCAATCCGTCGTCGAGGTGATAGAGCGACGACCGCGAGCACCGCGATGCCACGCAGGCCGTCGAGCGCGCCGACGTGGTGTAGTCGTGGGCGTGGGGGTGCACCTGTCGTGACTGATGCCGGAGCATTCGGCTGCTCGATCGGGGGAGCGAGCGTCGTAGCCATCGGAAGGTCAGCGCGCCCCGCCGGGACGCGTCGCGTTGTTGGCGCGGCCGCCGAGTCGGTTGCCGGTCCGCGAGTAGCGAAGGATGCAATAGAAGGCGCGGATGCCGTCGCGCCAGCCGATCTTCTTGCCTTCCTCGTAGGTGCGGCCGCTGTAGGAGATGCCGATCTCGTACACGCGCCAATGTCCTGCCGCGACCTTGGCGGTGATCTCGGGCTCGATGCCGAACCGGTCCTCCTCGAGGGTGAAGCTCTCGAGGACCTCGCGTCGGAACGCCTTGTAACACGTCTCCATGTCCGTGAGGTTCAGGTTGGTGACCATGTTGGACGCAGTCGTGAGCACGCGGTTGCCGATCGAGTGCCAGAAGTACAGAACGCGGTGGGGCCGGCCGCCGAGGAACCGCGAGCCGTACACCACGTCGGCCTTGTCGGCGAGAAGGGGCGCCACCAAGTCGCCGAACTCGCTCGGGTCGTACTCGAGGTCGGCATCCTGCACGATCACGAAGGCGGATCGGGCCTCCGCGAACCCGCGCCGCAACGCCGCGCCCTTGCCCTGGTTCCGGAGCTGGAACACGACGCGCACCCGGGGGTGGTCGAACTTCTCCAGCACCTCGCGGGTGCCGTCCGTGGATCCGTCGTCGACGACGACGACTTCTTCGGTGTAGGGCGACGCCAGCACACGGTCGAGCACACGCTCGACGGTGCCGATCTCGTTGAAGCACGGGATGACGACCGTGAGACAGCGTTCGGGCGTGGGATTCGAGTCCAGGGTCACGTCTTTCTCTTCGGTCCGGCTGGTCTCGGGCCTTGAGATCGACGGATCGATCGTGGGCCCCCAGCCACGAGCAGACGAGATCGTAGGCGCGGGCGGCTAGGCCTGGCCCGGGGACTTCCTGACTCCCGGATCCGGGTCGGTGGCGGCGACCTCCGGAACATCGGACTCGGGGTGTCGCGGGGTGTCCGGCGGACGGCCGGCGACGGCACGGATGCCCTCGGCGAGGGCGAGGAACACGGCCAGGAGGCCGAGCACGTGCACCCGTGTGAACTGCTGCGGCCACGAGAAGTCCGACAGATAGCCGTGGCGGATCTGGCCCGTGACGATGTAGAGCGCGGCCAGGCCGAGGCAACCGGCACCGGCCAGTCCGAGCCAGCCCCGGCCCCGCGACCAGCGGTACACGAGGAAGGTCGCCAGGCCGACGACGGGGCCGAGCAGTGGGAAGAGCCCGGCGAAGGGCACGTTCAGGAAGACGAACACGCCGAGCAGCACCGCGAGCACGACCGCCGGTCGCATCGCCACGACGGACCCTTCACGTCCCGGCCGTACCAGAACCGGATCATCGGCGGCGATGGGCGCGCGCTCGCGTCTCGCCGCCGTCGGCGGCGCCATCCGAAGGCCAGCACCAACAAGCAGATGACGACGCCGAGCGCGGAGAGGGCGAGGCTGACCCAGACGAGTCGCTGCGGTGTCCAGTGCACGGCGATGTGCACCGTGCCGGCCTGGTCGGGGTGGACGAGCCAACCGCTGCCGTAGCCGTCGATCACCTGAGGTGCGCCGAGGTCATGGCCGTCAGCCGTGGCGCGCCATCCCTCGTTCCACGACTGGCCGACGGACACCCAGAACGGGGAGCCGTCGGTCTGGACGTCGGCGTCGTACGACACTCGTTGCGCGTTCAACGCCGAGACCGGGGGACCGCTCGGTATGTCGTCGCCGGCCACCGTGATCGGACCGGGAGCACCACCCGACGCGGACGAGAACAGCAGACGATCGATGTCGATCCCCAGATCGCGTCCGATCCCGGTGCGGACCACATGTTCGCCGGCGGCGAGGTTGACGACGCCGGTCGGATCGTCACCGCACGGCGTGACGTCGAGCTTCTCGCGTTGCAGCGCGTCGTGTGTGTTCCCCGACACCCGCAACGGCACGGGTGTGTCGTCGACCGTCAACAGATCGCTCCGGCAACCGCTGTCGAACGTGGCCGGCTCGGGAGGCGACTGAACACCCGGTATGCCCAACTCCGCGATGCCGATGGGCATGGTGATCGGGTCTCCGCTGTACCAGTCCCGCGTCTTCACCTCGCGCACACCGTCGACGTAGAAGGCGAAGCTGGTGCCCGTCACGGATTGCGGCAGCTGCACGGGCGCGTTCACGGTGGCGTTCGGGGTCGACTGATCGGGGACATCCGGTATCGACACGGGGATCGGATGGTCCGTGTCGCCGTCGACGACGAGCAACAGTCTGGTGGGCACCGAGTGCCGGCCGTCGTTCACGAGTTGCATGTCGAGGTGATCGAAGGTGGTGGGCTGGGCCACGGTGATGTCGATGTGGTGGCCTTCTTGTTGAGCGAAGGTCGTGTCCCAGGACGTCGAGGGATCTCCGTCGATCGCGGCGCGAGCGCGCCGCTCGAGGCTGCCCGACAGTCGGGTCTGCGACGACGCGGTGATGCCGCCGTGCGCGGCGTCGGGGTACCCGAGGAGTTGGTCGATGGCCTCGTCGGGGATGTACGCCGACAGGCGCGCCTGGGCGTCCAAGGCAGAACGACCGCGGTGTCGGGAGGTCGAACACGCGGCGGATCGAGGTTTCCTCGTCGGTGCGCACCGGCTCGGCGGGATTGGAGCGCAGGCGGGTGAACAGCAGCGCGAGGCGATGATCGAGCGAGCTGGTGCCGGCGGAGTCCAAGAGATCGGTCGGCGGGCGCACCAGCTCCTCGACCGGTTGCACACCGGGGATCGTGACCTCGGCGAAACCGACGCTGCTGAAACCGTCGTAGCGCGGCCGTTTGCCGATGTCGGTCTGCAGGATCTCGATCTGCGACACCGTCGAAGGTGTGCTCGGGGAACGTGACGGTCTGGCCCGTTCCGACCCGTGAGCTCTCGTCGAGATCGACATCGGTGTGGGTGCCGTCGCTGAAGTGCAGCCGGGCCTGGGTGATCCAGCGGTTGCGCAACAGCGTCTGCGGCTGCAGGAGGGTGAGGTGATCGGTGGTCGTCGGATGATCGAGGTCGATCACCAGCCGCTGACCAGTCGGGTCGTCGACGGCACCCACGCGCCACGCGGTCAGTGGATCGCCGTCCATCGCCAGGTCGGCGCGGTCGTTGGCGGTCAGCGTGACCGGGTTGCCGTACCCGGTCGCGCGAAGCGTCGCACCCCCGCGCTGCTCGGTCACCGTGTAGGCGTCGTCGCCCGCGCCCGGGAACAGCTGCGAGTCGTTGGTCGCCGGGGTCGTAGCGCAGCGGAGTCTCACCGGCCATCTCGGTGTAGCCGTTGTTCTCGCGCAAGGTGCCCCAACGCCGGGCTCGGCGACGATTGGTATCGGTGAGCACCAGGTCGGCGTTCTGGTCGTACACCGTCTGGAATCCGCTCGGGTTCGTCGCGTACGAGCCCGAGTAGAAGCTGGCTTGTTCGGGGTTCAGGAAGTTGATGCTGGCGGCATCGACGAGACCTTCACCGTCGCCGGCCACGAGACGCGGGCGATCGGCGGCCTGCGTGCGGAAGATGGGCAGCGGGTTCTCGACCGGGAACACCGCGACGGGCGGCGGGTCGGCCACCGCGTCGGTGGCGTCGAGCTCGATCTCGTCGATGAGCGGCTGTTCGGGTCCGGCCACGTTCGGTGTCGGCGCGCCGAACACCACCGGGCGACCGAGACCCGGGCGTGTTGGTGAGCAGCTCCCACATGATCCGCGGTCGCGCCGTGCGGAACCGTTCGTACTGCAGGTCGGCGCGCAGGATGACGTCACCCGCGCCCATCAGCCGGGCGATGGGGGCGATGGCCTCGGGATCGATGTCGGCTTCCTGGAAGCGCCGGTCGAACGCGTTCGAGCAAGTTGGCCGACGGTGCGCTGCCCCACGCGAAGAGCTCACGGGCCACGTAGCCGCGGTCGGTGAGACCCGGTGTCACCGGATCGACGGTGTTGCCCCACCGGTAGCTGGCGAAGTCACTGCCCGGCACCTCGAGCACGCGGGTCTCGTGGCTCTCGTCGTTGACGTGAGCCGCCGCGTCCCGCCAGTACTGCGGGATCTCCTCGGGACGTTCCAGGTTCGCCGCGACCATGTCGCCGGTCCACAACGTGGGCAGGTTCGCGACGATCACGAGCATGGTCAGCGCGCTGACCGCGATGCTGTAGCGCGGGAGGCGGCGGCCGAGTCGCCGACACACCACTGCCGAGGAACACTGCGAGCCCGAGCGCGACGAGCGGGACCGCACGCGGGGTGCTGCGCATCGCCAGGCCGGCGTCGCTGTGCGTGAAGCGCCTTGAAGAGCGCGCCCGGGTAGGGATGGCTCGTCCCACGGGTGCGAACCCACCGCGACGAGCGTGCCGACCACGACCATGGCGATGAAGAACAACCGGTAGCGCCAGCGGACGAGGGCGGCCGCGACCAGTGCCGCTATCGGCAGTGCGTAGCTGGTGACGAGGACCAGCGGGTTCTGGGTGAACGTGACGCTCGGTTCGATCCAGGGGCCGAGCTTGTCGGTGCCGTAGAAGAACCAGTAGCCGAGGCCGCGCAGCACCTCGGGGGCCATCGACACGGACGCGACGGTCTTGTACGTCTCGGTGTAGCGCACCACCGGCAGGCCGTAACGACCCTCGGCCCACAGCCCGGCCATCCACCACAGCGACGTCAGCACGGTGAGCGCGCCGATGCGCCACACCGTCGACCAGGCCTGTCTGACGGTCACCGTGCGTTCGATCCACACGGCGTGGATGATCCAGAGCAGCGGCGCCAGCCCGATCAGCAACAGCGCGGTGGCGTTGATCCCGCCGACGGTCTGGATCACCAACGCGAACAGCGCGGGATACAGCCAACCGCCGCGGCGCAACGCCTTGATGGTGAGACCGAGCAGCCAGGGGAGCGCGGCCCAGGGCAGCAGGATCACCGAGATGCGGGCCGAGTAGTTGAGCAGGTACGGGCTCAACATGTAGGCGAGCGTGGCGACGAGCAGCCCGGCGCGCCGGCCGGGCTCGGCGGCGCGGGTGGCCAGCCCGCCCCAGTCGAGCGTGTGCAACAGGTACCGCACGCCCATGCCCGGCCGCGAACAACACGGTGCCGAGCCACAGGCGCTGGGCGACCCAGTCGGGCAGCCCGATGGCATCGAGCACCCAGTAGAAGGGCCCCATCGGCCAGAGGTAGCCGATGTTCTGATGGGTGACGGTGCCGAGGCCGATCTGCGAGTCCCACACGAACGGTGCGTCGCGGAGCAGCTTGCCCGGATCGAGGTACAGGTACGTCTTGGTGTCGGCCGCGACCTCGCCCGGCTTGGTCAGCAGAAGTGGCACGTAGGCGAGCAGCGCGGGCAGCACCACGCCCAACCAGTCGCGTCGGCGCGACGAGCGGTCGGTCGGGCCCGCGGTTGGACGGTCGGCGACGCCGACCGACGCAGTCACCGTCGGTCGCCGAGGATCCCGGCGCGGCGCGACCTCGGCGCCGCATGGCTTCCTCTGCGAGCGGTGTGAACACTCCGAGCGCGGTGGCGTCCCACGTGAAGGTCGCGGCGTGCTTGCGCGCACCCTCGGTCAGACGCTCGCGCAGGTCATGGTCGCTCAGGATCGCGACCAGTTGTTCGACGAACTCTGCCGAAGACGTGGCGAGCAAGCCGGTCTGGTCGTGCACGACCGAATCCTGATGACCAGCGATGCGCGTCGCGACGGCCGGCGTGCCGCAGGCCGCCGCCTCGGTGAGGGTCATGCCCCAACCCTCGGCGATCGACGCGCTCGTGACGACCCAGGAGCGCCGGTAGAGATCGAGCAATTCGTCGTCGGTGACCCGTCCCGGCAGCCGGATCCACTCCTCGGCGCCGAGCGACTGCACGAGAGCTTCGAGGTTCTCGCGCTCATAGCCGTCGCCGATCACGACCATCTCGAGATCGGGGACACGCTCGCGGGCCTCGGCCGCGATACGGATCATCTCGTCGAACCGCTTGGCGGGCATGAGGCGACCGACGGTGAGGATGAGCGGCCGCGGATGCTTCGGCCCACTCGGGGTGAAGCGGGGCTCGACTCCGGGCGGTACGACCTTGACGCGGTCGGGCTTCAGTCGCATGAACTCGATGAGCTCCTGGCGCGACGACTCCGACAGCGTGAGCACCGGCACCCGGCGATACAGCGGCGGCGCGATCTTGCTCTCGAAGATCTCGCCCATGCGCGCCAAACGCTCTTCGAGCACCATGCGCCACATCTGGCGGTGCACGTGGTGCACCAACGTGATCTTCGGGCCGCGCGCCCACAGGGGCGTCAGGAACGGCACACCGTTCCAGATCTCGACCAACCCGTCGCGAGGCCCGTAGAGCCCCCGCATCTCGGCGACCACCGCCGCCGGGAACACCATGTAGCGGCCCGCGGCGACGGACCACGCGGTAGCCGTCGCTCACGCCCTCGGGCGGATGGCCCTGCGCGTACGAACTGCGCATGGTCACGTCGATGCCGGCCTCGGCCCAGAGTCGGGCGATCTTGGCCGCGTGCAGCTCCGAGCCGCCGGCTTCGACGTCGACGAGGTCGCGCCAGGCCAAGATGTGCACACGCCGGAGTCCCGCCGTGCGGGCGAGCTCCGCCAGCTCACGCAAATCGGGCGACGGCGGAGTGGCGGCGGAGGGCGAGGGAATGGCGGTCTCCGTCGTTAGCGGTTGACGGGATGGTCGTCGCCGTACGCGTCGCGCGGGATCACCGGCGCGTCGCGGCCCGTGCCGCGTGCGCCCTGCGTCGGGCTGTCCTCGCGTGTCGGACTCCTCGTGGTACTCCTCCTCGACGTTCACGCTCCACACGTCGTGGTGCGAGCCCGTCGCGATGTTCTCGGCCGTGAGCATCGCCGTGTACATCGAGTGGTCCTGGTTGTTGTAGCGGTGCATGCCGTTGCGTCCGACGGGGTGCACGTTCGGGCGCGCAGTCCTCGAGCCACTCGACGATGCGGGCCACGTTGGCCTTGTAGTCGCTCGTCGTAGAACGGGTACGCCTTCGGCATGCCGCACGACGTAGCCGGCCTCGACCTTCGCCGGGTCGACGAGGCCGAGGATGCCGAGCTCGCGCTTGCCCTGCTCGATGAGCTCCTCGTCGGGCTTGTTCCAGGTCTCGTCGCCCTCGAACACGAAGAACTCGAGGCCGAGGCAGGTGCGGCCTTCCTTCACCAGGTACGGCGACCACGAACCGAAGTTCTGGATGCGACCGACCTTCACCTCCGTGCGAGTGCACGTAGATCCAGTTGTCCGGGAAGCTGTACTCCTCGGGCACGACGAGCGCGACGGTGAGGAAGTCGCGGTAGCGCAGGTCGTCGGCGGCGTGCACGGCGGTGTCGGCGGCGGGCGGTTCCATCGCCTGGAGCAGCTGCGAGATCGGCATCGACGAGATGACGTGGTCGCACGGGTACTCGGTGCGGGCACCGTCGGCGACTCGGCGGTGACCGACACGGCGCGGTCGTCCTCGTGGTGGATGCCGACGACGCGGCGTGTTCATGATCACCTTGCAGCCCTTGGCCTCGACGAGGTCGCGGCAGCGCTCCCACATCATGCCGGGGCCGTACTTCGGGTACTGGAACTCCTCGATCAGCGAGGTGATGTCCTTCTGGTTGCGCTTGGGCAGCAGCGCGTTGATGACCGCGTTGAAGAACGAGAGGTTCTTGATGCGTTGGGCGGCGAAGTCGGCCGGCAGCTTGTTGACCGGGACGCCCCACAGCTTCTCGTTGTAGGTCTTGAAGAAGTGCGGTAGAGGCGCCAACCGAAGCGCGCCGACGATCCAACCCTCGAGCGTGGTCTGGTCCTTCGGCGGGTGGATGCGCACCCACACGTACGACATCACGCAGAGGAACGCCTCCCAGATGCCGAGGTTCTTGCAGCACGTTCGAGGCCTTCAGCGGGTAGTCGTAGTACTTGCCCTCGTAGAAGATGCGGCTCATGCGGGGCCGCATCATGAAGTCCTCGTCGGGCAGGATCTCGTGCCAGAAGGTCCTCGACCTCCTTCACCTTGGTGAAGAAGCGGTGACCGCCGATGTCGAAGCGCCAACCGTCGCGCTCGACGGTGCGGCTGATGCCGCCGACGATCGAGTCCGACTCGAGGATCGTCGAGGTGATCCCGTAGCGGGTGACCAGCTCGTAGGCCGCGGTCAGGCCGGCCGGTCCGGCGCCGATGATGACGACGTTGGGGAACGAATCGGGGTTCGAGCTTTCAGACACGGAGGAGGGTGCTTTCCGGGTGGGGAACCCGAGCAGTGTAGTGAAGGGTCCCTCGCCAACTGCACATCACGCGCGGCGGACGCGAGCGACGATCCACTGCCCGCCGGCCACCACAGCGACGGCCGCCAGGATGAGGATCCCGGGCTCGGCGATGATGCGGAAGCGCTGGTTGCCGTAGCTGATCGCCGAGGTCAGCACCACGACCGCGACGGGCGCCACGAGCGGCCACCACGGCCGCCGGGCTCGCCCGAGAATCACCGCTCCGATCACGGAGAGTGGTAGGAGCACCAGGAACATGCGGTGTCCCGCCACCTGCCAGTGCACGTTGCGGCCTTCGAAGGACTCCCAGTCCATCTGCTCCTTCGGCTCCCACAGTCCGAAGGTGCGGAGCACTCGGATGCTCGCGACCGCCGGCACCTGACTGGCGTGGTCGGACGCGTACTGGAGGCCGACGTGGCGGAACCGATCGGCGATCTCGGGTTCGTCGAGTCCGGCCACATCGATGTCGGTGACACATTCGAACCGCCAGATGCCTTCGTACTGGCCGTTGTACGAGCGATCGCAGTTCGCGCCGGCGATGAGCGTGCCGCTGTTGTTCGAGATGGGTATGAACCGGTCGAAGGTCAATGCGTTGCGGGCGATCCAGGGCGTGATCACCACGAGGGTCGCCAACACGGTGAACCCGAGTGCCACCCCGCGCGCTCGCCAGGTCGAGCCGCCCCGGCGAAGCGCTTCAGGCAACAGCACGAACGGGACCAGCAGCAGACCTTCGGTGCGCGTCAGCGCCGCGAGGCCCGCGAGCGCGCCGGTGATCACCCAATTGAGCCGGCTCGGCTGGTCGATCGTGCGATAGATGCTGAACAGGAAGGCGGCGACGAGCATGGCGTAGAGGCTCTCCGCCATCAGCGCCGCGTCGACCTGGAAGAGCATCGGGTACACCGCGGCCAGCCCGGCCGCGACCAGCCCTACGGTCGGTCCCCGGACGCGCCGGCCCGCCAGCCCGATGAACAGAACCGTGGCGGTCCCGACGAACGCGGTGAACACTTTCTGGGCGTTGACCGAGTCGCCCCCGGCCACGTCGACCACGGCCAGGGTGGCGGGGAAGAGCGGGGGGAACTCGGCCGTCGGTGTGCCCGCCAGGTCACCTTGGGTGCGGACGTAGCCGTCGCCATCGGCCAGCCGGGCGGCCAGCAGGTGATAGGTCTGCGCATCTCCGGCGAGAACGATGTCGTCGGCAACGGTGAAGGTGTAGACGAGGCGCACGACGAGCGCGAGAAGCGCCACGGCCAGGAGAAGTCCGGCGAACCAACGAGTCTGCACTCGCGGCGGAGCGTAGTGCCCGGAGCTGGGTCGGCCGATGCTCCAGCGGTCCGGTGTCCCGGCAGTACGATCCCTCGCCGTGAGCTTGGCCCAACAGTCCAGTCGTTCGGCCGCGCCCGGCGATCCTTCGACCACTGCGCCTGGTAGCGACGACGGCAACGACGACTCGGGCCTCGACCGGGCCCCACTGACGATCGAGCTCATCCTCGTCACCGTCGGGGCCGTGGCGCTCGGTCTCGTGGTGCGCTTCGTCGCCCGCACACCGCTGTGGCTCGACGAGGCGCTCAGCGTGAACATCGCCAAGCTTCCGCTCGGCCAGATCACCGACGCGTTGCGCCACGACGGGCACCCACCGCTCTACTACTTCATGCTGCACGGCTGGATGGACGTCTTCGGTTCGGGCGACATCGCGGTGCGAGCGCTGTCCGGGGTGATCTCGGTGCTGACGCTGCCACTCGCGTGGTGGGCCGCGCGACGGCGAGGCGGCCGAGTTCTGGCCGCGATCACGGTCGCGCTGGTCGCGTTGGCGCCGTTCGCGCTGCGATACGCGACCGAGACACGCATGTACGCGCTGGTGATGGCGCTCGTCTTCGTCGGCTACCTGCTGCTCGACGATGTCGTCCGCCGTGGGCGTCGCGGCGTCCTGCGGCTCGCGGGCATCACGATCACGACCGTCGCGTTGCTCTACACGCACTACTGGGCGATCTGGCTACTCGGCGCGGTGTTCCTCGTGCTGGCGTGGCGGGCATTCCGCGCCGGTGACGAGACCGTGCGCCGCGGGTCGCGCCTGCGCGCTGATCGCTGTGGTGATCGGCGGCGTGCTCTTCGTGCCCTGGCTCCCGGTCATGCTCTACCAGTCGGCCCACACGGGCACCCCGTGGGCCGGCCCGCAGCGACCGACGAGCATCATCGCCACCACCCTCGGCGACTTCGGCGGCGGTGGCTTCCGCGACGCCGACTTCATCGGCACCTTGCTCGCCATGCTCTTCGCACTCGGGTTGTTCGGTCGCGGCCTGTCCCGCGACCGGATCGAGCTCGATCTGCGCACCGAGCCGCAGTTCCGTTACGAGGCCACGGTGCTGGCCCTCACGCTCGTGATCGGGGCCGCAGCCGCCTACGCCGCGTCGAGCGCGTACGCCTCGCGATACGCCGCGGTCTTCTTCCCGTTCTTCATCCTGATCGTCGCCGGTGGCGTCAGCCGGTTCCTCGGCCGCTGGGTGCGCTTCGGGGTGCTGTGCGTGATGCTCGGCCTCTCGTTGCTGGGGGCATACCACGGCGCTACTGCGCCGCGTAGCCAAGCGCGGCAGATCGCGACGAGCGTCGCCGAGCACGCCCAGCCCGGGGATCTCGTCGTGTACTGCCCCGACCAGCTGGGTCCGGCCGGGTCTCGTGTCATGCCCGCCAACCTCGACCAAGTCGTCTTCCCGAACTTCGCGCCGCCCGAACGAGTCGATTGGGTCGACTACATCGACCGCAACGAGCAGGCCGACGCGACCGCGTTCGCCGCCGAGGCCGCGGCGCGGGCCGGCGCCGGCCGAGGCGTGTTCCTGGTGTGGAACGGTGAGTACCGAGGTGTGCAGGGCCAGTGCGAAGCAGTCCTCGACGGGCTTTCTGCGGCCCGGGGCGGGGGACAGGTGCTGGTGCCCGACGGCGGGCGGGAGCTACTTCGAACACGCGCAGCTGGTGTGGTTCCCAGCCCAGACGTGAGCCGCGCCCGACGCGTCGGCGACGACATCCTCGCCGTTCTGCCGGCGTGGATCGTCGCTCGGGTGCTGGTGGCGGCGGCCTACGTGGTCGCCATCGTCATCGCCGATCGGCTGACGCCGGGCGCGCGTCCGCATCAGATCAGCGAGGGTCTCATCGCGTGGGACGGCACGTGGTACCGCGACATCGCGACCGGCGGCTACGCGCAGACCGGCCTCGCGGGGCTGCGGTTCTTCCCGCTGCTGCCGCTGCTCGGCCGAGCTGCTCGGATTGGGGATCGCGTCCGCGGTGGCGCCCGCGTTGGTGGTGATCGCCAACGTGTCGTCGCTGGCGCTGCTCGTGTTCGTGCGGCGGTTGGTGCTGTTCGAAGGCAAAGGCCACGCCGCCGCGCATGCGATCGGTGTGGCTGATGGCGCTGTTCCCGTCGGCCTTCGTGCTGGTGTGGGGCTACGCCGAGGCGCTGATGCTGGCGGCGGTGGTCGGTGGTTTCTGGGCGGCGCGCAAACACGCCTGGGCGCTGGCCGCGCTGGCAGGTGTCGTGGCCGCCGCGAGCCGACCGCTCGGTGTGCTCTTCGCGTTGCCGGTGGCGATCGAGCTGGCACGGGTCTGGATGCGGTCGCGACCCGTCGACCGGCTGGTCGGCGCGGTCGCGGTCGCGGCGCCGATCGTCACCGCCGGCGCGTACCTGTGGTGGGTGCGGGCGGAGTACGGCGACGCGCTCCTGCCGTTCCGCGTGCAGGACGACCTGCGGGGCACGACGATCAATCCCGTTCAGCCGGGTGTGGGAAGGCCTCGGTCAGGTCTTCGGGCCCGAACGGCTGGGCGACGGACTGCACATTCCGTTCGCCGTCGCTGTTCGTGGTGCTGCTCGTGCTGACGTTCCGCTACTGGCCGGCGAGCTACGGCGTGTTCGCCACGGCGCGTGCTCGTGGCGGCGTTGAGCGCCGAGAACTTGAACAGCCTCGAGCGCTACGGGCTCAACGCGTTCCCGATCGTGTTGACGCTGGCGTTGCTGACCCGCGACGACCGGGTCGATCGCAGCGTGATGGCCGTGACCGCGGGAGGTTTCGTCGCGTTGGCGTCCCTCGCCTGGCTCGGCGCGTACGTGCCGTAAGCTTCAGCGATGACCGAAGCAGTGCCCGCGCTGCGGAGTGACGGTGGAGTTGGAGTTCTACGGGCCGTGCCCGACGTGTCGCGACGAGCTGCGGGCCACCGTGGCGGGTGAAGCGCGCCAGATCGAGAGCGAAGCGTTCGAGCCGAAGATGAACGTCACACCGAACGCGGTCGCGCTCAAGGATTGAGCTGACGCAACCGCGCCCTCGGTGCTCGGCGAGGCGGGTGCGAACCACCGAGCAGGAGCAGCCGCAACGCTCGGGCGCGCTGGCCGCGGTAGGGCTCGAGTAGCTCGAGCATCTCGGTGTCGCTGCCGCGGCGGCGGCCGGTGAGCGTGTAGCTGACGATGTGCGGGAAGTGGTAGTCGCCCGTGACCACCGCGTCTCGATCGCCGAGGCTGTGCCACGTCACCGTGCCCGAGGTCCACGGGCCGACACCGGGGAAGTGCTCGAGCACGCGCCGGGCCTCGGCCGGGGACTCGCTGGCCAGCGCGCGCAGCTTCGGGGCGCGGGCGCACAATCGGCGAATGGTGTCCGCTCGGCGGCGCTCGACGCCGAGCGGGTGCCACGCCGCGTAGCCCAGCTCGGCGAGCAGGTCGGGATGGGGTGCGAGGCGAACACCATCGGGACCCGGGGCCTCCTCGCCGTGACGCCACACCAGCGCGGCCCAGCTGCGGTGGGCCTCCTCGCTCGTGACCTTCTGCTCGAGCACGGTGGCCACGAGCGTCTCGACCAGTGCACCGCCGCAGCCGATGCGGGCGCCCCGATACCGCCGGTGGGCTCGCCGGACGACCTCGTGATGGGCCACGAATCCGGCGTCGTCGTCGTCGAAGCCGAGCATCGCGGCGGCGTCGCGCAGGGCCGGGGTCGTCCCCGGCCCCCACGCCGTGACCGAGATGTCCCCGGCGCGGGGCTCGAAACGAAGCGTGGCCGGACCCTCGCTGGTGCGCACGGCGCGGGTCACCACGTGACCGTTGATGCGGCATGTCGGATCACGCGGCCCGCAGCGGTAGGGCCCGAGCGTCAATCGGAGGTCGACGGGGAAGGGCGGTTCGAGGACCACGCGCTCTCCGCTGTCGATCATCGACCGATCCTCGCGTACCTCAGCTCGCCGCGCGTACTGCACTTGTCACAACTTGTCACTGAGGCGTCGATTCGGTACCGATTCGGTGCCTGCGTGACAACGTGTGACAGTCGTAGTACGCGTTCGCGCGTCAGGACGGCGGGGAGCTCCTCGATGGTGATGCTCTTCATCACGTCGCCGCGCTGCACGCCGAGCACCACGTCCATGCCCTCGGTCACGTGACCGAACAAGTTGTACTGCTTGGGCAGCCGCCCACTCAGATCCTCGAGGCACACGAAGAACTGCGAGCCGTTCGTGTCGGGGCCGGCGTTCGCCATCGCCACCGCACCCTGCGTGTAGTCGCCCTGCACCGGCTCGTCGGCGAACTTGTAGCCCGGACCGCCGCGCCCCGAACCTTCGGGACACCCACCTTGGATGACGAAGCCCGGCTCGACTCGATGGAACGTCAGCCCGTCGTAGTACCCGTCGCGCGCCAACACCACGAAGTTGTTCACGCTGCGCGGCGCCAGGCGCGGGTCGAGATCCATCACGATGTTGCCGCGATCGGTCGCGATCGTCACTCGGTACACGGTCGTTTCGTCGATCTGCATGTCGGGAGCTTGAGCCATGCAGGCATCCTGCCACGCCGCACCCCCTAGCCTGCAGCCATGGCCCCGCGGAAACACGCCGACGCGACCGACGCGCTGGTCGCTCGCGACGACGTCCTCGCCGCGCTCGTGGCCGAGCACGGCCCGATCCGCCTGTCCGCCAAGGTGCCCGTCGCCCGCCGTTACGAGTCGCTGGCCCAGTCCATCGCCTACCAGCAGCTCGCCGGCAAGGCCGCGGCCTCCATCTGGGGGCGCGTGCGCGCGCTGAGCGACGACGGGTTCACGCCCCAGGCGGTGCTCGACCTGCCACCGGCCTCGCTACGCGGCGCGGGACTGTCGCAGGCCAAGGCCGACGCGGTGCGCGATCTCGCACGGCTCGTGGTGGCCGGCGACATCCGCCTCGACGAGGTCGGCCGCATGCCCGATGACGAGGTCGTCGCCATGCTCACCCAGGCCCGCGGCGTCGGCCCGTGGACCGCGCACATGTTCTTGATGTTCGACCTGCACCGTCTCGACGTGTGGCCCACCGGCGACTACGGCGTACGCGTCGGCTACGGCCGCGCCTACGGCCTCGACGAGCCGCCGACACCGAAGGAGCTCGACGCGTTCGGGGAGCGGTTCCGTCCCTACCGCAGCGTGGCGGCGTGGTACTGCTGGCGCGTCGTCGACAGCCCGAGCCCCGACCACAGCTGAGCGTGGATCAGGTCCGCAGCGCGTTCGACGTCGAGATCGCTCTCTTCCAACCACTCGACCGTGGCCGCCTCCAAGAATCCGAGGATGCCCGCGACCGAGCACGCGCGCTTCGGGGGAGTCACCCCAACTCGAGCTGATCCGTTCCAGGTGCGCCCGTCGCGCCCGGCGCATCAACGGGTGTTCCGTGGCGTCGGCCGTACCGAGCAGCTTCCATGCGCTCGGATTGTCGGTCGCGAACCGTAGGTACACCTCGACGACCGCGCGCAGACGTCGGTCGGGGGGCAGGTCCGGGGCCCGAAGCGGAACGTCGAGCGCCGCGACCAACCGATCGAGATTGCGGACGTACACCGCGGCCAGAAGCCCGGCCTTGTCCCCGAAGTAGTTGTAGACGAGGCCGCGCGACACGCCGGCGGCCTCGCCGATCTGTTCGAAGGTGATCTCGCCGACGTCGCGCTCGGCCAGCACGAGCTCGGTCGCGTCGAGGATCTGCTCGCGTCGAACCTCGGGATCGAGCCGGGTACGAGCGCGCGGGACCGGCATGATGTCAGCCCGGGGCGTTGGCAGCCTTCTCGGCGAGCCGGGCGGCCGGCGGCTTCTCGGCGGCGTCCAGCGGGAAGTGGCATGCGACGTAGTGACCGAGACCGATCTGGCGCATCTTGGGCTCGACCTGCGCGCACATGTCCTGGGCGCGGTCGCAACGAGTACGGAAGCGGCAACCGCTGGGAGGCGCCACGGGCGAAGGGATCTCGCCGCCGAGCGTCGTCTCCTCACGCGGCCGCACCGTCGGATCGGCCACCGGGATCGAAGTGAGGAGGGCGGCCGTGTAGGGATGCGCCGGACGGGCGTAGAGCTCGTCGGGGGGCGCCACCTCACACAGCTTCCCGAGGTACATCACCGCCACCCGGTCGCTCACGTTCTTCACGACGGCGAGATCGTGCGCGATGAACACCAGCGTGAGGCCGTAGCGCTGCTTCATCTCCTCGAGCAGGTTGAGGATCTGGGCCTGCACCGACACGTCGAGGGCCGACACCGGCTCGTCGCAGATGATCACCTTCGGATCGAGCACCACGGCGCGGGCGATGGAGATGCGCTGGCACTGGCCACCGGAGAACTGGTGCGGACGCCGGTTCGCGGTGTCGGGGGGAATGCCGACGGCCTCGAGCGTCTCGTTGACCGTCGTGCGTTGCTCTTCTTTGGTTCCCCGCTTCCAGATGCGCAGGGGCTCGGCCACGATGTCGTACACGCGGCGGCGCGGGTTCAGCGACGAGATCGGGTCCTGGAAGATCATCTGCATGCGCGGGCGCACCGAACGAAGGTCCTGCCCGGTGAGACCGGTGATCTCCTTGCCTTCGAAGAAGACCTCGCCGCCAGTGGGGCGGGGCATCTGCATGAGCGCTCGACCCGTCGTGGACTTGCCACAACCGGACTCGCCGACCAGCCCGAGCGTCTCGCCTTCTTTGATGTCGAGGCTCACGTCCGAGACGGCGTGGACCTTCAGTCCGGTGGACCCGACCGGGAACTCCACGACGAGGTTCTCGGCCCGCAGCAAGATGTCGTCGGAGGGGCGCAGGTGCGCGGTGCCGCTTCCGGCCATGTGGTCAGAGCTCCTGAGAGGTCGTGGGCGTGATCGAGACCGGCACCGCGGCCGCCGTCGCACCTTTGGCCTGATTGCGGGCCAGCGCGTCGGCGCCCTCGGGCGTGCCGACCGGGAACCAGCACCGGTAGTAGTGGCCCGGCGCCTCCGACTCGATGAGCGGCGGCTCCTCGGTCAGGCACTTGTCCTGCGCGTAACGACAACGCGGTGCGAAGTTGCAGCCCTTCGGCGGGTGCACCAGATCGGGAGGACGGCCGGGGATGGCGGTCAACCGGGTGTGGCTCTGGTACTCGAGCTTGGGGATCGAGTCGAGCAACGCTTCGGTGTAGGGCATCTTCATGTTCGCGAACAGCGACGCGGTCGGCGCTTGCTCGACCACCTTGCCGCCGTACATCACGGCGATGTCGTCGGTGCGCCCGGCCACCACGCCGAGGTCGTGGGTGACGAGGATCATCGCCATGTGCCGCTCACGCTGCTGCTGCTGCAGCAGGTTGAGGATCTGCGCCTGCACGGTCACGTCGAGTGCGGTGGTCGGCTCGTCACCGAAGAGCAGCTTCGGGCCGCAGGCCAGGGCGATGGCGATGGTGACGCGCTGGCGCATTCCGCCGGAGAGCTGATGCGGGTACTCGTCGAGTCGCTGCGCCGGCTCGGGGATGCCGACCGAGCTCAGGAGCGAGAGCGCGGTCTCGTTCGCCTCGCTCTTGTCCATGTGCAGATGGAAGATCAGGGACTCGGTGATCTGCTTGCCGATGCGCATCACAGGGTTGAGCGAGGTCATCGGATCCTGGAAGACCATCGACATCTCGGCGCCCCACACCGCGCGCATGTCGTCCTGCGAGTAGCCGATGATGTCGGTGCCCTCGTAGAAGACGTGGCCTTCACGGATCACGTTGCGCTTGGGCAGCAGGCCCATGATCGACCGCGACAGGATCGTCTTGCCCGAGCCGGACTCGCCGACGACGCCGAGGGTCTTGCCGCGGTCGAGGCTGAGCGACACCCCGTCGACGGCGCGGACGGTGCCACGCTCGGTGCGGAAGTGCGTCTTGAGATCGACCACGCGGAGGAGCCTGGTGTTGGCGTCCTTCGGTGTTCCGCCCGGAGCCGTCGAGATGACCTTCTTGCTCACAGGCCACCTTCCTTGACGTCGAGGTACTCCCGCACGCGGTCGCCGGCGAGGTTGAGCGCCAGCACCGTCAGGAACATCACGGCGCAGGGGATGAGGCTGATGTAGGGCTCGGTCTGCAGGGCCTGGCGACCGTCGTTGATCATGCCGCCCCAGGTCGGGGTGGGCGGTTCGACGGAGAGACCGAGGAACGCCAGGCCGCCTTCGGCCACGATCGCCACGGCGATGCCGATGATGCTGAACGACAGCACCGGAAGGATCACGTTCGGCATGATCTCCTTCCAGATCAACCGGGTGTTACCGGCGCCCAACGCTCTCGATGCCGTCACGTACTCGCGTTGGCTGTGCACCAACGTCGCCGCCCGCACCAGGCGCGCGATCGGAGGAATCGCCACGATGCCGATGGCGAAGATGACAGTGCTCAAGTCGCGGTTCTCGGGGCCCCGGAACGCCACGATGGCGAGCGCCAGCAGCAGGGCGGGGAAGGCGAGCAGCACGTCCATCGACCACATCAAGACGGCCTCGACCTTGCCCTTGAAGAAGCCGGAGACCACGCCGATCGTGCCGCCGAACAGGAGCCCGAACAGCACCGAGGCGACACCCACGGTGAGCGAGACACGTGCACCCCAACAAACCCGGGCGAAGATGTCGCGGCCCAGTGTGTCGGTGCCGAACCAGTGCTCGGGACTGGGCGGTTGGCGGATCGCCGCGGACGTCGCCTTGTAGTCCTTGAGCGGCAAGTACGGCGCGAGGAGCGCGAGCAACACGACCAACCCGACCCACGCGATGGCGACCCAGAAGACCCAACCGAGGCGCTTCTTGACGATCTCGTCGGCAGAGACCTGGTCGGGGTCGAGCGCGGAGAGGCCCTCGAGGACCTGGACGTCGCCGTCGGCGATCTCGGTGATCTCGGTGGCCAGGTTGCCGCTCCCTCCTCCACCGAAGAGGGAATCGTCCCGTGGTCCTTCCCAGGGGCGGTCAGGCGATGGCGCGGGCATGGCGAATCCTCGGATCGAGCACGGCGTAGAACATGTCGACGGCGAAGTTGATGAGCACGTAACCGACAGCGATCACGACCACGGCTCCCTGGACGGGGATGTAGTCACGGCCGATGATGCCGTCGACCGTGTACTTGCCCAGGCCGTTGAGGGCGAAGATGACCTCGACGATGAACGTGCCGCCGATGAGCCGACCGAAGTTCAAGCCGATGACGGTGACGAGCGAGAAGGTCGAGGGCCGGAACGCATGGCGGAGCAGGATCCGCCGCGGGGGCAGGCCCTTCGCCTTGGCCATCATGATGTAGTCCTCTTGCAACGTGGTGATGAGGTCGGTGCGCAAGAGCCGTAGGTAGACCGCCATCTCGGCCACCGCGAGCGTGAGCGCGGGTAAGAACAGGTCCTTCAGGTTCTCGGCGGGGTTGTCCATGAAGTCGACGTAGCCCGTGGCCGGGAACCACTTTAATCGCACCGCGAAGATCAGGATCAGCACGATCGCGAGGATGAAGTTCGGTATCGAGAGCAAGGCGAACGCCACGCTCGTCGTCACGCGGTCGAAGATCCCTCCGGCTCTCTGCGCCGCGATGATGGCCATCGGGATCGACACGACCAGCGCGATGAACTGCGAGTACAGCAGCAGTTCGATCGTGACCGGCATGCGTTGCTTGATGGCCTCCCACACCGGCTGCTGGTTACGAGCCGAGCTGCCGAGATCGCCGGTCAGGGCGTTGCCGAGCCACGTCACGTAGCGAACGGGCAAGGGCTTGTCGAGGCCGAGCTCCTGGGTCTTCTGGTCGACGCACTCTTGACCGCCACCCAGCCCGCACAGCACCTGCGCGGTGTTGCCGGGAAGCAGGTTGAGCATGAAGAACGAGAGGAACGTCACCGCGAGCAGCACGAGGAAGAGCTGCAGGACCTTCTTGCGCACGAATCTCATCGGCGGAAGACCTCCCTCGAAGAAGCGGCGTCGCCGGCCCGACCCCCCAGTACGTGGCCGGCGACGCCGACGATCATGACGCGAACCACGTCTGCGTCAGGAACGTGATACCCCCGAAGCCGCCTGGCCCACCCATCGGGTTGGCGGCCGAGCCGTCGGGTAGCGGTCCGTTGGTGATGCCCCGAACACTGTTCTGCGCGACCACGGCCCATTGCGCCCGGTCGTACCAGATGTAGGGGGCGTCGTTGTTGATCTGGCGTTGCACGGTGGCGTACGCCTGCTTCCGCACCGCCGGATCGGTCGACGAACGCCCTTGCTGCAACGCCGCGTCGATCTTCGGGTCCTTGTTGCGGGCGAAGTTCAAGGCGATGCCCTCGCCGGCGTTCTCCGAGGTCCACCAGATCTCGTCGTAGTCGGGGTCGAGGCCACCGAACTGGCGCCAGTCGTAGGCCTGGTAGTTACCGAGCGCCGCGTTGGCGATGAAGGTCGACTGGTCGATCAGCGTGACGCTCACGTCGACACCGACGGCACCCCACTGCTCTTTCAACAGGTTGATGACCCTGTCGTCGGTGCCGCTGTTCGCCAGCTCGAACGAGATCGGACCCTTCTCGGCCTCGTACTCGTTGACGAGCTCCGTGGCTTTGGCCGGGTCGTAGTCGGGCCAACAACCGTCCGGCGCGGGGTCGGCCGACTGACACGACGGGACGTCGACCCGCCAGGGCGAGCCCTGCGTGAAGATGCCGTCGCCGATCTCGCGTTGGCCCTCGTTCACGACCTGGTTGATGAGATTGCGGTCGGTCGCGTACGCCAGGGCCTGACGAACCCGGATGTCGTCGAGCGGAGGCTTCGACGTGTTGAGCATGATGAAGCCTTCTTCACGCTCACCCCTGTCGAGCACGATCTGGTATTGCCCGTTCTCGGCCGCCTGCTGGAACTTCTGGATCACGCGGGCATCCGTGACGTGCATCATCGTGAGGTCACCGGCCTCTAGCGACGAGGCGCGGACCGTGAAGTCCGGGATCGGTCGGAACTCGACCGAGTTCAGATACGGCAGCTGCACGCCGTTCGTGTCCTTGCGCCAGTAGTTCTCGTTGCGAACCGCTTTGAACGCCTTGTCCGGTTCCCAACTCTCGTACTTGAACGGGCCGGTGCCGATCGGGACCCGGCTGTCGGGATTGTCGGCCATGGCGGGCGCGGTGACCATGCCGCCCTGACCGGTCATGAAGACCGGGAACGTGGCCCACGGCGTCTTCATCTTGATCACCACGGCCAACGGATTCGTCGGATCGACAGCGACCGAATCGATCGGCTTGAAGGCGATGCCCACGAGCGCGTCGGCGCGTAGCTTCTCGAAGAAGATGCGCATGGCCTCGCCGTTGAGCGGCTGGCCGTTGTGGAACGTGATGTTGGGACGGGCCGTGATGGTCCACGTCATGTTGTCGGCCGAAGGCGTCAGGGACTGGGCCAAGTAGGGCTGGGTGTTGTCGTTGGCGTCGAACGCGGCGAGCGGGTCGTACACCGCCAGGCCCACCTCGGTGCCGGCCGCCGCGAACCGGTTCTTCCACGGGTTGTACCCGTCGGACTCGGCCTCGACGCCGTAGACGAGGTCGCCGCCCTGCTGCGGTGTGCCGGATGCAGCGAGCGTGACGTCGGACCCGAGCGGCGGCGCCGTGCCGGAGGTGTTCTCGCCGCTGCTGTTGCTGTTGCTCGAGCTACCGCACGCGGCGGCGATGACGGTGAAGAGACAGACGATGGCGACGAGCACGAAGGGTGCCCTGCGTTGCCGCACACTGCTGGCACTATTCGGGCTGGAATGCTCAGGCCAGTCGGTCACGGTGGTCCCCCCTGTTGGACGCGCCCTGCGAACTTTGCTCCTGTGACCCCGGCCACAGGCGGCCTGAACCTAGGGCCGTCATTAGCAGGGTGTCAATTAGCCCGCTCACTCTTTTCTGCCTCGGCAGCTGCGGCATCACGCCAGCTTGCGGGCCAAAGTGAGCCCGTCGGCGATCGGGAGCATCACGGTCTCGGTACGGGGATCGTCGGCCGCGTGGCGGTTGAAGGCGCGGATCGCCGCGGTGTCGGCGTCGTCGGCACCCGGGTCGACGACCCGGCCCGACCACAGCACGTTGTCCACCGCGATCAGCCCGTTCGGGCGCAGTCTCGGGACCAGCTCCTCGTAGTAGGTGAGGTAGCCCCCTTTGTCGGCGTCGATGAAGGCGAAGTCGATGCGGGGCTCCTGCGGCAGGGCCGCCAGGGTCTCGGCCGCCGGCGCTATCCGTAGGTCGATGCGATCGGCCACGCCCGCGCGCTCCCATGCCCGGCGGCCGATGCTCGTCCACTCGTCGCTCACGTCACAACACATCAGTTGCCCGCCCGGCGCGAGCCCCCGGGCGATGCAGAGGGCGGAGTACCCGGTGAACGTCCCGACCTCGACCGCACGCTCGACGCCCATCAACCGGACGATCATCGTGAGCAACGCGCCCTGCTCCGGGGACACCTGCATGCGCGAGATCGCACCGAGCCCCACCGTCTCGTCGATGAGCGCCTGCTGGATCTCGTCGATCGGCGACGTGTGCGCGACGAGGTACGCGTGGACCTCGGGCGACAACTGGAACGACTTCGGTTGCCGGGCTTCGTCGGGCGGTGTCATGGCAGACAGCGTGTCATGGCAGACAGCGTCCCACGACTGCGCCCGAAAACGACGCTGACCCCGAGTAGCCTTCCGACCGAAGCCGGTCAGCTCCTCGGGGCCGAGGCGCCCAGGTCTCACCCTCGCTGCCTCCGAGCCGGTGAAGGCTCTTCGGCCCGAACACTCCGAGCTCACCCGAAGGGGAGTGCACCCGGACCGCTGCCGCCCTCTTGCGAGGCCGGCGGGCAAAACCCTCGCCAGACGCCCCGAGCCACTGCCAACCCGTCACCCTTGCCGTGCCGATCCCGCAGGACCGGTGCAACCGGGGCAGACCCTCTGCTTTGCGACATTGCTACCTTGCGGCAGTTTTGCCCGCGACATCGGGCCCTTCGGTGCCAGCAGCTCGTTCTTGCCTGGCAGACAGCACTGTGCACCCACGGAAAGGGCAGGTCAACCACTTTTTCCCAATCCCCAGGGTTATCCCGAACATTTCCGACAAATCCCCAAAGGTCGACGTGTTCTCAACAGCTTCGCCCACAGGTGGAGGGCAGAAGTTTGCCGGCTCAACTCAAGGGACCGGCGGGATCACGTACAGGTCGTAGCCGTGCGTGCGGTCCAACACGAGCGAGGCGTAGGCCTGCGAGTTGTTGTAACCGAGGAACGCGGCGCGCATCCCGTCGTCGGTGTCGAGGGCCCGACCGCGACACAGCAGACCGGCGGCTGCCAGCGCGGCGTCGTACATGTTCTGCGGGTCCGAGACACCGTCGCCGTTGCCGTCGCGGCCGAGGGTGCGCCAACTGGACGGGATGAACTGCATCGGGCCGACGGCGCGATCGAACTCCGGGTCGGCGTCGAGGGCCCCGCCATCGCTGTCGGCGATCACCGCCGTGCCGTTCTCGCCGTCGAGGGGGATACCGATGATCGGCCGCGACAGATCGCCATTGGGCTGCACGACGGAGCCGCCGTAGGAGCCGTGACCGCTCTCGGTGCGACCGATGCCCGCCAACGCCGTCCACCGGAGCCCGCACGCCGGCTTCTCGAAGGCCAACGCGGTGGCCGCCTTCACGTAGGCATCGAGGACGACGAAGGTGAAATCGAGACCCACCACTTGGGCCTCGAGCCGGGCATCGGCCACCTGCCCGGCGCACGCGGGCGAGGTCAGCGGCGGCCCGCGATCCGTCAGCGAGTGCACCATCGCGGGTCGCCTCGGTCTCGGCTGTGCGGCCGTTGACGTCGGCTTCGTCGGCCTCGACCTGGGCCAGCACCGCGTCCATGCGACGCACCTGGTCGACGTTGGCGGCCAGCTCGGCGAACTGCTGCTCGCTGACCGTGTCGGCCAGCACGCGATCCCGAGTGCGTTGGTTGATCTCGTCGAGGTCGAGATCGGGGGTCACCGGTTTGCCGATGCCGCCGGTCATGTAGCTCGCGACGGCGAACTGCTGCACACCGGCGCGGAGCAGGGTGGCGCGGGCGTCGGCCTTGCGCCGCTTGCGCGTCGCTTCATTTCCCTGCCCGGCCAAGCGCGCGTCAGCCGCGCTCAGTACACCGAGCGTGGCCTCGGCCTGCGTGTAGGTGTCCCGGGCCGCGTTCAGGCGGTCCTCGGCGTCGCGATAACGCGCCACGGCCTCTCGGTAGGCCGGGCTGTCGACGGGGACCGCGAGCAGGGCCGGCGACACACGAGGGTCGGGTACCGCCGGAGTATCCGGCACGGCGGCGGGGGTCCCGCTGGAACCCGTGGGTGGCGTGGGGTCCTGCGCGCCCGCGCGGGGCGTCGCGGCCGACACCAGGGCGGCGACGAGAACCACCGCGACGAGCGCAGTGGAAAGGCGGGGGAGGCCGGGCACGGTCGACAAGCTTCTCGCGTCCAACCGGCCGATCGGTGGCACCAGTGGCCCTGGTGGCGCTGCCTATACTCGACCGTTTCCCCTGACGACGCACTGCCCGGAGGTTCCGTGTCGGACAGCAGCCGCGACGTGAGCACCGAAAAGAGCTCGTCGCCGTCGCCCCGCACCTTCGACTCGGTGTTCGCCCAGCTCGACGATGTCCAAGGCTGGATGAGTCGCGACCAGGCCCGCCGCCTCTGGGATCGCGCCGCGGGGTTGCACGCCGGCGAGCAGGTGGTCGAGATCGGCAGCTTTCACGGTCGATCGATGATCGTGCTGGCCAGCTCGGCTCCCGCCGACGTGGTGCTCGTTGCGATCGATCCCCACGGCGGGAACGACCGCGGTCCTCAGGAGATCGCGGGTTACGCGGCCGAGGCGCAGCAGGACTTCGAGCAGTTCCACGCCAATCTGGAGCAAGCCGGCGTGCACGAGCGCGTCACGCACCTCCGGTCCTTCTCGTCCGAGGCGCTGGCCGAGGTCCGCGACCCCATTCAGTTGCTCTACATCGACGGTGCGCACCGCTACCGGCCCGCGCTCGACGACATCCGCCGGTGGGGTGCCAAGGTCGCCGACGGCGGCACGATGCTCATCCACGACTCGTTCAGCTCCGTCGGTGTGACGTTGGCGCTGTTTTCGAGCACGTTCTTCGGGTCGTCGTTTCGCTATGTGGGGCGCTCGGGTTCGATGACGGAGTTCCGGCGGGTCGACCTCACGCCCCGCGAACGGCTGCGCAACGCGGCGCGTCAGGCGGCCTCGCTGCCGTGGTTCGCCCGCAACGTCGTGGTGAAGCTGTGCATCATGGCCAAGCTGCGCCCGCTCTACCGGCTGCTCGGCAGCGACGGCAACTGGCCGTACTGACCGACTGCCGCGTCAGTAGCCCGACGCGGCACCCGACCCGGCACGCGGATCCGCCATCCCCGCGTAGGTGCCGCCGTCGTTCTCGATGACCTGTGCGTGCCCGAAGCCGTGGTCGAGCGGGGGACGCGTCCGGACCGCGTGGCCGCGCCGTTCCAATCCGGTCACCCAGCCTGGCGGCGAGTGTCCTTCGACGTCGACACCCAGCGACCCGAGGTCGCGCCATGTCGAGAACCCGATCGCGGAACCATGGTTCGCCAGCACCCAGCGCGGTGCGCTGATCGCGGTCCCCGGCCGCTCGTCCGCGTGAAGCAGTCGCGTCAACAGTTGCAGCACCACCTGCGGCTGCGAGTCGCCGCCCATCGTCCCGATGACGGCGCGCCACGACCCGTCGGGGCGAGTCACGAGTGCGGGCGACAACGTCGACGGTGGCCGGCGGCCCGGCGTGTACTCCGCGGGATGACCGGCGATCAGCGAGAACCCGATGCCGCGATTGTGCAGGAAGATTCCGGTGCGGGGCTCGACCAGATGAGCGCCGAAGTCCGCGGCGTTCGACTGGATCAACGACACCCCCATGCCGTCGCCGTCGGCCGTGCACAGATAGATGGTGTCGCCTGCCCGCGCCGGCTGGGGGAGCACCGACGCGACGGCGGGGTCGATCGCGGCCAACCGCGATGCGAGGCGATCGGGTGCGAGCAACGCGGCGGCATCGGCGCTCTCGGACAGCACCGCGTCGCGGTCGTGGCCGACCTGTCGGGCCGCCTCGACGAGCAGATGCGGCCAGAGCTCGTCGCCCGGATCCGTGGGCAGATCCAAACGGTCGGCCACCCAGGCACCGGCCAACGTGAGGTAGCCCTGAGAGTTCGGCGGGATCGTCCAGAGCTCGTGGTCGAACGCCGTGATGCTGATCGGGTCGACCCAGTCCGCGAGCGCGCGCTCCAGATCAGTCGGCTGGTACTCGCCCGCACCCACCTCCAGCAGGCCCGCGCCGAACTCGCCTTCGTAGAACCCGCGGCGACCGTCGGCGGCGATGGCACCCAACGCGCGCGCGACGCCCGGACGCCGGCACCGCTCACCGGGCCGCCGGGCGGCCGGGAGGAAGAAGTCGTCGGTGCCGTCGACGTCGCGGACCAGCGGCAGCATCGCGGAGAGCAACGCCGACACGGCGAACCCGTCCTCGGCCGCACGCCGCGCCGGCTCGAGCACTGCAGCCAGCTCGAGCCGCCCGTAACGCTCGTGCAGCGCGAGCCAACCGTCGACGCAGCCCGGCACCGGGACCGCGCGGATGTCGTGACGGAACGGCATGGTCACCGCGCCCTCGTCCCGCAGCCGAGCGGCATCCGCGCCTTGACCGGCCCGACCCGACGAGTTGAGCGCCGTGGGCGGCCCCGCGCCGTCGTGCACCAGTGCGAACAGGTCGCCGCCCATCCCACACATGTGAGGGGCCGTCACCGCCAACATCGCGCTCGTCGCGATCGCGGCGTCGGCGGCCGACCCGCCGGCGCGCAACATCGCCAACCCCGCGCTCGACGCGGTGTGATCGATCGAGCACACCATGCCGTTGGCCGCGTAGTGGGTCGCGTTCGGACCCGTCTCGAGCATCGGCGGGCACGCTACCGGCCAGACTGGCAGGGTGGTGGCGCTCGACGATCGACTCCTTTCGGAGCTTCGGACCATCGTCGGTGACGCGCGTGTGGTGACCGATCCCGACATCACACGATCACAGACCACCGACTGGACCGGCCGGTTCGTCGGCGGAACGCCCGCCGTCGTGCGCCCGGCCGATCCCACCGAGGTCGCCGCGGTCGTGCGGGCGTGTGGCGCCGCGCGAGTCGCCATGGTGCCGCAAGGGGGCAACACGGGCCTCGTCGGCGGGAGTGTCCCGTTACAGGGCGAGGTCGTACTCGATCTGCGTCGGCTCGACACGTCTCGAAGTCGTCGACACCACGGCGATGCAGGTGACCGCAGGAGCCGGAGTGACGGTCGCCGCACTCCAGCATCACGCGACGCAGGCCGGGTTGGGTTACGCCGTCGATCTCGCGGCGCGCGACACGGCGACGGTCGGCGGGACGATCGCCACCAACGCGGGAGGCATCCATCTGCTCCGCTACGGCGGTACGCGACAACAGGTGGTGGGGGTACGTGCCGTTCTGGGAGACGGCTCGACCGTGGAGCACCTCGACGGCCTGCCGAAGGACAACACCGGCTACGACCTCGCCGGATTGCTCTGTGGCAGCGAAGGCACCCTGGGGGTCGTCACCGACGCACGCCTCCGGCTCATCCCGCGCCACGAGCAGGTCGTCGTCGCCTTGGTCAGCTTCGCGACTCTCGAGGCCGCGGTCGCGGCCACGGCCACCGCGCGCCACGCCCTCGACTGTCTCAACGCTGCGGAGGTCATGTTCGACGATGGCCTCGAGTTGGTGTGCGGCGTGACGGCGAAACCTCGTCCTTTCGTGGCTCACCACCTGGCCTACGTGCTCTTCGAGGTCGCCGACCATCGTGATGATCCGACCGACGCGCTCGCCTCGGTCGTAGCCGGCATGTCAGGCGTCGGCGACGTGGCGGTCGCGTCCGACCCTGCCCGTCGGGTGGAGTTGTGGTCCTACCGTGAGGAGCACACGAGCGCGATCAACACGCTCGGACCGCCGCACAAGCTCGACGTCACCGTTCCGGTCGCGCAGCTCGCGTCGTTCGTCCCCGCAGTGCGCGCGGCGGTCGCCCAGGTCAACGGTGAGGCCCACACATGGCTCTTCGGCCACATCGGCGACGGCAACTTGCACGTGAACATCACCGGGATCGACCCCGACGACGACTCGATCGACGACGCCGTGCTGCAACTCGTCGCGAGCTACGGCGGCTCGATCAGCGCTGAGCACGGCATCGGCACCGCAAAGAAGCGGTGGCTTCATCTGGCCCGCTCACCCGAGGAGATCAACGCGTTTCGCAACATCAAGAACGCGCTCGATCCTTACGGCATCTTGAATCCGAACGTGTTGCTCCCGTGACTGCTCGCGCGATGTGCGCTCAGACCCATGCTCCACGGCGCTGCAGCACCGATCGCAGCAGTTCGGCCCGATCGGTCATCAGGCCGTCGACTCCGAGGTCGAGCAACCGTTCCATCTCCGCCTCGTCGTCGATCGTCCAGACGTGCACTGCGATGCCGCGAACGTGGGCCGCGGCCACGAAACGCTCGTCGACCAGGCGCACCCGTCCCTGCTTGGTGGGCACCTGCGCGCAGTCCGCCGCGAACCGCCCCAGCGGCACCCGATAGCTCGCGGCGCGCAGACGCACGATCGACACCGGGCCCATCGCCGTGCACAGCCGACGCCCCAGTGCCATGCGCACCCGCGCGATGCGTCGGTCGGAGAAGGCACCCACACAGATCCGGTCGACGGCCTTGGTGCGCTCGATGGCACTCACCAACGGCTCGACCGCGCTGTCGTGCTTCGGGTCGATGTTCACTCGCAGGGTCGGCCAACTACCCAAGAGATCCTCGAGCAACGGGACGTGCTGATCGGAACCGACCCGTGCGGCTTTCACTTCGCGCCACGGGAGCTCGCGGATCAGACCCCTGCGATCGGTGACGCGATCCAACCGCTCGTCGTGGAACGCCACCAGCACCCCGTCGGCCGTGGCGTGGACATCGGTTTCGACGTACCGATAGCCGAGGTCGACGGCGGCACCGAAAGCCGCCATCGTGTTCTCGATCACGTCGGAACCGTCGTGGGCCCCCCGATGCGCGAACGCGATCGGAACCGTCGAATCGAGGTAGGCCTTGGGCGTGTGGGCGGAGGTCTTGGCCATTCGGGCGTCACCCTACGCGGACTACCGTGGCCCCGATGAGTGGAGGTGGCTGGTCGGTCGAGGCAGCGAACGCCGCGTTGGCCCGAGTGACCGCGCTCGTCGAACAAGCCCGCGAGTTGGCCGACGACGTCCGCCAGGGCACGGCCGATCAGCGCCGGCACGTCTCGTCGAACGGACACGGCACGGTGGACCCCGCCGAGCAGCTGACGAGCCTGGTCGAGAGCCTCGAGCACGAGGGGATCATCCTTCGGGACCTGGACCGCGGATTGGTCGACTTCGCGGCGGTGGCCCCGAGCGGACGCCAGTACTGGCTGTGCTGGGTCGTCGGTGAGCCGGCTGTCGACTGGTGGCATTGGCCCGAGGACGGGTTCGCAGGACGAACGCCGCTCACCGAACCACCCGAATGAACACGACGGCGTGAACGGCTCAGACGAGGCGGCTCGCGTGACCTTCCCAGTACTTGTCGCGAAGCAAGCGCTTGTAGAGCTTGCCGGTCGGATGGCGCGGTAGTTCGTCGGCGAAGTCGACGCTGCGGGGGCACTTGACGTCGGCCAGGTGCTCGCGGCAATAGGCGATGAGCTCGCGCTCCAACTCCGGGCCGGCGTCGGCCATGTCCATGGGATGCACGACGGCCTTCACTTCCTCGCCGAAGTCTTCGTTCGGCACGCCGATCACGGCGACGTCCATCACCTTGGGGTGCATGGCGAGGATGTTCTCGGCTTCTTGCGGGTACACGTTCACCCCGCCGGTGATGATCATGTAGCTCTTGCGGTCGGTGAGATAGAGGAAGCCGTCCTCGTCCAGCCGGCCCACGTCCCCGAGTGTCGACCACCCCTTGGCGTTGCGGGACTCGGCTGTCTTCTTCGGATCGTTGTGGTACTCGAACTCGAGACCACCACCGAAGTAGATGGTGCCCTCCTGACCCACCGGCACCTCGTTCCCGTCCTCGTCGACGATGTGGATCTCGCCGGTGATGGCCTTGCCCACCGTGCCGCGATGGGCGAGCCAGTCCTCGGAGTTGCAGTAGACGAAACCGTTGCCCTCGGTGCCGGCGTAGTACTCGTGAATGATCGGGCCCCACCACTCGATCATCTGTTCCTTCAAGGCCACCGGGCACGGAGCCGCCGCGTGCACCACGCACTGCAAGCTCGACACGTCGTAACGGGCTCGCACTTCTTCGGGCAGCTTCAGCATCCGGACGAACATCGTCGGAACCACCTGGATGTGCGTGACCTGATGGCGCTGGATGAGCTCCAGGGCTTCCTCGGGATCGAAACGTTCCATCGCGATCACCGTGCCACCGACTTGGTGCACCGCCATGCTGAAACGCAACGGTGCCGCGTGGTACAGCGGCGCGGGCGACAGGTAGACCATGGCGTCGGTGAAACCGAACAACAGCTGCCCGAGCACCGTGACCGACGTGTTGGCATCAATCGGCTCACTCGGCATCGACGGCTTGACCCCCTTGGGCTGTCCCGTCGTTCCCGAGGAGTACAACATGTCTTTGCCGGCTATGCGATCAGGCAACGGCGTAGCAGGCTGCGCGCCAATCACTTGCTCATACGGCTCGTAGCCCTCGAGCTCGCCGTCGAGCACGAGACCGCGCCCGGACGTTGGGGATCTTGTCGACGATGGCCGAGGCGACATCGGCCTTGTATCGCGAAGTGATGAACACCTGCGCGCCACAGTCGTTGAGCACGTACTCGGACTCCTCTGCCGTCAGCCGGGAGCTGATCGCGGTGTAGTACAGCCCGGCGTACTGCGCGCCCCACGCGATCTGTAGGAACTTGGGATGGTTCTCGAGGCAGAACGCGACATGGTCACCGGTTTGCAGTCCCAGCGAGTGGAAGTACTGGGCCAGTCGGTTGGCCTCGTCGTCCAACTCTTGGTAGGTGACGACCTCGCCACTGGTCGCCATCACGTACGCGGGTTTGTCGGGGGTGGTCTGCGCGAAGTCGCCGGGGAACATGGCGAAGGAACCTACACGGGACCATCGGTCGGTAGCCTCCGAGTGGTGGAGGCCACTGATCGATTCCGCGAGCTCGCCGGGCAGCCGGAAGGCAGCGTGGCGCTCGACGAATCGGCGTTGCTGATTGCTGCCCACGCTTATCCCAACCTCGACGTGGCGGCCGAGCTCACCAAACTCGATGCGATCGCCGATGGTTGCCATGCACCGACGCTCGACGCCTTGGTGCGCTACCTGTTCGTCGATCTCGGCTTCCGCGGCAACCAGCACGAGTACTACGACCCGCGCAACTCGTTCCTCAACGACGTCATGGCGCGACGCGTCGGCATCCCGATCTCGTTGTCGGTCCTGGCGATCGTCGTCGGCCGTCGCCTCGGGGTGCCGTTGGCGGGTGTGGGCCTACCCGGTCATTTCCTCTTGCGCGATCGCGTGGACGGCAACGTGTTCGTCGATCCCTTCGCCCGCGGCGCCCTGCTCGACCGGGCGGGATGCGAGCTCGCCTTCCGACGGGTGCAAGGCGACGACGCGCTGTTCGATCCGTCGTTCCTCGAACCCGTCGGTACGTTCGCGATCTTGGCGCGCATGCTCGCCAACCTGCGGGCCATCTTCGCCGCCGTCGGCGACCACCAAGCCTTGTTGTGGGTGATCCGCTTGCGCGCCGTCCTCCCTGACGCCGCACCCGAGGCGCGCGGCGAACTGGCGGCGGCCTTGGCCGCGACGGGTGCGTTCGGTGAGGCGGCCGACGAACTCGACGCGTTGGCCAGCGAGCTCGGGGGCACGCTCGGCACCGAGTACTCGCAGCGGGCGTTCGGGCTCCGGGCCCGGCTGAACTAGACCCTCGGACCTACGCTCGGGTCATGGGGTTGGTACTGATCTTCGCCGGCCTGGGGGCGATCGTGTTCCTGGCCGTGCTCCGCAATCAGACGCGGCGCACCGCGTTGCGCTGCGAGACCAAGGAGCTCGACATCGACGAGTTCGGCGCCCGGCGGGAGATGGCCGACGGGCGCCGGGAAGAGGTGGCGTGGACCGAGCTGAGCGAGGTCGAAGTCCTCACGGCCGCCACGGGGCCGTACCGGGCGAACGGGGGAGTGGTCATCCTGGCGGGAACGCCCGAGCGGGGTTGCTTGGTGCCGATCGATACCGTGGGCTCGAGCGGCCTGGTCGACCAGCTCGTCCTGCTACCCGGCTTCGACGTGAACCTGTTCGCCGAGGCCCTGCAGATGAAACCGCCGACGCGAACCATGTGTTGGCGCCGCGACAGCTGACACGCGAACCTCTGCTGCGCTCGAGAAGGGGATCCGATGACCACGACGCCCATAGCCACCGACGAAGCACGCGTGCTCGAACAATGCGAGGCGCTGCTGGCGGAGTACCCACCGAGCACCACGCGGCCGGCCGAGTTCCTGGGGGCGCAATACGACCGGGGCTTGGCCTGGGTGCACTTCCCCGAGGGGCAAGGCGGCCTCGGCCTCGAACCCAAGTTGCAGCGGGTCATCAACGAGCGGCTGTTGGCGGAGGGCGCGCCGCCGGCGTATCCGCGCAACCCGATCGGCCACGGCATGGGTGCACCCACGGTCGTCACGCACGGCAGCGACGCCCAGATCGAGCGCTACCTCCGGCCACTGTTCACCGGTGAAGAGGTCTGGTGCCAGATGTTCAGCGAGCCGGGCGCAGGTTCGGACGTCGCTTCGCTCGCGACCACCGCAGTGCGCGACGGCGACGAATGGATCGTCAACGGGCAGAAGGTGTGGACCACACTGGCGCACCTCGCTCGGTGGGGAATGCTCATCGTCCGGACGAACCCCGACGCACCCAAGCACAAGGGCATGACGTACTTCGTGGTCGACATGCACGCGCCCGGTGTCGACGTGCGACCGCTGCGGCAGATGACCGGCGACGCCGAGTTCAACGAAGTCTTCTTCAACGACGTTCGCATCCCCGACGCCGAGCGGCTCAGCGAGCCCGGCGAAGGATGGCGCGTGGCGCTCACCACCCTCATGAACGAACGCGTCGCGATCGGCGGCGCGATCCCGCAGCAAGGGTCAGGGCTCATTCGCGAGGCCGTGAAAGCGTGGAAGCGCACGGATCGGACCGACATGGTGCAACGCGATGAGCTGATGCAGCTGTGGATCGAGGCCGAGGTGTTGCGCCTCACCAACATCCGCGCCGGCCAGCTGCGCTCGGTTGGAACTCCGGGTCCCGAGGGATCGGTGGGAAAGATCCTGTCGGCCGAGCACAACAAGCGGGTCATGAACTTCGCCGTCGACCTCATGGGCGCCGAGGGCATGTTGTACTCGAGCTACGAGATGCATCGACCCGACGGTGCGTTGCTGTGGGACTGCCCGCAGAAGGCCTTCCTGCGCATGCGGGCCAACTCGATCGAAGGCGGCACGACCGAGGTCATGAAGAACATCCTCGGCGAGCGCGTGCTCGGCTTACCCGGCGACGTCCGCGTCGACAAGGACCTCCCCTGGAAGGACGTGCCCCGCTAGCGAGGGACCAACTTGCGTAGCAGCCGGACCGGATGGGGTGCTGTGCTACGCAAGTCCGGTGGGGTGGCGTTGAACGGCGGACCTCATCTCGGGAGCTCGTTGAGGGTGAGGATCGATCGCTGGCCGCTGCGGTGCACGAGCACGCGCGTTATCGACGTGTAACGCGGCTCGAACCACAACATCCGATCGAGACCGAGGATGGCGCCGGTATAGGTGTTGATCACGCCGCCGTGACAAACCACCGCGACGTGCTGTGACGGATGCGCGGCGGCGATCTCGGCCATGGCCGCCTCGACCCGCGCCCGGAAGGCGTCGGGGTCGATCCCGAGCAGGTCCCAGCGACCGTCACGCATGGCAGCCCACGCCTCGTGGTTCTCGGCCTTCAACTCCTCGGTCGGGATGTAAGTGAGTGACTCGCGGTCCCATTCGACGACGCCGTCGTGACGCACCATCTGCAAACCGAGACGCGCGACGAGCGGCTCCGCCGTCTCGATCGCTCGGCGCAGCGGGCTGGCGTACACCGCGTCGATCTGCTCCTCGGCGAGCCAATCGGCGAGTAGCGCGGCCTGCGCGCGGCCGGTGTCATCGAGCGACGGATCGGCCGGACCCTCGACGTTCTCGACGCGTAACGGCTTGGCGTGCCGGACCAGGAGCAACTCCACGGAGCGCCAGCGTAAGGCCGATACCGTGAGGCAATGGCACGTCGTACCAAGTTGATCGCCACGATCGGTCCCGCATCGGACTCCGATGCAGTGCTCAAAGGCATGATCGAGGCCGGTATGGATGTGGCGCGCATCGGCCTGGCGCACGAAAGTCTCGAGCACGCTCTCGCGCGCTACCAGCGGATCCGCAAGGCGGCCGCCGACTTCGGCCGACCCATCGGCATCCTGGCCGATCTGCCCGGGCCGAAGGTGCGAGCCGGCGCGGTCCCCGAGGCCGGGTTGGTGCTGATCGACGGAAACCGCATTCGCCTGACTCCCGGCGTGGGACCGAGCACCGACGAGGTCATCCAGGTCGACTACGAACCGTTGCTGACCGACGTGCACCGCGGCGACACCCTCAGCTTCGGCGACGGTGCAGTGGTGGTCGAGGCCCTCGGCCGCACGGGCGATCACCTCGAGGTCGCGGTCATCCACGGCGGCGTGCTCAAAGGGCGCCCCGGCATCCACATACCGTCCGACCGCCTCCGCCTCACGACGCCCACCCAGGAAGACCTGCGGTTGCTCGACGCCTTCATCGAAGCGGGGGTCGACATGGTGGCGTTGTCGTTCGTGCGGTCGGCTCACGACATCCGTCGCCTCGGCACCGAACCACACCCGCGCGGTCCGCTCGTGGTGGCGAAGATCGAGACTCGGGCCGCCGTCGAGAACCTCGAAGGCATCATCGAAGCGTCGGGCGCGGTGATGGTGGCGCGCGGAGATCTCGGCTCCGAGTTCCCGATCGAGGAGCTGCCCCACCTCCAGAAGAAGATCATTCGCCAGTGCATCGCCGGTGGACGTCCCGTCATCACCGCCACGCAGATGCTCGAGTCGATGATCCACGCACCCATCCCCACGCGCGCCGAGGCATCGGACGTGGCCAACGCTGTGTTCGACGGTTCGAGCGCGGTGATGCTCTCGGCCGAGACGGCCATCGGCGTCGACCCGGTGCACGCGGTGGCCACCATGGCCCGCATCGCCGAGCGCGCCGATGACGAGTTCGACTACGACGGTTGGGCCACGAGGCTCCAGAAGCTGCACCTCTTGGTGTCCGACGACACGCAAGGTGCGATCACCGACGCCATGACCGCGGCAGCCCACCGCGCCGCCGCCGCGACCAACGCCGCCGCGATCATCTGTCTGTCACGGAGCGGCTTCACCGTTCGTTCGATTGCCCGCTTCCGGCCGCAGGCGCAGATCCTCGGATTCAGCACCAACGAGCGCACCGTTCGCCAGCTCACGATGAGCTGGGGCGCCACGCCCCACCTGCTGGAGGGGGCGGACGAACCCGATGCTCTCGTCTCCGGCGCTATCGACTTCGCGGTGCGGAGCGGGGCCGTACGTCCGGGCGATCTCGTCGTGCTGCTCTTCGGGTCGGGGGAGTTCCAGGGTCGCGCCGCCGACACGGTGCGCCTCGTACGCATTCCGTGAGCTCCACCAAACCAATCTTTCTGGACGGTCTCGCCGTCTACGAGTCGGTCAAACCGTCCGCGCCGCGCGTGGTGCTCGTACACGGATCGATGGACCGCGCCGCCGCATTCCGAAAGGCCGGTCGCCTCCTGCGCGATCTCGACGTCGTTCTGTACGACCGAAGGGGGTACGCCCGGTCACTCGACGGCGGCGTCGCCTCGACCATCGATCAGGTGGTGACCGATCTGCTCACCGTCGTGGCCGAGCGACCATCCGCGGTCGTCGGCCACAGCCTCGGTGGGCTCATCGCGTTGGCGGCGGCGCAATCCCGACCGGACGTGATCACCGCGGTCGGCGCCTTCGAAGCGCCGCTGGGGTGGCGTCCGTGGTGGCCCAGGACCTCGGCTGGTGGTGCCGCACGCGACGCGGCAGCGGTCGAAGGGCCCGAGGCGGCGGCCGAACGCTTCATGCGCCGGCTCGTCGGTGACCAACGGTGGGAGAACCTGCCCGCCGGTACACAACGCCAACGGCGGGCTGAGGGTCCCGCGCTGTTGGGCGATCTCGCCGCCATGCGCGACGGGGGGGCGCCCTTCGACGCGGCGACGATCGCGGTACCGGTCGTGATCGGGTACGGGACCGCGACCGGCGACCGTCATCGGCGCGCCGCGCTCGAGTTGGCCGACGAGATCCCGGGCGCCGAGCTGGTCACGATCGACGGCGCGGGCCACAACGCCCACGACAGCCACCCGGCCGAGTTCGCGGCGTTCGTACGCACGGTCCTCAACCGCTGACCGGCGCCGAGGGCGCCAACTCGACGACCGTACGACCAGGCGCGAGCCGGCAGACGTCTCCTTGCGCCGTGCGCAGCGAGATTCGTGGCGCAGGCGCCGGCGCGATCGACCACCGACACCCGCTGACGCCACCATCCCGGTACACCCACCCCTCGCCACCATCGAGCGATGCCTCCGGTGACAGCTCGTTCGCCGCGGACGGCCGATAGGTGACGTGAAGTACGACCACGTTGTCGACGCCGAAGGGCTCGTCGGGTCGCGCCGCATCGATCTGATCCGTACCGTTCTGCGACCGCACCCAGGTCTTGGTCTCTGGTTGCCACCGATAACGCACATCAGTCGTCGGGAAACGCACCGAGAACACCGACGCGGGCAGCGCCGCGCCCGCCGGCCCGAACGCGAACAAGGCGTCGGGCGCTTCTGCTCCGTTCGCGCTGTCCCAGAGGGACTCGGCCCGTGCGTACAGATCGTGTGGGGCGACCTTGTCGTCGCGGCGGAAGAACACTGCGTCGCCTGCAGCGGGAGAGATCGGGACGAGCACGCCGGCTCGCGCCGCCTCCCTGACCCCGGCGAGCACGGGAACCGCACCACCGGAGAACGCGAGCGCCGGTCGGCCGAGAAGTGGCGCAAGATGTAGGTCCGTCTCGCGCACGGACCGGACGGGCCCGACCAGCCCCGGATCGGTCGAGCTGAAAACGGCACCGAATCGCGTCAGTCCGCCCTCGACGAGCTCCTCGAAGATCACATCGGCGGCGAACAGGCCGTCCTGGGGGCGGGCCGCGTCGAGGTTGTCGATCTTCACCATCAGCGCCGGACGAATGGGTTCGTCGGTCTCGAGCCCGGTGAGCGGAGCCCGCGTGCGCGTGGGGGCGGCGGTCGAAGCCGATGGCTCGGGCGAGACGTTCGACCCGCTGCGGTCTCGCACGAAGAACACCACGACTCCGGCGAGCACCAGCACCACGGCGACGGCCGCCATGACGAGTGGGCGCCGGGATCGGGGCGAACCCCCTTCGGCGTCGTCGTTCACGTGGTTTCGCGAACGGCCACGCTGGAGAGCTCCGCGTCGACCGCCGCGAGTGCCGAGCGCAGTGCATCCAGGAAGACCCGAAGGACGCACCATCGGCACATCGTGATCGGCGGGGATCGGGTGTTCCGAAGCCCGGAGCGCCTGGGCCAGCGCGTGCTGGCGCGGCGGGGGCACCAGTCGGTCCTGCTCGGTGATGATCACGGCCCGAGGGATGTCCGTCGGGGCCACCAACCCCGAGCCGTCGAAGCGGCTGAGCGCCACTCCAGCGTCGTGCAGGTCGCGCGCGTTGCCCCGTTCGAGCTCGCCGAACAACCAGCCCCGCAAGGGTTCCATGGAGGTGTCCTGTTCGATCACCTCACGGACGATGCGACGAACGAACCACCGGTCACCGGTCGCCCGCAGCAGCCACTCCAACACGGCGACCACGCGCCACGTCATACGGTCGTACCACCGTTCGTTGAAGGTCAGTGCCGTCGCGCCGAGCACCAGTGCCGCGACGTGGTGGGGATGACGCTCCCAGAGACGCAAGGCGATCGGGCCGCCCATCGAGTATCCGACGACAACTGCACTCGGGATGCCGAGTGCATCGAGCACCCCAGCGGCGAGGTCCGCGCACCGCTCGAGGGTGAACGGTGCCTCGGTCCGCAGGCCCCGACCATGACCCTGATGGTCGGGTGCAATCACCTGCCGGTCCTTCGCGAGCGGCTCGTAGGTGCGCCACCAGTTCAGGTCGGCCGTGGCGGCCCAGCCGTGCAGGAGCAGCACCGGTGTGGTGCCCGCCACCGGGTCCGTGAGCCGCACGAACGTCTCACCCTGGCCGGCGACCGCGAGCACCCGTCCGGGTGGGAGCGCAGGAGGGATGGGCGCGGCCGGCGGCGTGGGCTGTGCGCGCCGGAACAAGCGCTGCAGCCGGCGGGCGTCCTGTCGCCACGATCGTGATCCTTGAGGCACGGAGACAACCTACGGAGCCAGGGCGGCTCGGCGTAGGGGCGAACGTCCTCATCGCGGCAGTCTTCGTGGTCGGGACGCGGGCCTGTGGCCGAGGTGTTCTAACTTCCCGGCATGACCGATGTGAACCTTTCGTCGTCCGGACCCCCGGAGACGGTCCTGCCACCGCCCCCGGGGGAGGCGGGCGCCGAACTCGATCGGGCCCTCGACCTCCCACCCGAGCAACGGCGTCCCGCTCTGGGGACGATCGTGTCCCGGTATCCCCGCTTCATCGACGCGTGGGCGCAACTCGGACGGATCGGACGTGACGACATCGAGAGCTACGCGTACTTCCGCGTCGCTTACCACCGTGGCCTCGACACCTTGCGGGGGAGTGGCTGGCGCGGTTCGGGCTACGTCCGATGGCAGCACGAGACCAACCGCGGCTTCCTTCGTGCGCTCGAGGGACTCGAGCAGGCTGCCGGCCGCATCGGTGAGACCGACGAACAGGAACGTTGCGCGCTCTTCCTCCGCCAGCTCGACCCGTCGTGGCCCCCAGCCGACTTCGACTGACCACCACCGTCGCGGCCATCGCCCTCGTCGGCGCGGCCGCCGCGCTGGTGTCGTGGCGGTATCTCTTCCGGTTCCCGACCGAGCCGATGGTCGACCTTCAGGTGTACGAGCGCGCCGGCGACGCCGTGCGCCACGGGCGCAGCGTGTACCAGGACGTGAACACGCAACTGCTGTTCACCTATCCGCCGTTCGCGGCACTCGTCGCAGCGGTCGTCGCACCGTTCACCGGATGGTGGGGCCAATTCCTCTGGACCTTGGCCACCGTCGCCGCCCTCGCCGGGGTGCTGTACCTGTCGTTCCGACCGTGGTTGCGTGGGGTCCCGTCCGATTGGCAGCCGCTCGCGTTGGGGGGCGTCGTCGCCGTCGCGTTGCTCACCCATCCGCTGATCGAGCACGTCTTCTACGGGCAGGTCAACGTCTTCCTGGTGCTGCTGTGCCTTCTCGACTTGCACGTATGGCGCAACCGTCGAGGCCAAGGTGTGTTGGTGGGTCTCGCGACCGCGCTGAAGCTGACGCCGGGCGTGTTCGGTGTGTACCTCTGGATCACGGGCCGCCGACGCGCGGCCCTCACCGCGTTGGCAGCTTTCGCGGGTGCCACCGCTGTGGCCGCGATCGTGCTGCCGTCGTCGTCCGTCGACTTCTGGACCCGCGAGATCTACGAGGGCCAACGCGTGGCCGGCTCGATCACGTACACGTCGAACCAATCGCTTCTCGGATTGATCGCGCGGATCCTGCCGAGCGGAGTGAGTACCGCTGTATGGGTGGTGGCGGCAGTGGCGGTCGCCATCGTCGGGTTCACGCGAGCGCGAGCGGCTCATGCCGCGGGGGACGACGCTGGAGGGATCGCGCTCGACGGCTCTCCTCGCCGTCCTGCTTTCACCGATCGCGTGGATCCATCACTTCGTCTGGCTCGTGCCTGTGATCGGTGCGCTCGTTGCCGACGGCCGCGATCGTCGACGGGTTGCTGCCGCCGTCGTCATCACGATCGTCCTGTTGCTCCGACTGCCGTGGTGGGGTTGGTCGTTGCTCGACGAGGGACCGTTGGCCGCGTTCGTAGGGGTGCTCATGCACAACGCCTACGCACTGCTCGCCCTCGGTCTGGTCCTCGCGTATCCGATTCGCAGCGTCGTTCCGGCCGACGACGGCGAGGACACCACGACACCGGTCTCCGCTGGGGCCGCATCGGAGTAGCGTTTCTGCATGCCTTCGTCGTCGAGCCGTCCGGCCGGCGCACCACAGGTGTTGCCGTACCTCTATTACCCGAACGCGGCCGACGCGCTCACGTTCCTCATCGACGCCTTCGGCTTCGCGGAGATCGACGCCGTGCGCGACGAAGACGGGAACGTGTGGACGGCTCAGCTCTCAACCGGTGACGGCGTCGTGCTGATCGGCCCCGAGATGGCGGAGTTCGGCACGCGTTCGGTCACCGACCCGGCGTATGCGACCGCCCGCACCTTCGTCTATGTGGACGATGTCGATGACCACTACCGACGCGCCGTCACCTCCGGCGCGACCATCGTGTCGGAGCTCGCTGACCAGGGTCCGAATCGGATCTACGTGGCGAGCGACTGCGGTGGCCAGCAATGGATATTCGCCACGCCCCTCGCGTGACGCCGGGTGCTGGCCTTGGCTGGGGCCGTCGTCGTGTTCGGCGCTGCCGTTGCCCTTGCCGTGGTCGTGGTGCGCCGTCGAGCCGATCGGCCAGACGAGCGTCGCCGTGGCTCACGAGGGTGCGTGAGTCTTCTAGCCTCCGCTCATGGCCGAACCAGGTGGTTCCGGACCGATCGGGCCGTATCCGCCCGGTGTCGACACCGACGACGACAAGGACGAGTACGACAAGCTCCGCCGCCGCGTGCTGTGGACGATGCCCTACGGGCTCTACGTCGTCGGCAGTCGTGCGGGTGATCGCCGCAACGGGATGACGCTCGAACTGGGCTACGCAGGTGTCGTTCGAACCCAAACTGGTCGGCATCGGCGTCGAGAGGACCGCGCTGACCCACGAACTGATCGAAGGCGGCGGCAGCTTCACGCTCAACACCGTCGATCGCGAGGACCGCGCCATCGTGCGGAAGTTCACGAAACCGGTCGAGGTCGATTCTGACGCGCACACCCTGAACGGTTTCCCTTACCGCGACGGCATCACCGGCGCGCCGATCCTCACCCAGGCCGTGGCGTGGATCGACTGCGAGGTGCGACAAGCCGTCGAGACCGGCGGCCATACGTTCTTCATCGGCGAGGTCGTCGACAGCGGGTTCCAGAAGCCGGAAGATACGCCGGTCCTCCGCATGGAGGACACCCGGATGAGCTACGGCGGCTGATGACCTTCAGCAAGGCTGCCTTCAGTGGGGCGATCCTCACCGGTGGCCGCTCCTCGCGGATGGGCCGCGACAAGGCGCTCATCGAGATCGACGGCGAGGCGATGGTCCTGATCGCCCAGCGCGCCTTGCTCGACGCGGGGGCCTCCCAAGTCGTGACGATCGGCGGCGACGCTGTTGCGCTGGCGGCCCTCGGGCTCGACCACGGTCCCGGACACCGCGCCCGGTGAGGGACCGCTCGGCGGCATCATCGATGCGCTCGCGCAGACCGACGAGGACGTCGTCGTGGTGCTCGCCTGTGATCATCCCGATATCGACACAGACCTCGTCCGCCTGCTGGTGGAGTCCATCACGGACCACGACGCCGCCGTTCCCGTCGTCGACGGCATCCCACAACCGCTCGCCGCGGCCTACGCGCGCCGCTCACGTACGCGATTGCGCACCGCGTTCGAGTCGGGGGAGCGATCGCCGCGATCGGCACTGGGAGAGCTGCGATGGCGCGAGGTCGAAGGCGTCGATCCGTCATGGGTACACGATGTCGACGAACCGCGTGACGTCGCCCGCTACGCTGCACAACGCCAACCGCCACCCACAGACCCGAGGTGAGCATCAGCGTGGATGTCAACGAGATCGATGTCGAGACGCTCGAGCGGTTCATCGGCGCCGGAGCACCCCTGATCGACGTTCGCCAACCCGACGAGTACACCGAGGCCCACGTGCCTGGCGCGAAGCTGATGCCGATGGACGAGCTGCCCGAGCTGGTCGAGGAGATCCCCTTGGATGTCCCGGTGTATCTGATCTGCGCGACGGGAGTACGAAGCGATCGAGCGGCCCAGTGGTTGTTGGCACAGGGATTCGATGCCTCCAATGTCACCGGCGGTACCCGGGCCTGGATCGAAGCCGGCAAACCGACCGTGTCCGGCCCGGATCCAGGCTGAGACGACGGAACGGTGGGCGGACACGAGCTGATCAATTCGCGGCCGGCACTCGATGCCGTGGTCGAACAGTTGGCGGCACAGCCGTTCTACGCGCTCGACACCGAATTCCACCGCGAACGCACCTACTACCCGAAGCTCGCGCTGATCCAGATCGCCTGGCGAGACGGCCTGGCCCTCATCGACCCCCTCGCCCTCGACATGGCCCCGCTGACCGCCGTGCTCGACAGCGATGCCGTAGCCGTCATCCACGCCGCCGACCAAGACCTCGAGGTGCTCGAGCTGGCCTGTGGAACGGTACCCAAGCAACTGTTCGACACCCAGATCGCGGCCGGCTTCGTGGGCATGAGCTCCCCGTCACTGGCAACGCTGTACGACAAGGTGCTCGGCGTACGCGTGCCGAAAGCCGATCGACTGTCGGACTGGCTGGCCCGTCCGCTCACCGAGACGCAACTCGACTACGCGGCGTCGGACGTCGCTCATCTTCTCGATGTTCACGACCGGTTGACCGAACAACTCGAACGACGCGGCCGGCTCAGTTGGGCGTCGGACGAGTGCGAGAACGTTCGGGCGCGCGGGCGCGGTGCCCGCGACCCTGACGAAGCGTGGCGCCGAATCAAGGAGGCCCGGCAGCTGAAGGGGCGGGCGCACGATGTGGTCCGCGCCGTCGCGGCGTGGCGCGAGCGGCGAGCTGCGCAACTCGATGTGCCGCCGCGTTACGTCATGCCCGACCTCGCGGTCGTCACGATCGCACAACGGCCACCTCGTTCGGCCGATCAGTTCCACAAGGTTCGTGGCCTCGATGATCGACATCTGCGGGGCCGACAAGCCGAGGAGCTGTTGGCTGCGGTCCAGCGGGCGATCGACAATCCGGGTGCCGAACGCGACGAACAGCCGCCGCGCGACCTCGACCGTGATCTGCGCCCCGCCGTCGGGCTCGTCGCGGCGTGGGTGAGTCAACTGGCCCGCAACCTCGAGATCGATACAGCTCTGCTGGCCACCCGGACCGACCTCGAAGCCCTGTTGCGCGGCGACGCCGACGCGCGGCTCGGCGAGGGGTGGCGCGCCGACATCGTGGGGGAGCCGGTCCGTCGGCTCGTCGAGGGCGAGGCCGCCCTGGCCTTCAACGGCAAGGGCGAGCTGGTGCTCGAAGAGCGCTCGCGCCGGCCCATCGCCTGAGGCGACTACTCATCGGCCGAGCACCAGGGCCGCGCCCATGACCGCAAGCAGAGCCACGGCGGCGAGGGCGTAGCGCCGATCCCCCCGCCGAGTCCACCGTCCGAGCAGCCACAAGACGCGGCCCACCGGCGCGACGATGAGCACCACGACCATCACCCGGCCGAGGTCGATCTCCCACGAATCGGGAGCGACCACCGCGGCGCACGCGATCACGAGCACGGCGACCAGCGCGACGCGTAGGTAGGTCGCGACCGCGCGTTGGCGACCCAGGCGCGGGTCGTCCGGCATGGCCGCCGTCATCAGCCCCGCACCAAGATCACGAGTCCGATGATCACGAGCACTGCGCTCAAGGCCCGGCGTACCCGTGGCGGTGGTAGCACGCGCTGGACCCGCACACCCACGGAGCCACCGACTACGCCCGCCACCACGACGACGGCACCGGCGCGGTATTCGATGCGGCCCTGACCGGCGAAGACCAGCAACGCGGTGCTGGCGGTGAGACCGACGGTGAACGTGCTCGTCGCAGCGGCGACCTTGACCGGCACGTGCATCAGTTCGCTCATCACCGGGGTCTTGATGAATCCGCCACCGACACCGGCCAGACCGGAGATCACACCGGCGACCGTCATCGCCGCGAGCCCGAGCGGCACTCGCCGCGCCGCGTAGGGCACGACGTCGTCGCCGAGGTGGTAGGCGCCCTGCAAGGTGCCCGGCCACTCGCCCGCGACATCGGCGCTGAACCCCGCTTCGGGCAGGTTGCGGAGGCCCTTGCGCGCACCGCTCGCCAACGCCGCGGCGAGCGCGACCACACCGAGCAGCCGGGCGAGGAGCGATTCCGGCAGCGAATCGGCGAGCAGCGCGCCGGCGATGGCGCCGGCGCTGGCCGTGATCTCGAGGGTGACGCCCAAGCGATGGTGAACCAAGCCCGCTTCGAGTTGAGCAGGGGCGGCGGCCAGCGAAGCCGCCGCCACCGACAGGATGCCGAGCGGCGCGGCGACCAGCGGGTCGACCCCGAACAACACCAGTACGGGCACGAGGATGATCGCTCCACCGAGTCCGCCCAGCGCGCCGACGGCGGCTGTGAGGAAGGCTCAGCGCACCGAGCAACGGCAAGGCCGGCAGATTCAGGTCGCGCCCCGTAACACCAAGGCCTGCGCCGGGCCGAGCCGCCCGGCGAACGGCTCACCTTCGCCGACGCCGTCGCTGGCGACGTCGACGATTCCCGTCACGGCTTCGATCAGCGTCGGCTCGTCGCCGAAGTTGACGAGCACGACGCGATGGTCGTCGTCGAATGTCCGCGACCACGCCACGACATCGGACGGAACGGCGTCGATCATCGACGAGGTCACCGAGCTGGAGAGCGGGCGATTCGTGCCGGTACCGAAGCAGGCGACGGTACAGATGCAGGATCGACGCGGGATCGGCGCGTAGCGACGCCGACGTTCCGAGTGTCGGAGTCGGGCGGCCACGGCAGCCACGCGTCGGTCGTGGTCCATCCGTGCTCGGGCGTAGCGTCCCAGGGGATCGGCGCGCGGCAGCCATCGCGGCCACCGGGATCAACGACACGGTCGGGCGGGATCACCGCGTCCTCGAGCCCGAGCTCTTCGCCGGCATACAAGAAGGGCGTGCCACGCAGTCCCGCCAACAACACCGCTGCGGCGCGGGCCCGATCCTCGCGACCGGCGTATCGAGTCCGATGACGTTGGTTGTCGTGATTCGAGAGCACCCACGTCGGCCAGGCGTCGATCGGGTCCAGCTCCGAGGCGGTGATCGCGATCTGCCGACGCCACCGGGTTGCTTCCCATGGCGTGAACAGCGGGGGGAAGTTGAACGACAGGTGCAACTCGTCGTGATCGCCGTAGTACGTGGCCACCAACTTGGTGTCGAGCAAGAACACCTCGCCGACCATCATGCGATCGCCCTCGTACGAATCGAGGAGGACCCTCAGCCCCCGCAACAACTCGTGGGTCTCGGGCCGGTTGTTCAGCGCCGAATGGGGGATGGGCAGCATCTCGGGCGGATCGTCGCCCAGCTCCGGGTCCTTACCGATGAGATGGACGACGTCGATGCGAAAGCCGTCCACCCCACGGTCGAGCCAGAACCGCAACGCGCCGTGCATGGCCTCGACGACTTCGGGGTTCGCCCAGTTGAGATCGGGCTGCTCGGGCAAGAAGCAATGCAGGTAGTACTGCCCGGTCCGCTCGTCGAACGTCCACGCCGGGCCGTCGATGAACGTCGCTACCCAGTTGTTGGGCGGCCCGCCGTCGGCGGCGGGGTCGCGCCACACGTACCAGTCCCGCTTCGGGTCGTCCCGGCTCGATCGCGAGGCCTGGAACCACGGGTGCTGGTCCGACGAGTGGTTGGGCACGAAGTCGAGCACGACTCGGATGCCCGCGGCGTGGGCGTCGGCCACCAGCTCGTCGAAATCCTCGAGCGAGCCGAACATCGGGTCGATCCCGCAGTAGTCGCTGACGTCGTAACCGAAGTCGAACATGGGGGACGGGTAGACGGGGGAGAGCCAGATGGCGTCCACCCCGAGCCACGCCAGGTAGTCGAGATGAGCTCGGATCCCCGCGAGGTCGCCGACGCCGTCGCCGTTCGAGCTCGCGAACGACCGGGGGTAGATCTGATACACCACCGAGGTCTGCCACCACGGGGCGTCCGCCGTTCCGCTCGTCACGGGCGCATCCTAGGGTGCACCCGAGGGGGCGGTCGGGAAGGACAAAGAAGGGCACGGGACCCGAAGGAAAGCCATGAGAGCCACCGAAAAGCCCCAAATCAGGCAGATGTGTCTTGGACCCCTACGCAGGGGATACACTGCCTCGACGAATGTCGGCACCGACCGGGGGTTTGGCCCGTGAAGAAGGGGCGACACCGGCGCTTCGAAGAAGCCCGAGCGCTGAAGCGCAGCACAGACGTCGACAATGTCGACGCAATACTCGAGAAGCGTGACGAGGAGCCCTGCCCCGAGTGCAGTGCTGAGCCCGGTCACGACCACGCGTCGTGGTGCCTCTACGAGCAGTCGAATCAGGACGAGGCCTGGCCCTCCTGACCTCTGAGTCCCTGGCCTCCCTGTCTCCGAGGTCCCTCCGTGTCTCCGAGGTCCGACTGAGGCTCTAGAGGCTCGGATCGCCCATGTGCGCCATCTCGATCGCGAGCTCCACGGCCCGGTCGATGTCGCGCTCGTCCATGACCAGCATCGTCTGACGGCCCTCCGCCGCGCGCTCGCAACAAGTCGGTGGCACGGCGCCGGTTCGGGTCGTGAAGCCGGTCGGGCACGTCGATCAAGAGCTCGCCCACCCGGATTCCCGACGTCGCGGACCGGTCCCCGAGGAACTTGGCGGGGTGGTACTCGACGGGATCGGATATCAAGGCCCCGTGCTCGACGCGGAAGTCGGGCAGCCGGTGACCCCGGCTCAGCTCGAGGCGGTTCACGACACCCATCAACACGTGATGTTGGGCTCGGGTGCGCTCGTCCCGCAGCGCCCGAACGTCGACCACCGAAATAGGGGCCGACGCTCGCTCGAGCATCCGCATGGCGGGGGCGTACCACTTGCGGTGCTTGCTCGTCCGTGTGCGCTTCAGGGCCCTTGCGCGCGGCCTCTTCTTCGTGACCTCACGGAGCGACGGGTGTTCGAGAAAGCGCGCCGCCTCGGCTGCGTTGTGCCGCACCTGGCGCAGATCGTGGTGATCCGGGCCGCTCTCGTCACTCGGTCCGATGGCCTCGAGTGCAGCCTCGCGTAGTTCGCTGAGCGCGTAGACCAACACGTGGTTCTCGTCGATGTCGTAGGCCCGTGACGGCGTGGCGCACACGAACAGATCGGGATCGCCGAAGCTCGCTGACCGGGCCGACATCGTCTCGCTCCACAACACCGGGCCGCGGAGCGAGCCCACGCACCGCTCGGCGCGAGCCTGGACCGAGGTCGCGAGCGAACGCACCGTCCTCGGGAACGTGTCGAGCAGCTCCTGTGCCTCCGGCGAGGTCGACACGGTGAGGCCGACGAGTTGGGCGACCGCACGTGGCGGCATGCCGGTGACGGCGGCGACGACCGGGACCATCTCGAACGGTCGCGCCAAACGCGCCCACAGATCGTCGAAGGGCTCGTAGCCGGGCTCGCCGAACCCGGGGGGTTCAGCGTCGAGTTCGACCACCGCCATGTCCGTGACTCAGATCGCGAGATCGACGCCGAGGACGTCGGTCATGGTCCGCTGCGCCTCCGCCTGTTCGGGCGGATCGAGGAACTGCGCGACGGTGCGGTACAACGCGGTCGCGCGGCGATCCTCCACGCCCTCGAACTGCGGCAGGAAGTACGCGTAGAAGACCTCGTAGATGAGCCGGGACTCGTTGGGCGCGTCCTTGATCCGGCGCGCCGCGTACTTGGCGGCATCGAGGTACACCGCCGGACCGAGATCTTGGAACTTCCGCAACACGAGCAGCTTGGCCACGATCTCACCTGGGCCCTGCAACAACTTCTCGTAAGCCTCTTCGCTCGGCGTACCGACCTCGATGAACGCGAAACGCCGCATCAGCGCGTACGACATGTCGAACAGCAGGTTCTTGTCGAACACGTTCATGGTGGCGATGATGCGCCAGTTGGCCGGCACGCGGATCACGTCGGTCTTCTCGGGCGGCTCGACGCCCGGCGGAACGATCGAGATGGGATTGGGCTGGCCCTTGCGCTTGAAGGGAAGCACCACTGCGGCACCGGACAGAACCGTGAACAACTGACCGAAGGCCCGGTCGAAGTTCGAACGGTTCAGCTCGTCGATCACGAGCCAGCGCCCGCTCTCGATGGCGTCCACGAACAAACCGGGTCGATAGATCAAGCCGTCGGGCGTGGGCTGCAGACCGCCGATGGTCTCGAAGGTCGTCCACTCACTCGTCGCGGTGGTCGGCAGATACCCCGTGCAGAACATCGCCTGGCGCGCCACTTCGGCGGCCAGATAGGCGAGGGTCGTCTTTCCCGTCCCCGGAGGGCCGGTGAGGATGACGTGCTTGCCGGCGTCCACGGCCGCGACGAGTTGCTCCAAGCAATAGTCGGGGAAGATCATCCCCGCCTCTGTTGCTGTCTGCTCGAGCTCGGCCGAGTTGAACTGCCGCATCTGTCAACCTTAGGTGTTGCTGTGCCGCTTCTTCCGGGCCGGGTGGGGGAGCAGCTGCTCGGTCCCATGCGTGTCGAAGTGCTCGGCCAGCCGCCCGTACGGAGCCTCGCCAATCATCTCGATGATCTCGTCCCTCATCGTGGAGTACACCGAGTCAGCGCCGACGAAGGCCAAGTCGTCTTCGGTGCACCACCAATGGAAGTCCGCCCCTCCTTCGCCCCAATCCCGTCGCTTCCACTCTCGCAGAATATTCGTCATGTGGTCGTTGTCATCCACGTGGTAGTCGAGCCGCAGGGGTGCTTGCCAGCACACCGAGGGCTTCCAGTCGATGAACCGCTCGCCCCGATTGAGGGCGGCCGTGTGGAACGCACAACCCGCCCCAGCAGGGAAATCAGCCCGATTCTGGAAGATGCAGGCACCGTCGACCACACGGGTGACCCAGTCGCCGTCCTCGTTCTTGTAGATCGCGCCGCCTTCATGGTCGGCCCGCTCCTTGTACTGCCACTCGTCGTCGCCGAGCTGCTTCATGAGCTCGCGCGTGCGCTTCCGATCTGGCTTGTCGGAGAAGTAGGCACCGTGCGAGCAGCAGCCGATCTCGAGCTCGGGCGCCGGCTTCTCGTCGATCCCTGGACACCCGTTGCCGAAGATGCACGACCACCGACTGCCGAGGAACGTGAGGTCGAGCATGTACGTCTCGCCGGCATAGTCGAACGAGAGCCATTCGTGGAGGTCGTCAGTCGTCATCGGGGGTGCCTCGAGGGATCGGAACAACGGGGGAAGCGCGGGTCGCGGTGTTGAGGTTAGCCCTCGCCAACTTAGCTACCGACGCGCTAGGAACTCGACATGGCTGGCGAGTTCGACGACATCCGAGCGCGGTTGGAAGCGATCGCAGAGGAGCTGACCGACCTGGCGATCATCCGGTTGCGCGAGTCCATCGACGCAGGGGGCAACGAGCTGCCCGTCGATGAACGTCGCCTGACCCGCGCCCGCCGCGCCGTCGAGAAGGCGGCCAACATTCTCCGCGAACCCGACTCTGCTGACTAGACCCCGCTCCGCAGGGTCGCCTTCGGCATCCGGCTCGCTTCACCCTCGCTGCGCCGCTCTGCGGCGCAACCTCACCGGCGTTGATGGCGTCGATGAGCGCCCGCAGGCGAGCGAAGTGCCAACGGTCGAAGCGGAACGCGATGCGGGGCAGGTCGGGCGCGTCGCCGTCCTGGCGTTCGCTGTCCGACGCCGCGACCCGCTCGATCTCGCCGTTGACGACGACGTCGCCGAAGTCGCGGTTGAGCGTCGCCAGGTGCTCATCGGAGATGTCCTGATTCATGCGGATCACCAGTCGTCGGCCGACGTAGCGCATCGAGTGGTAGCGCGAATAGAACTGCGTGATCTCGCGCACCGCGTCATCGACCGTTCGGCATTGGCACACGAGGGTGAGATCGGTTTGGTCCACCAACCGCCGCGCCAACAGCTCGCGCTCGACGAAGGATCGCCATGTGTCCCAGTACGTGCCGCCTTCGGGTTCGAGCAACACGACCGGACAGATGGGCGAGCGTCCGGTTTGCATCAACGTGAGCAGTTCGAAGGCTTCGTCCATCGTGCCGAAGCCGCCCGGCAGGAGAGCGAAGGCCTGTGACTCCTTCAAGAACGTCAGCTTGCGCGTGAAGAAGTAGCGGTAGTTGATGAGCTTGGGATCGCCTTCGAGCAGCGTCGAGCTCGTCGACTCGAACGGCAGGAGGATGTTCACGCCGAAGGCTCGCTCGGCCCCCGCACCCTCGATGCCCGCCTCCATGATCCCCGGCCCCGCACCCGTGATGACCATCCAATCCTCGTCGGCCATCCGCGCCCCGAAGTCGCGAGCGACCTCGTAGCCCGGCTCGTCGGGTTTGATGCGGGCCGACCCGAAGATCGAGACCTTCGGTATGTCGCGATATGGCTCGAACACGAAGAACGAGTAGCGCAGCTCCTTCAGCGCGGAGTTCACGAGCTTGAGGTTGCCGCGATCTGTGGCCTCGCGACCCATGCGCAGGGCCGACACGACCATCTCGAACACGAGGTCTTCGTCGGGGCCGATGCCCGCCGTCTCGATGAGCCGATGGATCTCGTCGTCGAGCTCGCGGTGACCGGTGCCGTACCCGGGTCGGCTAGGCATGCTCAGGCGGTTCTCGTCGTCGAGCGAACCACATCAAGACAGCGCCACGCGGCCGTAGAGCGTGGTGCGCTGTTCCAGCGTGCGGCCGAGCGGTTCGACCAGCGCCCGGAAGTCGCCCTCCTCCATGCCCTGCCCATGCGTCGCGCCGGCCGCGCGGGAGATGTTCTCGTTCATCAGCGTGCCGCCCAGATCGTTCACACCGGCCTGGAGCGCTTGGCGCACACCCTCGCCGCCCATCTTCACCCACGACACCTGGATGTTGTCGATGTCGCCCCGATAGGCGATGCGGCCCACCGCGTGCATCAACAACGCTTCGCGAAACGTCGGGCCGCGGCGGGACTTGTGCTGCAAGTAGAGCGGCGCGGCCATGTGTACGAACGGCAGCGGTACGAACTCGGTGAAGCCACCGGTCTCGCGTTGCAGGGCCCGGGTGCGCACCATGTGGCGGGCCCAGTGCACCGGCTGTTCGACCGAGCCGAACATGATCGTGATGTTCGACTTGAGGCCGACCTCGTGGGCCGTACGGTGCGCGTACAACCACTCGTCGGTGTTGATCTTGTCGGGACACAGCACGGCCCGGATGTCGTCGTCGAGTATCTCGGCTGCGGTACCCGGCAGCGTGCGCAGACCGGCGTCCATCAACCGCCGCAGGTAGTCGGCCAGGGGCTCACCGAGCCGCCGGGCGCCTTCGGTGACCTCGAGCGCGGTGAAACCGTGGATGTGGATGTCGGGCGCCACCTCGTGCACCGCCCGGGCCACGTCGATGTAGTAGTCGCCGTCGAAGTCCGGATGAATGCCACCTTGCAAGCACACCTCGGTCGCGCCGACCTCGACGCCCTCGATCACCCGTTGCTGGATGTCTTCGAGCGTGAGCAGGTACGGAGTGCCCCGCAGGTTCAACGACAGCGGGCCCTTGGAGAAGCCACAGAACCGGCACTTGAACGTGCAGACGTTCGTGTAGTTGATGTTCCGGTTGCGAACGAAGGTGACGACATCGCCGACCGTGCGCCGGCGCAGATCGTCGGCTACCTCGCACACGGCCGCAACCTCGGAGCCGCGCGCCCCGAACAGCGTCACGATCTCGTCGACACCGACCTCGTGGCCCATCAACACCCCGGCCAACACGTCGGCCACCGGACCGCTCGCCCGCCCGGTTCGCGGCACCAGGGTGGGCGGCGTGGCATTGGCACCGGAGTACCAAGCCGTGCTGCGCGCGCCGATGTGCAACACCTCGACGCCCTCGTCGACCTGCTCCGGTGACGCCGGTGCGATCCGCTGAACGAACACCGCGCCGGGATCGTCGCGACCGAGGCCTTCGGCGTCGGCGCGGTCGAGAACAGCGAACCGCATGGCCTCGTCGAACCAACGGCCGGGATCGAGCACGAACTCCGGGTACGCGGTGAGCCGCGGCGCCAGCACGTGACCGGCGCTCGCGGTGACCTCGCCCAGTCGGTCGAGCGCGGGCCAGGGGCGCTCCGGATTGACGTGATCGGCGGTCACCGGCGACACGCCGCCCCAGTCGTCGATGCCGGCCGCGAGCAGCACGCCGAAGTCATCGGAGAGATTGGGCGGTGCCTGCAGGTGAACGTCGGCCGGCAGGATCAGCCGGGCCAACGCGATGGCGTCGAGGAAGTCGTCGGGCGGGCACGATGGAGCGCTGTGCATCGCCGTGCCCAGCTTGGGCAGGAAGTTCTGCACGATGACTTCCTGCACGTGGCCGTGCCGCTCGTGCGATGCCGCAATGGCTTCGAGGGCGGCGATACGGTCGGCGCGCGATTCGCCGATGCCCACGAGGATGCCTGTGGTGAAGGGGATGGCGAGCTCGCCGGCCGCCTCGAGGGTGGCCAGCCGCCTCGCCGCGGTCTTGTCGGGTGAGCCCCGGTGGCAATCGAGGTCGTCGTTCAACGACTCGATCATCATCCCCTGACTGGCAGTGACCGGGCGCAACGCCTCGAGCTCGTCGCGATAGAGCGCACCGGCATTGGCGTGGGGGAGGAGACCGACCTCGTCGCGCACGAGCGCACACATCGCGGCCAAGTAGGCGATCGTCGAGTCATGACCGTGCTCGTCGAGCCAAGCACGCGCCGCCGGGTAGCGCTCCTCGGGTCGCTCGCCCAGGGTGAACAACGCTTCGTGGCAGCCCGCGCGGGCGCCGGCCCGCGCAATGGCGAGCACCTGCTCGGGATCGAGGTAGGGCGAATCGAGCCGGGCCGGAGGTTGGGCGAAGGTGCAGTAGCCGCATTTGTCGCGGCACAACATCGTGAGCGGTATGAACACCTTCGGTGAATAGGTGACCCGCGATCCATAGGTCGCGTCACGTCGGGCGCGGGCCCGAGCCATCAGCTCGTCGAGGTGCCGGTCCCACAGCTCCCGAGACATGGGCGGCACCCTACCGGTCGACGCTCGAGGACTGGCGCGGAGCGATCAATCGCCTTGCAGGTCGCCGGCGGCGGCGGGGTCGGCCAACCACACCACCCGTTCGCCCTTGACATGCGACGCGGGTGCAGTCGGGTCACCGGCTGCAACGCGAGCCAGCGCCTCGCGCTTCTCCTCACCGGACACGGTGACGATCACCAGGTGCGCTCGCGCGATACCGGCGAACGTCAGCGTCATCCGGGGATGCGGGTTGCGCGCCATCGGGTCCTCGTTCATCACCACCAACCGGCCGGGATCGGCCTCGAGCGCGGCGGAACCGGGAAAGAGCGATGCCGTGTGGCCGTCGGGCCCGAGCCCGAGATGGAGCACATCGAACCGCCCGAGCTCGCCGACCCGCAGTTGGTAGGGGTCGGGCCCCTCCTCACAGCGCATCGGATAGGTCGCGTTGGCGGCACCGACTCGGTCGAGCAGCGCCTCGCGCGCCAAGCGATAGTTCGAGGCCGCATCGTCGAGCGCCACACAGCGCTCGTCACCCCAGTAGACATCGACCTTCCACCAATCGATCTGTGTGCCGCCGTCGGATGCCAGCCGCTCATAGCAGTGGCGCGCCGTCTCGCCGCCGGACAACGCCACGGAGAAGTTGTCACCCGGGCGCGCATGGAATGCTTCGATGACGCGCTCCGCGAACTCGGTGGTGACGTCGTCGACGACATACAGCGAACCGTTCATCGATGCGTCCCGCTCAGCCCTGTTCTCGCCTGCTCAGTGCCTGAGGGCGTCCGCTTTGGTCTCGAGAGACGCGAGCAGCTCCTCGAAGGACTTGCTGAAGGATGCAACACCTTCCTGTTCGAGCGTGCGGGTGACGTCGTCGAGGTCGACCCCGACGCTCGCCAGCTCATCGAGCACCCTGTGGGCGCCCACGAAGTCGGCGTCGACCGTGCGGGCCAAGGTGCCGTGGTCCGAAAAGGCCTCGAGGGTGGCGTCGGGCATGGTGTTGACCGTGTCGGGGCCGATGAGGGTGTCGACATAGAGCGTGTCGCTGAACTCTGGGTTCTTCGTCGAGGTCGACGCCCACAACGGACGTTGCACTCGGGCGCCGCGCTGGGCAAGAGCTTCCCACCGTTCGCCGGCAAACCGTTTCTGGAACAACTCGTACGCGCAATGAGCATTGGCCACCGCAGTCTTACCCCGCAGGGCCCGGGCTCGTTCAGTGCCGATCTCCTCGAGTCGACGATCGGTCTCGGTGTCGACTCGGCTGACGAAGAACGACGCAACCGAGGACACGGGAGCGAGATCGCCGTCGTAGCGCTCGAGGCCGGACAAGTACGCGTCGATGACCTCGTCGTATCGCGACAGGGAGAACAGCAGGGTGACGTTGATGCTGCGACCTTCGCTGATCATCTGCTCGATCGCCGGCAAACCTTCGGCCGTGCCCGGGATCTTCACGTACAGGTTCGGTTCACTGATCAACTCGTGCAGATGCCGAGCGGCGGTGGTCGTGCCTTTGGTGTCGCGAGCCAGACCCGGGTCGACTTCGACCGACACATAACCGTCGACGCCGGCGCTCTCGTCGTAGACAGGACGCAGGATGGCGAGCGCATTGCGAATGTCGGTGGTGACGAGATCCCAGTAGCTGGCTTCGACCGACTCGCCTCCACCGACCAGCTCGCCGAACTGCGAGTCGTAGGCGTCGCTGGCCTCGATCGCCTTCTGGAAGATGGTGGGGTTCGAGGTGATGCCACGCACACCGCGTTCGACCCACCCCGCGAGCTCACCGCTGGTGATCCACCCTCGCTTGAGGTTGTCGAGCCATGGACTCTGCCCCTGCTGCTCGTAGAGGAGCTTCAGCTTGTCGGTCACGGACATTCCTCTCTGCGGACAGCGGGAGCGGCGACGACGAGACGCCGACCGCTCATGATCGGCCGAGCAGCGCCCGGGCGTGGTCGGCCACGTTCTGCGGATTGATACCCAGGTTGGCCAGTGCGACTGCCCCCGGCGCGCTGGCACCGAAGCGGTCGATGCCCACGGCGGCGTCGGCCCAGGTGCGCCACCCGAAGGTGACGCCGGCCTCGACCGCGAGGGTCGGAACACCAGCCGGCAACACCGTTGCTCGGTAGGCGCTGGTCTGCTCCTCGAACAACTCCCACGACGGCATCGACACGACGCGAACGCGCGTGCCGTCACCGGCGAGCAAGTCGGCGGCCTCGAGCGCCACCGAGACCTCGCTGCCGGTTCCGATCAAGATCAAACCAGGAGCACCGTCGCTGTCGCGTAGGACATAAGCGCCCCGCTCGACGCCTTCGTTATCGGCCGTACCTTCGAGCACCGGAAGGTTTTGCCGGCTCAGCACCATGGCGGTGGGCCCGGTGCTGTTCACGGCGATGCGGTACGCCATAGCCGTTTCGTTGGCATCGGCGGGACGAATCACGCGCAGGCCAGGCATGGCGCGTAACGACATGAGCTGTTCGATCGGCTGATGCGTCGGGCCGTCCTCGCCGAGCCCGACCGAGTCGTGCGTCCACGAGTAGATGACCTTGGCCTCTGACAGCGCGGCCAGCCGTACCGCCGGCCGCATGTAGTCACTGAAGATGAAGAAGGTGCCACCGACGGGCAACACGCCACCGTGCAGCGCCATGCCGTTCATGGCGGCGCCCATGCCGTGCTCGCGCACGCCGAAGTGGATCTGGCGACCGGCTCGGTTCTCCTTCGAGAACACGCCGACCTCCGCGGGCATCTCCGTGCCGGTGTTCCCGGTGAGATCGGCGCCGCCACCCATCAACGGCGGCACGACGTCGAGGACGGCATCGATGCACGCCTTGCCGGCGTTGCGCGTGGCCACCTTCTCGCCGGCGGACCACGAGGGGAGCTTCGCTTCCCATCCGTCGATGCCCCGACCCTCGAGGCAGGCCTCGATCGCGGCGCGGTCGTCGGTCCAGCCCGACCACAGCTGTTGCCATCGCTCTCGCTCGCCGCGCCCGCGGCTGCCGGCGGCCCGGTACATCCCGAGAACGTCCTCGGGCACGAAGAACGTCTCGTCGGGCGGCAGCCCGAGGAGCTCCTTGGTGGCGCGGACCTCGTCGTCGCCGAGTGGGCTGCCGTGCGCATGCGAGGTGTCGGTGTACTTGGGCGACGGATAACCGATGTGGCTGCGCAACACGATCAACGAAGGCTGATCCTCGCGGACCATGCCGGCACGCACTGCGGCCTCGAGGTCGTCGAGATCGTTCGCGATCTCACCGGCGCGGTCGACGTGCCAGCCGTAGGCCTCGAAGCGCTTCGCGGTGTCGTCGGTGAAGGAGAGCTCGGTGGGGCCGTCGATGCTGATGTGATTGTCGTCGTAGACCACGACGAGCTTGCCGAGACCGAGATGCCCGGCCAGCGATGCAGCTTCGTGGCTGATGCCTTCCTCGAGATCGCCGTCGCTCGCGATGACGAACGTGTGGTGATCGAACAACTCCGAACCGAATCGGCCCCGAAGCGCGTGCTCGGCGATCGCCATGCCGGCCGAGTTACCGAAGCCCTGGCCCAGCGGACCGGTCGTGACCTCGACGCCTTTCGTGTGGTGCACCTCGGGATGCCCGGGAGTGCGTGAGTCCCATTGGCGGAACGCTTCGAGGTCTTCGAGGGTCAGGCCGTAGCCGGTGAGATACAGCATCGAGTACAGAAGGATCGACGCGTGGCCGGCGGACAGGATGAAACGATCGCGGTTCGGCCAATCCGGGGCGGACGCGTCGTAACGCATGATCCGCGTCCACAGCACGTGCGCCAACGGCGCCAGCGCCATGGCTGTGCCGGGATGGCCGGAGTTCGCCTTCTGCGGCGCGTCCATCGCGAGCCCGCGGATTACGTTGATGGCGCGCTGTTCGAGTTCGGTGTCACGCGTCGTTGCGTCGGGGGTCATCCCGGCAACCCTACTGCCCGCGATGGCCCTGGCTGCGGCCCGAAAAGGGCGATCGAGGCGGTGAACCCGTGCAGGAAGCTGCGGTGCCCGACCGGACCGATCTCACCCGCGCAGAACATGCCGCCCACCGAGGCACTGTCGATCGAGCGGACCACTACCTCGGCGTCGTGGTCGGGCCGGCCGAACAGCCGGCGCCCGCGCCCGTTGCACGTGAAGACCAACGCCCCGTCGGCGGTGTGGCCGTCGAGCAGGAGCCGCAGATCCTCGTCGGCCGACTCCGCGTCGCGCACCTGGAACTGCACGGTGTCACCCACGTGCACTTCGTCGCCCACGGCGATGGCACCCGCATCACGATCACCTCCGAGCACGTTGCGCACGAGGAAGTCGCCCCGCCCGAAGTCGGCCTGGTGCTCGTCGATCACCCGACCGAGATGGAGGCCCTCGCGCGCCATCTCGAGCTCGCGTTCGTCGAGACCACCGAGCAGGGACTCGAGCCGCTCGAGCGCCGGACGGCCGCCGATCTCGTAGATGACGTTCCGCTCGGCTTTGGTGACCGTGTACGGATCACCGATCGGGCGGCATCCCTGGGAGACGACAGTCGTCACCGCTTGCTCGGCCGTCAGCAACACACCGACGGCACCGTGATCGCGAAGGTGGGCGTCCACGACGAGCCGGTTGCCGCCGGGCCCGAACCCCGCTGACGCCACACCGCCGATGACGCGGAGATCGGGGTAGGTCGAGCCCATCTCGACGAGGAACGGGTCGACGGGAAACGTCGTCGGGTCGGCGAGGAGCACGAGTGTGCGGGCGTCGGCCACCACGGCCGGGTGCAGGCCGGTGAACGTCCAACCGTCGATGGCTTCGACCGCGTCGATGGAGACCGTTCGGACGGGCCCGGTGCGCGCCGCCCAGACCGTGAGCGCACTCTGCTCCTCGACCTCTCGGGGTCCGCCGATCACCGACACCGCGGTCGCGCCGATCAACGCGCCGGGACGAAGCGTCTGGCGGACGGCATGGACCACATCTTCGAGGGCGCCGATGTGAGGCCGGGTAACGAAGAGCACGGCGAGATCGGGCGCGTCGCCCATCTGTTCGAGGAGGGAGCCGACGACCTCGCCCGTCGCGTGCGCGGCGATCGGGTGCTCGGAAAGGGCTGCTCCGAACCGCGCGCTCATGAGCGGCCGCAGTGAGGAGTCACGTCACCGGCGGCAACAGCGTGTACGGCACGACGGTGACCGGCCCGAGGTCGATCCGACAGTGCGCCTCGACGGTCCCGTACTCCTCGAATTCGAGCTCGGCCCGAACGAGGCGGTAGTTGAACTTGCCGGGTTCGACCTCGAGCGGCTGGACGTTTCGCGCGATCACGTCGCCCTCGGCCTCACCCTCGGCCTCTTCCCCGCGGGGCCGGCGGTAGACCACCTCGAGCGCGCCGCTGGTCTTGCCGCCCACCGGGCAGTGCACCATGACCACCAAGTGCGGTTCGAGGGTCACCGGGACGGGCTGGGGTGCAGGGCCGGAGAACTGGACGCCCGTGAGGTCGATTCGGGTCGACGGACCGGGTACCTGGCGCAGGTCGATTCCCTCGATGAAGAGCGCCGCCAAGATGTGCATGGGTCGAAGCTATTGCACCCTCACCCACCCGGTGCAACCGGAAGCCCTGCTGAGCTGACACTGACTGGCACTAGCCTGATCCCCATGGCCGTGGACGAGAGGATCTCTTCCACGCGCCAGGCCATCCTCATCGAGGCCCGGCGCTGCTTCGCCGAGCACGGCTACGACGGCACCAGTTTGAACGACATCGCCGAGGCCGTCGGTATCCGGCGCTCCAGCGTTCTCCATCATTTCCCCTCGAAGGATGCGATCTATCGCGAGGTCTTCGAGGGAGCCCTGGCCGAGTGGATCGGGCGGGTCGACGATGCCACCGCGCACGACGAGGTGAAGGGCTGGGACCGAGTCGACCTGGTGCTCACCGCAGGTTTCCGGTTCTTCGTCGCCAACCCGGAGTTCGTGCGCATCGTCCGGCGCGAAGCCCTCGACAGCGACTCTCGACTCGGCATCGACCTCGGGGTGATGTTGCAACCGCTGTTCAAGCGGGCCGTCGGATACTTCGAGCACGAGATGGATGCAGGGGTGTTCCGCCGCTTCGATCCGGAGCAGTTCCTCTTCACCGGATACGGCGCCATGCTGAGCTACTTCGGCGACCTGCCGTTCATCGAAGGACTGCTCGGCCGAGACCCGCTCGCCGCTGAAGAGCTCGAGAGGCGCCTCGCGCACTTGCGCGATCTGTTCCGCGCGGCACTCGAACCTCGCGACTGACACAGCTCCGTTCGCCTGGGGTCACGGGGAGTAAGCCGCGAGCTCGGCCAGAGCGAACCGCACGAGGGCGTCGGTGGCGTTCATGTCCTCCTGCACCGACGCGGCGTCGAAGCGCCACGACCCGTCGGGCCATTGACCGAACACCGGCCGAAAGCTGCACCGTGGGCCCATGACCGAGACCTCGGCCCGGCGCGCTCCGGGCCATCGGTACAACAACCCGAGGCCCTCGGTGGTGGCGGCCTCCCGCTCGCCCCGATCGAGCGCGCGCAACAACCGCAGCGCAGCGCGCCACAGTCCACGCTCGCGTTCAGCTTGGGTACGCCACGGCTCGACCTCTTCGGCGAGGGGGGCGTCGGGCGAGAAGGCGCGGAGGTCGTCGAGCCAGGTATCGATGGCGTCGAGCCCCGCGGTCCGCCCACGGCCGGATCCGGTCCGCACCGCGTCGACGAGCACGCGCGGCTGCGCTCCGTCACACGCCTCGGCAAAGGCGCGGATTCCCAGCGCGTCGGCTTCGTCAGCCCAAACCGCAGCAGGGTCGTCACCGCGCAACAGCGCGGCGGCCGACGCGAGCGGGAGCTTCGATGCCGTGGGTTGCACCATCGGATTGGCGACGTAGCCCGAGCACACGTCGGCCAGCCCCGGGTCGCGGCCACGCAACGGCCCGAGGAACATCCGGTCGGCCATCACGGCGTCGTTCACCGGATAGTTGTCCCAGATCAACGGCGCGCGCCCGCCGAGCGCACCCGCTCTCGCCTCGGCCTGCTCGACGGTGATCGCGTCGCAGACCACGGTGTCGCCCGTCCACGCAATCGGCACCTCGGCGGGAGTGCCCCGATGCAAGGCGTCGAGGTACGGGGTGGCCGCGGTGCCCGTGTACTCGGTCGGCACCAACACCAACTCGGCCCGCCCGGCGAGCCGGTCGTGCAGCCACGAGGTCAGCGCCGCATGGTGCTCGCCCAACCCGTCCGCGGGCGGAATGTCGTCGAGGGCCAGGCCGACGAGCCGCACGCCCACGTCGAGCAGTTGGTCGATCTTGCTCAGCAAAGCGGCTCGATCGGCGGCCGAGTCGTAGTCGATGGACAGTCCGGGCGAGATCCCGAAACCGACCTCGAGCGTGTCACTCGCCACCAAGCGCTCGAACCCGGCGAGCGCATCGTCGGGGTAGGGGTCTCGCCATCGATCGCGATGCAGGGGGTCGTCCTTCGGCGCGTAGAGGTAGTGCGTCATCCCTCGCGCCCCGCACCAGGCCATCACGTCGAGGCGCTCGTCCCACGACCATGGTCGGCCGTAGAAGCCTTCGATCACCCCGCGAATCGCCCATGCCACGCATCCCACAGTACGTAGCGGGCCGTTGGTGCGGGGCTGGCTAGGGTACGCAGCCATGTCTCCGGGGCCTTCGACCGCACACCGCACGTTGTCGGAGGCCGCGTCCAAGCGGATGTTGGCCGGCCACGGGTTGCCCTTCGCCCCCGAGCGCGTCGTGTCGACGGCTTCCGAAGCCGTGGCCGCCGCCGAAGAGATCGGCTATCCGGTCGTGGTGAAGCTGAACGGCGACGGCATCGCCCACAAGACCGAACGAGGCCTCGTCCGACTCTCGCTGACCGACGCCGGTGCAGTGGAGACGGCCGGTCGCGATCTGCTCGGGGCGGCGACCGCCGACGACGGCGAAGTCAGCCTGTTGGTCGCACCCATGCTGCGCGCGACCCGTGAGCTCATCGCCGGTCTCGACCGCGACCCGCAGTTCGGTATGACGATCCTGCTCGGGGTCGGGGGCATCCTTGCCGAGGCCATCGCCGACGTCACCCTGCGGCTCGTGCCGATCGAGCGAGCGGACGCCGAGGAGATGCTCGACGACCTCTCGACACAACGCCTCCTGGGGGAGTTCCGGGGTGAGCCGGCCGTCGACCGAGATGCAGTGATCGACGTGCTCATGGGTTTGTCGGCCGCCTCGATCGCCCATCCCGAGGTGGTGTCGGTCGACGTCAACCCGTTGCTGATCGTCGAGGGCCGACCCGTCGCGGTCGACGCACTGGTCGAGGTGAGCTCGTGACCGTGACGAACGATCACTTCCGAGCCCTGTTCGATCCCCGCGGTGTGGTCGTCGCCGGTGCGTCGTCGCACCCCGGCAAGTTCGGCTTCGTCGCCCTGCACAATCTCCTCGCATGCGGCTACGCCGGTCCGGTGTTCGCCACCAACCGCGAGGGCACCGAGGTCTTGGGGGTGCAAACGCTGCGCGTCGGTGACCGAGGTTCCCGACGGCGTGGCGGACCTCGTGTTCGTGTGCACACCCGCGGCGACCAACATGGAGTTGCTCCGCGACGCGGCGGCCAAGGGCATACGAGCCGCCTTCGTCACGTCAGCCGGTTACGGGGAGGCGAGCGAGGACGGCCTCGCCCGCCAAGAAGAACTGGTCGCGTTGGCCGACGAGCTCGACATGATCGTCGTGGGACCGAACGGGCAGGGGGTCATCTCGACGCCCTCGTCGATGTGCGCCCAGATCGTGGCGCCATACCCGCCCCGCGGTCGCATCGGGATCGTGAGCCAGTCGGGCAACTTCGTTTCCTCGTTCATGAACTACGCCCAGACCAGCGGGGTAGGCGTCAGCCGGGCGGTGTCGGCCGGCAACGCCGCACAGGTGGGCGTGGCCGACTTCCTCGAGTTCTACGCCGACGACCCCGAGACCGACGTGGCCTTGGCGTACGTCGAAGGTGTCAGCGACGGGCGGGCGTTCTACGAGCGGTTGCGCGCGGTGTGCGAACGCATCCCGGTCGTGCTCGTCAAGGGAGGCGCCACATCGAGTGGAGCGCGTGCTGCGGCGAGCCACACCGGTTCGCTCGCCACCGACGACCGTGTCTTCGACGGCATGTGCAAGCAGGCCGGAGCAGTACGCGCCTCGACCATCGAAGAGGCTTACGAAGCGGCAGCCACGTTCGCGACCCAACCGCTACCGGCAGGCCCGGGCGTCGCCATCGTGAGCACGGCCGGCGGATGGGGCGTCGTGACCGCCGACGCCATCGCCCGCACCGACCTCGAGCTCCTCGCTCTGCCGGACGACCTGATCGGCCAGCTCGACACGAAGCTGCCACCGCGGTGGAGTCGGAACAACCCAATCGACTTGGCGGGCGGCGAGACGAAGGACACCATTCCCGACGTGCTCACCACCGTCGCCGAGCATCCGGCCGTCGACGCGATCGTCTTCCTCGGCATGGGCATCCAGTCGAACCAGGGAAAGCTCGAACGCGAAGGTCCGTACTTCCCGGATCACGGCCTGGATCGCATCGTCAACTTCCACGACCGCCAGGACCGCCGGTACACGACGACCGCGTCCGAGCTGGCGGGCCGGCTGGGCAAGCCGATCCTCACGGCGACCGAGCTGGCCGTGACCTCACCGGCCAACGCGGCCGTGGCCGGCGTCACCGAGAGCGGCCGGTACTGCTATCCGTCGTCGAATCGAGCCGTGGCGGCGCTGGCGCACCTCTGGCAACGGTCCCGGTGGCGGCAGCGACGCGAGCTCTGAGCCCGACCTACCGCGCCGCACCGGCGTGACAGGCGTCTCGGCGACGCGCCCCGATCCGCGCGCCTCGTCGACGCCTATAGGCTCTCCCGAATGTCCCGTTCGCCCCGGCTGGCCGCCGCTGCTTTCGCGTCCGTCGCGGCTCTTGGTGATGGGATTGGCGATCGCCGGACGCGCCGGTGCGACCACGGATTCGACGACCGACCCACCGCGGGCCGCGCTCGTGACGCCGGTGCTCTCACCCCGTCGGCTGCCCGCCTTGCTCGCGTCGAACATCACCGATGCCAGCATCCGCGCGGCGGTGCAACCCTCCATCGACGCCGCGCTGCCCAACACGTGCATCATCGTGAGCGACCACGGTCGAGTGATCGTCGACTACGGCACCGACGTCGTCGACCCCGCCTCGACGGTGAAGCTGCTGACCGCAGTAGCGACGCTCGAGACCCTCGATCCGAACAGCCATCTGCGCACGAGCGCACGCGCCCGATCCGCACCACGCGACGGGGTCGTCGATGGGGACTTGTACATGGTCGGGGGCGGCGATCCCGTGCTCACCACGCCCGGATACGAGGTCTCCCTCACGAATCGCGACCAGCTGCACAACGACCTCGGCCAGCTGGCCGACAACATCGCCGCCGCCGGCGTGCGCGAGATCAAGGGCGGCGTCGTCGGCGACGACTCGCGGTACGACCAGCAACGCTGGGTCGCGACCTGGCCGACCCGCTACCAGAACCAGGGCTTCGTCGGGCCGCTCAGCGCGTTGATGGTCAACGACGGCCAGACCGGGTACTCCAAGACGCCTGACGACGCCACGAAGAACCGCGTGCCGGGCGACCCACCGGTGCTCGCCGCCGAGACTCTTCGCACGCTGCTCACTCAACGCGGGGTTCGCGTCGGCGGCGGCGCATCCAGTGGGCGCGCACCGAACGACACGACCGAGGTCGCCGGTCTCGACTCGGCGTCGATCCGCGACCTCGTGGGCCAGATGTTGGTCGAGTCCGACGACACGACAGCCGAGTCGCTCACGAAGGAGCTCGGCCTCGCGGTATCGGGGGAGGGCACCACGGCCGCGGGCGTCAAGGTCATCGTCGACCGGTTGGCGGCCGACGGCTTGCCCGTCGACCGGTTGACGCTCAACGACGGCTCGGGCCTCGACGAGGGCAACCGGCTGCCGTGTGGGCTGCTCAGCGCGATCCTCGATCGGGCCGGTCCCGATTCGGAGCTGGCGAAGCTGCTGCCCGTGGCCGCGCAGAACGGCACGCTGCGGCCGCGGATGCGCCGTACCCCGGCGCAGGGCCAGGTGTCTGCCAAGACCGGCACCCTCGATCACGTGAACGCCTTGGCCGGTTTCGCTCGCCTCTCCGACGGCCGGTCACTCACGTTCGTCTACGACGTCGTCGGCGACGAACAACCGCGGGGGTACATACCGATCGACGAGTTCGCCATTGCCCTCGTGACCGCCCCCACCGGTCCCGATGTCGAGCAACTGGCGCCGAAGTCCGGGTAGGAGCCCTGCCGTGACCGTGCTGCCGATGTTTCCGTTGGGCACGGTGCTGCTTCCGTCGGCGGTGCTGCCGCTGCACGTCTTCGAGGATCGGTACCGCGCACTCGTGCAGCACTGTCTCGACGGCGATCAGCGGTTCGGAGTGGTGCTGATCGAGCGGGGGAGTGAAGTCGGTGGCGGTGACGTCCGGACCGACATCGGCACGATCGCCCAGATCATCGAGGCCGCCCGGTTCGAGGACGGTCGTTACGCCCTCGCTGCGGTCGGCACCGAGCGGATCCGAATCGATCAATGGTTGGACGACGACCCGTACCCGCGCGCGGAGGTGACGGTGTTCGAGGACCCGCCGTTCGAGCGCACCGGTCCCGATGACAGCTTCGATGACGCGCTCGGCGCGTTGACGAGTCGCCTCCGTCGACTGTTGGCGCGCTACGCCGAGCTCGGTGAATCGGTGCCGGCGGCGACGAGCGAGCTGTCCGATGACCCCGTGCTGGCGAGCTACCAGGCCGCAGTGCTGGCGCCGCTCGGCCCGGCGGACAAGCAGCGACTGCTCGCCGCGGACTCGCCCGCGGTGCGCGTCGCCCTGCTGACCGAGCTCGTCGACGACGCGTTGGGCATGCTCGACGACTTGCAGGAGCTCGACGCACCACCGGATGACGGCTACGACGGGCCCGACAGCTGACGCGGTGCGGCGACCTCAGCCGGAGGGGAGCTGCGGACCGTACCTGGCTTCGCAGTAGCCCTCGCGACCGACGCGGCCACCACAGCTGACCCCGAACAGGTAGTAGTCGGTCTGCGGCGTCGCGTTCAGGGCCAACGCATCACAGGCGGCCGACAAGCCGGCGTCGCACTCCTCCCACAGCGCGTCGAGCTGCGCGTTGTCGCCGTAGGTCTTGGCCTGCTTGTAGTCGCCCGCTTTGGCGCAATCGGCCGGCACGGTGGTCGTGCTGCCGCTGGCCACGTAGCCGTCGACGAGCCCGCGTACGGCGTCGGCACTCGTGAGGTACGGCACGGTCTGCAGGCCACCTTCGCTGATGCCGTTGATGTTGACCGCGGTGTTGATCCCGGCGACGTGACCGTCGGCGGTGAGCGACGGCCCACCGCTGTTGCCGCGATCGATCTTGCCGTCGGCGAGGATCCCCGTCCGCTTGTCACCGGTGGTCTCGAAGCTGGCGATCGACAGCTGCGTGACCGTGTAGTTGCCCTGTGGGAGCGGGAAACCGAGCGCAGTGAGCGCTTGACCCTCAGTGAGCGCGCTGGTGTCGGCCCAACCGATGTAGGTGGGCAGATCTTCGTCGACCTCGATCACCGCGACGTCGGGCTTCTGGTTCAGCCCGATGACGTGACCGGCGATGGTGCGAGAACCGTCGTGCGACATGAGGGTCGGTTCGGTGTCGCCCACGACGACGTGCCAGTTGGTGACGATGTGCCGGGGGCTGATGGCGAACCCGCTGCCCCAGCCCTGCTCGCCACACCCCGCGATCTGGACCTTCCAGATCGCGTCGCCGAAGGTCTGGTTGATCTGGTCCGCGGTGAAGCCGCCCGGTGGCACCGACACAGGTGGGGGAGGCGGGATCGAGGTCGGGGCCGCGCCCGCCGCGACGGTCGTGGTCGCGCCGGCTGTCGCCGTCTCGTCATCGCCGCTGTTGCTGCCCCGGCTGATCAGCACGATGCCGGCCACGAGGATGGCAACGAGCACGGCGACGCCGATGATGAGCGGCGCGTTGATGGCGCGCCCGGGCCGGCCCGGCTCGCGCGGTGGGGGGCCCGGAGGCGCCGACGGGGCCGGAGGAGCTGCGGCTGGAGGTGGTGGGACCAGAGAGGGTGGGACAGGCGCAGGGTGCTCTCCCTGCTCCGCGCCGCAGTGCTTGCAGAATCGGTCTCCCGAAGTGATCGGTTGCCCACACTGGTTGCAGTACACGCCGACATCCCCTCGATACGGCTCCCTGAGCTGTTTGCCGGGTCCTATCGGCAGGAATTCTGCGCGTTTCAGCGGGAGGCCCGGTGGATACGAGACCGGACCCGACGAGGGGATTGCTTGCGCCGCCGCCGACCACCGGGATAGGAACTGCAGACTGTGCCCCTGAACCCCAAGTCCATTCCTGACGTCGTACAGGACCTCTGGGAGCTGCTGAAGGCCTACGCCCAACAGGAGACCGTCGATCCCCTCAAGGGCCTCGGCCGGTATCTGGGCTTCGGGATCGGTGGCGCGGCCCTGCTGTCGCTCGGCGTGTTCTTCCTGGCCATGGCGGCGCTGCGGGTGCTCCAGACCGAGACGGGCGACGTGTTCACCGGTTGGCGGTCGGCGTTGCCATACCTCATCGTGCTGATCGGGGTCGGCGCGGTCGCGGGCGTCGCCGCCTGGCGAATCGGCAAGGGCAACCCGAAGGGCGACACGACCAAGGGAGCCCACCCATGACCGAGACCCGTCGACCGATCAGCCGCGACGACCTCGAAGCAAAGTTCCGCGAACTGCAGGCCGAGGTCGACGTGGTCGAGGACGACGCCATGAACTACGCGGTCGTCGCCGCCGTCGTCGGAGTCGTCGTCGTGGTGGCCGTGGCCTTCGTGCTCGGACGGCGGCGCGGCCGCCGGCACGGCACGATCGTCGAGATCCGGCGGGTTTGAGCCGGACATGAGCTGGCTCGACACGGCCCGACGCAACGGGGTCACGGAAGGACTGCTCGGCGGCAACCGGCGTTGGCTGGTGCTCGGCAGCATCGCCTGGGGAGTGCGCGCCGTCAGCTGGGCCAACAAGCGCGACCAGCGGGTGCTGTTCATCGACAATCTGCGTCCGGGCGAGCAGCTGGTGATCTCCGAGCGGAAGCTCGACCCCAAAGCCAAAGCCAAAGGCAAAGAGAGGAAGAAGTAGCCCGGGCGGGCCATCATTGGGCCGTGAAGATCCTGCTTCGCAATCCTCGTAGGGAGGTCGAGATCCGCGGTCCGTTGACGGTCGACATCGTGCTGCAGCGCCTCGAGATCAACCGCGAGTCGGTTCTGGTCATCCGGGGCGACACGCTCGTTCCGGTCGACACCATGCTCGACGACGCCGACGAGGTCGAGATCCGTCCGGTGATCTCGGGGGGCGCGTTCTGATGAAGTGCCGTGTGTGCCGCGGCCCCGCCGTGATCGACCTGCGTCGTCACAACGCCAACTTCTGTGGCGAGCACTTCACCAAGTTCTGCCGGGACCAGGTCGAGAGGGCGATCCACGAGTTCGACATGATCGGCCCCGGCGAGCGACCGCTCGTCGCGGTCTCGGGCGGCAAGGACTCGCTCGCGGTGTGGGACCTGCTGCGCCAGCTCGGCTACGAGGCCGACGGCTTGTACGTCGGGCTCGGCATCGGCGAGTACAGCGAGGAATCGGGTGTGTACGCGCGTGACTTCGCCGAGCGACGCGGCTGGCCGCTGCTCGAGATCGACCTTCGCGAGCAGTACGGCTACGACATCCCCACGGGTTCGCGTGCCGCCAAGCGCAATCCCTGTTCGGCGTGCGGCCTGTCGAAGCGGCACCTGTTCGATCAAGCGGCACGCGAAGGTGGCTACGACGTGTTGGTGACGGGCCACAATCTCGACGACGAGGCCGCGGTGCTGTTCGGCAACGTCATGCATTGGCACACCGACTACTTGGGCCGCCAACTGCCCGTGCTGCCCGAGGGGGACGGATTCCCCCGCAAGGTGAAACCACTGATCCGACTCACCGAACGAGAGACCGCGGCGTACTGCGTGGTGCAGGGCATCGACTACATCGTCGAGGAGTGCCCGCAAGCAGTCGGGAACAAGCATCTGGGTTACAAGGAGGCGTTGAACGCCATCGAGCGCCAGTCGCCGGGCACGAAGCACGACTTCTACTTCAAGTTCCTGTCGCGGGCGTCGGAGCGCTTTCGGGCCGATGCCGAGGTCGAGTTCGGTGGGCTGAGTCCGTGCGACATCTGCGGCGCACCCACACCCGGTGACGTGTGCGCGTTCTGCCGGCTGGCCGAGCGCGCGGGCGGCCGAGCGTCGACCGAGCCGGTGATCCTGCGCCCGCGCCGCGGCCCGCAAGGGCCGGCGGCATGAAGCCGTTCGGCGAAGGTGAACGGGTGCTGCTGATCGACGGCAAGCAACGGCGATACCTGGTCACGTTGCGCGCCGGACAGCAGTTCCATTCGCACTCGGGCTTTCTCGAACACGACGAGCTCATCGGCGGCGAGGAAGGCGCCACGGTGCGCTCGACCAAGGGCTCGTCGTACCTTGCGCTGCGGCCGACGCTCGCGGACTTCGTGCTCAAGATGCCGCGTGGTGCGCAGGTCATCTATCCGAAGGACCTGGGCCCGATCCTGATGCTGGCCGACATCTTCCCGGGCGCGAAGGTGCTCGAATCGGGTGTCGGGTCGGGCGCTTTGTCGATGACGCTGCTGCGCGCCGGCGCGGAGGTGACCGGCTACGAGCTCCGCGAGGACTTCGCCGCCCGTGCGCAGAACAATGTGCGGGCCTTCCTCGGTGAGGAGATCGGTGAGCGCTATTCGGTCGAAGTTCGTGATTCCTACGAGGGCATCGACCCGACGGGTCTCGACCGCATCGTGCTCGACCTGCCGGAGCCATGGCAGGTCGTGAAGCACGCCGAGGGTGCGCTCCGACGAGGTGGCATCCTCGTGGCGTACACACCGTCGATCACCCAGGCCACGCAGCTGCGCGAGCGTCTCGTCGACAGCGCGTTCGCAGCTGGCCGAGACGATCGAGGTGCTCAACCGCGGGTGGCACATCGAAGGCCAAGCGGTGCGTCCCGACCACCGGATGGTGGCCCACACCGGCTTTCTCACCCACGCGCGGTTGATCGGCGACTGACGGGGGTGACCCGGTGAACTGGGTCGACGTCGTCGTCATCGCGGCCGTGGTCCTGGCCGCGGTGATCGGGTTCCGGCTCGGGTTCGTCACCCGAGTGCTGTCGTGGATCGGGATGCTCTGCGGCATCGTGCTCGCGCTGCTGGTGCTCGGACCGTTGTTGGATGGAGTGGATCCGAGCAACCAGCTGCGGGCCCTCGTGATCGCAGTGGCCGTCGTGTTGCTCGGTGCGTTCGCCGGCCAGGCCGTCGGTTACGTGCTCGGCAACCGGCTCCGCCCGTCGTCGAACGAAGAGGGCCTGAGCAAGGTCGATGCCATCCTCGGGCTGGGCGCCGGGGTGGTGGGCGCGCTGCTCCTCGTGTGGCTGCTGTTGCCGGTACTGACGCAGCGAGGTGGGCCCGATCGCGACCGAGGTGTCGGCGTCGTGGGTCGCGCGGGAGTTGGGTGAACGACTGCCCGAGCCGCCTGACGCGCTGCAGGCGTTCCGGTCGCTCGTCGGCAACGACAACTTCCCGGATGTGTTCGCGAACCTCGAGCCGTCGACGCCGCTCGGGCCTCCACCCGCGAGCAGCGGTCTGTCGAAGGCCACCGCGGACGCCGTGGCGGCGTCGGTGGTGAAGGTGGAGGGCGTCGCGTGCCGCAAGATCCAGGACGGCACCGGGTTCGTGGTCGAGGACGGTCTCATCGCCACCAACGCGCACGTGGTCGCGGGCGAGCAGAGTCCGGACGTGATCCGCGATGACGGGCGCCGGCTGGCAGCCCAGATCGTGTTGTTCGACGCCGACCGTGACCTGGCCCTGCTACGCGTGCCCGAACTGGACCGTCCGCCGTTGCCGCTCGCGAGTCCGTCGGTGGGTGCCATCGGTGGGGTGTTCGGCCACCCGCAGGGCCGGCCGCTTGCGGGTCGCACCGTTCCAGGTCGCACGGTTGATCAAGGCGACCGGCCGCAACATCTACGACAGCGATCTGGTGGAGCGCGACGTGATCGAGGCCGCAGCCGGGCTCGCACCCGGTGACTCGGGCTCACCGTTGGTCGACCCCGACGGCCAAGTGATCGGCGTGACGTTCGCCATCGCGCGGGACCGCGACAATGTGGCCTACGCGTTGAACACGACCGAGTTGCAGGCGGTGCTGCGCGCCCCACGGGTGGCGACGAGTGCCGGGCCCTGTGTCGCCGCCTGAGCATCGAGGCTGGGCGCACTCGGCCGCCAGACGCGAAAGGAGACCCCGCAGGGTCTCCTTCACCAGGTCCGGCGCGTGACCGCTGTTACTCGATCTCGATGAAGATGCACTCGCCGGGGCATTCCTCGGCGGACTCGATCGTGGCTTCCTCTTGGCCGGCCGGGACATTGGCCAGACCCTCGGCGCCGCCCGGGTCGCTGAAGACCTTGGCGCCTTCCTTCACGTAGGCCAGGCCATCGTCGAGCAGCGTGAAGACATCAGGCGCGATCTCTTCGCAGAGTCCGTCGCCGGTGCAGAGATCTTGATCGATCCAGACCTTCATCGTTGTCTCCGTGCCTTTCCGGTGAGCCGTTTCGGGGGGTTGTTCGCACGCTGTGTCGCAGGGTCGCGAGTGTACCAATAAAACCGGGGATCGGTGGGGAAACTCGGCCCTGTTGGCGGTAGCGGGCGCAGGCCACGCGACCTGCCCGCGAGGGTTCTACGTCGGCAGGTCACGCCGCAAATCCAGGTCCTCGCGTTCCGCCGTTTTTGCGAAGGTGAGGTGTAGGGTCCGACGAAGACTCCCGAACGAGCCGGTCTTCCTGACCAGCCAAGTCCTCACGAGGAGGTGGGTGCCGTCAACGAGGCCGAGTACGAACGGCGATTGACCGCCTACGACGCCGAGATGGCCGAGCTGCGTGAGCAGGCCAAGACGCTCGAGGAAGAGGTCATCTCCCTGCGCCGCCGGCTGCAGGAGGCCCCCAAGCGTGTGCGCACGCTCGAGGAGCGCCTGCTCGAGACCAAGGGCCAGCTGGCCCAGGCCGTCTCGCAGAACGAGAAGCTGACCTACACCCTGCGTGAGGCGCGCGAGCACATCGCGGCGCTGCGCGAGGAGGTCGACAAGCTCACCCAGCCCCCGTCGGCCTACGGCACGCTGCTCGGCAGCAACGACGACGGCACGGTCGACGTGTTCAGCGGCGGCCGCAAGATGCGCGTGTCGGTGCACCCGGACCTCACGGGTGACGATCTCGTGCGGGGCGCCGAGGTCGTGCTCAACGAGTCGTTGAACGTCGTGCTGGCCCGGGGCCCCGAGCTCACCGGCGAGGTCGTCACGTTCAAGGAGCAACTCGACGACGGCTTGCGGGCGATGATCGTCGGGCGGGCCGACGAAGAGCGTGTGGTCGAGATCGCCGAGCATCTCTGGGGCGAGAAGATCCGCGCCGGCGACAGCGTGCTGATCGACGTGCGCGGCGGGCTCCTGCTCGAGAAGCTGCCGCGACCCGAGGTCGAGGAGCTCGTGCTCGAAGAGGTGCCCGACATCACCTACGCCGACGTCGGCGGGCTCGACGGACAGATCGAGTTGATCATCGACGCGGTCGAGTTGCCGTTCGTACATCACGACCTGTTCGTCGAGCACAAGCTGCCGGCGCCGAAGGGCATCTTGTTGTACGGCCCTCCGGGTTGCGGCAAGACGCTGATCGCGAAGGCCGTCGCCAACTCACTCGCCAAGAAGGTGGCTGAGGTCAGTGGCGACAAGGCGGCGCGTAGCTACTTCCTGAACATCAAGGGTCCCGAACTGCTCAACAAGTACGTGGGCGAGACCGAGCGCCAGATCCGCTTGGTGTTCCAACGGGCCCGCGAGAAGAGCGAGGAGGGTTGGCCCGTCATCGTGTTCTTCGACGAGATGGACTCGCTGTTCCGCACGCGCGGCACGGGCATCAGCTCGGACATGGAGTCCACGATCGTGCCGCAGTTGCTGGCCGAGATCGACGGTGTCGAGTCACTGAAGAACGTCATCGTCATCGGTGCGTCGAACCGCGAGGACTTGATCGACCCCGCCATCCTGCGGCCCGGCCGCCTGGACGTGAAGATCAAGATCGAGCGGCCCGACGTCGACGCCGCGGCCCAGATCTTCGCTCGCTACCTCACGTCCGACTTGCCCCTCGATCCCGACGAGGTTCGTTCGTTGGGCGGCGGTGACCCGGACAAGGCCGTACAGGCGATGATCGAGTCGACCGTCCCCGAGATGTACCGCGACGACGAGCAGAACCAGTTCCTCGAAGTCACGTATCAGAACGGCGACAAGGAGATCCTGTACTTCAAGGACTTCTCGTCGGGCGCCATGATCGAGAACATCGTGCGACGGGCCAAGAAGCTCGCGATCAAGCGGTTCATCCAGGACGGGCGCAAGGGCATCTGCACACAGGACCTCCTCGACTCCATCCATCAGGAGTACAAGGAGAACGAGGACCTGCCCAACACGACCAACCCGGACGACTGGGCGAAGATCTCGGGCAAGAAGGGCGAGCGGATCGTCTACGTGCGCACGCTCATCCGCAAGGACGACGACGACAAGGCACGCGGGGGCCGCTCCATCGAGCGCGTCGCCACCGGCCAATATCTCTGACGCGTCCGGCTCCGCCTGAGCAAGAGTCGGGCAATGCGTCGGGTAATGGTGGTCGGGTCCGGGGGAGCGGGGAAGTCCACCTTCGCCGACGCGCTGGGCGCGCACACCGGGTTGCCGGTGACGCATCTGGATGCGCATTTCTGGCAGCCCGGTTGGGTCGAGACGCCGCAGGACCAATGGCGGGCCGTGCAACAGCGGATGGTGGCCGAAGGTTCGTGGATCCTCGACGGCAACTACAGCGGCACGATCGATGTTCGCGTCGCGCGCGCCGACACGGTGATCCTTCTCGACCTGAATCGGGTCCGATGTGTGTGGCGGGTCACGCGGCGAACCCTGGGCTCGCTGGGCCAGGAGCGCACGGCCGCGGGGTGCCCGGATCGCTTCGACGTGGAGTTCGTCCGGTTCGTGTGGACCTACCGCACGCGGAGTCGCCCGAAGATCCTCGCCGCCGCGGATGAGCACGCGTCGACAGGTGGAGTTCGTGCGTTTGCGCACGCCAAAGCAGGTCCGGCGGTTCCTGGCCGACGTAGAACGCACCGGACGAGCGGTCGACGACCGGTAGGGTGGTCGAGTGGCGATCCGGAAGATCTGCGGCGTCGAGACGGAGTTCGGCATCGTGCTCCGCGGCGCGGGTGACTCCAACCCGATCGCGGCGTCATCGATGCTCATCAATGCGTATGTGAACGAGCTGGCGCGGGAGCGGGGTGGCACCGCGGCCGTACCCAAGGTCGGCTGGGACTTCGAGGACGAGTCACCGGGCAACGACGCCAGGGGGGCGCCGAGCCCGGGCACGATGGCGCCCGAGGTCGAGACGCATCTCGTGAACGCGGTGCTCACCAACGGGGCGCGGTACTACGTCGATCATGCCCATCCCGAGTTGTCGACGCCCGAATGTGGCGACGCTCGGTCGATCGTGGTGTGGGACCGCGCCGCCGAGGTCGTGCTGCAGCGTTCGATGGCCGCGGCCAAGCGACTGCTGCCCGACGGGCAAGAGATCGTCGTGTACAAGAACAACTCGGACGGCAAGGGCAACTCGTACGGCTGCCACGAGAACTACTTGATGGACCGCCAGGTGCCGTTCGGTCGCATCGTGACCCATGCCATGGCGCACTTCATCACGCGCCAGATCTTCACCGGTGCCGGCAAGGTCGGCAGTGAGGCGCCGGGCATCTCGATCGACGAGGTGCCGTTCCAGCTGACGCAGCGCGCCGATTTCTTCGAGGAGGAGGTCGGTCTCGAGACCACGTTGAAGCGGCCGATCGTGAACACTCGCGACGAGCCGCACTCCGACGCGCAGAAGTACCGACGGCTGCACGTGATCGCCGGTGACGCCAACATGGCCGAGGTGTCGACGTTCCTCAAGGTCGGCACCACCGCGTTGGTGCTGGCGATGGTCGAGGACGACTTCCTCACGCGGGACTTCATCTTCAAGGCGCCCGTGTGGGCCATGCGCCACGTGAGCTACGACCTGTCGCTCGGGCTACCGCTCGAGTTGGTCGATGGTTCGACGATCACGGCGCTCGACGCACAGTGGGAGTTCTACGACCGGGCCCGCAAGTACGGCGAGGAGTTCGGCCTCGAAGCGATCGGCCAGGCGTCGGGCGAAGAGGTGCTGCGGCGGTGGGAGCAGGTGCTCACCGCGCTCGAGACCGACCCGATGAGCTTGGCGGATCAGCTCGACTGGGTGGCCAAGTACCGGCTGATCAACGGGTACCGCGAGCGCCACGACCTCTCGTGGGACGACGCCCGCCTGGCCGCCATGGATCTGCAGTACCACGACCTGCGGCCGGAGAAGTCGCTGGCCAGCCGGGTGGGCCTCGAGCGGATCACCGACGATGCCGAGGTCGAGTGGGCCATCACGGAGCCCCCACCGGACACCAGGGCCTATTTCCGGGGCAAGTGCCTGCAGAAGTGGGCCGACGACATCGTGGCCGCCAACTGGGACAGCTTGGTGTTCGACATCGGTCGAGACCCCCTGCGTCGGGTACCGATGATGGAACCCTCCCGCGGAACCGAAGCGCACGTGGGTAGCTTGTTGGCCGAGTGCGAGACCTCGGCCGAATTGCTGGATCGGCTGGGGTCTTGAGCCGACGAGAAGTGTGAGAGCAAGTTCGAGCGAAGCGAGCGAACGCAATGGCTGAGCGAGAGCAGATCAAGAAACCCGCACAGAAGCGGGACGACGCGGAGGAGATCGAAGAGGCTCCTGCGACGTCCGAGCGCGGCGAAAAAATCAAGGCTGAGCTGGACGATCTCCTCGACGAGATCGACGACGTCCTCGAGACCAACGCCGAGGATTTCGTGAAGATCCTACGTGCAGAAGGGTGGCCAATAAGCGACAAGCAGCTACCTGTCACACCTGGCAGCGAAGCTTGTCGCATGGAGCCCTCGAAAGCCTGTTGGGTCTGCGGTGAGCACGAAGCCGCTCGACCGAGTTCTACAAGGCGCCCGGTTGCGTCGACGGCCGGCGGGGCGACTGCCGGACCTGCTTCCAGGCGGCCGCACAAGGCGCGCAGGGAAGCGAATCCCGAGCTCGAAGCAGATCGCTCGTGAGCGCACCGCGGCGTGGATCGAGGACAACCAGGAGCGTTACGCCGAGAACCAAGCAGGCTTACCGGAAGACGGACAGCTTCAAGCGGTCGCTTTCGCAAGTGGCATCTGAAGGCTAAGTACGGAATCACGCCGGAGCGGTACGACGAGATGCTCGAGGCTCAGGGCGGCGGGTGTGCGATCTGCGGCAAGCCGCCGGGGGACATCGCGCTGCATGTCGACCACTGTCATGAGACGGGGCGGGTGCGCGGGTTGCTGTGCTTCTCGTGCAATGCCGGCCTGGGCCAGTTCCGCCACGATCCGGACCTGCTGTACCAAGCGATGGAGTACGCCGCCGTCCATTGGCGCATCGAGGAGCTGAAGGCGTTGGGGCGCGGTGGCGACGCAGCCACCGGATAGCCTCCGGCCCGTGACGATGCCGCTGTTCACGCCCGGCGATGATCCGGGCCCGAGCTTCACCAACCTGCTCCGGCGCACGGGCCAGGTGCCCGAGGTGCCCCAGATGAGCGCGAGCGACCGCCTGGAGATCACCCACGGCACCACCGTGGTGGCGATCCGCTACGCCGACGGCGTGGTGATGGCGGGCGACCGGCGAGCGACGGCGGGCAACTGGATCGCCCATCGGGCCATCGAGAAGGTGTTCCCGGCCGATCGCCATTCCGGTGTCGCCATCGCCGGCGCGGCCGGCCCGGCCATGGAGATGGTCAAGCTCTTCCAACTCCAACTCGAGCACTACGAGAAGGTCGAGGGTGGTGCGCTCAGCCTCGAGGGCAAGGCGAACACGCTCGGCCAGATGGTGCGCAACAACCTGCCCGCGGCCATGCAAGGCCTCGGTGTCGTGCCGCTGTTCGCCGGTTACGACATCCTCCGCGAGGGTGGCCGTCTCTTCGAATACGACATCACCGGCGGTCGCTACGAAGAAACGCGCTTCGCGGCCAGCGGGTCGGGCAGCATGCACGCCGGCACGGTCATCAAGATCAACTTCCGCGAGAACCTCGCCCGCGACGAGACCGTCGACCTCGCCATCAACGCGCTCTTCGAGGCGGCCGACGAGGACTCGGCGACCGGCGGCCCTGATCTCGTACGGGGCATCTACCCGGTCATCGCCACCATCACCGCCGAGGGCTTCGACCGCCTCGGGGACGCCGAGATCGAAGAACGCTTCCGCGCCCTGCTCGATCGCCTGGCCTCGCGTGAAGACAGCGCCCGGCTCTCGGAGACCACGGACCAACGGGGGACCGACGCGTCATGAGCATGCCCTTCTACGTCGCACCCGAACAGGTGATGAAGGACCGCGCCGACTACGCGCGCAAAGGCATCGCCCGGGGCCGCAGCCTCGCCGCGGTCGTGTACGACGACGGCATCCTCATGTGCGCCGAGAACCCGTCGGCGACGCTGCGCAAGATCAGCGAGATCTACGACCGCATCGCGTTCGCCGGCGTCGGCAAGTACAACGAGTTCGACCAACTGCGCATCGCAGGCATCCGCGCCGCCGACCTCAAGGGCTACTCCTACAGCCGCGAGGACGTCGACGCCCGCAGCCTGGCCAACCAGTACGCCCAGATCCTCGGGCAGATCTTCACGCACGAGATGAAGCCCATGGAGGTCGAGATCCTCGTCGCCGAAGTCAGCGACGAACCCGGCACCGACCAGATGTTCCACATCCTCTACGACGGCACCGTCATGGACGAGCACGACTACACCGTGCTGGGCGGCGAGACCGAAGCCATCGCGGCCCGACTCGCAGAAGCGTGGACCGACCACCTCGACCTGGCCGGTGCACTCAACGTCGCGGTCGCGGCCCTGTCCGGACCGGACCGGACCATCGCGCCGGGCGAGCTCGAAGCCGCCGTTCTGGCCCGCAGCGACGGTCGCCGTGCGTTCCGCCGCGTCGATCGCAGCGAGCTGGCCTCGATCCTGCCGGATGCCCCCGCCGGTTCGGCCGCCGCGCCCGGCGGCAACCCGGGTAGCGAGCCCCAGCCCGGCGGCAGCGACTGACCCAGCCCGGCGGCTGCGACCGGGTGAGTCCGGGCGAACGGGCCCGTCGAGGAGGACGAAGATGACCCCCCAGCCGATCAGCAGTGAGGAGCTCGATCTGCTCGACGGCTGGTGGCGGGCGGCCAACTACCTCACGGTCGGGCAGATCTACCTGTGCGACAACCCGCTCCTGCGCGAGCCGCTGACCCCCGCGCACATCAAGCCGCGCCTGCTCGGCCACTGGGGCACATCGCCTGGGCTCAACCTGCTCTACGCGCACCTCAACCGCGTGATCAAACGCGACGATCGCTCGGTGCTCTTCGTGACCGGACCCGGCCACGGCGGCCCGGCCGTTCTCGCCAACGTCTACCTCGAGGGCACGTACCAGGAGATCTATCCCGACATCACCGCAGACGAGAAAGGACTGGATCTCCTTTTCCGCCAGTTCTCCACCCCGGGTGGGGTGCCGAGCCACGTGAGCGTCCCGACCCCGGGATCCATTCACGAGGGAGGCGAGCTCGGATACGCCCTCGTCCACGCGTTCGGCGCATCGTTCGACAACCCCGACCTGACCGTGGCGTGCGTCATCGGCGACGGCGAGGCCGAGACCGGCCCACTCGAGGGCTCGTGGAAAGGGATCGACTTCCTGAACCCCGTGCGCGACGGCGCCGTCCTCCCGATCCTCCACCTGAACGGGTACAAGATCTCGGGGCCGACGGTGATGGGTCGCTGGTCGGATGACCGCGTGTGCGAGTTCCTCTCCGCCCACGGCTACGAGCCCCAGGTCGTCAGCGGCGATGACCCACCGCACGTGCACGCCGACCTCGCGGCTGCACTCGATCGTGCCTTCGAGTCGATCGACGCCATCCAGCGCGACGCCCGCGATCGTGGTTTCACGCAACGCCCCGCGTGGCCCGCGCTGGTGTTGCGAACACCGAAAGGCTGGACCGGTCCGAAGGTGGTGGGCGGGCTTCCGGTCGAGGGCACGTTCCGCGCCCACCAGGTGCCCCTGCCCGACCCGGCCGGCAACCCGGAGCAACTGGCCCAACTCGAGGCGTGGCTCGAGAGCTACGGACCCCGCGAGCTGTTCAGCGATGCGGGCCGACTGCGACCCGACCTCGCGGCGCAAGCACCGCGCGGCGCCCGTCGAATGAGCGCGAGTCCGCACGCCAACGGCGGGCGGCTCCTCGTGACCCTCGATCTTCCCGACACGGATGCCTATACGGTCGACGTGCCGACACCGGGGTCGGTGCGAGCGGAGTCGACCCGTCGCTTCGGTGAGTACCTCCGCGACGTGTTCTCGAAGAACCGCACCGAGGCCAACTTCCGGCTGTTCTGCCCGGACGAGACCAACTCCAACCGGTTGGGCGCGGTGTTCGAAGTCGAGAATCGCTGCTTCGTCGAGCCCGCGCTGCCCACGGACGATCACATCGCACCCGACGGCCGCGTCATGGAAGTGCTGAGCGAGCATCTCTGCGAAGGCTGGCTCGAGGGCTACGTGTTGACCGGCCGCCACGGCATCTTCGCCACGTACGAGGCTTTTGCGATGGTGTCGGCGTCCATGCTCGTGCAGCACACCAAGTGGCTCGAGCATGCTCGCGATCTCGGGTGGCGGCGACCCGTCGCGTCGCTCAACGTCCTGCTGACGTCCACCTGCTGGCGCAACGACCACAACGGCTTCAGCCACCAAGGCCCCGGCCTCATCGACGTGGTCATGTCCAAGCGATCGAGCGTGGCGCGGATCTACCTCCCACCCGACGCGAATCGTCTGCTCTCGGTGGCCGACCACTGCCTACGCAGTCGGAACTACGTGAACCTCATCGTCATCGACAAACAGCCCGAACTGCAGTACCTCGACGCCGACGCCGCACGTGAGCACTGCACGAGGGGCGTCGGCCGGTGGGACTGGGCGGGCAGCGCACGCGGCGACGACCCCGACATCGTGCTCGCCTGTGCCGGCGACATACCGACGCTCGAAGCACTCGCGGCCGCGCAGCTCCTACGGCAGTGGGTGCCGGGCCTGCGCTTCCGCTTCGTGAACGTGGTCGACCTCATGACGCTCATGCCCGCCAACGATCATCCCCATGGAATGGACCAACTCGAGTTCGAGGACATCTTCACCCGGGACAAGCACGTCGTATTCGCATTCCACGGCTACCCGCGTGCCGTGCACTTCCTCATCCATGGTCAAGGTGAGACCGAACGCTTCCACGTTCGAGGTTTCGAAGAGCAAGGCACGACGACCACACCATTCGACATGGTGGTCAGGAACCGGATGAGCCGCTTTCAGCTCGTCAAGGAGGTCCTGCGCCGTTCGCCAACCCGACCTGACGGTGCGACGAATCTCGTCGCGCACTGCGACTCGATGTTGGCGGCCCACGAGCTCTACGTCCGCGAGCATCTGGAGGACATGCCCGAGCTCCGGGACTGGACTTGGTCCGACCCGTGAACGTCCTCGTCGTCAACGTCGGGTCGAGCTCCGTCAAGCTCGACATCGTTGCCGCGGACGACACAGTGCTCCGAAGCCACGCGTCGGTCGGACCCGTCACCGCGTCCGACGTCGAACGATTTGCCCGCGCCGGTCCCGAGTTCTCGGCGATCGGCCATCGGATCGTGCACGGTGGTGATCGCTACCACTCGGCCGTCGTGATCGATGGCGCGGTGCTCACCGAGCTCGAGGAACTGTGCGATCTCGCGCCCCTGCACAACCCGCCCGCCATCGACCTCGTTCGCGCCCTGATGAAACGCGGTGGACAGCCGACCAACGTCGCGTGCTTCGACACGGCGTTCCACTCGACGATGCCGGCCGCCGCGCGCACCTATGCCATCCCTCGAAAGTGGCGCGAGCAGTTCGGCATCAAACGCTTCGGCTTCCACGGCCTGAGTCACCAATGGGCCTCGACGCGGGCCGCCGCCCTGATGGGCGAGCCCGATGACCAGCGCATAGTCACCTGCCACCTGGGCGCCGGCGCCTCGCTCGCCGCCGTGAGCGGCGGACGCTCGGTCGACACGACGATGGGCTTCACGCCCGTCGAAGGCCTGGTCATGGCCCAGAGATCCGGTGACGTCGACCCCGGGGCACTGGCGTGGCTCGCGAGCGCGTCACCACGTCGCGCCGAACGAGATCGATGATGCACTCAACCACACGTCGGGGCTCGTGGCGCTGGCCGGCACGGACGACATGCGCGCCGTGGTCGAGGCGTCGGCAAACGGTGACCCGGACGCGGTGCTCGCCCTCGACGTCTACACGCACCGATTGGTGAAGGGCATCGCCGCCATGGCCGCGGCCATGGGTGGAGTGGACGGTCTGGTGTTCACCGGGGGAGTGGGCGCCAACTCGCCGAGGGTTCGGGCCGGTGCAAGCGAGCGTCTCGGTTTCCTCGGCGTTGACATCGACGGGGAGGGCAACGAACGGGTCGAAGGTGATGCCGAGATCAGCGCGGAGGGCGCGACGGTTCGAAGTTTCGTCGTGATCGCCCGCGAGGAGATCGAGATCGCTCGCCAGGTTCGGGCCGCACTCCGACCGACGACCGTCAGAGACTGAAGATCCTCAGCGCGATGAAAAGGGCGAGTAGCCCGACGAGGATCACGGCCATCCACCATTCGGTGCGATCCGAACGGCGCGCGTCGCCGTAGTCGTCGTCCTCGTCGATCAGCTCGCTTGTGCCCTCTTCGAGCAACTCGCGCGCCCGATCCAGATCGTCCTCGTCCACGAAGATGTCGAACGCGCCCACCGGATACAGGCTGTCGACATTGCCACCCTGAAGCTGCGCCAGAATCCCGTCCGCGCCGAGTCGGGCGACGAGGACCTTCGCCTCGAATCCGGACCGGGTGGTGGCCAGCGGCACCATGTGCAAGCCGTCCAAGGCCCTCAGGCTAGTTCCGCATCGGGGGACTGGCGCGTGCCGGGTGACCCCGACCGGTAGCGTGAGGCGCGATGGAGCGCCGGATCTTCGGACTCGAGAACGAATACGGCGTGACCTGCACCCTCCGCGGCCAGCGCCGCCTGAGTCCGGACGAGGTCGCCCGCTACTTGTTCCGGCGTGTCGTCTCGTGGGGCCGCAGCAGCAACGTCTTCCTCGCCAACGGCGCTCGGCTCTATCTGGACGTCGGCTCGCACCCCGAATACGCCACGCCCGAATGCGATTCGATCTACGACCTCGTCGTCCACGACAAGGCGGGGGAGCGGATCCTCGAACAACTGCTCGCCAGCGCGGAGCAGCGACTGCGCGAAGAGGGCATCCGCGGGGTCATCTACCTGTTCAAGAACAACACCGACTCCGCCGGGAACAGCTACGGCTGCCACGAGAACTACCTCACCAGCCGCCGCGACGACTTCAGTCACTACGCCGAGGTGCTCATCCCTTTTCTGGTGAGCCGCCAGATCTACGCCGGCGCCGGCAAAGTCCTGCAAACGGCTCGGGGCGCCATGTACTGCATCAGCCAGCGCGCCGAGCACATCTGGGAGGGCGTCTCCAGCGCAACAACCCGCTCCCGGCCGATCATCAACACTCGCGACGAACCCCACGCCGATGCCGAGCGCTACCGCCGTCTCCACGTCATCGTGGGCGACTCCAACATGAGCGAGTACTCCACGTTCCTCAAGGTCGGCGCCTGCTCGATCCTGCTGCGCATGCTCGAGGAACCGTCCATCGTGCTCCGCGACATGACGCTCGAGAACCCGATTCGTGCCATCCGCGAGATCAGCCACGACATCACCTGCAAACGTCGGGTGCGTCTGGCCAACGGCCGCGAGATGACCGCCCTCGAGATCCAGAGCGAGTACCTGAGTCGTGCGCTGAAGTACGCGGAGCGTCGCGACCTCAGCCCGCTCGAAAAGCAAGCGCTCGGCATGTGGGAGCACTGCCTCACCCAACTCGACGTCGATCCGCTCAAACTCGATCGCGAAGTCGACTGGGTCATCAAGCACAACCTCATCGAGGCCTACCGCGAGAAGCACGACCTCCCACTCAGCCATCCGCGCGTCGCACTGCTCGATCTCCAGTACCACGACGTCAATCGCGACCGCGGCATCTTCTACAAGATGCAGGCTCGCGATCTCGTCGAGCGAGTCTGCAGCGACAGCGACATCGCCACGGCCGTCGAGACCCCGCCGCAGACCACGCGGGCCCGCTTGCGCGGCGAGTTCATCCGCCGCGCCAAGGAGCGCAAGCGCGACTACACCGTCGACTGGGTGCACCTGAAGCTCAACGATCAAGCGCAGCGCACGGTCCTCTGCAAGGACCCCTTCAAATCCCGCGACGAGCGGGTAGAGAAGCTCATCGCCAGCCTGTAGTCGCCATTAGTCTCCGCACGGTGGACAAGCTCGAGCGGCTGTTGAACCTCACGGCGGCGTTGCTCCACACGTCGCGTCCGCTCACCGCCGAGGAGATCCGCGAGCGGGTGCCGGGCTATCCCGACAACCTCGTCGCCTTCCGACGCACCTTCGAGCGAGACAAGGACGACCTACGCGAGATGGGCATCCCGCTCGCAGTCGAGTCGGTCGAATCCGAGGAACGCCCGGTCGACGGCTACCGCATTCACGAGAGCGACTACTACTTGCGCGACCCGGGCCTGGAACCGGACGAGTTGGCCGCTTTGAACCTCGCCCTCTCGGCCGTGCGACTCGACGGCGTGCAGGGCGTGGAAGTGCTCTGGAAGCTGGGCGGTGTCGTGACCGACACACCGGACGCTCCGACAGCGATGGCGGCGCTGCCGTCGGACCCCACGCTCGTGCCGATCTTCAGCGGCATCGTCGACCGCCGGACCGCGACCTTCCGCTATGAGGGCGCCGAACGAACGGTGGAGCGAACCATCGAGCCCTACCGCCTCGACTTCCGGCGGGGGCGTTGGTACGTGAGCGGGCTCGACCGGTTGACCGACGACGAGCGCGTGTTCCGGCTCGACCGCATCGACGGTGCCGTGGCTCTGGGTGAGCCCGGCAGCTTCGAACGACCTGACGAGCCCGGTGCGGGTCCGGCCGAACCGTGGGAGTTCGGTGACGACGAGCCCGTCGTGGCGCGCCTGCTCGTGGACGGCGAACACGCGGTGTGGGCCGAACAGGCTCTGGGCCGCGATGCCGCGGTGGAGGAGCGACCCGACGGTTCGGTCGTGTTCGAAGTCGCGGTCAGCCACTGGCCTGCGTTTCGCTCCTTCGTGGCCGCGTTCCTCGAACACGCCGAGGTCCTCGGACCACCTTCCTTGCGCGCCGACATGGTCACGTGGCTCGAAGCCATTCGCGACACGGAGGTGGCGCGATGAACCGCGTGCCCGCCAGCGCGCGCCTGCGCCGCATGCTGTCCATCCTCCCGTGGTTGATGTCCCAACCCGACGGCGCGTCCATCGACGACCTCTGCCGTCGATTCGACCTCACGCGCGAACAGCTCCTCGCCGATCTCGACATCGTCTGGATGGTCGGCGTCTATCCGTACAGCCCCGACACGCTCGTCGAGGTGGTGGTCGACGGTGACCACGTCGCGGTTCACTTCGCCGACTACTTCCGGCGGCCCCTTGCGGATGACACCCGATCAGGCGTTGGCCATCGTCGCGACGGGCCGAAGCCTCGCGAGCCTGCCCGGCACCGATCCCGATGGACCCCTGTCGCGTGCGATCGCGAAGGTCGCAGCCGTGCTCGGCGTCGACCCCGCGACGATCGAGGTCGACCTGGGCGAAGCCACCGCGGCCACGCTCGATCTCCTCCGTCGAGCCGTGGACGACCATCGACAAGTCGAGCTCGACTACTACAGCTACGGCCGCGACGAACGCACGCACAGGTCGGTCGATCCACACCGGGTCTACGCCGATCAAGGCCAGTGGTACCTCGAGGCCTACTGCCACCTCACCGACGACGAGCGCATCTTTCGCGTCGATCGCATTCGCGCCGCGACCCTGCTCGACGAGACGTTCGAGGCACCGGCGGACGTCCCGTCGTTGGGCCTGTTCCGCGCCGAAGCCGATACGCCGCGAGTCACGCTCGATCTCAGCGCCGACGCGCGCTGGGTCGTCGAGCAGTACCCGGTCGAATCGACCGAGGAGCTCGCCGACGGGGGACTGCGAGTGCGGCTCGCCATCTCGGCCCGACCGTGGCTCGAACGGCTCCTCGTCCGTCTCGGGCCCGACGCGCGGGTGGTCGAGACGGCCGCCGAGCTGGCCGACGCCGGACCCGACGCCGCGGCCCGGATGTTGGCCCGCTACCGCTGAAATGTTCCCCGCCCCGCGTTCTGACTCCGCCAGGCCTTCGAGTACCCTCCACAAGCCGTGCCTGCCCGCCCCCCGAGCCACCCTGTGATCGGAGATACGGACGAATGTCCACCCCGATGACCTCGACCCCCGAGTCGCCCGACACGCCCGAGACGCCGGAAGGCGACGCCGTCGAACCCGACGAAGAAGTCGACGCGTACCCGTTCCATCATCGAATGGGTCGTGGTGATCGGCGGAGCCCTTGTCGTCGCGCTGCTCATCAAGGCGTTTCTCATACAGGCCTTCTACATCCCGTCCGAGTCGATGGTGCCCACGCTCAAGATCGGTGACCGGGTACTCGTCAACAAGCTCAGCTACGACCTGCACGACGTCAACCGCGGCGACCTCATCGTGTTCGAGCGCCCCCCGGGCGAGACCGACGAGAGCGTCAAGGACCTGATCAAGCGCGTCGTGGGCTTGCCGGGTGATCAGATCGTGATCAAGAACAACTCGGTGTACATCAACGGCGAGCCGCTCGACGAGAGCTACCTACCGACCGGCACGCTCACCAAGCAGGGCCGGCTCGATTGCGAGGACTCGTCACCATGCGTCGTACCCGACGATTCGGTCTGGGTCATGGGTGACAACCGAGAACATTCCTACGACAGTCGTTACTTCGGGCCCATCAAGTCGGACACCATCGTGGGGCGAGCGTTCTTGCGGATCTGGCCCCTCGGCAGCATCGGTTTCATGTAGCGCGCACGCGCGCGCCCTCACGAACCTGCGATCGCGGCCATCATGCGATCGACGTGATCGCTGAACACTCCGTCCATGCCCGCGTCGAGCATCTCGTTCAGCACTCGCTCGAACTGGCAGTCCCAGGCCAAGGTGAGGATCCCGAAGCGGTGGAACAGCGCGACGTGACCGCCGTTCCAGTCGGAGTGGTGCAGGTTCACCGCATCGATACCTGCCGCCGCGAGCTCGGCCGCCCGGCGCTCGGCGCCGTCCTTCATGAGCCGCAGCCGGGTCGAGTCCACGAGCTTCGCCGTCGAGCGTGAGCTCCCGCCACGTCGCCACGAGCCGCCAGTCGGGATGGCAGAGCCACAGCCGCTCCTCGGCCTCGGAGCCGACCTCGCGGGCCACCCGGACCACCTCGTCGACCGCCGCGTCGTCCTTGATGTCGAGCGAGAGCTCGAAGCCGGTGCCGCACGTCTCGTACAGCTCGAGCAGGGTCGGGATGTGAGCGGGGAGCTCGGCCCGGGTCACGCTGGAGATCGGGCGGCGGCGCAACCGCCCTCCGACCACGCCGTCGTGGTCCAGCACCGCCTGGCCGTCCGCGGTCAGCCAGACATCGCTTTCGAGACCGGTCGCCGCCCAAGCGCCGCGCCAGCTGAAAGGCTTCCAGCGTGTTCTCGGGTGCATGGGCGCGAGCGCCGCGGTGCGCGAAGCCGATGGGCTCGTCGCGCAACGAAGGGAGGCGGGACATCCCCGAATCCTCGCCCTGGTGGTCATCGACGCGCCAGCCGACCACGCTGCGTGAGATAGGCCGAGAATTTGGTTCAAACGGCCCACCACCTGGGCCTCAAGCGATTCTTCGACCCGGTCGATGCCTTCACCAGCAGGGACGGAGGGGGTCAAGAAATGGCGACAATACGTGCTAGTTGCAGCGAATGCGGCGACGTGGAACTGACGACTGCGGACGTTCATGTCCGGGTCTGTGCGGCGGACAACCAGGGCAGCTATCTGTTCCGGTGCCCGCTCTGTGCGATGACGGTGGTCAAGCCGGCCGAAGCTCGAACGATCGATCTGCTCGTGGCATCAGGTGTGTCCTACGAGACGTGGACCCCACCGCTCGAGCTGTCCGAACCCCGAGGCTCGGGATCGCCGATCAGCCACGACGAGCTGATCGACTTCCATGACCTCCTGCAGGACGAGACCCAGGTGTGGGACGCGCTCGCGACCACGCCCGGTCGGGGCTGAGCTCTCTCGCTCGCCCGACTGGCGGGCGCTCCGGAGTTCGGTGGCTCACGGGCAGTAACGTGACCCGACGTGGGCTTCGGCACAGCACTGGCGCTCGTTCTCCTCGTGGTCGCCTCCGGCGGCCTGCTCCTCGAGTCGAGACGATCGCGACGGGAGGTCGATCGGCTGTCCTCGTCGATCGAGCGGCTGCGGCTCCTGCGTCAGGCCCTCGACCGCCTCCGCCTCGAGGCCTCATCGACCAGGGACTCGACCGACATCACGACCGACGTCTTCGCGCACTGGGCCCGTCGGTAGACTCGGCCCATGTTCAACGTCGGGGGCGGTGAGCTCCTCGTCATCTTGCTCATTGCCCTGCTGGTTCTCGGTCCCGAGCGGCTGCCCGGCTTCGCCAAGAAGGCCGGCAAGGTGATGGGCGACATTCGCCGGGTCTCCCAGGGCTTCCAGACCGAGATCCGTCAGGCCATGGATTTCGACGACAAGCCCACGCCTGCTCGACCAGCCGCCCCGTCGACGCCTCGGCTCGTCGAGCCGCCCGCTCCACCCGGTGCGCCGATCGACACGACCGCTACCGATTCGACGCCGCCGACCACTCCGGCTCCGCCGACGACTTCCGCACCGGAGGCCAACGGCGATGAATCAGCCAGCGGCACCAGCGCCGCTTGATCCCGGACCCGCGTGAGTCCCGGAACCCGATGAGTTGTCCAACCCCATGAGTCTCGACGAGCCCGAGATCGACGAGGTCGACGAGTCCGCCGGCGGCCGGATGACGATCTGGGAGCACCTCGCCGAGCTCCGATCCCGCCTGATGAAGATGCTCGTCGCCATCGCGGCGGCGGCGGTCATCGGCTGGATCACCTTCCCGTACGTGCTGTCGTTCCTGCAGCGGCCCTACTGCGACATCCAACCCAACTGCGATCTGCTCGCGCTCGATCCGCTCGAGCCGTTCATGGTTCGCCTCAAGGTGTCCGCCTACATCGGTATCGCCCTCGCCATGCCCGTGATCCTCTACCAGATCTGGCGCTTCGTCACCCCCGGGCTCTACCCGCACGAGAAGCGGTACGCGCTGCCCTTCGTGTTGAGCTCGATGGTGCTGTTCGTCTTCGGCGCCACGCTCGCCTACGTCACGCTCAATCCCGCGCTGACCTTCCTCAACAGCATTGCCGGCGAGACGATCGAGACGCAGTACGCGCCCGACAAGTACGTCACGCTGATCCTGTACATGATGCTGGCGTTCGGCGCGGCCTTCGAGTTCCCCGTGTTGCTCGTAGCCCTACAACTGATCGGCGTGCTGTCGCCCCGGCAGCTCCTCGGATGGTGGCGGCCGGCGATCGTGATCATCGCGGTGATCGCGGCGGTGATCACCCCGAGTCAGGATCCGATCAGCATGCTCGCGCTGTTCGTACCGATGACGATCCTCTACTTCGGTGCGATCGGCATTGGCGCCATGGTGAGCTGGCGACGGCGGAAGAAGGCCGCCAAGACTCCGGTCGGTTCGAGTACCTGACGACGGTGCCATCACCAGTCACGCTTCACTACGACTTCGAGCTCGATCCGTTCCAACGGCGCGCCATCGCCGCCCTCGACGCTGATCGCTCGGTGCTGGTGGCGGCCCCGACGGGTTCGGGCAAGACCGTCGTCGCCGAGCATGCCGTCGCTCACGCCCTCGCCAGCGGGCACCGTGCGTTCTACACCACGCCCATCAAGGCGCTGTCGAACCAGAAGTTCCACGACCTCGTGCGCCGCTACGGCGAGGAGCGCATCGGTCTGCTGACGGGCGACAACGCGATCAACGGCGACGCACCGATCGTGGTGATGACGACCGAGGTCCTGCGCAACATGATCTACGCGCGTTCCTCGGCGCTCGACGACCTCCGCTACGTGGTGCTCGACGAGGTGCACTACCTCCAGGACTTCTACCGGGGGCCGGTCTGGGAGGAGGTCATCGTCCACCTACCGACGTCCGTACGTCTGGTCTGCCTCTCGGCGACCGTGTCGAACGCCGACGAGCTCGCCGATTGGTTGAGCACGGTGCGCGGCCCGACCGACGTGGTGGTCGAGCAACACCGGCCCGTCGAGCTCGAGAACTTCTACCTCGCCGAAGACCGGTACGAAGATGACCTGGCGCTCGTACCGACGTTGATCGACGGACGACCCAACGCTCGGGCCAACCGGTTCGACGCGAACGAACGACCCGCTACCCGCGGCCGCGGTCGCCGCCGGTACGCGACACCGGGACGGCTCGAAGTGGTCGACCTCCTCGAGCAACAGCAGATGTTGCCGGTGATCTTCTTCATCTTCAGCCGCGCCGCGTGCGACGACGCGGTGCGCTCCTGCGTGCAGTCCGGCGTGCGCCTCACCACTGACGAAGAGCGCACTCGCATCCGCGAGATCGCCGACCGTCACGTGCGGCAGCTCTCCGACGACGACCTCGCGATCCTCGATCACGGCCGATGGCTCGCGAGCCTGGAAGCAGGCTTCGCCGCGCACCACGCCGGGATGGTCCCGCCGTTCAAGGAGGCGGTCGAGGCGTGCTTCGTCGAAGGTCTGATCAAGGTCGTGTTCGCGACCGAGACGCTGGCGCTCGGCATCAACATGCCGGCGCGGAGTGTGGTGATCGAGAAGCTCACCAAGTTCACCGGCGAGCGCCACGAGTTCCTCACTCCCGGCCAGTACACGCAGTTGACCGGTCGGGCTGGTCGGCGCGGGATCGACGACCACGGCAACGCCATCGTGCTGTGGTCGCCGTTCGTACCCTTCGCCGATGTGGGCGCACTGGTCGCGAGTCGCACGTTCAAGCTCACCTCGTCGTTCCGACCGACCTACAACATGGCGGCGAACCTGGTCCGCCGCTATCCGCCCGACGAAGCGCATCGACTGCTGAACCTTTCGCTTGCGCAGTATCAGGCCGACCGCAGTGTGGTGCGCCTCGAGACTCGACTGACCAAGCGTTCGGCCGAGCTCGCCGAGCTCCGAGAGGCCGCACACTGCGACCGCGGTGACGTCGACGAGTACCGCCGAGTGGTCGACGCCACGCGCTCGTCGGCCGCGGAATCACCCCGCCAGGATGTCGACGCCGCCCTCCAACGCCTGAAACCCGGCGATGTGATCTGGTTGTTCGGCGGCAAGTCGGCGGGTGCCGCCGCTGTGTTGTCGGTCGCGCAACGCAAGGCTGGGGCGGTACGCCTTCGAGTGCTGACACCGGCTCGCCGCGTGATGAACCTGGGGGCCGCCGAGTTCGACGATCCGCCGGTCGTCGTCGGACAGGTCGACCTACCGACGCCGTTCGCCCCGCACAACAAGGCGTTCCAGCGGCGAGTGACCGAACGACTGACCAGACTCCGCGTCGAACGTCCGCGCCGACCCCGCCCGGCGAACGCACCCCGCGGTGAGCATCGCTCGCTCGACGCGAACGACCACCCGGTCGACAGTTGCCCCGATCGCGACGCTCACCTGCGTGCGGCACGTCGCGCGGACCGTGTGCAACGGGACGTCGACGAGCTCGAGCGCCAGATCCAGGGCAATGCCGGCTCGCTCGCCCGGCAGTTCGATCGCGTGCTGCAGCTCCTCGAAGGTTGGGGGTACCTCGACGGCTGGCAGCTCACCGCTCGAGGCGACGAGCTCGTCCGGATCTTCCACGAGAGCGATCTGTTGATCACCGAAGCGCTCAGTACCGGACTGCTCGACGATCTCGACGCAGCGTCGCTCGCCGGACTGGCCTCGTGCTTCACCTACGAACACCGCTCCAGCAATCCCGCTCCGGACCCTTGGTTCCCCACGCGCGGGGTGAAGGAGCGGTTCGAGCAACTCGACGAGCTCGCCAACGAGCTCAACGCGGATGAGGTCCGCCTCGGGCTCCAGCCGACTCGGCACCCGGATCCGGGATTCTTCGCGGTGGCGCACGCGTGGGTCGCGGGGGAGGAGCTCGACGAGATACTCGCCGACGAGGAGTTCTCCGGCGGCGACTTCGTCCGGAACATGAAGCAGCTGCTCGACCTGTTGCGTCAGATCGGCGACGCCGCGCCGCACCCCACGACCGCACGCACCGCCCGGGCCGCGGGCGACGCCTTGTTCCGGGGGGTGGTGTCCGCCTCATCTGCCGTTCGCCCGGACAGCGAAGGTGAGGCCTCCGACGACGGTGCCAGTAACGAGGGTGAATCAGTCGACGACGACATAGTGGACGTCACTCCGTGACGATCGAGCGCGGGGCCCCATGGGGCACGCCGGGCCGCTTGCCGGCGAACGGCGTCGTGGTGCACAGCGATGCCGAGGCGCGCGCCGTCGTGGAGTCGTGCCGGCGTGCCGGCCAGCCGCTGCCCACCCTTGGCCTGTTGGGCGGCGACCTCTGTCGCACACTGGGCGGACCCGGTGACGAGGCTCGCATGCGGTCCGACGACGCCATGACCTTCCAGATCGACGTGGGCGCCGCACTGGTAGACGGTCGAACGCATTGGTTCGTGGCCCATCTGATCGCGCGCCGCTCGTGGTGGCGAGGCCGGCTCGTGGCCGTCATGAACGCGCAATGGCTCGGAGCATGGGACCTCGGCCCGAAGTCCCATCCCGGGGACGGTCTCCTCGACGTCAGCGACGGGAACCCGCCATTTTCGGACCGGCTGGAGGCCCGCCGCCGGCTCCCTCTCGGGACCCACCTCCCGCACCCCGACATCTCGACGACGCGAACCGATGCGTGGCAGACCGATCTCAGCCCGTCGCTCGACATATGGCTCGACGGCGAGAAAGTCACCCGGGCTGCGTCGGTGTCGGTGCGAGTCGAGGCCGACGCGCTGTCGGTTGTCGTGTAGGCCGGCTGTCGTCGTGTAGCAGGCCCCAGCACTAGCCTGCGGTCATGAACCTCGAAGACGCCAAGACGCGCTTGTGCGACGAGGTCGACAAGCGAGCCGATGCGCTCCTCGAGGCGTCGCACCAGATCCACGAGCATCCCGAGCTGGGCTACGAAGAGCAGTTCGCGCACGATCTGTTGACGTCGATCCTCGAGGACGAGTCACTGGCCCCGGATCGCGGCGCGTTCGGTGTCCCCACTGGATTCTCGGCGCGTGCCGGTTCGGAGGGACCCGTCATCGCAGTTCTGTGCGAGTACGACGCGCTGCCGGGCATCGGTCACGCGTGCGGACACAACATCATCGCCGCCGCGGGGCTCGGCGCCGGCCTGGCGACCGCGGCATTGGCCGACGAGCTCGGCGGGCGAGTGCTCGTGCTCGGCACTCCGGCCGAGGAGGGTGGCGGCGGCAAGGTCCGCATGGCCGACAACGGCGCGTTCGACGGCGTGGACGCGGCGATGATGGTGCACCCCGCCGGAGCCGACCTGTGCACCATGGACGCCATCGCGGTCCAACAGATCTGGGTGGAGTACGAGGGCCAGGCGGCGCACGCAGCGGCGTTCCCGTACAAGGGCAAGAACGCGCTCGACGCTGCAGTGCTCGGCTACATGAACATCGCCGCACTACGGCAACACATCCGATCCGACGAGCGCATCCACGGCATCTTCACCAACGCCGGCGACAAGCCGAACATCGTCCCGAACTTCTCCTCGGCCCAGTGGTACGTCCGTGCCGCGACCCTCGACCGTCTCGAGCCGTTGAAGAAGCGCGTGCTCGCCTGTCTGCAGGGCGGCGCCGACGCGTCCGGTTGCACGATGACCTACGAGTGGAAGGACCCCGCTTACGCGGACCTGCTCGACAACGATCCCTTTATGAAGCTGTACGCCCAGAACGCCAAGGTGCTCGGTCGGGACGTGCTCGATCCCCGGCTCGATCAGGTCAGCGTGGTCGGCAGCACCGACATGGGCAACGTCAGCCATCTGGTACCGAGCATCCACCCGATGATCAAGGTGTCGCCGCTGCCGGTCTCGATCCACACGCCCGAGTTCGCGGGCTACGCCCGCGGCGACGAGGGCGACCAGGCCGTCATCGACGGCGCCAAGGCCATGGCCATGACGGTGGCGGATCTGTGGCTCCAACCCGAGGTCCTCGCCGAGGTGAAAGCCAGCTTCGACGCCCCTGATCACTGAGCCGTCGTGCCGCGATCCAGGCCAAATGACATGCGCGGGGGCCTCAGCGTGATGCCCTACGCTGCCCGACCGTGACCGTCTACGTCGCCGAGGAGTTCACGCCCGAAGAGGCGGATGTCCTGCGGCGATACTTCACGAACTTGGACGGCCCGGTCTTCGCCCTGGTCAATCTGCCGGAGGTGGTGAAGGGCGCCCTTTTCGCCCGCTACTCCCGGTCGCCGAAGAGCCTGCGGCGCCTGTTCCTCGACGAGTTCGTGGGCGACCTCGACATCACCGGCGACGACGGCGTCGACGCCACCATCGGCCTGCGCCGCGCCGAAGAGCTCTACGACCGCGTGTTCCTCGAATACGGAGACGACTCCGTCGCCCAGCTCGGTGGGGTCCACCTGGCCTGTGAGCAGGCATCGAACCTGCTGACGAAGGTCCTCGAGTGGGGTCGGCTCATGGCCTACCTGGAACAGTCGACGCGCTACATCGCGTACGACGCCCGCCTGGGTGGCCGGTACCGCTACTACCGCCCGCCGGAGATCACGATGTCGGCGCTCGGCACCCGGTACGTGGGTGACCTCGACCGCCTATTCGACACCTACAGCGAGCTGGTACCGCTGTTGCAGGACTTCTTCCGCGTCCAGTTCCCCAAGCAAGAGGGCGACTCGGACTTCGTCTACCGCCAAGCCATCCGGGCCAAGGCGTTCGATGCGCTGCGCGGCATCCTGCCCGCCGCGTCGCTGTCGAACGTGGGCATCTACGGAACCGGCCAGGCCTACGAGATGCTCCTGCTGCGCATGCGCTCGCATCCGCTCCCCGAGGCACGCCACTACGCCGACCTGATGTTGAACGAGCTGCGCAAGGTGGTGCCGTCGTTCCTCAAGCGAGTCGACCTCGACGATCGCGGCATCGTGTGGAGCCGCTACTTCGAGACAACGCGTCGCCAGATGGAAGACGTGACCGAGCGCTTGCTCCCTGCCGCCGAGTTCGAGATCGACCAGGCGCCAACCGTGACGCTCACGGACTTCGATCCGGATGCCGAGGTGAAGCTCGTCGCGAGCATGCTCTATCCCTACACGAACCTGCCCGAGCAACAGATCGAGGCGCGGGTTCGCGACATGACGGTCGCGGAGCGCGTCGATGTCATGAAGGCCTACACCGGCGAACGCAGCAACCGCCGGCACAAACCGGGGCGCGCGTTGGAGCGTCCGTCGTACCGGTTCGACGTCTTGGCCGATTACGGCGCGTTCCGTGATCTGCAGCGGCACCGCATGCTCACCATCGAGTGGCAGCAGCTCTCGCCCCGGCACGGGTTCGCCCGACCCGAGGCGGTCGACGCCGCCGGCGCCCGCGAAGCATTCGACGGCGCGATGGACCGGAGCGCGCGGCTGTACGAGGCCTTGTTCGAGGAGTTCCCGGAGCAGGCGCCCTACGCCGTTTCGTTGGCCTACAACATCCGCTTCGCCATGCAGTTCAACGCGAGAGAAGCCATGCACCTCATCGAACTGCGCACGACACCCCAGGGGCATCCGGCCTACCGACTGGTCGCGCAGGAGATGCACCGCCTCATCGCCGAGCAGGCGGGCCACACCGCCGTCGCTGAGCTGATGCGCTTCGCCGACCATTCGCCCGAGCCCCAGCTCGAGCGCCTCGACGCCGAACGACGGGCCGAAGCCCGCCGCCAGGGCGCCTGAGCCAGCACGCAGCGGGGCGGCATCCTCACCGCGGCAGGGCCGGTTGGGGAAAAAATTCACTCACAACGTGCACGACCCTGCTGGCGCGTGCCTATCATCCCGCCCGCGGAACCGGCCGGAGCGGCTCCGACCGCCAAGGCCCCGACAAGAGAGACGACATGGCTGACGAGGACATCGACGAGGAATTCGAGGACGAGACCCTCGATGTCGAGGAGATCGACGAGGAAGAGATCCTCGAAGAGGCGGATGACGAGGACGCCGAGTTCGTGGCGGACGGCGATCTGGCCGTGGTGGATGACGCCGTAGAGGACGTGGTCGATGACGCCGTCGTCGCCCCACCAGCCGAGGCCGCGCCCAAAGCGCGCAAGAAGCGTGACGAGGAAGAAGAGGACGAGGACGAGGCCGACCCCGACGACGTCGAAGCGGACCTCGACAAGATCCTCAAGGACCGGATCGCGGCCAACGAGGACGAGGACGAGGACGAAGAGCTCGAAGAACAGGCCCCCCGTACGGTCGGCGAGACGGCCGACGGCGTGCAGCCGAAAAAGGCCAACGAGTTCATGTGCACCGGCTGCTTCCTGCTGGTCAACGCGGCCCAGTTCGGCCCGCCGGACCATCTCGAGTGTCCCGTGGGCGAGAGCGTCTGCCCGGCCATGAAGCTGGTCGAGAAGCAATACCAAAAGGCGCGGAAGTAGCCTCGTCTCGCGCCCCTGCCGCGAGATTGGACCATCACCAACGTGAGCGACCCCGAAGAGTCGAAGACGCCTTTCGAGCACGTGCTCGATGTATGCGTCTACGCGCCGCTGGGGTTCGCGCTCGAGGCCCGCTCGCTGTTGCCCAAGTTCGTCGATCGCGGTCGCAATCAGATCGTTCTCGCCCGCGTCGTCGGCAAGTACGCCGTCCGCAAAGGCAGCCGCGCCACCGAGAGCCGCTTCAACCAAGCACAGGAACAGGTCGTGGGCGTCCTTCGGCTGGTGAGCTCCTCACCTGACGATCACGACGTGGCGTCGAACGGCGCGCACAGCTCGACGACCGACGCAGCGACGACCGACACACGGACGAACGGTGACCGGCCCCCCGCACGGCCACCCGTGTCGGTGGTACCGCGTGTCGAGTCGTCGATCGACCCCAGCACGCTCGCCATCCACGACTACGACGCGTTGTCGGCGTCGCAGGTGGTCCCGCGGCTCGAGAGCCTGACCGCCGACGAGCTCGAGGCGGTGCGTGACTACGAGGCCGGCACGCGCGGGCGCAAGACGATCCTGAACAAGATCGCCCAATTGCAGTCGTCCTGACCGGAAATGGAAGCCGCACGCCCCGCCACCCCCGAGGACGTGCCGCGGATCTCCGAGTTGGCTCGCCTCGCGATCGCGGAGCTGAGCACCCAACGCGGCGGACCACTGTGGGCGAGTCGCGAAGCCCGGGCCGAACCGTTGGAAGCCTCGCTCACCGCAGCGCTGAATGACGACGTCCACATCGTCCTCGCGGGCACGATCGCCGATGCCGTGATCGGCTACGCCGTGGCCCACCTCGAACACCTCCGCGACGATCGGCCGCTCGCCGTCATCGACGACCTGTACGTCGAACCCGACGGTCGGGGCGTCGGTGTGGGGGAAGCGATGATGGATCTGCTCCTCGCGTGGGCGCGCGAGATGCGAGCAGCCGGGATCGACAGCTTCACCCTGCCGGGCAACCGCGCCACCAAGAACTTCTTCGAGGCACACGGCCTCACCGCGCGAGCCATCCTCGTGCACCGTGACCTCGCCACCGATGACGATGACACGCCCTGAGCTCTGCGTCGGTGGCATCGCCGTCCTCGACGGCCGCCTCCTGCTGATCCGGCGAGGTCATGGACCGGCCGCGGGGGAGTGGTCGGTGCCGGGTGGCCGCGTCGAAGCCGGTGAGCTGTTGGCCGAAGCGGTGGTACGCGAGGTGAGCGAGGAGACGGGGCTCGAGTGCGTGTGCGGATCACTGGTGGGCTGGGTCGAACGGGTGGACGACGAGTACCACTTCGTGATTCTCGACTTCGACGTCACCGTGCTCGACGATCGGCCACCGGTCGCCGGCACCGACGCCGCCGAAGCGGCCTGGGTCGAGCTGAGCGACGTGGCCGAGCTACGTCTGGTCGATGGCCTGGCCGAGTTCCTCCACGAACACGGCTACCTGGACGTGATTGCGTGAGCGGCTAGCGGCTACTTGCCCTGCCATTGCGGGTCGCGCTTTTCGAGGAAGGCCTTCGGGCCCTCCCAGAAGTCCTCCGTCGACGCCAGACCGATCATCGCGGTGCCCGACTCCTTGAAAGCGGTCTCGTCGTCGGCGTCGCGCAGCTCGATCATGAGCCGCAGCGTCTCGCGCACGGCCAGCGGTGCGTTCGCTGCGATCCGCTCGGCCAACACCAAGGCCGTGTCGAGCGCAGCACCCGGCTCACACAGCTCGTTCACCATGCCGAACTGATAGGCCCGCTCGGCCGTGATGGGATCGCCGGTGAGGCCGAGCTCGATCGCGATGTTGCGCGGCAACATACGCGGCAGACGGAACAGGCCGCCCGCGGCCGCGACGAGTGAGCGCTTCACCTCGGGGATGCCGAACGACGCCGCCTTGGACGCCACGACCATGTCGCACGCCAGCACGATCTCGGTTCCACCGGCCAGGGCGGGACCGTCGACCGCGGCGATGAGCGGCTTGGTGCGCGCTCGCGCCACCAGCCCGGCGAACCCGCCGCGCTCGGTCTGAAGATCGCCGGCCTTGCCCTCGTTGATCGCCTTGAGGTCAGCACCGGCACAGAACACGTTGCCCTCGGCCGTGAGCACGCCCAACCAGACATCGGGATTTTCCTCGAGCTGATCGAGCGCGGCCTCCATGCCGCGCGCCACGTCGCCGTTGACGGCGTTCTTCTTCTCCGGACGGTTGATCTTGAGGACGCCGACGCGCCCACGGATTTCGTAGTCGACCATGGCGCGAACCCTAGCCAGCCCGCCGCGGACCGGCGAACGTGAGTGCCGCGTTTCGCAGGGCCCGGGCCATTAGAGTCGCTGCTCCATGGCTGCTCCCGCCGCCGGCCACCCCCACCTCTGCTGCCCGTTCTGCGACGCCTACGAGGTCGACCGCCTGTTCCTCGCCACGCACCGAGTCGACGCGTGCGAGTGCCGGGCCTGCGGTGCCGGTTGGGAAGAGGAGCGTCTGGTCCGGTCGCGACGGGCCGTCGCACCGGCGTCGCACTGAGGCAGCTGGGCATGGCATCGCGGTTTCCGATCTTCGATCTCGACGGCACCCTGCTCGACACCGACGCGGCCCTCGTGGCCACCTTCGTCGCCTTCGGTGTACCGAAGGCGGACATCACCTTCGGCCATGTGCTCGCCGACGAGTGCGCGCGACTGGGGATCGACCTCGACCATTTCCTCGATCGCTACGACACGGACGTGGCCCAACCCTTCCCGGGTGTGCCGGCGCTGGTCGAGCGGCTCGATCGATGGGCGCTGTGTTCGAACAAGCATCCGACGTCGGGTCGCGAGGAGCTCGCACGCCTCGGCTGGAAGCCCGAGGTGGCGTTGTTCAGCGACGCGTTCGACGGCCCGAAGCGGTTGCCGCCCGTACTCGACGCGCTCGGGCTCGATCCGGCTCACGTCGTGTTCATCGGTGACACGGCACACGATCGTGTGGTGGCGGCCGAGCTGGAGGTGCCGTTCGGGTTGGCGGCGTGGAACCCGCGTGCCGTACCCGCGGAAGGTGACCGAGTGTTGAGCGCGCCGTTGGACGTGCTCGCGTTCTGCGAGCAGTCGATCAGCTCTCGGTAACCGAGAGACCGGTCGGCGGCTCGGCGGGTGCCGCCGCCTCGGTCGGCTCTGCCGGGGTTGGTGATTCGACGGGCGCGGGTTGGGCTGCGTCAGCAGATGTCGCCGGCTCGAGCGGCGCGGTGGGGGCAGTCGGGGTCGGAGGAGTTGCAGGGGCCGCCGCGGCATCGGGGGCCGCGGGGCTCGCGAGGTTTCGGGTCGCGGCGGCGGAGGCGGCACCGGCGGGCGGGATCCAGGCTTTGCTGCGGTCGCGACGACCGGTACCTCGGGTGCCTCCACGGGGCGGCCGCGACGGAGCGGCAGCGGGCTCGATGCCGAACTCGGCGGCGACCTGAGGGATGCGCGACGCCAGCTTCTCGACGGCTGCTCGCAGTTCGTCGGTCGGCTTCTCGGGCACACCTTGCGGTTTCACGTTCTGGCGCACGGGCGCGAACGCCAACGCGTCGATCACCGTGGCGAAGCGGTCGGAGGTGGTGTCGCTCGTGAGCGCCGCGGAGGTCGCCTCGGTGAGACGCGCGCTCAGTTCGGCCGGGAACGGCGCACCAGCCTTCGGCGGTCGTGAGCTGACTCGGAGGGCGCGGACCACGCGACCGTCGCGCAACAAGGTGTCGAGCTCCTGAAGCCATGCGGCGTGTTCGGCCTCGACGCGACGCGCCGAGCGCGGTGCGGAGCTCGTCGGCCTGTGCCCGCGACGCTTCGTCCTTCGCGGCGGCGTCGGCGGCGACGACCACCGATCGCAGATCACGTAGATCGAGCTCCTCGACATCGGCCAGCGCGGCTTCGGCTCGGTCCTGCCACTCTGCGCTGCGCAGGCGCGGCGACAAGTCCTCGGCGATCGCGATCAGCGGTGCGGCGTTGATCTCGGTCTGGCCCGCGGCGCGGTTCTCCTCGTTCTGCTTGTCGATCGCCTGGCGGACCGCAGGGATGCCACCGCGCAGGACCTGCTCGGCGATCGCCTTGTGCTCTTCCGGGAGATCGGCCAACACCGCTTGGCGGTGCGCGCGACCGGGACGGAGCCGCTTCGGCTTGGGCTTGGCTTCGATGGGTGGCCGCGCGGGACGCTCGGGACGCGGTCGACGCTCGCGACGTTGCTCGCCTGTGCCTGCGCCGCCGACCAGCCCCGCTCCGTCGTTCGCGATCACCGTCGCGGGGCGCGCCTCGACGGCCGTCGCCCCGATCCTTGCGCTCGCCGCGATCGCCGCGGTCACGACCACCGCCGCTGCGCTCACGGCGTCGACCCTTCTCGACGAGCGCGGTGGTGACGGCCGGTTGGTTCTGGATGGTGCCGATCACCTCGATGCGTTCGGACTCGTTGCGTTGCTTCTCCTTCGGCGGTTGCACCGCGACGATCGTGATGCCGTCCACGTCGAAATCGGCATCCGCTCGCACGACGTCGCCGACCTTGGCGCCGGCGAACAGCAAGGCGGAGGAGACCTCGCCCTTCGGTTGCTTGGCCCCCGCGGCGCGCCAGGTCCACGTGCCGTCAGCGCGTTCGCTGGTCAGCTCGACCTCGATCCTGCGGGGCATAGGGAAGGAACGCTACTGGCTTCACGGAACCGCGGGCGAAAAACCTATGCTCCGCCTGTGCCGACTGACTCACCTGCCTCACCGAAACCCGAAGGGTTCCGTCAGTATCGATTCACGCCACCGCCCGGCGCGACCGAACTGCTCATCGTGCGCCACGGTGAATCGGCACCGGCGCGACCCGATCAACCCTTCGCCCTCGCCGACGGGCACGGTGATCCCGAGCTCGCCCCCGAGGGGCGATGGCAGGCCGAACAGCTCGGCATGCGTTTGGCCAAGGAGCAGATCGACGCGATCTACGTCACCAGTCTGCGGCGCACCCACGAGACGGCGGCGCCGCTCGCGCAGCGGGTCGGCCTCGAACCCGTCGTCGAGCGCGACCTGCGCGAGGTGTTCCTCGGCGACTGGGAAGGCGGCATGTACCGGCAGAAAGGCGGCCGAGGGCGACCCGATCTTTCGCGAGGCGATGACCACAGGGGAGTGGGGCCTGATCCCGGGGGCGGAGACCACCGAGCAACTCCGCTCGCGGGCCGTCGGTGCGATCGGCCGCATCGTCGAACGCCATCCCGATCAGCGTGTCGTCGTGGTCTCACACGGTGGGGTGATCGGATGCCTGCTTGGCTCACGCGACCGACGGTCGACCTTTCGCCTTCGTCGGGGCCGACAACGCGTCGATCAGCCACATCGTCGTGACGAACGGCGTGTGGATCCTGCGGCGCTTCAACGACACGGGTCATCTGGCGGGCGGAGTTGTCGGTCGCTCCCGAGCCTCCCACCTGAAATCCAGCTCACGGCGGCCATCGGCGCACTCGTACCAGCCCGACTGCCCAACCGCCGATAATCCTCGTTACGTAAAGCTACGGATCTCGGGTGCCCGCGCAGCTCGGACATCCAGCCCCGCCCACCGGGGTTCGACGTCCACTCGCCCATAGGCACCGAATCGGTACCGAATCTGCGCCTGCGTGACAACGAGTGACAACCGCAGTACGCGAACCCCGGCCCCGGCGGCGAGAACGGCCTCGAGCGCCTCCGATCGCCCGCGCCGACCACCCTCCCGCCTTTACGTCACGTGACGATATTCAGCGAATGATCGACGGTGCGAGGCTCGATCCAGACCTCGGCCAGAGGTCGAGCGTTGTCGAGCAACCACCGCAAGGCATCGGCCACGTCGGCCGGCGCCGACGACGAGGCCAGGTCTCGGTCGACGTCCTCGAGCGCCGCTTGAAGGCAATACAACCGACTCTGTAGGTCGTCCAGCGCGTCCCGGGCGACGATGACGTCACCGTCGGCCAGCCCGTGGGCCGTCGCCAGCTTGCGAGCCATGTGCGCCGCCTGCCGACAACCCTGCCGGCAATAGCGCTTCGGTCGACCTCGCCCTCCGGGCGCCGCGAGCTTGCGGCCGCACCACGAGACACCGCTCGGCATCGCATTTTCGTCACGTGACGAAAGATACCCGATCAACCACATGAGTGTGCGAATGCCGACACAGTGGGCCACTTGGCCCATCGACGAAGCGCGCTGACCCCTGGCATCTTTTGGATGGCCCTGTGTGTGGGGTCTCACTGGGAGGAAGAACACAGTGCTGTTGTCCTATGAGTTCACCCGGGCCTGGCTGGTGAGCCGTTGCAAGACCGATCGGGGTGCGTCGCTCGTCGAATACGCCCTGCTCGTGGCGCTCATCGCCGTCGTGTGCATCGTCGCCATCACGTTCCTCGGCAAGAAGGCATCGAGCAAGTTCAGCAGCGTCGGCTCTGCCGTCGCCGGCTGACACGCCGCACATCCGGGGGGATGTCGCGGAAGTGGCTGGCGGCGGCGGGCCGCCAGCCACTACCGCTTTCGTCAACCCGTGAACTTGGGGTGGGTCGCCGGATTGCCGCGCGGCTCGGCGGACGCGCCCGGTGTCGTGGTCGACGTGGTCGTCGGTCGGTCATCCGGACCGTCGAAGTCCACCGGACCCCAGACGGGAACGCCAGCCCCGCCATCCCCCACACCCCTTGTTGGGTCGCGAACTGATCCGGGAACCCGTCGCTGAACGGCGTGGCGAACCCGCCGACATCGGCGGCATCACCACTGGTGATCTGCCAGGTGAGCAGCGAGTCGTACGGCGATCCGCCCGACTCGACCCAAGGTGCGCTCTCGGGGTTCTCCCCCGCCGCGACCAGTGCTTGGATCACGAGCGCCGTCGAGTTCGGATCGACGTCGAGACCGTCGATGAAGGCCCATCCACCGTCGGCGTCCTGGGTCGCGTCGAGGAACGCCAACGCATCGTGCGGTGGCGTCACGCCCGCGGCGGTCAACGCCTCGAGAGGCGAGCGCGGTGGAGTTGCTGTCGGGGCCGATGAAGTTCACCGGATCCGGCGGACCGCACGCCACGCGACGTGTCGGCCCGGTAGGCCTCCCACCCGCCGGACGTGCACTGTTGATCGGTCAACCAGGTGGTCGCCGATGCATCGGGGGCGACGCCCTGCGACACCAGCCCGAGGATCGCAAGGCCCTGCCGGAACGCGCCGTCGAAGCTCGGGTCGGTGGCGCCGTACAGGCCGGGCTCGAAGTCGCCCAACGTCGCCTGCAGGCGGGCCACCAGGTCCTGGCCTCCGAAGTCGGTCCCCGGCACGCCCGCGGCGTCGGCGAGCAGCAAGAAGATAGCCGAGCGCGCCGACGCTGTCGTCTCCCCCGGGGCGCCGACGTAGTCGTCGACGTGGGCCTGCAGGAACGCCACCGCGGCGTCGAACGTCGACTGGTGGCTGGCCGAGGCCCCCAAGGCCAAGCGCCGACTGCGCGCGTGTTGCTGTAGTCCGGGGTCGTCGTTGACGTCGGGATGAATCCGTCGGCGGTGAACTGACTGGCGAGCCAGTCGGCGCCGGCTTGCGCCGACGCCGTTCGTTCCGCCGAGTGTCGCGGCGTTCCCCGACGATGCCAACAGGGTGGTCGCCGCGATCACTATCGCGATCGATACCCCGACAAGGGTGCGTTTCGTTCTCACGTGGGCTCCTTCCGTTGTCGTCGCGGCCGGGAACCTCACATGACGTGAGAGTTCTGGCTCAGCCCGTATTCCACGACGGTGCTGTGATGAGCCTGTTCGTCCAGGACGGTGTTCCGGCTCACGTGCGACGACCGCCAAGGGCGACCGGCACGCCTACGGTTGCGGGTCAGCGTCGGTGTTCGACCGACTTCCCCGACCAGGGCGAAAGATGCTCGGTTGTCGGCCGCAGCCAACCACGGCTCACCCTCGCGGTCAATTGTCGTCGTAGAATCAGCGGGCGAACACCGCCGGCCCGACGAAGCAGGAGACGTCATCGTGGGCAAGCCCATTCGGTACTCGAGGCCCGACGTTCGACAACGTCGAGGACGAGCGCACGTACATCAAACAGCGCCTGGCCGCCGGTTTCCGTCTCTTCGGCTCCTTCGGGTTCAGCGAAGGCGTGGCCGGCCACATCACCGCGCGCGATCCCGAGCTCACCGATCACTTCTGGGTCAATCCCGTTCGCCGTGCCGTTCCAGCACATTCGCGTGAGCGATCTGATCCTCGTGAACGAGCAGGGTGATGTCGTCGAAGGTGACTACGAGGTCAACAGGCGGCCGTTCGCCATCCACTCGCAGGTTCACGCGGCCCGACCCGATGTGAAGGCCGCCGCGCACTCACACTCGGTGTACGGCAAGGCGTTCTCGGCGCTCGGCCAGCTCCTCGACCCGATCACCCAGGACTCGTGCGCGTTCCACGGCGACCACGCCTTGTTCGACGACTACACGGGGGTCGTGCTCGACACCGAGGAGGGCAAGCGGATCGCGCACGCCCTCGACGACAAGAAGGCCGTGATCCTGCGCAACCACGGATTGCTCACCGTCGGGCAACACGGTCGACGAGGCAGTGTGGTGGTTCATCACGATGGAGCGCACCTGCCAGGCGCAGCTGCTCGCGCAGGCCGCCGGTCCGCTCGTGAAGATCGATCCGGAGATGGCCGAGCTCACCGCGCGCCAGGTCGGCAGCCCCGTGTCCGGTTGGCTGAGCTTCCAGCCGCTGTACGAGGTGATCGTCCGCGAGCAGCCCGATCTGCTCGACTGACGCCATGGCTGACGACGCCCTCCGACTGCAACGCGAAGCCACGATCGTCAGCTTGCTCGCGGTCGAACAGGACCTCGACATCGAACGGCTCGCGCAGGTGTTCCCCAACCCGCGCTACGAATTGATCGGCAACAACCGCGTGTACGACGGGCTCGAGGACTGTGCGCTCGCTACCTCAAGGAGCGACGCAACGCGTTCCCCGACTATCGGGCCGAACCGATCGCACTCCACCACTCCGACGACGCGGTGATCGCTGAAGCATGGGTGACGGGCACGCATGTGGGTCGCATCGAGGCCATCGAACCGAGCGGCAAGGGGTTCCGCTTCCGCATGGCGGCCTTCTTCCTCTTCGATGGCCACACCTTGTTGTGCGTGCGCAACTACTTCGATCACGCCACCATCGCTCGCCAGCTCGCTTAGATCTCGAACGCGTCGCCGACGCGGATCGTGCCTGGTTCCCGCACCCACGCGTACAACCGGCCCCAACCCGGATGCACATCCTGGTCCATGCGTTTGAAGTCGCGGTCGGAGAACCAGGCGGCATTCTTCGCGCAGGGCGTCGCGTACGAAGAGATCTCCCCCACAACCTCACCGATGCGCACGACGGTGCCCGGCAGCAGCTGGTCCCACTGCACACCTTCGATCGTGATGTTCTCGCCCGCGGCTCCGGCAAAGACAGGATGTCCTTCGGCGACGAGGGCGGCGATGACGTCCGCGCTCCACAGGCACAGCGCCTGAAACGGTCGGCCGTGGTGACGGCGATCGTTCTGTACATCGCCGGCCACGCCTGACCACGACACCTCGGCCTCCGGAATCGGTTGTTTCGGAACCCCGCCACCCGACTGGTGCAGGGCGACGACGCGACCGCGAGCGCTGCGCGTCCCCTGTCCGGCGCCCGCCCGAATCCGGCCGATGTCGCGCAGATGGTGGGTGGCGTCGTGCACGGCGTGCTGGGCGATCCAGCGCACATCCACGCGATCGCCGTCGACGATCGCACCGCGCGTCCATTGGCCCATGTCGAGGCCGGCGAGCTCCTCGGCCAGCAGCGAGCCCTCCTCAGCAATGCCCGACGACCGCACGGTCCATGTCGTGCGGGCGCACCTCGCGCGTGAACCTCGGCGTAGGTGCTGGCCCGAGATCGGGCTCGTCGGTCGTCAACGCCATCCCCAAGAGGAACCGTAAGGAGAAGAGCACCTCGCGCGACATGGTCGGCGTACTCCGCGATCGACCATTGGTCGGGCGCGTACCGATGCTGGAGCACGGAGTCGTCGAGGCCGGCCGCGTACTCCTGGAGCAGGGCACCGAGGATCGGCAGCGTGGTCAGGAGATCGCCGTCGGTCCACCGGTCACCGTCGAACGGGCACTCGTCGCACTGTTCATGCCGCAAGCACCCATTCTGCCCGCTCCCCGGGCCCGATTACTTGACCGGACGGTCAAGTTCCGGTCGAATGGCCGGATGGATTGGCCCCTGCAGTTCGGCATCTTCATGGCTCCGTTCCATCCGCCGGGTCAGAACCCGACGCTGGCGCTCGAGCGTGATCTCGACCTGATCACTCACCTCGACCGGCTCGGTTTCGACGAGGCGTGGATCGGCGAACACCATTCGGGGGGCTACGAGATCATCGCCTCGCCCGAGCTCTTCATCGCGGTCGCGGCCGAGCGAACGAAGAACATCCGGTTGGGCACCGGCGTCGTGTCGCTGCCCTATCACCAGCCGTTGATGGTCGCGCAGCGCCTCGTATTGCTCGACCACCTCACGAAGGGCCGCGTGATGCTCGGCGTGGGCCCGGCGCGCTGCCGTCAGATGCGTTCATGCTCGGGATCGATCCTGCGGTCCAGCGGGACCGCATGGAGGAGTCGCTGTCGATCATCCTGCAGCTGCTTCGTTCCGACGAACCGGTGACGCATCACAGTGATTGGTTCACGCTCGAGAACGCCCGCCTGCATCTGAAGCCCTACACGAGGCCGCACCCGGAGATCGCGGTCGCCGCGATGATCTCGCCATCGGGCCCGCGTGCCGCCGGCAAGTTCGGGGTCGCGTTGTTGTCGATCGGTGCGACGCAACGGGCGGGTATCGACCTACTCGGGTCGCATTGGCAGGTCTGCGAGGAACGCTCGACCGAGTACGGCAACGAGGCCAACCGCGAGTCGTGGCGCTTGGTCGTGCAGGTGCACGTGGCCGAGACCAAGGAACAGGCCTACGCCGACGTCGAGTACGGGCTCGACGACTACTACCGGTACTTCCGCGAGGTCGCGGCGCTCCCGGTCGTGCCGGACGGCTCACCGACCGACCTGGCCGATCAGATGAACAGCAGCGGCGCCGGCGTGATCGGTACACCGGACGATCTCATCGCATTGATCGACGAGCTCATCGAGCAGAGCAACGGCGGCTTCGGCACGCTCTTGATCCAGGCGCACGAATGGGCGAACCCCGAGGCGACGCGCCGTTCCTACGAGCTGATCTCACAGTTCGTGATGCCGCACTTCCAGGGCTCAGCCGTGCGACCGGCCGAGTCCATGAAGTGGGTGGCCGAGAATCGTCCGCAGTTCATCGGCGCGGCCGGCGGGGCCATCATGTCGGCGATCCAGAAGCACGCCGAAGAGAAGGCGGCCAAATCCGAGGCTAGCCTGGCCTGCACAATCGAGGCCGATCATCACCCGTGGGAGAGTCCACCGCCGACGACGCCGGTGGACGCCGAAGGAGCAACCGCCCGGAATCTCTCAGGCCCCCGTACCGCGGGTGTAGGCGACGCTGGAAACGAACGGCCGGTCCCCCGACCGTTCACCGAAGGGGCAAAAACTCTCAGGTACCGCGACAGCGTGGGCATCCCGTTCCACGACGCGCGGAAGAGAGCCCATGACCAACCGACCCTCGTTGCACGACCTCGAAGCGCACGACGCATTCATCGCGCGTCACGTGGGGCCGCAGTCCGACGATCGCCAGAGCATGCTCGCGACGCTCGGCCTGTCGTCGCTCGACGACCTGGTGGACTCCGTCGTTCCCGCGTCGATTCGACTCGACAAGCCACTCGACGTCGGCACCGCGGTCACCGAGTCGGAGATGCTGGCTCGCCTGCGCGAGATCGCCGACCGCAACGAGGTGTACACGTCGCTCATCGGCATGGGCTACTCGGGCACCATCACTCCCCCGGTGATCCTGCGCAACGTCTTGGAGAGCCCCGCTTGGTACACGGCCTACACGCCGTACCAGCCCGAGATCTCCCAGGGGCGGCTCGAGGCCCTGGTCAACTTCCAGACGATGGTCACCGACCTCACCGGGATGGAGCTGGCCAACGCGTCGCTGCTCGACGAGGCGACGGCGGCGGCCGAGGCCATGGCGATGTGCCATCGGCTGAACGACAAGGCCGGCAACGTCTTCGCCATCGACCCCGACTGCCATCCGCAGACCGTCGCGGTGATCGAGACACGAGCCGAACCGCTCGGCATCCAGATCGTCGTGGACGATATCGAGTCGACCGTCGCCGCCGGTGACGTCTTCGGCGTGCTGCTGCAGTACCCGGGTTCGAGCGGCCGGTCATCGACATCGAGCCGCTCATCGCCCGGGCCCACGAAGCGGGCGCGCTCGCGACGGTCGCGGCCGACTTGCTGGCCCTCGTGTTGCTGCGCTCGCCCGGTGAGATGGGCGCCGACGTCGTGGTCGGCTCCTCGCAACGCTTCGGCGTGCCGCTGATGTACGGCGGACCGCATGCGGCGTTCATCGCGACGAAGGACGCGCACAAGCGCACATTGCCCGGTCGTCTCGTCGGCGTGTCGGTCGACGCGAAGGGCCGCACCGCCTATCGGCTGACGTTGCAGACACGCGAGCAACACATTCGGCGCGAGAAGGCCACGAGCAACATCTGCACCGCACAGGTGCTGCTGGCCGTGATCGCCGGGCTGTACGCGACCTATCACGGCCCCGATGGCCTGCGTCGCATCGCGGCGGCGCGTACATCGCCTCTCGTCGATCCTGGCCGCCGGGCTGCGCCGTGGGGACATCGAGGTGGTCACGATGCGTTCTTCGACACGGTCACGGTGCGCGTGCCGGGTCGAGGCGACGAGATCGCGGCACGCGCACGCGAGCGCGCCTCAACCTGCGCGCCATCGACGACGACACGCTCGGCGTCTCGCTCGACGAGACCACCACACGCGAAGTGGTCGAGGCCGTCTGGGCCGCGTTCGGGGTCCAGGACTCGATCGACGACCTCGACCTCACGATCGAAGACGCCATCCCGGTCCGATGCGACGCACCTCGGAGTTCCTCACCCACCCGACGTTCCACCGCTACCACTCCGAGACCGAGATGCTGCGCTACCTGCGGCGGCTCTCCGACAAGGACATCGCTCTCGACCGGGCGATGATCCCGCTCGGCTCGTGCACCATGAAGCTGAACGCCACAGCCGAGATGCTCCCGGTCACGTGGCCCGAGTTCGCGCGACATCCACCCGTTCGCGCCCGCGGACCAGGCTCGCGGCTACCACGCAGCTCGTCGAGGAGCTCGAGCAGATGCTCGTCGAGATCACCGGCTACGACGCGGTCTCGCTGCAACCGAACGCCGGATCACAAGGCGAGTTCGCCGGACTGCTCGCGATCCGCGCGTACCACCACGACCGCGGCGACACCGAGCGCGACGTCTGCCTGATCCCTTCGTCGGCTCACGGGACCAACGCCGCCGAGCGCGGCGATGGCCGGCTTGCGCGTGGTGGTGGTAAGTGCGACGACGGCGGCAACGTCGACCTCGACGATCTGCGGGCCAAGACCACCGAACACGCCGACGCAGCTGTCGTGCCTGATGGTGACCTACCCGTCGACGCACGGCGTGTTCGAAGCCGAGATCCGCGACATCTGCGCCATCGTGCACGAGCACGGCGGCCAGGTGTACCTCGACGGCGCCAACCTCAACGCGCTCGTCGGTGTGGCCAAGCCGGGCGAGTTCGGCGCCGACGTGTCGCACCTCAACCTGCACAAGACGTTCTGCATCCCGCACGGCGGCGGCGGTCCCGGCATCGGTCCGGTCGCCGTGAAGGCGCATCTCGCGCCGTTCCTGCCCAACCACCCGGTCGTCGACGGCTCCGGGCCCTCGACCGGCGTCGGACCGATCTCGGCCGCACCGTGGGGCTCCGCCGGCATCCTGCCGATCTCGTGGGCCTACATCACGATGATGGGTGGTGACGGCCTGTTGACCGCGACCGAGACAGCGATTTTGTCGGCGAACTATGTGGCTCGGCGACTGTCGCCGTACTACCCCATCCTCTACACGGGCCAGAACGGCATGGTGGCCCACGAGTGCATCGTCGACATTCGCCCGCTGACGAAGGACACGGGCGTCACCGTCGACGACGTGGCCAAGCGGCTGATCGACTACGGCTTCCACGCGCCCACCATGTCGTTCCCGGTGGCCGGCACGCTCATGGTCGAGCCGACCGAGTCCGAGAGCAAGGCCGAGCTCGATCGGTTCTGCGACGCCATGATCGCGATCAAGGGCGAAGCCGATCGGGTCGCAGCCGGCGAGTGGCCCGCCGACGACAATCCGTTGCACAACGCACCCCATCCGGCCGAGGACGTCAGCGCCGACGACTGGACGCACCCCTACGCACGCGAGCTCGCGGCCTATCCCGCGTCGGCGTTGCGCCAGAACAAGTACTGGGTGCCGGTCAGCCGCATCGACCAGGCCTACGGCGATCGCAACGTCTTCTGCTCCTGCCCCCCGCTCGAGGCCTACGAAGACTGAACCGCGGCTCCCCACAAACCTGGTGTGGATCCTGTCGTCCCAGCAGCAGGAATCATACCAGGTTCGATCACTTCTTGGCGACGAACGGGGTCTTCACGACGGTGGCCGGCATCGGTGTGCCGCGCACGTCGATGGCGAGCTCGTCGCCGATCTCCACGTCGGGCGGCACGAAGGCCAAGGCGATGCCGTGGCCCAGCTCAGGCGAGAAGTTGCCACTGGTGACCACCCCGACCGGTTGGCCGTTGCGCAGCACGGGTTGCTCGGCGCGCGGGCGGGCGACGACCCTCGGTCGCGAGCCCGCGCAGGACGCGCTGCGCCGCGTTCCTTCTCGGCCTCGAGTGGGGCACGGCCGCGGAAGTCGCCCTTCGTCCAGCTGACCACCCAGCCGAGCCCCGCTTGCAATGACGTGATGCCCGGCCCGAGCTCGTGGCCGTGCAACGGCAAGCCCGCTTCGAGCCGCAAGGTGTCGCGGGCACCAAGGCCGGCGGGGGTGATCCCCGCGATCAACAGTGCGTCCCAGAAGGCGCGAGCGTCATCGGCCGGGATCGATACCTCGACGCCGTCTTCCCCCGTGTAACCCGTGCCGGCGACGACGAGCGGCACGTCGCCCCATAGCACTCCTCCGACGTGGAAGCGCTTCACCGCCGCCGCGCCTTCGCTGACCATGGCGAGTTTCTGGCGTGCTTTCGGGCCCTGTATGGCGATGATGGCTCGTCGAGCGGTGACGTCTTCGATGTGGACGTCGCCGGTCGCGGCATCGGCCAGCGCGCCGGTCACGCGGTCGGTGTTCGACGCGTTGGGCATCACGTCGAAATGATCGTGGTCGATCCACCACACGATGATGTCGTCGAGGACCGACGCGTCGTCGGGGTCGAGCAGGTGGGTGTATTGGGCCCGGCCCGGTTCCACCTTGTTCAGGTCATTGGTCAGGGCCATCTGGAGGGCATCGAGCGCACCCGGGCCCAGGACGCGCACCGTGCCGAGATGGCTCACATCGAAGGCGACGGCTTCGTGGCGGCAGGCCCGGTGCTCGGCCAACGTGCCGTCGGGATAGTTCAAGGGCATGTCCCAGCCGCCGAACGGCACCATCTTCGCGTCGAGGGCACGGTGCGCGGCGTCGAGCGGCGAGTACTTCAAGGAGTCCGACATCGACCGCGCAGGCTAGTCATCCCACGCCGGCCGGCTCGCGCTCCTCCGCGGAGGTGAGGTCGACATCGGTCGGCTCGTGTTCGATCGAGATCTTGGGCAGGATCCGATCGAGCCCGTGCGGCATCCACCAGTTGGCCTTGCCGAGCAGCTCCATCGTCGAGGGCACGAGCACCATGCGCACGATGGTGGCGTCGACGAAGCACCGCGACGGCCAGGCCGATGGCGAACAGCTTGAGGGCGCGGACGTCGCCACCGAAGGCGAAGGCCAGGAACACCGTGATCATGATGGCGGCGGCCGCGGTGATCACCCGCGCCGTGCGCGCCAGCCCATTGGCCACCGCGAGCGGCGTTGTCACCGTGAGCGGCGTACTCCTCGCGGATGCGCGACAGCAGGAACACCTCGTAGTCCATCGACAGACCGAACAGGATCGCGAAGAGCATGATCGGGACCCAGGACTCGATCGGGCCAGGTCGTCCGATGTTGATGATGTTCGCACCCCACCCCCACTGGAAGATGGCCACGATCACTCCGTACGCCGCGGCGATCGACAGCAGGTTCATGATCGCCGCCTTCAGCGGCACGAGGATCGAGCGGAACACCACCATCAGCAACAGGAACGAAAGGCCGATCACCACGAGGAAGAAGATCGGGAGACGATCGGCGACCTGCTTGCTGAAGTCGTCCATGACCGCCGTGAGACCGCCGACCTTCACGGCGACATCCGTACCGCTCATCGTCTCGGGGATGACCTTGTGGCGAATGTTGTCGAGCAGTTGGTCGGTCGCTTCGTCCTGTGGCGAGCTGACCGGGTTGAGGTAGATGACGGCGACGGTCTGGTCCGCGTTCGGGATCGGGGGCGACACGGTGGCGACGTCGGGCGTCCCGGCCAGCGTGTTGCTCAGCTCGCCGAGCGCCTGCAGATCGTCCGGAGTGTCGATCCGCGCGGTGAGGATGAACGGGCCGTTGAATCCGGGACCGAAGCCTTCCGCCAGCAGGTCGTAGGCGCGTCGGGTGCCGAACGATTCCGGGTTGTTGCCCGCATCCGACACACCCAGCCGCATCGACAGGAACGGCACGGCCAGCACCAGCAGCAGCACGAGGCTGGCCATGGCCGTCAGCACGGCGTGCTTCTGCACCACTCGACTCCAGCGGTACCACCACGAGCCCTCGCCGCCGCTCTCGCGCTTGGAGAAGAGCGGCACATGCCATTTGTCGATGTTCGTGCCCGCGAAGCCGAGGAGCGCAGGCAGCAGCGTGACGGAGCTGAGCATGGTCATGAGCACGACACATGCCGCGCCGACGGCCACGCCTTCGATGAACTGAAATCCCATCAGGAGCAGACCGAGCATCGAGATCACGACGATGATGCCCGCGAAGAGCACGGCCCGACCCGCGGTGTTCATGGCGACGGTGTTCGCCCGAACGGGCGTCGCGCCCTCGTGCAGTTCGTGGCGATAGCGCGTCACGATGAAGAGCGCGTAGTCGATGCCCACACCGATGCCGATCATCGACGCCAGCTGTGGAGCGAACTGCGGCGTGTTCAGCACGTGGGTGAGCAAGGTGAGCTGCGCCAGACCCACACCGATACCGAAGATCGCGACGACGAGCGGCAGACCCATGGCCAGGACGGAACCGAAGGTGATGAGCAGGATGATCATGGCGGCGACGAGACCGATCAGCTCGACCAAGCCGGGTTGGGATTGTTCGGTGGCCGACACGACGAAGCCGCCCACCTCGACCTGCGCGCTCGGGTCTTGGGCGCGCAGATCGGTCTGCGCGTCAGCGGCCAGGTCCTTGACCTTGTCGACGTTCTCGACCGCGACGTCACCCGCTTGCTCGGAGTACTGCACACGCGCGAATGCGATGGTGCCGTCCTGCGAGATCTGTTGGGCACCCGGACCGAGCTGGGCTGCGGTGTACGGGTCCTGCACTCCGGTCACGGTGGGGACGGTCGCGACATCGGCGAACAGCTGCTCCATGCGCGTTTGCACCGCTGGTTGGTTCACGCCCTCCTGCACCTTGAACACCACGTCAGCGCTGTCACCCGCTCGTCCAGGATCGGACTCGCGCAAGATGGTGAACGCATCGTTCGACTCCGTGCCCGGTAGCGAGAAGCTGTTCTCGAAGGCCGTGCCCACCGCGCCGGCGACGGCGTTGAAACCGATCAGCGCGACCACCCACAGGATGAGCGTCAGCCAACGGCGCCGATAACTCCAACCAGAGATCCGAGCCAGCATGCTTCCTACCTCCCCAGGCTCCCGGCATTCTGGCAGCGCTGTGTGACAACGCAAACCACCGTCGACCGGTATCACCCGGATCTGGCATCGCGGGAGCTAAGAAATCAGAGATGGACGTAGGCACTCGCGGGCCGGAGACCGAAGCTGCACGAGATCGTGCTGCGCCTTCAGCACCCCGACGAACTGAAGGGACAATTTCGCCGGCGCCCGGTGCGGTTGCGGGTGCAGCTGCCCGCCGAGGAGATCACTCCGGACCTCGAGCCCAAGATGCAACGGGCCGTGGCCAGCTTCTGCACACGGCGGCGGCGCTACAACGGCAACGAGATCCGCTCGATCCATCGCGACGGATCCGGGGCCCTCGTGATCGGGCTGATGATCCTGATCCTGTCGCTCATCGGCCAGCAGGTCGTGCGCGATCACTTCACGTCGACGTGGTCGATCGTGTTCTTCGCCGACGGGCTCTTCATGGTCACCGCGTGGATCGGCATGTGGTACCCGCTCGACCAACTCGTGTACTACGCCCGTCCGTACCGGCTCGAGACCAAGGCCCTCGAACAGCTGGCCGAAGCCGAGGTCGTCGTCGAGCCCCAACCGGTCGACATCTAGTGCCGCGCCGAGGTCATCGGTGGTGTTGCAGGTGCTGGTTGAGTCGCGCTGCTTGGCGCGTCTGATGGTCGCGTTCTGCGAGGTTGGGTGCGTTGCGAGCGGCGTCGGCATAGAGGCGGGCCGCGAGTTCGAGATCGCCGTTCTTCTCGTGGAGGTACGCGGCGACCGCTTCGCGCCGCGGGACGTGTTCGTCGACCTCGGCCAGTGCCGCCAGTCCTGCGGGCGCGCCGTCGGCCTCGCCGACTGCGACCGCACGGTTGAGCCGGACGATCGGCGTGTCGGCGAACCGGAGCAGCTCGTCGTACCACTCCACGATCTGGACCCAGTCGGTCTCCTCGACGCGCGGCGCGTCGGCATGGAGCGCGGCGATCGCCGCTTGCGCCTGGTATTCGCCGAGCTGATCGCGCGCGAGCGCGGCTTGTGCGATGTCGATTCCCTCGGCGATGAGCCCGGTGTCCCACTGGCTGCGGTCCTGATCGGCGAGCGGCACGATGCTTCCGTCCGGTCGGGTGCGGCTGCGGCGGCGGGCGTGGTGCAGGAGCATCAGGGCGAGCAACCCGTGGACCTCGGGGTCGTCCACCAAGGCGGCCAGCTGCCGGGTCAGTCGGATCGCCTCGGCCGCGAGATCGACGTCGCCGGAATAGCCCTCGTTGAAGACGAGGTACAGCACCCGCATCACCGTGCGCACGTCGCCGGGACGATCGACACCGGCCCGACTGACCATGCGCTTGGCGCGGCTGATGCGCTGCGCCATGGTGGGCTCGGGCACGAGGTAGGCCTGCGCGATCTGGCGGGTGGTGAGGCCACCCACGGCTCGGAGGGTCAACGCGACCGCCGACGACGACGTCAGATCGGGGTGCGCGCACAGGAAGTAGAGGCGCAGCGTGTCGTCGGCGCTCGGGATCGCGCCGGCCGGCGGTTCGGTGTCGAATCGGACCTCTCGGTCGCGGCGCGCGGCGTCCGACCGCGTCATGTCGAGGAAGGCTCTCCACGCGACCGTGATGAGCCACCCCGTGGGGTCGGCGGGCAGCTCGTCCCCCCACGCGGCGAGCGCCCGGATGAGCGCCTCTTGCACGGCGTCCTCGGCCGTCGCGAAGTCTGCACCGCGACGGACGAGGACGCTCAAGACCCGCGGGACGAGCTCGCGGAGCTCGACGTCGTCCACGGTCACTGGGTGACGGTGGGCGGCGCGGCCAGGAAGGGTCGGACCTCCAGCCATTCGTGGATCGGTTCGCCGCCGGCCCCGGGTGCGGCCGACAGCTCACCGGCGAGCTCGATCGCTCGCTCGTAGCTGTCGACGTCGATCACCATCCATCCCGCGATCAGGTCCTTCGTCTCGGCGAACGGGCCGTCGGTCACCGGCGGCCGCCCCTCGCCGTCGTAGCGGACCCACACGCCGTCGGGCGACAGCGCCTGTCCGTCGATGAACTCGCCGCTGCTCTCGAGCCGAGCGGCGAAGTCGTTCATGAACTGGATGTGGGCCTCGACCTCGTCGGGCTTCCACTGGTCCATCGGGACGTCGTTGACGGGCGCCGGCGCGCCTCGGTAGTGCTTGAGCAACAGGTACTTGGCCATGGTGTTCTCCTCGTGTGACGTCGGCCCTGCCGGCCGGATGCACCCCTGGGACGGAGCAGGCCCCGAGTTCTCGACATCGTCGCCCGGAATTCGGCCCGAAAGGTCCGACGGCGAGCAAGCGGGGACTCAGTCGAACCCGGGACCGGTCGGCGGGGGCGCCGGCGGCCCGAGCGCGACCAGACGGTCCACGTGGGACGCCGCCACTTCGACGTCGGCCCGATCGGCACCCCAGCCCGTGAGGAGGTCGGCGGTCAGCGCCCGGCCATGGTGCTGGGCCGCGGAACAGATGCCGGTCGACACCACTCAGGTTGTCGAGCAAGAGCACCCCGTCGAGCGCGGCGAGCCACCGCACCACGCGATCGAGGTTGTCGCCGTCCTCGAGTGCCCCCGCGGCCACGCCCGTCGTCGAGCAGCGCCCGCGGCACCTCCGTCAGCCGCACCACCACGGGCATCGCCTGGCGCAGCTCCTCCGGCACGACCCCCGGCGGTCGCTCGGTCAGCAACAGCCGCTGCAGCTCGAACTCGTCCCGGAACACGACGGCGGCCGAACAGAAGAAGGCGCCGAAGCCCTGCAGGTGCACCAGCGCCGCCAACGCCTCGTCGAGCTCCTCGTCGTCGAGCGCCGGGTCCCAGGTCTCCCGGGCCGTGGCGTACGACCCCAACAGCGTCCGCACGGCCTCCGCCTGTAGGGCGGCCAACAGGGCCGCCTTCGACGAGAAGTACGTGTAGATCGTCCCGACCGCGCAGTCGAGCCGCTCGGCGACCGCCTGCATCGTGAGCCCGACAGCCCCCGCTCGCCGATCACGCTGCTGGCCGCGCCGAGGAAGCGCAGGCGTTTTTCCTCGCGAGCCCGCTCGCGGCGGTCATCTGGGACGACGGTGAGTTGAACCACGTTCAAAGTATGAATGCCATTCAATCTTCAGGGGTGGACAGTCCCCTGACCAGGTAGGACGGGGTTGCAGGAACGGAAGAACTCGGCCGGCGACGCGACGGCGCGAGGTGCGGCTAGCTGGTGGCCGGACGCTCGAAGATGCCGAGGGCCAGGAGGCTGTCCCCCTGCTCGGCCGAGCGTCGCCACATCGCCGTAGCCGGCGAGCTGTTCGGGCGACTCGAGCCCGTACTTCACCAGCAGGTTCAGGTAGTCACGCTGATAGAGGATCGTGACGTTCGAGCTCCGGGTGCTGCTCCTGGAGCTTGCGGACCTTGCGGTTCTTCTTCGTCACCAGCTTCTGCTTGAGCGTGGTGATCTCGATGTAGAGGTCGTAGGCCGGCAGGAAGAAGTCCGGGCTGAAGGCTTCGAGCGGATTGCCCCGCGGATCGTGCTCGAGCACGAACGTGTGCGGCTCGTACTGCCACTCGATCCCGTAGAAGTCGAGCAGCTTGGCGAACTGGCGCTCGCTGTTGTGGGCGAACTCGACCGCGTCGTGCGGCAACGCGGTCGGGCCTGAGGGGCAGGCGGAGGATCAGCGGTCAGCGCGGTCACCCGCCGCTGGCCAACCGAGTGACCGTCGCGCCCTCGCCCTGTGGCTGCAGCTCGATGGATGCTGGCGTCGAGATCGTCCTTCACGCCGGCGAGCGGCAGGATGTTGAGCACGCCCTGGCCCTTCTTCACCAGATCGATCAGGTCGCCGTCGTTCTGGATGACGACCGACGTGTTGCCCTGGATCACGAGGTTCGCCCGGGTGACGTCCTCGCCGAGGTGCTCGCGCGAGGTAGATGAACACGTCGCGGACGCTCTCGAGCCGGATGCCGGCGTCGAGCAGGTTCTTGATGACCTTCAGCTCGAGCAGGTCGTGGTAGCTGTAGCGCCGCCGGGACCCGCTCCCCTTCGCGTCCTCGAGCGACGGGCGCACCAGGTCGGTACGCGCCCAGTAGTCGAGCTGGCGATAGGTGATGCCGACGATCTCCGCCGTCTCCGCGCCGCTGAAGCCCGTCTTGCGTGTTGCCTCTGGCCATCCCTGCCTCCTCGAGGTCGATCTCGCCCGGGTGACCGTCCAGCAGAGGTTCGCAGCTAGCAGAGTTCGGCGTGAAGATCAGGCTCACATCGACGGAATTACGCCGTTGTGAGCGTTCGACAGCGTAAGCAGGGCAGCTCGGCACGTCAACGAGCAGTTCTACGATGATTTCCAAAACTGCTGGTCAGAACCCTGCATCTCACCGTCATCCTCACGTCGAGGGTTGGGTCAGGAGGCGAAATCGTCGGGATTCACGCTGTCGATGAACTCGCGGAACTTCTCGACGACCTCTTCGGGCTCTTCGTCGTCGGGCTCGTCGATCAGGCCGGCTTCGGCCAGAGACGTCGTCCTCGGCGAAGATCGGACAGCCCATCCGCAGCGCGAGGGCGATGGCGTCCGAGGGCCGACTCGAGATGCGATGCGGGCGGCCCGTCGCGGTCACGTGGATCTCGGAGAAGAAGGTGCCCTCGGCCAGTTCGGTGACCACGATCCGGTCGACGGTCGCGTGGAGCTCGTCGAGCAGGTTCTTCATGAGGTCGTGCGTCATCGGCCGGGGTGTGAGCACGCCATCGATGGCGAACGCGATCGCGGTGGCCTCGGGCTGCCCGATGAAGATCGGCAACAGCCGGCCTTGCCCGCTCATCTCGCGTAGCAACACCACGGGAGTGTTGCCCGGCAGCTCGATGCGGACCGCGACGAGCTCCATCTCGACCATCGGCAGCACCCTACCTCTCCCCGACTCCGGCTGCGCCGGGGCTGACCTGGGGAATCAGCGGCCCGATCAGCCGTAGAGCTGGTCCACATAGGCGTCGGGATCCGCGGTCAGCACCGCGAGGTCGCCGGCGACGATGACATCGAGGTTGCGATAGCGGCCGGCGAAGTCGAGTCCGTAGCCGAGCACGAAGACGTCGGGCACCTCGAAGCCGACGAAGGCGAGCGGCGTGGGCAGGATGCGGCGCGCGCTCTTGTCGAGCAGCGTGCACACCTCGAGCGAAGCCGGGTTCCGACGTCCGAGCTCGCCGAGCAGGAAGCCGAGCGAGAGCCCGGTGTCGACGATGTCCTCGACGAGCAACACGTGCCGGTCGGTGATGTCGGTGTCGAGATCCTTCACCAACCGCACGCGGCCGCTGTCGGGCTCGTACCGAGAGATGGCGAGGAAGTCCACGGTCGGCCGGATCGTCAGGGCGCGCACCAGGTCGGCCAGGAAGATCATGCTGCCCTTCAGCACCGCGACCAGCACGACGTCGTCCTCGTAGGCAGCCGACACCTCCGCCGCGAGGCGCTCGACTCCCTCGCGAAGCTCACCGCGTGCGATGAGCACGTCGGCGACGGCAGGCTCGGGCACAGTCAGGTCGGGCCGAGGTACTCGCGCAGTGCCTGGCGCAGCATCGAGGCCCGCAACTGGTCACCCAGATCGCTGAGCTCGCCCAACAGCTCGATCGCCTCCTGGCGTGTGCCGGGATTGCGTTGTTTCAGCATCGGCAACACGAGCTGTTCGAACACACTGGCTTCGCGCTCCGCCGCGACCTTGTACATGCGGATGTGACGGGGCTCGACGCCGTGGCGCATGAACGTGGCCGAGAGCCGGGCCGTCAGCAGCGCGTCGTCGTCGTAGAAGGTGACATCGCCGAGGTCGCGACTGGACAGGAGCCCGTACCGTTCCAGCTCCGCGATGGCTCGCGGGCTGAGGCCGGTCGCGTTGACCAACTCCTCGAGCGACATGCTCACCGATGTGTCGGTCACGTCGAGCAGCGAGCTCGGCTTGCGCTTGGCGCGTCGCGGTGCGGTCGGCTCGCGAGAACGCACCGGCGCGACCGCCGTGGCCTCTTGGCCGTCGTGGTCCTCGCTCGGAGCCGCGGCCAACGTGAGCGTGGCGCCATTGGCGGGCGTCGGGCCGTCGAGTTCGCCGGCGGCCAAGCGGTCCTTGATCACCTTCAACGGCAGGAAGTTCTCGCGCTGTTGGCGAAGGATCCAACGCAGTCGCTCGATGTCGCCGTCGTAGAACTTGCGGTAACCCGACGGGGTGCGTTCGGGGTCGAGCAGACCCTGACTCTCGAGGAACCGGATCTTGGAGATGGTGATGTCCGGAAACTCCTCTTGGAGGAGGTTGAGGACCTCACCGATCGACAAATGGGCGCGGTCTGGCATGACGGTTACGCAGTGTGTCCCGTGCCGAGGAAGAACACCAGCTTGAACTTGCCGATCTGCACCTCGTCACCGTTCTCGAGAGCCGCTTCTTCGATTCGCTCCCGATTGAGATAGGTGCCGTTCAGCGAGCCCACATCGCGCACGACATAGCCCTCACCTCGACGTTCGATCTCGGCGTGCCGGCGGGAGACCGTGATGTCGTCGAGGAAGATGTCGCTCTCGGGATGGCGGCCGGCGGTGGTCACCGGCGAATCGAGAGCGAATCGTGAGCCGGCTTGCGGACCCCGCTTGACGACGAGGACCGCGATCTCCTCGGGCACCTCGTCGAGCTCGACCGACACTTCGTCGTCGGTGGGGTCAGTCGGCGCCGTCGGATGGAAGGTGATCGTCGTGTTCTCCGCGGCCTGGGTTTCGAGCACCGCTCCACAGGACGAGCAGAAGTTGGAACCCAAAGGGTTCCGGTGGCCGCAGTTGTTGCAGAACACGTCGGCCATCAGGGCGTGGCTCCTAGCCCTCGACGAGCTCGCGGTATGCCGCGGCCGCCATGAGTCCGTCGACCTCGGACAGATCGGACGGTTCGATCACACAGATCCAACCCTCACCATACGGGTCCTCGTTGAGCCGTTCGGGACCGTCGGCCAGATCGGCGTTCACCTCGACCACTGTGCCCGACACCGGGGCATAGATGTCGCTCACCGACTTGGTGGACTCGACCTCGCTCACCTTCGCGTTGGCGGCCACGGCCACACCGACGTCAGGGACCTCGACGTACACCACATCGCCCAGTGCGTCCTGCGCGTAGTCGGTGATGCCGACGCGCACCCGACCGTCCTCGACCCGGACCCATTCGTGGTCGGTCGAGTAGCGCAGGTCCTCCGGGAAATCCATGGCCCCGAAAGTTAGCCTTGCTTCCACGACCCGGCGACAATCGGCCGAGCATCGCCAGCTGCTGGCACAAAACAGGGCCCTTTTCGGCCCGGCTCCATCAACGCACCATTTGCCGGATGCGACGGGCGTACTCCTGGGCCAGCCGGCGGGCGTCGGCGTCGCTCGAACCTTCGGCCCAGATGTGGGTGTACGGCTCCTCCGGATCGGGCAGGGCCAGCGCCCACCCGTCCTCGTGCATGACCTTGACGCCGTCGACGAGCTCGACCTCGCGATCCTTGCTCTGCTCCATGAGCGACCGCATCACCGCGCCCTTCTGATCCCACGGCGTCACGACCGTCTCGTGCACGACGTGCACCCGCGGCAGCGACCCGACGACGTCGGACAGACGCGTCTCGTGGAAGGCCAACAGGTCGAGCACCTTCACGAAGGTGGCCGACGCGTCGAATCCGGGCAAGAACTCCGGCAGGATGAATCGGCCTTGTTGACTTCCCGCGAAGCCGACACCCGGCTCCCCCGCCGCCGCCATCAAGGCGGGGCCCGAGAGCTTGGTCCACAACACGCTCACGCCCGAGGGCGCCAACAGCTGCTCGACTTGTCGCGTCGTCGACACCGGCAGCGCGACGCGGTCGCCGTTGAGCTTGGATGGCAACAAGGTGAGCAACGCCAGCAGTGCTTCGGTGTCGCTCAACAGGTGACCGGCATCGTCGATCAACAACAGACGTTCGCCGTCGGGATCGATGACCGCGCCGAGGTGCGATCCCGAGGATCGCACCAGGTCAGCCACGCGTTCCGCGTTGCCGTGGAGGTCGTCGCCCATCACTCCGGCGGTGGAGATGAACGGGTTCACCGCGAGTACGTCGAGGCCCAGCTTCGCGAGCACGTTCGGCATGGCGAGCGATGTCGAGCCGCAGGCGTAGTCGATGACCACCTTGAACTGCGCGGCGCGTATCCGCTCGATGTCGACCGTTGACTCGAGCGCGGTGGCGTAGTGCTCGAGGGCGCGCGGTGCGAACCCGATGTCACCGATCTCGCCGGGGAACACGCGGCGGAAGTCTTCACGGCTGAAGAGTCGTTCGATCTTGCGTTGGGCGTCTTCGGTCAGATCGAGTCCGTCTGGATCGAAGAACCGAATGATGACCGACTGCGGATCGCCGGCGACGAGTCGAACGGTGAGCCCGCCCGCGTCGGCCGGACGACGAATGATGAACCGCGTGACTGGAACCGGCGCGACCTCGAGGTCCTCGACGTCGACACCGACCGCGTTGAGCCCGGCCATGATGGCGCGCTTGAGCATGCGCGCCGAACGACTCGAGTCGCGTGACGTGATGACGCGTTGGCCCTTCTTCAGGGTGCTGCCGTAGGCCATGGCCACCTTCACCGCGAGGTCGGGCGTGATGTCCACGTTCGCGAGACCGGCGATACCGGCTCGTCCGAACAGGCTGCGCGCACCACGCGACTCCCACACCAAGGAGTTGTTCACGATCGCACCGGCCTCGACCGTCTTGAACGGGTAGACCTTGACGCCCGCGGCGAGCAACGCATCTTCGCCGACGAAGCATTCGTCGCCCAGCACCACACCTTCTTCGGTGCGAACACCGTTGCGCAGATCGCACGACCGGCCCACGACGGTGCCTCGGAGCCGTACGGCTTCGCCCAGGTAGGCGTTGTCGTGAACGACGGTGCGCTCGAGAGACGCCTCGCCGCGGACACGCACGTTGGCTCCGAGCACGCTGTAGGCCGCCAAGCGGGCGCCGTCTTCGATCCGGCAGTTGTCGCCGACCACGGCCGGGCCGTCGATCTCGGCCCCCGGGTGGACCTCGGCGCCCTCACCCAGCCAGACACCGGGACGCACCTCGAATCCGGGGATCTCGACGTGGACCTTGGCATCGAGGATGTCCTTGTGGGCCCCCACGTAGGCCTCGAGCGTGCCCACGTCCTCCCAGTAGCCCTCGGCGACCGCACCGAACAGGGGCCGCTCGTCCTCGAGCAGGCGGGGGAACACGTCGCTCGAGAAGTCGACGGATCGATCGGCCTCGATGTAATCGAAGATCTCGGGTTCGAGCACGAAGATCCCGGTGTTGATCGTGTCGCTGAAGACCTGGCCCCAGGTCGGCTTCTCGAGGAAGCGCTCGATCGACCCGTCCTCGCGAGCGATCACGATGCCGAACTCGAGCGGGTTCTCGACATGGACCAAGCCGATGGTGGCAAGCGCTTTGTTCTCGTCGTGGAAGTCGATGATCCGACCGAGGTCGATGTCGGTCAGCACGTCGCCGGAGATGACGAGAAAGCGTTCGGTCAGGTGCTGCATCGCATTGCGCACCGAGCCGGCCGTTCCGAGGGGCGATTCCTCGGACGCGTACTCGATGTGCACGCCGAACTCCGAGCCGTCACCGAAGTACGTACGGATGGTGTTGGCCAGGAAGGCGACCGTCACGACGATCTCGTCGATGCCGTGGCGCTTCAAGAGGTCGATGACGTGTTCCATCATCGGGCGATTGACGAGCGGCAGCATCGGCTTGGGCACGTTCGACGTGAGTGGGCGCAGCCGGGTGCCCTCACCGCCCGCCATGATCACCGCCTTCATTTCAGCCATCCGTTCGCTTGCATCAGTTCGAACCTATCCAACCGGGCCTCGAACCCGGCCTCATGTCGCCGGCGCCGCGTTCCGTGCGGCGCGGCCCTCGCGGAGTGCCCGCATCCCCATCGGCACGTACAGGGCCGCGGCATAGAGCGAGAGGACGAGGCCGGGGATCCCGGCCACGTAGCCGAGCACCCAGGCCGGATCGAACCCGTTCTGGCCGGAGCCCCAGAGGAACAGCGGAAAGGCGAACATGAGCCCGAACGTTCCGGCCTTGCCGAACCAGGTGACGTCGATTCGCTTGGCACCCAGCATGGCCAGCAGCACGGTCGCGGCGCCGACGAGCACCTCGCGCACCAGCACGATGATCGAGAACCACCGCGGTGCGCCGTCGACGATGAGGATGCCGCCGACGCCGACGAAGAACAGGAAGCGATCCGCGACCGGATCGAGCACCTTGCCGAGGTTCGACACCTGGTTGAAGTGGCGGGCGATGTAGCCGTCGACCCAATCGGTCGCGCCCAGCACGGCGAGAAGCGCAGCGGCGGCGGCCCGATTGTCGAGACCCAGTAGCAGCCAGAGATAGACCGGCAGGCAGAGCAGACGAACGAACGTGATGACGTTCGGAACCGTCAGGATCCGATCCTCGTTCGGAGCAGTCGTGGGCGTGGACACTGCGCCCAAGCCTACGATCCTCAGATGCCCACGCTCTTCACCCGCATCATCGACGGCGAGTTACCCGGGCGCTTCGTGTGGCGAGACGACCTCTGCGTGGCGTTTCTCTCGATCAATCCGCTGCAGCCGGGGCACACGCTCGTCGTGCCCATCGCCGAGGTCGACCATTGGATCGATCTCGACGACGACGTGGCCGCCCATCTGACCGTGGTGGCCAAGCGGATCGCGGTCGCGCAGCAAGAGATCTTCTCCCCCGCCAAGGTGGGTCTGATGATCGCCGGGCTCGAGGTGCCCCACGTGCATCTGCACGTGGTCCCCATCCGAGGCGTGCACGACCTCGACTTCGCCAACGCCGTGAAGGATCCCGACGCCGCGCTGCTCGACGAGGCCGCGGACTCGCTCCGCCAGGCGCTCGGCACCACCGCCCTCGCCTGACGAGGCGTCGCCCTAGCTCGGAGCGCTGGCCGGCTCCGCGTCCGATTCCGCGAAGACGACGATCCCCTGCTCGTTCACCGTGACCTTGAAGCCCTCGGCCGCCATGCCGTCGTAGAACACCTGGCGATCGGCCGCCGACCATTCCGTGATCGTGCGGGCGTCGAGAACCACCGTGTCGACACCCTCCGTGGCCTCGCTCGGCGGTGAGCGGCTGGCTGGTGTCGAGCACGTAGAGACGTTCGCGTTCGGCGAGCAGCTGGAGCATCGACGGCGACGCCCGCACGGCGGCGTCACGCGGTATCTGATCGTTGGCATCGATCCGTGCGCCGTCGGCCGCGTCCTGCGCGCCCCAGTCCCACGGTTCTCGATAGGGCGAGCTGGCGGCATCACGTATGAAGAACACGCAACCGGCCAAGAGCAACGCGGCAAGTACTCGATGGTCGACATGAACCTTCTCGACGCCCATCCGACCGATCCGGCTCAACGCGAAGGCACTGGCGATGAAGACGAACGCGGTGATCGCCACCGTCTGCTGACCGAACACCGCCTCGCGAGGAACGTCAGCGACCATGTAGAGCACCTGCAGCGGAACGACCGGCAGGAGGTAACGCGGTGCCAGCACCGGCAGGAACACCACGGGCGCGAGCAACGTGACGAGCAGATTGAAGTTCTGTTCGCTGGTGAGCCGGCCGAGCACGTCGAAGGGATGCACCAACATGCCCCACGCCACCGATCCCGGTGAGTCGCCGAACTCACTGAACACGCTCAGATGCGGGAAGGTGCCGTTGCCGAAGTGCGGCTGTATCCAGACGACCGCGGCCAGCGTGTACCCGAGCGCCAGCACGACGACGATCGCACCCTTGCGTCGCTTGCCCTCGACGGCGAACAGCAGACCCATGCCCGCGATCACCAAACCGAGATCGGCGCGACAGGTCACCACCAGCACCGAGAAGACCGCGAACCACCGCCAACGGTCCGTCTCGGCAAAGTAGAACGCGCACAGCAACGCCGGCACCGCGACCACCTCGGGGTGGAACCCGTCGAGGTTCAGGTTGTGCATCACCGGATAGACCGCGTAGACGAACACCAGCGTGGCGACGGCCCCGACGCGCAGGTTGGCCAAGCGGCGGCCGATCCGCCACAGCGGCACGACCGCGAGCGACAAGGCCGCCGACTGCAACACCAGGAGGCCCGGGATGATCGGCAGCACGAAGTTGACACCGGTCATCGGGTAGAACGCGAACGCCGCCTGCTGTGCCATGAGGTGCCCGGGTGCGTCGCCGAACGTGACGTTGGGCGCCAGACCCTGGCGGATGAGCCACGCCGCCTGGGTGTAGATCGACAAGTCCTGCGTTCCGTCGAGCGACCGGGCCCGCGCCAAGGAGAGCGCGGCCAACAGGATGAACAACGCCAGCGCCACGATCCACGGCAACGTTCGGTCCGACCACTCGCTGTCGAATCTCGCCTGCCAGCGAAGGAGGAGATTGTCGAGCCGCCGCCGGAAGGTGGCCGTCAACGCTTCGAGCCCTCGTCCTTCGGCTGCCCTTCAACACTCGACTTCAGAGCATCACCCGGGTCGATGGCGTCGATCAGGTGCGGCCCTTTGTTGCGCGCGTTGTTGACTTCGGTGCTCACCGGATAGAGCTCGATGATCGAAGCCGGTGCCGGTACCAAGAGCTTGCCGAGCGCTTCGATGTCCTGTTGCTCCGGGTCGAGCCAGGTGTCCCACGCCGAAGGAGGCAACATCACGGGCATCCGGTCGTGCACCTCGCTGACCTTCTCGTTCGGCAGGCCGGTGATGATGCAGCAACTGTGCACCTCTTCATCGGGGTTGTCCGGGTCACGCCACACTTCCCAGAGCCCGGCGAACGCCATGGGCTCACCGTCGTTGCGGTGGATGAAGTACGGCTGCTTCGCCTTCTGCCCTGGGATCACCTTCCACTCGAAGAAGCCGTCGGCCGGGATGATGCACCGCTTCTTCTTGAAGGCGTGCCGGTACGCGTTCTTGGTCGCGACCGTCTCGGCGCGCGCGTTGATCATCTTGTTGCCCATCGACAGGCTCTTGGCCCAGAACGGCACCAGGCCCCAATGCAGTGCTTCGACCTTCCGAGCGCTGCCGTCCTCGAGCACCGCGTACACGTCGTTCGTCGGCGCGACGTTGTAGTTCGGCTCTAGTGCTGCCTCGGGTGCCTCGGCGTCGAAGTAACGCGCGATCTCATCCGGCGGCGACGCCGCCACGAACCTGCCACACATGCGCGCTCACGCTAGTGCGCCTCGCGGGTACGACAACCGGATGTCCGCGGTCAATCGAAGCCGCCGTGGCGACCCGCTCCCTCGGCGAAACGGGCCGCACCCTCGGCGGTTTCACCCGACGCGATCACGGCCTGGCCCAGCTCCGTCTCGTTCCGCATGGCGGCGTCGAAGGCGAGGTCCCATTGCGTCGTACGACGACATGCGGTCCGAGCGCATGCAGCCCTGTGGGAAACCGGCGATCTGCTCGCGCCAGCTCGATCGCCGCGTCCAGGGCGCTTCCCGGTTCGACGATCCGGTTGGCGAGACCCATCAGTGCGCGCTTCCTCGCCGGACACACCCCGGCCGCTGAGGATCAGGTCCAGCGCGTGGCTGTGGCCGAGCAGCCGCGGGAGCCGGACCGTTCCGCCGTCGATCAGCGGCACCCCCCATCGTCGGCAGTACACGCCGAACACGGCGTCCGCCGCGGCCACACGCAGGTCGCACCACACCGCGAGCTCGAGTCCGCCGGCCACAGCGTGACCTTCGACGGCAGCGATGACCGGTTTGCTCAGCTGCATCCGCGTGGGTCCCATCGGACCGTCACCTTCGGGGGTGACCCGGTTGCCCCGTCCGGTTGCGACGGCCTTCAGGTCGGCGCCGGCGCAGAACGTCCCGCCTGCTCCGGTCAAGCACAGCGACGAAGAGATCGTCATCCCGTTCGAACTCGCGGAAGGCCTCGGCCAACGCCGCCGCGGTCGGGCGATCGACGGCGTTGCGCACCTCGGGCCGGTCGATCGTGACGATCATGATCGGCGACTCGCGGCGAACGTGCACGGTGATCGGCTCCGACATCGGACGCCGACGCTACTCTCCCCAGTTCATGCTGGTTGCCGCGGTGCTGGCCCTGCTCGCTGCGTTCATGTTCGCGTGCGCTTCGGTGCTGCAGCAGCGAGCGGCGTCGACGGTGCCCGATCACGACGCGCTGCGGGCCAGTCTCATCACCCGTCTCTTCAAGCAACCGATGTGGTTGGCCGGGTTCGGTCTCGACGCCTGCGGCTACTTCACCCAGGCGGTGGCGCTCGCGTACGGCACGCTCATCGTGGTGCAGCCCCTCCTGGTGACGATGCTGCTCTTCGCGCTGCCGCTCGGCGCGCGCTTCGCCGGGCGCCGGTTGGCGCGGGCGGACTGGCTCTGGGCGCTGCTGCTCACCGTGGCCCTGGCGTGCTTCCTCGTCGTCGGCGACCCGACCGCGGGCCTCGAGCGAGGCGACGGGAGGCGTTGGTTCATCGCACTCGTGATCTTGTATCCCGTGGTGATCACGTTGGTGGCCACCGGGGCCTCGCGCCAGGGCGCGTCACGTGCGCTGCTGCTCGGAGCGGCCGCCGGGCTCAGCTACGGCATCACCGACGCGCTCACCAAGGGCGTCGTTCGCGGACTCGACGCTGGCCTCATCTCGCTGTTCCTCAACTGGGAGACGTGGGCGTTGGTCGTCACCATCACCAGCGGCGCGTTCCTGCAACAGTCCGCTTATCAGGCCGGTGGCCTGGCCGCGTCGCTGCCGGCCATCACCGGCCTCGAGCCGATCGCCGGCATCACCCTCGGAGTTCTGATCTATCAAGAGCGCTTTCGGGTGCACTCCGCGATCGGTTGGCTGCTGCTCGTCGGGTCGGCGGTGGCCGCCGTCGTCGCCGCGTTGGCCTTGGCCCGGCGCGCCGGCGAGCAAGAGCAGGCCGAAGGCGCGGTCGCCTGACGATTCAGGCGAAGTCGTCCTCGGTCAACCCGACCTCGGGTCGAAGCGTCGGGAACAGGATGACCTCACGGATGCTCTCGACGCCGGCGAGCAACATGACAAGGCGGTCGATGCCCATGCCCATGCCGCCGGCGGGGGGCATGCCGTACTCGAGGGCGCGGATGTAGTCGAGGTCGACGTCGGCCGCCTCGGGATTGCCGGCCGCCTTGGCGCGGGCCTCGTCGCGGAATCGCGCCAACTGCTCGACCGGATCGTTCAGCTCGCTGTACGCGTTGGCCAACTCGCGGCCGTCGACGATCACCTCGAACCGTTCGACCAGGGCCGGGTCGTCGCGGTGAGGCTTGGCCAGCGGTGACACCTCACGGGGATGATCGATCACGATCGTCGGCTCGATCACCTTCGGCTCGACGAGCTCGTCGTACACCTCAGCGGTCAGTTTGCCGGCGCCCCATGTGGTGTCGTACGAGAGACCCAAGCCGTCGAGCACGCCACGCGCATCTTCCACGTCCATCGACGCGTGCATCTCGACGCCGACCGTGGTGCTGATCAACTCGGACATGGTCACGCGGGGCCACGGCGGCGCCAAGTCGACCTCACGCCCCCGCAAGGAGAGCTTGGTCGATCCGTTTGCAGCCAGTGCTGCGGCTTCGACGAGGTTCTCGGTGAGCGTCATCATGTCGGTGTAGTCCGCGAGGGCCTGATACACCTCGAGCATCGTGAACTCCGGGTTGTGACGCGTGTCGATGCCTTCGTTGCGGAACACCCGACCGAACTCGAAGACCCGCTCGATGCCGCCGACGACCAAGCGCTTCAGCGGCAACTCGAGCGCGATGCGCAGGTAGGTGTCGAGATCCAAGGCGTTGTAGTGCGTCACGAACGGTCGAGCCGTCGCACCACCTTGTTGCAGGTTGAGGATGGGGGTCTCCACCTCGACGAATGCGTCGTCCTTCAATCGCTGGCGGATGGCGTCGACAGCGGCGTGCCGCACAGCGAACACCTGCCGGGCGTCCTCGTTCACGATCAAGTCGACGTAACGCTGCCGGTACCGCGTGTCGACGTCGGACAATCCCTTCCATTTGTCGGGCAGAGGGCGTAGAGCCTTCGACAACAGTTCGAACTGCTCGACTTTCACCGACAGCTCGCCCTTCTTCGTCGTCATGATCGTGCCGACGACGCCGATCCAGTCCCCGCGATCGAGATCGTTGAATGCCGCGAACGCTTCCTCGCCGAGCGCCCCCTTCGCCACGAACAACTGGATGTCACCGGTGCTGTCGCGCAGATTGCCGAAGGTGAGCCGACCCTGTTCGCGCTTCAGCAAGAGGCGTCCGGCCACACGCACCGACACCTCGGTCTCCGCGCCGGGCTCGAGGTCACCGAACTGATCGCGCAGCGCCCGAAGGTCGTGGTCGCGTTCGAAGCGGTAGGGGTACGGGTTCTGACCGGCGTCGCGCAGGCGGCCCACCTTGGCCAGGCGGAGGGCGCGGATGTCGCGAGTCGACTCGGTGGGCTCGTCCGCCGGCTCTTCGTCAGCAAGTGGGTCTGGTTGGTCGGCCATGTTCGTCCTTGGGGTCCCCGCGAACGTACTGCCTGGCGCAGAGGCGACCTGCCACCGTTTCGACGACCTCGAGTCATGAGGAGAGCCGTTGCGCCGGGTAGCCCGACGGGTTGGATCAGGCGGCGTCGTCGCCGGTGGTCTCGGGCTCCGGCTCCAACAGGAAGTCCACCGCACCGACGGTGAACGCCCGGCGGACGATGCTCTGGGCATTGCGGATGATCAGCGAGCCGCCACTCGCCTGCAGGCGGTTCGAGGTCTCGATGAGCAACCGGATGCAACCAGAGCCGCAGAAGGTCACCGCCGCGAAGTCGAGGACGAGCTCCGTGTCGCCGACGAAGGCGTCGAGGTCGGCCTGCAGCGCGTCGAGGACGAGCTCGTCGAGATCGCCGCTCGGCGACAGGGTCTCGATCATGTTGCTTTGCTCACCTCTTTCGTCTCCGCTCGGGGCGACAGCCTAGGGGGCGGCTCGACAGCCCCGCGCTCAGCCCCCGTGGTGCTCTTGGGAAGGCGCTTCGACTGAGCTACGGTTTCCGCAACCGATCCGGTCACGAGGACCGTTTCGAGAATGAAGAGAGAGAATGTTGGCTACAGGTACCGTGAAGTTCTTCAACAACGAGAAGGGCTTCGGCTTCATCTCCCGTGAGCAAGGCGAGGACGTGTTCGTGCATTTCTCGAACATCCAGGGCACGGGCTACCGGACCCTCCAAGAGGGTCAACAGGTCGAGTTCGACGTGGCCCCTGGCCGCAAGGGCGAAGAGGCACAGAACGTCCGAGTCGTCTGAGAGTTCCCGCGCGCACCTCATCTGACGTCGTCGGCTCCGAGCTCGGCGAAACGCCAATCAGCGCGGGCGTTCATCCGCAGGATTGCGCCCGCTGATGGCCAAGAATCGCGAATCCTTCGAACGTCGCCAACGCGAACGAGCGAAGCAACAGAAGGCGATCGCCAAGCGCGAACAGCGGCTGAACAAGAACGCTCCGTCCGAAGACTCGACCGGCGACGAGACTGACCAGCCCGCGCCCGTCGTCGAGAAGGTCGACGAGGAGGTGCTCCTCGCGCAGCTCGCGGCGTTGCACAAAGCCGTCGACAACCACGAGATCGATTTCGACGACTTCGAGACACAGCGCCAGCACTTGCTTTCGCAGCTCCAGGTCGATTGATGCCCGCCGGCAATCCGGCCCGCGATCGCACACCACGTTTCCTGGCCCTACTCCTCCTCACCCTCGTCATCGGTGGTTGTTCGTCCGGCGCGGACGCGACGCGCCGTCGAGGGTGAGATCGAATCCCGCACCGTCGGCACGTTCTACGACGTCCCGTCACCGCTTCCCGCTGGGCAACCCGGCGACCTGATTCGTTCCGAGCGACTGCTCGGCGCGCCCGACGGCTCCCATGCCTGGCGGATCCTCTACCAATCGCAGGACTTGAACGGCACGCCCATCGCAGTGTCCGGCGTAGTGGTCGCCCCCAACGGCGACGATCATCCCGGTGAACGTCCGATCGTGTCGTGGGCTCACCCGACGACGGGCGCAGCCCAGAAGTGCGCGCCGTCGGTCGGCGTCGATCCCTTCTCGACGATGGAAGGCGTGCACGAGTTGTTGGATGCCGGCTACGTCGTGGCCGCGACGGACTACTCGGACATGGGCGCCGAAGGGCCTCCGTCGTACCTGGTCGGCTCCACCGAGGGGCGCAACGTCCTCGACGCGGCGCGAGCGGCGCGGGCGATACCCGAGACCGGGGCCGGCTCGGATCTGTTGCTGTGGGGCCACTCCCAAGGAGGGCAAGCCGCGCTGTTCGCGGCGCAAGAAGCATCCACATACGCGCCCGATCTGAACTTGAGAGCGGTGGCGGTCGCCGCGCCGGCAGCCGAGCTCGGCGAGTTGTTGAACGATGACATCGTGGATGATTCGGGCGTGACGCTCGGGGCATATGCGTTCCTGGCGTACTCGACGGTCTACGGGCCGACAACGGCGGGGCTCGAGCTTTCGTCGATCATGACGCCCGAGGCCATCAGCGCGATGCCGGGGATGGCCGAGCTGTGCCTGTTCGGCCAGCACAAGGAACTACACGAGATCGCCACGCCGTTGGTCGGACACTTCTTGGTCGCGAACCCCGCGGATGTCCCGCCGTGGTCCGACCTGTTGAATGGCAACACCCCGGGCGCGACCCGGATCGACGTGCCGATCCTCGTGGCCCAAGGCGACGCCGACCAACTCGTGCATCCACCCACGACAGAGCAGTTCGTCGACCATCTCTGCTCGACCGGTGAAACAGTGAACTTCCGGACGTTCGAGCACATCGGCCACGCCCTGATCGCCTACGCCGCGATACCCGACGTGCTCAGGACCTTTCGCGACGCGCTCGAGGGCCAGGCGCCCACAACCTGTGAGTCAGCCGAAGGCCCAGGTGCTTCTTGAACTGATCGAGTTTCTGTCCTCGGTCTGACGAGAGAGCCGCTCCCATTTGTGAGCCGGCTATATACAGCCCGGATCCTAAGACGTTACGGTGGGTATCAATGGATCGCGGGTGGCGAGGCGAAAATCGGCTGGATGACCGCGCGGTGCGTCCAGCTCCCCCGCCCGCCCGGCCACGCTGGATTGGCACCGTCGTTCTCGTGCTGATCCTCACCGCGACTGCCTGGATGGGTCGGGTGCCTCGGCCCACCCCGGACCACCAACCATCGGGCTGTCACGTCTTCCACGCCGACCAGCTGGTCTGCGGGTAGTCGCCGACTCAGCTAACTCGGTTTCGAAAGACGCGACTCGAGGAAACCCTTGTCGTTCGTCGGCGAACAATTCAAGCGTGGGCTCCCAAATCGCGTGCGGGACGACAATCTACGCCCAGCGAGAGAGTGGCTCTCACAACGCGGGGAACCACCAACGGTGATTGCGCTTGCATGGCAAGATGCACGCATGGGTCGGGAGGAAGTTGAGCCGGATACAGGTGCGCGGCGGTAAATGGGACCATCTCGTCTGTTCATCTCCCGGATGCTCGAGACCTTCTTCAGAAGGTGGTGGCTGTACCTCCTGGTGCTGGTGCCGTTCATCGCACTCGCGGTGGTCACGATCGGCAACACCGGTAAGACCTTTCACTCCACCAGTGACATCCTGGTCAATCAGTCGAGCGACGCTGGCGACAAACCCTTCGGCAACGACACGCCCGCCGTGTTTACGAGCAAGCAGATGAACTCCGCGCTCGGCACCGATTCGTTTCTCACCTCGCTGATAGCGGCGGCCGGGCGCCCCAGAATCGGCAATGACGAGATGACGGCACAGCAAGTGAAATCCTCGATCTCAATAGCCCCCAACGGCGACTCGCTCGTTACGATCAACACGGCAGCGGCGGATGCAGGGCTGTCCAAGAGATTGGCCGACGAGACATTCACGACCTACATCAAATATGTGATCGACAACGCCCGAGAGAGCGCCCAGAAGGCCCAGGACCTCTACGACAAGCTGAGTCGCGGACCCAAACTCTGATCCAAACAAGGTGATAGCTGCGCGGAATAGCCTTGACGTCGCGAACGGAGACGCTGACCGTATCGAGGCTCAGATCAACAAGCAGATTCAGGTCCGTCGACGCGCCCCTCGTGCCGAACGCGCCCGAGCCTCGTCGCAGGAAGGACGCGGTCACCCTCGTGCTGTTCTTCCTGCTGGGACTGATGGTGATGGCGGCCGTGGTGGTGGTCGCCACGCTGTTGGATCACAGCGTGCGCTACAGCGACGAGATCGAGACGCGGTTGCACGTTCCCGTCCTGGCCGTCGTTCCTGACAGTCGGACGGCCATCAGACCGCCCTCCCTCTAGGTCGGGTCTGCGGCAGACCCTTCCCGTCATTCGATGTGTCGCTGACCGATGGTCTCGAAACGACGTGGCGCGAATCGCTGGAGGACTATCTGAGGACTCCTCGAGGACTCGTGGTCGATCTCGCCTCGAAGGCAAACAGATACCTGCAACTTCTTTGGTCGGGCTGCCGGGATTCGAACCCGGGACCTTCGGTCCCCCAGACCGACGCGCTAACCAAGCTGCGCCACAGCCCGTGAAGGAAGCGACTCTACTGGCTCGCCTCTCGGTGACCGAAAACACAGTGGGTCGATCGGCCCGAAACCCCTGACCGCGCTTCACCTTCGGCCCGGATCGGTCGAACTGATCGCCTACGAACGACGGCAGGCCGCCGTCGGCACACACGGCAAAGGGCGAGGATGATGAAGGGCGAGAAGAACGTCGGCCGCGTCGTGGCGGTCATCGTCGGGATTTTGCTGGTCGCAGCAGCCTGCAGCAACGGCAAGACCACACAGACGACGGCCGAGACGGCCACACCGGCCGTGGCGAACCTGGCGGAACAGGAGACGCCCGTCGACGGAGGCACCGTCGTGTGGGGTCTGGAGGCCGAGACCGACGGGCTGAACCCGATCAGCGGCCGCTTCGCCATGTCGGGCCACATGATGGCCTCGGCGATCTTCGACCCCCTGGCGACCATCGACGAGAACGGCCAGGCCGTCCCCTATCTCGCCGAGGCACTCACGCCCAACGACGACTTCACCGAGTGGAAGATCACGCTCCGTCCGAACGTCCTGTTCCAGGACGGAACCCCCCTCACCGCCGAGGTGGTGGCCGACACCTACCGCCAACACAAGACCTCGGCGATCACCTCGCGTGCCGTCACCGACATCGACACCATCAGCGTCACCGGTCCCCTCGAGGTCACCATGACGATGTCGGTTCCCTGGGCCACGTTCCCCTATGTGCTCACCACCCAGGCCGGCTACATCCCCGCGCCGGCCATGCTCCAAACACCCGAGCAAGCCCGCACTCCCATCGGTACCGGCCCGTTCACGTTCCAGGACTGGGACATGGGCCACTCGTTCCGCGCCAAGAAGAACCCGAACTACTGGCAAGCCGGCAAACCGCACCTGGACGCCATCGAGTTCCGCGCCATCCCCGACGCCCAAGAGCGTCGTGACTCGCTGCTCAACGGCGACATCGACGCCATGAACACCTTCCGGCCGTCGGACATCGACGAGATCCAATCGACGCCCGGCTTCAAGGTGCTGACCTACGACGGCGGCGAAGAGCGGTTCATCATGCTCAACTCCGGCATCGAGCCCTTCAACAACAAGACGGCACGCCTCGCCGTGGCCTATTCCACCGACTCTGCTCGGGTGCGCAACGAGGCCTTCGGTCAAGGTGCGGTGGTGCCCACCGAAAGCATCTGGGCCCCTGGCCAGCTCGGCTACCGCGACGACGCCGGCTATCCGCAGTTCGACCTGGACAAGGCCAAGGAGCTCGTCGCGCAGTACCGGAACGAGACCGGCAAGGACCTCGCCTTCACGCTCACTGCGGCGGACGACATCGACACGCTGCACGTCCAACAGATCCTGGCCGAGATGTGGAAGGCCGCAGGCATGCAGGTCGAACTGAAGACGGTCACCCAGGCCGACCTGGTGGTGATCGGCGCCCTCGGCACGTACCAGGCCGCTGACTGGCGCAACTTCGGTCAGCCGGACCCCGACGGCGAGTTCGTGTGGTTGCACTCGCGCAACATCGATCCCGGCTTCATCTCCTTGAACTTCGCCCAGTTCGGCGATCCCGGTGTCGACTCGGCCCTCGAGCGCGGGCACGAGACTCTCGACAAGACCACGCGGGATGACGCCTACGCCGAGGTGTCACGCATACTCAACGAGAACACGCCCTACATCTGGCTGTATCGAGTCACCTGGGCCATCGCGTCCACGGACCAGGTACATGGGTACGGGGCGTCGGCGAACGGCACCATGCAGACCGTCGGCACGAAGACGTGGGTCGCCGACCTCTGGCGAAGCTGATCAGGAGCTCGAACGTGGAACGTCAATGATTGATCAGCCACTGGACGCCCTGCACCGCGCGCCAACCGAGATAGATCGCCGCCGCGACCACCAGGATCCAGAAGTGCCACGGAATTCGGGTGTCCGGCGGGTCGCCGATCATTCGTCCGCACGTCGGGCACGTACCGTCGGGCGGCAAGCTGTTCGGGTTCCAGAACTTGCTGCAATCCTCACACCACGGCATCGCGGTGGCCTCGCCTCGGTGCGCCCATCAGACGGGCGGCACGCCATGATGGCGATCACTGAACTCGCGTTTCTTCCCCGCGCGCGCGCCAGAGGCGTTGCGCGATCTCGCGCCGTAGATCGCGGAACTCGACGACCGCATCCACCACGTTCTCCGAAGCCAGCCGCAACAGGTCGACATCGGCTTCGTAGATCTCGCGTTGTTCGGTCACGAAGGCTTCGCGCTCCTCCAGGTCGTCGATCGCGGCGATCTTGTTGGCGAACACGGCGTTGACGGCGGCCTCGGGGCCCATCACTGCGATCTTCGCCGTCGGCAACGCGATGGTGGCGTCGGGCTCGAACGCGGGACCCGACATGGCGTAGAGCCCGGCGCCGTAGGCCTTGCGCACGATCACCGACACCTTCGGGACCGTGGCCTCCGACACGGCGGTGATCATCTTCGCGCCGTGCCGGATGATCCCCTGTCGTTCGACCTCGGTGCCGATCATGAAGCCCGGGACATCGGCCAGGAAGATCAGCGGCACGTTGAACGCATCACAACACCAGATGAACCGGGCCGCCTTGTCCGCCGAATCGACGAACAACACGCCGCCCTTCTGCATGGGGTTGTTGGCCACGACGCCCACGGGGCGGCCGTCGAGTCGACCCAAGCCGACGATCAGCTCGGGCGCAAACAGCGGTTTGACCTCGAAGAAGCTCTCGGCGTCCACCAACCCGTCGATCACGTCGTGCATGTCGTACCCGCGAGCATCCTCCTCGGGCACGAGGTCGTCGTCGAGCAGCCGCGCCGGCTCTGCCTCGCGGTACACGGGCGGCTCGGCGCGCCACGACTGAGGGAAGTACGTGAGATAGGCCTGCGCCTGCGCGATGGCATCGGCATCGTCGACCGCGAGGTTGTCACCACAACCGGACACCGTCGCGTGCATGCGCGCACCACCCATCTCCTCCAGCGTGCTGATCTCCCCCACCACCATCTCGGCCATGCGCGGCGAACCGAGATACATCGACGCGTTGCCCTCGACCATGATCACGATGTCGCAGAACGACGGGATGTATGCGCCACCGGCCGCACTGGGACCGAACAGACAACAGATCTGTGGCACGCGACCCGACAACCGCACTTGGTTGTAGAAGATGCGGCCGGCGCCGCGGCGGCCGGGGAACAGTTCGACCTGGTCGGTGATGCGCGCGCCGGCCGAGTCGACCAACCAGAAGACCGGCAACTCGTCAGCAAGCGCCCGCTCGGTCAGGCGCACGATCTTCTCGACCGTGCGCGCGCCCCAAGAGCCCGCCTTCACCGTCGGATCATTGGCCATGACACACACGGGCCGCCCGTCGACGGTGCCGGTGCCCGTCACCACACCATCGGCGGGTAGATCGTCGGCCATGGCGTTGGCGAGCAGACCGTCCTCGATGAACGAACCGGGATCGAGCAACAACTCCAGGCGATCGCGCACGAACAACTTGTTCTGCTGAGCCAGCTTCTCGGCCCCTCGCTCGAGGTTGCCCGCGCGCGCCCGCTTGGCTGCGACCGCCAACTGTTCGACGTGCGTCGCCGGGCCCGCGTCGAGGTCGCGCCCGGAGGCGCCGTGATCAGACCCGGCGGATGGCGAGGATGGCGACGTCATCGTTGATGGGGCCGCTCGAGAAGTCGCGAGCGGCTTCGAGCAGCGACTTGCACAGTACGTCCGCCGAGACACCCGGGTCACGCTTGAGGGCCGTGGCGATGCGCTCCTCGCCGAAGAGCTGGCTCCCGTTGCGCACCTCGGACAGGCCGTCCGTGTACAGCAGGCAGAGGTCGTTGGACTCGAGCGGGATCTCCCGGCTGTAGTACGTCGCAGCCGGATCGAGCATCAGAAGCGGGCCCGTGGCACGCAGGGGGCGGACCTCGCGTTCGTGCCAGAGCCACACCGCAGGGTGCCCGGCCGACGCATACCGCAGGGTGCCGGCCTCGGTGTCGAAGACGATGACGCACAGCGAGATGAACTCCTCACCGCGGCCCATCGCGGCCATCTGCGCGTTCAGCTCCTCCAACGCCTGCGCGGGGTCCCGGAACTGGCGCAGGAACACGCGCAGCAGGTACTTGGCCTGGAAGGCGGTGATGGCCGGCTCGATCCCGTGCCCGGCCACGTCACCGATCACCGCCGCGAGGCGCGTCTCGGCCGGGCGGAACACATCGTAGAAATCACCCGCCATCAAGCCCGAACCGGCCTGGTACACGCGGCCGACCTCGAAACCGGGGAAATCGGGCAGGTCCTCCGGCGCCAAGCGGGCCGCCCAGCGGCGCGGCGCCAGTTCCTCTTGCACCAGTACCTCTTGGGCGCGCCGCTCGAGCTCGGAGCGACTGTGCTCGAGTCGAGCCTCGTTGATGAAGTTCCGGCCGAAGATCAGCGACAGCGCGATCGGCACCGCCACGAGCAGGAGAACGAGGACACCACCGCTGTTGCCGAACACACCGGCGGCCGCGGTCGCCAGCGCGAGCACCGCGTAGAGCACGGTGGTGTGCAGGTCCTTGCGGAAGTCCGACAGCGCGAGCGACTTGAGGTCGGCGTCGCCCGACTCGCGCTCCAGCCGTCGGTAGAGCTTCTGTCGGTAGCGGGCCGAGCGACCCCACACGGCGGCGGCCACCAAGCACCCGAGGGACACGAGGGCCAAGAGGGGCTGGTCCATGGTGCGCCAATGCTAATGAAGCCCTGTGACGGCCTAGGTTCCGAACACGTTACAGAGCCCTGACGTTTCTCTGGGTATCTCCGTGTTCCTCAGGGCACCCTCACCGGTGCGGCCCAGGTCAGCTCGACCGGCGGCGCACCCGCAACTTCATCGGGGTCGCCCCGAAGCCGCATTCCTCGCGGAGCTGGCGCTCGAGGTAGCGCAGGTACGACTTGGGCAGCTCACGGTTGGCGAACAGCGTGAAGGTGGGTGGATCGACGGCGCCTTGCGTGGCGTAGAGCACCTTGGCGCCGTGCGGTGCGGGTTGCGCGGACTGCGCCCGGCGGATGACCTCGTTGACCTTCCTCGTCGGCACGCGCCGGTGATAGTCCTCGATCGCGTCCTGCAGCGCAGGCAGCAAACGGTGAACCCCTTTGCCGGTCAACGCGCTGATGTTCAGCACCGGCGACTCGCCGAGGAAGTGCAGACGCTGGCCGATCTGGTACTTCACCTCGTCGCGCTGTTCGGCGTCGAGCATCTCCCACTTGTTGACCACCACCACGATCGGGCACCCGGCGGCGTCGATCCGCTCGGCCAGGCGCTGGTCCTGGTGGGCCACGCCGTCGCTGCCGTCGATGACCAACAGCGCGACATCGACGTGGTCGATGGTCTGCAACGCGCGTACGAACGAGTAGTACTCGGTGCCCTCGTCGATCTTCGCCTTGCGTCGCATCCCGGCGGTATCGACGAATCGCACAGGGCCGTCGGGGGTCTCGACCACCGTGTCGATGCTGTCGCGGGTCGTGCCGGGCATGTCGTGCACCACGGCCCGCTCGTCGCCGATCAGCCGGTTGAAGAGCGTCGACTTGCCCACATTGGGTCGCCCGACGATGGCCACCGAGAACACGCGATCAGCACCCGGGTCGACGTCGATCTCGAGATCGTCGGGCACCTCGGGTGCCGGCAAGTAGGTGACGAGCTGATCGAGCAGGTCACCTGTGCCGCGACCATGTAGCGCACTCACCGGCCATGGCTCGCCCAAGCCGAGGCTCATGAGCTCCCAGATGGCGGACTCGCGATTCGTGTCGTCGACCTTGTTGGCCACGACCAGCGCCGGCAGGTTGGCGCGGCGGAGCAGTCCGGCGACACGGGCGTCTTCCTCGGTGACACCCACCGTGACGTCGACGACCAGCAAGACTACGGCCGCCTCGTGCAGCGCCCGTTCGCTTTGCCGACTCACCTTCGCGTCGAGCTCGCTGCCGCCCGGCAGCCAACCGCCGGTGTCCATCAACCGGAACTCGTTGCCCTGCCACTCGGCGTTGAGCTCCTTGCGATCGCGGGTGACACCGGGGCGTTCTTCGACGATCGCCTCGCGCCGCCCCACAATGCGGTTGAACAGGGTCGACTTGCCGACGTTCGGACGACCGACGATCGCGACCATTGGAAGGGTCACGTCAGACTCCCAACGCCATGCGTAGCGCCACCCCGTCGGCGGGGACCACTTCGACTGCACGAGGCAGGTCGTCCGGGCTGGTCTCGTCGAGGAACCGACCGCGGGTCAAGCACACGTCGGGTAGGAGGTAGCGGTCGGTGGTGGGCTGCTCGGCCAGCACGCGGGCGATGTCCTCACCCACGAGCAAACCCGTGACCGCCGTCGTGCCGCCGAAGAAGTCGTTCGTCACCGGCACCAAGCGGACGTCGTCGCGCCCGAGCGCGGCTACCAACGGACCCAGCACTGCGGCCCCGTAATCACTGGTGATGATCCCGATCCCCCGCTCGATCTCGGTATCGAAACCGACACCATTTGGCCCGGGAGGCGCCAATTTCGGGAGGGGGGCGCGGGGGGCGCGATAGCCGTCGGCGGGCGCACCGTCGATCGACGCGAAGAAGCCGGGGCGAACCGCCGTACCGATGTCAGCCTCACCACGGAACTCGCGCTCGAACGTGCGGGCCATGCCGATGCCGTCCTCGTGCATCGGGAAGCCCTCGTAGGTCTCCGCTTCCGGGAACGGTCGGCCGGCCAGCAAGTAGTACTCGTCGGCGGCAAAGGCCAGGCGACGACCCAATGCGTGGAGGTACACCTCCTGCCAATCGTGCACCGCGTCGATCACCCCACCCGCCTCGTCGACCGAGTGCGGTCGCATGCGAACCTCGTCGTTGAACCGCGACACTCCCAGCGGCACGACGCACAGGCTGGCCAGCTCCGGGTACTGGTCGAGTACGCCGGCCAGCGTGTCGTCGAGCACCGGGCCGTCGTTCACGCCGGGGCAGACGACCACCTGACCGTGGACCTCGATGTCGTGGTCCAGTAGGGCCCGCAACCAGCGCAGGCTCGTGGCGCCTCGGCGATTGCGCAACATGTCGGCTCGTACCGCGGGATCCGTGGCATGGATGCTCACGTTCAGCGGCGACAGGCGCTCGGTGATCACACGCTCGAGATCGGCCTCGGTGAACCGGGTCAACGTGGTGTAGTTGCCGTAGAGGAACGAAAGCCTGTAGTCGTCGTCCTTCACGTACAACGATCGGCGAAGTCCCTTCGGCAGCTGGTAGATGAAGCAGAACTCGCAGTGGTTGTCGCAGGTGCGGATCTCGTCGAACAACGCCGAATCGACCTCGACCCCGAGCGATTCACCGACGTGCTTGTGCACCTCGAGCTGGATCGCCTGGCCTTTACGGCCGATCTGCACCGCGACCTCGGGCTCGTCGACGAGGAGGTGGTAGCGGATGATGTCTCGCGGCTGCTCGCCGTTCAGCTCGAGCAGCTCGTCGCCCGGCTCGATGCCGGCGCGCGCCGCGGCGGATCCGGGCGCGACAGCGACGACTCGAGGTGGGGACATGGACGACCAGGCTACCGGGGCGACGGTGCTCAGCAGCAGGTCGATCCCCTCGTCGGGCCAGGTCCGTCGGCTAGTTTTTGCCCCGGGGGTGTGGGCGACGTCGTGAATCCTCACGGCACGACATCGTCTTCACGGCACAACAGGGGGAGCGGGCCATGCGCCGACGGGCTGGGCGTGTTGTCGCAATGGGATGCCTCGTGATCGCCACGTGTCTCGTCGGCGGTCTCGGGGTCGCGCCGGTCGGCGCGGACCCCACCATGACGATCACACCCGACACCGGCCTCGTCGACGGCCAGGCGGTGACGGTGGCCGTCACCGGCCTGACGCCATTGAGCGTCGCGGGCGTGGCCCAATGCGTGGAAGGTCACGGCCAGGACGGGTGCGACCTCGAGAACCGCCAGATCATCTCGACCGATGAGAACGGCGGGTTCACTACGTCGATGGTCGTGCACACGATGCTGGCGACACCGCTCGGCGCCATCGACTGCCGCACGTCAGCCGACGCTTGCGTGATCGGCGCGAGCACGACGTTCGACGAAATCGGCGCCGTGTGGACGTCGATGGAGTTCGATCCCACCGGTGCTTTGCAACCCGCGCCGAACCTCACGGCCCAGCCCGGCACCGACCTGGTCGACAATCAACAGATCAACGTCGTCGGCAGCGGCTATCCGCCGAACATCGGCTACTCAGTCCAGGTCTGCCCCACGGGCGGCACGCTCGCGACCGACTGCGCCCTGACCCAGTTCCCCACCGTCGTGTTCACCGGGCCGTCGGGCACCTTCACCCAGCCTGTGCAAGTGCACTCCGGCTTCGTCACCGAAGCGGGCGACTTCATCGATTGCCGTACCGCGCCGGGTGCCTGCGAGGTGCGCATCGGCCCCAACCCACGTACGAATCGCACCGGCGTGGCACCCCTCTCCTTCGACCCGGCAGGACCGCTCACTCCCCGGCCGTCGATGGTCATCGATCCCGCCGCTGACCTGGTCGACCGACAGACCGTCCATGCGACGGTGAACGGCTTCGGCCCCCAAGGCCAGATTCAGATTCAGCAGTGCGTGACCGACCCGTTCCTCAACTGCGAGCCCGTCGGGTTCGGGTTGGCCGACACCACCGGCGTGCTGGCGATCGACGTGGAAGTAGATGCCCGGCTCTGGTTCGGGACCGACCCCGGCCCAGACTGCCGCGTCACCCAGTGCCAGCTGCGTGCCAGCTCGTTCAACACTGCGGATGTCGCGATCGTCGACCTGAGCTTCGACCCGGACGCGCCGTTCGCCCCGCCGCCCCAACTCGGAGCCGATCCGACGACCGGCCTGGTCGACCACGACATCATCGAGGTGAGCGGGAGCGGGTTCTCGCTCGGCTATGGCTTCATCACCACGCCGATCGGCCCGGCCCACGCGGCGGCCGCATCGAAGTTCGGCCGAGCGCTTCAGGACGTCGTCGTCGCGCCGAGCCAGACCGTCACCAGCGCCATGATGTGCGTCCGCGGCGGATCCAGCTACGACGATTGCGATTACAACACCGGCCAGTACCTCCCCCTCACCGCCGAGGGCGACGTCGCCGGCCCGTTCCAAGTCAGCGCCATCCTCGATACCTACAGCGGGACCGTCGACTGCCGCGACGCCGTTCCCGGATGCGAGCTGCGCGCCGGCCTGATCGGCCATCCGTACAAGCAGGCGATCCTGCCGCTCTCGTTCGAGCCCGATGGCGCCCTCGCGCCACCACCGACCATCACCATCTCGCCGACCACCGATCTCGTCGACGGCCAGACCGTGCACGTGACCGGGGATGGGTTGCCCATCAATCGCGCGGTAGGAGTCGTGCAATGCGAAGCCGGTCCTCAGTTCCCCGAGGGTTGCTATGGCGGTCTGACCGGCGCCAGCGCAGACGGGAGCGGCCACGCCGAGTTCGACGTCACGGTTCAACGGATGTTGTCGTCGGGGTTCCTGGCTCCGACCGACTGCGCAGCCTCGCAGGACCGTTGTCAGCTCGTGGTGCTCAACCAGAACTACACGCCGATCGACCACGTGGTGATCAACTTCCGCGCCCTGGTCGACCCACCACCGACCGATCCGCCCGCGCCGCCCCCCACGAGCGATCCCCCGCCGACCAGTACCACCGCGCCGAATGCCGAGGTCCTGCCCGCCGTCGAGACGCGCCCACTGTTCACGGGTTGACGCTTCACGACCTGAGAGTGGGACGGATGCGACCGGCCCGTCGCGGCCCGTCGCTAGCCTGCAAGCAGTGAGTTCCGAGCGCACACCCCACGTCGAGAAGGTCCTTCTCGCCGCGCCCCGCGGCTTCTGCGCGGGCGTCGAGATGGCCATCAAGGCCCTGGCTTGGATGGTCCGGGCCTTCGAGCCGCCGGTGTACTGCTACCACGAGATCGTGCACAACCAACGTGTCGTCGAGCGCTTTCGCGACCTCGGTGTGGTGTTCGTCGACGACGTGGGCGAGGTGCCACCTGGACGGCCGATCATGTTGTCGGCTCACGGCTCGGCTCCCGAGGTCGTCGCCGCGGCGCAAGCGTCGGGTGGCTACGTGGTCGATGCCGTGTGTCCACTCGTCACCAAGGTGCATCACGAGGTCAAGGTACGCGCCGGCAAGGGCTACCAGATCGTCTACGTCGGCCACGAAGGCCACGAAGAAGCCGTGGGCACGATGGCGGTGGCGCCCGACGCCATCCACCGCGTCGAGAGCGTGGCCGAGGTGGCAGCGCTTCCTGCCTTCGAGCAACCGGTCGCGCTCCTCGCCCAGACCACGTTGAGCCATCGCGACTGGGCCGACGTGGCCGAGTCGACCCGCGAGCGGTTTCCCGAGCTCTGGATGCCCGGTCGTTCCGACCTGTGCTTCGCCACCACCAATCGCCAGTCGGCGTTGATGGCCATCGCCCCGCGGTGTGACGCCATGGTGGTGATCGGTTCGGCCAACTCGTCCAACACGATGGCGCTGGCGAGCTTGGCTCGCGAGGCCGGGTGTGCCCGGGTGCTGCGGGTCAACGGGCCCGAGGAGCTGCCCGACGACCTGCACGGCACGGTCGGGGTCACCGCCGGCGCGTCGGCCCCCGAGGAGCTGGTCGACGCGGTGATCGAAGCCCTCGCCCCGGAAGTCGGTGTCGAAGAAGTCGCCTACACGGGGGAGGACGAGTACTTCCCACCGCCGCGGAACCTGCGCGACCTCGTGCAGGCCGTGGACGTCGCCGCGACCGTCGCATTCGGCGGTTCGCTCGGCGATCGGCCCGGTATCAACGACCGTGCCATCCAGGCGAGCGACGTGCTCGCCGACCTCGGCTGAGTCGCCTCCCCCGACCTGGTACAGGTTCGTCGGGGAATAGTCAGGGGCCGGCGCGTGGGGGGCCGATAGCGTGAGACGCCGTGCCCGATTCCGGTTCCCATCTCGTCGAAGCCCGAGGCCTCGTGAAGGTCTTCGACGACTTCGTCGCCGTCGACGGCATCGATGTGCACGTCAACGCGGGTGAGGTCTTCGGCTTCCTCGGCCCGAACGGTGCCGGCAAGAGCTCGACCATGCGCATGGTCGGCTGCGTGTCGAAGCCCACGTCCGGCGAGCTCCGGATCTTCGGACTCGATCCGGCCACGGACGGCCAACGCATTCGCACTCGTCTGGGTGTCGTGCCGCAAGAGGACAACCTCGACACCGAGCTCAGCGTGCGCGACAACCTCGTCATCTACGGCCGTTACTTCGGCATACCGCGCGCCACCTTGCACGAACGGGTGGCCGAACTGCTCGAGTTCGTACAACTCGAGGATCGCGCCGACAGCCGGGTCGATCCGCTGTCAGGCGGTATGAAGCGCCGGCTAACCATCGCGCGCGCGTTGGTGAACGAGCCCGACCTGCTCCTGCTCGACGAACCAACGACGGGGCTCGATCCGCAAGCCCGCCACTTGGTCTGGGATCGCCTGTACCGGCTCAAGCAACGCGGCGTCACCCAGGTACTCACGACCCACTACATGGACGAGGCCGAGCGCCTGTGCGATCGGCTCGTCATCATGGACGGCGGACGCATCGTCGACGAGGGCTCACCGAGCGAGCTCATCGCGCGCCACGCGCCCCGTGAGGTGGTCGAGGTTCGATACGCCAACGGCGTCGACATCGAATTGGCCCTCACCCCGGCGCGAGGCCACGCTCCCCGCGTCGAGGTCCTCGCCGACCGTGCACTGCTCTACACCGACGACGGCGACGCGGCAGTGAACGCGCTCCAAGCCGACGGCTCCCGCCCTGATTCGGTCCTCGTGCGACGCAGCACGCTCGAAGACGTGTTCCTCATCCTCACCGGCCGCACTCTCGAGGACTGAATGGGCGCCCCCGGAGCACTTCGCGTCGTCGAGCGTGAAGCGCGCATCTACCGGCGCCTCTGGCGCGGCAACGCCTTCAGCACGTTCGTCGGACCGTCGCTGTATCTCGGAGCGATGGGGTTGGGACTCGGTGGTCTGATCGCCGCGAACGACACCACCATCGAGGGCCTCACCTACCTCCAGTTCGTGGCTCCGGGCTTGATGGCCGCCACCGCCTTGCAGATGGCAGCGGGTGACTCGATGTGGCCCGTGATGGCCGGCACCAAATGGATCAGGCACTACCACGCGATGGTCGCGGCACCCCTCGAGTCGACCGACGTGATGCTCGGCCACCTCGGTTGGCTCGCCATCCGGCTCACGATGGCGGCAACCGCATACCTGATCGTCGCCGCGATCCTCGGCGCGTTGGCGTCGCCGTTCGCGATCCTGGCCCTGCCCGCCGCAGTTCTCACGGGCTTGGCCTTCGCGGCGCCCCTCACCGCGTTCGCGGCGACGCAGGAGACCGACGCTCGCTTCGCTCTCGTGATGCGCTTCTTCGTGCTACCGCTGTTCTTGTTCTCGGGCACGTTCTTCCCGATCTCACAACTACCGGTCTGGATGCAGGCCGTCGCGTGGGTGTCGCCTCTGTGGCACGGCGTGGTGCTCTGCCGCTCGGCGACGACCGGGATGCTGCCCCCCGGCGGCGCGATCGGACTGCTGGCGCACCTGTTGATCCTGCTCGCTTTCATCGGCGCCGGAATCCGATGGGGCACGCGCACTTTCGCACAGCGGTTGGTGTCATGAGCGCGCCGACCACTCCCGTGCTCGACGAACGTCCGCCCGAACGTCCGGTGTGGATGCGGCTGCTGCCCGGCGCGTCGGTGCCGCCATCCTTCCGTCTGGTCGAACGGAACATCGTGGCGTGGAAGGGCATCTGGCTCGTCTTCGTGTCGGTGCTGCTCGAACCGATCCTGTTCCTCTTGTCGATCGGTGTCGGCGTCGGCGAGCTGGTGGGCGACGTGCCGGGCCCCGGCGGCACACCCGTGCCGTATCGCGCTTTCGTGGCCACGGGGCTGCTCGCATCCGCGGCCATGTTCGGCCCGATCTTCGACTCGACCTTCACCTTCTTCGTGAAGCTGAAGTACTTCCATCTCTACGACGCGGTGCTCGCCACCCCCCTGCGGCCGGGTGACGTGATCACGGGCGAGGTGCTGTGGTCGCTCCTGCGGTCCGCGATCTACGCCACCGCGTTCCTGGCCACGATGGCCGTGTTCGGCTTGATCTACTCGTGGTGGGCGATCCTCTGCCTGCCCGTCGCCGTGCTCATCGGCTACGCCTTCTCGGGTGCGGGCCTCGGTGCCAGCAGCTTCATGCGATCGTTCATCGACTTCGACTTCGTGAACCTGGCGATCCTTCCCATGTTCTTGCTCTCGGCCACGTTCTTCCCCCTCTCGCAGTACCCCGAGGGCGTGCAGTGGATCGTGCGGCTCACCCCGCTCTACCAGGGTGTCGCCCTCGAGCGGGCCTTCGTCTTCGGCGAACTGCGCTGGTCGTTGCTGCTCAACGTGGCGTATCTGGTGGTCATGGGCACTGTCGGCCGTGCGGTGGCCGGCCGCCGCCTGAAGGCCCTGCTGCTGCCCTGAGGACTTGGAGGCCTCGCCTATCGGCTCGGCCTCTTGTTGCGCGATCATGGCGCGATGGCAACAACCTTCACCCGGATGGACGAATCCACCGCTGAGCAGTGGGCGGTGATCGGCGCCGAGACGTCGAAGCACCAAGGCCGCGTGGCCGACAGCATGTTGGCGATGCTCCGGTCGCTGGCCGACATCACCGACGGTTTCGCCACCGACCAGCTCACTCACTCCCTGCAGACCGCGACTCGGGCCGAGCGCGCCGGTGCCGACGACGAAGTGGTCTTCGCCTCGCTGATGCACGATGTCGGCAAGGCCGTCAGCGTGCCGAACCATCCGGCCATCGCGGCCGAGATGATCCGGCCCTACGTGCGCGACGACGTCTACCGCATGATCAAGTTCCACCAGGACTTCCAGGGCCGCCACTACTACGCGCACTTCGGGGGCGACCCCAATGCCCGCGAGCAATACCAGGGCGAGCCGTTCTTCGATCTCACCGCACAGTTCGCCGACGACTGGGATCAGATCTCGTTCGATCCCGACTACGACACGCTGCCACTCGAGCACTTCGAGCCCCTCGTCCGTGAGGTAACGGCGCGCGCCAAGCTGCTCTGAGTCCAGTCAGTAGCCATCGGGGAACCCGGCACGGGCGCGGGCCTCGTCGAACGCGAGCTGCACCTCGTCCTTGAGGTGTTCGCTCATCTCCCGGACGACGCGCCGAGGGACCCGAGCGCCCGGTTCGTGCGGGGGCGGATAGATCGGCTCTCGGATCACGATGACGACCTTCACCGGCCGGACGAACCTCGAGCCCTTCGGCATCGCCCCTTCGGTACCGGCCATTCCCACCGGCAGGATCGGCACCCCGGCGCGACACGCGACGTAGGCCGGGCCGTCGTGCATGTTCTCGTCCTCGATCTTCGGGCCGGTCTGGCGTGTGCCCTCGGGGAACATCACCAGCGGTTCGCCCCGCTCAGCCACAGTCATGGCCGCGCGCAAGGCCTCACGATCCGCGCGGCCTCGGGTCACGGGGAACCCCCCGAGCGACGTCAGGAACCACCCACCGAACTTGCTCTTCCACAACGACTCCTTGCCCATGTACCGCAGTCGCCGTTGCGTGATCACGCAGATGATCGGCGTGTCGAGATTCGAACGGTGCGAGGCCGACACCACCACCCCGCCATGCTTGGGAAAGTTGGACCGACCCACGACCTCGACGCGGAAGTAGAGCTTGAACACACCGGCAAGCACGTTGCGCACCACCGTGTAGGCCACCCGCTGGGTGGCCGACAGGCGTTCGCCGCGCTCGTGACCGGCCGGAATGTGCAGTTCGGTGCGCGTCGTCGGTTGGCCCTCGGTCACGGCAGCTTTTCCATGACCTTTTCGACGATGTCGTCGACTGAAAGGTGACTCGTGTCGATCACGTAGGCGTCGTCGGCCACCCGCAGCGGGCTGTCCTGCCGACCTTCGTCGAGTGCATCGCGGCGAGCCAGGTCCGCGGCAACGGTCTCATAGGAGAGCTCCGTCACCTCCTTCGAACGACGCGAGGCCCGCACATCCGGATTGGCGTCGAGGAAGACCTTCAACGTGGCGTCGGGGAACACGACCGTGCCGATGTCACGACCCTCGACCACGCCTCCCCCGCGTGCTTCGGCCCATTCGCGTTGTCGTCGCCGCATCTCCTCGCGCACGACCGGGTTGGCGGCGACGATCGACACGGCCCGGGTGACCTCGGGCCCGCGAATCTCGATGGTGGCATCGACACCGTCGACAGTGGTCGTGCCGTCCTGACCGACGTCGAGCTCGCACTCGACGGCGACCCGTCCCACCGGCTCGGCATCGTCGGGATCGACGCCGCGGCGCAACGCCGCGAACGTGACGGCCCGGTACATCGCCCCGGTGTCGAGGTACGGCAGATCTAGACGGCCCGCCAGCGTGCGGGCGACCGTGGACTTACCGGAACCCGCCGGGCCGTCGATGGCGATCACTTTCATCGGCATGGGACCCTAGGCGCGACCAGGGCCTCCGCCGCGCAACGTCTCGAGAACGTCGAAGTAGTCCGGGAACGTCTTCGCCACACAATCCGGGTCGGCGATCTCGACGCCGGGGGCGATCAGGCCGGCCAGGGCGAAGCTCATGGCCATGCGATGGTCGTCGTAGGTCTGGACCACGGCCGGCCTGACTGGCCCGGGATGCACCACGAGCCCGTCGGGCTCCTCCTCGGCGTTGATGCCGAGCCGACCGAGCTCGCGGACCACCGCGGCGATGCGGTCGGTCTCCTTGCGTCGGATGAAACCGATACCGGTGATCCGGCTGGGAGCATCGGCGAACGCGGCCGTGACGGCCAAGGTCTGCGCGGTGTCGGAGAAGTCGCGGAGGTCGGCCTCGATGCCGTGCAGATTTCCGGTGCCCTCGACCGTTGTCGTGTCGACATCGATCGTGACTCGTGCTCCCATGCGCTCGAGCACGCGAGCGAACTCGAGATCGCCCTGCAGGCTGTGCGTACCGAGGCCGTCGACCCGGACCCTGCTGCCGGTGAGCGCTGCGGCCGCGAAGAAGTACGACGCCGCCGACGCATCCGGCTCGATCGCGTACTCCGTGCCGCGATACCCGGTCGGGTGCACATTCCAACCGTCGGGCGGCTCATCGTCGACTTCCGCGCCGAAGGCCCGCATCACGGCGAGCGTCATGTCGACGTAGGGCCGCGACACCAACTCGCCGTGAATCCTCAAAAGGACCCCGTTCGGCCATGCCGGTGCGGCGAGCAACATCCCCGACACGAACTGGCTCGACGCGTCGCCGACAATCGTCACCCCATCAGCCGTCCCGGTGCCTGTGATCGTCAGCGGGAGATGGCCCACCTCACCCTCCTGCACGACGGCCACGCCGAGCGCCATCACACCGCTGATCCCATCGTCCATGGGTCGCGCTCGCAGCGGCAGCAAGCCGTCGAGCCGATACGGGCCGGGACCGATGGCCAGGACGGGCAAGAGAAAGCGGGCGGTCGTACCGCTCAATCTTGCGTCCAACTCGATCGGACCCGACAGGAGCAGACCCTTCGTACCCTTGACCACAATGCGGTGGTCCTCGCGATCGACGACCACGCCGGCGCCCAGCCGTTGGATGCCGTCGAGCATGGCTTCGGTGTCATCGGCGAAGAGCACACCGGTCAACGTGCTCTCGCCATTCGCCAGGGCCGCACAGATCAGCGCGCGATTCGTCAGGCTCTTGGAGCCCGGGAGCTCGACCGTGAGGTCGAACGGTTGCGTGAGCGGCTCGACCCGACGGGACGCGGTCATTGCAGCGAGCGCAACGACGGCTTGAATCCGGCCGCTACCAGACCGTCGACCAGCCGCGGGCCCAGCTCGGCTTCGACCAGCACGATCAGCACGCCTTCGCGGCCCTCGGCCGAGTGTGCGATCTCGATGTCGGCGATGCTCACGTCCAGCTCGGTCGCGAGCGTGGTGATCTCGGCCAGCACTCCCGTGCGGTCCGGAATAGGCACTCTGATCTCGGCCAGTTGCGCCACGCGCCCGAATCGGGCCGGCATGGCCACTCGCGCCTCGCGAGCTCTCTCGAGCATCGCCATCAATCCGTCGCGATCGTTCTTGTCCACGACGTTGCGCATCTCCGTGAGCGCGTCGATGAGTTGGTCGAGCTCGTCGACGATGGCCGTTCGGTTCTCGGCGCAGATGTCGGGCCAGATGCCCGGGTGGCCGGCCGCCACGCGCGTCATGTCCCGGAAGCCACCGGCCGCGAGCCGCAGCAACACCCGCTGCTCGGTCGAACGTTCGTCGGCCAACTTCATCAACGTGGCCGCCGTCAGGTGGGGAACGTGCGACACCAACGCAACCATGGTGTCGTGCCGTTCCGGCGTGAGCGCCACCACCTCGGCGCCGAACGACGAGATGATCGATCGGACGGTCGTCAGGCTCTGGTCGTCGGTGGCCTCGACCGGAGTGAGCACCCACGTGGCGCCCTCGAACAGGTCGGGCCGGGCACCGTCCACGCCCTCGAGCTCGGAGCCCGCCATCGGGTGCCCACCCACGTACCGAGGATCGCTCATCAGCTCGAGCATCGGTGTCTTCACGCTGCCGACATCGGTGACCAGACCGTGTGTCTCGCTCAGCGCTCGCCGCACCTCGGCGGCCACCACGCCGACAGGAGTCGCGACGAAGGTGATCTCGGCGTCGGCGTCATCGCCGACCGCGTCGAGCGCACCGAGCTCACGCGCTCGGTCAGCCGACGACGCATCGGCATCGCGCCCCGTGACATGCCAGCCCTGCTCACGCAGGCGGAGTCCGATCGAGCCACCGATCAGCCCGGTGCCGACGATGAGGGCGCGCCGGGTCGAACCGTCAGTCATGCGGGACAACCGCCTCAGCTCGGCAGATCGTCATTCAGACCGACCGCACCCTCGAGATACACGTGGTGCAGGTCGTCGCGGGCCCGCTCGGTGTTGATGTGCATGAGTAAACGAATACACCGTGGCGTGCCTCCCTCGATATCGAGTTCCCGCGCGCAGATCAGAGGGATGTCGCCCAGCCCGAACTTCCGGGCGGCCAAGGCCGGGAAAACCGAGTGGATGTCATCGGTCGCCGTGAACAGCACGCTGATCAGGTCGTCCTTGTCCAGATCGTTGCGCTCGAAGAGCGCGTCGAGGAGGGCGATGGTTCGTTCGACGACCTGGTCGGCGGTGTCCTCGTCGACGGTGGTGGCGCCACGCAGCGCTCGCACGTTCGGCACGGGGACCAATGCTAGTTGCGCCCCCGGCTATTCCTGAGCGGGCGCGGTGGCGGCGGCCTGCTCCAGCGACCGCACCTCGTCGGTGGTGAGCAGCCTCCAGGTGCCGGGCTTCAATGACCGATCGGCCAGCGGCCCGATCCGCGTGCGCACCAGACGGCGCACCGGATGGCCGATCGCATCGCACATTCGACGAACCTGGCGATTGCGGCCCTCGTGGATGGCCAGCCGCACCACACCGGGCGAGACCACGTTGGCCTTGGCCGGAGCGGTCACGCCATCGTCGAGCTGCACACCCTCGCGTAGTTGGCGGACCTCGCCGGGGGTCGGCTCTCCGACGACCGACGCCAGGTACTCCTTCTCGACGCCGTAGCTCGGGTGCGTCAGCCGGTGCGTGAGGTCACCGTCGTTGGTCAGCAACAACAGCCCCTCGGTCTCGATGTCGAGGCGACCGACCGGGAACACCCGGGGTTCATCGGGAACGAGCTCGACCACGGTGGGCCGGCCCTGCGGATCGTCGGCGGTCGTGACCACGCCCGTCGGCTTGTTCAACAGGTAGTAGACGAGACCCGGAACGAGTGGACAACGGAACCTCGTCGACCTCGACCCGATCGGCTTCGGGATCGACGCGCCGACCGAGCACCGCGACCTCACCATTGACGGTGACGCGACCCTCGGCGATGAGATCGTCGCAGGTTCGCCGGCTACCAAATCCGGCGCGAGCCAGAACCTTCTGCAGACGCACACCTTCGGTACTCGGCACCGCGGTCAGCTCTCGTCGGCGCTCGCCGTGGCCTCCTCGGCGTCGGGCGCGTCCTGCTCGACGTCGATGATCTCCGGGTCTACGCGCAGTCCTTCTTCCAGTGCCTCCACCACCTCGGCGCTCGGCACGAAGTCGGCGATGGGCGGCAAGTTGTCGAGGGACGCCAGGCCCAGCCGTTCGAGGAACAACGGGGTCGTACCGAACAGCGTCGGTTGACCCGGACCGGGATCGTGCCCGACCTCACCGATGTAGCCGCGGTGTTCGAGCGTGCGGACCACCCCGTCGACGTTGACGCCGCGGATGGCCGAGATCTGTAGGCGTGAGATGGGCTGCTTGTAGGCCACGATGGCGAGTGTCTCGAGCGCGGCGGCCGACAAACGCGCCGTCTGACCCTCGAGCACGAACCGCTCGACGTAGGGCGCCAGATCCGGATGGCTCTGGAATCGCCAGCCGCCGGCGATCTCGACGAGGACGAAGCCACGCGATTCGGCGTACTCCCCCGCCATCTCCCGCAACAGGGCTTCGACGTCATCGACCGAGGTCTCGGTGACCTGAGCCAGCAGCTGCGCTTCGATCGGTTGATCGGCCACCATCAGGATGGCCTCGATGGCGCGGCGAGTCTCGACGGACATCAGCCCTCGTAGACGTCGATGGCGGCCAAGTCGGCGCCGGTGAGATTCGGAGACGCCGTCCACACGACCTCGATCTCGCCGAACGAGCTGGCCTGGTCGATGTCGATCAAGCCCTGTTTGTAGAGCTCGAGTACGGCCAGGAAGCGCACGACGACGTCGATGCGGTCGACGAGCGACGAGGTGAGCTCGCGGAAGGTGACGCGACCGAGTCGCGGCAACTCGTCGATGAGCTCCTCGACGGCGTCGGTGACGCTCGCCCGAATGGCTGGCGAGGTGCGCGATGTCGACGGTCGGGACCGGCTTGGGTGCGGTCGCCCGGAGATACGCCGTGTGGATTTGAGCGGCGGTGACGCCTTCCAAGAGGTCGGGTGCCAGATCGAGGAACCGATCCTCGAGCCCGACGAGCCGCGGGTACGAGTGCGAAGCGTCGTCGGCCAGCGCCGCGAGGACCTTGGCGGCGTCCTTGAACGTCTTGCAGTCGAGCAGCCGGGCGAGCAGCAGATCGCGCTCGTCCCACAACGCCAGCTCGTCGTCGAGATCGATGTCGCGATCGTCGGGCAGCAGCCGTTTGGTCTTCAGCTCGACGAGGGTGGCCGCGATGAGCAGGAACTCGGTGGCGACGTCGAGGTCGAACTCATCCATCTTCTCGAGCTCGACCAGATAGCCGTCGACGATCCGGGACAGCGAGATCTCGTACAGATCGACTTGCTCACGCAAAATCAGGTGCAGGAGCAGGTCAAATGGCCCCTCGAACACGGAAGTCTGAACCTCGTACGGCATTGCCGGACCACCATAGAGGCAACCGCCGTCAGGGGCGCGCATCCTGGACTTCTCACGCTCCGTGGGGATGACATCGAGACGACGGCGACGACCGGTACGCTCGGCCGGCTGTGCGCCCCCGCCCCCCGATCGTGCTGTTCTGCGCCCTCGTCGTGGTCGCGAGCGCCTGCGCGAAGGATGGCTCGTCGGCGGGCCCGCCGGATACGGCGCCCTCCACCGTGGCGCCGGCCACGACCTCGCCGTTCGAGGTGGTCGTCACCGATGACACCGTGCTCGTGAGCACCACCGGTATCACCACCACCGACGGCACGACGCTGTTGGCCTTCACCGCATCCGAGCAACGGTGCGTCGAGACGACCGCGGGCACCGTCGCCGACTTCCCCGCGGGAGGACAGGCGTCGCCCGGACCCGTCGACGACCCCGACGCCGAGCAGACGCTCACCGAGATCGTGTTGGCCTGCGTTCCGTTCGACCGGTTCAAGACCGTCGTGGCCGACCAGCTCGCGGCGGAGTCGGCCCTGGCCGGCGTCGACCCGACCTGCCTCGCCCGCGAGGTCGCGTCGCTGCAGGACACACCCAATGTCCTCGCTTCGGTGCTGCGTGGCGATCCCGAGGCTCTCTCCGTCGTGGCCGGCACCGCCTCGACGAACTGCGGATGATGCGCGCCGCTCGGCTGGCTGCGGGCCTCGTCGTCCTCCCGCTACTCGCGGTCGCGTGCTCGAGTGACTCCACGTCGGTCAACGCGGCGGCGGCCAGTAGCCGCATCGCCGACGAGCTGAAGCTTCCCGACGAGGTGAAGCCCTGTCTCGTGTCGACGTTCGACAGCACGCCCAAGGCCCGAGCAGCCTTGGATCCCGAGAAGACCCCGAGCGACAGCGATCTGGATGCGTTGACCAAGGTGGTCGCGATCTGCGTCCCCGCTTCGACCTTCGCCGCCTCGGTATCAGCCCAGATGGCGGCCGGCTACCGCGCCGTGACCGACATCCCTCCGGACAAGGAGCAGTGCCTCGAGGATCAGATGACGCAGCTGTCGGACGAGGATCGCGGATTGTTCGTCACCGGGCCGGTGAGCCGTCTTCGTGACCCGACCTCTGAACGCAGCCTGGCGGTGAACGACGTGCTCCACCGACTGCTGGATGCGTGCGGAATCGTCCTCACCGCGTCACCTTCCACCTCCGACACCCTGCCCTGACCGGCTAACTGTCTGCGGGCCTACGCCCTCATGTAGGTAACCTCGCCGCTCGTGACTCGCGTGTTCTCAGGCATCAAGCCCACCGGTGATGTGCAGCTCGGCAACCTTCTCGGCGCGCTTCGGTATTGGGTCCCTGACCAACACCGCGCCGATTCCTTCTACTGCGTGGTCGACCTGCACGCGCTCACCTTGCCGCAGGATCCCGCCGAGCTTCGGGCTCGGACGCTCGAGCTCGCCCAGGTCTTGCTGGCGATCGGGATCGACCCCGACGTCGCCACCCTGTTCATCCAGAGTCACGTCCACGAGCACACGCAGTTGGCCTGGATCCTCGAGTGCACGGCCGCGTTCGGCGAGCTGCGCCGCATGACGCAGTTCAAGGACAAGTCCGAGAGCGCCGAGTTCGTCTCGGCCGGTTTGTTCACCTATCCCGCGCTCATGGCCGCTGACATCTTGTTGTACGACACCGACCGCGTGCCGGTGGGTGACGACCAACGCCAACACCTCGAGTTGTCGCGCGACCTCGCGATGCGCTTCAACCATCGGTACGGCGACACGTTCGTCGTACCCGAAGCGACCATCCCCGCCGTCGGCGCTCGGGTGATGGATCTCCAAGCGCCGACCAAGAAGATGTCCAAGTCCGAGGATTCACCCCAAGGCACCGTCCTCGTGCTCGAAGACCTCGGCGCGGTGGCCAAGAAGATCAAACGGGCGGTGACCGACACCGAGAACGAAGTCCGCTTCGACCCCGACACCAAACCGGGTGTTTCGAACCTGCTGTCGATCCTCGGCGCGGCGACCGATCGCGATCCCGAGGCCCTCGCGGCCGACTACTCGCAGTACGGCCCGCTCAAAGCCGATACCGCCGACGCCGTGGTCGAGCTGCTCCGACCGATCCAGACGCGATACGCCGAGCTCGCCGCGGACCCTGGCGGAACCGCCGCCATCTTGGCCAAGGGCGCCGAGAAGGCCCAGACGGTGGCGGCACCGGTGCTGGCTCGGGCCCAACAAGCCATCGGCCTGCTCCCTCGCAGCTGAGCCAATACACCTCATGGTGTAGACCGGTGTATCGCTCGCCGGATGTCCCGAACGAACATCGACCTCGACGACGAGCTCGTCGAGCGGGCGATGCGGATGTACCGCCTCGAGTCGAAACGTGCGGCGGTGCAGCTCGCACTCGAGCGCCTGGTCGGCGAGCGGATGACCAAAGCGGAGATGCTGGCCATGGAGGGAAGCGGGTGGGGCGGCGATCTCGACGAGATGCGATCCCCGGATCCGGACCTGGACGAATGGCTGAACCGCTGACCCTGGCCGATACGTCGGCCATGATCGCGTTCCTGCGTCGCACCGGCTCGGCCGCGAACGTTCGAGTACGCGAGCTGCTCACCACCGAGCCACCGCTCATCACCGAGCCGGTGGTACTCGAACTCCTGGCGGGGGCGCGTTCGCAATCGGAGCTTCGGCAGGTCCGACGGTTCCTCAACTCGCTCGAGATCATCCCGGTAATCGGGCTCGACGACAACGAGCGGGCCGCCGATCTCTACCGCCGCTGTCGGGCGCGCGGCACCGACGATTCGTAGCCTTCTCGACTGTTTGATCGCGGCGGTCGCGATCCGTGTCGACGCCGCCGTGCTTCACGAGGATCGCGACTTCGATGCTCTCGCCCAACACACCGAGCTGCGCACGATCGAGCTCTGACGTCACGACGCGTCGAGCAGCCACCGTGCGGTCGCGATGTGGCGCTCGTGGACTTGGCCGTCCGACATGGCCCAGGCCAGGGTCTGTCCGATCGTCCATCCCCGGGCCCGATCGCGATCGAGGCCCAGCTCACCGGTGAGCCGATCGAACCGGCGCAGGACGGCCTCGCGGCTGTGGCCGAGCTCCCACGACCGCACGATCGGCGCCACCGCGAAGGCCTGCTCCCCTACGAGCGGCTTCGGGTCGATCACCAACCACGGCTCGCGCGCCGCGGCGAGCACGTTGTCCGCATGCAGGTCTTGGTGAAGTAGCCCCTGGTCCGGCTGGCTCGGTCCGAGCTGCTGGAGGGCATCGACCGCGGCATCGAGCAACCGGCGCTCGCACGGTTCACCCGCGGTGGTGTAGCAGCGGGGCAATTGCTCGCTCCACCGAGCCGCTTCGTCGGCTAACGAGGTGAACGGCGTCCCGCCAGCCACCCACAGGCGCGGCAGCAATCCGATCAGCACGTCGAGGGCTTGGCTCGAGTCGACGGCCGCAAGGTGACTTCCCGGCTCGCAGCGTTCCAGCAGTAGGGCGTTGCGCCCCTCATCGCTGTCGAGAAGGAGCACCGCGCCGTCGCCGTTCCACACTCCGAAGCGCCTCGGCTTCGTGCTCGGCCTCCGTGTGCGGGAATTGCACCTTCAGGACCGCGGCGGACCCGTCCCGGCGCCGCGCCGGTGCGGTGAACGAGACATGCGAATCGGCATACGCGACACCGACGTCGAGCCCCCATTGCTCCGCCAGAGTGTCGACCACTCGAGGCAGATCGGCGAGCCATTGCGCGCCACCCTCGAGCGCGCCGAGCCAACCGAGCGAACGGTGGAACACTCCTGCGCGTTCTCAGTCGTCGTCTGCATCCTTCAATGCCGTCGCGACTGGTTCGGGCACCGTCCAGTCCTCCGCGGGCAGATGATGCTCGCGGGTCCACGCCACCGTGAGCGGATCACTGCCGGCCAGAGTGAGCATGTCGCCACCGAGCCGAGGATGCTGCAAGTACAGGCCCACGCGGCGGGTGAATCCCCGAGTCCGGGTCCAGTCGCGGATGGTGTCCTCGTCGTGACGCACCACCGCACCGGAGATCGTCGCGATCACGCGGCCGTACACACCGAGATTGGCGTCGAGCTTGCCGACATCGTGCAGGAGCGCAGCCGCCAGTACCGGACGAGTCGCCTCGGCGCCCAGCGCTTGCTCGACGCGCCGCGCCACGCCAACCGAATGCCGCCGGTCGGTTCGGGGCAACTGCCGCCACAGCTCGAGCTCAGCCGGGTTCAATTGCGCTGCGGCCCATTCGGCGTCGGCCTTGCTCGGACCGCGCGGCACCAAGGACCCGAAGAACCGCTTGGCGAGATGCGTTGCGTGGGCCACCAGGCAGGATCAGCCGGTGGCGTGATCGATGCAGAAGCGCGCCGCGGGCATGACCTCGAGGCGGGCCTCACCGATCTGGTTGCCGCAAACCTCACATTGCCCGTACACACCCTCGTCGAGCTTGCCCAGCGCCGTTTCGACATCGTCGAGCTGATCACGGAGACGGGTGGCCAGTGCCTGGTTCTCGCCCTGTTCGGCGGCAACCTGACCGCTGTCCGCGAAGTTGTCGTCGAAGTCGAGGGACGATTCGTCGCGCCCCAACTCGCGCAACTGCGACTGCAGCTGTTCGGCCTCTTCCTGGAGCTGAACCCGATGGGCCGACTCGGAAGCGGCGCTCAAGTCGGCGTCGTTCGTCACAGCGGTCAAGGCTACCCCCTCTCGTTGGGTGGAGGCCCCTTGTCCAGGGGGCCTCCACCTCGAGCCCGTGGGTGGGCTGATTCGTAGACCACGCGGAGGCGTTCGGTCGAGACCAAGGTGTACACCTGCGTCGTACTTATCGAGGCATGCCCCAGGAGCTCTTGCACCGCTCGGATGTCGGCGCCGTGGTCGAGCATGTGGGTAGCGCAGGAATGGCGCAGAACGTGCGGGGTCAGCCGATCACCGAGGCCTACCAGATCGCCGTACTTGCGCACGACTCCCCATGCGCCCTGCCGTGACAAGCGTCCGCCGCGCGCGTTGAGGAACACCGCATTTGCGTCGTCACGTCGCCGCGACCGAACCGCCAGTTCTTCGCGCCCACCGATCGACAACCACTGTCCGAGCGCCGCGGTCGCCATACGACCGAGCGGAACGACACGCTCCTTCGCACCTTTGCCGAACGCGCGCAGCAAGCCGGCCTCGAGGTCGATGTCGCTGAGCGATAGCCCGACGAGCTCGGAGATCCGCAACCCCGTGCCGTAGAGGACCTCGAGGATCGCGCGGTCGCGACGCGCGATCGCCTCGTCTCCGGCCACCGCGCCGAGGAGCATCTCGACATCGGTCTCCGACAATGCCTTCGGCAGACCCTTCGGGACTCGCGGCAGTTCGACCTCAGCCGCAGGGTCGTGATCGATCAGTTCTTCGTCGGCCAGGAACCGGTGCAACGCACGAACCGCGACCATCGCCCGGGCAACCGACGACGGCGCTTTGCCGGTCGAGCGCAGATGCGCCACGTAACTCGTGACCATCGACTCGTCCGCGAGGGCGATGGTGACCCCGCGGTCGGCCAGCCAGGCCACGTAGGCGCGCAGATCTCGGCGGTAGGCCGACAGGGTGTTCGCGGCTCGCCCTCGCTCGACCGACAGCCACGTCAGGAACTCCTCGACCTCCAGCGGCAACGGCGCCGCCGGTGCATCCGGCGCGGTGTCGACGGCCACCGGTCAATGATCCAGGCGCTCGAGTGCGAGCAACAGCCCGATGATCGTCTTGGCATCGGTGATCTCGCCCTTGGCGATCAGCCCGCGGACTTCGGCCAGGCCGACGTACTCGATCGTCATGTGACGCTCCTCCGCCCCTTGCACGTTCGGCGGAACAGCCTCGAGATCCGTACCCAGGAACACCGTCGAGTGCTCGTCGCTGAAGCCGGCCGAGTTGAAGAACTCGACCAACTTCACCAACGTGCCGGCGCGCAGGCCGACCTCCTCGCCCAGTTCGCGATTGGCCGTCGTCTCCACGGGCTCGCCCGCCACGTCCCGCTTGCCCGCCGGTATCTCCAGCAGATCGCGCTCGAGCGCGGCTCGGTACTGACGTACCAACACCACCCGACCGTCGTCGAGGACCGGCACGACGGAGACCGCGCCCGGATGATGCACGATCTCCCGCTCGACCTCGTCGCCATCCGGTGTGACGAACTGCGCGCTCGCCACCGAGATGACGCGCCCCTCGTAACGCGACTCCTCGGAACGCTTGTGAAAGCCCGCCATCAGGGGCGGCTGGGCGTCGCTTCGACGTCGAGCTCGATGAGGTGCGGGTTGCGGCCTTCGGCGCGTGCCAACGCGGCACCCATGAACTCGCGGAAGAGAGGCGCCGGACGATCGGGTCGACTCTTGAACTCGGGGTGGGCCTGCGTGCCGACCCAGAACGGGTGGCCGTCGAGCTCGATGAACTCCACCAGACGACCGTCGGGCGAGTTGCCCGAGCACACGAACCCACTTCCGTCGAACTTCGACCGATAACGCGGGTTGAACTCATAGCGGTGACGATGGCGCTCGGACACGACCTCGCGGTCATAGGCCTTGGCCACGATCGACCCGGGCCGGAGCTCGGCCACGTACGCACCCAGACGCATCGTTCCGCCCATGTCGGTCACCCCACGCTGGCTCTCCATCAGGTCGATGACAGGGTGCGGGGACTGCGGATCGATCTCGCTCGAGTTGGCGCCGGCCAGGCCCAAGACGTTCCGCGCGAACTCGATCGTCATGGCCTGCATGCCGAGACACAGCCCCAGGCAAGGGACCTCGTGCTCACGGGCGTAGGTCGCCGCGGCGATCTTGCCCTCGACACCGCGCTCCCCGAAGCCTCCGGGGATGACGATGCCATCGAGGTCGCGCAGGCGGCCCTCGGCCAGCAGGCCCTCGACCTGTTCGGCCTGAATCCAATCGACCTCGACCTGCGCGCCCTGATGGAACGCGCCGTGCTTCAGCGCCTCGACCACCGAGAGATAGGCGTCGGGCAGGCTCACGTACTTGCCGATGATGCCGACCCGGACCGGGCGCACCGCCGTCTCGATCCGATCGATCAGGATCTCCCACTCCGAAAGATCGATGTCACGACCGTCGAAACCGAGTAGTCGGCACACGACCTCGTCGAGGCCTTCGTCGTGCAGGACCAACGGGATCTCGTAGAGGTTGCGCGCGTCGGCCGCGTTGACGACGGCTTCCATCGGTACGTCGCAGAGGTTCGAGATCTTGCGCTTCAGGTCGTGCGAGATCGGCGATTCACTGCGGCACACGATGGCGTCGGGTTGGATGCCGCGACTGCGCAGCTCGGTGACGGAGTGCTGAGTCGGCTTCGTCTTCTGCTCCCCGGAGGGCCCGATGAACGGAACGAGGGTGACGTGCACGTAACACACGTTGCCGCGGCCGACATCCAGACGTAGCTGCCGTAATCGCCTCGAGGAACGGAAGGATCTCGATGTCGCCGACCGTGCCACCGATCTCGGTGATCACGACGTCGACGTCGTCGGTCGCGAGCGCTTTGATGCGCCGTTTGATCTCGTCGGTGATGTGCGGGATCACCTGCACGGTCTTGCCGAGGTAGTCGCCGTGGCGCTCCGCCGCGATCACGGCGCTGTAGATCGAGCCGGTGGTCGCGTTCGACTCGCGCGACAGACTCTCGTCGATGAAACGCTCGTAGTGACCGAGATCGAGGTCGGTCTCGCCACCGTCGTCGGTGACGTACACCTCGCCGTGCTCGAACGGGTTCATCGTGCCCGGATCGACGTTGATGTAGGGGTCGAGCTTCTGCATGGTCACCCGCAGACCCCGAGATTTCAGCAGCCGCCCGAGTGACGAGGCCGTGAGGCCTTTTCCAAGAGAGCTGGCCACACCTCCGGTCACGAAGATGTGCTTCGTCACTACCCGTCCTCCTCAACCAATCGGCACAACCCAGGACGGGAGTTCACCATAACGCGTGCCGCGCGCGCGACGCGGTGCACCGATCACGGATCGCTGTGGGTGGCCCGACCGACTTGTGTCACGGCGACGACCGCATGCAGCGGGAGCGGGCCATAGAGGTGCGGGAAGAGCTCGCCGCCCTCTTCACCCGGCTCCTCGCGCACCTCGGCGTCGAGCCGGTCGGGGTCGACCACGAGCACCACGGCGTCGGGCCGGTCCGCGTAGAACCGCTCGAGTACCCCGAGGTACTGGTGCTCGTACGAGAGGTGTACGAAACCGACGTCGGCCACGCTCATCCCCCGGGTCGACACGAGGTACTCGCCCGAGCGCTCCGCCGCCTCGAGGTCCTCGGGCAGCGCCACGTGGAACAGGCGAGCGCCGCCGGTCATCGCGCCCCGCCGACCAAGAGTTCGCGGGCATGCGCCTTGGCCTTCTCCGAGTCGGGCGAGCCCGACAACATCCGCGCCAGCTCCACGACCCGGTCGTCACCGTCCGCGGGCCGCGCCGAGATGTGCGTCTCGCCCTTGCGGACCTTCTTGCTGACCACCAACTGCCGATCGGCGAAGGCCGCGACCTGCGGCAGATGGGTGACGACCAGCACCTGATGGTCGGCGGCGATGTCGGCCAGGGCCCGGCCCACCGCCGTGGCCGCCGCACCGCCCACGCCGGCGTCGACCTCGTCGAAGACCAACGTGTCCGGGGCCTCGGACAGCACCAGACGCAACGCCAGCATCGTGCGAGCGAGCTCGCCCCCGGATGCGACCTTGACCAGAGGCGACGGCGGCGACCCCGGGTTGGCCGCGAACAGGAACGCCACCTCGTCACCGGGGTCCTCGGAGCCGACCTCGATCACCAATCGGGCCTTGTCGAGCGCGAGCGGGGCGAGGTGGCCTTCCACGGCCTTCGCCAGCTTCGGAGCCGCACGGCGCCGCGCCGCGCCGACCAGGCGTTCGGCCTCTTGGAGACCGACCCGCGCCTCGTCGCGTTCGCCAACGAGTCGTGCCGCCGTCGCGTCGCGCGCATCGAGGTCAGCGATCCTCGTCGCCACGGTCTCCCGGAACGCAAGGACGTCACCCAGGGTCTCGCCGTACTTGCGGCGCAGATCGTGCAACAGTTTCCGCCGCTCCCGGATCGCAGTCAGCCGCTCCGGGTCGTCCTCGATCGTCTCCACCGCCGTGCGTAGCTCGCTCGTGACGTCGGCCAGGTCGAGCGAGAGCGTTCGGAGTCGCGCGTCCACCGCGGCGAACGGTGCGCGCCCCTCGATCGCCGCCAGCGCCTCAGCGATTCGGTCCTCGGCGCCGCGCTCGTCACCCAGGGCGGCCACGGCCGCAGCCGCCGCTTCCCGATGCTGCAGCGCGTCGCCGAGCAGATCCTCCTCGGCATCGAGGCGGTCGTCCTCGTCGACGTCGGTGATGGCGGCGGCATCGATCTCTTCGAGCTGGAACCGCAGCAGATCGAGCTCGCGTGCTCGCTCACGATCGTCACCACCCAGCGCGGCCAGCTGTTCCTCCAAAGCCGCGAGCGCCTTGCGGGCGGCGATCAGCGGTTCGAGATCGATGCCGGCGAAATGATCCAACGCGCTGCGCTGCACCGCGGCTGACAGCAACGACTGGTGCTGATGCTGGCCGTGCAGATCGACGAGCCTGCGGCCCCAGTCCGCGAGCTCCCCGACCGTCGCCAGCCGGCCGTTCACGTAAGCGCGCGACCGGCCCTCGCGGGGCACGACCCGACGGAGCACGACATCGTCGTCGCCCACCTCGAACCGACCCTCGACAATGGCCTCGTCCGCGCCGTGACGGACGAGCCCACCGTCGGCTCGACCGCCGACGAGCAGATCGATGGCCTCGACGACCAGTGTCTTGCCTGCGCCCGTCTCGCCCGTGAGGGCGGTCATGCCGGGTCCGATCACCACGGCCAGCTCACTGACGACGCCGAGGTCGGTCACTACGAGCTCGCTCAGCATCAGCGATCGCCCAGCTTGAACTTCGCTTTCAAGATCCCGTGGAAGTCGCGCTGACCGAACACCACGAACTTGGCGGTGTGGTCAGACGCGGTGCACGAGATGGCGTCACCGATCTTCAACTCACCCAACACGCGGCCGTCGACCGAAAGATTGGCGGGGCGGGTGCCGGACACGGTCAGTCGAATCACCGCGTTGGGTGACAAGCACCAATGTCCGGTCGAACAACATGTGCGGTGACACCGGGGTCAGCAGCAGTGCACGATGGGTGGGCTCGACGATCGGGCCCGCGGGCCGAAAGGGCGTACGCGGTCGACCCTGTAGGTGTCGCGACGATGAGTCCGTCGGTCGTGTACGGCGTGAAGAAGTTGCCGTTGATCTCGACTTCGAGACGCACGGTGTGTCCACTCTCGGTCTTCTCGAGCACGATCTCGTTCAGCCCGATCACCACCGGTCGTGACAGCGAACCCGAGGGGCTCTCGACCGCGGCGGCCACGAGCATCCGCTCCTCGATGGCGAAGTCTCCGGCGAGGAATCGTTCGAGTGCGGCGCGCACCCCGCTCGGCTCGACCTCGGACAGATAGGCGAGCTGGCCGAGGTTCACGCCCATCACCGGGACGTCGGCGGTGGCGACGAGGTCGACCGTTCGCAGCATCGTGCCGTCGCCACCCAGACTGACGACGAGGTCGAGGCCCACTCACGACCTCGGACTCCGGCCGGCCCAGCGCGGGGAGCCCCGCCGCGACGGCATCGTCGTGCGGGAGCCGGACCTCGTGGCCCGCGGCGACCAGCCAATCCGAGAGCTCACGCGCCAGCTCCGCGGCGCGGGGCCGGTCGGGGTGAACCACCAGGGCGATGGAGGCCATCAGCCGCGCCGGTCCGTCGCCTCGGCCACTACGGCGTCAAGCGCAGGCGCATCGAGCACGGGCCCGAGATCGACTGAATCGATCGGACCATCGGCTCGCGACGGGAGCACGGGCGGCGAGCAGGAACTCGACATTGCCTTCGGCTCCGAGCAGAGGCGAGACCATGCACCCCATGATGACCGCTCCACAGCCGCGCCACGCGGTAATCACCTCGTCGAGGACCCGGCGCCAGATGGCGGGGTCGACGATGACCCCTTGACCCTTGGCCGCCTCGGCCCTACCCGCCTCGAACTGAGGCTTCACCAGCACGACCATCGGCGCCGCAGGCCGGCACAGCGTCGGTGATCGACCCGAGCACCTTGCCCAACGAGATGAACGACAGATCGGCCACCGCGATGTCGAAAGGCGCGCCGAGGTCGGCAGGGCTCGCGTCGCGAAGGTTGGTGCGCTCGACATTGCGTACCCGTGCGTCGGCCCGCAGCCGCTCGTGCAGCTGTCCGTAACCCACGTCGACGGCGACGACTTCGCTCGCGCCGCGCTGCAAGAGGCAGTCGGTGAAGCCACCCGTCGAGGCGCCCGCATCGAGCGCGCGCGCCTCGGTGACGTCGATCGCGAATCGGTCGAGCGCCGCGTCGAGCTTGTCGCCACCGCGGCTGACGAAACGGGGACCGGGGCCGAGCACGACGATCGGATCACCAGCGGCCACCAACCGCGAGGGTTTGCTCGCCGGGGCACCACCCACCGTCACCCGCCCGGACTCGATGTCCGCGCGAGCTCTCTCGCGACTCAGGGCAAGGCCCCGTCGAACCAGTTCGGCGTCGAGACGCCGACGCGTCGCCGTGACGCTCCTACGCCTAGGTGGTCGTTTTCTTCTTGGCCACCGCCTGTTTGGCGGCCTTGGAGGTCGTCGCCTTCTTCTTTGCCGGCTTCTTGCTGACACCCTTCTGGAGGCCGTCGATCTTGCGCTCGAGCCTGGCGATGTCGGCCTTGGTGGCGAGACCCAGCGACGCGAGTTGGGTCTGCACCTGTTTGGCGATCCGATCGCTGATGCGCTCGGTGTTGTCGCGACTGCGGTCGACCAGCTCCTGCACCGTGGCCTGGACCTGGTTGGCCTGTTCCTCTGTGGACCGGTTGATCTCGCGGAGCAAGGCCTCGAGCCGATCTTGAGCCTGCTGCGCCACATCCTTACTGGCGTCGAACGCGTTCTGGATCGGGTTCTTCTTGGCCATGACCGCAGAGCGTATGGGGGTCGCGCGCGCGAGAGCAATGGTCGATCAAGGCTGGGCGGCCAGCTCCCGGTCCACCAGCTCGGCAAAATCGGCCGCGATCACATCGGGTTCCGGTTCGACGGGCAGGTCATCGGCGGTGACGACCCCCGTGAGCACCAACGCGAAGCGAGCCTGCAAGGCGCGAGCGAAACGGCCGTCGGTGTCAGGCCGATCGCCGACGACGACCGCCGCGACACCGAGGTGAGCCCGAACGAGATCGGCAATGGGCCGGTGCGGTTTGCCGGCAATCGAAGCCACGGAACCTGACGCCGTCACGATCGAGGCCAGGATCGAGCCCGCCCCCGGTATCGGACCGTCAGGAGTGGGATAGGTGGCGTCGTCGTTGGTGGCGATCAACCGGGCACCGTTGCGCACGGCGACCGCTGCGCGCGCGCATCTGGTCGTAGTCGAACGCCGGGTTGTACCCCACGATCACCGCGTCGGCAGGTCCGTCGGCGACCAGCCGCGCGCCACGCGACTCGATCGCTTCGACCACCCCGGGCCCTCCGCATGCCAGCACCGTCTCCCCCGGTTCGATCAAGGCCGCCGCCGCCATGGCCGAGGTGACCACATCGTCGGCGGCGTCGATGTCGTGGCGCGCCAACTTGGCCGCCACATCCCGTCGAGTCCAGTACGAGTTGTTGGTGACGAACGCGAGCTGCTCACCGGCATCGCGCAGGCGCCGCACGGCCTTGGCCGCGCCGGCGATCGGCTCGTCGCCGAGCCACACCACGCCATCGAGGTCGATCGCCCATCCCATCGGCTGCATGCTGGCACGTGGCCCGTGACGCGACTGCTAGACAGGCGGCGTGCCCCGCTTCGAGCCTTTCCAAGGCCTCCGTTACAACCTCGACCGAGTCGAGCTCGCCGAGGTGACGGCACCCCCGTACGACGTGATCGACGACGAGGATCGGGCCGCGCTCCTGGCTCGTCATCCGGACAACATCGTCGCGGTCGACCTCCCGCGTAGCGACCACGGCGACCCCTACGCCGAGGCGGCCGAGCGCCTGCGAGCACTGGCGCCACGAGAGCATCCTGGTCGGCGATCCCCAGCCCGGCTTCTTCGTGTACCGCATGGACTTCGCCGACGAGGCCGGTGTGCACCATCACACGACCGGCGTGCTCGGAGCACTCGAGCTGAGCAAGCCCGGTGAGGGCGGCATACTCCCCCACGAGCACACGACGCCGAAGGCCAAGAGCGACCGGTTGCAGCTCCTGCAGGCCACCGGGGTGCAGCTGTCGCCGATCTGGGGCCTGTCCCCGGCACGAGGGCTGGCCGAGCTGCTGGACCTGGGCCGACCGCCCGATCGCCAGCTGGCCCGACGACGACGGCATCACCCACTCGCTCTGGGTCGTCGACGATCCGGCTCTCCAGCGCGAGATCGCGGCCTTGGTGGCGAGCGAGCCGATCGTGATCGCCGACGGCCACCACCGCTACGAGACCTCGCTCGCGTACCGCGACGAACAGCGGGCGGCGCACGGGCCCGGCGCCTACGACCTCGTGATGACCTACGTCGTCGAGCTGGCCGACGACGAGCTGACCGTGCTGCCGATCCACCGCCTGCTCTCGGGCCTGCCCGCCGGATTCGACCTACGCGGCCGCCTTCGAGCCGTTCTTCACGCCCACACCGGTCGACGAGGTCGGCGCCGGCATCGTGGCGCGGATGGAACAGGTCGGTGCCCTCACGCTGGTGACGCAGGCGGGCGCGTGGCTCCTCGAACCGCGACCCGACGCGCTGGCCGACGCACGCGACCTCGACTCCTCGCGCCTCGACATCGCCCTCGCCGCGCTCCCACCCCATGACCTGACCTACCAACACGGGGTCGAGAACGTCGTGTCCCGCGTCGCGAAGGGCGAGGCGGATGCCGGGGTCTTGCTCCGGCCCGCGACCGTCGCCCAGATCGTCGATATCGCTCACGGCGGCGAGCGCATGCCGCCGAAGACGACGTTCTTCCACCCCAAACCCCGCACGGGCGTGGTGCTCCGCGACGTCAGCTGAGCGGAAGGCCCGCCGCTGACCGGCTGGCTCCGTCTGGCCGGTCGATCAGTCGACCGTCCACACGGCGCCCGAGTGCAGTAGCGCTCGCAGATCAGCGGGCCCCTTCTGCTCTTGGGCCGCCGCGAGCTGGCGATCGGTCTCAGCCGCGTACTCCGGCCGATCGACGGCGTGGAACACGCCGACCGGCGTCGGCTCGTGCGGGCTCGACGACAGTCGCGACAACATGAACCCGAGTGCCGTGTCCTGCTCGTCGTGCACCAGGATCCGGTCTTCGCCGACATCGGCCACCGCGACGATCTGGAGCTTGCCGTCGCTTCCGACCACCAAGCCCTTCTCGCGATCCTGACCGAACCGGATCGCCTCGCCGTGCACGAGCGGGATCAACATGTCGTCGCGAACCGACTTGGCGGTGAGCGTCTCGAATGCGCCGTCGTTGAAGACGTTGCAGTTCTGGTAGATCTCGACGAATGCCGCGCCCACGTGCTCGTGCGCACGACGGAAGGTCTGCAGCATGTGGTTGCGGTCCATGTCGTGGGTACGGGCCACGAACGTGGCCTCGGTGCCCAACGCCACGCTGATCGGATTGAACGGCGTGTCGAGCGAACCGAACGGCGTCGACTTGGTGACCTTACCGACCTCGCTCGTCGGTGAGTACTGGCCCTTGGTCAAGCCGTAGATCTGGTTGTTGAACATCAGGATCTTGATGTTCACGTTGCGGCGCAGCGCATGGATCAGGTGGTTGCCACCGATCGACAGCATGTCGCCGTCACCGCCGACGACCCACACATCGAGATCGGGACGGGCCAACTTCAGGCCGGTCGCGATGGCCGGAGCCCGGCCGTGGATGCCGTGCAGGCCGTAGGTGTTCATGTAGTACGGGAATCGAGCCGCGCAGCCGATGCCGGACACGAACACGGTGTTCTCGCGCCGCACGTTGAGCTCGGGCATCAACAGCTGCACCGCAGCCAGGATCGAGTAGTCGCCACAGCCGGGGCACCACCGCACCTCCTGGTCGCTGGACCAGTCCTTGCGCGTCGTCACCGGCACGGTCGTATCAGTCACGCCAGTTCCTCCAGAATGGCCCGCTCGAGCTCGCCTGCGGTGAAGGGCACGCCCTTGACCTTGTTGACCGAGTGAACATCGACCAGGTACTCGGCCCGCAGCAGTTTCGACAGCTGACCGAGGTTCATCTCCGGGCACAGCACCCGCGGGTACCGGGCCAGCACTTCACCCATGTTCGAGGGGAACGGACTCAGGTGCATGACGTGGGCCTGCGCGACGCGCTTACCGCGCGCTCGAGCCCGGTCGACGCCTCCGCTGATGGCACCCCATGTCGAGCCCCAGCCGATCACGAGGATCTCGGCATCGTCGACATCGCCGGTGACCTCGAGGAGCGGGATGTGCTTGGCGATGCCGGCGATCTTGGCCGCCCGGATACGCACCATCCGCTCGTGGTTCTCGGGGTCGTAGCTGATGTTGCCCGAGCCGTCCTCTTTCTCGATGCCGCCGATGCGGTGCATCAGTTCGGGCGTACCGGGCACCGCCCAGGGTCGCGCCAGCGACTCGGGATCGCGAAGGTAGGGCCAGAACGTTTCCTTGCCGTCCTCGTCGACATGGTTCGGCTCGGTCGCGAAGGTGACGTCGATCGGCTTCAGGCTGTCGACGTCGGGCAACAGCCACGGCTCCGCACCGTTCGCGAGGTAGCCGTCCGACAGCAGTATCACCGGCGTGCGGTAGGTCAGCGCGAGCCGTGCGGCCTCGATGGCTGCTTCGAAGCAGTGCGACGGGCTGTGCGCCGAGACGATCGGCAGCGGCGACTCGCCGTGGTGCCCGTACATGGCCATCATCAGGTCGGCCTGCTCGGTCTTGGTCGGCAGCCCCGTCGACGGGCCACCGCGCTGGATGTCGATGATGATCAGCGGCAGTTCGAGGCTGATCGCCAGACCGATGGTCTCGGCCTTGAGTGCGATGCCCGGACCGCTCGTCGTGGTGATGCCGAGATGGCCGCCGTACGCGGCACCGAGCGCGGCGCCGATGCCGGCGATCTCGTCCTCGGCCTGCAGGGTGCGCACACCGAAGTTCTTGTGCTTCGACAGCTCGTGCAGGATGTCCGACGCCGGGGTGATCGGGTACGAGCCCAGCAGGATCGGCAGCTTCGCGAGCTGGCCGGCGGCGATGAGGCCCCACGCCAACGCCGTGTTGCCGGTGATGTTGGTGTAGACGCCCGACTTCTGCGGCGCGGGCTTCACCACGTACGGATGGTCGAACAGCTCGGCGGTCTCGCCGAAGGCGTGCCCGGCGCGGAACGCGGCCAGGTTGGCGTCGCGCACCAACGGCGTCTTGGCGAACTTCTGGCTGATCCACTCGATCGTGGGACCCTCGGGCCGGGTGTACATCCACGAGATCAAGCCCAATGCGAAGAGGTTCTTCGAACGATCGGCATCGCGAGGTTTCACCCCGAGCGGCTCGCAGGCCTGCTTCGTGAGGCTCGTCATCGGCACCTCGTAGAGCGTGTAGCCCTTGAGCGAGCCGTCGTGCAAGCGGGTTCTCGGTGTAGCCGGCCTTGGTGACGTTGCGCTCGTCGAAGGTGTCGGCGTTGACGATCAAGGTGCCGCCGGGCTCGAGCTTGGGGAGCTCGTTGCGCAGCGCGGCCGGGTTCATGGCCACGAGCACGTTGGGCGCATCGCCCGGGGTCGTGATGTCGTGGTCGCTGATGTGCACCTGGAAGGCGGAGACCCCCGCCAGGGTGCCGGCCGGTGCCCGGATCTCCGCCGGGAACTCGGGCAACGTCGCCAGGTCGTTTCCGAGAACGGCGCTGACGCTGGTGAATCGGTCGCCGGTCAGCTGCATCCCGTCGCCGGAGTCGCCGGCGAAACGGATGATGACCCGGTCGAGCTCCTCCGGGGCGGCCTCGGAGGTGCGCTCTACGGTGTCGGACACGAGAACCCCTTTGTTCCGTTCGGTCCAGTTTCGAATGTGGTGTCGCTGGTGTGGTCGAGCGGCCCGAAGCGGCTCTGACGCCCCATCAGACAGCGTTGATCACTGTACCGCTCTGATCTACGGCCGATGCGCGACCCACCTGTAGAGATCGCCGGTGCTCGGTCACCTGGGCAGACCGGTCGTGCGGCTAGGCCACCGTCACCGACTCGTCGAGGTAGACGTCCTGGATGGCGTGGAGCAGCTCCACTCCCTCGGCCATCGGCCGCTGGAAGGCCTTCCGCCCGCTGATCAGGCCCGTGCCGCCGGCCCGCTTGTTGATCACCGCGGTGCGCACCGCGTCGGCGAGATCGCTCGCGCCCTTGGATTCGCCACCGCTGTTGATGAGGCCGATACGGCCCATGTAGCAGTTCACGACCTGCCACCGGCACCAGTCGATGGGGTTGTCGGCGACGAGCTCGTTGTAGACGAGCGGGCTCGTCTTGCCGAAGCCGACCGCCGGGAAGCCGCCGTTCTTGGTCGGTTGCTTCTGCTTGATGATGTCGGCCTCGATCGTGACGCCGAGGTGATTGGCCTGGCCGGTGAGGTCGGCGGAGTCCTCGTAGTTGACCCCGTCGACGGCGAAGCCGGAGTTGCGCAGGTAGCACCACAGGACCGTGAACATGCCGAGCTCGTGCGCTTGCTGGAACGCCTCGCTGACCTCGATGAGCTGACGCCGAGAGTCGTCGGCCCCGAAGTAGATCGTGGCCCCGACGCCGGCGGCGCCGAGGTTCCACGCCTCTTCCGGCGAGCCGAACATGATCTGGTCGTACTCGGTCGGATACGTCAGCAGCTCGTTGTGGTTCAGCTTGGCGATGAACGGGATGCGGTGTGCGTATTGCCGCGAGCACAGTGCCGAGTACGCCAAAGGTGCTGGCGACCGCGTTGCAGCCGCCTTCGATGGCCAGCTCGATGATGTTCTTCGGATCGAAGTACTTGGGATTGGGCGCGAACGACGCCGCCGCCGAGTGCTCGATGCCCTGATCGACGGGCAGGATCGAAACGTGACCAGAGCCGGCGAGGCGCCCGTGGCCGATCAGACGCTTGGAGGTTGCGCAGCACCTGGGCGTTGCGGTCGGTGTCCTTGTAGACCCGCTCGACGATGTCGGCCCCCGGCAGCGTGAGGTCGTCCTTCGGGACGCCCTTGCACTCGTAGCTGAGTAGCGCTTCGGCCTCGTCGCCGAGCAGCCCCTGGATATCGGTCATGCCATCCCTCGCGGATCATCGCGGACAAGTGCCTCCAGAGTAGGCGCGCCACCGCCAACACCGGTAGGTGGCCGCTCACGCCGACGCCGCGTCGATCGTGGCCCAGGCTCTGTCGAGCAGGGCCTGCACGCGCTTGGCCTGCCGAGCGGGGACCACGCGATCGGCGACCACCTCGGTGCGGCTGGCCGTGCCCGTGGCGGTCCGGAAGAACCGGCGCCGCACGCGTCCGGTCACGACGACTTCGTCACCGGCGACCATCGCATCCCAGCCACTGGTGGGTTCGACCCAGACGACGGGCACGGACTCCGCCGGCGACAGGTCCCGCACCGTCACCTCGTAGTTGACGACACGATCGCCGGACGGCAGCGCTCGCATCTCGGGGTCGCGTGACAGCGACCCCCGAATCACGGCGATGTTCATTGGACTCTTCTCCTCTTCGCGAGCGCGGTGAGCGTGTGTCGAAGGGGGAAGACCACGAAGAACTCGTGCCCGCAGACCGTAACGAGCGGGTATGACAGTGAGCCTCAGGCGAGGGTACGCATCCGGCTGCTGACGTCGGCGAAACCGGGATCGGCCGCACGAATCCGCCCGAACAGCTCCCGAGCCCGACCGACATCGCCGGCACGCTCGTAGAGGTCGGCCAGCGCGTAGGCCCGGCGCAGGTGATGGGTCTTGGCGCGCTTCGGGAACCGCCACCCTTGCTCGAGCAGGCGGATCGCGCCTTGGACGTCACCACGATCGGCCAATGAGCCGGCCATCACGATGCGGCCCTCGGTGACGAGCTCGCCGCTCGGAGACTCCTCGCGAAGCTCGTCCCACAGCTCCTCGACCCGCTTCCAGCGGTGCAGCGCGCGATAGCAGTCGGCCAGCACCGGGTGTTGCTCGGTCGAGTTGCTCAGCGTGCGAAAGGCCTCGAGCTCCTTGGCCGCCAGCTTCCACTTGCCCTGGCGATACAGGGTGAGGCCGTAGAGCTCACGAACCGCGGCGACGCTCGGCGCCTGCTCGCTCAGCGGGCGCAGGCGCTTGGCGGCCTCGGGGAAGCGCTCGGCTTCGAAATCACGGGCGGCGGCCCGCAGACGCTTCTCGATCTTCTCGCTTCGGCTCGGCCCCACGGCTTGGCCCAGTTGCTTGCGGAAGACCGTCTCGTCGGCGGCCCGCTTCTTGGCCTGTTGCTGGCGTTCGCGTTGCGTCGGCTCGGTCGTGGCCCGCTCGACAGCGTGTTCGGCCTCGTCGCGGATCTCCTCGACGAGAATCCACTGCTCGAGGTCCTTCGGAGCCCTCGGCTCGTGGGTCCGCTCGGGTCGCTTGGCCTCGACCGCTTGGCGCCATGCCTGCGACGCTCCACTCGCACCCCCTGATCCGCGACGCTCGGGTTCGGTTCCGCCCGACCCCCGGCGCGAGGTGCCGCCGCGGCTCGGCGGCCCGTCCTCGCGCAGATTCCCGGCGCCGCGGCGCGCCACGCCGCCCCAACCGGTCGGACCTTCGCTGCGATCCGGTCTGGCCTCGCGACTTCCACTCGGGCGGTCCGTTCGCTTCGGGCCCTTGGACGACGCCCCGCGACCCTTGCCGCCTTGCGGTCGACCGCCCGTCGAGCTGGCGCCGCGTTTGGCGCCGCCCGTACCGCCTGCCGCCTTGGCTCCGGAACGTCGGTCCGGCCCCGAACCCCCACGGCCTTGTCGGGATCCGCCCTGACGAGATCCGCGGGGTGGTGTCATCGGCGGGACTGTATCGGTCAGCGCGGTCCGCAAAACGAAACAAGGGGCCCTTTCGGGCCCCTTGTAGCTGAGAAATCCGGCGGCGTCCTACTCTCCCAGGGAGTCTCCCCCCAAGTACCATCGGCGCTGGTGGGCTTAACTTCCGTGTTCGGAATGGGAACGGGTGTGACCCCACCGCTATGGCCACCGAAATCTGTTGTCAAAGGCGAGCGCCCAAACGGCGCTCGAGCCCTCGAGAACTCCATAGCGAACACGAACATCTTTTGTTGAGATCCAAGCCCTCGGCCGATTAGTACCGGTCGGCTGAACACGTTGCCGTGCTTACACCTCCGGCCTATCAACGTGGTCGTCTGGCCACGGGCCTTACCTGGTTAACCCAGTGGGAGACCTCATCTTGGAACGGGCTTCCCACTTAGATGCTTTCAGCGGTTATCCCTTCCGCAGGTCGCTAACCAGCCGTGCCCTTGGCAGGACAACTGGCACACGAGAGCTGCGTCCGTCCCGGTCCTCTCGTACTAGGGACAGCTTTCCTCAAGTCTCCTCCGGCTGCAGAGGATAGGGACCGAACTGTCTCACGACGTTCTAAACCCAGCTCGCGTACCGCTTTAATGGGCGAACAGCCCAACCCTTGGGACCTGCTTCAGCCCCAGGATGCGATGAGCCGACATCGAGGTGCCAAACCTTCCCGTCGATATGGACTCTTGGGGAAGATGAGCCTGTTATCCCCGGGGTACCTTTTATCCGTTGAGCGACGGCGCTTCCACACGCAACCGCCGGATCACTATGCCCTGCTTTCGCACCTGCTCGACTTGTGAGTCTCGCAGTCAAGCTCCCTTGTGTCATTGCACTCAACGCCTGATTGCCAACCAGGCTGAGGGAACCTTTGGGCGCCTCCGTTACTCTTTAGGAGGCGACCGCCCCAGTCAAACTACCCACCTGACGCTGTTCCCGATCCGGATAACGGACCTAGGTTAGAGTCCCAATTTGAGCAGGGTGGTATTTCAAGGTTGACTCCACACTGGCTAGCGCCAATGCTTCCAAGTCTCCCACCTATCCTACACAACACAAATCAAAACCCAACATCAAGCTGTAGTAAAGGTCCACGGGGTCTTTCCGTCCTTCTGCAGCTAACGAGCATCTTTACTCGTACTTCAATTTCGCCGGGTCTGTGGTTGAGACAGTAGGAAAGTCGTTACGCCATTCGTGCAGGTCGGAACTTACCCGACAAGGAATTTCGCTACCTTAGGACCGTTATAGTTACGGCCGCCGTTTACCGGGGCTTAGGTTCAGAGCTTCGCCTTACGGCTAACCCTTCCCCGTAACCTTCCGGCACCGGGCAGGCGTCACTGCGTATACATGGCCTTTCGGCTTTGCACGCAGCTGTGTTTTTAGTAAACAGTCGCTTTCCCCTGGTCTGTGCCACCTCTTCGGGCTCGGAGAGCAAGTCTCTTCACCCTATCGAGGTCCTCCTTCTCCCGAAGTTACGGAGGTATTTTGCCGAGTTCCTTAACCACAGTTCTCCCGATCGCCTTGGTATTCTCTACCTGCCCACCTGTGTTGGTTTGGGGTACGGGCACCGTGCAAACTTACCGCTGAGCTTTTCTCGGCAGCATGGGATTGGTGACTTCGCCTGTAACGGCTCGGCGTCGCGTCTCGGTGTTGATGACCCCAACTCTCATCGGAGTCCACCTACTCGCTTACCCCAGGTCAACCATCGCCTGGGTTCACTTACCCTCCTGCGTCCCTCATCGGTTACCCGCCACCGGTGGGTCGGTTCGCCACCCGAAGGTGACAGCCCCTTAGTACCCGGTATTGGGCTGGGCGCGTACACGGTGGTACCGGAATATCAACCGGTTGTGCATCGACTACGCCTCTCGGCCTCGCCTTAGCTCCCGACTTACCCTGGGCGGATTAGCCTTCCCCAGGAACCCTTGGGCTTTCGGCGGAGGGGTTTCTCACCCCTCTCTCGCTACTCATGCCAACATTCTCACTCGACCGCGGTCCACGACTGGTTGCCCAGCCGCTTCGCTCCACGATCGACGCTCCGCTACCGCTCCTACTTGCGTAGAAGCCCGCGGCTTCGGCTCTGGACTTGAGCCCCGTTACATTGTCCGCGCAAGACCACTCGACCAGTGAGCTGTTACGCACTCTTTCAAGGGTGGCTGCTTCTAAGCCAACCTCCTGGCTGTCTGGGCAGTCTCACATCGTTTACCACTTAGTCCAGAATTAGGGGCCTTAGCCGGCGATCTGGGCTGTTTCCCTTTCGACCATGAAGCTCATCCCCCATGGTCTCACTGCTGCGCTATGGAGCAATGGCATTCGGAGTTTGGTTGAGTTCGGTAAGCTTGTAGGCCCCCTAGCCCATCCAGTGCTCTACCTCCATTGCTGAACACGCAACGCTGCACCTAAATGCATTTCGCGGAGAACCAGCTATCACCGAGTTTGCTTGGCCTTTCACCCCTATCCACAGGTCATCCCCCCAGTTTTCAACCTAGGTGGGTTCGGCCCTCCACGGGGTCTTACCCCCGCTTCAGCCTGCCCATGGATAGATCACTCGGCTTCGGGTCTACAGCATGCGACTAAACGCCCTATTAAGACTCGCTTTCGCTCCGGCTCCCCATCGCTGGTTAACCTTGCCACACACCGTAACTCGTTGGCTCATTCTTCAAAAGGCACGCCATCGCGGCCATCAACCCGAAGGATGATGACGACGCTTTGACTGATTGTAAACCAACGGTTTCAGGTACTATTTCACTCCCCTCCCGGGGTACTTTTCACCTTTCCCTCACGGTACTAGTTCGCTATCGGTCGTCTACGTATACTTAGCCTTACGAGGTGGTCCTCGCAGATTCACACCGGTTTTCACGGTCCCGGCGTTACTTGGGAAATCCGAGCGGAGGGTGATGATCTTTCGCGTACAGGACTCTTACCTACTGCGGTGCGCCTTTCCAGAACGCTTCCGCTAGATCTCACCTTTGTAACTCCGTGGAGGATCTGGTGCTCCTCCTCTCGGCTCCCACAACCCCGACGTGGCAACGCCACCAGGCTTTGACACCACATCGGTTTGGGCTGTTCCCCTTTCGCTCGCCGCTACTCAGGGAGTCACGTGTTGTTTTCCTTTCCTTGGGGGTACTGAGATGTTTCAATTCCCCCCGTTCCCTCTACCGGCGCTATGTGTTCACACCGGAGTGACACCCCATGACGGGTGCCGGGTTTCCCCATTCGGACATCCACGGATCAAAATTCGGTCGGCAATTCCCCGTGGCTTTTCGCAGCCTCCCACGTCCTTCATCGGTAGTAGACGCCTAGGCATCCACCGTTGGCTCTTTGTAGCTTGAAACTAAACAAAGATGCTCGTGCTCGCTATGCAATTCTCAAGGGGCGTGGGTCTCTATACAGAGAAGGGACCTTGGCCAGGCGCTCGACGCAGGCCCGATAGCGGGCGACTGCGGAGCGGTGCTGGCCGGTTCAACGAGGGGCCCTGTGAAGGGGCACTCCCTCAAAACGGAATAGAGAACGACGAGCTCGAGCGCCAAGAACGACGAGACCGAAATCTACGAGTCGAACGCGACAGTCGAGGATCGAGTAACCAGTGCACCAACTGGGAGTTCCCCCTCGACCACCAGCCATTTGGCCGGCTTCTCGAGGGCATGGCTTCCGTGAGCCGGAAGCGGTACTCCTTAGAAAGGAGGTGATCCAGCCGCACCTTCCGGTACGGCTACCTTGTTACGACTTCACCCCAATCGCCGACCCCACCTTCGACAGCTCCCTCCCCGAAGGGTTGGGCCACTGGCTTCGGGTGTTGCCGACTTTCGTGGTGTGACGGGCGGTGTGTACAAGGCCCGGGAACGTATTCACCCCGGCGTTGCTGATCCGGGATTACTAGCGACTCCGGCTTCATGGAGTCGAGTTGCAGACTCCAATCCGAACTGAGACCGGCTTTACGGGATTCGCTCAACCTCGCGGTTTCGCAGCCCTTTGTACCGGCCATTGTAGCATGTTTGCAGCCCTGGACATAAGGGGCATGATGACTTGACGTCGTCCCCACCTTCCTCCGAGTTGACCCCGGCAGTCTCCTACGAGTCCCCGGCATTACCCGCTGGCAACATAGGACAAGGGTTGCGCTCGTTGCGGGACTTAACCCAACATCTCACGACACGAGCTGACGACAGCCATGCACCACCTGTGTAGGGCCCCGAAGGACACCGTATCTCTACGGCTTTTCCCTACATGTCAAACCCAGGTAAGGTTCTTCGCGTTGCCTCGAATTAAGCAACATGCTCCGCCGCTTGTGCGGGCCCCCGTCAATTCCTTTGAGTTTTAGCCTTGCGGCCGTACTCCCCAGGCGGGGCACTTAGTGCGTTAGCTACGGCACGGATCTCGTTGGTTGAGACCCACACCTAGTGCCCAACGTTTACGGCGTGGACTACCAGGGTATCTAATCCTGTTTGCTACCCACGCTTTCGCTCCTCAGCGTCAGTTCCGGCCCAGAGCGCCGCCTTCGCCGCTGGTGTTCCTCCTGATATCTGCGCATTTCACCGCTACACCAGGAATTCCACGCTCCCCTACCGGACTCTAGCCACAGCAGTATCAACTGGCCTCTCCGAGTTGAGCCCGGAGCTTTCACAGTTGACTTACCGAGCCGCCTACGAGCTCTTTACGCCCAATAAATCCGGACAACGCTCGCCCCCTACGTGTTACCGCGGCTGCTGGCACGTAGTTGGCCGGGGCTTCTTCTGCAGGTACCGTCAAAATTCGTCCCTGCTGAAAGCGGTTTACAACCCGAAGGCCTTCATCCCGCACGCGGCGTTGCTGCGTCAGGCTTTCGCCCATTGCGCAAGATTCCCCACTGCTGCCTCCCGTAGGAGTCTGGGCCGTGTCTCAGTCCCAGTGTGGCTGATCGTCCTCTCAGACCAGCTACCCGTCGAAGCCTTGGTGGGCCGTTACCCCACCAACTAGCTGATAGGCCGCGAGACCCTCCCGAAACGAAATTCTTTCCTTCACGGACCATGCGATCTGTGAAGGGCATCCGGTATTAGTCCGAGTTTCCTCGGGTTATCCCAGACTTCGGGGCAGGTTTCTCACGTGTTACTCACCCGTTCGCCGCTAGGTCTTCCCCGGTGTTGCCACCGGATGGACCCCGCTCGACTTGCATGTGTTAGGCACGCCGCCAGCGTTCGTCCTGAGCCAGGATCAAACTCTCCGTCAAAATCTCGATTTGCCCGAAGGCGCATCTTGATCTCAGAGAGCCAACTCCGGAGTGGCTACCCCTCGGTTGACTGGCACGCTCCCCCCGAAGGGGAAACGCATTGAAATTGCGAGTGAACAAGCACCTTGCACCCATTGGTCGTTCCACGGCTCGAGCGAACTCGAGTCGTGAGCCGAACGGCCGAGCGCGCGGTGTTTGCCCGCACTGGCTTTTTCGTCCTCTATTCCGTTTTCAAGGAGCGCCATGGCCGAGAATGGTGCGTACACCGAGCTCGACCCACTCATGAGGCACGCGGCTGCCAAAGGGCAGACCTAGCGCCTCTACCCGGCGACTGCGGCCACCGGTGGCTCCGACACGGCCTTCTCGTCGGTGACGAGGGTTCCTCGGAGCGGTCCGCCAACCTATCGGGCGTGTCGGACCCGGTCAAACCCGGTTTTCCGACTCCGTCCGTTGTGTGGCGGGCTGTGAAATCTAGCATCTATCAACTCGGCTGCCAACCCGTCTTCCAAGGATTTCTCGGTCGCGGCCGGCGAATTCGACGCTCAGGGTTCGACAACGACGAGATGGCGTTGCTTCTTCCCGCGGCGCACCATCACGAACCGGTCGTGCAGGAGCGCATCGAGTGACAACGTCGTGTCGCCGTCGAGCTGGGCGTCGTTCACGTAGATGCCCCGCTGTTCGATCGCTCGGCGCGCGTCGCCCTTCGAGCGGGCCAGTCCGGTGTCGACCAGCAGCTCGACCAGATCAAGGCCGGCCTGCAGTCGGGACCGATCGATGCGCGTGGTGGGGATCTCGTCGGCCAGCGCCGCGAGCTCGGCGGCCGAGCGTTCGCCCGCCGCTCGGGTGAAGTCGCTCGAGGCGGCTTCGGCCTCCGCCGCTACGACCGCGCCGTGAACCAGCGTGGTCACCGCCCGCGCGAGCGTGCGTTGACCATGCCGACGCTCGGGCGCCTGCGCGTGCTCGGCGACCGTGGCCTGGACGGACGCCACCGGCAGCAGGGTGAGTTGGAACAAGAACCGTTCGACGTCCTGGTCGTCGGTCTGCATGAAGTGCTGGAACATCTCGTAGGGCGAGGTCAGGTCGGGGTCGAGCCAGATTGCCCCGTCGGCCGTCTTACCGAACTTGGTGCCGTCGGCCTTCGTGATCAGCGGCACGGTCAACGCGTGCAGGTGCACGGACTCGCGCCGGCGGACCAGATCGACGCCCGCCGTGATGTTGCCCCACTGGTCGGATCCGCCGACCTGCATCTCGCAGGCCATGTTCCGGTACAGCCAATGGAAGTCGTTGGCCTGCAGGAGCATGTAGCTGAACTCGGTGAACGAGATCCCCTGGTCGCTCTCGACGCGGGCTTTGACCGACTCCTTGGCGAGCATGGCGTTGACAGTGACGTGCTTGCCCACATCGCGGAGGAACTCGAGCACGCCCATGGGCTCGGTCCAGTCCCGGTTGTCGACGAGACGGGCCGATCTCGGCCCTTCGGAGAAGTCGAGGAAGGCCTCGAGCTGGGTCTTGATCGCCGCCACGTTGCGGGTGAGCGTCTCGGCGTCGAGCAGGTTGCGCTCCTCGGAGCGCCCCCCAGGATCGCCGATCATGCCCGTGGCGCCGCCGGCCAGCGCAATGGGCACGTGGCCGAACAGCTGGAAGCGCCGGAGGAGCAGGAGGGGCACCAGGTTGCCGACGTGCAGGCTTTCGGCGGTGGGGTCGAAGCCCGCGTAGATCGTTATGGGACCCTCGCGCAGGCGGGCCCGCAGCGCCTCGAGATCGGTGTGGTCCTGCACCAGGCCGCGCGCCGCGAGGTCGTCGATGATCTCGTCGCCCGCTCCCGTGGCCTGCTCGCTCACGGCGGTCACTTTCTCGCGCCGCGGCCTCCGGGTCCATTTGGAAACCCGACCCACCGCCCGGCACAGTGAGCGGGTGCCGGCCGCGCCCGTCGAGACCCCAGAACCCACCCGCCGCATCACGCCGTACCGCGTGGTGGCGATCTCGATCGTCGTCGGCATGGTCGCGCTCTGGGCTTACGTGCTCACCCGCCAGGCCGGGCCCGCCCCCGACAAGCTCGACGACGCCACGTTCGCGGTGAGCGCGCAGAACATCTGCGACACCACCATGGCCCAGCTCGACCAGCTTCCGCAGGCCTTCGAGAGCGCCAGCGCGTCCGATCGGGCCGACGTCGTGGCCCAGACCGACGAAGACCTGGGCGCCATGCTCGATTCGCTCCGCGCCATCGTGCCGACGGCGGAGCGGGATCAACGGATGTTGAACGAGTGGATCGGCGACTGGCAGACCTACGTCGACAACAGGATCGACTACGTCACGCGCCTGCGCGCCGACAAGGACGCTCGGATCTATGTCGCCGAGAAGGACGGGCGCCAGATCACGGTGGCCGTCGATCGCTTCGCCGAGGTGAACGACATGCTGGCGTGCCGCACGCCCAAAGACGTCAGCTGATCCGCGCCCGCTGGAGACCACGGCGAGCGAGCCGCGTCAGGCCGGCGTCGACGTCGTAGTCCGGTAGCTCGGCCAACGTCACCCACCGGATGTCTTCCGATTCGTGGTTGCCGGCCGGCTCTCCGCCCGGCGGAGCCAACACCAGGTAGCGCACATCGAGATGGGTGTGCGGTGCACCGACCCGCGGTCGGAACACGTGGATGTCGAGATCGATCGCCGGTCGCACGACCCGCAGACCGAGGATGCCCGTCTCTTCGGTCGCCTCACGGAGCGCGACGTCGCCCAGATCCGCTTGGCCGTCCGCGTGCCCGCCGGGCTGCAACCACAGACCTGCCTTGGCGTGCAGCATCAACAGCAGCCGCTCTCGGTCGTCGTGGACCACCAGGGCCGAACCGGTGAAGTGCCCGGCCTCACAAGTGCGCAGCAGCGAGTCCGGGTTTTCGTACGCGAAGGCCAGCATCTCGCCGCGCAACTCTTGTTGGTCGCGGCCTTCGAGCTCGGCGTTCTCGAGCGAGGCGATGAGCTCAGGCGCGGGAGACATTCGGGTCTCCCTTCACGAACCACCGCCAGGGATGTTCGGCGCCGGCGCTGAGGCCGATCCTCGTGCTCCGGCCCGGGCGGGCCGGGGGCGCGATGCCGTCGTCGACCAACCTGACCCCTCGATCGCCCCGCACGAGGTCGGCCCCATCGAACGAACCATCCAAGCCGAAGGCCTGACAGAGCTTGGCCGGGCCGTTCAACAGGTCGCGCTCGACGCGTGCTCTCGGACGGCGAGCCCACATCAGGTCCTCACCGTCGATCGGTGCCCCGGCGCGCAACAGCACTGCGGTCCCGGATCCGACCTCGCCGCACACCGCGTTCGCGCACCAGTGCATCCCGTAAGTGAAATACACGTAGAGCCGGCCCGGGCCGGCGAACATCGTGCCGTTGCGCTTCGTCTCGCCACGGTAGGCGTGACTTCCGGGATCCTCCGAGCCGAGGTACGCCTCGACCTCGACGATCCGTGCGCTCACGCCGTCGTCGCGCACCAAGACCTTGTTGAGGAGATCACGCGCCACATCGCGACTGTCGCGCCGATAGAACGCGCGGCCGAGCACCCGCCGCCGCGCCATCAGTCGATCGACGCGGGCGACAGGGCCGCACGAAAGCCTTCGGGTACCGGGACCGTGTTCGTCGTACCCACGTGCACCCCGACGTAGGTGAGCACGATCTCGACCACGGTCTCCTCGCGGACCTTGATGTCGAAGCGGACGTCGAAGCTCGTCGTGCCCCAGCGGGACACACTGCAATCGATTTGCATCGTGTCGCCGTAGGTCGCCGAACCCCGCCAGTCGACCTCCGCGTGGCGCACCATGAAGTCGAAGCCGTCGACGCCGTAGTCGTAACCAACCGAACGCATCCAGTGCGACATGGCATCGTCCACGTACGCGAGGTAGTGGCTGTTGAACACCACCTGTTGCATGTCGACCTCGGCATACCGAACCGGGAGCTCGTGCCGGTACGCCGCTGCAGTCACCACGCGTACTCGCGTTTGGCCGCGTCGACCGCGGACCGGAACGCCTCCATCTGCGGGGCGACGGCATCGGGCCCGGCACCACCCGGCGTGGTGCGTCGTTTCACCGAGACGCCCGGGCCGAGCAGACCCAGGGCGTCCGGGCCGAGGTTCTCGTCCTGCTCGACCAGCTCAGCCAGCGACAGGCCGTCGTCGAGCGAGCGGCGCACGAGGGTGCCGACGATGGCATGCGCCTCGCGGAAGGGGATGCCGCGACCGACGAGCCACTCCGCCAGGTCGGTCGCCGCGCTCGTCGGGCTGTCGGCGGCGGCCTGCATGGCTTCGACGTCGAACGTCGCCGTCGCCAGCAGACCGGTCATGGCACTTAGGGCGAGCGAGACCTGATCGAGCGCGTCGAACAAGGGCTCCTTGTCCTCTTGGAGATCGCGGTTGTACGCAAGGGGCAACCCCTTGAGCGTCGCGAGGAACCCCGTGAGGTCACCGATCAATCGTCCGGACTTCCCGCGCGCCAGCTCGGCGATGTCGGGGTTCTTCTTCTGCGGAAGCATCGAGCTGCCGGTGGCGTAAGCATCGTCGAGTCGCAGGAAGCCGAACTCCGCGGTGGACCACAGCACGATCTCCTCCGCGAGCCGGGAGAGATGCACACCCAGCAGCGCGACGTCGAAAAGCATCTCGGCGACGAAGTCGCGATCGCTCACGGCGTCGAGCGAGTTCTGGAACACCGAACCGAACCCGAGCTCGTCGGCGACGGACGCGGGATCGAGCGGCAAGGACGATCCCGCCAATGCCCCGGCACCGAGCGGCGAGACGTCGACGCGGCCAAGGGTGTCACCCAAGCGCTCGACATCACGCATGAACGCCCAACCGTGGGCCAGCAGATGATGGGCCAACAGGACGGGCTGGGCCCGTTGCAGGTGGGTGTAGCCGGGCAAGTACGCGTCACCGGACCCGATGGCGCGCTCGAGCACGACCTCCTGGAGCGAGAGCACCCGTCCGACGAGGACGGCCAACTCGCGCTTGCAGTACAGACGAAAGGCCGTGGCGACTTGGTCGTTGCGACTGCGGCCGGTGTGCAACTTCGCCCCGGCCTCGCCGGCGATCTCGGTGACCCGTCGCTCGACCGCAGTGTGGATGTCCTCGTCACTGGCGACGAAGTCGAACGAGCCATCCCGTAATTCGCCCTCGACCGCGTCGAGCGCGGTCAACACCGATGCGAGCTCGTCGGCCGACAGCACCCCCGCGCGCTGCAGCCCCCGAACATGCGCTCGCGTGCCGACGATGTCGTCGAACGCAAGCCGCTGATCGAACGGCAGGCTCACCGTGAAGGCCATCAGCTCCTCAGCCGGACCACCCTCGAAGCGGCCGTGCCAGAGCGTGCTCACTCAGTTGTCCCTTCGGGCCTGGCGGGCCGCCCAGGTCTGGATGCCGAGCCCCCACAGCTTCACGAAACCGTCGGAGTCCGCATGGTTGAAGCTGTCGGCCGCGTCGTAGGTGGCCAGGCCGTAGTCGTAGAGGCTGTAGTCGCTCCGCCGGCCGACGACGAAGCACCGGCCCGGCTCGAGCCGCAGCCGCACTTCGCCGGTGACGTACTGCTGGCTCGACGCCACGAACGCGTCGAGGGCGTCCTTCAACGGCGAGAACCACATGCCGTCGTAGACGAGATCGGCGTAGCGGGGCTCGAGCCTCTGCTTCTCGTGGAAGAGGTCGCGCTCGAGGGTCAGCGTCTCGAGGTCGATATGGGCCTGGATCAGGGCCAGCGCGCCCGGCGCCTCGTACGTCTCGCGACTCTTGATGCCGACTCGCCGATTCTCCACCATGTCGAGGCGGCCCCAGCCGTACGCACCGACGGCGTCGTTCATGGTCTTCACGAGGGTGTGCAACGGCATCGCCTGGTCGTCGACGGCAACGGGCAAACCGGCCTCGAACCGCACGGTGATCTCACGAGGTTCGGTGGCTGTGGGTTTGGTGAGCGACCAGACGTCCTCGGGCGGGCGAGCCCAGGGGTCTTCCATCTCGCCGCACTCGATCGCCCGCCCCCACAGGTTGTCGTCGATCGAATAGAGCTTCTCCTTCGTCGCGGTGAGCGGGATGTCGTGCTTGGCCGCGTACTCGATGCTCTGCTCACGCGTCATCCCCCACGAACGAACGGGCGCCAGGATCTCGAGGTCTGGGGCCAGGGCCCGGGTGGACACCTCGAAACGGACCTGATCGTTGCCCTTGCCCGTGCAACCGTGGGCCACTGCGGATGCGCCGTGCTCGCGGGCCGCGGCGACGAGGTGCTTCACGATGACGGGACGCGAGAGCGCCGACACCAACGGGTAGCGGCCTTCGTACAGGGCATTGGCTTGCAGTGCCGGCGCGACGAAATCGCGGGCGTACTCCTCGGTGCAGTCGACGACGATGGCTTCGATCGCGCCCGCGGCAAGCGCTCGCTCCTTGAGCCCGTCGAACGTGCCTTCTTGACCGACGTTGCACGCGACGGCGATCACCTCGACGCCGTATTCCTCGATCATCCACCGCACCGCGACAGACGTGTCGAGACCGCCGCTGTAGGCCAACACCACTCGCTTCGTCATCTGTTCATCCTCAGGTCCTCGGACGGTATTGAAGGTTGGGGCAACGTCGATCTGATCACAGGCCGGCGAGGTCGCGTAACTGCTCCCCCACATCGGATCCTTCCAACCCGTCGGCGACGATCACGACCAGCGTGTCGTCGCCTGCGACAGTGCCGATGATCTCGGGGAGCGCGGCCCGATCGAGTGCCGAGCCGACCACGTGCGCCGACCCGGGTGGCGTGCGCAGCACGACGAGGTTCCCGGAGTGAGCGACCTCGACCACCCAGTCGCCGAAGACGCGTCGGAGGTGGTCCTCAGGAGCGCGCTGTTCCTTCGGGAGCGCGGGGATGGCATAGGCCGACTCGCCGCCGGGCACGCGCACCTTGATGGCCCCCAGGTCTTCGAGATCGCGGGAGACGGTTGCCTGGGTGGCGACGACTTCCTCCGCCGCGAGCAGGTCGACCAGCTGGGTCTGATTCTGCACCGTGTGTTGCTCGATGAGCTTGGCCACGAGGTGCTGACGCTGGGTCTTGCCGAGCTTCGTCGGACCATTGCGCCGGCTCATGACGCTGTTTCCATTGACCCTGGCTCCGACGTCCCTGGGCCCGTCATCAACCAGGCCAGCAGCCCGCGGGCCGCGTGCATACGATTCTCGGCCTGCAGCCACACATGGCTGCGATCACTCTCGAGCACGTCGTGCGTGACCTCCTCGCCCCGGTGCGCAGGCAGGCAGTGCAGGAACGCCACATGATCGGCCGCTGCATCGAGCAGTTCGTCGGTGACGGTGAAGCCCTCGAATGCCTCCCGCCGCAGGACCGCCTCCTCTTCGCGACCCATCGACGCCCACACGTCCGTGTACACGACGTCGGCGCCCGCGACCGCTTCACGAGGGTCGTGGGTGCAGAAGGGCTCGATACCCGTCTTGCTGATGCGTGCGATGTCGCTGTCCGAGAGCTCGTAGTCGACGGGCGTGGCGATACGGACCTGCATGCTCGACATGCCGGCACCGATTGCCAGCGAACGGGCCACGTTGTTCCCGTCGCCGATATAGGCGACCGTCCGGCCCTCGAGCGAGCCCAACACCTCTTGCACGGTCAGCAGATCGGCCAGTGCCTGCATCGGATGGCCGTCGTCCGAGAGAAGATTCACCACCGGCACGGGCGACACCGCGGCCATCCGTTCGAGCTTGTGATGTTCGAAGACGCGGGCGGCGATCACCGAGTGGAAGCACGCCAGCGTGCGCGTGACGTCCTCGACGGTCTCGCGGGTGTCGAGGCCGACCTCGTCCGGTCGGATCGTCACCGGATGCCCGCCGAGCTGTACGACTGCCATCTCCATCGAGTTGCGCGTGCGCGCCGACGGCTTCTCGAACACCAGCGCAACACCTTTGCCGGCCAACGGCGTCGGCCAGGGCCGCGCCCTCGACATCTCGAGAACCCGAGCGAGCTCGGCCGGACTGAGATCGTCTACCTCGAGGAAGTGCCTCATGCGCCGGCCTCGTCGGCGATGACCTTGGCCAGGACCGCCATCGCTTCGTCGATCTCGTCTTCGGTGACGGTGAGCGGTGGGGCGAGCCGCAGTGCGGTGGGCGTGACACCGTTGACCACCAGGCCGGCGTCGAGCGCGGCGGCCGCCACGTTGCGTGCGTCGATGCCGGCGGCCAACTCCGCGGCGATCAGCAGCCCCAGGCCCCTCACGTCTTGGACCCCGTCGAGCGCGCGCAATGCGTCGGTCAGGTGCTGACCCTTGTCGGCCGCCAGAGCGGGTGCGTCCTCGCGCTCCATGATCGCGAGGACGGCGCGCGCCGCGGCCGCCGCCAAGGGTTGGCCACCGAACGTCGTGGCGTGATCTCCGGGCTCGAAGGCGGCCGCGACGTCACGCCGAGCCCAGCACGCACCGATGGGCATCCCGTTGCCGAGGGCCTTGGCCATCGTGACGACGTCGGGTACGACACCGAAATGCTGATGGCCGAACCAAGCGCCGGTACGACCGAGACCGGTCTGGACTTCGTCGACCATGAACAGGAGGCCTCGCTCGTCGCAGAGTTGTCGCACGCCGTCGAAGTACTCGGTCGTGGCCGGATTCACGCCGCCCTTCGCCCTGAATCGGCTCGAGCAGGACCGCCGCGACAGAAGGGTCGATGGCATGCTCGAGCGCCTCGAGGTCGTTCCACGCGACGTGCCGGAAGCCCTCGGGCAACGGCTGGAACGGCTCGTGCTTCTGGGGTTGGCCCGTCGCGTGCAACGTCGCAAGGGTGCGGCCGTGGAACGAGCCGTACGCGCTGATCACCTGGTACTTGCCCCGCCCACCCCATTTGCGCGCCAGTTTCAGCGCCGCCTCGTTCGCCTCGGCGCCCGAGTTGCAGAAGAAGACCTGACCGCCGCCACCGAGCAGGCGATCGAGCGTCTGGGCCACTGCTGCGCCGGGCTCGGTGCCGTAGAGGTTCGACACGTGCACCAGGGTGCGGGCCTGTTCCGCGATGGCTTCGGCGACTTCGGCGTTGGCGTGACCGAGCGACACCACGGCCAGACCGGCCAGGAAGTCGAGGTACCGCCGGCCTTCGCGATCCCAGAGCTCGGTGCCACTGCCCCGAACGAACTGCACGGTCGGGATCGGATAGGTGGGCATCAACGGGCACGCATCGAGTCCCGCGGGCGCACCCATCGCCGCGGCGTGCTCGACCGCCGGTCGTCATGTCGTTCGCTCCCGCGTCGGGCACGATCATCGTGCCGATGCCCGAGTCGGTGAAGAGCTCCACCAACAGAACGTGGCGGGTGCGACCGTCGAGCAGGTGCGCCGAGTGCACGCCGCCGTCGAGCGCATCGAGACACGCCGTGATCTTCGGGATCATGCCGCCGGTCAAGGTGCCGTTGGCGATCATCTTCTGCAACTCGTCGACCGCGATGTGGCCGATCAACGACGTCGGGTCGTCCACGTCGTCGAGCAACCCGGGAACGTCGGAGAGATAGATGATCTTCTCGGCGCCCAGCTCGGCGGCGATGGCACCTGCGGCGGTGTCGGCATTGATGTTGTAGGCCTGCCCCGCCGAGAAGTCGGCACCGATCGTCGACACGACCGGGATCAGGTCCTCGGCCAACAAGCCGTTCGAGGATCTGCGTGTTCACCTGGGTCACGTCACCGACGAAACCCAGCGCCGGATCACGTACCTCGGCCTCGATCAGCCCGCCGTCTTCGCCGGACAGCCCGACGGCCAGCGGGCTGTGGGTGTTGATGGCCGAGACGATCTGACGGTTCACCTTGCCGACGAGCACCATGGCCGCGATCTCGAGGGTCTCGGCGTCGGTGACGCGCAGACCATCGAGGAACTCGGGCTCCTTGCCGAAGCGCTCCATCACGTCGCCGATCTGCGGACCGCCACCGTGCACGACCACGGGACGGATCCCGAGCGAGTGCAAAAGGACGACGTCGTCGGCGAACGTCTGCACCAGGTCGTGGTCGACCATGGCGTTGCCGCCGAACTTCACGACGATCGTCGAGCCGCGGAACTCGCGGATGTACGGCAACGCCTCGATGAGCACCTCGACTGTCAGGCTCGAATCGCGGCTCATGACGTGCCCATGTTCTCGTCGACGTACGCGTGGGTGAGGTCGTTGGTCAGCACCGAGCCCCGGCCCGGCACCCAGGCCGAGGTCACAGTCGATCTCGAGGTGACGTTGGTCCATGTGCGCAGCCACCGCCGCCTGGTCGTGATCGATCTCGATACCGCCCTTGCACACGGTGACGCCGCCGTAGCAGATCGACACGAGACGCTGATCGAACGCGACACCCGCGCTGCCGAGCTCGCTCGCGATGCGCCCCCAGTACGGGTCCTTGCCGTACCACGAGCACTTGACCAGTTGACTCTCGGCGACCTTGCGCGCGGCCCGCTGTGCGTCCTCGTCGGAGTGCGCGCCGGTGACCGTCAAGCGCACGACCTTGGTAGCCCCTTCGGCATCACCGGCCATCTGGCGGGCGAGATCGTCGCAGGCGGCGATGACCGCGGTCTGTAGATCGTGGCGGTCTGACCCGCCCGGCCCGACCGCTCGCGAGCAGCAGCACCGTGTCGTTGGTCGACGTGCATCCGTCGATGGTGAGCACGTTGAACGAGTCAGCCACGCCGGCGCGCAATGCAGCCTGCAGTTCGTCGGGTTCGGCGGCCGCATCGGTCGTGAGCACCGCCAGCATCGTCGCCATGTTGGGTGCGAGCATCGCCGCGCCCTTCGCCATGCCGCCGACCACGAAACCGGGGCCGCGCACGACGACTTCCTTGCGGTACGTGTCGGTGGTGCGGAGGGCCTCGGCTGCGTCGGTCGCGCCATCGGCCGTGGCCTTCGCCGACCAGAGCCGGGGATCGCGCTGGTGATCTTGTCGATCGGGAGCGGGATCCCGATCAGGCCGGTCGAGCACACCAGCACGTTGTGACGGTCGCACCCGAGCTCGGCCGCGGTGAGATCGCACATGGTCTCGGCGTCGTCGCAGCCGCTCTCGCCCGTCGCCGCGTTGGCGTTGCCGGAGTTGAGGATCACCGCCGCGGCCTGGCCACCGCTCGCCCGCAGATGCGATCGGGACACGGTCACCGGTGCCGCCGTCATCAGGTTGCTGGTGAACACGCCCGCGGCCGACACGGGACGACCGTCGTCGGTCGCGACCAATGACAGGTCGAGCGCACCGCTCTCCTTCACACCTGCCGGTGCGCCGGCGGCGACGAAACCTTGGGCCGAGGTGATGCTCATGGATAGATCCCCGTGACGGTCAGACCGGCGGTCTCGTCGAGGCCGGTGAGGATGTTGGCGCACTGGATCGCCTGGCCCGACGCGCCCTTTGACGAGGTTGTCGAGCGCGGCGATGGCCATGACCCATCCCGTACGCGGGTCGTGACGCACGGTCACGTGCGCGGCGTTCGAGCCGAATGTGGCCTTGGTCGAAGGCGAACCGTCGGTGACGACGACAAATGGTTCGTCGGCATACCGATCGCGGTACAAGTCGAGGAGCTGCACGGTGTCGGTCGTCCCGGTCGGCCGGGCGTAACAGGTGGCCAGGATGCCCCGGTTCATCGGCGCCAGATGCGGCGTGAACAACACCTGGACGTCGTCGCCGGCGACCCGCGTGAGCGATTGCTCGATCTCCGGTGTGTGCCGATGATTCAGGAGGCCGTAGGCGGTGAAGTCCTCGTCGACGGTGCAGAACGCGTTGGTCGGCTTCGGTGGACGACCGGCGCCCGACACCCCGCTCGCGGCGTCGACGACGATGCCGCTGCTTCTCGACGAGACCCGACTCGAGCAATGGCGCCAACGCGAGCGCGGCGGTCGTGGGATAGCAACCCGGCGCGGCAACCGCCGACGCGCCTTGGAGCTCGGCGCGGAACAACTCGGGCAAGCCGTAGACGAAGTCGTCGAGCAGCTCGGGCGCGGCGTGGGCCTCGCCGTACCAGGTGGGATACAGCGCGGCGTCCCGCAGCCGGAAGTCGGCCGCCAGATCGACGATCCATTTCGTGGTGCCCAACAGCTCGGGGACCATCGCCTGCGAGGCGCCATGAGGCAGACCGAGGAAGACGAGGTCGGCCTGGGCGGCCAGGCCGGCTTCGTAGGGCACGAACACCAGGTCGGGATAGGCGGCCGGCGAGGCTCGGATACAGCTCCCCCACCCGGAGGCCGGCTTGGGTGTCGGCCGTGGCGAAGGTGACCTCGAACTGCGGGATGACCAGCGCAAAGGCGCAACAGCTCGGCGCCCGTGAAGCCGGAGCCACCGATGATGCCGACGGAGATCATTCGTCGAGCATACGGCCTATCGCATGATTATTCAATGGTATTGGCTGATCACCCGGCCGAGCCCCGGCAGGATGAGCCGGGTCAGCTCCACGGTGACGGTGGGCGTGGACGAGGGCGCCCCGGAGTAGACGCCCTTGAGCGGAGTGACGTCGCCGTACTCGCGACCGCGGGCCACCAGCACGTGGCGCTCGCCCACCATCGAGGTGTTGGTGGGATCGAAGGCGAACCACTCACCGATCCATGCCTCGGCCCATGCGTGGCTCTCGCCGGCGATGGTCTCGCCGATCGGCGCGTCGTCGCGAGGGTGCAGATAACCCGACACGTAGCGCGCCGGGATGCCCATGGCCCGAAGCAGCGCAATGCTCAAGTGAACGAAGTCCTGACACACCCCGCGACCGGCATGCCAGGCCTCGATCGCCGGCGTCGAGACGCTCGTCGTTCCCTTCTCGTACGACAACGAGTCGTGCACCCAGCCGATCGAGCGCTCCAGCGCCGCGCCGGGCGTCTCGGCCGCGCGCCCGCATGGCCGCGGCCACGGCGAGCAGCTCTTCGTCGGCTGTCGTCGCCATCGTCGGCGTGAGGAACTCGTGAAACCGGTCGCGCACGGCCTGGTCGTCGAGCACGCTCCAGGAACCGGGGTCACCGCTCGTCGGCGTGTGGAAGCTCGGGGTCTCGACGGTCGAGGTGGCGGTGACGAGCAGCTCCCGGTGCGGCACATGCACGTCGAAGCTGTGCACGATCGTGCCCCAGTAGTCGAGGTAGCTCGACGGATGGGCGGCGGGCGAGACGTCGAGACGGGTGTCGATCGCGATCTGGTTCGCCGTGGCCGCCGGCGTGAGGCGCACCTCGTTGTAGGAGGTGTGCACGTCCTTCGGGTACTGGTAGCCGGTCGTGTGCCGGACCCGCAGCCGCCAGCTCATGCGGTCCACTCCATAGCGCGCGTGCCCATGAAGTAACGGTCTGCAACCGCGGCACCCGCTTCGGCGCATTGCGCCTGCAACCGGAAGAGGTGACCGGGAAGGTCGTCGATGAGCTCACCGACCGAGCAGAACTCGAGCTCGGTGCGCGCCTGGCCCAGCGCCCGACGCGCCGTGTCGTCGAAACCGGCTCGATGGGACGACGGGTCGAGCTCGGCCAGACATTGCTCGGCGCTGCGGAGAGCATGGAAGAGCGAGCGAGGGAACAGCCGGTCGAGGACGAGGAACTCGGCGGCCAGCGACGCGTCGACGGCACGTTGATAGGTACGCAGGTAGGCCTCGTAGGCCGAGCAGCAACGCAAGACCGTGATCCAGCCGGCGCGGCCCCAGGTCTGCCCGAAGCGAGCAGACAACAGGCGCGCGGTCATGTCGACGCGTTCGAGGCTGCGACCGAGCAGCAAGAACCGCCAACCGTCGTCGCGACTCATCGTCGAGTCGGCGAGACCGGCGAGCATCGCGGCTCGCTCCTTCACCCAACCGAAGAACATGTGCGGGCTCTGACCACTACTGAAGCGAACATTGGTCGGCAACGCTTCGTGGGTCGAGTTGATGCACTCCCACATCTCCAACGAGATCGTCTCGCGCGCGCCGCGGGCGTTCTCCCACGCCGCTTCCATGGCGCCGACGATCGAACCGACGTGATCGAAGTCGAAGGCGAGCAAGCGGGTGAGCGCGACCGAATCGGTGATGCTGTCGGCCCGATCGCCGACCCCCATGACCTCGAGCAGGGCCGCGCACGCGGCCGGCTCCTCGACGTAGCGGTCCTCGAGCAGCAGGTGATAGTGGACATCGAGGATGCGGGCGGTGTCCTCGGCTCGTTCGCTGTACCGACCCAACCAGTAGAGCGACTCGGCGATCCGGCTCAACATGGCTCGTCCTCCGGATCATCGGCTTGTTGTTGTTGCTGGGCTTGTTGGCTTTCGCTGCTCAGCACGGGCCCGGGTTCGGGCGGCTCCGTCCACACCGTTATGTGGCTCTGGCGCTGGCGGGCGGCCAGACGCTCACGGGCTTCGCCCGACGGCGCGAGCACCCACGTGTCCTTCGAGCCTCCGCCCTGGCTGGAGTTCACGACGAGGCTGCCCTCGGGTAGCGCCACGCGGGTGAGGCCGCCCGGCGCAACCCACACGCTGTGGCCGTCGTTGACGGCGAACGGTCGGAGGTCGATGTGGCGCGGCCCGAACGACTCGCCGGTGTGGGTGGGCGAGGTCGACAGCGAGATCACACCCTGCGCGATCCATCCGCGCGGGTTGGCGAGCACCGCGGCCCGGGTCTCGGCGATCTGTTCGTCGGTCGCGTGAGGTCCGATCATCAAGCCGTATCCGCCCGAGCCGTCGACCGGCTTCACGACGAGCTCGTCGAGCCGGTCGAGCACGTGGGCGCGCTGTTCGGGATCCTCGAGGTGGAACGTGTCGACGGTGTCGAGGATCGGTTTTTCCTCGAGGTAGTACTGGATCAACTTGGGCACGTAGGGGTAGAGCGCCTTGTCGTCGGCCACGCCGTTGCCCACGGCGTTGGCGATGGTGACGTTGCCGGCTCGCGCCGCGTTGATGATGCCCGCGCACCCGAGGATCGAGTCGCTCCGAAAGTGCAGCGGGTCCAGGTACTCGTCGTCGATGCGGCGGTACACGACGTCGACGCGTCGCTCCCCCATCGTCGTGCGCATGAACACCCGATCGTCGCGGCAGATCAGATCGCGACCTTCGACGAGCGACACGCCCATCTGGCGCGCCAGGAAGGAATGCTCGAAGTAGGCCGAGTTGTGCACGCCCGGCGTGAGAACCACGACCGTGGGGTCGTGGCGACCGTGGGGAGCGCCGGCGCGCAGCGCCTCGAGTAGATGCGAGGGGTAGTCGCCGACCGGGCGCACCCGGTTGCTGGCGAAGAGCTCGGGGAAGACGTGGGTCATGGCGCGGCGGTTCTCGATGACGTACGAGATGCCCGACGGGGTACGCAGGTTGTCCTCGAGCACTACGTAGCGACCGTGCGCGTCGCGAACGAGGTCGACACCGGCCACGTGGACCCGCACGCCGTTCGGAGGCTCGATCCCGCTGACCTCACGGTGGAAATGGGTGGACGAAAGGATGAGGGGCCGGGGCAGCACCCCATCGTCGAGGATCCGCCGGGCCCCGTAGATGTCGGCCAAGAACGCTTCGAGGGCGCGGACCCGCTGGGTCACGCCCGCCTCGATCAGCTCCCAGTCGTCGGCCGGGATGACACGAGGCACGAGATCGAGCGGAAACGGTCGAACCTCACCCGACAGCGAGAAGGTGATGCCCTGGTCGCGGAAGCTGCGATCGCGGGCGATGCACCGCTCGAGGAAGTCCTCGTCGGTGAGCGTGCCCAGCACCTCGTGGATCGCCTCGTAGTGGGGCCGGGGATCGCCCTCACCAGCGAACATCTCGTCGAAGGACGAGTCGCTCAGCTGATACGAGTCAAAAAGGTCACCCACTTGTCCACTACCTATCCGAAGTTTGTTTCCTAACCGTTACCGGCACCCGACGTTTTCACACTTCGTTCACTTTGGTCGGGCACGTTTCGGACGCGGCCTATCGGGCATGACGAAACCGCAACGCAGACCAGGGGCCCGACTGAGCCTCGCGTCGAGAGTCGCCAGCGGTGCCGACAACGATTCCGCGATGGCGACGTACCAAGCGTCGTAGGCGCTCAATACGGAATGGAGCGCCCGAACACGGTCCGCAAATGGCTCGAAGGGCAGGAAGACCACGGGGAGGTCGAGCATCGATCGATACGCCAGCGACGCGACGTCAGCGGAGATCCCGCCGCTGATCTCAGCTCGGCGTAGGACATTGGCCACCTCCACCGGCAACAGGTGGGGAGCAGCCAGATCGCCCGCGCCCAGTATCGACTCGGCCCACGTGCCATCCGGGCCGCCATCGACGAGTGCCGCGACGACAGTTGAAGCGTCGACGACTGTGGTCACCGACGATCGGCATCCCGATGTCGGAGGATCTCGGCGGCGGAAAGTCGGCTTCCGGTCGCCTCCTTCTGCTCCCGAACTCGAGCCATGAGCGTGGCTGCGTCCGGGCGGCGGGCCAGCTCGATGAGCTCGCCTCGCAAGTACTCCTGGAGTGAGCGGCCCGAGCTGGCCGCGCGCGCCGCGAGCTCATCGCGAGCTTGGTCAGGCACGTTCCGAATGGTGATGGATGCCATGCATGCAGTCTGCTGCTTCTAAAGACATATTGCAATCATCGGGCGGAACGGGCGCTCCCACAACGACGAGAATTCTGCATCGTCAAGGCAGCTTGACGGCCGGATGGGTTGCGTCAGGCCGGCTAGACGTTTTGGCTCGAGCGACGTGGGAGCAGACCGCGGCTAGGAACGCAGGCTCGCGGGGAGCTCGGATTCGACGGCGTCGATGATGCGTTGACGGGCCGAGGCCAGATCCTCGTCGGTGAGGGTCTTGTCGGGAGCCTGGAAACGCAAGGTGTAGGCCAGGCTGCGGCGGCCGTCGGCCACCGCCGCGCCCCGGAACACGTCGAAGAGCTCGACGCTCGTGACGAGCTGCCCGCCGGCAGTACGAATGACGCGCTCGACATCGGCGGCCGCCGCGGTCTCGTCGACCTCGAAAGCCAGATCGATGTCGCTCGACGGGTACCGGCTGACCAATTGGTACGGGCGATCACCATGAGGCTGCGCGAGCAACGTGTCGAGGTCGAGCTCGAGCCAGGCCACTCGTTCTTCGATCTCGAAGTCCGTGAGCACACCGGGGTCGATCTCCCCCACTGCACCCACGATGTCGTCGCCGACCACGATCTCGGCGGCGCGCGTCGGGTGCAGACCCGCCACCGCCACCTGTTCGAGTCGCCAGCCAGGAACGGCCAATGCCTCGGCGATCACTCGCCACACGTCGACCGCTTCGGGAGCCTCGGAACCGGCCAGGGCCACGGCGACGAACTCCGGCTCGTCGGGCAACTGCTTCGGGTCGTCGGTGGCGAGGAACACCTTGGCGATCTCGAACAGCCGCACGCCCGCGGATCGGTGCGATTCGTTGTAGGCGATGGTCTTGAGCAACCCGGGCCGTAGCGACGTGCGCAACACGCTCTCCTCGGCCGCGAGCGGGTTCGTGATGGTGACGGCATTCGTGGGGCTGGCCGTGGCCTCGATCTCACCGGGCGCGAGGAACGGCATCGGGAGCGCCTCATCGATCGCCAGGCCGACCAACACCTGGCGCAACAGCCGTCGGGCCTGCTGGCGCTCGCTCAGCGACCCCGCCGTCACCGCTGCCGGCAACGTGCGGGGGATCTTGCTGTAGCCGTGGTGACGCGCCACCTCTTCGATGACGTCGGTCTCGTTCGAGCAGTCGGGCCGGAAGCTCGGCACACGAACCGTCTGCACATCCGGGAACTCCGTCGGCTGACACTCGAAGCCGATCGGTTCGAGGTAGTGGGCGATCTGTTCGGTCTGCAGGTCGGTCCCCAACAACGCGTTGACCCTCGCGGTGCGCAGCTCGACCTCGGGGCGGTCTGGGAGGCTGCCCCGTTCGTCGATGGAGCCGGTGACCAACTCGCCGCCGCCGTTCAGCACCAACTGAGCGAATCGTCGCGCTGCGAGATCGATCAACTCGGGGTCGGTGCCCCGCTCGAAGCGCATCGATGCCTCGCTGCGAAGGCCCAGCCGCTTCGAGCTGCGAGCGATCGCCATCGGCTCCCACCACGCCATCTCGAGCAACACCGCGGTGGTGGTGTCGTCGATCTCGGTCGACGCGCCGCCCATCACCCCGGCGATGCCGACCGGCCGGTCGGTCGCGTCCGTGATCACGCCATCCCGGCTGGTCAGTTCACGGTCGACGTCGTCGAGCGTGAGGATTCGCTCACCGTCGCGAGCCCACCGAACCCGTAACGCTCCCCCGTCGACCTTGGCCAGGTCGTAGGTGTGGTTCGGCTGGCCGAGCTCGAGCATGACGTAGTTCGAGGCGTCGACGATGCTGTTGATCGGCCGCATGCCCAGGGCGAGCAAACGGTTGGCGAGCCACGGCGGCGAGCTACCGATGGTGATGTCGCGGAGGACCCGCGCGACGAATCGGCCGCAGAGATCGGGATCAACGATCTCGACCGAGGCCAACGAGGCAATGTCGCCAGCGCCTTCGGCGACATCGAAGGTCGGCACCGTGAACGGCACACCCAATCGCGCCGCAAGGTCACGGGCTACACCCGCGACCGACATGGCGTCCGGGCGATTGGGGTTGACCTCGAGGTCGTAGAGGACATCGCGCTCGATGCCGAGCGCGTCCCGCAGGTCGGTACCGGGCTTCGCATCAGGAGCCAGGACCATGATGCCGCTGTGATCGTCGCCGAAACCGAGCTCTGACGCCGAGCACAACATGCCGTTCGAGAACTCGCCGCGCATCTTGCGGCGCTCGATCTTCATTCCGTCAGCCATGACCGTGCCAAGCGTCGCGAGCGGCACGAGGTCGCCGACCTTCATGTTGAAGGCGCCGCACGCGATCTGCAGTGCTTCGCCGTCGCCGCGATCGACGTCGACGAGCTGGATCTTGTCGGCATCCGGGTGCGGCCGCAGGTCGAGCACCCGCGCCACGACGATGCCGTCGAGACCCTCGCCGATGACGTCCATCGACTCGACCGCGAGCCCGAGGTCGCTCAGCTCGTCACCGACGCGTGCCGCGTCGGCATCGATGGGCGCGAACTCACGGAGCCAGGAAAGGAGGACCTTCATCAGAACTGTTCCAGGAACCGGACGTCGTTGACGATGAGCTCGCGGATGTCGTCGACGCCGTGACGCATCAAGGCGAGGCGCTCGATACCGAAGCCGAACGCGAAACCTCGTCCACTCCTCGGGATCGAGACCGACGGCGGCGAAGACGTTGGGGTGCACCATGCCGCAGCCACCGAGCTCCAACCATCCGGTCTGGCCACACGTCCGGCACCCGGCGCCCTCACAGAAGACACAGTTGATGTCGTATTCGGCCGATGGCTCGGTGAACGGGAAGTACGACGGTCGCAGCCGCGAGTGGATCGACTCGCCGAAGTAGGCGGTGGTGAACGCCTCGAGCGTGCCGGCGAGATCGCTGAAGCTGATGTCGCGATCGACCACGAGCCCTTCGATCTGGTTGAACACCGGCAAGTGGCTCGCGTCGGCCGTGTCCTGTCGGTACACGCGCCCGGGAGCCACGATGTAGATCGGCGGTGGCTCCTTCTCCATCACGCGGATCTGCACGGGCGAGGTGTGCGTGCGCAACAGGATCGTCTCGGGGTCACCCAGGTCGACGTAGAGCGTGTCCCACATGCCGCGCGCCGGATGCGCCTCGGGGATGTTGAGGGCTTCGAAGTTGTACCAGTCGTTCTCGACCTCGGGCCCTTCGGCCACGGTGAAGCCCATGCCGACGAAGACGTCTTCGAGCCGGTCGCGAGTCTGGGTGATCAGATGGAGGTGGCCACGCTTCAGATGCGCCGGCGCCTCGGTGAGATCGAGCCGCTCGGCCTCGAGTTGCTCGGCGCGAGCCGCTCGTTCGAGCTCGCGTCGCCGGGTCGTGAGCTCGGCCTCGAGGTTGGCCCGAGCGGCGTTCAGGGCCTGACCGGCCACCCGTCGCTCGTCGGGATCGAGGCCGCCCATCCGCTTCTTCAGCAGGTTGATCGGCGCCTTCTTGCCGAGCACATCGGTCTCGGCCTGGCGGATGTCGTCGAGCGTGGAGGCGGCCGCGATCTGCTCGCGACCTTCCTTCTCACTGCGCTCGATGTCGTCGATCACCGGTGCAGGCTAACGCTCAGGCGTCGCGTCGAGCAGCATCGATTTGCCGCATGCGCTCGTAGCCGAGGACGGCCGCGACCGCGGCCACGTTGAGGCTCTCGACCTCACCCTCCATCGGGATGGTGACCCGGCTGTCGAGCACGGCGACCACGTCGGAGGCCAAGCCGTGGGCCTCACTGCCGAGCACCAGGCCGAGGTCGCCGCTGAGGTCCACGTTGCGGTGGTCGTCGCCATCGGCGACGACTGTGCCCACGCACGAGAACCCGGCCGAGCGCAATGTCGACCACGACTTCCGGGGTTGCGCCCGCGGCGACCAGCGGTACTCGGAACGTCGACCCGGCCGCGGCGCGCACGGTCTTCGGTCCGTACGGGTCGGTGCTCTCGCTGGCAAAGACGACGCCAGCGGCACCAACTGCCTCCGCCGTGCGCACGATCGTGCCGGCGTTACCGGGGTCGTTGATCGCGTCGAGCACGATGATCAGGCCCCGGGCGCCGCTCGCGAGCAACGAATCGAGGGTCGTCGTCGGGCCGCGGCGCGACCGCCACGATGCCTTGCGGCGATGTCGGTGTCGGCCACCTTGGCCGAGAACGCCGTCGGCCAACAGATGGACCGCGGTGGACTCGGCGAAGCCGTCGAGCAACGACGCCAACCGTCGGCGCCGCCGCCTCGTCGACGAAGACGGCGTCGATGGGGAACCCGGCTCGGAGGGCTTCTTCGACGAGGGTTGGGCCCTCGAACACGAACTGGCCGGCCTCCGTACGCGACCTGCGGCGCCCGATCAGGCGCCGCAGGTGTTGAACGTTCGGGTTGCGCAGCGACAGCGCAGGCTGGTCGCTGGTCATCGAGTGATCAGGCGCTCGCGGCCGCCCGAGTGGCGACATCGACCAGTGCGGTGAACGCCGCGGGATCCGTGACCGCGATGTCGGCCAGGACCTTGCGATCGACCTCGACATCGGCCGCCTTCAGCCCGCTGATGAAGCGGCTGTAGCTGATGCCGTTGAGGCGGCAGGCCGCGTTGATGCGTTGGATCCACAGCTTGCGGAACTCGCCTTTGCGCGCCCGACGATCGCGGAACGCGTACTGCAGCGAGTGCATGACCTGTTCGTTGGCGGCTCGGTACGAGCGGCTCTTGTTGCCGTAGTAGCCCTTCGCTCGGTCGAGCGTGGAGCGACGGTGCTTCTTGCTCTGGACGGCGCGCTTCACCCTTGCCATCGGGAGCTCCTTTCGGGGAAGTGACGATCTGGCTCAGATACCGAGTTGCCGGCGGACGTGCTTGGCGTCCTTGCCGGTGACTTCGGTGGTACCGCTGAGCCGCCGCTTCCGGCGAGGGCTCTTCTTCTCGAGGATGTGGTTCAGGTACCCCTTGCGGCGCAGGAGTTTGCCGGTGCCGGTGCGCTTGAAGCGCTTGGCGGCACCGCGGTGCGTCTTCATCTTGGGCATGGTGTTTCTCCGTTGGGCCTGTGGCGTTGGTGTCACTCGGCGCTCGCCGTCGCCGCGGCGGGCCGTCCCCGCGCGCTAGGCGCTGTCGCCGTTGTCGCTGATGTCAGCGGTCTCTGGAATCTCGACGGTCTCGATCAGTTCGGCGGTTTCGGTGACCTCACCATTTTCGACGACGTCCGCGGCTACGACGATCTCGACCACCTCGGTGATCTCGCCGGTCTCGATCTCGCCGTCGGCAATCCGTTTCAGTTCGGCCTCGTGAGCCGCTTGGGCCTTCTTGTCCGGTGCGAGAACCATCGTCATGTTGCGGCCGTCGAGCTTCGGGAAGACCTCGACTCGTCCGGTGTTGGCCACGTGCTCAGCCACGTTGTCGAGGATGCGCTTGCCCAACTCGGGATGCTGCATCTCGCGACCACGGAACATGATCGTGACCTTCACCTTGTGACCTTCACCCAGGAACCGCTCGACTCGACGCGTCTTGGTTTCGAAGTCGGCCACCCCGATCTTGGGGCGGTACTTCATCTCCTTGACGACGACGTTCGTGCTCTTCTTCCGCGATTCCTTCGCCCGCTGGGCGGCCTGGTACTTGTACCGGCCGTAGTCCATGATCCGGCACACGGGTGGGTTGGCCTTGTCGGCCACCTCGACCAGGTCGAGGCCCAATTCGCGAGCCTTCGTCAGTGCCTCGGGCAAGGGCTTGATGCCCAATTGATCACCGTCGGGACCGATGAGGCGAACCTCGCGGGCACGGATGCGGTCGTTGATCTTGGGTTCGTCGCTGGCGGCTGCTATCGCCGTTCACTCCTGGTCAATGCGCTTCTCTTCTCCTTGGCGCTGGGGCTGGGCGGCGGCCGTTGCGTTGCCAAAAACGAACGAAGCGGACGCCGGGAAAGCCGACGCCCGCACCCACCGACGCTGCGGTCGGCTGTGGGAATCGACCCGGGCGCACGGTGAACCTGGTGGCCGGGTGGGGGCAGAGCCCCGCTTTCCTTCAGTTGTGACGCCGTAGAGTACCAGCCGACGCCCTGAACATCGACATCCGCCCCGCTCGCCCGACGACCTGATCCCGTCGCGAGCAGGGGCCCGACGAAAGAAGCGTGCACCCATGAGCTCTGTGGACCCCAGGTGGCGAGGTGCCTGTCGATCGCAACCCGCCAGCCCGAGCCAGCCTCCGTCGACGAGGGCGTGTCCGGGCGGGTCGGGCGGTCCGAGCCTCGACGATCTGAGCCCCGAGGAGCGGGCCCAGGCCGAGGAGATGATCGCCGAGATGGCCGAGGTGCAGCGCCAGGTGCTGGCCGCGCCGGCCGCCCAGGTCGTCACCAACCACATCGCCGGCTTCTACGAGCTCGCGGCCCTGCACCTTTCCGCAGGAGCAGCCGAAGTTCGCCGAAGCGCAGCTGGCGATCGACGCCATGGCCGCGGTGATCAACGCCGTCGGCGACCGGCTGGGCGAGAACGCGAGCCCGCTGCGGGACGCGCTCTCGCAGCTGCAGACCGCCTTCGTGCAACGCAAGAACGAGGCGAGCTCGGCCTGACGCTCGGCTCAGGCGCTCGGGTCTACGCCGGCTTCAGGCCGGCGGCCTCCCATTGACCGCGACGCCCGGGCACCACGTCGAACGCGACCGTCGCTGCCCACCTCGATGGTGCGGGTGCCGTCGGCGATGGCGGTGCAGTGGAAGAAGTAGCTCCGCGCCGTCGTCGATTCGCACCGAGCCGATACCCTGCGGCGTCGTCGAACTGCGACGACCTCGCCCGTCTTCATCGTCAGTGGACGATCTTCGAGATCGGTAGCTCGATGATGTCGGTGGCCCCCGCGTCGCTCGAGCGCGGGGATGAGAACGTTGATGGTGGCTTTGGGCACCACGGTCTCGACCGCGTAGCCCGCGCCGGCGTACAGCTCGTTCACCGTCGGCGACTTCATCGACGGCAACAGGTCGATCACCTTGTCGAGGCGGTCACCGGGCACGTTGAGCTTCACCAGCACCTTGCCGCGCGCCTCGAGCACGCCCTCGAGCAGCGTGCGCACCTGATGCATGGCGTGTTGCTTCTCGGGGTTCGTCGTAGCTCGCCGGATTGGCGACCAGCTCGGTGTGCGAGACGAGGACGGTGTCGATGATCTTGAGACCGGCGGCACGCAGCGCGCGACCGGTCTCGGTGAGGTCGACGATGCAGTCGACGATGTCCGGCACCTTGGCCTCGGTGGCGCCGTACGACAGGCGGATGTCGGCCTCGATGCCCTTGCTCCTCGAAGAACCGCCGCGTCAGCTCCGGGTACTCGGTCGAGACGCGCACGCCGTCGCGAAGGTCGCCCGCGTCTGGCAGCCGGCGAATCGTCCGGAACGGCAACCACGATGCGCACCGGGTTGTCGCTGGCCTTCGAGTAGTGCAGCTCACCGAGCGAGACCACGTCGCTGCCGGTCTCCTCGACCCAGTCGCGACCGGTGATGCCGAGATCGAACAGGCCCTCGCTCACGTACTGCGGAATCTCTTGCGGCCGCAGGATGCGGACTTCGTCGATACGCGGGTCGACGATGTCAGCTCGATAGGTGACTACCGAATCGCGACGGACCCGCAGATCGGCCGCCTCGAACAGCTCGAGCGTGGGTTTCTCGAGTGATCCCTTGGGCAATACCAGCCGGAGCATGGCCGACAACGCTACCTGGCGAACCAGGGGCTTCCCGCATCAGATGATCCGGCCAGAGCGACCGACCGGCGCCGTAGTGTGGCGGCATGCAGCACATCGAACGGCATCGCAGCCACCGGGCGAGCTGGTTGCGAGCGGGCGTGTTGGGTGCGAACGACGGCATCGTCTCCACGGCGAGCCTGGTGCTCGGTGTCGCCGCCGCTGACACGAGTCGTTCGGTCATCCTCACGGCCGGTATGGCCGGACTGGTCGCCGGCGCGCTGTCGATGGCGGTCGGTGAATACGTGTCGGTGAGCTCCCAGCGCGACACCGAACGGGCCGACATCGCCAAGGAGCGCATGGAGCTGGCCACCACGCCCGAGCGCGAACTGGCCGAGCTCACCGCCATCTATCGCCACAAGGGCCTGTCCCCACCCTTGGCGCGGCAAGTCGCCGAGGAGCTCTCGGCCGGCGACGTGTTGAAGGTTCATCTCGCCGAAGAACTCGGCATCACCGACGAGACGATGGCCCGCCCGGTGCAGGCGATGGTCGTATCGATGGTTTCGTTCGCAATCGGTGCAGCACTGCCACTGAGCGCCATGGCTGCCGCGTCGGCGGCGACACGGGCCTGGATCACCGTGGGCGTCGCGTTGATCGCGCTGGTGGTGTTGGGTGCGACCGGTGCCCGCCTCGGCGGCGCACCACGCGGGCGCGCCTCCCTGCGGGTGCTCATCGGCGGTGCGGGTGCGATGGCGCTCACCGCGCTCGTCGGCAAGCTGTTCGGCGCCGCGATCGGCTAGCGGACCTGGCCGAAATTGGCGCCTCGTTGGACACATGTCGTCCCAGCAGGCGCCAATTTCTTTCGGGTGGGGTGTCAGCCGGCGCGGAGCTTGCGGAGTAGGTCGACCATCTCGATGACGGTGCGCGCCGACTCCTCGCCCTTGTTGTCCTTCTCGTCGGAACGCTCGAGGGCCTGTTCGAGGTTCTCGGTCGTGAGCACACCGAACACGATCGGCACACCAGTGGCGAGCTGCGCGTCCTGGATGCCACGAGCACATTCACCGGCGACGTATTCGAAATGCGGTGTGTCGCCGCGAATGACCGCACCGAGGGTGACCACGCCATCGAACCGGCCGGTCTCGGCCATGGTCTTGGCCGTGATCGGGATCTCGAACGCGCCCGGTACCCACGCAATGGTCACGTCGGCCTCGCTCACCCCATGCACGGCGAAACCGTTGGCCACGCCGTCGAGCAACCGGTCGGTGATCAGGTCGTTGAAGCGTCCGCACACCACGCCGAACCGCATGCCTTTGCCGCTCACGTCACCCTCTATGGCCTTCGCAGCCCGGAAGTTAGAGGACATCGTCGAGTCCTTCGATGAGATGACCCATGCGCTCGCGCTTGGTCCGCAGGTACTTGATGTTCTCCGGATTCGGCACGGCGATGAGCGGCACGCGTTCGACGATCTCGAGGCCGAAGCCGTCGAGGCCGCCGTACTTGGCGGGATTGTTGGTGAGCAGTCGCATGGTCGTGATGCCCAGATCGACCAAGATCTGAGCGCCGATGCCGTACTCGCGGCTGTCGACGGGCAAGCCGAGCTGCACGTTGGCATCGACGGTGTCCGCGCCTTGATCCTGCAGGTTGTAGGCGCGGATCTTGTGGCCGATGCCGATGCCCCGGCCCTCGTGCCCGCGTAGATAGACGAGCACCCCGAGACCGCTCTCCGCGATCGCCTTCATCGCGTGGTCGAGCTGCACGCCGCAGTCGCAGCGCAGTGAACCGAACACGTCACCGGTCAGGCATTCGCTGTGGACCCGCACGAGTACGTCGTCCTCGCCCTGCACCGCGCCCCGCACGAGCGCGACGTGTTGCTCACCATCGAGGAGCGACTCGTACACGTAGCACGTGAAGTCGCCCCACTCGGTCGGGATGCGTGCTTCCGCGATGCGCTTGACGAGCTTCTCGGTCTGGCGCCGATAGCGAATCAGCTCGGCGATCGAGATCATCAGCAGGTCGTGTTCCTTGCAGAACTCGACCAGGTCGGGCACTCGCGCCATCGACCCGTCGTCGTTCACGATCTCGCACAGGACACCGGCGGGATAGAGGCCCGCCATACGGGCCAGATCCACGGCGGCCTCCGTGTGGCCGGCCCGCTTGAGCGAACCGCCGTCGGAGTACCGCAGCGGGAAGATGTGGCCGGGGCGCGCCAGATCGCCGGGCCGAGTGGCCGGGTCGATCAGTGACTGGATGGTGTTCGCACGATCGGCAGCCGAGATGCCCGTGGTGGTGCCGTGGCGATGGTCGACGCTGTAGGTGAACGCCGTACGTTGCGCTTCGGTGTTCGTGATGTCGCGAACCATCAGTGGGATGTCGAGCTCGTCCAAGCGCTCGCCCGTGAGCGGCACGCAGATCACACCCGAGGTATGGCGGACGAAGAAGGCGATCTTCTCGGGCGTGGCGGCCTCGGCCGCCATGATCAGATCGCCCTCGTTCTCACGGTCCTCGTCGTCGACCACCACGATGATCTCGCCACGGGAGATGGCGGCCACAGCTTCGGGGATCGAGGTGAACGCATCTGCGTACTTGGTTCGACTTCCCGGCGACACCGGTTCTCCTTGCTCGGTTCGGGCCGGCATCATCGCGCACCGCCCGCGCGGGCTGGCCGCTGGACGTGGGCCTCGATCAGGCGCTCCGCGTACTTGGCCATCACATCAACCTCCAGGTTCACGGAATCTCCCCTGCCCTTGTGGCCGAGCGTCGTGACCTCGGCGGTATGGGGGATCACCGCCACAGTGAATCCATCATCGAGCGGTTTCACGACCGTCAGGCTCACGCCGTCGACGGTGATCGAGCCCTTCTCGACCACATAGCGCAACAGATCACCCGGCATCCTCACCTGCAGCTCCGGCACCGGCTCGACGATCTCGCCCACCGCGTCGACGTGCCCTTGCACGAGATGGCCGCCCAGTCGGTCCGCCAGACGCACGGGGCGCTCGAGGTTCACGGGATCGCCCGGACCGAGCGCACCCAGGTTCGTGCGGGCGAACGTTTCGTCGCTCACGTCGGCCTCCCACCAGTCGTCGCCGAAGGCCACGACCGTGAGACAGCACCCGTTGACTGCGGTGGAGTCGCCGATCTTCACCGCGTCGAGCACAGTCGTCGCGCCGATGCGCAACTTGGCTCCGTCGCGCGACACCACGGAGCCGAGCTCTTCGACAATGCCCGTGAACATCAGGATGCTCCCTTTGCGAGAGGTTCGAGATCGATCCGTACGTCGTCGCCCAGCCTGCGGACGTCGACGATGCGACCGCGCATGATGTCGGCGATCGTGGACGATCCTGCGCCGGCAAACATCGGGCGGGCATCGTCGCCGCCGAACAACGCGGGCGCGAGGTAAAGGACGTACCGGTCCACCAGGCCCGCGGCGTGGAAGTCATGGGCGACCCGGGCGCCACCTTCGATCATCAGCTGCAGAACACCTTGGTCTCCGAGCTCGTCCAGGACGGTGGTCAGATCGCCGGTCATCTCGATCGCAGGCTGAACGGCCGCGTCGGTTGCCGCGCTACCGAGCACGACGCGAAGCGGTTCGACATCGTCGGCCTCACCGTCAGGCAGACGAACGGTCAGGGCGGGGTCGTCGGCGCGCACGGTGCCGGCACCCACGAGGATCGCGTCGCTGTCCGCCCGCAGTCGGTGGGCGTCGAGACGGGCTTCCTCGCCGGTGATCCACTGACTCGTGCCGTCCGGCGCCGCAATGCGGCCGTCGAGCGTGGCCGCCAGCTTCAACGCCACGTAGGGCCGCCCGGTCGAGCGGTGCACGAGATAAGGACGCAACTGATCGGTGACCTCGGCCGCGCTCACGCCCACCTCGACCTCGATCCCGGCGGCCCGCAGCCGCGCCACACCCTGACCGCCCACCTGGGGATCGGGGTCGATCAAGCCGACGACGACGCGGGCCACGCCGGCGGCGATCAGCGCGTCGGCGCACGGCGGCGTGTGCCCGTGGTGCGAACACGGCTCGAGCGTCGTGAACACGGTCCCCCGGCGAGCGCGAGAACCGGCGGCGTGCAGGGCCACCACTTCGGCGTGCGGGCCACGGCGACCATCGGTCGCGCCCTCGAACCCGGGGTGATCGGCCTCGTCGCCGGGGACCACCACTGCACCGACCCACGGACGAGGCGACACGCGCCGGCGGGCGGTCGCCGCCACCGCGATCGCCCTGCGCATCCGATCCTCGTCGGTCTGGCCCACTCGGTTCGTCCTGGTCCGTGGGCGCGCGCCCGGTATCCCCGAAGAGGGGCACGCACCCTCGCTCTCATCCGGACTTTCACCGTCGGCCCCGGAGTTCCACCGGATCGGCCCCGAGGCATCGGCCCTGGGGTTCGCGGACTCTCACCGCCGGTTGGGAATTGCACCCGACCCCGCGAGGGGTGCGGTCACTGTACGACAGGTTGGTGGTCGCGAACAACCACGACCGTTGTCACACACGACCGCCCCACGCCGAACCTGCAGCGAGAACGCGCGCCAGGACGACCACTTCGGCTGCAGGTTCGTCTGATTTGAGGGGTGGACCCTGGGTCAGTGCTCGGTGGGGGTGTCGGCCAGGAGGCGCAGGGCGTGGGGCAGCACGTCGAGGACAGCCTCGAGGCACTCGATCGTGCCCTTGCTCGAGCCCGGTGTGTTGAGGATCAAGGCCTGGCCCCGGGTGCCGGCCACCGCGCGGGAGAGGCGGCCGAGTGGGCTCACGAGGCGCATGGCCTCGGCCAGCCCCGGTGCCTCACGGTCGAGGATGATCCGCGTGCCTTCGGGCGTCAGGTCGCGAGGGCCGAAGCCCGTCCCACCCGTGGTGACGATCAGCCCTGCGAAGCCGTCAGCCAACTCGACGAGGGCCTCCCCGACGTTCTCGCGCCCGTCCGCGACCACGTGGGACTCGACGACGTCGAAGCCGGCATCGACGAGGCGCTCGCGCAGCACCACGCCCGACTTGTCCTCACGCGTACCCGCAATCACGCCGTCGCTGACCGTGAGGATCTTGGCCTGTAGACCGGCGGCATCGACCTCGTGCACGGGCTGACGCTACTCCGGCGCACGCAGCTTCAAGATGTACATGCCGTCCGTTCCGGCCGCCTGCGGCAACAGCAACGCACCCCTACCCAAGGGCATCCACGGCGCGCGCGGCGGCGCCACCGCGATCAGGTCGGGATGATTGGTCTCGAGGTACTCGTCGACCGTGAGGGTCTCGGCGCGCGTCAACGTGCACACGCTGTAGATGAACAACCCTCCGGGCCTCACGAGGTCGACGAGGCCGTCGGCGAGCTCGCACTGCACGATGACCAACCGGTCCACGTCGCTCTCGTCGACTCGCCAGCGAGCGTCGGGCCGGCGTCGCAACGCACCCAAACCCGAGCAGGGCGCGTCGAGCAGGACCCGATCGAACGATTGCGGCCGGAACGGCGGTTTGCGGGCATCGGCGACGAGCGGCGCGAGGTTCTCGATCTGCAACCGGCGCCGGTTGGTGTCGAGCAGGGACACCCGCGACGGCCGGCGGTCACCGGCCGCAACGAACGCACCTGCCTCCGCGATGGCCGTCGCCTTGCCCCCCGGCGCGGCAGCCGCGTCGAAGATCCGCATGCCCGGCTCGGCCTCGGTCAGATCGGCCACCCACTGCGACGCGAGGTCCTGCACGTACCCGTCGACGCGCCGCGTCACCTGCGGGCGTTCGTTCATCACTTCGAGCGCGTCATGGGCGTCGCGTGAGCCCAAGTCCTCGACGAACCGATCGAAGATCCAGTCGGGGTAGCTCATCCGCACCGCGTCGCTCGGCCATTCGACCGGCGCATCGGCCACCCGGCGGAGCACGGCGTTGATGAAGCCCTGCATCTTTCGCGGTGCGGCCTCGACCGTCGCACTCACCGCGGCGTGGCTCGGCACGTCCGTGAACGCCAGCTGGTATGCGCCCAAACGCAACCAGGCTCGCGCCTCGCGGTCGGGCTCGCGGACCGTGAAACGGTCGACCAGGAAGTCGCACGCACGCTGCATGCGGGTGGTGCCGTACACGAGCTCGGTGACGAAGGCGCGATCGCGCCGGGCCAAGTCGGACCGTTCGAGCAACTTGGGCACGAGCAGGTTGGCGTAGGCCCGCTGACGATCGATGCGCACGAAGGCATCGACGGCCAGACGACGCGCCGCGACTCCGGGTCGGTCCGGGGCCACGCTCAGGCGCCGAGTCGGTCGTCGGGACCGGGATGCACACCGCGCAACCACGCGTCGGCCTCCCGTCGAGGCTTGCCCTCGGGCTGCACTTCGAACAGCTCGAGCGCACCGGAACCCGTGCCGACGATCCGGCCGTCGAAACATCCGGGTCGTGGTGGGTGGACCCCGTCGCCCGCTTGTGCGCGCCAGATCTTGAGCCGCTGGCCGCGGAACGTCGTCCAGGCGCCGCCGACGCGCACCAACCGTTCGAGCTCGATCGCCGGGCGCGACCACTCGAGCTCGAGCTCGGCCGTCTCGATCTTGTCGGCATAGGTCGGCTCACCCACCTGCGGCTCAGGTTCCCCCAGTCCGTCCTGCAAGGCACCGAGCAATACGTCCGTGCTGACATCGACCAAGCGGGCCCGCAGATCGTCGGCCGACTCGTGGGGGCCGATCGGCACTACCCGCCGAGCGAACACTCCCCCAGTGTCGAGACCTTCCTCGACTGCCATGAGGCACACGCCGGTTTCGGCGTCGCCGGCGAGGATCGCGCGCTCCACCGGCGCCGCTCCCCGCCATCGCGGCAACAGGGAGTAGTGGATGTTCACCATCGGCAGCTCGGCCAGGATCGCAGCGGGGATGATCCGACCGTACGCCGCGACGACCCCGAGTTCGGCTCCGACGCCGAGCGCGTCAGCGAGATCGTCGCTCACCTGCAGGCCGAGCTCGATCGCGGCCGCCTTCACCGGACTCGGTGCGTCATGGCCCCGCCGACTCCGGCGGGCGTCGCGCCGCGAGATCACCAACGCGATGTCGTGACCGGCCGCGTGCAGCGCCCGCAGCGGTGCCACCGCTATGTCGGGTGTGCCGAGATAGACGAGTCGTGCCGGGTGCCGGGGTGGCGTCGGCAGCACGGCGGGTGGGTCGTCAGGGAAGGCGCAGCCCGCCGACGTCCGACGCCTCGCGCCCTTCACTGCGCTGGAGCTGAAGCTCGCGCACCGCCTTCTTGGCCTGCTTGCGCTGGTCGGCGTCGAGCCGTTCGACCATCAGGACACCGTCGAGATGGTCGAGCTCGTGCTGGAAGATGCGGGCCACCATCTCGTCGGCCTCGATCTGCACCTCGTTGCCGTTCAGGTCGTGCCCGACGAGCAGGATCTCCTTCGGGCCGCACGATGTCGAAGTACAGCCCAGGGATCGACAGACACCCTTCCTGGTGCTCCCACTCGCCCTCGGTCTCGCGAATCTCGGGATTGATGAGCACACCGGACAGACCTTCGTGATCATCGAAGACGAAGATGCGCCGTTGGACACCAACCTGCGGAGCGGCCAGACCCAGGCCCGGAGCGTCGTACATCGTGGTGAACATGTCGTCGACCAAGCGGGCGACGCGACCGTCGATGTCGTCGACCTCGCTCGCACGCTGTGTGAGGACCGGGTCACCGATGACGCGGATCTCGTAAGGAGCCATGGGCGTCAAGGCTAGCGTCGGAGCGGTGGACGACACGACGAGCGGGCAGTACTTCGACGTGACGCCGGCCGCTCGCTCGGCTCGGCGACTCGTCCCGTTGACGCTCCCTGACCTCGCCGTCGACCTCACCACCGACCGCGGCGTGTTCTCGATGGCTCGGGTCGACCCGGGGACCCGATATCTACTTCTGGACGCACCCACCCCACCGGCTGGCTCTGCCGCAGTCCTCGACCTCGGCTGCGGTTACGGCCCGATTGCGGTGGCCCTCGCGATGCGAGCGCCCACGACCGATGTCTGGGCGGTCGACGTGAACGAACGCGCCGTGGAGTCTGACCCGCGACAACGCGGCGCGCCTCGGACTCGATCATCTGCGGGCCGGCACGCCGGACACGGTGCCGGCCGCGCTGGAGTTCGACGGCATCTGGTCGAACCCACCCGTGCGGGTCGGGAAAGACGCCACTGCACGCGCTGCTCGACACAATGGCTGCCACGGCTCCGGGTCGGAGCGCACGCGTACTTGGTCGTGCAGAAGAACCTGGGCGCGGACTCGTTGCAGCGCTGGCTGACGAACCAAGGGTGGCCGACGACGCGACTGAGTTCGAGAGCCGGCTACCGACTGCTCGATGTCGTTCGCGAGGCGGCATGACGCGCAATCTCTCGGCGACAGAGCTGAAGCGGCTGCATCGGGACCGTCGCCGGCAAACCGATGGACGGGTCGCGCTCATCCTCGAGGACGTGCAGAACCCGTTCAACGTGGGATCGATCGTGCGCACTGCGGCCGCCATGAGCGTCGACCGGCTGTGGCTCGTCGGAGCCACTCCCCCGCTGTCGCACCCGAAGGTGCAGAAGACGGCGCTCGGTACCCAGCGCTACCTGACCTGGACGACAACCGACGCCATTGCTGAGGCCGTCGCCGAGGCCAAGGCTGACCGGTACACCGTCGTCGGCGTCGAGCTGGCGCAGACCGCGGTGCCCTTGCCCGAGCTCGATCTGCCCACCGATGTCGCACTCGTCATGGGCCACGAGGACCGCGGCCTCAGCAAGCACGCCCTGCCGCTGTGCGACCACCTCACCTACATCCCGCAGCTCGGCAAGATCGCTTCGCTCAACGTGGCCACTGCCACTGCCGTCGCGGTCTACGACGTGCGTCGCCGCGCAATGGGCCGACTGACGTCAGGGACGACCAGCGGCATCCCACGCGTCAGCTCGATCGAGGATCGCCCGCACCACATCCGTCTTGGCGTCGGCGTAGTCGTTCATGTCCTCCCATTCCTGCTTCGCCAGCTCGCGCTTGCGCGCCTCGTACGTCGCACGATCCTCGGGCGACTTGCGTAACCAGTCGCGAAACAGCAGGTACTTTGCACCTCTTCGGCGTCGATGGCCCACACGTGCACGTGCACGTCCCGCTTCGGCGTGCGGAACATGCGGTGACCCGGCTCCCGCACGCGCAGTTGGTAGCCGGCCGCTTCCAACGCCGGTTTGAACGATCGGTCGTCGTCCACGTCGGCCACCACCACGAGGATGTCGACGATCGGGTTTGGCCGCCAGACCGGGTACCGATGTCGAGCCGATGTGATGGATCCCCAGCAGCGGTGGTCCCGATCGCGACTTCGGATGCGATCGCGTTCCACTCACGAACCGGTTGGCCCAGGCCGGGTCGTAGTCCACGATGACAACCGCTCGACGCTCACGACCACCGATCAGCTCGAAGTCGCCCATCAGAGGCGTAGGGGGTCGACAGCGATCCGGAGCCGACCACTGGGTCGGGGCGTCGAGGCCAGCGCATCGAGCAGCGCGTCGTGGGTGGCGGCGCGCAACATCCATTCGCCGTCGGTCGGTCCCATGATGTCGACGCCCAATGGTTGGCCGAGCGCGCTGACGAACGAGGGCGCGGCCACCCCCGAGACGACGGCGACGGCGGCGTAGGGCGGGTACTGCAGCAGCTTCCGCCGCACCTGCTCGCGAGCCGCCAATCGCTCCGGATCGCCGTGCAGCGCCGCCTGGATCGTCTCGTGTTGCGGCAAGCGCGTCTGCACGACGATCTGCCCGTCGCCGTTGCGGTCGCCCACCAGGCGCGCCGCGCGGATGAGCAAGGTCAACGCTTCTTCGGCGGCACGGTAGCGGGGTGCGAGCAGCTCTTGGTCGAAGTCCAAGAACACGACGGCGTCCGCCCGTCCCACTCGGTGGAGCACAGCCTCGGTGCCGATGAAGATGTGCGCACCGTCGGGAATCGCCTCCGTGCTCTCGCCGGTGATCTCGAACACGGGCTTGCGCGCCAACGCCTCGAGCTCCTCGCGCAGCCGCGATACGCCGGCGCGCAGGTTGCGGAACTTGCCCGCACCGCAGTTCAGGCACACCAATGGTCGGCGGGTACCGCATTGTGCACACACCAGCTCGCGGTCGGCCTCCTGGGCCACGGCGGCGTCACAGGCCTCACACCGCGCGGTTTCGCCGCACGCGCCGCAGGCCAACAGACGAGACCGGCCCTTCCGGTTGAGCACGCACACGACCCGCGCCTCGGTGCGGACGAGGCGGGCGAGCTCGTCGGACAACAGAGGCGCACCGGGAGGCTCATCACGGCGGTCGACCACATGCAACACGGGCCAGCCCGTGCGCTCCTCGTCTCGCGACACCGTCACGAGCTCGCCCCATTGCAAGGCCTCGAGCGTGGGGGCGGGCGACACGAGCGTGCACGGGACCTCGGCGCGGCGGGCCCGTTCGATCACAACGTCGCGCGCGTGCCAAGTGGGCGCCGATTCCTGCTGCCACACCTCGTCGTGCTCATCGACGAGCACAACCGAACGCAGATAGGGCACGGGTGCCCATGCCGCCGACCGCGTGCCGACCGCGATCGCGCCGGCCCGCACGGACGCCCACTCGTCCGGGTACAGCGCCGCCGAGAGCCCGTCACGGCGCAGCTTGTTGACCAGCCGCTGAGCGGTGAGGAGAGCGGGAACGAGGACCAAGGTGCCGGGCCCAGCGTTCTCGACGATGCGCTCGTAGGGCGATGCGGTCGGCGGGAGCCGCAACACCGTCATTCTCGGATCGTGGCCCTGGAACCCGGGAAGTCGCGTCGCGAGACCGGGCACATTGCGCTCGGACGATGCGGTGCGCAAGAAGTGGGCGGGCGCGCCGGCCCACCGCCACGCGGCCCAGTCGGCCAGTTCGATCAGCTCGGCCGTGGGACCGACGCTCGAGACCTTGGCGATGGGTTTGAGCTCGACACCAGGCGCGGGTTCGACATCGTCGGCCACCACCCAACCACCGACGCGACGACCGTGTAGGTCGACGCGCACCACGGTGCCCAGCTCGACGCGCGCGCTCAGATCCGGTGGAACCGAATAGTCGAAGCGCTTGTTGATGCCCGGACGATCGGGCAGGACGCGAACGATCCGCGTCCCGCTCGTGACGGACCCGTTGCTCAGAGCCCGAGCGCCGACTTCAGCGCGTCGACCCGACCGGTCTGCTCCCAGGTGAAGTCAGGATCGGTGCGGCCGAAGTGTCCGTACGCCGCGGTCTTGCGGTAGATCGGTCGTCGCAGGTCGAGATCGTTGATGATCGCGGCGGGGCGAAGGTCGAACACTCCCCGCACGGCTTCGGCGATCTTGGCCTGATCGACCTGCTCGGTACCGAACGTCTCGACCATGATCGAGATCGGTTGGGCGACACCGATGGCGTAAGCCACCTGGATCTCGCACCGCTCGGCCGCGCCGGAGGCCACCACGTTCTTCGCCACCCAACGGGCCGCGTAGGCGGCGGAGCGGTCGACCTTGGACGGGTCCTTGCCCGAGAACGCACCACCACCGTGGCGGGCCATGCCGCCATAGGTGTCGACGATGATCTTGCGACCGGTCAGTCCAGCGTCACCAACGGGACCACCGATGACGAAGCGACCCGTGGGGTTCACGAACACCTCGTAGTCGTCGCCGGCGAACTGCTCGGGTACGCACGGCCGGATCACGTGCTCGATGAGATCAGGCTTGATGACCTCGTCGCGCTCGACGCCGTCGTTGTGCTGAGTCGAGATCAGGACCGCGCGCAGCCGTACCGGCTTGCCGTCCTCGTAGTCGAACGTCACCTGCGTCTTGCCGTCGGGACGGAGGTACGGGACCGTGCCGGCGCGACGCACTTCGGCCAGGCGCTCGGCCATGCGGTGCGCGAGGTGGATCGGCAGCGGCATGAGCACATCGGTCTCGTTGCACGCGTAGCCGAACATCATTCCTTGGTCGCCGGCGCCCTGCTTGTTCAACAGGTCCTCGCCCGACGTGCCGCTGCGCACCTCTTCGGAGTCGTCCACGCCCTGCGCGATGTCGGGTGACTGCTCGTCGAGCGCCACCATCACGCCGACGGTCGCACCGTCGTAGCCGTAGGACTCGCGGTTGTAGCCGATCGAGTTGATCGTCTCGCGCACGACTCCCGGGATGTCGACATAGCCCTTCGTCGTGATCTCACCGCCGACGATGGCCAAGCCCGTCGTCACGAAGGTCTCGCACGCGACCCGGCTCTGGGGATCCGAGGCCAACATGGCGTCGAGGACGGCGTCGGAGATCTGATCGGCCATCTTGTCCGGGTGTCCCTCGGTCACCGATTCCGAGGTGAAGGTCCAGCTGGTCACGTGTGCTCCTGTTGCTCAGTTTTGCGGGCTGTTACTGATCGGCCCGGGCGGCCACAACGGCGTCGAGCACGGCTCGCGCGACCGCCCGCTTGTCGGACAGCGCTCCATCATGCTCTATCCCGGCGGGCGAGAGAATCACGACCTGGTTCGTGTCGTGCTCGAAGCCCACACCGGGGGCGGAAACATCGTTGCCAACGATGAGATCCAGCCGTTTGCGCTCGAGTTTCTCGCGGGCGTTGACCAGCAGGTCGTCGGTCTCGGCCGCGAACCCGACGAGGACCTGACCCGAAGGTTTGCGCTGGCCGAGGTCGACGAGGAAGTCGTGGGTGGGCTCGAGCTCGATATGAGGCGGGCGCCCGTCTTTCTTGATCTTGTGGTCGGCGGGCTGCGCGGGGCGGAAGTCCGCCACGGCCGCAGCCATGATGATGACGTCCTGATCGGCGGCTCGGGGGACGACCGCTGCTTCCATGTCGGCCGCGCTCTGCACCCGGACGACGTCTGCACCCGCCGGTGGCACCCGGTCGACCGTGGTCACGAGGGTGACCTTGGCCCCGCGGGCCACTGCTTCCTCGGCGAGGGCGTAGCCCTGCTTGCCCGACGAACGATTGGTGATCACGCGGACCGGATCGATGGCCTCCCGAGTACCGCCGGCGGTGACGAGCACGCGCACGCCGTCGAGGTCCTTCGGCGCCAGAACGCGCTCCACCGCGGCGACGATCGCATCAGGATCGGCCAGTCGGCCCACGCCACTGTCACCACCGGCAAGCCGACCGGCCTCGGGCGGCACGATGATCACGCCCCGAGCGGCCAGCACCGACAGGTTGTGCTGCACGGCGGGGTGCTCCCACATCTCGGTGTGCATGGCCGGGCAGATGACGACCGGGGCCCGGGTGGCGAGCAGCGTGGCCGTGAGCAGATCGTCGCTGATGCCGGCGGCGTAGGAGCCGATCAGGCGGGCCGTGGCCGGGCACACGACGACGAGATCGGCCTTCTGACCGAGCCGCGTGTGCGGGATCGGGTCCCGCTCGTCGAACAGCGAAGTCTGCACCGGCTCGGACGCCAGGGCCGAGAACGTGGTGGCGCCGATGAAGCGGGTCGCCCCCTCGGTGAGGACGGGTGCGACGTGCGCGCCGGCGTCGACCAAGCGACGACAGACCTCGACGGCCTTGTAGGCGGCGATGCCGCCCGTGACGCCGAGCACGACCGTGCGTCCGGCGAGCATGACTGTTGGGTGCGAGCTCGGGCGCTACGAGGCAGGCTCGTCGCCCGGCTCCACCTCGACGACCTCGAGGTCGACTTCTTCGATGAGGTCCGGAACGGCTTCGATCTTGTCGGCCGAGATCTCCTCGAACGCGATCGACAGCGGCTTGCGAGCTACTGACGTGACCTGCGGCGGGATGGTGGCGCCGAGGCCCTCGCCGAGCTGACCGAAGTAGGAGTTGATCTGTCGGGCGCGCAGCGCAGCCAGCGTGACCAGCCGAAACTTGGACTCGACCTTGCCCATGAGGTCCTCGATGCGAGGATTCATCATCGTGTCCTGGACCTGAGCCATGGAGGCAACCTCTCGTGCGCCGGTCGCTCACCGGCATGTCGGGGGAACTCGAAGCGGCCGCCCAGCGTAGCAGCCGGGGTCCTCACCACCGCAGCTCGGCGGCGATCAGGCCCTCGCCTCGTCGATCAGCCGGCCGAGCTCGGCGACGGCACGGTCGAGGTCGTCGTTCACCACCTCGATCGCACCCAGCTGGTGGCCGAGGGCCACCTCTTCGTCGCCCTTGGCGAGGCGGCGCTCCACGGCATCGGGCTCGTCGCCGCGACCTCGAAGGCGCTCGGCCTGCGCCTCGCGACTGGGCGCGACGAGCAACACGAGCAGGGCATCGGGCGCCCGCTCCTTCACTTGCGCGGCGCCCTGAACATCGATCTCGAGCACGAGATCGCTCCCGGCAGGGAGGTCGTCGGGGGTGGGCGTTCCGTAGAGATGGCCGAGGAACTCCGCGTGCTCGAGGAATCCACCCGCCGCGAGGCGCGCCTCGAACGCGTCGCGGTCGACATAGGTGTACGCATCGGGGGCCTCACCAGGGCGTCGAGCGCGGGTCGTCCAGGACCGGCTCAACCACAGCTGTGGGTCCTGTCCGACGAGTCGTTGAACCACCGTTCCCTTCCCGACCCCACCAGGGCCGGAAATAACGATGATCACGGATGAACGAGAAAGATCAGGTTCAGCTGGGGAAGGCCTCGAGCAGCGACTTCTTCTGCTGCTCGCCGAGACCCCGAATACGGCGGGTCTCACTGATGCCGATTTCTTCCATGGTTCGGCGGGCCTTGACCTTGCCGACGCCCGGCAGTGCTTCGAGAACGGCCAGCACCTTCATCTTGCCGACCGTTTCGTTACCGGGTCCGCTTCCCTGCTCCATGAGCTCCTTCAGGGTCAGAGAACCCATCTTGAGCTTCTCTTTGATCTCGGCCCGGGCCTTCCTGGCCTCCGCCGCTTTGGCGAGGGCGGCCTGGCGCTGCTCAGGTGTGAGCTGAGGAGGTAGTGGCATGCGGATCACGCTAGCTCAGACCCCCAGCATGGGCGGGGATATGCGCTGGCAGGGGCGAGGGTTCAGACCAGCTCGCCGACGACCGCTGCGGCCGCAGCCGCCGGATCGGCCGCCTGGGTCACGGCCCGGCCTATGACCAGCACATCTGCGCCGGAGTCGAGCGCCTGGCGCGGGGTGGCGGCCCGGGCCTGATCATGGGCCTCGCTACCGGCAGGCCGGATGCCCGGGACGACCGCCACCAGCCGGGGAGCCAGTTCCTTGGCATCCCGGACGTCGGCGGAGGCGCAGACGATCCCGCCACATCCCGCCTCGACGGCCAGAGCGATGCGATGCGGCACCACGTGAGGCGGCGCGGTGTCGTCCGACGTGAGGACCGTGACCGCCAGCGCGATCGGCTCGGGTAGCCCCGCGGCTGCGGCGCCTTCGTGGAATCCCTCGACACCGGCGCGGAGCATCGGGCTGTCACCGCGGGCATGCAAGGTGAGGTAGCGAGCGCCGAGTGAACCGAGCACCTTCGACGCGTGCTGCACGGTCGTCGGGATGTCGAGCAACTTCAGGTCGACGAACACGTCGAAGCCCGCATCGGCCAGGCTGCTGACGGCGTCGGGACCGGCCGCGCAGTACAGCTCGAGGCCGACCTTCGCCACACCGAACCACGGGCGCAACATGCGAGCGAGTCGCAACGCCTCGACCAGGTCGTCGAGATCGAGGGCGAGGGCGAGCTTCGTGCGCAACTCCTCGGGCGCGTTCGTCGCCTCGGGCTGTTTCGTGTCGGGCAGGGGGGCGTCAGGACTCATGGTGGGCGTCTCCGATGATGTCGGTGATCGTTCGCACGCCGTGCGCGTCGCACCACGTGGTGAGCTCGGCCAGGACCCGTGCCGGGGCACGGGGATCGGCGAAGGTCGCCGTTCCGATTTGGACCGCGGACGCGCCGGCCAGCATCAACTCGACGGCGGCAGCACCGTTGGCCACCCCGCCCACGCCCACGATCGGAAGATCCGGTTCCGCACGATGGACGTCGTACACCGTGCGCACGGCGACAGGGTGGATGGCGGGGCCCGACAGGCCACCGGCTCCGGCGCCGAGGAGGGGCGCACGCGCCTCGAGATCGAGGACCATCCCGGGGATCGTGTTGATGAGCGTGACCGCGCTCGCGCCCGCGGCGCGCACCGCCCGCGCCACCGGCACGACGTCGGTGACCTGGGCCGTGAGCTTCGCCCACACGGGCTGGGCCAGCGATGTCGTCACCGACTCGATCACGAGCGCAGCATCGGGGGCGGACTGAGCGAACATGGCGTGACCGCGCAGGTTCGGACAGGACAGATTCACCTCGACCGCGATCACGTCGGCGGGCGCATCGGCCAACACCTCGGCTGCGGCTCGGTACTCATCGACCGTGCGGCCCCAGATGCTCGCGACGACGCGCGCTCCGTGCAGGGTCACGCTCGGCAGTTCGTCCGCCAACCATGTCTTGATGCCATCGCCTTGCAGTCCGACGCTGTTGAGCATCCCCGCGGGGGTCTCGTGTACCCGAGGGGGCGGGTTACCGGGCCACGGCTCGATCGCCTGTGACTTCACCACGACGGCTCCGAGTTCGCAAAGGGCGACGTAGCGCGCCAACTCGTCGCCGTAGCCCGCCGTACCCGATGCGGTCATCACGGGGTTGGGCAAGGACGTGGGCCCGACCGACGTGCGCAGATCGACGTGCGACTCCGCAGCTGCGCCGCGTCTCGTCCGCGTCCGGGCGCGACTCATAGAGGCCGACTCATAGGGGTAGGGCCAACTGATCGGTCGACACACCTCGGTGGTACTCCTGCAGGCTGCGCACGCGTATCTCGTGGTGGAGCCAGTCGGCCATGCCGTCGGCCGCGGCCAGCGCGGCGGCGGCGGTCGTGAGCAGCGGAACACCGTGGGCTCCGGCGGCAGTGCGGATGTGAGCGCCGTCGGCCCTCGGACCCCGACCACGCGGCGAGTTGACGACCATGTCGACCTTGCCGCTCGATATCAACTCGACGGCGTCGTGGCCGGAAGGGTCGCCGATCTTGGCCACCACGGTGCCCACGTCGATCCCGTTCGCGCGCAGGTGGTCGGCCGTACCCGGCGTAGCCGCGATCGAGAATCCGAGCTCGACGAACAGCCGCGCCGCGCGTACGCCGATCGGCTTGTCGCGATCGGCGAGAGACAGGAACACGGTGCCGCTCTCGGGGAGCTTCATGCCCGCGGCGAGCTGGCTCTTGGCGAAGGCCAACCCGAAGGTGAGGTCGATCCCCATCACCTCGCCGGTCGAACGCATCTCAGGGCCGAGCACGGCATCGGCATCGGGGAAGCGACTGAACGGCAGCACAGCTTCCTTCATCGCCAGGTGATCACCGACCACCGGATCGGTCAGCAGACCCTCGACGCGCAACTCGGCGAGCGTCGCTCCCATCATCACGCGCACAGCGACCTTGGCCAGTGGCACACCGGTCGCCTTGGCGACGAAGGGCACGGTGCGAGACGCCCGCGGGTTGGCTTCGATCACGAACACCTGGCCGCTCTTCACTGCGAACTGCACGTTGATCAGGCCGCGCACGTCGAGCTCGTCCGCGATGCGGCGTGTGTAGTCCTCGAGCACACCGATCGTCTCGTCGGAGAGTGAATAGGGCGGCAGCGCGCAGGCGCTGTCGCCACTGTGCACTCCCGCTTCCTCGACGTGTTCCATCACCCCGCCGATGACGAAGTCGCCGGTGTGGTCGCGAATGGCGTCCACGTCGACCTCGGTCGCGTCCTCGAGGAAGCGATCGACGAGGACCGGGCGCTCGGCCGAGAGCCCGCCTTCCCGTCCGAGACTGCCGAACCCGGCCAAGGCCTTCATGGCCCTGCGCAGGTCTTCCTCGTCGTAGACGATCTCCATGGCGCGACCGCCGAGCACGTAGCTCGGACGCATCAGCACCGGGTACCCCACGCGATCGACCACGGCGAGCGCGGCGTCGACCGTGCTGGCCGTGCCTCCCGCCGGCTGCGGGATCTCCAAGCGGGCGCACAACGCGTTCCACCGCTCGCGGTCTTCGGCGAGGTCGATCGATGCCGCGCTGGTTCCGCGGACCAATTCGGGCGGAAGGATGTTGGCCAGCTTCAGCGGTGTCTGGCCCCCCAAGCTCACGATCACACCGATCGGTTCCTCGGCCTCGAGCACGTTCATGACGTCCTCGTAGGTGAGCGGCTCGAAGTACAGGCGATCGCTCGTGTCGTAGTCGGTCGAGACGGTCTCGGGATTGCAGTTGATCATGATCGTTTCGAACCCCGCGTCGCGCAGCGCGAAGCTGGCGTGCACGCAGCAGTAGTCGAACTCGATCCCCTGCCCGATCCGGTTGGGACCGGATCCGAGGATGACGACCTTGGGCCGGTCACTCGGACGCACTTCGTCCTCGTCCTCGTAGGTGGAGTAGTAGTACGGCGTGTCGGCTTCGAATTCGGCACCACAGGTGTCGACGGTCTTGAACGTCGGGCGCACGCCGGCCTGCAACCGCGCCGCCGCGCACATCGTTCTCGGCCACGCTCCACAGCCAGCCGAGCTGCGCGTCCGAGAAGCCGAGCCGCTTGGCGCGCCGCCAGTCGCGTCGCGTCATGGCGGCGAACCCGGTCGCGGCGAGATGCTCGCGTTCGTCGATGATCATCGAGATCTGGTCGAGGAACCACGGATCGACGCGGGTGGCTTCGTAGACCCGATCGATGCTCACCCCACGCCGCAGCACCGCCTCGAGCTGGAAGGGACGGTCGGGCGTGGCGATGGCGGCCTGTCGCAGCAGGTCGTCGTCGGACAGTTCGTCGAGCAGCGCCTCGCCCGGGTCGCAGTTCAGCCCGTAGCGACCCTGTTCCAGCGAGCGGAGGCCCTTCTGTAACGATTCCGGGAACGTGCGGCCAATCGCCATCGCCTCGCCGACTGACTGCATCTGCGTCCCCAGCACGCCGGCCGTGCCGGGGAACTTCTCGAAGGCCCAACGCGGCACCTTGGTCACGACGTAGTCGATGGTCGGCTCGAAGCTGGCCGGCGTCTTCCTGGTGATGTCGTTCGGGATCTCGTCGAGCGTGTAGCCGACTGCGAGTTTGGCGGCGATCTTCGCGATCGGAAAACCGGTGGCCTTCGACGCCAGCGCCGACGAACGGCTCACGCGCGGGTTCATCTCGATGATGACCATGTCGCCGTTGGTCGGGTCGAGCGCGAACTGCACGTTCGACCCGCCGGTCTCGACACCGACCCGGCGGATGCACGCGAACGCGGCGTCGCGCATGGCTTGGTACTCGACGTCGCTCAACGTCTGCGCCGGTGCCACCGTGACCGAGTCACCCGTGTGCACGCCCATGGGATCGAAGTTCTCGATGGAACAGATGACCACGCAGTTGTCGGCGCGGTCGCGCATGACCTCTAGCTCGAACTCCTTCCACCCCGCGATCGACTTCTCGATCAGGATCTCGGAGATGGGGCTGGCCTCGAGTCCGCGCCCCGCGAGCGTGCGGAACTCGTCCGCGGTGGCGGCGATGCCCGTGCCGCGCCCACCGAGGATGAACGCGGGCCGGATCACCACCGGCAGACCGACCTGATCGACCGCCTCCAACGCCTCGTCGAGGTCGTGCGCGATCGCCGAGGCCGGGGTGATCAACCCGATCTCGCCCATCGCCGTCTTGAACCGCTCTCGGTCCTCGGCGGTCGTGATCGCCTCGGCCGTCGCGCCGATGAGCTCGACGTCGAACTCCTCGAGGACGCCGGACTCGCTGAGCTCCATCGCCAGGTTCAGCGCCGTCTGACCGCCGAGGGTCGGCAGGAGCGCATCCGGGCGCTCCCGCTGGATGATCTTGCGGAGGATCCCCGCGTCGAGCGGTTCGATGTAGGTGGCGTCGGCGAAATCCGGGTCGGTCATGATCGTCGCCGGGTTCGAGTTGGCGAGGATGACGCGATAACCCTCTTCGCGCAGAACGCGACAAGCCTGCGTGCCCGAGTAGTCGAACTCGCAGGCTTGACCGATCACGATCGGGCCGGAGCCGATCACCATGATCGATTGCAGGTCGTCGCGGCGTGGCATTACGTGTTCTGCTCCATAAGGTCTTCGAAGGCGGCAAACAGGTAGCTGGCGTCGTGCGGTCCAGGGCCGGCCTCGGGGTGGTACTGCACGCTGAAGGCCGGCGCGTCGAGCACGCGAATGCCTTCGACCACGCCGTCGTTGAGGTTGCGGTGCGTGACCTCGGCGACGCCGTGCAAGGAGTCATCGGCCACGGCGTAGTTGTGGTTCTGACTGGTGATCTCCACGGAGCCGGTCGCGAGGTTTCGCACCGGATGGTTCCCGCCGTGGTGGCCGAACGGCAGCTTGAAGGTGGTGCCGCCGAGCGCCGTGCTGAGAAGTTGATGCCCGAGACAGATGCCGAACACCGGTACCTGGCCGACGAGCGCGCCGATCTCGCGGATGGCGTAGTCGACCGCCGCCGGATCGCCCGGGCCGTTCGACAGGAACACCCCGTCCGGCTCGCGAGCCAACACGTCCGCAGCGAGCGTCGATGCCGGCACGACCTCGACCGTTGCGATCCCGCCGAGGTGACGGAGGATTGCGGTCTTGATCCCGAAGTCGTAGGCGACCACTCGGCGCGGTCCGGACCCAGAGGTATACGGCGCGGGAGTGGTGACCGCCTGCACCAGATCGGTTCCGTCGGTTCCGGGCTCGTCGAGCGCCACCTGTTTCAACGTGGTCTCGTCGGCCGAGCCGAAGGCGCCGGGCATGGCACCGGTGTCGCGGATGTGTCGCGTGAGCCGGCGGGTGTCGACACCCGCGATACCCGCGACTCCGTTGCGGATGAGGAATTCGTCGAGGCTCTCCTCGCTGCGCCAGTTGCTCCGGCGCCGCGCCAGATCGCGCACGATCACGCCCCGCGCGTACGGACGCGCCGCTTCGTTGTCGGTCGCGTTGGCTCCGTAGTTGCCGATGTGCGGATAGGTGAAGGTGATGATCTGGCCCGCGTACGACGGGTCGGTGATCACTTCCTGGTATCCGCTCAAGACCGTGTTGAAGACCACCTCACCCGTCGTGACGCCGCTGGCCGGCATCGCGCCGATCAGCTCACCTTCGAACGTGGTGCCGTCGGCCAACACGAGCAGTCCCTCGCGCACGCTCATCCCTGAGCCCGTCATCCCTGAACCCGTCATCGCAGCGCCTCGCCGTCGATGACGACTGGTTCGCCCCAAAGGATCGTGTGCCGGACCCGACCGGTGAGCGAACGCCCGGCGTAGGGCGTGTTGCGGCTGCGGCTCGCCAAGCGGAACGGATCGACGACCCAGTTCGCCTCGGGATCGATGACGACGAGGTTTGCCGGCGCACCTTCCTCGATCGGCCCCCCATGGGTTTCGGTCAGACCGGCAATGGCGGCCGGCTGCCAGGACATCAACGCGAGGATGCGTTCGATCGGCAGCTCGAGCTCGGTGAGCGCCAGTGCGAGGGCGGTCTCGAGCCCGAGCATGCCGCACGGCGCCTCGTCGAACGGCGCTTCCTTCACCTCTTGGGTGTGGGGCGCGTGATCGGTCGCGATGGCATCGATGGTGCCGTCGGTCAGACCTTCCTTTATGGCCGCGATGTCGGTCTCCGTTCGCAGCGGCGGGTTGACCTTGAACAGTGGGTCGTAGCTCGCGACCTCGGCGTCGGTGAGGGTGAAGTGATGGGGACATGCCTCGGCCGTCACCGCCATGCCACTCGCCTTCGCCCGTCTCACCAGCTCGACGGACCCGGCGGTGGACAAGTGCTGGAAGTGCACGCGCCCACCGGTGAGTCGGGCCAGCGCTATGTCGCGCATGACCATCAGCTCTTCGGCCTCGGCCGGTACGCCCGGGATACCCAGCCGAGAAGACCAGGCCCCCTCGTTCATGTGGCCGCCCTCGGATAGGGACTCGACCTCGCAGTGTTGGGCGAGCGTGACGCCGATGCCCGAGCTGTACTCGAGCGCCCGGCGCATGAGCCGGTCGTCCTGCACGCCGCGGCCGTCGTCGGTGAAGATGCGCACGCCCAAGTCGGCCATCTCGCCGATCGGCGCGAGCTGTTCGCCGCGCCGGCCGATCGTGATCGCGCCGGCGACATGGATGTCGGCCAACGCGGACTTGCCCAAGTCGAGCACCTCGCGCACGGCCGCGGCCGAGTCGAGCGCGGGATCGGTGTTGGGCATGGCCACCAGCGCCGTGAACCCGCCGAGCGCCGCGGCCCGTGAGCCCGTCTCGACCGTCTCGGCCTCCTCGCGGCCCGGCTCGCGCAGGTGCGTGTGCAGATCGACGAGGCCCGGAGCGACGATGCAGCCGGTTGCGTCGAGCACCGTTGCACCGTTTCCGTCGACGTCGGCGCCGACGGTGTGCACCCGACCGTCGCGACCCAGCACGACGTCGGCCACCCGTTCGCCTGTCGCGTCGATCACGCGACCACCCTTGATGATCGTTTCGGCGGCCGAGTCAGCCATGGTCCAATCCTTCGAGTTGCGTGCCCGAGCCGAGGAGCAGGAACAAGACCGCCATGCGCACGGCGACGCCGTTGCGCACCTGATCGACGATGACCGCGTTGGGCAGGTCGGCCACCTCGGCGGCGATCTCGACGCCCCGGTTCATCGGGCCCGGGTGCATCACGATCGTGTCGGGGCCGAGCAGTTGGGCGCGGCGTTGCGTCAGGCCGAAGCGAGCGGTGTACTCGCGCAGCGACGGCAGCAGCGCTTCGCTCTGGCGCTCGCTCTGCATACGCAGCAGGTAGACCACATCCATCTTCGGCAGCACTTCTTCGAGCTCGTTGCTGACCGAGACCGGCCATCCGTCGAGGCTCGGCGGCATCAAGGTCGGTGGCGCCACCAGCGTGACCTCGGCGCCGAGCAGGGTGAACGCCAGCACGTCGGAACGAGCGACTCGACTGTGCTTGATGTCGCCGACGATCGCGATGCGTTTGCCTTCGAGGCTGCCCAGGTGTTGGCGGATCGTGTAGCAGTCGAGCAGCGCCTGAGTCGGGTGTTCGTGCCAGCCATCGCCGCCGTTGATGACCACCGACGACGCCCAGCCGGCGATCTGCCACGGCACGCCGGCCGAATGATGCCGAACGACGATGGCATCGACACCCATGGCCTCGATGGTCTGCACGGTGTCGCGGATCGATTCGCCCTTCTTCACCGATGAGGTCGAGACGCTGAACGTCATGGTGTCGGCGGACAGGCGCTTGGCGGCGGTCTCGAACGACAGCCGAGTGCGCGTGGAGTCCTCGTAGAAGAGCGACACCACGGTCTTGCCTCTCAGCGCCGGCACCTTCGGGATCGCCCGCTCACTGACCTCGACGAACGAATCGGTGAGTCGCAGGATCTCGTCGATCCCGTCCGCACCGATGTCAGCGACCGAGAGCAGGTGGTTCACTTGACCATCTCCCCCAGATCGACCCCGTCGTCGGCGACGTCGACGACCTCGTCGCGGCGGGTGGGCAGGTTCTTGCCGACATAGTCCGGGCGGATCGGCAGCTCGCGGTGGCCCCGATCCACCATCACCGCCAGTTGCACGGCCTTGGCCCGACCGAAGTCGGCCAGCGCGTCGAGCGCGGCGCGAATCGTGCGGCCGGTGAACAACACATCGTCGACCAGCACGACGATCTGGCCGGTCAGGTCGCATGGGATGTCGGTGACGGCCTCGGGCAACACCGGTCGCAGTCCGATGTCGTCGCGGTAGAACGCCACGTCGATGCTGCCGATCGGAACGATGACGCTCTCGATCTGCTGCAGGGCCTCTGCCAGCTTCTGCGCCAGCGGAATGCCGCCGGTCTGCAGGCCGATGAGGACGATGTCGTCGAGCCCGTGGTTGTGCTCGATGATCTCGTGAGCCATGCGCCAGACGGCCCGCTGCATGTCCTCCGCGCTCATGACCCGTTTCCGGGCAACAAAAACGCCCCCGTAAGGGGGCGTCAGACGACGTTCTCGTTCGGCCACTTCACTTCTCCTGTCCGTACGGGCCTCACGGGACCCGCTTCACGGTCAGGGGTGCAGGTTAGCAGTTCTCTCGGGCTCTCGACACGCCATCAGCGCCGTCCTGAGACCTCGATGCCGTCCGAAACGTGATCGTCTACCGGATCGGTACACAATCACGATTTGGACGCCGTTGAGACCTCGACCGAGAAGGGCTCGGTCACGGTTCGGGGCGGGCCTCGGCGGCCACGGCCGACAGCATGCCGTTGACGAAACGACCGGACTCGTCGGTCGAGAAGCGTTTGGCCAACTCGACTGCTTCGGAGATCACGGCGCCGGTGGGGATGTCCGCTCGATGCACCAGTTCGAACGTACCGAGACGTAACAGCGCCCGATCGAGCGCCGGCATCCGTTCGAGCTTCCAGTCGCGGGCGAAGCGGCGGATGGTCGCGTCGAGCTCGTCCTGATTCGTCTCCACACCCTCGATCAGCTCGAGCGTGAACGCCTCGGGGGGCACCGGCAGGTCCGCAACGACGACGGAGGGCGCGACGTCTTTCGTCTCGGCCTCGTACAAGAGCCCGAACGCGCGCTCGCGCGCCTCGCGACGGCTGCCGATCCCGCCGCGGTACGGCTCGTCGCTCACGCTCGGGTGAGGTATTCGCCCGTGCGGGTGTCGACCTTGACACGATCACCGGGGTTGACGAACAGCGGTACCTGCACGACTTTGCCCGTCTCGAGCGTGGCCGGTTTGCGGGCACCCGACACCCGGTCGCCCTGGATGCCGGGCTCGGTCTCGGCGATGTTCAGCTCGACGGCAGCGGGCAGCTCCACCCCGACGATCTCGACGTCGTACATCTGCAGCACGGCGGCCGAGCCCTCGACCATGTAGTCGGCGGCCTCGCCGAGCGTGCTCCGAACGACATTCAGCTGCTCGTAGGACGTGTTGTCCATGAACACGTAGTCGTCGCCTTCTCGATACAGGAACTGCATGTCCCGCTTGTCGATCATGGCGCGATCGACTTTCTCCGCCCCGCGGAACGTTCGATCGACCACCGCACCGGTCCGCAGATTCTTCAGGGTGGTACGCACGAACGCGCCACCCTTGCCCGGCTTGACGTGTTGGAACTCGACGACCTCGAAGAGGCCTTCGTCGAGGTTCAGCGTCATTCCGTTCTTGAGGTCGTTGGTGGTGATCGTGGGCATGCGTAATCGTCCTGCGTTCAGATGGTCCAGTGCTTCGGGCTGCGAGTGAGTGCGCGTGCACCGTTGGCGGTGACGAGCAGCGTGTCTTCGACACGCACACCGCCGTGCTCGGGGAGGTAGACACCCGGTTCGACGGTGACAACGTGGCCGGCGGCGAGCGTAGCATCGCTGGTCGACGCCACCCGAGGGGCCTCGTGGATGTCGAGCCCCACCCCGTGACCCGTGCCGTGCAGGAACGCATCGGCCCACCCGACGTCGGCGATGAGGTCGCGACAGGTCCGATCGACCTCCCGGGCGGCGACCCCAGCGGTGACCGCGGCCACGCCCGCGGCCTGTGATTCGGTGACCACCTCGAGCATCCGCCGCTGGGTGGCCGTGGGCTCACCGACGCAGATCGTCCGCGAGATGTCGCTGTGGTAGCCGTCGACGAGCGCACCGAAGTCGAGCACGACCAGATCACCCCTGTCGATCGGGCGCTCCGACGGACGGGCGTGCGGCTTGGCGCCGTTGGGGCCCGACCCCACGATCGTCTCGAAGGACGGGCCGTCGGCCCCTAGCTCGCGCATCGCGGTTTCGAGCTCGAAGGCGAACGCCCGCTCGGTGACGCGTTCACCGAGGCGGTGACGGATCGATGCCAGCGCGTCGTCGGCCACGGTCGCGGCTGCTTCGATGCGGGCAACCTCGCCCGCGTCCTTCACCTCGCGGAACGCCTCGACGACATCCTCGGTCGGGACCAGCTCGGCATCGAACCACGACTTTGCGAAGTTGCGTTGTTGGACCCAACTCACGTGTTCGGCCTCGAGCCCCGAGCCGATCGACGCCGTGCGACGCCCGCTGCAACTGCGTCCGTTGCTCGCTGCTCGTGCGCCCGACGTGGATGGTCGCGTCGACGCCCACCGCGCCGAGCTGCTCAGTGGCTTGCTCGCCGTAGCGGCCATCGGTCACGAAGGTGATTTCATCGGCGCGCACCAGCACCATCGCCGCCGAACCGGTGAAGCCGGTGAGGTACCGGATGTTCGGCAGATGGGTGACGAGCAGCGCGTCGACACCAGTGGGGCCGAGACCTTCGAGCAAGCGAGCGTAGGCGCGCACCAACCTCCATGGGAGGTAGCGACCCCAGCTCGACCGTCATGCAGATTCAGCGGACCGAACGTGCTGTTCGACCGCCCGCAGCGCGAGCTGATAGCCGAGCGGTCCGACTCCGATGATGGAGCCATCGGCCACCGGGGTGATGACCGATGTGTGACGCCACGACTCACGTGATTGTGGGTTGGAGATGTGGACCTCGACGACGTAGCCCTCGTACGCCGCCAACGCGTCGTGCAACGCCCACGAGTAGTGGGTGAAGGCGCCGCCGTTGATGATGATCGCGGCACATCGCTTCCGGGCGCCTTGAACCGCGTCGACGAGCACACCTTCGTGGTTCGACTGAACGTGCTCCACGACCAACCCGGCCGCACTCGCCTGCGTCCGAAGGGAGTCGATGATCTCGTCGAGCGTGGTTGTCCCGTAGATCTGCGGTTCACGGTCACCGAGCAGGTTGAGGTTCGGTCCGTCCAGCACGAGCACTATCGGCTCGGCGCTCATCGGATCGCCTCGAACGCGGCGTCGAGGTCGGCCCGGTCGACGCCGGTGACGGGTTCGACGCCGTTGGGGCCGTCGAGCACGAAGGTCAGGCCGTCGATCGCCTTCTTGTCGCGACCCATGAGCACCACCAGTTCGTCGGGATCAGCGTCGGCCGGCAAGTTCACGGGCAGGTCGTACGCGCCGACCACGCGGCGATGCTCGGCGACGCGAGCCGCGTCGATTCGGCCGAGACGTTGCGCGAGCTCGGCGGCGTAGACGAGGCCGATCGCGACTGCTTCACCGTGGCGCAGGTCATAGCGCCCGGCCGTCTCCAGCGCGTGCGCCAGGGTGTGGCCGTAGTTGAGGGTGGCGCGGCGACCACCCTCTCGTTCGTCGGATGCCACGACATCGGCCTTGATGCGAACGCACGCGGCCACCCGCTCGTCGAGCGGGAGCGCGTCGAGATCGCCGCCACCCAAGAAGTGGTACTTCGCCAACTCGCCCATGCCGTTGCGGTACTCGCGAGGCGGGAGCGTCGACAGCACCTCGGTGTCGCACAGCACGGCCACCGGCTGCCAGAACGCGCCGACCAGGTTCTTGCCCTCGGGCAGGTTGACCCCGGTCTTGCCGCCGATGGCCGCGTCGATCTGGGCCAGCAAAGTGGTCGCCACGTTCACCAGGTGGACGCCACGGTGATACGAGGCCGCGGCGAAACCCCGCCGTGTCGGTGACCAGCCCTCCGCCGACCGCGACCACGGTGTCGGCCCGCGTGAGACCCCAACGGGCGAAACCACGACACAGGTCCTCGACCGTGGCCATCGACTTGGCCGGTTCGCCGCCGTCGATGAAGAACACCTGATTCTCGCGGCCGGGGTCGACCTCGACGCCGATGTCGGCCTGGGTCACGATCGCGACGCGCTTGCTTTCGGCGGGGATGGATGCGGCCAGGTCGTGGCGCGCGCCGTCGCCGACGATCACGTCGTAGGACCGGTCACCCAAGCCCACCGGCACGACGATGGTGCTCATGCCGCGGCCCCCGTGCTCGCGAGAACTCGGTCCGCGACTTCGGTCGGAGACAGCTCGTCGACATCGACGATCTCGTGGGCCGACTCGCGGTAGAGCGCCTCACGCTCGGCGGCGAGCCGAGCAAGCGTCGCGGCGGGATCGTCGTCGAGCAACGGCCGGTGCACGCCACTCTTCACTCGTTCCGTCAGCTGCGGCAGGTCGACACGGAGCCAGACGACGGTGCCGCGCGCTCGCATGTGGGCACGATTCGCAGGCTCGAGGACCGAGCCACCGGCAGCTGCGATCACCGCGGCCTCATCGCCGTCGAGCATCTGTGTCAGCACGTCGGTCTCGACGGCACGAAACACCGCCTCACCGTCGTCGGCGAAGATCTGCGCGACGGTGCGGCCGGTCTCGGCTTCGATCAGCTCGTCGCTGTCGAGGAACGCCCGACCCAGGCGGTCAGCCAGCAGCCGACCGACCGTCGACTTGCCCGCACCCATCATCCCGATGAGCACCAAGTGCGGCCCGCTCACGACCGTGATCCGGAGTCGTCGTCGAAGGCTTGGCTCTCGTCCCAGTTGAGCGGTGCGTCTTCGTCGTCGGGTGGTTCGACGACCCGCGCCGTCGCTTCCTTCGTCTGGATCAAGAAGCCCTCGACGTTGCGTACGAGCTCCGCGACGCTGTCACCGCCGAACTTGCGGGTGAGCTCGTTGGCCAGCACGAGCGCGGTCATCGTCTCGGCGACCACGCCCATCGCCGGTACGGCCGTGACGTCGGTGCGTTCCTTGAACGAGACGGTTTCTTCTTTGGTCGCCGTGTCGACGGTCTTGAGGGTGGGCTTGTTCAAGGTGGCGAGCGGCTTCATGGCCACGTGCGCAACCAGCACCTCGCCCGTGGACATCCCACCCTCGATGCCACCGGCGCGGGAGCTCTCGCGCCGGTAGTCACCGGCGTCGTCGTCCCAACCGATCGCGTCGTGGGCTTCGCTCCCCCGTCGGACCGCCACGGCGAAACCGTCGCCGATCTCGACACCTTTGACCGCCTGGATACTGAGCAACGCTTGAGCAAGCAGACCGTCGAGCTTGCGGTCCCAATGCACGTGGCTGCCGAGCCCGACCGGCACGCCGTACGCGAGCACCTCGACGATGCCGCCCAGTGAGTCGCCCTCCTTCTGAGCGGCGCGGATCTCGTCGATCATGCGCGCTTCGGCGTTCGGGTCGAAGCACCGCACCTCCGACTCGTCGACGGTGGCCAGGTCGGTGGGACCGGGCCGGCGTTCGGGATCGGCCCGGACAGAGCCGAGCTGTATGACATGGGATACGACCTCGACACCGACCGAGCGCAGCAACGCCTTGGCCAGCGCGCCGGCGGCGACTCGCGCCGCGGTCTCACGAGCGGAGGCCCGCTCGAGCACGTTGCGCGCGTCGGTGAAGTCGTACTTCTGCATTCCGGCCAGGTCGGCGTGACCCGGCCGCGGCTTGGTCAGTGGCTGAGAGGTCTCACCGGGCGCCGGGGACATCTCCTCGGTCCACTTGCGCTCCCACTCGCTGTTGCCGATCTCGATGGCGACCGGCGAGCCCAGCGTGCGGCCGTGACGGACGCCGGCGAGAATCGCCAACTCGTCCTGCTCGAACTTCATGCGCGGTCCGCGACCGAAACCCAGACGGCGGCGGGCGAGCTCGGCATTGATCTCCTCGACGGTCACCGCCAATCCGGCCGGCAGCCCCTCGACCACGACGACGAGGGCGCGACCATGGGATTCGCCGGCGGTGAGGAAGCGCAGCACCCAGCCAATCTACTGGGCGGCCCGCACCCGCCCGAAGCAACTAACGAGGCGAGGCTCAGACCTGTGACACCAGGCCCGAGCTGAGGAGCGCGGCGACCACCGCACCGAGGGCCAGGAACGGGCCGAACGGGATCTGCTTGCTGCGTCGCCGGATGGCCAACAGGACCATGCCGATGATCGAGCCGGCGACGAAGCCGATGAGCATGGCCCAGAGGACCAAGCCCACCGCTGCCGCGTAGGTCGTTCCGAGCCATCCGACGTACAGCCCCATCACCGCGGCGAGCTTCACATCACCGAATCCCATGCCGCGCGGGTACACGAGGTGTGCGAGCAAGAGGAACCCGAAGTACAGACCAGCGCCGGCGAGAGCAAATCGGATCGACTTCGGATCGTCGTTCGCAACCGACACGACCACCACGAGGACCAGGGAGATCACGATCGACGGCAACACGATCAGATCGGGCAATCGGAAGAGCTGAACGTCGATGACGGAGACCGTCAACAGCATGGCGAACAGGAACAGATAGCCGACCAACACGCCGATGGGTTCATTGTCGAAGCGCAGCGCGGCCAGCACGTAGAGCACGAGCATGGCCAGGTGCACGAACAGGTACTTGCCCGACAGCCGGACGCCCGGCAGCGGGGTCAGCGATTGACGATCAGGTACGCGATCGATCAGGACCCCAGCGAACCAGCCGACCGGTAGCGCAAGTACTGCGCACACGACGAGACGAAGCACGTTCACGGTGTTGGCTGGCCCTCCACGGTCGATCAACGTAGCTGTGCATCGAACAGCTCCTGGACACCCTCGGCTGCGGTCAGCTGTTGACCGAGCCCAGGAACTTGATCAGGAGCTCGCGGTTGATCGGGTCCTCGTCGTCGTCGACCTCGGCCAGAGCAGCTTCCCGCTCCTCGACCGTCGTCGCCTTGGCCGCGGCCGCTACGGCCTTCGCGGCCTTGGGGCTGAGGTTGGCGAGCTGCCGTGCGATCTCGGCGGCATCGGTCGGGTCGGGCTCGAACGCCGTGCCGACCGCTACCGGCGCGGGTTCCGGCTCGGGCTCGCCGACCATCACGTCGTGGTCCAAGGAGTCGAAGCCGTTGTGGCCGTTGTCAGCCAAACGAAGCGCCGGGCCCTCGAAGTCGGTCTCCTCGACCAGTTCCTCGGGTTCGGCCACCTCGGCCGCTTCGAAGACAGGAGCGGGCTCGGGCTCGATCACCGGAGCGGGTGCGGCGGTGGGGTAGTCGGCACCGATGGGCGCCTCCCCGACCTGCACGAGCCCGGCATCGACGAGTTCTTTGACCTGACGAGAGATCGTCAGTTCGCTCATCTCGAGTTGATCACCCAGCTCGCCCACGCTCACACCGGATGCAACCGCGACGAGCAACCGCCAGCGAGCGCGATCAACCGTGATCTCCTCGTCGGTCAGCTCAGGTGCGAGCTCGACCCACGCCGCGAGCGATGGCACCACGGCCTCGATCGCCTTCCACTCGCTGAGCATCTTCTCGGCCTCTTCGAGCGTCGGCTCGACCTCGGCCGCCGACCCCGGGCTGTCCGCCGTCACGTCGGCATCGAAGACGAAATCGCCTTCCGTGAACCGCAACAGCTCGAAGAACACATCCACCGGTGAGGTGGCGTGACGAGCCCCTGAGGCCTCGCTCGCGACGATCGTGCCGCTGTCGACCCAGACGCTGCCATTGCCGCGACCACCACTGAGTCGCAGACAACCCGTCTTCTTCGTCGATGCCAGCAACCGCATCACATCAGGAAGGGCAAAGGTTTCGATGGTGCCCTGCAGTGCCACGATGACCTCCGTAAGGGACCTGAGGGAGAGCACGCTTTTCTGTTCACGACCGCGCAAGGGCTGTCGCCCATTCCCATCGGCACGGGACCGCCCGGAATGAAGCGGTTCGACCAGGTCGACTCGCATGGGCTGCCACGAAAGGCGCCGGCAGAGCCCGTTCCGTGCCGTCAGCGTACGGCCAAGACCTGCCGGGCCGCCACGGCCATGGCCTCGAGCGGCGCCGGCTGGCCCAGAACCCGCTCGAATTGCAGGCCGGCCTGGTGAACCAGCATGCCCAGGCCACCGACGGCCGTGAGGCCGCGAGCCCGGGCCGCGGCCAGGAGCGGGGTCACCTCGGGCTCGTAGATCAGATCCGCCACCACGGCGGCCTCCTTGAGGCCGTCGACCGGGATCGGCAGCGCGTGGTCACCACCCATGCCGATCGGCGTGGCGTTCACGACCAGGTCGACACCGGCCGCCTCCGCCGCGACACCGAGCCGAGCGACGCCGTCGGCCAACGCGACGGCCTGCTCGCCGCGATCCGGGGTGCGATTCACCACGACGATGTCCTTCGCGCCGGCTCGAGCAAGGGCCAGTACCACGGCGCGTGCCGCGCCCCCGGCGCCCAGCACCATGCAGGAGCGACCATCCGGGTCGAAGTCGGTCTCGTGAGTCAACGCGCGGAGGAAGCCTTGGCCGTCCGTGCTCTCGCCCACGAGCGCCCCACCCTCGTTCACCACACAGTTCGCAGCTTCGAGCGCGGCGGCGTCGTCGCTCAACCGGTCGACGGCACGCGCGACCGCGGTCTTGTGCGGCATCGTGACCGACAACCAGCCGAGGTCGAGGGTGCGCATCGCATCCAGCGCCGCCGACGCGCCGCCGTCCGCGACCTCGAAGGCCACGAAGACCCAGTCGACCTCACGCGCCGCGAACGCGGCGTTGTAGATGGCGGGCGACAACGAGTGACGGATGGGATCTCCGATGACCGCGCCTACGCGTGTGCGGCCCGACGGCCCCCATCTCGAGAGCTGAGCGGTCGCCGGGCTCAGAGCAGGCCCGCCTGCTGCGCGCGTTGACGGGCTTGGTCGAACTCGGACGAACTGTCCGTGAAGAAATGATGCCCTTGGTCGTCCTGGATCACGTAGTAGATCCACGGACCGTCGGCTGGGTGCAGCGCCGCTTCGAGCGAGTCGCGACCCGGCGACGCGATCGGCGTCGGCGGCAGCCCCTCGTATCGGCGGGTGTTGTACGGCGAGTCGACCTTCAGATCGCTTTGCGTCAGTTGCTCCTTCTGCTCGCCGATGGCGTACAGCACCGTGGCATCGATACCGAGCGTCATGCCCTGGTTGAGCCGGTTGTAGATCACCTGCGCGATCATCGCCCGCTCCTCGGGGACCTTCGCTTCCTTTTCGATCATCGAAGCCACGATGACCACCTCGTACGGCGACAGCTCCCGTCCCGCGGCGGCACTGGCCGCCGACGTGTCGCTGAGGCCGATCTCGTCCGCCGTGGCATCGAACTTGTCCGTCATCTGCCGTATCAACTTCTGCTCGTCGAGCTCGTCACCCTCCTCGACGCGGTAGGTCGCAGGGAACAACAGGCCTTCGAGATTCGTCGAGTCCTCGGGCTGATACTTCGAACGCACGGTGTTCAGCGCGACGTTCAGCTCGACCTCGTTCATCTGCGGGAACGTCTGCAGGATCTTGGCCGAGATGTCCTTCAGCCACATGCCCTCGGGAATCACGAGCTCGGTGTACTTGGGTGGCAACGGGCCCGCCTGGAGCCGGTCGACGACGTCACCCATCGACGACCGCTTGTGCATCTGGTCGTAGATGCCGGCTTCGAACGGTCCGGAGTCCTGCCACTTGACGTAGTACTGGAAGACGGTGGCGTTGGTGATCACACCTTCGCGCTCGAGCAGGTTGGCGATCTGCGCCGTGGTGCTTCCGGGCGGAACGGTGACGGTGATCGCTTCACCGGTTCCGCTCGGGTTCACCTGGTTCATCACCCACCAGCCGCCGACCGCGAACAGAAGCCCGAAGAAGAGGACGACGCCGCCGACGACCCAGAGGATCCGACGCGTCAGCGAGCTCTCGGGCGGGAGGTAGACGTAGTTCTCGTCGTCGCCCGCGTCGGTCGCGTCGCCACCGGGGCCGAGGTCGTCGTCCGGCAGCCCGGGGGTGGGTTCGTCGAGATACGGGGTGTCGGGCACGGTTCCTCAGGGTTGAAGTGGCCAGGGTTCGGCCAGCGGTCAGTTGCCAGCAGTCGGTTGTCAGGGGTCGGGCGACCGGTTGGCCCGGCCATCGAGCCAGGCCTGCAGCAACACCGCGGCGGCGGCCTTGTCGACCACTTTGCGTCGATCGCGTCCTTTCATCCCCTGCTCCCGCAGCGAACGTTCGGCCGTGACGGTCGTCAGCCGCTCATCGTAGGTTTCGACGGGTACCCGAGTGGTGGCAGCGAGCTCGTCGACCTCGTCGAGGACGCCCTGAGCAGCAGGTCCGATCGAGCCGTCGAGCGAAAGGGGAAGGCCGACCACGATGCGTTCGACCTCGAGCTCCTCGGCCAAACCGACCAAGATGCGGTGATCCCGTTCCCGGTCGCCCGTTCTCTGCACCACTTCGTAGGGCGAGGCCAACGTGCCGGTTCGATCGCTCACGGCCACCCCGATGCGCCGGGAACCGAGATCGATCCCCAATGCTCTCATGAAGGCGGGGCCCTCATCCGCGCCGAGCTCTCATGAAGTGATGCCTCACTACCCCATCGGCGGGAGGCCCGCCGCGACTCGGACCTGATCGAGGGCGGCGTCGAGCGCCGCGGGATCCTTGCCTCCGGCGATGGCGAGGTCCGGGCTCTTGCCCCCGCCGCCCTTCACCGTCTTGGCCGCGTCGGCGATCAGCTCGCTGGCGTTGAACCCGTCGTCGGCGACGGCCGCGACCAACGCGACGCCACCGCCTTCGGGCGCACCACCCAACACCACCGCGCGCACCCCGGACATCTCTCGAACGGCCAGGGCCAGATCCCGCAAGGACTCACGATCCAACTCGTCGACACGCGTTCGACGACCACGCCGTCGACGGCCAGTTGCGCGAGCTCGTCGGCACGCCCGGATGCGAGCTGGCGCTTCAGCGCCTTGAGCTCGTCGCGCAGCTCCTTGATCTCCGAACGTTGGCGCTCGACGGCATCGACCAGCTCATCGGTGGCAACACCCAACGCGCCGGCCGCCTCCGCGATCTGGGCCTCTTCGGCCCGAAGTCGATCAATGGGCCCGAAACCGGAGATCGCTTCCAACCGTCGCAGGTTCGAGCCGATGGATCCTTCGGACACGATCTTGACCGGACCGATGTCGCCCAGCGCGCGGACATGGGTACCACCGCACAGCTCCGTGGAGTGCGGGCCCGCCTCGAGGACGCGCACGATGTCGCCGTACTTGTCGCCGAAGAAGGCGATGGCGCCGATCTGCTCGGCGTAGTCCTTGGTGGTCTCGTAGTGGCGCGCCGGGAAGTTGCCGAGCACGTCGGTGTTCACGAGGTCTTCGACCTGGCGGATCTCGTCCGCCGTCATCGGTTCGTAGTGGCTGAAGTCGAACCGCAGTCGATCGGGGGCGACCAGCGAGCCCTGTTGCTTGACGTGATCGCCGAGTACTTGGCGCAGGGCCCAATGCAGCAGGTGCGTGGCGGTGTGGTTCCGGCGGATGGCGTCGCGACGCGGGCCGTCGATCGCGGCCGTGACCTCTTGACCCGGCGTGATCTCGCCCGACACGAGCACGCGCCACGTGTCGGTGCAGACCTGGCACGCCGTACAGCGTGTTGGTCACCTCGGCTCGCCCGGTGTCGGACGTGATCACCCCGATGTCGCCGATCTGGCCACCGGACTCCGCGTAGAAGGGCGTGCGGTCGAGGACGATGCTCACCTCGTCGCCCGGATCGTCGAGCACCGCGAGCACGCGTGCCTTGCTCTCGTATTCGTCGCGACCGGTGAACTCGGTCGGCCCGAACTGTTCGATGAGCTCCGCGTAGCGCTCGCCGTCGTCGCCCACGCCCTCGCGCTTGCGCGCTTCCTTGGCGCGTCGCTTCTGCTCGGCCATCTCGGCGGCGAAGCCGTCGTTGTCGACCTCGACTCCACGCTCCGAGGCGATCTCTCGGGTGAGCTCGAGCGGGAATCCGTGCGTGTCGTGCAACAGGAACGCCACCGCGCCGGGCAAGCGCCGCGTCGGTCGGCAGCTTCTCGAGCTCGACGCTGAGGATGTTGGTGCCCGTCTTCAACGTCTGACGGAACCGTTCCTCCTCGCGCACGATGACGTCGCGTACGAACGTCGCGTTCCGTTGCCAGGTCGGGATAGGCCTCGCCCATGAGCTCGATCGTGGTGTCGACGAGCTCCGGCGTGACGAGTTGCTCGACGCCGAGCCGGTACGCGTGGCGCACCGCGCGCCGGATGAGTCGACGCAGCACGTAGCCCCGTCCCTCGTTCGACGGGAAGACACCGTCGCTCACGAGGAAGCTGACCGTACGGGCGTGGTCGGCCATGATCCGCAGGCTCACGTCGGACGACTCGTCGGCGCCGTACCGCGTACCCGTGAGTCGTTGTGCCACGTCGACCAGCGGCGCCAGTGCGTCGGTCTCGAACACCGTCGGCACGTCCTGCAGCAGCACGAGGTTGCGCTCGAAGCCCGCACCGGTGTCGACGTTCTTGCTCGGCAGGTCGCCGAGCGAGCCGTCCGGCCGCCGGTTGAACTGCATGAACACGAGGTTCCAGAACTCGAGGTAGCGCTCGTCGTCGCCGTGCGCGGGACCTCCCTCATGGCCGAACGTCGGGCCCCGGTCGTAGTGGAGCTCGCTGTTCGGGCCCACACGGACCGGGGGCGCCCTTCTGCATCTCCCAGAAGTTGTCCTCGTCACCGAGTCGTTGCACGTGCTCCGCCGGCATGCCGATGACGTCGCGCCAGATCTGTTCGGCCTCGTCGTCGTCCTCGTACACCGTGGCCCAGATGCGGTCGCCGTCGAGGCCGAAGACCTCGACCGAGAGCTCCCACGCCAGCTTGATCGCTTCTTCCTTGAAGTAGTCACCGAAGCTGAAGTTGCCCAGCATCTCGAAGAAGGTGAGGTGGCGGGTGGTGGTGCCCACGATCTCGATGTCGCCGGTGCGCACGCACTTCTGCACCGACGTGGCCCGCCGGAACGGCGCCGTCTCCTCGCCGAGGAAGTACGGGCACGAACTGGTTCATGCCCGCGTTGGTGAACAACGGCGCGGTGGGATGCGTCGGGATCAGACCCGACGAGTTGACGACCGTGTGGCCGTGGCGCTCGAAGAAGTCCAACCACGCCCGGCGCAGCTGGTTCGCGGTCATGCGGTTCATGGTCGGCACAGCCTACTGACGGGGCCGACGTTCACCGGACGACGTTTGCGCTCAGCGGCCAGCGTTCGCACGACGGCGGTGCGTTCGACCTGGGCACGAATCTCGGACTCGGCCTCGTACATCGCGTCCCGTCCCTCGGCCATCGCTTCTTGGACCGTGGTGCGGACGCCTCGGGCCGTGCCCACCAGTGCACCCGAGACGGTGTCGGCGAGACGGTCGGCTGCGAATCGGCCCCGCACCTCCCGCACCCGCGCGTAGGCGTACACGGCTCCCCCGAAGCCCGACGCCGCGCCCGCCGCGAACCAGAACACCCGCTTGGGCATCATGCCGCCCGCCGATCCATCGTCGAGCCGGAGCCACCCGCACGGGCCGGGGGCTTTCGTCCGAACAGCCGACCCACGAAGCGCCCGATGCCCTTGAAGAAGGCAACGAATCGCAGCAGCGGCGCCCGGAAGGCGAGGTAGCTCAGCCGTGTCGCCGAGTCGACCGTGGCCGAGATGGACTCGGCCGCATCGAGCAAGTTGTCGACGCGGTCCACCTCTGCACCCGCGTCTCGCACCGTTGCCCGCAACTCTTGGAGCAACGGCAACGTCTCGTCGTGCAACACATCCAACGAGTGCCGCAGCTCACGCAACGACGCGACCAACGACTGCATCGCGAGGAGCAACACGACGAACGCGCCGAATGCCAGGAGCACGACGAGTACCGATGCCAGATCTCCCGCGCTCATGTGCGTCCCTTCCGGTCGGTGATCGATCGCTTGTCACTACCGCGAGCGACCTTGCGCTCGCGCATGTCGTCCGCGACTCTCGCCTCGTAGCCGTGATCAGACGGTCGGTAGTACACACTGGCGGCCACCGCATCGGGCCGGTATTGCTGTTCGGTCCAACCGCGCGGGTCGTCGTGGGGATAGGCATAGCCCTCACCGTGACCCAGGCTCGAAGCGGCTCTGTAGCTCGCGTCACGAAGGTGGTTCGGCACCTCACCGCCACCCCGTTCGGTCACGTCCTTGCGTGCTCGCCCGAGCGACGTGATGACGCTGTTCGATTTCGGTGCGGTGGCCAAGTAGATCGCGGCGTGGGCCAAGCTGAGCTGTGCCTCGGGTAGCCCGACGAACTCGACGGCACGCGCCGCCGCGTCGGCGATCAGCAACGCGCGCGGATCGGCCATGCCTACGTCCTCGGACGCGAGGATCACCATGCGGCGGGCGATGAACCGCGCGTCCTCCCCCGCTTCGAGCATGTGCGCGAGCCAGTACAACGCGGCGTCGGGGTCCGAGCCTCGCATGCTCTTGATGAATGCACTGATGACGTCGTAGTGATCATCGCGGCCGTATCGGATCGCCTTCGTACCGAGGGCGGCCTCCACATCGGGCACCTGCACCACTGCCGGCATGGCCCGTTCTCCAGCGAGCGCCACCGCCACCTCGAGACTCGTGAGCGCGTGGCGCCCGTCGCCGGCCGACCGCTCGACCAGCATCTCCAACGCGGTGTCGTCGATCGCCGCGTTCTCGGCGTCGAGACCTCGACCCAGGAGCTTGGTGATGGCGTCGTTCCCGAGCGGCTGCAGCCGGAACAGCGTGGACCGTGAGAGCAACGGCGGGTTCACCTCGAAGTACGGGTTCTCGGTCGTGGCTCCGATCAACACGAGCAGTCCCGTTTCGACCGACGGCAGGAGCGCGTCCTGTTGGGCCTTGTTGAACCGGTGCACCTCGTCGAGGAACAGGATCGTGCCTCGCTCGAGCTGGCCCAACCGCTCCTCGGCGCGGGCCGCCACCTCCCGTACGTCCTTGACCGACGCCGACACCGCCGACAGGTGCTCGAAGGCTTTCTGCGTGGTGCTGGCGATGACCTGGGCGATCGTCGTCTTGCCCGTCCCCGGCGGGCCCCACAGGATCACCGAGGACAACCGATCCGACTCGATCAGCACCCGCAGCGGCTTACCCGGGCCCAGCAGGTGCTCTTGACCCACCACCTCGTCGAGCGAGCGGGGCCGCAACCGCGCCGCGAGCGGGGCTTGTCGGACCAACCGATCCTGGGCAGCCGCCGCGAACAGATCCTTGGGCGCGGACCCTGGCGAGATAGGCACTGGCGGCGAGGCTACCGCCCGGCGCCGACCCGCGAATCGGGCGGTCAGGAGCGCCAGATCGGCGCTGAACTGTGACACCATCGGTTGCCGTGCGGAACGTGCTCGTGGGCTTCTTCTGGCTGTGGCTCTTCGTGGCGCTCGGCATCTACGCGTATCGCCTCTACCGGCGCATCACACGCGGACCGCAAGCCGAGCCCGAGACCACCGACGCGACGACGCCCGCCCGGACCGACGTCCCGATCATCGGCGCCGCACCCGTGCTCGGCACCCGACTGCCGAGCTCGATGATGCCCGAATCGGTCACTCCCGACTCTGAGGTCCCGATACCCCCGCCGGTCCCCGAAGTCACACCCGCTCCGTCGAAGGAATCCACTCTCGGGTCACCCTCGCGCTCAGGGCTGTTCGCGCCCACCACCACGCCGGCGGCCGCGCCGACCCCCGTCCCCGCTCCCACGAACACCGACGCGAGACCGACGGTGGCCGAGGTCCTGCGCGGCATCGCGATGCCTTGTGACTTGTCGCCGGTCATCGACCCGGACCGCGTGTTCGACCCCTACCGCGTCGCGTTCTCCACCAACACCGCGACCGCGGCCGCGGTCGGGGCGGGTGTGGGTGACGAGCTCGAACGGCTCGAGTTCACGTTGGCTTCGACCTCGGCGATTCAGTTGGCCGCGACGAAACAGGGTCAACGAGTGGTGGTGACGATCCACGCCGATCCCGAAGCTGTCACCTACGGCGACGGTCAGGCCTTCCGGAACATGCCGCCGGGCAGCGTGGTCGTCGAGTTCCAGACCTGACCGGCGCTACTCCTTCTTCGGCTGCAGCCGCAGCCCTAGCTCGTCGAGATGGGCGCTGTCGATCGGCGTGGGCGCGTGCGTGAGCGGGTCGGATCCCGATTGTGTCTTCGGGAAGGCGATGACCTCACGAATGTTGTCCTCACCGGCAAGCATCGCCGCGAGGCGATCCAGGCCGAAGGCAAAGCCCGCGTGCGGCGGCGCGCCGTAGCGGAAAGCATCGAGCAGGAAGCCGAAGCGCGCCTGCGCCTCCTGGGCGTCGATGCCGACCAATCCGAAGATCGTCGTCTGGAGCTCACCATCGTGGATACGGACGCTGCCCGAACCGAGCTCCCACCCGTTCACCACCAAGTCGTAGGCCTGCGAACGCACGCTCAACAGCGCGGCCGCGTCACCCGACTCGAGCAACGCGATGTCGTCGGGGTGCGGCATCGTGAAGGGATGATGGACGGGGATCGGCGAACCGTCCTCGCCCACTGCTTCGAACAACGGGAACTCGGTGACCCACAGGTACCGCAATCCTCCTTCGCTCAGCGGGGGACGGCCGAGCTCGAGTCGGAGCAGGCCCAACACGTGCCACACCGTCGGACGGCGATCGGCGACGATCAGTACGAGGTCGCCCGCCGTCGCGCTCGTGGTGGCGACGATGGCCTTCATCTCGGCCTCGCTCAGGAACTTGGCCACCGGTGAGGTGAGTGTCAGGTCGTCGTCGACCTTCATCCATACGAGACCCTTCGCTCCCCAATGCTTGGCCTGCTCGGTCATCTCATCGAGGCGACGCCGCGGCAGGCTGGCACCGTCGGGAACGACCATGCCCTTCACGGCAAAGCCCTGCGGACCGACGTCGTCCGGTGACCGGAAAGCGTTGAACTCCGTTTCGGCGAACACCGGCGTGAGCTCGATCAGCTCCATCCCGAAACGAATGTCGGGCTTGTCGGAACCGAACCGCTCGTGCGCCTCGAGCCACGTCATGCGCTCGAACTCGGGCGGTCGCTCGCCGCGAACTGCTTCCGTGGCGTCGGCCACCGCTTCGGAGATGAAGGCCAGCACCTCTTCCTGGCCCACGAACGCGGCCTCGGCATCGAGTTGCATGAACTCGAACTGGCGATCGGCTCGCAGGTCTTCGTCACGCAGGCAACGGGCGATCTGGAAATAGCGGTCGAACCCGCCCACCATGCACATCTGCTTGAACAACTGGGGACTCTGCGGCAACGCGTAGAACTCCCCCGGGGAAAGCCGAGAAGGAACGACGAAGTCGCGAGCGCCCTCGGGGGTCGACGCGATCAACATCGGAGTCTCGATCTCGACGAAGCCTTGACGCTCCATCGATGCGCGCAACGCGCTGTTGATCTTGGCGCGCACGCGTAGGTTCCGTTGCATGCGCTCGGTTCGAAGGTCGACGTAGCGATGGCGAAGCCGAGTGACCTCGTCCACGTCGACGCGCTCGTCCAGGGGGAACGGCGGCGGCTCGGCGGTGTTCAGGATCTCGACCGTGCAGTCGCCGACCTCGATCGCACCGGTGGCGAGGCTGGTGTTCTCGGTGCCTTCCGGGCGAAGCCGAACCGTGCCGACTACGCGCACCACGTATTCCGAGCGCAGATCGTGCGCGCCGTCGACGACGCACTGCACGAGGCCAGTGTGATCCCGGACGTCGATGAAGGCGAGGTGTTCGCCGTGCTCCCGGCGGCGGTGAACCCATCCGCACACCGCGACGGTGCGGCCCACGTCGGCATCGCGCAAGGCGCCGCTGTAGTCGCTGCGCATGGGAAGGTCGGCCGAGGTCACGTTGGTCTCCGAAGTCGATTCACAGGAGTGGGCGGAGGTGGTCGAAGATGGCCGCCCGATCGATCTGCTGCTGGCCACCCTCGCCGCGTAGGTCGCGCAGGGTAACGGCCCCGGCGACGAGCTCGTCGGCGCCGATGATCAGGACGAACCGAGCCCCGGAACGATCGGCCGCCTTCATCTGGGCCTTCATGGAGCGCCCGTCGAAGGCGCGGTCAGCCGCGAGGCCGGCGCGCCGCAGCTCGATCGTCAGGTCGCGCGCTTGGTCTCCCCCGGTCACGTCGACCACGAAGACGTCGACCCCGACCTCGGGTACCGGGAACACGCCCTCGGCATCGCAGCTCAACAGCACGCGTTCGATCCCCGACCCGAATCCGACAGCCGGCGTGGCGGGGCCACCAAGCGATTCGACCAGACCGTCGTATCGTCCGCCGCCACCAATGGTGTTCTGCGCGGCGTCGAGGGCGCGGCTCTGGAACTCGAACATGGTGTGCGTGTAGTAGTCGAGGCCGCGCACGAGGCGGGGTTCGATGGTGAACGGAATGCCGAGCGCGTCGAGCCCGGCCTGCACCCGGTCGAAATGCTCCCGCGCTTCCGGTGAGAGCGCGTCGAGGATGCGGGGCGCGGCCTCGGTGACCTTCTGGGTCTCGGGGCGCTTGCTGTCGAGCACACGCAGTGGATGCTCCTCGACCTTCTCGCGATCGTCGTGCGCCAACTCGTCGATGTGATCCACGAGGAAGCTCTGCAACCGCTTGACGAACTCGGCCCGGTCGTCGGGAGTTCCCATCGTGTTGATCACCAGGTCGACCTGCCGCAACCCGATACCGGCGTAGAAGTCCCACAGGAGGCCGATGACCTCGAGATCGAGATCGGGGTCGGGCGAGCCGATGGCCTCGGCGCCGAGCTGGTGGTGTTGGCGATAACGCGCCGCCTGTGGTGCTTCGTAGCGAAAGCTCGGTGCGGCGTACCAGATCTTCCATGGTGTCGGTGGCCGGTGTTCGACGTAAGCCCGCACCACCGATGCGGTCCCCTCCGGGCGCAAGGCCAGATGACGGTCGCCCTTGTCGAGGAAGTCGTACATCTCCTTGCGGACGACGTCGGTGCCTTCGCCCATCCGACGGAACACGCCGATCTCCTCGAACATCGGGCTCTGCAAGAGCCCGTACCCCGCGCGCTCGACGGTGGTCGCGAAGCGTGCGATCAAGGCCTCCCAGCGCGCGGACTCCGGGGGGAGCACGTCACGGGTGCCCTTCGGCGCGCGATAGGCGGTCGCTCGCGGCGCGGCAGCAGCGGAGGAGGGACGATCGGCCACGCTCGGAGGTTAGAGCGTGCGCCGACTACGGGAGAACGCGTTCAGACCGCCGTGCGACGGCGCTGGGCATAGCCGCCGCTGGTGTACGACCCGATGTCGATGATGAAACCGAGGATGACGAGGAACCAACCGAAGCCGGACACGCCACGGATCGGTGCGTAGGCCAACGCGTAGAACACGGCGGTGTACGGCAAGAACAGGAACCCGAGGAACCCCAGGATGAACGAGTTGAACGCGATCGTCAGGCGATCCGAGAAGATCCAGAGCAGGAACATGGCGACGCGAGGCGCGCCAGCCAGCAGGAATACGCCAGCACAACATCCCATCGCGCCAACCTAGTGCGGCGGCCAGCACCAAGGCGTGCACTGTCGGCACTGGGCCTGTACCGGTCAGCAGGGAATGGACGGGCGTGACCGGTTGGGGGCTGTCCTTGGACAACTGCACATCACCGACGCCATCGATCGTCTGCGCGGCGATACGCACGTCGTCGGCGTGAGCCGGGTCGTCGAGGGTGATGCGAAAGGATGCCGGCAAATCGGTTGGGTCGAGCGTTCCTATCCCGGGCGTGTTCGGGAAGAGTCGCAACATCTCCTGGTACGCGGCTTGCTTGGTCGACCAGAGCGTGATCGTCGACCACCCCGGGCACCTCACGCAGGCTCGCCTCGATGGTGTCGTACTGCGTCGGCGGGATGGCCGGGTTCACGAAGACGATGACATCGAGCCGACGGAGACACGGTGCGGTGCCGGTGTCGATCGGCGTGTCCAGCGCGTCGAGATCCTCGTCCGAGGAGTTGCTGCTCCCGCCTCCACTGCAGCTCACAGCGGTGGCGAGCACGCAGAAGAGGAGAAGGATCACAGGCAGTCGCCGCGGCATACCGCAGGTCTAGCAGGCCCGTTCACAAGGGCGCGACCGCCCGTTCCGCTGCCGTTCAGCCACGCCCCGTGACAGATTTTCGGAACCGCTCTACTCTCTGCCCCCGAGGAACCGGACTGCCGCTGGGGGCGCCGCCGGTACCGCAGGGGACCGCTCACCGGAACGGAGGTCGACGAGCAATGCGCAAGTGCCATCTGTGCGGCTCGGTGCTGCGTCGACGGGCGGAGTTCTGCCGTTTCTGCACCGCCCGCCAACCGGGCGCGCAGACGGAACATCCCAGTGGCGTCGCAACCGGGCCACCGCCGGGCGGTCCTCCGTGGATGGTGCCCGCCCCACCGGAAACCGAGTTCGCCACGACGAGCGCACACGACGCGCCGTCGCCGGCCTCGTTCGAGCCGATCTGGGATGCCGTGGCCGGCACCCGGCGGCCCGAGAGCCCCGACGAGCCCCGAGAACGCTGGGAACCCTGAGACGGTCGGGGGCGCTGGGGGCTTCGACGTAGAGACGTTGCCCGCGCCGCGCCCGAGCCCGACCCCTGGGTCTTCGACGAGCCCGTTCGTTCGGCCGATGTGCCGGTCGCGCGACCAGAACATCCAATGCACTACCCGTCGACGGTCAGGCCCGCTCCGATCGAGGCCCAGCCCGAAGCGATCGTCGAGCCCGTCGTCGAGCCCGAGCCCGTCGTCGAATCAGCGGCGAAGCTCGAACCGATCGAGGCGCCGCCGCACGACCACGATGACCCTCGGGTCAACGGCAACGGCAACAGCACGTCGTCCCCGAACGGGACGAACGGCACCAAGGACATCAAGAGCGCCAACGGGTCCAACGGGAGCAACGGCACGAACGGATCGACCCCGGAAACGCCGCTCGATCTCCTCCGACGTCCGAACGGGACCAACGGCAGCGGCCGCAACGGTCGTAGTGGTCGAAACGGCCGCAACGGCTCGACTCAGAAGAACGGCGCCACCAAGGCCTCCAAAACCACCAAGGCCACCAAGACCGAGACCAAGGGCGTCGTGACCGCATCGCGGCCCGAGCCACCGCCCCCACCACCTTCGGTCGACCGCGAACCGTTGGTGGGCTTCGAGCACTTCCCCGATGCCGTCGCTCCGCCTGAGGTTCGCTGGGGCTGAGCGCCTGCGCCCGGCCGCCCCAGAATTGCGTCGCCGGCTCACGACCTGCACCATCCAGTGGTGGCTCGCCCCTCCCCGCAGACCGACCGCGTCATCGCCGTCGTGCGCTTGCTGAGCGCGCATCCGGAGGAAGGCTTCTCGATCTCCGAGATCGCCCGGCGCCTCCAGCTGCACAAGGCCACCTGTTATCCGATGATCAGTGCGCTGGCGAACAACGGTTGGCTCGAGCGAGACCCGGCTACCAAGCACTATCGACTCGGGCCCGCGCTGATCGCCGTGGGCGAGGCCGCCGGTCGCAGCGTGCCCGCGACGGCGTGGGCTCGTCCTGCGTTGCTCGAGTTGAGCGAACGATTCGGAGTGACCTGCGCGGCCTTCGCCCGGACGGCGGGTGATGGCACGGTCGAGCAGGCCACCCTTGCGGATCAGGTCTGGGATGTCCGCTCGACCGTGCCGCCGCTGCGGATCGGGCAGCGCATCCCCCTGCGCGCCCCGTTCGGCGCCGTCTTCGTGGCGTGGGCCGACGAGACCACCGTCGATGCGTGGGCGGCCGGCAGCGATGACCTCCATCGCCGGCGCTACGCCGACGCGCTGGCCGCGGTGCGCGAGCGGGGCTTTGCCGTGGAGCTGCGTACCGCGCCCGAAGAACGGATGCGGGCCGACTTCCCGGGAGCGACCAGGCCGGACGATGGCGTCGCGCCGTCGGTAGCGGCCGTGGAACAGCTGGTCGACGAGCTCGCCGACGAGCCCGAGTTCCTGCCTCTCCGCTTCGAACCCGGCCGCTCGTACGCCGTGTCCACACTCAATGCTCCGGTCTTCGACCAGGTCGGCGGGGTGTGTCTGGGCCTGACCTTGCTGGGATTCGGCCCGACCCTCGACGCCGAGCGCATCGCCGAGACCGGCCGCCACCTGCGGCGGGCCGCCGATGCCGTGACTCACGCCCTCGTCGGGCTCTAGTGGATGCATAATGCCACTCTTGCGTCGCACTCTGCATCGGGTTAGGAAAACAATCACGCTCGACACGGGGGACGGCACATGCACGACCTGATCATTCGCGGCGGCCGCCTGATCGACGGCACCGGCGCACCCACCCGCGCCGCCGACATCGCCATCGACGGCGACCAGATCACGGCCGTCGGCGACCTCGACGGCGCGACCGCCCACCGCACGATCGACGCCGACGGCGCGCTCGTGACGCCGGGCTGGGTCGACATCCACTGCCACTACGACGGCCAGGCCACGTGGGACGACGTCCTGGCGCCGAGCTCCTGGCATGGCGTGACGACGGTCGTGATGGGCAACTGCGGTGTCGGCTTCGCCCCGGCGCGGCCCGACAAGCACGACTGGCTCATCGGTCTCATGGAAGGGGTCGAGGACATCCCGGGTACGGCGCTGTCCGAAGGCATCACCTGGGACTGGGAGAGCTTCCCCGAGTACCTCGATGCACTGGCGAAGCGATCGTGGACCGTCGACGTGGGCACGCAGGTGCCGCACGGCGCGGTACGCGCCTATGTGATGGGCGACCGCGGCGCACGCAACGAACCGGCCACTCCCGAGGACATCGACGCCATGCGAGCGATCGTGCAAGAAGCCATCGAGGCCGGCGCCCTCGGCTTCTCGACCTCGCGGACGATCGCTCACGTTGCCATCGACGGTGAGCCGGTGCCCGGCACGTTCGCGGCCGAGGACGAACTGTTCGGCATCGGCGAGGCCCTCGCACGCCTTGGATCGCGGTGTGTTCGAGTTGGCTCCTGCCGGCGCAGCGGGCGAAGACGTCATAAAGCCGGCAAAGGAAGTGGCGTGGATGCGGCGCCTGTCGGCCGCCATCGGACGACCGGTGACCTTCGCGCTCATCCAGGTGGACGACGCACCAGACCTGTGGCGTGAGCTGATGGACGAGTCGCTCGACGCCGTAGCCGACGGAGCCGAGCTGTGGCCGCAGGTGGCCGGCCGCCCGACGGGCTTGCTGTCCGGCCACTTCACGACCTACTCGCTCTTCGACATGGTGCCGGCCTACCAAGCAGTTGAAGGCACGTGACCTCTCCCCCGCCGAGCTCGTCGAGGCGCTGCGCGATCCCGAGGTGCGGGCGAGCATCGTGTCGTGGGAGCCACCCGACGACGAGACCGCCGAACGGATGAACCGGGCCTACGGCCGCACGTACGTGCTCGGGCTGCCGCCGGAGTACGAGCCCGGCCCCGAACGCTCGCTCGAGGTGTTGGCCGCAAAGGCCGGCGTGTCGCCGCTCGAGATCGGGTACGACGCCATGCTCGAGGACGAGGGACGGGGCCTGTTGTACGTGCCGATCCTGAACTACGCCGATGGCGACCTCGACCCGGTGCGCGAGATGATGCTGCACCCACGCGCCGCGCTCGGCCTGGCCGACGGTGGCGCGCACTGCGGCGTCATCTGCGACGCGTCGATGCCGACGTTCATGCTCACGCACTGGACCCGCGACCGCAGCCGCGGCGATCACCTGCCGATCGAATGGGTCGTCAAGAAGCAAACCCACGACACCGCCCGCCTGTACGGCATGACCGACCGCGGCACGATCGAACCGGGCATGCTCGCCGATTTGAACGTGATCGACTACGACCGCTTGCAGCTCGGCAACCCGATCGTGACCGACGATCTCCCCGCGGGCGGCCGTCGTCTTCTGCAGCAAGCGGAGGGCTACACCGCGACGATCAAGTCAGGCGTCGTGACGTTCGAGGACGGCGTCGACACCGGCGAGCGTCCCGGCCGGCTGGTACGCGGCACCTGCTGAACGAGTCGTGAGCGACGAACACCAGCCGACACCCATCACCATCCCGGTTTCGCGCTATCTGGACCCCGCGTTCGCCGCGCGCGAGACCGAGCGGCTGTGGCCGCGTGTGTGGCAGTTCGCCTGCAGTGTCGACCACGTGCGCGCGCCCGGTGACTTCTACGAGTACCGCCTCGGCCCGTACTCGACGCTCATCGTGCGCGGACGAGACGGCGTGCTTCGCGCCTTCCAGAACGTATGTCGCCACCGCGGCAGCTTGTTGTGCGAGGGCACGGGCGGCGAGCTCGGTGAGATCCGCTGCCCGTTCCATCGCTGGACCTGGGACCTCGAAGGCCAACTGCGCGAGGTGCCGTCACGCCGTGAGTTCGGCGTTCGCAACGAGGACCTGCCCGTTGCTCGAGGTGCAGGTCGACACCTGGGGACCGATGGTCTTCGTCAACCTCGACGTCGAGGCCGAGCCCCTCGAGATCGTTCCTCGATCCCGGTCCCGGCCGACAGTGCGTGGGCCCGCCTCGACGAGTACCAGTGCACGGCGAGCGCGAGCGTGCCGGCGCGGTGCAACTGGAAGACGCTGATCGACGCGTTCAGCGAGACGTATCACGTGCAGGGCATTCACCGCGAGATGTTGCCGATGTGCGACGACGTCTACGGGCCGCAGGGCGTGTGGGAACGCCATGGCCGGCTCATCCAGCCGTACGGCTTGGCGTCACCGCGACTGCGCGATCGCCCCGACGATCAAGGTGTGTGGGAAGCGTTCGTCGAGATCATGGGCAATCGAGTCGGGCTCCCGACCGACAAGGCTGCGGCCGGTCCCGCACCGCAGGTGCCTCCCGACAGCACGTTCCGCGAGGTGCTCGCCGAGCGCATTCGCGAGCGAAACCGCGACATGGGCATCGACATGTCGGACTTCGACACTGACCAGATGCTCAACATGTCGCAGTACAACCTGTTCCCGAACATCACCGTGCTGGTGTTCTCGGACATGGTGAACGTGATCCGGTCCCGTCCGGGCGACGATCACGAATCGGCCTTCATGGATGCGTTCTTGTTCGAGCGCCGGCCGGTGGGATTCGAACCCAACGGCGCGCGTCCTCTGGACCTCGTGCTCACCGCCGATGACGAGCTCCCTCTCGGTCTCGTGCTCGGTCAGGACGTCGCCAACTTCGAGCGGGCCCATCGCGGCATGCGCCAGCCCGGCCTGACGCATTTGACGGTGTCACCGACCGAGGAGTGCCGGCTGGTCAACCTGCACCGCAACCTCGAGGACTATCTCGGTATCGCGCCGACGGAGCTCGTCGGCGCGGAGCAGCTGCGCGAGCCCTGATCCTCTGAGCGTGGGCCGACCGCGCATAGGTCGAACTGCCTACTCCGATCAAGCGACGAGGTCACGAAGCCGAAACATGGTCGTGCCCGGCGGGCTGTGGGCACGGTCCACCCGCCGTCTTTCTGCACCTGCCGGGCACACCACGTGCCGACCGTCGCGAGCGCCCGTCTAGCCTTCCGGCGTGGCTGTCTGGCTGGGGAACGAACTCGAGGTCGGCGGCCAATGGGATGGGCGCCTCACGCTCACGTTCTGGTTGACCGAGCACCCCGACGACCATTGGATGGACGTGTTCAACCTCGAGTTGGGCGAGCGTCAGCACGGGCTGCGGGCCGTATTGACCAACGTCCGAGCCGAGGCCGTATTGACGTTCCGCGACGTCGGGCTGGAAACACTGCAGGAGACGCTCGACGTGATCGGTGCTGCGCTCGAGGCCACCCTCACACGCTACGCGAGCGATCTGAAGTTCACCGAAGTCATCGGCCGCCAGGCCTTGGGCGTGGTGAAGGAATGGCGCGAGGGCCTCAAGCGCCCCGAGTAGCCGGCCAAGAGATAGTCGTTGGCAGTCCAGCGTGAGCCGGACTGCCAACAACCAATGCCTTTGTGATCAGGTCAGAAGCTGAACCGGGTCAACCGGCGCAGCAGACCCAACCGCCGCAGCTGCGGCGCTTGGTAGCGCTTCTTCATCTGTCCCTCCTTCACTGGCCATCCCAGATCATGACGGCCGCCGAAGAACCGGCTGCCCCCAGGACCCGAATGCTGATGGTGTTGCTGGCCCCGAGCGCACCCAGATCAACCGTCTGGCCATCCGGGTTCCAGATCACACTCGTGACCCCGTTGACATCGACGGCAACCGCCGACACCCCGGCCGCGTCGCTGATCGACAGGTAGTGCTCGGCCGCCGGAACGCCCGAGAACACATGGGACTGACCCGCTGACAACGTCGCCGTCACCGGATCGCAGATGGTGACGTTGCCGGCCTTGTCGGTCGCCGTGAACTCCACCGACGCGCCCTCACCGAGCTTGATCTTCGACGCGGTGACGATCACATCGCTCGTCGTACCCGGCGTGAAGGCCGGAATCGACGTCGTGGCGTTCTTCGTCTTGGTGGCATTCACCGTCGCCAGACCACTACCCGAATCACCGACCCTCACCGAAATACCCGACGAAGACGCCGACACCAGCGCACACACCGGAGGCGTCTTGTCCGTAACCGGCGACGTAACCGTCACCGTGGCCGAATCCGACACCGGCGGGTTCTTCCCGTCCGACGCCGTCAACGTGGCGGTGTACGTACCCGGAGTCGTGCACGTGACACTCGCCACCGCCGCCGTGTCCGGCGTGATCACACAACCCGAACCCGACACCGTCCACTTCAACGTCAACGGATCATTCTCAGGATCCGACGCCGAACCATTCAACGCCACCGCAGTATTCGGAGCCGTCGACACATCCGGACCCGCATTCACCACCGGCGGCTTGTTCGTAACGATTCCGGTCCAGTCCATGCTGGCCGACCCGGTGGCCTCGCACGGCGGCTTGTTGTCGGCGTCATAGCAACCCGCGATCTGGTCGTTGCCCGCATTGGCGCCGATGTAGGTGAAGGTCGCCTTGCCGTTCGCGTCAGTCGTTGCAGTTCCGGTGGTCGGGTTCACACCGCTCACGTTGAAGCTCACCACTGCGTTTCCCACCGGCTTGTTGGCGTCGTCGGTCAGCGTCGCCGTGACGGTGTGGCTGGTGCCCGTGGGCGCCGAGCCGGTCGCCGGTGCCAAGTTGAGCTGGAACGACACGGGCTTGGCGCCCGACTTGCAGTCGACGGCCGGGTTGGTGACGAAGCCGGCCCGCAGGTTGTCGAGGAAGACTGCGGAATCGAGGGCCTGGTCACCCTGGTCGAAGATCGAGAAGTAGACCGAGTGGGCGCCCGGCGTCACCTGGCTGAAGGCGCTCAGCAAATCGGTCGCGGCCCCGTTCGAGTCACCCCCGGCCCCGTCGAACGCCGTGCCTGTACCGGCCGCGGGCGTCATGCCACCGAGGCCGGTCGAGTTGATGCTCACGACATCACCCGAGCCGTCGAAGGCGAAGTTGTTCGGTGCGGTGATCGGCGGAGCCGCTCGTCGTCCACGTCGAGTTGTCGAGCTCCGCGATGAACGCATCGTTGAAGGACGTGCCCACGTAGATCGGGAACTCCTCGGAGAGGAACCGGAAGTCGAACGCCATGCAGTTCGCCCCCGCCGGCACCGTGATGTCGGTCTTGAGGATCGTGACGTCTTCATCGGTGTTCCCACGTACCGGCCCGCCGCCGTTGCTCGTGTCTGCGAACGTCCCGGGGTTCGGGTACGGAGTTGACGTCGCCGCTCGTGAGGATCCCGAAGGTCGAGCCGTTCGTCGGGAAGCCCGTGAGAGCAGTATCAGAGGTGCCGTTCGGCGTCCCCCCGGTGGTCGACACGAACGATGATCCCGTGACCGCAACCGATGGCGACGCGAGCGCGGTGGAGATCGCCTGTGCTCCGGCCGCGCCGGTTTGAGCCGTCACCGCCGCGGACGCCGCCGGTGCGGTCGCAACGATCGCCGTCAGGGTTCCCAGGAGGAGCGCCCCCAACGCCACGATCGCTCGAATCCTCAATGTTCCAATTCTCAGTTTTCGGTCCCGCATGGGCCCACCCTTCCAGTCGCAACGCTCGGCTGACTCCCGCGCCCACCCTCCGAGTAACCGGAAGAAGTGCGCTACCGAGGAGCATCACAGGCTCGACGTGGTCGTGAAATACGTCAACGGAGGTATTCAGTCAGGCGTCTGAGGACAGAGAGTGACTTGGCGGCCACGTCGCAGAGCGAAGCCGCGGCGGTGGCGCTCAGAGCGGCCTATCCGTGCTGGGCGCTGGCCGGTACCGGCTGCTCGATCGACGACCTGGGGCGGGGCCACCCGGGCGCCGTCGATGTCGGTCAGGCCGGCGAAGCTGACCGTGGCCCAGTCGTTGTTGTCGGTGAGTACCGACTTGAGCGCCGTCGCCGTTGAGGTCCACCGACAGATCCCGGTGGGTCGAGGACGCCGTTGCCGTTCCAGTCGAGCGCCGGGCTGATCCGCACACGCCGTGCGCCTCGTTGAGCGAGTTCTCGTTGAGCGAGATGCGGGTGCCGACGGGAGTAGTCGAGGACCCCGTCGCCGAAGGCGTCGCAGTTGGTGTCGATGCCCGGGAACTGGAACTGGTAGTTCATGACCGAGTTGTAGTTGGGCTTGTAGTTCGTGTCGACGGTGCCGCCGTGGTGCAGGTTCAGGTTGTGGCCCATCTCGTGCACGATCGTGTTGGCCACGTTGCTGCGTCGAGCCGTAGCAGTAGAGCGACACGATCGTGTCGTCGCCCGGGAGCTCGGCGACGCCGGAGCTGTCCGACCCGTTGTAGCGGTGCGGCATCAGCACGTAGTGGAAGTAGCCGTTGCGGTTGGCGGCGAAGTTGGCGCTCTTCATGTTGAGGAACTCGCTGCCGCCGAAGCCAGGCGCTGCGTCGAAGGTCACGTTGATCTGGCCGTCGGCGTCGGCGATGAGGTTGCCGCCGGTGAACGGGGCGCCCTGGCCGTAGTCGGCGATGAGGTGAACGCCGGTGGTGCCGTCGGGGTTCGTCAGCGGCGAGCTGGCGTAGGCCGCGGACACCGCCGAGATGATGGCCGGAGTCGGCCGATGGCTGTGCGCCGCGCACGTGCCGGTATCGGCGTTGTCGTCGAACCAGTCGAACTCCATGGCCAGGTCCTTGTGCGTCGGCATGGCGCCCATGCGTCGGCAGGTTCAGGCCGGCGAGCGTGCCGAGGGTCTCGTCGCCGTCCTTGATGCCGTCGCCGTCGGTGTCGGCCACGTTCGGGCTTGGTGCCGGTGTTGGCCAGCGTTGACGAAGACGCCGGTGTTGGTCTCGGCCCAGTCGGGCAGGCGGTCGCCGTCGGTGTCGGTGTCACCGTTCGTGCAGGCCTTGGTGCCGGCCGCGATGCTGCCGGCCGGGGTGGTGAAGCTGGTCGAGAGCCGGCCGAGCACGGCGTAGGTGCCGCCGATGTTGCCGCTCCACTCGGTGCCGCCGCCGTGGTTGCTGTAGGCAGTGACCGTGAAGTCGTAGGTGGTGCCCGAGGCCAGGCCGGTCATCGTGCAGTTCGTGGCCGGGCGCCACCACCGTGTCGACGACGGTGCCGTTCGACCGTGAGCTCGTAGTAGGCGATCGAGTCGCCCGCGTCCTCGTCGAACGCCTGGTTCCAGATCAGGCGGACGCTCGAGCCCGCTCCCGGACTTGGCCACCATGGTGCTGGTGCCGCCGAAGCTCGGCAGGCAGGCCGTCGCCAGCAGCACCACCCCGGCGACCAGCATCAGTCGTCTCGGCATCGAACCGAGCAAACCCGTAGAGGTCCCCAGCATTTCGTCACCCTCCCACCCAGAGGACAGCCTCACGACCGCCCGCGCGCCCGTAACTCACTTAGGCACCTTCCTAACACACCGTCTCTTCGGTCCGTGCGCTCGTCACTCATTCAGAACCACGGCCGCCGGCATAGCGGGCGGGCATAGCGGGCCGGCAGAGCGGCGAGAACACGGTAACCGGGCTTCGACTGGGCCCTGGCGGCTCCGTTATCGATCGGAGGTTCGCGTAGAGGATTCGATCGCAGCGATGCGGCGATCCAGGCCGACCGCGTTCGCGGATCGCGCGGTGATGGCGGTCGTTGAGCGGGATCGCCATCTCAGGCGGGAACTCGATCCACAGTGGCGCGCCTTCCGCGGCCAGGCCGCTCGGGATGCCGGAATCGTCGGCGATCGCACGGAATGCGTCGACGAGAGCGTCGGGGTCACGAGTGAAGCTGGCCGCGACAGGTCGCGTCCGGCGGTCAGCGCGACGATCGAGGTCGACAGTCGCACGTCGCCACCGGCGATCAGGGCCACCTCGTAAGCCAGCACTGCTTCGAGCTGATGCCGCTTCAGGGTGAGCAGGCCGCGGGTCAGGACGACCGTCATCGACGACGCCTTTGTGCCGATCCCCATCGCATTCAACGACCGCGAGGCGACGATCCAGAGCGCGGTGAGCACAGCCATCAATTTCAGGCGCTCAACTGGTGTGCCCACATACGACCACGCCACCAGGCCGTGCTCTCGGCTCATCGCCGCTCCATCCGATCCCTCACCCGCGGATCATCGTCTCATCGATCGTCATAGCTGAGCACCACGACGTCCCGATCGGAAGCCGGAATGAGCTCGGGATGAATGACGGTCGAATCGAGTCGCCTCTACCTTGTCGTGCCCAGCCTCGACCCACCGGCAAAGGCGCAGCGCAATGGAAACCCGCACTCAACGTCTTGCCATCACCTTCGAAGGCCGCATCCTCACCAACGACCGATGACAACCGCCAGAACCAGTTGCACCGTTATCCCTAGTGTTCTGATTAGTCCCGCCGGTACCTTCGGCGGGCGCAGACAGGAGGCCAATCCATGCCAGATAGCGACAGGATCACGGAGGCGGAGGCGAACCTCGCTCGGGTACACACGGCGCTCGAACCGGTGAGGGAGGTGCTGCACGAAGTCGACCGGATACAGTCGTCCGCCGAGCGAACAGCCTCCCATTTGCGCGTGGCAGCGATCGCGTTCGCCATCGGCGCAGTCGCCATAGGCATCTCGGGTGCAATACGTCACCGACACTCGTAGCCAGGATGGCGCGGTGAGTCGCCTTCGCCATGGCTACACCAACCTCACTCGTCGGCTCCCTAGCGGGAGGGTCGAGAAGCGATACGAGGGGTGGACCGCTTCGCGCGAGCCGACTGCGAATACGCGTGCCTGACGCGTCTAGCTCATCGACTTCCGGTCCCCGAAGCCATCGGACGAGACCCCGCAGTCCCGCTGCTCGTCCTCCGGGATGCGCCCGGCACGCCCGGTCAGGAACTGATCGAGGCGGGTTGCGCACCCGCAGTCTTGCGTTTGCTCGGCTCGGTTCTGCTCGCGCTGCAGCAGATTGATCCCTCGGCCGTGCCCGGTCTTCTGGGAACGGGACCCGTGATCGTCCACGGGGACTTCGGACCACAGAACGTGCTGATCGAAGGTGACGCGATCAGTGCGGTGGTGGACTGGGAGTTCGCCCACCTCGGAATGCCGGTTGAGGACCTCGCATGGGCGGAGTGGATCGTTCGCATGCACCACCCGGATGCAGTGGACGACCTGCCCGAGTTGCTCGACACCGCTGGGCTTGGCGTCGAGTGGTCGGCGCGTCATCGGGCGATGGTCGCGAGGTGTGAGGAGCTGACACGGATGGCGGAGGCCACGGAGTCGCCGGATGCCATCGCCCTCTGGAGCGATCGGCTCCGTACGACCGAACGGTGGAGAGAATGATCTCCGCGCCCCGTGACCAACGCAGGTCTAGAGCCGCATGGCGCAACCGTGCCGCTAGAAACGTCGAACAATGTGTAAGCAGATGCCGAAGGAGTCCGCGGCGATCGAGGAGCAGGCTCGCGTCCACCGTTAGGGTCCGGACCTTCGTCGCCTTCGATGATCTCGCGGGGCGAGACCCATCGAAACGGCTCCGACACCGCGCCGGATGAGTCACGATGACCATTGGTCACGACAACATGTTGACGCGCCAGAGGACCCTTGTCGAAGGTCTGGACCCGGCGTGCCTCGAGAGCCTCGCAAAGGCGCAAGTAGGCGTTAGCGCGTGCTCGAGCGCTGTGCCACGAGCCTGATCGCACAAACCGCAGGTCAGGAGCTGGACTTGCTACCAGGCAGCACTCGATAGACGTCGTCAATCCACCACTCTGCGCTGTACTAGGTCGCATCAGCCCTGGTGCGTTGTGAGCGTATGACCGCGAGTTATCGAGTCGAAGCACAGCCGGACGAAGACGCGGGTCCCGCCCTGCGACGGTGTCGGATCGACGACAACCTGCTGGCGCCGTCCTTGTCCGCGGGACACGATTGCTGACGTGCGATGGGTGCCACCAACACCGGCGATGCGGGTGGGGACCATCATGTTGCGACCGTTCCGCGAGCAGGACGCCGGCTCGGTGATGTCCGCGTGCACCGATCACGACATCGTCCGGTTCACCTTCATGCCCGACGCGATCAGCGAGGCCCAGGCCTGCGGGTGGATCGCATCGCGAAACGAATCGTGGGGCACCGAGCCGCATTTCGCGATCGTCGATTGCCGAGAGCGATCGGGTGCTCGGGCAGGTCGGGATGGCATGGTCGGATCGATATCTCAGCGCCGAGGCGTTTTACTGGGTCCTGCCCGATGAGCGGGGTCGAGGGATCGCGTCGACCGCGCTGGGGCTCGTGGCTGATTGGGCGTTCGACGGAGGCGTCCAGCGTCTCTTTCTCCTGACTCACCTCGAGAACGAGGCGTCACAGCGAGTCGCGTCCGACTGCGGGTTCACCCGTGAGGGTGTGCTGCGCGGCTTCGAGCCGTTCAAGGGCGGGCGCCCCGACTTGGTGTCGTGGTCGCTGCTCCCCCAGGATCCCCGCCCCTGGCACCCCTGATCGGCATGGATCGCTGCCTGCGTATCGATGCGGCGTCTGCGCGACCCGTGTGGCCGTTAGGTCAGGAGCTCGACTTGCTCCTTGGCAAAACTCTGTAGACGTCGTGAACCCAGCACTACGCGCTGTGCTAAGTCTCCTTCGTGCTGGTGGTGTGCGAGCGGAAGCCCTTGCTAGGTGGCTTCGGCGGGACTCTGGGCCGGCCCGTCGGCCAGCCACAACGCCGCGGTGGTCGCGCCCATGAGCTCGACCTGGGCGGGTCGAGCGAGCTCGTCGTAGCGGCTCGCAGCATCGGCGACCGCGACGGGGTCGATCAGGTCCCATGACCGGGTTCGCTCCGTCGGACAGCAATTCGAAGACGAGCGCCATCCGGTCGGAGCGACCGTGCACGACCCGCCGGTAGTCGGCCAGGTTCAGCGACGCTTCCTTCCTCAACGGTTGCTTCGCGGGCGGATGATCGAGCCGCATCGGGTACCGGTCGGACCCGCGGCGCCATCGGCGAATCGGCGCCGACGTCTTCGCCCACCCGGGCGCAGGCCGAAGGGAGTGCCACCCGCTCTTCGCGAAGCGCTGGTTCTCGAGGACCGACGATGCCCGTCGCGAAAGGGATCGGTGGATGTGCTCGATCGAGCGTCCCGACCCACCGAGCGCGTAGGCGACTCGAACCGCGGCGAGGCACGACAGAGGCATGAGCCGCGGTTCCGGCGACAGCTCGAGGCGTGGTCCGAAGTTCGAGCGAACCTGCGTCCTCAGGAGGAACGCGTCGTGCCGATCGTTGAACGACCCGCGTGCCCCTCGTCCGTCGAGCAGATCGACGATCCACTCGTTCCGGAACTGCGCGAGCGCTTCGGGTCGAAGCAGGTCGAGATGACCGAAGTGCCGATCGAAGCAATGTACGAGCGTCGGCTCGTCTGGCACTTCGAAGCTCAGTGTGCTCCGGAGGAGCTCGCCGCACAGACCGTTGATCCGGGTCTCACCCCACGAGCTGTCCGACCTACCCACGGTGTCCGAGATGTTGCAGATGCCTGCCGTTGTCGCGACGTACCGACGCATCCGCTCGGCCCAGGGTGTTGCGGTGGCTGTCGGGCGTACCGATGGGCCAGCCTGTGTGCGGACATCACGACGAAATGCTGCGAGCTCCTCGCTTCCCATCCACCGGACGCCTACCGCCGCGGCCAACTCGCGGGCGATGCTCACGTCGAGCAGGTCCGCGGGTCCGTCGGTGCGAAACACGAGCTGGTCGGCGACGCCTGACGTGAGGGCTACGGCGAGGTTGAGTCTCGAATCCTTGCCCCCGGTGAGGTCGGCGAACAAGCTGCTCGCCGGAAAGGTCGCATCGGCACGGACCTCGTCTTCGAGCGCGGCCTGGGCGATGTCGACGAGCTCGGCCGTCGGCTTGTGCTCGAGTTCTGCTCCCGGTACCCAGGGTGGCACGCGATCCCCGGACCGGATGCCTGTGTGCGACGTCGATGTGGGCGAGCATGCCGACGGGCATCGACCGTACGCCGGAGAAGCCCGTCCGTTCGCCGACGCGATGCTTGGTGTACGCCAGCCCACACACCCCGAGGGGATCGAGATCAGGTTCTCCCGCGCACCCGCACAACATCCACGCAGCCAGAGCAGCGCTCGACGACACGATCGCGTGCGTTCGTACCCGCGCCACGTAGAGCCCCAAGTGGGAGAACGCGTCGGTGAGGGCCATGCCGACTCCGGCAGGGTCGAGGACGAGACCGGTGAACACGCCCGCGAGGTCATCGGGCTGATCGCTCGACTTCGGACCGAGGAGCGGAAACAGCAACATCGGCCAGCGGTCGGCTGCCTCCCACCTCGAACCGCGACGCCGGATGTGACCGGTGGTGATGGCCAGTCCCCGCCCGTCCGCGCACCACGCCGGGCCACGATCTGACGCCGATCGCGCGCACCAGGCACCGACCACGATCGAGCCCGTCGGGTCGCTCCAGTGGAGATGATCCGTCGCAACGAAACCCACACCCGACGGCGGTTGGCTCGACTCGGCAACGACGTGAGCCTCGGCCGGAACGGCGCCGGCGTGCTCACCGACGACGGCGACGAAGGCGGCCCGCACCGGCCCGACGATAGAGCCTGGGTCGAACACGCGCCGAATCTTGCGACTCTGCGCACGACGAAGGGCCCGGTCAGCTTCCACGCACTTATCGCGTGCAGAAGTGCTGTGCCACGAACGCTACCGCGTGAGTGGCACGTCAGGAGCTGGACTTGCTACCCGGTAGAACCCGGTAGACGTCGTAGATGCTGTCGATCTGTTTGATCGATCCCAGCACGGACTCGAGATGGGCGGGGTCGCCGAGCTCGAAGTCGAAGCGCATGGTCGACACGCGATCGGTGCCCGTCAACGTGTTGCACGAGATGATGTTCACGTGATGGTCGGCCAACACCGAGCTCACATCGCGCAGTAGTCGCGATCGATCGAGGCCTTTGACTTCGATCGAGGCGATGAAGGTCGCGGTGCTGTCGTTGTCCCATTCGACGTCGATGAGCCGATCGGCTTGACCGGTCATGAGCGACAGAGCGTTGGCACAGTCGGCTCGGTGCACCGACACCCCGCGGCCGCGGGTGACGAAACCCATGATCTCGTCGCCGGGCACGGGCGTACAGCACCGCGAGAGACGGACCATCACATCGTCGAGGCCCTCGACGTGAACGCCATGGTTCAGCGGTTGCCGTAGCCGCGAACGCGATTGCCGGGGCTTACGCGCGGTAACCGGCAACTGTTCCTCGCGGCCGGGGTCGACGTCCTCGAGCACCTTGCGCACGCGCTCGGCCACCGACTTGGCCGACACGTGGTTCTCGCCCACGGCCGCCTTCAAGGCGTTGAGGTCGGCGTAGTTGAGCATCGCCGCGACCTCGTCGAGCACCTTCGACTGCTGGATCTTCTGGACCGGCAGGCCCTCACGCCTCAGGGCCCGGACGAGGTCCTCGGAGCCCATCCCGATGGCGTCCTCGCGCCGTTCACGCGAGTACCACTGACGAATCTTGTTCGAGGCGCGATGCGTCGCGACGAAGTCGAGCCAGTCGCGCGACGGCGCGGCACCCTCGACCTTCGAGGTGAAGATCTCGATGGTGTCGCCGGACTGCAGCTCGGAATCGAGCGGCACGAGGCGACCGTTGATGCGCGACCCGATGCACGCGTGGCCGACTTCGGTGTGGATCGAGTACGCGAAGTCGATGGGCGTGGCGCCCTTGGGCAGCGTGATCACCTTGCCCTTGGGTGTGAAGACGAAGACCTCGTCTTGATCGAGATCGATCTTCAGCTTGGCCATGAAGTCGTCAGGGTCTTCGGTTTCCTCCTGCCAGTCGACGATGCGATTGAGCCACTCGAGGTCGGCCGTCGAGCCGTGGTTGTCCTTGTAGTTCCAATGCGCCGCCACACCGAACTCGGCCCGGCCGTGCATCTCGCGCGTGCGGATCTGCACTTCGAGCGGCTTGCCCTGCGGACCGACGACCGTCGTGTGCAGCGACTGGTACAGGTTGAACTTGGGCATCGCGATGTAGTCCTTGAAGCGGCCCTGCACCGGCTTCCAGGTCGCGTGGATCGAACCGAGCGCGGCGTAACAGTCCTTGACCGTCTCGACCGTGACACGGATACCGACCAGGTCGAAGATGTCGTCGAACTCGCGGCCCTTCACGACCATCTTCTCGTAGATGCTCCAGTAGTGCTTCGGGCGGCCGCGCACCTCGGCGTCGATCCGCAGCTCCTTCAGCCGATGCCGAACCTCTTCGATCACCTGGGTGAGATAGATGTCGCGCTCGGGCGTGCGCGTACCGACCATGTGGTCGATCTCGGCATACCGCTTCGGGTGCAGGGCCGAGAAGCACAGGTCTTCGAGCTGTTGCTTCATGTCCTGCATGCCGAGCCGGTGCGCGAGCGGTGCGTAGATGTCGATCGTTTCCTGCGCGGTGCGCTCCTGCTTCCACGCCGGCATGGCGGCGATGGTGCGCATGTTGTGCAAACGATCGGCCAGCTTGATGATCAGGACGCGAAGGTCCTTGGCCATGGCCACGAGCATCTTGCGCATCGTGGCGGCCTGCTGGGCCTCCTTGGAGTCGAACTTGATGCGATCGAGCTTGGTGACACCGTCGACGATCATCGCCACCTCGGCACCGAACTCGCGGTCGACGTCGGCGAGGGTCACACCCGTGTCCTCGACGGCGTCGTGCAACAACGCGGCGGCGATGGTGATGTCATCGAGCCCGAGCTCGGCCACGATCTTGGCCACGGCAACCGGGTGGGTGATGTACGGCTCGCCGGACTTGCGCACCTGGCCGCGGTGGGCAGCGGAGGCGACCTCGTAGGCCTGGGAGATGAGCGTGGGCGCCGACTTCGGATGACGGTCTCGATACGCCGCAACCAGGGGTGCGACCTCCTCGAGCGGGGGCGCGGCGTGCCGACGCCACGGGAGCACCCGGTCGACCGTCGCCACTGCCCTAACCCCTTCCGTCTCGTACTTCGCTCATTCGAACGTCAACAAGGACAGGACGTCGAACCCTTCCAGCTTGGCCCGCCCGTCGAGGAAGCCCAACTCCAACAGGAACCCGAACCCGGCCACCCGGCCACCGAGGCGCTCCACGAGGCGCCCGGCGGCCGAGGCGGTACCGCCTGTCGCCAGCACGTCGTCGACTATCAGAACGTTCTCGCCCGGCTGCACCCCGTCACGATGGATCTCGAGCAGATCGGTGCCGTACTCGAGCACGTACTCCTCCTGCTCGATCTCCCACGGCAGCTTGCCCGCCTTGCGGATGGGCACCAGCCCGGCTCCGAACCGATAGGCCACGGGTGCCGCGAGCAGGAAACCCCTCGCCTCGACGCCGAGGACCCGGTCGATCGGTGCCGTCGCGAAGTGCGTGGCGATGGCGTCGATCGTGTAGCGGAAGGCCTCGACGTCGTTCAGCAACGGCGTGATGTCCTTGAATCCGACACCGGGTCGCGGCCAGTCCGGGATCTCGCGAATCAGTTCCTTCAGGAACGCCGCGTCCTCGGGCATCTCTCCATGCTACGGGGACGGCAGGGAGGCGATGGGGACGGCGAGGCCGGCCCATGTCGGTCGCTAGCGGCGTTTGCCCTTGGTCTTCTTGCGCGGCCGGGGCGGGATCGCCGTCGTCATCGGCGTGCCGGCCGGGACGGGAGTGCCCTCCGTCGACGGCGTGGACCCGGCGGGGATGCCGTCGCTCGATCGAGACGGGATGACGGTCGCCGAGACCGAGCCGCTGGCGCGAGCCGCCTCGACTCGTTCACGGATCGAGCGGTAGCGGGCTTCGCGCTCGCGCAACCACGTCGCGATCGGCGCGGCGACGAAGATCGACGAGTACGCGCCGCTGAGCATGCCGACGAACAATGCCAGACCGAACTCTTCCAAGGTCACGGCGCCGAACAACCCGGCGCCCACCAGCAGGATCGACAGCACTGGGAGGATCGCGACCACGGTCGTGTTGATCGATCGCAACAGCACCTGGTTCATGGACAGACTCACCATGTCGGTGTAGGTCATCCGGTTGCTGAGGCCGACCCGTCCTTCGTTCTCCTTGACCTTGTCGAACACGACAATGGTGTCGTAGATCGAGTAGCCGAGGATCGTGAGGAAGGCGATGACGGTGCCGGGCGTGACTTCGAACTGGAAGACGGAGTACACGCCCACGCTGATGATGACGTCGTGCACCATGGCGATGATCGTCGCCACGGCCATCTGCCACTCGAGCCGGATCGACAAGTAGATCAACATCACGGCGAGGAAGATCACGAGCGCGCGCTCCGCGGACCTCGTGATCGCGTCACCCCACGACGGGCCGACGGTGCTCACGTTGACGTCGCCTGTATCGACCCCTGCGAGGTCGGCGAGCTTCTGGCGAACCTGGTCCTGGGTGCCGGAATCGTTGGTGCCGACTTGCACTCGCAAGGTGTCGGTGCCGACGATCTGGATCTTGGCTTGGCCCTCGCCGATCCCGGCGAGCGCGGTACGCGCTTCGTTGATCGACACCGACGGTGCCGAGACCTCCCACGAAGTCCCACCTTCGAAGTCGATACCCAGGTTCAGGCCGCGGGTGAACAGCGAAAGAAGGCTGATCACGACGAGCACGGCCGAAAGGATCAGCCCGCGCTTCCACCATTTGCCGAAGTCGATGGCGTTCTCGCCGCGAGCGGCCCGTCGGATGGCGATCATGACGCCACCGTCTCTTTCTCGCGGGCGGGCGGCGTGGACGGCGGCTCGTCGGAGGTCGGACCCTCGGGCAGACCGAAGCGCTTGGGATGCCGCAAAGCCATGTCGGACTGCGTGGCCATGCGCACCGCGGGGCGCATGAAGAAGTACGAGGCGATCAGGTCGAGCGCCGTCGACAAGCCCAGGAAGAGGGCGAAGCCTCGAACGGGGCCGATGGTCAGCCACCACAGCAGGCCGGCGCCGATGAGGGAAGCCGAGTCGGCGGCCACGATGGTGCGGAACGAGGTGACGAACGCCTTGTCGGTCGCCGATCGGATGGTGCGCCCGTTGCGGACGTCTTCCTTCAAATGCTCGTAGTAGACGACGTTGGAGTCGACCGACACACCGATCGAGACGATGAGTCCGGTGACACCAGCCAGCGTGAGCGCCAGACCCTGACTCTGACCGAGCCAGCTGATGATCGTCCACAACAACGCCATCTCGACGGTGAGCTTGGCGATCGCGAGCACGCCGAGGATTCGATAGAAGAAGATCATGTAGGCGGCGACGAGGATGAAGCCGACCAGCCCAGCCCAGAGCCCAGCGTGCAGTGCGTCGCGACCGAGCGAGGCCGACACGATCTCCGCCTGCTGTTGCTCCAGCGCGACCGGCAAGGCGCCGTATTTCAACACGGTCGACAGATCGTGGGCCGTGCTCTCGGTGAAGTTACCGGAGATCTGGATCTGGTCGCGCTGGAACGTGGCCTCGTTGATGCTCGGGGCAGAGATGACTCGGGCGTCGAGGACGATGGCCAGCTGCCCGGTCGGACAGGTGGATGCCTTGGAGTTGCACTGACCCGCCGCGGCATTGAACTTGTCGATGCCGTCGGCGCCTTCTTTGAACACCGGGTTGACGACCCATTGTCCGGAAGGGATCGCAGACCGAGCCGTTTCGAGCGAGTCACCGGTGAGCAATGTCGGCCCCAGTGTGTAGATCGCCTGCAACTCGTGGGTCTTGGGGTCGCACTCCGGCAACACGACGGTCTGGTCGGCCTGGTTGCTCTGCTCGGGCACACCGGTGGTGCAGACGTCGGCGGGAAGTGTCGGCGCCTGAGCCTGCTGCTGCTGGAGCGCAGCCGCGGCGGCCGCCGACGGATCGGCCGCGGTCGCCGCGGTGGGATCGGCCGCGGTCGTGTCGGGCGGCGAAGTCGAGTCGGTCACCGTGTCGGGCGTCTGGATGCCGGCGGCCTGCTCGCCTTCGGACAGCCCGAGGCCGACCTCTGACGAGGAGGTCGAGCTGTCACCGGAGCTGTTGGCATCCGGGGCAGCGGTGGTGTCGGTGCTGCCGGTCGGCGCGGTCGTATCGGTCGAGTCGGTCGGTGTGGTGTCGGTGGGAACCTGATCGGCCGAGGTGGTCGGCGCCGACACCGCGAGCACGGGCCGGAACTGCAGCACCGCGGTCTGGCCGACGAGCTCGAGCGCACGATCCTTGTCCTTCACACCCGGGATCTGCACGATGATCGTGTTGCCCTGGGTGGTGATCTCGGGTTCGGCGATACCGAGAGCGTTGACGCGCTGGTCGATGATCGCCTTGGCCTGGTTCAGAGTGTCCGAATCGGTCTCGCCGGTGGGCTTGAGGACGACGGACACACCACCCTGCAGGTCGAGGCCGAGGAACGGCTTGTTCCCCACCGCGAGCGTCCACGACAAGGCGATCACCGCGATGCCGACGATGATGATGAGCGACCAGACGGGGCGACGACGCATGGGTCAGGCCCCCGCGATGTCGGGACGCTCAGGGCCACCCGGCGTGTCGTTCAGATCGTCGCCGAGGTCGTCGCCTGCGGTCAGCTCGTCGGCCGTGAGGTCCACGACGCCGGCGGCGTCGATGACCGGCGCGGGCGGGGCGGCGATGGTGGCGATGGCCCGCTTGGCCAGCTTGAGCTCGAGCCCCGGTGCGACCTCGAGCTGCACGACATCGCCCTCGATGGAGCGGATGGTGCCGTACACGCCGGACGAGGTCACGACCTCGTCACCCGGAGCGAGTTGGGTCATGAGCATTTGGTGGCGGCGGAGTTCGCGCTTGCGGGGAACGATCAGCAGGAACCAGGCCGCCACGAAGAAGAGGAGGATGATGAGTATGCCCATGCGAAGTTTTGGCTCGACGAGGCGGTGGGACCGCCTCTCAGAGCGGAGAGCAGGCTAGCCGCACGCCCGGATCAATCCCAGGCAGCCGCTACTCGGGCTCGGAGCCCGGCCAGGTCGTCGGCGACCACCGCCTCCCGGGCCCGGCCCATCAGGGCCAGGAGCCACCGCACGTTGTGGAGGGTGAGCAGCCGGGCCGCGGTCGGCTCCTGGACCCGCAGCAGGTGGCGCAAGTAGCCCCGGGACCAGCGGCCGCACACGGGGCAGTCACAGGTGGGGTCGAGGGGCCGGTCGTCCCGGGCGAAGATCGCGTTGCGCAGGTTCAGCCGGCCGGCGTCGGTCAAGATCGTTCCGTGCCGTGCCAATCGCGTCGGGAGCACGCAGTCGAACATGTCGACCCCGAGCGCGACGGCCTCGAGCAGTCCCACCGGATCGCCCACTCCCATGAGATAGCGCGGCAGGTGCTCGGGCAGCTCTGAAGTGGTGGCGTCGAGGGCTTCGAGCATGTCGCCCCGGGCCTCACCCACCGACAACCCTCCGATGCCGTAGCCGTCGAAGCCGAGCTCGACCGTGCGCTGCGCGCTCTCCTTGCGCAACACGGGATCGACCCCGCCCTGCACGATCCCGAACAGTGCTTGGGACGAGCCGTTGTCTCGTGCGGGCTGCATGGCGCGACGCGCCCGTGCCGCCCACAACGCCGTTCGATCGACGGCGTCGCGCACCACGTCATGAGGTGAGGGCAGGGGTGGACATACGTCGAGCACCATTTGGATGTCGGCACCGAGCTGCAGTTGGTATTCGACCGCGAGCTCCGGAGTGAGGTGGAGGGTGCTGCCGTCGTAGGTCGATTTGAAGGTCGCGCCCTCGTCGTCGACCTTCGGCTCGAGCGAGAAAACCTGGAAGCCCCCCGAGTCGGTGAGTACGTGACCCGACCAGGCCATGAAGTCGTGCAAGCCACCGAGATCGGCCACGACGTCGGTGCCCGGTCGCAGCATCAGGTGGTAGGTGTTCGCCAACATCACCTCGACACCGAGTTCCTCCAAGTCCAACGACGAGAGCGCCCGCACCGTGGCGCGAGTTCCGACCGGCATGAAACAGGGCGTGCGGAACGAGCCGCGCGCGGTGTGCACGCGGCCGCTGCGAGCCCGACCAGCAGTGCTTTCGGCAACGAAGGAGACGACGGACGTGGGCTCGCTCACGATGCTGACCACAGGTCGCGCCGTGTGAGCAGCATGGCGTCGCCCAGCGAGAGGAACCGGTAGTCCTCGGCCAGGGCTTCGGCGTAGAGGTCGCGCCAGCGCGGTCCGACGAACGCTTCGATGAGCACGAGCAGCGACGAGCGCGGCAGATGAAAGTTGGTCAGCAGATGATCGACGACCTGAAACCGGTAGTCGCCGTGGATGAACAGCTCGGTGCGACCTTCGAGCGCGCCGGTGGCCGCCGCGCTCTCGAGCGCTCGCACGACGGTGGTACCGATGGCGAAGACTCGCGTAGCGGCGCGGCACGCGTCCCAGGTTTCGGTCGGCACTCGGTAGCGCTCGCCGTGCATGACGTGGTCCTCGACCTTGTCGCTCTGCATGGGACGGAACGTGTCGAGACCGACGGCCAAGTCGACGAACCGCACCTCGGCGCCGCGAGTGCGGCAGCGCTCGATCAGGTCGAGGGTCAGGTGCAGGCCGGCGGTGGGTGCCGCGGCCGAGGCGGGCTGGTCGGCGAAGACGGTCTGGTAACGCGCGGGCTCGCGCAACGGGGCGGTGATGTACGGCGGCAGCGGCATCTCGCCGTGGGCCTCGAGGGCCACGAGCTCGTCTCCGTCGGTGTGCAGCCGCACGACACGGCGGTCCGCTCCCGGATCGTCGAGGACCTCGACGGCGAACCTGTCGGACGTCGCCGGCGACGACGGGCCGAGCATGGTTCCCGCCGCGACGCGACGGCTGCCGCGCACCAGGGCTTCCCACGCGCCGTCGGGCCGTCGTTCGAGCAACAGCACCTCGACCGCGCCACCCGACGGCTTCTGCAGCTGCAACCGCGCCGGAACGACCCGCGTGTTGTTGGCCACGACCACATCGCCCGGGCCGAGCCGCTCGGGCAGATCGGTCATCGAGCGGTGGTCAACGGGTCGTGCAGGACCGCGATCGACGAGCAGCCGGGCGTGGTCCCGCTGGTCGGTCGGAACCTGGGCGACGCGGTCGTACGGCAACGAGTAGTCGAAGTCGGCCACGTCCACGGCGGCCCAGCTTACGAAGCGGCTCAGCTGAACAGGTCAGGCGGGTCGTCGGTGGCCATCAGGGGTGCGCCCGCAGGCGCGACCAAGCCGAGATGGGACCAGGACGCGGGGGTGGCCACCCGCCCGCGCGGGGTGCGCATCAGCAGGCCCTGCTGGATGAGGAAGGGCTCGTACACGTCCTCGACCGTCTCCTGGGCTTCACCGACGGAGATGGCGACGGTCGACAACCCGACCGGGCCACCGCCGAACCGGTTGCAGATGGCCGACAGGATCGCACGGTCGACCTTGTCGAGTCCGAGCTCGTCGACCCCGAACACCGCGAGACCTTCGCGTGCGGTGGCTTCGTCGATGTTGCCGTCGGACCGCACCTCGGCGAAGTCGCGTACACGACGAAGCAGGCGGTTGGCGATGCGCGGCGTGCCCCGGGCCCGCCGCGAGATCTCGCGCGCGCCGTCGGCATCGAGCGAGACACCGAGAATGGTCGCGGCCCGCACGACGATGGCCTCGAGATCGAGCGCGCTGTAGTAGTCGAGACGCGCGACGAGACCGAAACGATCGCGAAGTGGACCGGTGATCATCCCCGTGCGAGTCGTCGCGCCGACGAGCGTGAAGCGCGGCAGGTCGAGTCGGATCGACCGGGCGGCCGGGCCCTTGCCGAGAACGATGTCGAGCTGGAAGTCCTCCATGGCGGGATAGAGCACTTCTTCGACCGCCCGGGACAAGCGGTGGATCTCGTCGATGAACAACACGTCGCCCTCGTCGAGCCGGGTGAGGATCGCCGCCAGATCACCAGCTCGTTCGAGCGCCGGGCCCGACGTCACCTGTAGGCCGGCGCCGAGCTCGTTGGCCACGATGCCGGCGAGCGTGGTCTTGCCCAAGCCGGGCGGGCCCGCGAACAACAGATGGTCGACCGACTGACCGCGGCGCCGCGCCGCCTCGAGAATGATCGACAGGTGCTCTTTGAGCTCGTCCTGGCCGACGAAGTCGTCGAGCCGGCGCGGCCGTAGGCCGTTGTCGTCCTCGAGCTCGACGGTGACGTCGTCCTCGGTCGGTTCGGTCTGCAACAGCTCGTCGCGCATCGGTCACCCCACCGCCAGGCGCTGCAGTGCCACCTTCAACAGCTCGGCTGGGTCGCCCTCCTCGGGGAGCTCCCGTATGGCGTCGGTGACTTCGTCTGTGCCATACCCGAGATTGGCCAGCGCGTCGCGCACGTCGGTGCGGGCCGACGCCGGAGCGCGCCGAGTGGGTTCGTCGTTGCCCGCGATCGCCGCCAGCTCGACACCGGGCATGTCGAGGCGCGTCTTCAACTCGACGAGGAGCCGAGCCGCGGTCTTCTTGCCGACACCGGGCACCAGACACAGCGCGGCGAGATCGTCGTCGGCCAACACGCGTTGCAGCGCCGCCGGTGAGTGGACCGCGAGGATGGCCAGAGCGAGCGTGGGGCCGACACCGTGCGCGCCGATCAGAATCTCGAAACACCACTGCTCGTCGCGCCGAAGGAAACCGTAGAGCGTCTCGGCGTCCTCGCGCGGGTGGTGATGGACGTAGAAGAAGACGTCGTCACCCGGATCGCCGGCTTCGACGACCGTGGTCGGCGTGACGGTGAGGCGGTACCCGACACCCGCGGTCTCGACCAGGAGCTCGCCGTCACCCCATCGTTCGAGGAGCGTGCCGCGCAGCGAGCCGATCATCGTTGAGCCCCCGCGGCGCGCCGACCCGCAGCCTGCACAGGCGCGATGGCGAGGTGGCACAACGCGATCGCGGCGGCGTCGGCCGCGTCGGGAGACTTCGGGCGCTCGGTCAAGCCGAGCAACGTCTGCACCATGTCCTGCATCTGCTCCTTGGTGGCGCCGCCGTAGCCGGCGACGGCTTCTTTCACTTGGTTCGGGGAGTACTGCGCGACCTCACAGCCGCGCGACGCGGCCTCGGCCATGGCGATGCCGCTCGCCTGGCCGACCGAGATCGCGGTGCGGACGTTCTGTTGGAAGAGCACCCGCTCGACGGCCAGCGCGGTCGGCTGGAACTCGACCAACAACGAGCGCAACTCGCTCTGGAGCTCGGCCAGACGCTGGGGCAATGGGTCCGAGGGCGCGGTCGTGAGGACGCCGATCGCCACGGCGCGAGCAAGGCGTCCTTGCGGTTCGAGCACCGCATAGCCGCAGCGAGAGACCCCAGGGTCCACACCCAACACGAACACCTGTACGAAGGTAATGGTGCGGACCAGGACCGGGGTGGATCCCCTGGTGGCCCCAGGCGTGCGTGCCCCGCCCCTTCAGGCCAGGCCCCAGGTGCCGATGAGACAAGCGTGACCATGTCCCCCGCCGTGACCGCAGCCACACGTCGCGTCCGCGGAGCCGCCGGCCCCTCCCGATCCGAACCTCGTCGTGGAGATTCGGGGCGTGACCCGCAAGTTCGGCACCGTCCCCGCGCTGTCCGATCTGACGTTGCTCGTACCGCGCAGCCGGATCACCGTCTTGCTCGGCCCCAACGGGGCGGGCAAGACGACTGCCATCCGCGTGATCACCGGTGCGCTGGAGCCGAACCGTGGCGTCGTGCGCACGTTCGGCTTCGATCCGACCCGCGACGGTGAGGAGGTGCGGCGCCGCTGTGGTGTCGTGTCGGCCAAGCCCGCGCTGTACGACCGACTGTCGGGGTGGGACAACCTCGAGTACTCGGCCGAGCTGTACGGATTGGGACGCAACGCCACGGACCAGATCAAGTCAGCCGCCGCTCGCTTCGGCATCCTCGAGGCGCTCGACCAACAGGTGGGCGGCTACTCGACGGGCATGAAGACGCGGTTGGCGTTGGCCCGCTCGGTGATGCACGACCCGGAACTGTTGTTGTTCGACGAACCGACGTCGGGTCTCGATCCCGAGTCCTCGCACGCCGTGCTGAACCTCATCCGCGAGATGACGGGCGAGGGATGCACCGTGGTGATGTGCACGCACCTGCTCGTCGAAGCCGAAGGTCTGGCCGACCAGATCGTGGTGCTCGAGTCCGGCACCGATCTGCTCGCCGGCACGCAGGACGAGCTGATCCACCGGTACTGGCCCGCGAACACGGTGTGGCTCGATGCCGAGGACGCCGCCCAGCTCGATCGCATCCGCGATTGGCCGGGCGTGCTGGCGTACACCCGCGACGGCAACACGCGTCAGAAGGGCCGGGTCGAGGTCCAGCTCGACGATCTGGCGCGCGTGCCCGATCTCGTCGATCGCTTGGCCGGCGAAGGAGTGCGATTGATGCGCGGTCGAACCGCACCAACCGAGTCTCGAAGATCTGTACTTCGCCGTTCGCGCCGAACGCCGAGCCCAAGGTGTGGAGCCGGCTCTATGAACACGAAGCGCAATGTTCACGGTGATGCGCACCGAGCTGAAGCAGCTCATCGGGGCCCGCGACTTCTGGATCCCGATGATGTTGCTCGGCGCTTTCTTCTTCCTCGTCGTGCCGGCCTTCCTGCTTGTCGATCATCAACAGCCTGGGCAACAACCAGGCCGTGCAGCAGGTGTCGGACGCGCTCAAGCTGCTCCCGCAATCGGCGCAGAATGCCGTGCCGGCGAACGTCGGCGCGGAGACCAAGGTGTCGTACGTGCTGGCGGTGTATCTGTTCGCACCGATCGCCGTCGTCGTTCCGCTGACGATCTCGACCGCCGTGGGCGCGTCGACGATCGTGGGCGAGCGGGAACGAGGCACGGGCGAGTTCCTGGCCCACTCCCCCGCTGACGTGCGCGAGATCTACATGGGCAAGCTGCTCGCGAGTCTGATCCCCGGCTACATCACGACCGTCGTCGGCTTCGGGGTCTACTCACTGCTGGTGAACGTCATCGTCGGCCCGGATGTCGGCGGATGGTTCTTCCCGACACCGTCGTGGTGGCTGCTGATCCTGTGGGTGCTGCCGCCGTTCTTGGCGCTGGCCCTGTCGCTGGTGTTGCGACTGTCGGCCCGGGTGAAGAGCACCGCCGCTGCGCAACAGGCCGCCGGTCTGGTGACGTTCCCGTTGATCATCATTGCGTACGGCCAGTCGACGGGCGCCCTGTTGGGGTCGGGCAGCAGCACCCTCACCCTCATCCTCGGGGCATTGGCGTGGATCCTCGCCATCGTGAGTCTGTCGACCGGCTTCAAGTCGCTCACCCGCGCCCGCCTCCTCGGCGTCGCCAACGAGCAATAGCGCACGTCCCGCCCCCCTTCCGAACCTGTGCGCAGAATGGGGGTCAGAGCCCCCGATCTGCGTACAGGAATGCTCGAGGTTGGGTGTCATACCTCGCTGCTGAGATGTTCGGTCATGGAACGGCGGATCATCGAACTGGCAGAGCAACAACACGGCTTGATCGCGCGTTACCAGGCGCAGGCGGCCGGCCTCACCCGGGAGGGATGGCGACACCTCGACCAGTCGGACGACTGGGAACTGGCGTCATCCCGAGTGCTGCGACGAACGGGCGCGCCCCGCACTCGCGAGCAGTCGATCCTTGCGGACGTGCTCCACATGGGAACCGACGCTGTTGCCACCAAGGCCACGGCGCTGGCGCTGTGGGCGCTACCCGGCTGGAGCCTTTCACCGACCCACCTGCTCGTGCCCCGCCGCTCGGTTCGCCGCTAAGGGCTCCGCCGTCATTCATACGACCACCGCTATCGATCAACGCCATGTCGCGACCGTTGCCTTCATTCCGACGGTGACTCCCGTGCGGGCGCTGTTCGATGTCGCGGGGTCGGTTCATCCCAAGAAGCTCGAGCGCGCGCTCGACAATGCGTGGGCTCGGCGGTTGATCACGCACGCCTTGCTCCACCGAACGCTCGACGAGCTGGCTGAACGCGGCAGGCCGGGGATCGCGGTGATGCGAGAGCTGGCCGAAGCGCGCCCGCCGGACTATCGGCCGCCCGAAAGCGGCACGGAAGCGAAGTTGAACGACATCCTGAGCGACGCCGGCAAGGCCACCCTGAGGCGGCAGGTGAACGCCGGCGACGCGACGAACTGGGTGGGTCGATTCGACCTCGCCGATCGACAAGTTCCTCTCATCGTCGAGGTGCACAGTGAGTTGTTCCATGGCAGCAACCTCGACCGCCAGCGGGACAAGGCGAAACGGGCGGCGATGGAGGCAGCCGGCTGGACCTTCATCGAAGTGTGGGATACCGAGGTGTGGCGAACGCCGCGGGAAGTCGTGCAGCGCATCGAAACCGCCCGACGCGACGCTCCGACGGGCCGCCTGACCGAACCTGTACGCGGAATGGGGGTCAGAGCCCCCACTTTGCGCACAGGTTGGCGGGGGGGGTGGGTCAGGCGAGGGCGGCGACGGCGTCGATGAGCTCGGAGACGGGGCGGAAGGTGAGCCCGGCGGTGGAGCGGTGCGCGTAGCGGACGATCCCGTCGGCGTCGACCACGAAGATCGACCGACGGTAGAAACCCACCGGACCGAGGATGCCGTACGACTCGCCGACCGCCTTGTTCGCGTCGGCCAGGAGCGGGAACGCGAAGCCACCCTGAGATCCCGCCCATTCGTCGTGCTGCTCGACCGACTGCGGGCTGATCGCCAACACCTGTGCGCCCACGTCCCGAACCGCGCGATGTCGTCGCTGTAGGTGTTGAGCTGCACGGTGCACACCGGCGAGTTGTCGGCCGGATAGAACACCAGCACCACGGGCCGCCCGCGGTACTCCGACAACGTGTACGTGCGATGCCCGTCCGCCGTGCCGTCCGTGCCCGCGAGCGCGAAGTCCGGAGCGGCTCCTCCGATGCTGACCGTCATCGATCAGCGATGTACCCGTCGACCATGCGGGGAGACTAGCGATCCCGCGCCGGCGCTCCGCCATTTTGTCGAGACTCCGACGTCCCCTAGATTCAGCCGGATCGTGGACCCAATGTCGTCGCGCTACTTCTTCGTCCACATCATGAAGACGGCCGGCACGAGCTTCCTGACGCAATTCAGCCGATTGTTCCCGGCGGACTCGGTGTGGCCCCCGACCATTCCCCGCGAGCACCGGATGGACGGCACGTGGAGCACCATCCGCGACTACATGTCGTTCGCCCCCTTGACGGAGATCGATCCGGAGAAACGCCGACGATTGGCCTGGTGGCGGGACACCTGCCCTACGCCGCCACCGAGCTCCTGCACGACGACGGCAACGACGGGCCGGCGTGTCTCACCTTGCTGCGGGAGCCCGTCGAGCGGACCGCATCGTTCCTCGACCAGTGCCGGCGGCACCGACCGGAGCTGAGCGACCAACCGTTGGAGGCCATCTACGACGATCCGTGGTACTTCGATCGATTCATCCACAATCACCAGACACGTGTCTTCTCGATGACGTTCGCCGAAGCATCCGCGCCACGCACCGATCAGGTCCTGCTGGCGGAGTTCCTGCGATCGCTCGTCCCGGCATCAGCCACGACCGAAGACCGAGCGCGCGTCGATGCCCTGATCTCGGACGGCCAGATGATCTTCGACGAGAGAACTCCTCTTGCGGTTGCGGAACTCGAACGGCTCGGCGTCGACATGGCGAACCACAAACCCGCGTACGAGAGGTTCCGGGTGCAACCGCAGTACTGGGTCCCGGAGGGTGGCATGGGTTACCTCTACGCCGACGCCGCACTGACCCGCCCGTCGCCCGTGGACGAGGAGCGACTGGCCCAGGCCCTGGAGAACCTCGACCAGTGCGCGGTGGTCGGACTGACCGACGACTACCCCGGATTCATCGACGATCTGAACCGCACGTGCGGTGCCGAGTGCTCGTCGGAGGGCTGGCTCAACGCCGGGGATACGGCGGACGCACCTCTCGAAGGCGTTCATCCGCCGCGTCGAGCAGGAGAACCGCTTCGACATGGAGTTCTACGAGGCCGCCCGCACGCTCGTCTCATCACGCCGGCCGGCTGACTCGCAAAGCGGATCAGGAGACGGCCGCTTGCAGGATCTCGTCGGGCACGTCGAAGTTGGCGTAGACGTCTTGCACGTCGTCGAGCTCTTCCAGTGCGTCGATCAGCCGCAACACGGATTTGGCGGCATCGGCGGTGTCGAGAGGCACGGTGCTGGTGGCCAGCATGGTCGAATCGGCCGAGTCGAAGGCCACGCCCGCTTCGGTGAGCGCGTCGCGCACCGCGGGAAGGTCGTGCGGCGCGCTGGTGAGGCGCCACGTGTCGCCTTCGTCGACCAGGTCCTCGGCGCCGGCGTCGAGGCTCGCCATCATGATGTCGTCCTCTTCCACCGTGCGGGGCAGGATCACGACGCCCTTGCGCTCGAACTGCCACGCCACCGCGCCGGGCTCGGCGATCGATCCGCCGAACTTCTTCAGCACGCCGCGCACATCGGCACCCGTGCGGTTCCGATTGTCGGTCAACACGTCGACGAGCACCGCCACGCCGTGTGGCGCGTAGCCCTCGTACGTGACCGGCTCGTAGCGCACGCCCTCGAGCTCACCCGAACCGCGCTTGATGGCGCGCTCGATCGTGTCGAGCGGCACCGACGAGTCGCTCGCCTTCTGGTACATCGTGCGCAACGTGGCGTTGGCGTCGAGGTCGCTGCCGCCTTCGCGTGCCGCCACCTCGACCTGGCGGATCAACTTGGCGAAGAGCTTGGCGCGCGCCTTGTCGGCGGCACCCTTCTTGTGCTTGATCGTCGCCCACTTCGAATGGCCGGACATCCCTACTCCCCTACCATCGACAAGAACAGCTCGTGCAGGCGCGTGTCGTCGGACAGTTCGGGATGGAACGCCGACGCCATCACCGGTCCCTGCCGCACGAGCACGGCTTTTCCGTCGACCTCGGCCAGCACCTCGACGCCCGGCGCCGGTGCGCTCCACCTGCGGGGCGCGAATGAAGACCGCGTGCATCGGCCCGCCGGCCAATCCCTGCACGTCGAGATCGGCCTCGAACGAATCGGCCTGGCGCCCGAAGGCGTTGCGGCGCACGTCGATGTCGAGCACACCGAAGCTGCGCTGGTCGTCGCGCCCGTCGAGCACGTTGGTGGCCAGAAGGATCATGCCCGCGCAGGTTCCCAGAGCCGGGAGCCCGCCCGCAAGCTTGTCGGCAATCGGCGCGCGCAGCTCAGTGGCGTCGAGCATCAACGAGATCGTGGTCGACTCGCCACCGGGGATGACCAGCGCGTCGATGTCGACGACGTCGGCCGGCGTGCGCACCTCGTGCGCGGCCACGCCGAGCGCATCGAACACACGGGCGTGGCGTGCGAAGGCACCTTGTAACGCGAGGACCCCGACCTTCAGCGTGCGCTCCTACCAACCGCGTTCGGCGAGCTTGGTGTCGAGCCCGTCGATCTCGAGGCCGGGCATGGCGCCACCGAGACCGTGGCTCACCTTGGTGAGGATCGCCGCGTCGCGATAGTTGGTGGTGGCCTCGACGATGGCCCGCGCCCGACGAGCCGGGTCGTCACTCTTGAAGATGCCCGAACCGACGAACACCGCTTGCGCACCGAGCTGCATGACGAGCGATGCATCGGCCGGCGTGGCGATGCCGCCGGCACAGAACAGCGGCACGGGCAGCACGCCCGTCTCGGCCACCTCTTGCACGAGCGGCAGTGGCGCCTGCAGTTGCTTGGCCCAGTCGAACAGCTCGGCGCTGTCGGCCTGGGTGATCTTGCGGATGTCGCCGAGGATCGAGCGCAAGTGGCGCACGGCTTCGACGATGTTGCCGGTGCCGGCCTCGCCCTTCGAGCGAATCATGGCGGCACCCTCGCTGATGCGGCGCAGCGCCTCACCGAGGTTGGTCGCGCCGCACACGAACGGGATGGTGAAGAGCCACTTGTCGATGTGGTGCGCTTCGTCGGCCGGGGTGAGCACTTCGCTCTCGTCGATGTAGTCGACGCCCAGCTCCTGCAGGATCTGCGCCTCGGCGAAGTGCCCGATGCGGGCCTTGGCCATCACGGGCACGGTCACTTGGGCCTGGATGCCCTCGATCATCTCCGGGTCGCTCATGCGGGCGACACCACCGTCACGGCGGATGTCGGACGGCACCCGCTCGAGCGCCATCACGGCGCTGGCGCCGGCGTCCTCGGCGATCTTGGCCTGTTCGGCGTCGACGACGTCCATGATGACGCCGCCGGAGAGCATCTCGGCGAGGCCTCGCTTCACGAGCTGGGTACCGGTCTCCCGGTCCAGGCCTCGCGACGAGCCCGCGGTGGTCCCTTCAGTCATGGGCGTCAGTCTACGGTCACCCGACCGGGTGACCGGCCGTCGAATTCCGATGATCGGGCTAGCGGCGCAGCTCCAGCAGCGAGCCGGCCGTCTCGGGATCGATCGGGGTCGCAGCCGAGCCGGTCTCGGGCAAGGCCACCCAGGTACGACCGGGCGACAGCTTGATCGGCAGGCCACCCTGATCGACGAGCTCCCAGCCCGACAGCGCCGTGGGTCGCTTCCAGCGACCGACGATGGCTTTGCCGTCGGTCAGCACCACCGCGTCGCCCTCACCCGTGCTGATGGCCATGGGCGAACGGGCGTCGGACGGGCTCTGGCCGTACTCGAGGAACATGATGACGACGTTCTGCGGTGCGACCTGCACACCGTTGCCGTCGACGGTCGCGCTGTCGGGACGCGGGTGCGATTCGTCGACCTGGAAACGATCCCAGCCACCTCGCTCGGCGTCCCACACGTAGTCGGCCCGCACGCCCCCACCGAAGTCGACGACGTAGCCCGGCGCCGGCAGCGCGCCGCCGGTGTAGGGCTCGAACGGGGCGCGGTAGGTGAACAACGGCGGCGGGGCGCCCGCACCAGCCGGCGCGGCATCGGTGAGCAAGCCCGAGATGTTCGTGTAGAGGTTGTGCGGTGCCTTACGACTGTTGTCGCGGTGGTACTGCCCGGGCACCTGCGTCCTGACCGGCGTTCACGAGGAAGCCGTTGTCCACCGCGGTGTGCACCTCGCTCGTGACACCCGGGTTCGCGCCCGACCACGCGATCAGAGGAGCACCGAGGTTCGCGAGCAGTTCGATGTCGGAGCTGCGCGCCGAACGAACGGGCCCGACCGTGTCGGGTGTCTGCGATTGGAACACCACCGCGTAACGAGTGATGCCTTCGACCAACAGCTCGTACACCACGTCGGCTTCGTTGATGCCGGTCTGCGGCCGGCGCGTCGGGGCTGTTGTCCATCTTCACGACAACGGCGGGATGTTGCGCGAGCCCGAGGTCGGCGACGGGTACACCGGTGAGCGGGTACACGGGCGGCGGTGGCGCCGACGTCGTAGTCGCGTCGCCCTTGGTCGTGGGTGACGCGCCCGCTTCGACGGGCTTGTCGTTCGACTTGCCGCACGCCGCTACGAACACGAGCGTGAGCGTGACGGCAACGATCTGAATTGGACGGCGACGCACTGGTGCACTCCCTCCACCTGTAGGTGGCTGCGGTCTCCGCCCGCGAGGCAGCAGAACTGTAAGGATCAGTACGCGTCAGGTGGTGGATACCGGACGCTCCGCGGGCAACGGAAGCGGCGCAATGTAGGAGGTCTTCGCGGACCCGCGACCAGTCAGGCGCGGTGGTCGTTTGCCACATGCGTAGCGCCCGCAGCAAGCAGGTTCGACAAGCGACTACATCTGCGCCTCGGATCACATCTCACGGAGTGCGGCGATGCGTTCCTCGATGGGCGGGTGCGTGTCGAACAGGTGCGAGAACCGGCTCTTGCGCTCGCTGTCGCCGCTGTAGTGATCCATCGGCTCCTCGATCCAGAGGTGCGCGGTGGCGCGGTTGTTCTCGCGCACGACCGTGTGATCGTCCTTCAACTTCTCGAGCGCGGAGATCAGACCGGGTGGATACCGCGTGATCTCGATGGCGGAGATGTCGGCCAGCGCTTCGCGTCGTCGACTGACCGCGAACTGCATGAGCGTGGCCGCGATCGGCGCCAGCACGATGAACACCAACGCGATGATGGCGATGATCGGGTTGCCACCGTTGTCGTTGCTGCTCCGGTTGCGCCCGCCGCCGAAGATCATGAAGCGAATCCCGAGCTCGGACAGCAGGGCGATCGCGCCGACCATCACGACGGCCAGCGTCGACACCAGGATGTCGTAGTTCTTGATGTGGCTCAGCTCGTGAGCCAGCACACCTTCGAGCTCGATGCGGTTCATCTTGTCGAGCAGCCCGGACGTGACCGCGATGGCCGCGTTCTTCGGGTTGCGCCCGGTGGCGAAGGCGTTGGGCGCCGGGTCGTCGATGATGTACAGCCGAGGCATGGGCAGGCCGGTGCCGATGCACAGGCCCTCGACCAGGTTGTAGAGCCGGGCGTACGCCTCCGGGTCGGCCGGCTTGGCCCGGTTGACCGCCAGCGCGACCTTGTCGGAGTTCCAGTACGAGCCGATCGTCAGCCCGAACGCGAGCACGACCGCGACGACGACACCGAACCATCCGGCTTTGAAGAGCCAGACGAACACGGCGCAGACAAGGGTGAGGAACAGGGCGAACCCCACGATCAAGATCGCGGAACGTCGCTTGTTCTGCTTTACCTGGTCGTACAGAACGGGCTCCGGTCAGAACGTGACTTTGACGGGGCCCCGAGACTCGTCGTCAGCCTCGAAGAACTCGCGTGGCACGAAGTGGAACGGCCCGGCGATCAACATGTTCGGGAACGACTGGATCTTCGTGTTGTAGGCCTAGACCTGGTCGTTGTAGAACTGCCGCGCGTAGGCGATGCGACCTTCGGTGCCGCTCAGCTCTTCCTGCAGGTTGAGGAAGTTCTGGTTCGCCTTCAGGTCGGGGTAGGCCTCGGACACCGCGAACAGCGACTTCAGTGCGCCGCTCAGGACGTTCTCGGCTTCGGCCTGCTGCTGGGGGCCTTGCGCGCCGATCGCCATGTTGCGGGCCTGGGTGACACCTTCGAGCGTTTCGCGCTCGTGGGTCGCATAGCCCTTCACGGTTTCGACGAGGTTGGGGATGAGGTCGTATCGCCGCTTGAGTTGCACGTCGATCTGGGACCAGGCCGCATCGATCCGGTTTCGCAGCCGGACGAGCGAGTTGTACATGGCGATGGCCACGATCACGAGCAGCACGACGATCCCGACGAGGATCAGTGCGATCAACATGGCGGCATCATACCGAGGTCGCCCGCTCCACCACGGTGCAGTAGAGGTCCAAATAGACCTCGGCCAGGTGTTCCATGGAGAACTCGGCCGCCCGGGCCTCGCCGGAGGTCACCAGATGACCTCGCAGGGTCCGATCGGTGAGCACCCGCTGCAGCGCCGCGGCCAGGGCCGCCACGTCGCCCGGCGGCACCAGCAGCGCATCGCGGTCGGCGCGGGCCACGTTGGCGTAGCCGGGCAGGTCGCTCGCGACCACGGCGGTCTCGGCGGCCATGCCTTCGAGCAGGACGACGCCGAAGGACTCGCCGTGCAGCGACGGGGCGCAGAACACGTCGGCGCCCCGCATGCGACGGGCCTTCTCGTCGTCGGTGATCCGACCCAACCACGTGATGCGGGGATCGCCGGCGGTGCGGGCTCGCAACGATGCGGTCTCGGGCCCGTCGCCGCCGATCCACAACCGCACGTTCGCAGGCAGGTGGTTCATGGCGTCGAGCAGGACGGCCAGACCCTTGCGCGGTTCGTGACGACCGATGAAGAAGATGGTGGGCCCGTCGGTGCGAGTACGGGTCGGCCTTGCTGAAGGTCGGCCGTCTCGACGCCGTTGAAGGTGCGCACGTAGTCGCCCGCCAGGGTCTCGCGGGCCATCCGCTCGGCGTCGGCCGACACCGCGCAGCGCATGTCGAGCCGACGGGCCACGCGGCGCACGATCGGTTGGAAGGCCTGATAGGCCGCGCTGCCACCGGCGGCGTGGAAGGTGGCGATCAGCGGCTGGGACTTGAACAGCAATGCCGTGTGCGTCGGCCCCGGGCAGAACGGCTCGTGCAGGTGCACGATGTCGAAGGCTTCGTCGCGCAACGCGCGGATGGTGCGCAACTGGGCCGGGATGTCCGGGGCGATCGGAGCGATCGATCCGTTGGCGGCCGTCGGCAAGCTGTTGCCGAGCGGCGTGACGCCGGCGTCGGGAGGCGGACCGTCGCACGGAGCGAGCACGCGGGTGTCGTGCCCGAGCTGTCGAAGCGTCCGGGCCAAACCCAGCACCTGTCCCTGGACACCACCAGGGATGGTGAGGCTGTAGGGGCAAATGAGGCCGACCCGCATCGGGCGCAACGCTAGCCCGTGGCGGTGCGGTTGACCGAAGGTGGGGGCTCAGGCTCCGAGAGCCCGCGGCGTGCGGAGGAACTAGCCGATGCTCGCCGGCGGCGGACGTTCGTGCCGGGTGCGCACGGCTTGCCGATGGCTTCGAGGGCGTCGTAGTCGCTCGGCCAGTTCGGCTGTTGCAGGTGCCATTGCTCGGGCGCGGTGCGGATCAGACGCTTCGAGCCGATCGGCCAACTCCTGGGTGATGCGGCCGACGTCGTCGCGGAATCGGCCCTGGCGCTCGGTCGAGACCGGCGGCCCGACGATCGCGCGATGTCCACCGCGGCCTTCGAAGTACACGGCCGTCGGCAGCAGCGGCGCGCCGGTGCGCAGCGCCAGCGTGGCGGGCCCCGCCGGCATCGTCGTCTGTTCACCGAAGAAGTCGACCGGGATCCCGTCGCCGGCGATGTCGCGATCGGCGAGCAGGCACACGACGTGACGATCCTTGATGGCGCGCAGCACCTCGCCCCCGGCGCTCGGGCCGAGCGTGATGATGTTGATCCCGAGCCGCCGACGGAACGACGCGAAGAAGTCGAACAGCTCCGGCGGTTCGAGCGCTTCGACGACCACGGTCACCGGCAAGACCGAGCACCTTGGTGAGCCAGAAGCCGGCCCACTCCCAACCACCGAGGTGCGGCATGACCAAGATCGGACCGATGCCCGCTCGCTCGTGCGTCGTAGATCTGACCCACGCCGTCGAAAGCAAAGCCGGCGTCGATTCGGCCGGCGACAGGTCGGGAAGCCGGAACGAGTCGATCCAGTACCGGCTGTACGAGCGAAAGGTCGCGAGCACCGATCGCCGCAACGCCGCGCCGCGATAGCTCGGCCCGTAGACCCGTTGCAGATTGCGTTCGACGATCAGACGCCGTTCGGGCGACACCTCGATCGCGATGCGACTCGCCACCTCGGCGCTGATCGTCGACACCTCGCGCGGGACGGTTCGCACGTACGCGGAAGCTGTCTTGTACCCCGCCGAGACCGGTTCGAAACCCATGCGTTCAGCCCGTCGACCCGCGCCGGTGCGCGTGGTCATCGAGGCAGAGGTCTAGTCGGTCTTGCGGGGGCGACGCTGCCAGGCCGACGACGTGCGGTTCGCGCCGGTCGAGGCGAGGACCACGCCGGCTCGATCGCCGGTCACGGCGCGGCCGCTTGCTCGGGGTCGGCCGATCGACGCTGGCTTGGTGCCACACCTTCATGAACCGCTGCACGGCGGTGAACACGGTGAGCACGAGCATCAGGAACAGCATCGGGATGAGCAGCACCGGGAACAGCAGACCGATGGCGAGGGCGACGAGCCGTTCGGCCCGCTCCATGAGTGCCGCCGCGGGCGTCGAAGCCGAGCGACTCGGCCTTGGCCCGCTCGTAGGAGATGAGCATCGACGCCGCCGAGCACGGCCATGGGCAGCAGCGGCCAGTAGCCGCCGTACTCGCGGGCGAGGTACCAGGCCGTGCCACCGAGCAGGAACGCGTCGGACACCCGGTCCATGACCGAGTCGAAGAACGCACCGCGCGGCGACGCCGTACCCGACGCCTTGGCCACCGCGCCGTCGAGCACATCGGGGATCGCCGTGAGCAGCAGCAGCGCGAAGCCGAGCGCGAGGTAGCCGAATCCGATCGCGACCGCGGCGAACACGCTCATGAGCGCGCCGAGCGCGGTGAGATGGTCAGCGGTGATGCCGGTGCGGCGCAGGCTCACTCCGACCGGGCGCAGACCCTTCTCGAAGCTCGTCCGCCAGCGTCCGTCGAGCATCGGCTCCTCCTGGGGGCCGGGAAATCGGTCGAAGCGAGGGTACCAGCGCTCCGCCGCGAGTCGTGGACCTGCGTCACGGGCACGGCCGGCCGTCATTCCGACGCGCACGCCGGCGCCCGAGACAGAGCGAATAAGACCTCATAGGCTGGGCATTCTCGACTCCCGCCCGAACGCTCGGGAGTCGCAGACGAAGGGGGATGTCCGTGAAGCAGGTCCCACCGGAGAAGATCCGAAACGTGGCGCTCGTCGGTCACGGCGGCACGGGGAAGACCACCCTCGCCGAGGCGCTGCTCTTCGAATCCGGCGCCATCAGTCGCATGGGCCGGGTCGAGGATGGCACCACCGTCTGCGACTTCGACGCCGAAGAGCAGAAGCGACGATCTCGCTGTCGCTCGCGCTGGCGCCGGTCGAGTGGAAGGACCACAAGATCAACCTCATCGACACGCCCGGGCTACGCCGACTTCGAGGGCGAGGCGCTGGCCGCGTTGCGCGTCGCCGATCTCGCGGTGTTCGTCGTGAGCGCGGTCGAAGGCGTCGAGGTGCAGACACGAACGGTTGTGGAGCGCGGCCGCCAAGCTCGGCCTGCCGCGCATGATCTTCGTCAACAAGCTCGATCGCGAGCGCGCAGCTTCCAACGCACGCTCGAGCAGTGCCGCACGCGCTTCGGCGCCGGCGTCGCGCCGCTCGAGCTCCCGATCGGTGAAGAGGCCGACGTTCAACGGCATCGCCGATCTGCTCACCGACAAGGCGCACATCTACGCCGACGGCAATCCCACCGTCGGCGAGATCCCCGACGAGATGGAAGCGCACGAGCACGAGGTGCACGACAACCTCGTCGAGGGCATCGTCGTCGCCGACGACGAGCTGCTCGAGCGCTACCTCGACGGCGACATGCCCAGCGTCGACGAGCTCGAGCACACGCTGGCCATCGGCGTCGACGACGCCAGCGTGTTCCCGGTCGTCTGCGGCTCGGCCACCGAGCGCGTCGGCATCGACCGGCTCGCCGACTTCATCTGCGAGATCGGGCCGTCGCCCCTCGATCGGCCGCCGGTCGAGGTGCGGGCCGGCGAATCGACGGTCGACGTCAAGCCCGATCCGACCGCCGAGCCGTTGGCGTTCGTGTTCAAGACGATCGCCGATCCCTACGTCGGGCAGCTCTCGATCTTCAAGGTGCTGTCGGGCACGATCAAGCCCGACGACCACCTGTCGAACACCCGATCGTCGACCGACGAGCGACTGCACGGGCTGTTCACCTTGCGCGGCCGCGACCATCTCGACGTGACCGCGATCCCCGCCGGCGATCTCGGCGCGGTGGCCAAGCTCACCGCCACCCGCACCAGCGACACCCTCGCACCCAAGGGCAAGCCGGTCGTGATCCCGAGCATCGAATGGCCCGCGCCCGTACTGGCCATCGCGGTCCGCGCCGCGACCCAGGCCGACGACGACAAGCTGGCCAACGCGCTCCACCGACTCACCGACGAGGACCCGGCGCTCGTCGTCGACCGCAACGACGAGACCCATCAGACGCTGCTGAAGGGCATGGGCGAGACGCACCTGCACATCACGCTCGAGAAGCTCGAGCGCAAGTTCGGCGTGAGCGTCGCCACCGACGACGTCCGCGTGCCGTACCGCGAGACGATCTCGATGGAGGCCGAGGCCGAGGGCAAGTACAAGAAGCAGACCGGCGGTCACGGTCAGTTCGGCGTGGCCAATCTCCGGGTCGAGCCGCTCCACCGGGGCGAGGGCTTCGTGTTCGAGGACAAGATCGTCGGCGGCGCCATCCCCCGGCAGTACATCCCGGCGGTCGAGAAGGGCATCGAGGAGACGATGGCCGACGGCGGCGTGTTCGGCTTCCCGGTCGTCGACGTGAAGGTGACAGTCTTCGACGGCAAGTACCACTCGGTCGACTCGTCGGAGATGAGCTTCAAGATGGCGGGACGCGTTGGGTTCAAGGACGCGATGGGCCAGGCCGGGCCGGTGATCCTCGAGCCGATCTCGACTCCTCGAGGTCACCGTGCCGAACGACCTGCAGGGCGACGTCATGGGCGACCTCAACTCGCGCCGGGCCCGTGTGCAGGGCACCGAGCTCGCCGACGAGGACCACACGACGATCGTGGCGCAGGTGCCGACGGCGGAGATCCAGCGCTACGCCATCGATCTGCGATCGAAGACCGGCGGTCGAGGTTGGTTCAACGCCGAACACGACCACTACGACGTGCTGCCCCAACATCTGGTGAGCAGCGTCGCGACCGCAAGCGGAGGACGCGTGAGCGAGATCGACCTCTCGCGGCTGGCACCGAGCGACGCCGTCGCCGCGTTGCGGTCCTATCCCCGCCGCTACCGAGGGCGCCTGCGGCCCATCGACGATGACGACGTCGACGAGCTCGCGCACCGGGTCGGGCCCGACGGTCGAATCGAGCATCCAGATCCTCTCCGACGTCACCCGCACGCTGGTCGTGCTCGGTGAAGCGCTGCACCAGATCTCGGTGAATCCCACGCCGGTGCGTGCACGCCGCGGTGATCGATCCCGCCGAGCGGCAGTGGGACACGCCCCGCCCGAGGACCTCGCGGACGCGTTGGAGTTCTTCGCCGACGAAGCCGGCAACGCTGCCGAGGCCGTCGACCATGTGCCGAGCCGACGGGTGGACCCGAACCGGCACCGTCGCCGGGGGTGGTGTCGGTCAGCGCGATCGACGTGGCACGCGAGGCCGTGCGCGTGGGACGACCGGCCTGAGCGACATCGAACACACGCTCGCCGCCGTCCGCTGACCCAACTTGGTACACATTCCGTTGCCCCGGCAACGGAATCTGTACCAAGTTCGGCGAGGGAGTAGTGGGGCTCAGGAGACGAGCTTGCTCCAGTCCTCGGGGTTGTCCTCGACGAACCATTCGACGACCTCACCGTCGACACCGTCGACGAGGACGAGCCCGCGCTTCTCGGGCGGGTCGTCGGCCGAGTAGACGAGGATGCGCCACGTCGGTCGGCTGAGCAGCCCGCGCCATCCCATCTGGGCCGACGCGTGGCCGACCGGGAAACCGACCTGACGAGTTGCGATCACCAACGCGTCGCGTTCGTCGACGTCGAGGTTCCAACCGACGAGGAAGCTGTACGCGCCGATCAGCGTGAGCGCGATGGCAGCGGCCACATAGCCGACGTTCACGAGAACGGGGCTGCTGTCCTTCGTCGTGAACCAGAGCACGAGACACCCGAGGGCGATGACCCAGTAGAGGATGGCCGGGATGCGCCGCCGATTGTTGTTGGGGAACAGGTACGGACCGACGTAGCCGCTCGCGTCGAGATCGGAGGGCAGCGCGTCGCGGATGTCGGCATCGGACAACGGCGTCGTCGGGCTGCCGCTCGGCACCGGTTCGTCCTCGTCAGCCATACCGCGGCGACGGTAGGCGACCCTGCATCGAACCCTCAACCCGGGCCGCCCTTGTACCGTTGTAGATCACGATGTTGACGTCACCTGCGCCGACGGGCGCGACCGTCGAGACGGCGCGACCGCACGGATGGCGGGGCGACGATCCCCTGCTCCGAGCACCGTTGTTCCACGCCGCGGTCATCAGCGCGGTCGCCTTCGTGGTGATCCTCTGGACCGCTCCGCACGGACTGTGGTTGGACGAGGCCACCTCGGTGCGCATCTCGTCGCTGCCGTTCCCGAGCTTCGTCCGTTTCGTCACCGGCGGGGGCGAGCCCAACATGGCGCTGTTCCACGCACTGCTGTGGCCCGTGGCCCAACTCGACGCCAGCGATCGGCTCCTCCGGGTGCTGCCCGTCCTCTTCGGCAGCCTGGCGCTCGGCGCGACCTATCTCCTCGGCCGGCGCCTCTTCGATCTCACCACCGCGACGGTTGCCATCGTCGTGCTCGCGGTGCACGGGTTCACCACCCGGTACGCCACCGAGGTGCGCGGCTACTCGCTGATGGTGTTGCTCACGCTGCTCGCCGCTCTCGTCCTCCATCGGGCCGTGACCGAGGAACGCCGGCGATGGTGGATCTGGTACGGCGTGCTCGCGGTGCTCGCCTACTTCGCGCACGAGCTCGCCTTGTTGACGATCGGCGCGCAGCTGGTGTCGCTGCTGGCCTTGGGTCGAAAGGTTCCGTGGAAGCCCGCCCTCGCGGTGAGCGCGGCGGTCGGCTTCACGTTCGTGGCGTGGCGGCTGATCACTTCGTCGGCCAACCGTGCGGAGGGAGTGCGCTGGATACCGAGCCTGTCGACGAGCCAGGTGACCGACACGCTCCGCACGCTCACCGGCGGCAGCAACGCCACCCTCGTGCTGGTCGGCGCGTTCGTGGTCGCCGGCATCGTGCTCTCGTGCGTGCATCTCCGGCGCGAGGGCACCGGCGTCGCGGCGTGGCCGGGGGTGCTCGTGTCCGCGTCCGTCGTGGTGCCCCTCGGCGCAGCCCTCGTGTTGTCGACCGTCCAGCCCATGTTCCTGGCCCGCTACTTCCAGGCGGTGCTTCCGCCCATGGCGTTGCTCATCGGTGTGGCCGTGAGCGCGCTCCCCCGCCGACCGATCCTCGCCATCGCCTTCACCACGCTGCTGGCGGCGGTCATCGTCGCCCAGCATCCCGATCTCGACACCCACGACCGCGGGCGGATCGGACGAGGCCGCGGCCTACGTCGCGGCCAGGGTCCAGCCGGGCGACGCCATCTTCCTGCCCTACAACGAGGAGCTCGGCGCCCTCCAGTGGTACGCCGCCGACGATCTGCCCGACGGTGTCATCGATCCTCGGCCGGGTAGCCCGAGCGACGCGCTCTACACCGACTGGTGGTGGGACGAGCCTCGTCGCATGGGCGACGGTCTCGCCGACGAAGCCGCCATCGATCCCGCGCAATGGCGCGACGCGCTCGCGCGTCGATCGACCGCGTGTGGGTCGTCAGCGGCTTCCTCGACGAGAACCCGAAGTTCGTCGACACCGGATCGGCCGTGGTGCCCGAAGGCCGCACGTTGTGCTCCCGCGAGTCGTTCGGCACCGCCGACGTGAGCCTGTGGGCCCGCTCCTGCCCTGACGTGGCCGACTGGCGCAGCGACACCATTTGTCCGGGAGCGCCATTTGGACGGGGGTGGTGGGCCAGGCGGTGCGGAGCTTCTGCCAGCTGACGTCGAGCGGTTCGGGGAGCACGCGGGTGGTGGCGACGGTGGTCGTGAAGCTGGTGTCGCCGTGCCAGCGCGGCAACACATGGGCATGCAGATGCTCGGGCACACCGGCGCCCGGCGGCGGCACCGAGGTTCATCCCGACGTTGACCCCGTCGCATCCGTAGGCGGCGCGCAACGCGGCCACGCCGTCGCGGACGACCGACCACAGCTCGGTCATCTCGTCGGCGTCGAGCTCACTCAGTTCCTCGACCGCCCGGTTGGGCAGCACCAGCAGATGACCGTTCGTGTACGGATAGGCGTTGAGCAGCGCACTGCAGCGCGTGCCTCGGTACACGACGAAGGCCTCGTCATCGGGCAGCCGCAGCAACCGTTCGAAGAGCGAACCCTCGCCCGGTGGTTCAGGTCGCGGCTCGCCGCCGGTGACCGACTCGATGTACGAGGCGCGCCACCCGGCCCACAGGTGCTCGAACTGGCCGCCCACGGTCAACCGGTCAGATGTGGGCGAGGGAGTCGGCGGCCAGGTGGTCGATGAAGGCATCGACCGATACGCCACGCTCGACTTCGCCCCCGCGGGGGTTGACGCCGACGGTGCCGTGCTCGACATCGTCGTCGCCGACGACCAACACGTACGGCAGCCGCTCGAGCTTGCCTCGTCGGATGCGCGCACCGAGCGGCTCGTTCGCCTCGACCATGTCGGCGCGGAAGCCCTCGGCCTGGAGGCGATCGACCAATCGCGACGCGTAGGCGTCGTGGTCGTCGCGGACCGGCAGCACTCGCACCTGCACCGGCGCGAGCCAAACCGGGAACGCACCGGCGTAGTGCTCGACGAGGATGGCGAAGAACCGTTCGATCGAGCCGAACAAGGCCCGGTGGATCATCACCGGGCGGCGCCGCTCACCGTCGGCGGCCACGTACTCGAGGTCGAAGCGCTGCGGCAGCTGGAAGTCGAGCTGGATGGTGCTGATCTGCCAGCTGCGGCCGATGGCGTCACGGGCTTGCACGCTGATCTTGGGGCCGTAGAAGGCACCACCGCCCTCGTCGAGCACCATCTCGAGGTCGATCGTGCTCGGCGGCCTCGCGCAGCGCGGCGATGGCTTCGTCCCACTCCTCGTCGGTACCGACGGCCTTCTCTTCGGGCTTGGTCGAGAGCTCGAGGTAGAAGTCGTCGAGCCCGTAGTCACGAAGCAGGTCCAAGCACGAAGTTCAGGGCCGTGACGATCTCGTCGAGCATCTGCTCACGCGAGCAGAAGATGTGGGCGTCGTCCTGCGTGAACCCACGGGCACGGGTGAGACCCTGCACCACACCGGACATCTCGTAGCGGTACACCGTGCCGAACTCGAAGAACCGCAGCGGCAGCTCGCGATACGACCGCAGATGGCTCTGGTAGATCAGGATGTGGAACGGGCAGTTCATCGGCTTGAGGTAGTAGTCCGTGCCTCCGTCCATCTCCATGGCCGGATACATGCTCTCGGCGTACCAATCGAGGTGGCCGGACTTCTCGAACAGCTGACCCTTGGTGATGTGGGGCGAGTAGACGAACTCGTAGCCGGCTTGCTCGTGACGAACGCGGCTGTAGTCCTCCATGAGCCGGCGAACGATGCCGCCCTTGGGATGGAAGACGGCCAGGCCCGAACCGACCTCTTCGGGGAACGAGAACAGGTCGAGCTCGACGCCGAGCTTGCGATGATCGCGCTTCTCGGCTTCTTCGAGCCGATGCAGGTGCTCGGCCAGAGCTTTGTCGTTCTCCCACGCGGTGCCGTAGATGCGCTGCAACATCGGCTGGGTCTCGTCACCACGCCAGTAGGCGCCGGCGACCTTCTGCAGCTTGAAGCTGCCGAGCCGACCCGTGGTGGGCACGTGCGGGCCGCGGCACAGATCGACGAAGCCTTCGGTGTTGCGGTAGGTGCTCACCGTGTCGGCCGACGACACCTCGCTGGCGTCGACCCGCTCGATGATCTCGCGTTTGTACGGTTGGTCGGCGAAGATCTCGAGGCCCTTGTCGATCGCGCACTCGTCGCGCACGAACGGTTGGTTCTCGGCCACGATCTCGCGCATGCGCGCTTCGATCTCCTCGAGGTCGCCGTCGCTGAACGTGCCGCCGTCGGGCAGCGAGAAGTCGTAGTAGAAGCCGTTCTCGATGGCCGGACCGATCGCGAACTTGGTTCCGGGGAACAGGTCGAGCACGGACTGGGCCAGCACGTGCGCCGTGCTGTGACGCAGCACCTCTCGCCCTTGATCCGACGTCGCCGTGACGACGCGCACCTCGGACCCGTCGGGCAGCGGTCGATTGAGGTCACGCAGTTCGCCGTCGACTTCGACCACCAAGGCATCCTTGGCCAGCCGCTTGCCGATCGACGCGGCCAGATCGGCCCCGGTCGCCGCTTCGGGCAGGGTCTTCGACGACCCGTCCGGGAGCGCCACCGTGATCTGGCCGTGTCGCATCGGAGTCAGGTACGTCGGGTTGAGCCATAACAGCAGGAGCCTACCGGTCGGTGCGTTGGGCCCAGGACTGAGTTAGGTGCCGCTCAGCTCGCCGCGGCTCGCAACACGTCGGCCGACGAGCGCCGCACCGTCGGCCCCGTTGCCCGAGCCCTCGGCGGGCCGGTCCGGCACGATCTTCACCGGCTCGGCCGACGGCAGGTTCTCCGACGTCTTGGTGGCGTAGGTGTCGACGTACTCCTGGCCCGACAGACCGCGAATCTCGAACATGACCTCGTCGGTGATCTGGCGCAACGCCATGCGATCGCCGGCGCGATCGGCGTACCGCGCCGTGTCGATCGGCCGACCGATGCGAACCCGCATCATCCGGAACGGTCGGGGCATCGAGGCGTCGGCTGGCTGCACCTCGAGCGTGCCCTGCAGCCCGACCGGGATGATCGGGCAGCCAGAGCGGAGCGCGAGCCGGGCCACACCCGTGTGGCCGCGATGCAACTTGCCGTCGCGCGACCGGGTGCCCTCGGGATAGATGCCGAAGAACTCACCCTGGCCGAGCACGGTGCAGGCCGCGTTCAACGCGCCCTCCGCCGCCGACCCGCCCGAGCGGTCGATGGGGATCATGCCGAGGGCGGGAAAGATGTACTTCGTCTTCCAACTGTCCATGTACTCGGCCTTGCCGACGAACGTGATGCGCCGCGGCAACGCCGCGCCCAGCACGAAGTGGTCGAGCACCGACAGGTGATTGGGAGCAAAGATCGCACCACCGGTCTCGGGGATGTGCTCGCCGCCTTCGAGCTCGAGCCGCCACAGGAACTTGAACGAGGGAACCAGCACGGCCCGGGCGACGGTGTAGAGCTGCCCGGCTTCGCGTGCCATGGGGGGATTCTTTCAGCTTTGTGCGCGCCAGTCAGGCAGTTGTCATCAAGTGGCAGGCGAGGCTCGGCGACCTAGAGCTCGAGGCCCAGGAGGGCCGCCGCGGCCGACGGATCCGAGCCCGTGGCGACCGCCGCGTCGATGGCCGCAACCGCGCCGGGCGTGTCGAGGTCGTCGTCGAGCGCGGCCCGCACACTTTCGAGCAGCTCGGGGGCGCTGGCTCCCGCCGCCGCGGCCTGGGACCACCGTTCCAAGCGATCGGCCGCCGCCGGCATCAGGTCGTCGTCGTACTCCCATGAGTCCCGGTAGTGGTGCGAGACACACGCCAGCCGGATGGCACGCGGGTCATAGGTCTTGAGCAGATCGCTCACGAACACCAGGTTGCCGAGCGACTTCGACATCTTCTCGCCGTCCATGCGCACCATCGCCTGGTGCATCCAATGACGGACGAAGGGCTGGCCGGTGGCCGACTCCGACTGGGCCGCCTCGCACTCGTGGTGCGGGAAGATGAGATCGGAACCGCCGCCGTGGAGATCGATCGTGGTGTCGAGCTCACGGAGGGCCAGGGCCGAGCACTCGATGTGCCAACCCGGACGACCGGGACCCCAAAGGGACTCCCAAGCCGGCTCATCATCAGCCGACGGCTGCCACAACACGAAGTCGAGCGGGTCGCGCTTGTTCGGATCGTCGGGATTGCCACCTCGTTCGCGAGCCAGAGCGAGCATCTCGTCGCGATCCAGATGGCTGACCTGACCGAATCGCTCGAAGCTGTTGACGTCGAAGTAGACGGCCCCACCGCTGACGTACGCGTGATCGCGATCGAGCACCATGCCGATGAAGCCACGGATGTCGGCGATGGCCGACGTAGCACGGGGCTCGCTCCAACAATCGAGGACATCGAGGCTGCGCATGTCGGCGTCGAATCGCGCGGTCTCGGCCGCGGCCAGATCGAGATAGTGGACACCGAGCTCGCGTGCCTTGCGCAAGATGTCGTCGTCGACATCGGTGACGTTGCGTACGCACCTCGTGGTGTGACCGCGATCGATCAGGCGGCGCTGCAGGACGTCGTAGGTGAGATAGGTCGCGGCATGACCGAGGTGCGTGGCGTCGTACGGCGTGATGCCGCACGTGTACATGGTGACGATCTCGCCGGGCTCGAAGGGGACTACCGCCTGACGGGCCGTGTCGTACAGCCGCATCGGCTCGGATTCCCGCCGAGCGGGCATGGGCGAGGCCATTGCCGCAGAAGGGTATCGGCTCGTCCGCCGGGCCCGGTCGCTAGGAGTGGTCGGTGTGGATCCCGGTGAACCGGACGGCCGCTCGCGTCTTGTAGCGGATGTTCAGCTGGAGCAGAACGGCGGCGAAGGCCTCGATGGGCGCCGCGTTCGACAGCTCGCCCGCGTCGAGCGGCCGCAGGTCCGGGATCTTGGCCACGATGTCGATCGTCGCCTCGGTCGCGGAGATGTGATCGGAGCAGATCAGCACGTCGCTCTCGACCGGTGCGTTGAGATCGCCGAGCTCCTTCGCCGGCACGTGATGCAGCGCGGCGGCTACACGCGATCGGGGCACGGCCGCCTGCACGCTCGCCGCGACCGAACCACGCGGCGGAACCAACGGCTGGAACTCGTGGCCGACCTTGGCGAGCGCGTTCGCCATGGAGATCACCACCTTGCCCTGCAGTTGCGTCGCCACCGACTTGGCCGTCACCGCCGCCGCATCCCATGGCGTGGCGATGACCACGACCTCGGCGTTCGCCGCGCCTTCGTTGTCGGCGGCGTCGATGGCGAGACCTCGATCCGGCCAGGCATCGAGCAGCGCGTCTCGCACCTCCATGGCGCGATAGCGCGACCGCGAACCGACCACGACCTCGAATCCCACCGAAGCGAGCCGAGCGGCCAAGCCGCTCCCTGCCGGACCCGTTGCACCCAGAATGCCGATCTGCACGGGATGAATGTAGTGGAAGAGGACGGCAACGGGTCCAGACGAGGTGGGTAACGTGCACCACCAACCGTCGGCCGTAGGAATCAATGGGGTGGAATCAATGGGTCTGTTGGATGGCAAGCGCTTGCTGATCACCGGTGTGCTCACCGATGCATCACTGGGTTTCGGCGTAGCCGAGCTGGCTCAGCAAGAAGGCGCCGAGATCGTGATCACCGCGGTCGGCAAAGCCCGCAAGCACACCGAGCGAGCCGCCCGGAAGCTGCCGACCGAACCGGAGATCGTCGAGTTCGACGTGGCCGATCCCGAGCATCCCGAGGCGGTGCACGAGTTCCTCGCCGGCCGATGGGACCGGGTCGACGGCGCGTTGCATGCAATCGGCTTCGCCCCGCCGGTCTGCCTCGGCGGCACGTTCCTCGACGCCAAGTGGGAGGACGTCGGGGTGGCCGTCAACATCTCGGCCTATTCGCTCAAGGCGTTGGCCGACGCCGTGCTGCCGTTGATGACCGAGGGTGGATCGATCGTCGGCCTCGACTTCGACGCTGCTGTCGCGTGGCCGGCCTACGACTGGATGGGGGTGGCGAAGGCCGCGCTCGAATCGACCAACCGGTACCTCGCCCGCTACCTCGGCCCGAAGCACGTGCGCGTCAACCTCGTCGCCGCCGGACCGATCAAGACGATCGCGGCGCGCTCGATCCCCGGCTTCTCACAGTTCGAGGACGTCTGGTCGGATCGCGCCCCACTCGGTTGGAACGTGAAGGACTCGAGCGCCGTCGCTCGAGCGTGCGTGGCGTTGATGTCGGACTGGTTCCCGATGACCACCGGCGAGATCATCCACGTCGACGGCGGTTACCACGCCATCGGTGCCTGACCGCAGTCCTCGCGAGATCACCGGTTGCTCAGCCTGCGCCTTCGTCGTCGTCCAGGTGACCCGGGTTCGCGATGCGCAGCTTCTCGACCACCGACTCGTAGACCGCGAGCGTCACCTCGTCCCAACGATCATCGAAGGTCCCCTCGCGGATCGCCACCGCCAGCGCCGCATCGTCCGGCGCACCGAGCACATCGAGGCGAGCCTGATGTTCGATCGCCATCACGTCGCCTTCGGCCAGTTCGCGCTCGACCATTCGCAAGGCGTTGATGGCGACACGCGTGTGGAACTGGACGCGTCCTTCGGTCGCGTCCATCACGTCTCGTTCGAGGAACTCGCGAACCGACGCCACGAGCTCCTCGGCGTGCGGTCGATCGTGCGGTGCGGTCATCGCAACAACCTCAACAGGTCGTACTCGGTCTCGCACACGCGCCGGCCGATGGTCGCCAACTCCACCGACCGGGACGCACCCGAGAGATGCGTGTGCGCCTGCAGCATGCAGATCACACCCCAGCGCAATGTCTCGACCGCCCGCCACCACTGGAGCGCGGGACGATCGACGGTCGTTCCGCTGGCCCGTTCGTAGGCCGTGACGAGCTCGTCGATCGAACCGAGCCCGGCCACCTCACCTTCGCCGCCGAAGGCCCATGCCCGGATCGAGAACCAGGCCAGATCCTCGAGCGGATCGCCCAGGTGGGCCAACTCCCAATCGATCGCCGCGACCAAGCCGCGCTCGTCGATGATGAGGTTGCCGAGCCGGAAGTCGCCGTGCAGTACCGCGTCGTCGCGTGAAGCCGGCCGCGATCTTTCGAGCTGCCGGAACCCCAACTCGAACGCGGGGTGCGGGCCCATCGTGGGCGCCAGCATGTCGTAGAGATCGACCAGTGAACCGAGCTGGTCCTGCGCGGCCAGACTCGGGACATCGCCCGGTGCGATGACGTGGACACGCGCCAGCGCCTCGGCACTCTGCTCGACGATCACCGGTCGAGCCTCGGCGTAGCGATCGTCACGCAGGATGCGACGAGCGATCGTCTCGCCGTCGAGCCTGCGCACGACGATGAACGGCGTTCCCACGACGGACCCGTCGTCGGAGGCCGCCACCAAAGGCGCGACCGGCACACCGGCCGCAGCCGCGGCGCGCAACAGTGCGCCTTCGTCCTCCATCGAGAATGCGCCTGCGACCGGCCCGACCCGCACGCGCTGCAAGATGAGCGGCTGCGGGGGGTCGCTCTTTCGATACAGGGTGAACGCGAACGTCTCTCGCGACGCCCCGCCCGAGAGACGAACGACATCCTCGACCCGACCACCGAGGAACACGCCTAGTGGCTCGGCGAGCTCGGCGGAACGCGAGCTCACGTCAGCGGTACCGCGCAACGGTCGGCCATCAGGCCCGCCACCACCACGAACGCAAGGGTGAACCGGCTGCGCACGGCGGCAGACCCTAGCAATCCCCCCGTTAGTCCTGTTGCTCCTGGGATGGCCGTTGCTGGTGTTGGTCGTGGGGAACTTGGGGTTCGGGTTCGGTGTCCCACGAACGGCGGGCCGGATGGCCGACCGTGCGCTCCCGATCGGATTCGTCGAGGATGTCGCCGACCAGCTCCTCGAGCAGGTCCTCGAGGGTGACGACCCCGGCGGTCCGCCCCTGATCGCCATCGGCACCGCCGGTGGGCGCTGTCACCAGCGCGAAGTGCACCCGGGTGCGCCGCATCGTCAGCAGCAGGTCCTCGAGCGACCGTCGCTCGGGCACCACCAGCATCCGACGCGTCAACGACGGTGGCACCGGTCCGTCTGCGGCGGACGGCGGCAGGGTCAACAAGTCCTTGGCGTGGATGAAACCACGAACGTCGTCGAGATCGCGACCGACCACGGGCAGCCGAGAGTGACCTCGCTCCACCACTGCACGCTCGGCCTCGGCGACCGTCGTGGTCTGTTCGACGAAGCTGATCGACGTGCGGGGCACCATCACATCCGCAACCGTCAGACCGCCGAAGTCGAGCACGCCCGCCAAGAGATCCGCGGCAAAGTCCTCGATCATTCCTTCCTGGCGCGAAGCCGCCAACATGACGGCGAGCTCGTCCGCGGTGTGCGCGGACGTCAGCTCATCGCGCGGCTCCACGCCGAACGCGCGTACACCCTTGTTCCCGAACCAGTTGAGCACTCGGATGATGGGACGGAACACGCCGAGGTACAGGCGATTGAGCGGAGCCACGCGCACGAGCGTCTTCTCGGGATCGGTCAACGCGATGTTCTTCGGCACGATCTCGCCGATGACCATGTGCAAGAACACCACGATGGTCAGCGCAACCACCACGGCGACACCGTGAGCGACATCGTGACCGAGACCGAACCATCCGAGCGGGGTGCTCAGCAGCTCGGCCACCGCCGGCTCGGTGACCACGCCCAATCCCAACGAGGCCATGGTGATGCCGAGCTGCGCACCCGAGAGTTGCAGATTGACATCTCGCACCGTGGTGAGCGCTCGTTCCGCAGCCTTGTCGCCCTCGGCCGCGGCCGATTCGAGCTTGGTCGGCCGCGAACCGACCACGGCGAACTCGAGCGCGACGAAGAATCCGTTGACCAGCAACAAGCCGAGCGTGGCGACGAGGGCCAACCAGATCACCCGGCCGGCCCCCTCACCGCTATCTCAGCCACGCGATGGCGATCCATCGCCCGCACCTCGAACGTCCAGCCCTCGTATGCGAACTGCTCGCCCACCTCAGGGATGTGGCCCAGCTCATCGAGCACGAAGCCGGCCAACGTTTCATAGTCACCGTCCGGAAGCTCGAAACCGCACGCGTCCCGAACCTCATCGGCGTGCAGCCCTCCGGCAACCGCTGCCTCACCTGTGCCCGCCAGGCGGGTGAGGGTCGGTGTCCGTGCGTCGTACTCGTCGTCGATCTCGCCCACGATCTCCTCGACGACGTCTTCCAGCGTGACGATGCCCGCCGTACCTCCGTACTCGTCGACGACCACTACGAGGTGTTGCCGGCTCTGTTGCATGTCCAAGAGCACGTCTTCGAGGTCTCGGGTCTCGGGTACGACCACCGGCTCCTCCATCAGCGTCGCTACGGAGGTGGAGGCCCGTTCGTCATACGGCACCGCGTGGACCGTGCGCACGAGAACCGTGCCGCGCACGTCGTCGATGTCGGAGCCGCGCACGGGGAACCGTGAATGCCCGGTGCGCGCCGACAGTGCGACGAGGTCGGCCGCTGACTCGTCGAGCCCGATCGCGAAGACGTCGGGCCGAGGCACCAACGCGTCGGCCGCGGTCTTCGAACCGAACCGGATCGATCGCGCCAACAACGTCGAGGCGGAGCCGGCGAGCGTGCCCTCGTCGCGGGACGCGGCGATGACCAATTCGAGCTCTGACAGCGTGCGAACGTCGGACAGCTCCTCGCGAGGTTCCATGCCGAGACGTCGAACCGTCCAGTTCGCGGCGCCGTTGAGCACCCGGATCACCGGCCCGAACACGGTGCCGTAGACCGCGATGAACGGCGCCAGGAGGCGCGAGGTGCGGTCCGGCCGGGCGATCGCGAGTCCTTTCGGGATCAGCTCGGCCACGATCATCTGCACGACGGTCACGAGCCCGAAGGCAACGGCCAACGACACGCCGCGCACGGCACGCTCGCCCACGATCGGCTCGAGCACCGGCTCGAGTAGGTGACCGATCGTCGGTTCGGCGAGGAGGCCGACGATCAGCGACGTCACGGTGATGCCGAGCTGGGCCCCCGCGAGTTGGAACGAGAGTCGCCGCAGCAGCGAGCGGACGAGCTTGGCCCGGCGGCTGCCGGCCTCCGCGTCGTGATCGACACGACTGCGATCGACCGCGACCAGGCCGAACTCCGCCGCGACGAACACACCGTTGACGACGATCAGCAGGCCTACGGCGAGAAGGCCGAGCGCGGTGTTGATCGAGGGCTCCGTGGTTGGGGGACGAGCGCCGGGGTGCGAACTGCGGGCAGCGTATCTCCGCCCCTCTACCGCGTGCGGTGACCGGTCAGGGCTTGCGACGCAGCCGGGCCGACCACCGCTGGGAGGCGTCGCGCTCCACGTCGAGATCCACTCCGAAGCACGCCGACAGCGCCGGTGCATCGAGCACCTCGGCGATCGGTCCACTGGACAGCACCCCCCCGTCGCGCAACAGCAGCGCATGGGTGAAGCTCGGCGGGATCTCCTCGACGTGATGGGTCACGAGCACCGTCGGTGGCGTGGTCGGATCGGCGGCCAGCTCGTCGAGCACATCCACGAGCTGCTCGCGACCAGCCACGTCGAGCCCGGCGGTTGGTTCGTCGAGCAGCAACAGCTCGGGATCGGTCATGAGGGTCCGCGCCAGCAGCACACGCTGGCGTTCTCCCGACGAGAGCGTTCCGAACGGCCGGTCCACTACGTAGCCGACTCCCGAACGCTCCAGCAGACCGACGGCTCGGCGTCGATCCTCGTCGTCGTATTCATGCCACCAGGGCTCGAGTGCGGCATGTTTGGCCGTCATCACGATGTCGGTCGCCGTGATCGTTGGTCGCAACAGATCCGAGAACCCGGCGCTCGCCACTCCGACCCGTCGCCGGAGCTGGCGCACGTCGGTGCGGCCGAGCTCTTGCCCGAGCACGATCACGGTGCCGAAGGTGGGATGGAGGTACAGCGAGGCAATGCGCATGAGCGACGTCTTGCCCGAGCCGTTGGGACCGAGGACGATCCAGCGCTGGCCGGCGTCGACACTCCAGTCGACACTGTCGAGGATCGCGCGCTCGTCGCGAACGAGCCCGACGCCACGAAGTTCGAGCGCGTGCACGCGTGGTTCTTCAGACATCCATGGCGCGCCCGCCGGGGGACGCCACACTCACCCGCTCGGCCAGGCGCGGGCGACTGGCTTCGATCTCGTCGTTGAGGAGTTTCTCGAGCATCGAGCCGCCGAACGATCCCCCGTAGTGAAGCGCCATCTCGAGCGTGCTCGCGTCGTCGCCGTCGGCGTGGACGGTGGCCTCGAGGATCCAGGCCGAGTGCTCGCGTCCATCGACCTCACGGCGCTCGAATCGCACGTGGTGACCCGGCTCGTGCACCGTCCGGACCATACGCAGTCGCTTCGAACGGGCCAGAGGACCGATGCGACCGCGCAACTCCACCAGCCAGGCCGGCCCGTCATCGCTGGCCTGTGCCGCAGTGGCCTCAGCCCGAGGAACGATCGTGAGCCATGCCGGGTAGCTCGCCAGGTCCTCGACCTCGGCGAACAAGGCGGCGGTCGAACACGGCGCAAGCATGGTGGCGGAGATGTCCACGGCCGCCATTCTGGCGTCTCCGCGTCACCGCACCTATTCCGTGGCCGCGAACAACTGGATGCCGGCGCCGTCGACTTCGAAACCGACGGTCGTGCCCACCGACGGTGCCGGGCCGGTGATGGTGGCTTCGAGCACGGTCCCGTCCGTCGTCGCCAACTCCAGGACGGTGTGGTCACCGGCGAAGGCGCTGCTGCGCACGACGGCGGGAGTACCCGCGCCGTCACAGATGCGGATCGCCGTCGGCCGCACGAGCGCGATCGCGGCACCCTCGGGGTCGCCGGAGTCGAGGCCATCGGAAGCTGGGCCGATCACACCGAACGGGGCGCGCACCTCCCCCGAGCGCACCTCCACCGCCACGAGGTTGCTGAAGCCCAAGAACCGCGCCACGAACGGCGTCGCCGGGCGAGCCCACAGCACAGGTGGTGACGCGTACTGCGCGATGTGACCGCCGTCGATCACCGCCACGTGGTCAGCGAGGGCCAGGGCCTCCGCTTGGTCGTGGGTGACGTAGATGACGGTCAGGCCCTGCGACGTGAACAACTCACGGAGATCGAGCACCAACTGATCGCGCAACGAGCGATCGAGCGAGCCGAGCGGTTCGTCGAGCATCAGCACACGCGGCTCGGGCGCGAGGCTTCGGGCCAAGGCCACCCGTTGGCGCTCACCCCCGGACAACTCCGACACCGAACGGTGCTCGAAACCCTGCAGCCCCACCAAGGCCAGCACCTCTTGAACGCGCGCACGGCGTGCGTCCGCCGGCATGTGGCGCATTCGCAGACCGAACTCCACGTTGCCGACGACGTCACGATGCGGGAAGAGCGCGTAGTCCTGGAACATCAATCCGACGTTGCGTTCGTGGGGCGGAGTGCCCGCAAGATCCTCACCACCGAGGCGAACCTGACCGCGGTCGATCGGCTGAAGCCCGGCGATGGCACGGAGCAGCGTGGTCTTGCCACAGCCCGAAGGCCCGAGCAACGCCACCGTGCTGCCGTCGTCCACCTCCAGCGACACGTCCGACAGCACATCACGATCGCCGAGACGGACCGACACCGCGTCGAGCTCCAACATCAGAACTCGCCGACCGAGCCGACCCGCAGTCGATCGATCAGCAGCACGACGACGACCGTCAACAGCATCAAGATCGTCGACAGCGCCATCGCGGCGCCGAAGTTCTCGGGACCGGGTTGGCCGAGGAATCGGTAGATCGCGATCGGGAGCGTGGGCCAGTCGGTACGGGTTGCGTACAAGAACGCGGTTGCACCGAACTCGCCGAGCGATACGGCAAAGGCGAACCCGGCCGCCGTCGTGGCGGCCCGCGACACGATCGGTAGGTCGACCTCGATCCACGCGCGGCTCGGCGACGCACCCAGGACGGCGGCCGCGTCGCGCACGGATGGATCGATGGAGCGCAAGGCCGGCACCATGGCACGGATCACAAACGGCACGGCTACCAACGCATGGGCGAGCGGCACCAACCAGAGAGAATCGCGAAAGTCGAGGGGTGGATGGTCGAGCGCGATCAAGAAACCGAAGCCGACCGTCACGGCCGAGACCCCGAGCGGGATCATCAACGCCAGATCGAGCCACCGCGCACCGCGCGTCAGGCGCGAGCCCGTGCCGGCGATCGCCAGGGAGGCCAAGCCCACCGATCACCAACGCGATCACCGTCGCGCCCAGCGCGAACATCAGCGAGTTGCGAACGGCCTCGATCGGCGGGACGAAGAGGACACTCCCCCGCCGGGCCGACCCGAGGTCGCTGTAGTGCGACCAGAACCGGCCCGAGCCGAAGTCGAACGACCGCAGCACCAGGACGCCGAGCGGTACACCGAGCAACAGCCCCATGAACGCGAGGTTGGCGGCGAGGAACAACCGCGGGCCGCTTCCGCTCACCGGTCGGCTCGTCTCTGCTGCGGTCCTCAGCCGGCCGGTGGCCGCCCGGCGATGGGCGAAGATCGAATACACGAGCAGCACCGCGAGCACTGCGCCGAACTGCACGATGGCCAACGCCGCTGCGGTGTCGAGCCGCAGCAGTCGGGTTGTCTGTGTGTAGATCTCGACCTCGAGCGTGTTGAATCCCGGCCCGCCGAGTAGCAACACGACGCCGAAGCTCGTGAACGTGAAGAGGAAGACGATCGAGCTCGCCGCCAAGACCGCGGGACGCAGGAGAGGCCACGTCACCTCGCGGAACGCCCGCCACTGCGACGCTCCGGAGACGCGGGCCGCTTCCTCCAGCGACGGATCGAGGTTGCTCCAGAACGCCCCGACCGTGCGCACGATGACCGCGTAGTTGAACAACACGTGGGCGAGGAGGATCGCCCAGATCGACCCCTTGAGGTCGACCCCGACCGGACTGCGCGGTCCCAGAACTCCCAGCACCGCCGAGGCCACGACCACGGTCGGGAGCACGAAGGGAACGATCAGCAGCGCCCAGATCACTCGTTTGCCGACGAATTGCATGCGAGCGAAGCAGTAGGCCGCCGGCAGGCCGACGGCAAGTGTGATCGCCGTCGAGAGCGTCGCCTGCCACAGGGTGAACCACAACACTCGCCGCAGGGACGGGTCGGTGACGACGCGTCCGAGCGCATCGAGGTGCCACGATCCGTCCGAGTGCAGGCCGCGACCGACGATCGCCATCACCGGGTAGGCGAAGAAGATCGCGAAGAACGCGACCGGGATGAAGGCCAGAAGACCGCGCCGCACACCCGGCCGCATCACGTTCGCCGGCTCATGTTCCGAAGATCTGCGTCCATTGCTCGACCCAGGCATCCCGGTTGGCACCGACGTCGTCCGAGGACAGCATCAACGGTTGGTCGACCTGCACCGAGTACTTGGTGAAGGCCTCGGGCAGGGTCGCTTGATCGTTCACCGGGTACACGTACATGTTCAACGGCATGTCGTTCTGGAACGGCACGGACAGCAGGAAGTCGATGAACGCTTGCGCTGCGGCCGCATGATCGGTGCCGGCCAGCACACCGGCGAACTCGATCTGCCGATAGCAACTGGCCGCGATCGCGCCGGTCGGTGACTCGTCGGCCGGAGTGGACAGGTCCTGCACCTCGACTGGTGGGCTCGACGCATAGCTGACCACCAGCGGGCTCGCACCCCCGCCGCTGCCCCCCGAGAACAGGTCGTAGTACGCCTGCTCCCACCCTTCCGAAACCGTCACGTCGTTGGCCTTGAGCTGCTGCCAGTAGTCCTGCCAGCCATCGGGACCGAACTGGGCGACGGTCGCGAGCAGGAAGGCCAGCCCGGGCGTCGACGTCGAGGGATTCTCGACCACGAGCAGGCCCTTGTACTCCGGCTTGGTCAGGTCCTCGAGGGTCTGCGGCACGGCCAGCTGTCGCGAGGTGAAGTACTCGCGATCGAAGTTGAGGCACACGTCGCCCCGATCGATCGGCGTGACGCGATGTTCCGGGTCGAGTTGGTACTGGGTGTCGACGGTCGCCAGCCCGGGCGACTCGTACGGCTCGAACAGATTCGCGTCGTTCGCCCGGCTCAACAGATTGTTGTCGATGCCGAAGAGGACGTCTCCTTGGGGGTTGTCACGCGTGAGGATCGCCTGGTTCACGACCTCGACGGCATCGCCGCCCTTCACCAGGTCGACCGTGATGCCCGTTTGCTGCTCGAACGACTGGATCACCTCGTCGCTCACGTTGAACGAGTCGTGTGTGAGTACCCGCAGCGTCGTACCGGCCAGCGATTCCGCTGGAGTCGTCGTCGGCGTCGCGCCCGTAGATGCCTCGTCATTGCGTCCGCTCTCGTCCGCACGCCGCGGCGAGGATCGCAAGTGACGCGACCAATCCCATCGCGATGAATGCGCGGGACCGACGGCGGCGGGATGGTTGCAGCGGTTTCATGGCCTCTCCGTACTCATTGGTTGTGGGCTTCGGGGCTGTCGTGATCTTCGGGACGGTCGGGGATCGGGAAGCGGGGTGCGACGGCGAGCAGGACACCCTTGCCGACCCGCACGGACGCACGCGTGGAGACGAACTCGTTGCTGACGCCCCGCGTCGAACCGGGGTGCAGGGTCTCGCCTCGCAGCGGATAGCGGAGACCGTCGGTGGTGACGTCGTGAACCGGACCATGCGCGGGAAGCAGCGTCAGGGGATCCCCCTGGTGTCCGCGCAGTTCGACCGCGTCGCGCACGACGTGCACCTGCCCGTCGCCCATGTAGGCCTGCACCGCGACACCCGCATATCGGTCGGACGCGAGCACCAAGGCGTTGGCGAGGAAGTGGTCGAGCCGACCGCCGTACCCGCCGACGACGAGGATGCGCGTCGGCGCCAGGTCGAGCGCGCGGTCGAGCGCCAGCTCCAGATCGGTCTTGTCCTTGGCGACGGGATGACGCTCGATGGTTGCCCCCGCCGCCGTCGCGGCCGCCAGGGCGTCGGCCGTCACCGAGTCGAAGTCACCGATGACCACATCGATCGACCGGTCCAGCGCCGAGCGCGCGTGTGCAATCCCGAATCGGCGGCGATGACGTACGCATCGTCGGGCAACAGCGGCGCGACCTCGCGTCGCATCGGATCGCCACCGGTGAACACGACCACCGTCGACGGGACGCGCGCCGAAGGCAGATCGTCGTCTCGGTCGCTGCCGTTCGGGTCCGTCATCTCGTCCTCGAGGCGAACACGAGCGAACTCGAGTCGAACGTCCCTTCGCCGGCATGACCCGGATCAGGTTTTGACGGTCGGAGGGCAGGTGCCCTCCCTCTCAGCCCGGATGTCGGGCTCCCGTGTTCGCTGCGGCGGAGTGTAGTCAGCGCCCAGGTGCCGGTCCGCAGCGTGATCGGGAGTGGCAACATCAGCGTCGTGCCGATCCGGACCCGAGCCGCTGCCCTTCGCGGCCTCGGCGTGCTCCTGGTGACCGCGCTGATGGCCGGTTGCGGCAGCTCGAGCGGCTCGGTCTCGACCACCACGACGATCGGTGCGTCTGCTCGACCGGCCAGGTACACGGTGCGCGTGATCCAGCAGTTCCCGCACGACGTCGAGGCGTTCACCCAGGGATTGGTGTGGGCCGGCACCGGCCAGCTGTACGAGAGCACCGGGCTGCGGGGACAGTCCACGCTGCGCAAAGTGGCGATACCCACCGGGCAGGTCGAGCAGAGCCACAGCCTCGACGAGCGCTACTTCGGCGAGGGCCTGGCGTTGGTCGACGACCAGCTGATCCAGCTGACCTGGCAGGAGAACACCGCGTTCGTCTACCAGGCGGCTTCTTTCGATCAGACGGGCACCTTCTCCTACGCGACCGAGGGTTGGGGGCTCTGCTACGACGGCACGCGCCTGGTGATGAGCGATGGCACTTCGACGCTGACGTTCCGCAATCCGGACACGTTCGACGCGACCGGTACCACCGTGGTCCAGCTCGAAGGCACCCCGCTGGCGAAGTTGAACGAGCTCGAGTGCGTGGGCGACCGGGTGTACGCCAACGTCCTCGGCGACGACAACATCTACGAGATCGACCCGTCGACCGGCGTGGTCACGGGTGTGGTCGACGCGTCGAGCCTCTACCCCGAAGCCAACGTGGCCCGCGGCAACGTGCTCAACGGCATGGCCTACGACCCGGATTCAGGCCACTTCTACGTCACCGGGAAGCGCTGGCCGACCCTCTACGAGGTGACCTTCGATCCGGCCGGCTGAGGCGCCCCACTAGATTGCAGGCGATGCAACGCACGCTGTTCGGCGAGGAACACGACCTGTTCCGGCAGTCCGTGCGGGCGTTCGTCGAGAAGGAGATCGCTCCGCACCACCTCGAGTGGGAGGCCGCGGGTGCCGTCCCCCGCGAGCTGTTCCTCGCCGCGGGAGCACACGGATTTCTGTGCATGTCGGCACCGACGCAGTACGGAGGCGGAGGCGTCGACGACTTTCGTTACAACTTGATCATCAGCGAGGAGATCCAGCGCGCGGGTGTGGCCGGCTCCGGACTGGGGCTCACCCTGCACAACGACATCTGCCTTCCGTATTTCCTCACCTTGACCACGGCCGAGCAAAAGGCTCGGTGGCTACCGGGTATCTGCTCGGGCGAACTGATCACGGCAGTGGCCATGACGGAGCCGACGATCGGCTCCGACTTGGCGTCGATGCGCACCACGGCCCTGCGCGATGGCGACACCTATGTGGTGAACGGATCGAAGACCTTCATCACCAACGGCATCAACGCCGACTTGGTGATCACCGCGGTCAAAACCGACCCCACGGAGCGCCACAAGGGCATGAGCTTGGTGGTGATCGAGCGCGGGATGCCCGGCTTCGAACGCGGCCGCAACCTCGACAAGGTCGGTCTGCACGCGCAGGACACCGCCGAGTTGTTCTTCGTCGACGTCGCGGTGCCCACCCACAACCTGTTGGGACAAGAGGGCCAAGGGTTCATGCATCTGGTGCAGAACCTTCCCCAGGAACGCTTGTCGATCGCCATGTCGGCGGTGGCCGCGGCGCGCCAAGCGCTCACGTGGACGCTCGAGTACACGAAGGAGCGCACCGCGTTCGGCCAACCGATCGGGTCGTTCCAGAACAGCCGGTTCTGGCTCGCGGAGATGCAGACGGAGATCGACATCGCCCAGGTGTTCATCGACCGTTGCGTCGAGGCTCTCGATACCGGGGATCTGACCGCCGAGGAAGCGGCCGAAGCCAAGTGGTGGTGCACCGAGTTGCAGAACCGCGTGGTCGACCGCTGCGTGCAGCTGCACGGCGGCTACGGCTACATGACCGAGTACCCCATCGCCCGATCGTTCGTCGATGCCCGCATCCAAACGATCTACGGCGGCACGACCGAGATCATGAAGGAGATCATCGGCCGGTCGATGGGTGTCTAGTGGTTCGCGGCCGCTCGACGGGCGCGATGCCATTCCAGCTGCGCGGCGATCCCCTCACGCACCTGCGTCTTCGGCTCCCAACCCAGCAACTCGCCGGCTCGTTCGACCGAACCGCCGGTCCGGGTCACATCGCCGGCGGCGACTCCTCGCCGTTCGATCGGTACCGGCGAGCCCACCAACTCGCCCACCAAATCGATGACCTCGGAAAGCGCAACGCTCGAGCCTCCGGAGATGTTGACGACCGTGCCCGGTTCGACGTCGGCCATCCCGGCCTTGCGGTTGGCTTCCACCACGTCACCGACGTACGTGAAGCTGCGAACCTGCGATCCGTCACCCAAGAGCGGGAACGGGTCACCGCCGAGCGCAGCCTCGCAGAGTCGATGGAACGACATGTCGGGGCGTTGCGCCGGACCGTAGACCGTGAAGTACCGGAGGGCCACCGTGGGTATGCCCCACGTGGCGGCGTACAGACCGCAGAGGTGCTCCGCCGCGAGCTTCGTGACACCGTACGGACTGCGCGGTTGCGGCAAGTCGGTTTCGACCGTGGGATACCGCACGGCCTCGCCGTACACCGAGGAGCTCGACGCGAACACGAAGCGGTCCAATTCGACGGAGCGACAGGCTTCGAGCAAGCGTTGCGTCGCAAGGATGTTGCACGAGTCGTACGCCTCGAAGCCCTCGGCCCACGACAGCCGCACGCCCGGTTGGCCGGCGTGGTGATACACGACGTCGATGCCGTCGAGAAACGGTCCGATGGCCGCGTCGCGCAAATCGGCCAGGACGATCTCGCAGCCGGCCCGGGCCGCGAGACGATCGAGGTTCGCTTCCTTTTGGCCGACGTCGTAGTAGTCGGTCAGGCAGTCGACGACGCGAACGGTGTCACCAGCATCGAGGAGAGCCTCGACGAGATGCGATCCGATGAAGCCGGCTCCGCCGGTGACGAGCGCGCGCACGAGTAGGAGTTTGTAGCAGACCCGCTCCAGCGGAATTGGCGGCGAGACCGACGCCATTTGGCGTCGGAAGCGCCAATTTCGCCTGGAGGGACGTCCTCAAGGCTGCTCCGTTCGCAGGCTGAAGAGCCGCTCCGCGTTGGTCTGCATGAGGGCCCGCTTCTCCTCGGGGCCGAGGAGAAGCGCGTCGTGGGCCCGCACTTCATCGGCCTCGAACTGCCATGGGTAGTCCATGGCGTAGAGGACCCGGTCAGGGCCGAGGACCTCTCGACAGAACATGATCGAAGGGCTCCACGGCATCCCACTGGTCGTGACCCAGACATTCTCCCGGAGGTACTCGCTCGGGAGTCTCGTCGCCCGGTTCTCGGGCATTCTCCGCCCCCCGGACTTGAACATGTAGTCGAGCCGGTAGAGCCAGAAGGGCAGTCCCTCACCCAGGTGGCCGACCACGACTCGGAGCTTCGGGAACCGGTCGAACACGCCGCTGACGATCAGGCGCAACAGGTGCAGGCCCGTCTCGACGGCGAAGCCGAAGATCGCGCCCTCGAGTCGCAGGTCGAGCATCGGCGCGATCAAGCCCTTGGAGGGCGTGTTGGGGTGGAGGTAGAGCGGCAGGTCGAGGGCCTCGGCGGCCTCGAGGATCGGCCAGAATTTGGCGTCGTCGAGGTATTCGTGATCGACGTGGGAGTTGACGATCGTGCCCACGAAGCCGAGGTTCTTGCACCGCTCCAGTTCGGCGGTGGCATGCCCGGCGTCCTGCGGTGCGATGGTGGCGAGGGCGCTGAACCGGTCGGGGTGCTGCTGGCAGGCGACGGCCATCTGATCGTTGGCCAACGTGGCCATCGCGACGGCCCGGTCGGGCGCGAGCGGATTCGGACCCGGCGCGCTGATCGACAGGATCTGGCGGTCGATGCCCGTGGCGTCCATGTCGGCCAGGCGTCGCTCCCCGAGATCCGGCAATCGTTCCCGCACGAACTGGGCGCGCGGCGTGTCGCTGGTCAGGATGAAGCCGAAGAACGACCGGAATCCGGGGTCGTCGATGCCGGTGTCGAGCAATCGGCGCCACTCGGCGAACAGTTCGGCCGGCGCGAACGCCTCCTCGGTGGCGATGCGGAGATAGCCCGCCTTCCCGCCCGGTTGCAGTTCGTGCCTTCAGCATCAGTGACTTCCTGACCTCGGCGGTCTCGGTGGGGTCGCGCCCGCTTCGGGCGGGCGGGCGGAGTCGAGGCGTGTTGATTGGAGGTGGCTCACGGGTAGGCCGCCGCCGTTCGTCGACGCGGCGCTCGCCGCCACGCCGCTCCGTTGGATCGTGCGCTCGCCGGTGCCGAGGTAGCTGGCGATCACCGCGGGGTCGTCGCGCACGCGGCGAGGATCGCCGGCGGCGATGACCCGGCCCGCTTCGAGGCAGTAGACCCGGTCGCTCATGCCCATGATGAGCGGCATGTCGTGCTCGATGATCAGCATGGCGGCGTCGAGCGTGCCGCGGACCTGCACGAGCAGCGGGGCCATGGCCTCGGACTCGCGCTGGGCGATGCCGGCGGTCGGCTCGTCGAGGCACAGCAGTCGGGCGTCGAGGGCGAGCAGCCCGGCCAGCTCGACGATGCGGCGGGTGCCGGTCGACAGCTCGATGATCGGGCGTTCGGCGTAGCGACCGAGGCCCAAGAAGTCGATCAGCTCGGCCGCCTCGCTCCGCTTGGCCTGCTCGCGGGCCCGGGCCTTGGGCGAGAACAACATCGTGGCCACGAGGCTCGACCGGCCCCGGGCCTCGAGCGCCACCTCGACCGACTCCCGCACGGTCAGCTCGGGAAAGAGCGTGGCCGCCTGGAACGTGCGGCCGAGTCCGAGGCGGGCCCGCTCGGCGGGCTGGGCGCCGCTCACGTCCTCGCCGAGCAGCTCGACCCGGCCGGAGGCCGGAACGAACCCGCCGATGGCGTTCATGAGCGTCGTCTTGCCGGCGCCGTTGGTGCCGATGAGCCCGACGATCTCGCCGGCGCGCACGTCGATCGACACGTCGTCGTTGGCCTTGACACCACCGAATGACACCGACACGCCGGTGGTGCGCAGCACGACATCGTGGGTCACGGGGGGCCGAGCCATCCGCCCGATCGCGGCCGGTGGCGCGGTCGTCCGCTTCTCCTCCGGTGGGAGGCGTCGCTCGAGGTGCCGGTACAGGGCGCTGCGGGCCCGATGGGCGACCTCGACGAACCCACCCGGGAAGTAGAGGAGGAGCACGAGGAGGCCGAGGCTCGACGACAACAGCGGCACGACCGCGTTGCCGGGTGCGAGCGCGGGGAGGCCGATGACCCAGAGGGCGCCGAGCACGGCGCCGACCGTCGAGCCCATGCCGCCGATGACGACCATGGCCACGAGGGCGAGCGAACTGTCGACGAGGAAGTTCGGATCGGCCAGGCTCACCTGTTGGGTGACGCCGCCGAGCAGGCCACCACCGATCCCGGCGATCCAGCCGGACAGGGCGAACGCCCGCAGCTTCGCCGTCGACGGTCGAATCGTGTAGCTGGCCGCCGCAATCGGGTTGTCCCGTACGGCCAGCGTCACCCGGCCGACTCCGCTCCGGCGGATGCGCCCGAGCAGCGCGACGACGAGCACCAGTACGACGACGACCGCGTAGTAGTAGGTGCGCAACGGTCGGAGGTCGAGACCGAGCAGCTCGCCCCGCGGGAAGGGCGCGCTCGTCGAGTTGCCACCACTGAGGATGTCGAGGTTGTAGATCCACGACGACGCCGCGATCGCGAACGCGAACGTCGTGACCGCCAGCAACAGGCCGGGCACCCGCAGGGCGCCGGCGCCGAGCGCGACGGCCAGGAGCGCGGTGAACGAGGCGGCGATCAGGACCGACACCACGAACGGGATGCCGTACAGCTCGAAGTCCAGCAGCTCGATACCGCCGACGGTCCAGTGCACCGACAGGCCCCGGGTGAGGGCGGCGGCGAGGAGCGCGGCGATGCCGGCGAACGCCATCTGGCCCAGCGACAGCTGACCGCCCCAACCGGTGAGGACGGTCAGGGACAGCGCGCAGATCGCGAAGGCGAGGATCGTGGCGTACAGAAGGTGCCGCGACGGCTGGGTGACGATCAAGGGCAACGCGATGGCCACCGCGAGCGGCACGAGCAGGACGAGCCGGTCGAGGTTCCGCACCCAGAAGATCTGCCGCAGCCGCTCGGGCATGGCGGCGACCCGCGGGGTGAAGGAGAACGCCTCGCCTTCGGTGCGCTCCCGGCCCTGGAGAGCGACGACAAGTAGCACCACGAGGAGCAGCACGACATCGGCGACACCGGGGTGGTCGAGCGTGTTGAACCGCAGGACGGACTCGACCAACCCGATGCCGAGCCCGGCGGCGAGCGCGATCGGGAACGACCGGAACCGACCGATCAGTGCCGCCACGAGGGCTCGGAGCAGCGTGGCCGGGCCGAGCGTGGCGAGGCTGCCGCCGGCGGCGTTGAGGCCGCCGAGGAGCACCATCGCCACCGTGGCGATGAATCCGGTCAGCGCCCACACGCAGGTGGACACGATCTTCGGGTTCACGCCGGCGAGGCGGGCCAGATCCCGGTTCGCGGCGGCCGCCCGCACCACCCGGCCGACCGCGGTGCGGCTCAGCGTCCAGGCCAGAGCGGCGGCGAGCAGCGGAGCCACCACGAGCACCGTGACCTGCGGCGCCGGTGACCTGCAGGCCGCCCACCGTCCAGGTCGCGCCGACCGCCAGCGGGAACCGCAGACCCTTGCCGACCAGGTTCGGATACGAGTTCAGGATGGCGAGCGAGAGTTGGGCGACGCCGATGGTGGCGACGAGCACGATCACGCGCGGCGCCCGGAACAGCCGGCGGATGACGATCAGCTCGATGACCGCGCCGTAGACCGCGCCGACGACGAGCGCCATGCCGAGCGCCAGCCAGTAGGGCACCCCGTAGTTCACGTTCAGGATCACCAGCAGCCCGGCGCCGACGAGGCCCATGTTGCCGACGGCGAAGTTGATGACCCGCGACGTCCGATACACCAGCACGAGGGCGAGGGCGAGGACGCCGTAGATGGCGCCCTGCACCAAGCCGTTGAAGACGACCTGCGATGTGACGGTGAGGCCGAGGATCATCCGCCCTCCGCTCCGAGGAAGACGGCGCGGGCGAGGTCGTCGCGCTCGATCAGGTCGGCCATCGGTCCCTCGAATCGCACGTGACCCTTCTCGAGGAACACGGCGCGGTCGGCAATGGCCGCGGCGACGTTGAGCGACTGCTCGACGATGACGATCGTGAGGCCCTCGTCCTTGAGCTGGCTAATGATCTCGACCAGACGTTCGACGATGTTCGGTGCCAGCCCGAGCGACAGCTCGTCGATGATCAACACGTCGGGCTCCCGGGTCAGGACTCCCGGCGAGCGCGACCATCTGCTGCTGGCCACCGGACAGGGAGCCGGCCGGCGCGTCGAGTGCGCTGCGCAGCTCCGGGAAGAGCTCGAGCACCCGTTCGATCCGGGCGGCCGCGCCATCGGGGTCGTTGCGGTGGATGAACGTGGCGACCTGCAGGTTCTCCCGCACGGTGAGGTCGTCGAAGACGCCGTGGCCGCCGGGCAGCAGCTGGATGCCGAGGCGGGTCCGTTGCTCGGGCGACACGAACGTGATCGACCGGCCGTGGAGGCGGACGACGCCGTGGGCCGGCGTGCCCAGCCCGGCGATGACCCGCAGGATCGTCGACTTGCCGGCACCGTTGGTGCCGAGCAGGGCGAGGACCTCGCCCGGCCGCACCTCGAAGCCGACGTCGAAGAGGATCTGCACCTGACCGTAGGAGAAGTCGACGTGGCTCACCTGCAGCGCGGGTACCGAGTCCGGGTCGGCGAGGCGCTTCTGGCGCTCCTCTTCCTCCTCACGGATCTCGGCGACGATGAGGGCCAAGTCGTCCTTGATGAACATCGAGCTGCGCACGATCAGCAGGCCGCCGATGACCGTGGACGGGACGAAGAGGACCAGCACCGCGACCCGCGGGCCGTAGGCGTTGGTCAGCAGGGCGGCCAGAAGCGCCCCTCCGGTCGCGCCGACGAGGAACACGTACAGCGAGCCGAGCGCCGAGCCCAGGCCCCGCAGCCGGTACGGCACCACCGCAGTGAGGATCGGGCCGACCATCGCGAAGGACGCGGTCAGCAGCACCGCACCAGGGATGGAGAAGATGGCGAAGAGCCAGGCGTTCGGCATGAAGTACTGGACCGGCGTGAACGCCGCGGCCGGGAGCACGATGAGGCCCATGAGCCGCAGCGCCGCGGCCGGGTCCCGCCGATACATCCGGTCGTAGGCCCGGCCCACGAACGGCAACACCGCGAGCACCGCCACCCCGCCGACGGTCATCACCGCACCCCGGCCGAACGAGCCGAGGCCGTACTGCTGCTCCAGGAAGAGGCTGGCCAGCACCGGCGCGGTGAAGAGCCCGAAGCCCATGGCGGCGAAGGCGACGATGGTCGAGCGCAGCGTGTTGATCTGCAGCAGCCGAGAGAACGCCGCTTCCATCGAGATCCGCGCCGGCGCGTCCTCCTCGACGACCGTGCCGAGCACGTCCTGCCTCTCGTACTGGCCCCGCGGCGGCTCCGGCAGCCGGAACGCCGCCAGCGCGACGACGCCGGCCGGAATGGCGAGGACCAGGAACGCCCACCGCCATCCCGCGCTCCCGCCGGCGAGCACGGCGATCCCGCCGACGAGCACCGGGCTCAAGGTCTGGGCCGCCGACCCGGCCAGTTGGATCCCTGCGAACACCCGACCGCGGGCCTGTATCGGGTACTGGTCGGCAAGCAGCGGGGCCTGGACGGCGAACTGGTTCGACTTCGTGATCCCCGCACCCATCCGGGTGAGGAAGAGCGTCAGCGCGTTGAGCGCCAGGCCCGACAGCATCACCGACGCCGCGAACAGCACGCTCGCCCACGCCACCACGCGAGTGCGCCGGAAACGATCGGCCAGCCACCCCATCGGCACGGCCCCGAGCACGAGGAAGGCCCCCGACGCCGAGCTGATGAACACGATCGCGCCGCTGCTGATGTGCAGCGAGTCGCGGATGTCCGGCGACAGCGTGCCGAGCGTGGCGCTCTCGAGGTTGTCGAGCGCGACGAGGGAGGCGAGGGTCACGAACGTCGCCTGGCCGCCCCGCCGAAGCGCCTCTCGCAGCGAGAGGTTGGCGTCCCCCACGCCCGGCAGCGCCTCGTCGGCGATCGTCGGACGGTCGTCGACACTCTGCCGCTCGGCCTCCAGCCCGAGGATCGTCCCCGTGAGCTGATCGGCGCGCTCGCCGCTGATGGCGTCGGTCAACGTCTACTTCGCCTGCTCGAACACGTTGGTGGAGTCGTTCCACTCGTACAGGTGGATCTTCGGATCACCGTCCGCCTGCGGCGGCGCACCGAAGTTCCAGGGATCGGGCGAGAACGGCAGGTCGACCTGGCCGAGCGCGTCGCCCGCCGCCTTGAACGTCCCGTAGTTGAGATCCGTGCCGGCCTTCTCCAAGATCGCCTTCAGGAGGTAGAGGTGGATGCAGGTGAAGTTGGCCGCCGCCGCGTTCCTCGGCTCGCCCGTCGGCACCTCGTTGACCGGGATCATCTTCATCCCGGCCTTCTCGATGACGTCGACGCACTCCTTGGTGACGCCGCCGAGGGACGGGAAGTTGTCCTGCCCGTCGAACAGGCCACCGGTGGCCGCGCCCGCCAACGGAGCGAGGTCGCTGCCCTTCGCCGCCGCGTAGGAGACCGGCAGGTTCATCGTGCTGAACCGGACAGCCGGGTGGTAGTCGGTCTTGCCCAGTGCGGTCAGGACGGCGGTCCCGGCGGTGGAGCCGATGACGAGGATCTGGTCCGCCCCCTTCGACTTGAAGCGCTCGACGATCGTGTCGGACAGGGCGAAGCCCGCGTTGGTGTCGGTCAGCGGCGCGTCGCTCAGCGCCGTGTCCACGACGTCGACGTTCAGCTCCTCCAGGAGCGGCTTGATCGTCTTGTCCAGGCTCTGCTGGTCGGCGGCCGCGCCGGTCACCGCGACCTTGCCGTCGAGCTTGCCGCCCTCGGCCAGCGCCCGGATCGTGTCGATCTCCACGTCGTCGCCGGGCTCGGTCGAGTACCAGGCGACCTTCGCCTTCGACAGGCGCTCTTGCGGTCATCGTCGCCGCCGATGACCGGGGTGGGGTTCGTCTGCAGATAGCAGAGCACGTCGTCGTTGAGGAAGAAGCCGACGGTCACGAAGACCTTCTCGTCCTGCGTGAGCTTCGTGCAGGCCGCCGCCGCCGCGTTCGCCCCGACGGGGTTGATCGGGGCGAAGATCGGGTCGATCTTGCGGCCGGCGATGCCGCCCTTGGCGTTGATCGAGTCGATGACCGCGGTGTACGCCTTCCGGTAGTCACCGTTGTCGACGTCGATGACGTCCTTCAGCGAGCTCAGGTCGGGGTACGTGATGCCGACCTTGATCGCGTCCGCGGTCACGCCCGGCGCTCGGGTGTCCTCCGCGACCTCGGTGGACCCCGAGCCCGTCGTCTCCTGGTCGCGCCGGACGACGAGTCGTCGTTGCTCGACTTGCAGCCGCCGACCGCCAGCAGCACCGCTCCGGCGGTGGCCACGGCCGCCCACCGGGTGCGCCGCCGTGTCGCTGCCGACGCCGTGAGGTCGAGCGACACCACCGCATGCTCGTTCGTGCTCACGTGCTTCCCCTTGTTCGTGACGTGCTGATTGGAACCCAACCGACGGGCCGCCGCATCGGGGAAACCCCTATCCGTAGGATGCGGTCGATGCTGTGTGGCCGAGGGGCGGAGCTGGAGGTGCTGTCGACAGTCCTGTCGGCACCCAGCGCGGGCGCGAGCGCGGCGCTGGTCATCCGGGGTGAACCCGGAGTCGGCAAGACCGCACTCGTGGCTCATGTCCTTCGCCAGGTCATGGCCGAGAGACCGGACGTGACGCTGCTGACCACCACGGCGGCCCCGACCGAGTCCTGTCTCGGCTTCGGGGGCCTGCTCGGGGTGCTGCGACCGGTGCTCGACGGTCTCGACGCGCTTCCCGCTCGCCAGGCTGCCGCTCTCCGTAGCGCGTTCGCGCTCGGCCCGGCGACAGAACCCGACCGGTTCGCCGTGGCGACCGCGACGCTGGGTCTGCTGGCCGTCGCCGCGCAACGAGGTCCCCTGATCGTGTTCATCGACGATTGGCACTGGCTCGACCCCGGCTCGGCCCAGGCCCTGGCCTTCGCGGCGCGTCGCCTGGGCGACGACGCGGTGGCGTTCGTCGCGACGGTCCGATCGGGCGAGACCGACGCGGTGCCCCTGGACGGACTGCCGGTGCTCGACCTGGCCGGGCTGGACCTCGCCGGCGCCGCCGAGATGGCCGACGGCACCGGCGACGAGATCGAGCCGGGCGTCCTCGCCGAGCTCGTGGCGCGCACGTCGGGCAACCCGCTGGCCTTGCAGGAATCGATCGCCCAGCTCGGCCCGCTGGTGCGCCGAGGGCCTGCACCCGCTGCCCGAGCACATGTCGGTCAGCGAGGACGTCGCCGCCGCGCTGCTGCAACGCGTGCGGGCGCTTCCCGAATCGGTGTCGTTGGCCCTGACCGTCGCCGCGTTCGAGAGCCAGGGCTCTCGCTCGGTCATCGACGCGGCCGTAGGCGGCGACTCGAGCGCGGCGTTGCGCACGCGCGGAGGACGCCGGCTTGATCGAGGTCGACCCGGTGTCGGTCCGGTTCTCCCATCCACTGGTGCGCGACGCGCTCGTGTCCTCGACGACACCGGAGCTTCGCCGCCGGATCCACCGCTCGTTGGCGGTCGCCCTCGAGGCGACCGGGCACCGCGACCAAGCGACCGTCCACTTCGGTGAGTCGGCCGAGGGCCCCGACGACGAGATCGCCGATCGGCTCGAAGCGCTGTCGGTGCAGGCGGCCCACCGCGGAGACCATGGCGTGGCGTCGACGCTCGCGTGGCGAGCCGGCGCGTTGCGCACCGATCGCGACCGGCGCGCACGCGACTGGCTGCGCTCCGGGACCGAGGCCGCCACCGCCGGCATCACGTACGGGGCGAGGCTCGAGGCCGCGCTGGAGGAGACCGATGATCCGTCGCTCATCGCCGAGATCCACGTCACGCGCGCCCGGCTGGCGACGCTCGCCGGTGATCCCGACTTCGCCGCCGAGCTGCTCGGCTCGCACGGCGAGACGATCATCGCCGCCTCCCCGTTCCTCGGTGCCGTCCTGACCGCGCTCGCCGGCTCGTGCGCGTGGATGCGCGCCGACGGGCACCACCACGAAAGTCCTGGCCGATCAAGCGGTGGCGCTGGTCGGCGGGCAGGTCACCGCGGAAATGGCGCCGATCGCGAACTTCGTGATCCGGGCCGGCGCGGCGACGGGCTACGACGATCCCGCCTTGGCCGTGTCGACCGCCCGGATGATCAGGGAGAGCGGTCAGACCGATCTCGCCGGCCTCGACGCTGTTCTGCCTGATGGTCGCCGACCAGATCGCCGAGGCCGACGCGTTCTACCGCTGGGCGATCGCCGCGGCCCGCGACGCCGGGTCCATCGCCGACGTGGCCTGGCTGCACGGGCCCGCCACCTGCTTGCTCTGCCGCAGGGCCACCTCGACGCCGCGTACGCCGCGGGGTCCGAGGCGATCGACCTCGCTCCGCTCGTGCTCGGCCCGTTCCCGGTGGCGCAGGCGCACAGCGCGCTTGCGCTCGTCTCCGCCGTACGCGGTGATCGCGCCCGATGCGAGGAGCACGTCGCCGAGACCTTCCGTCTCGCCACCACCGCCGACATCCAGATCGGCTGGCTGGCGGCGCGCCACGCCCGCGCCCTGGCGCTGCTCGGCGACCGCCTGACCGACGCCGCGCTCGACGAGCTCGAGCGGCTCGCCGCGGATCTCGAACGTCGTGACATCTGCGGCGTCACGATCTTCCCGACCATGCCCGAGCTGGCCGAGACCCTGGCGCGCACGGGACGGACCGGCGAGGCACGCGACGACGCGAGACACGTGGCGTCGCCGCGTCGGGGTCGACCCGTCGACCCTCAAGGCCGCGACCTTGGCCCGACTCGACGCGACTCTGCGCCGACTCCGTCGACGAGTCCGACGACTGCTTCGCGACCGCGCAGGCACTGTTCGCGGAGGTGCCGTACCCCTTCGAGCTGGCCCGGACCCAGCTGTATCGGGGCGAGCGGCTGCGACGGGCCGGGCGCCGCCGCGACGCGGCCAAGGCGCTGTACGAGGCCCGAGCGGGATTCGAAGAGCTCGGCGCCCGGGCCTGGCGGGCCCAGGCCGACGCCGAGCTTCGGGCCCTCGGCCTTCGACCGAAGGCGACCACGTCCGCCGGTGACCTGCCAGGCGAGGCGCTCAGCCCCCAGGAGTACCAGGTGGCGATGGCCGCCTCGGGCGGCGCGGCCACCCGGGACATCGCGGCGTCGCTGTTCATCTCACCCAAGACCGTCGAGGCCCACCTGACGCGGATCTACCGCAAGCTCGGGGTGTCCTCCAAGGCGCAGCTCGTCGCGACAGTCGGGTCGACCGACTGGCCGGCGTCCGACCGCCATCCGGCATACACCTCCGGTCCACGACGCCGGGTTACCCTGCGTCGGTGACCGGCTACGAGGAGCTTCGGGCGCGCCACGTCGCCCTGGCGGACAGCCTCCTCGAGGATCACGTCGCACGAGATCTCGTGGTCGCCCGCGGAGCTCGCGGCCGAGCAACGCCGTGCCCTCCGGGCCCTCCTCGGCGTGGCGTCCGCCCGATCCGCCTGGCACCGAGAGCGGCTGGCGGGGATCGATCTCGACAGCGTGACGGTCGAGGACATCGAGACCCTGCCGGTGATGACCAAGTCGGACCTCATGGACAACTTCGACGACATCGTCACCGATCGGCGTCTTGGCCGGGCGCGTGTGCGAGACCACCTGGAGCGTCTCGTCGGCGACGCGTATCTCTTCGACGAGTTCCACGTCGTCGCCTCCGGCGGCTCGAGCGGTCAACGAGGCGTGTTCGTCTACGGCTGGGAAGCGTGGGCGATCTGCTACCTGTCCGTCGTTCGCTTCCAGGTGCGGGACTGGTTCAGCGATCCGGAGCTCGCCGACGTTCCCCGCGTGGCCGCGGTCGTGGCCGCGGCACAAGGCCACGCACATCTCCGGAGCCCTCGGCCGAACCTTCTCGGGAACGGGAACCACGCGTCACTTCCTGCCCGTGACCCTGCCTCTCGTGGACATCGTCGCCGGATTGAACGAGGTGCAACCGACGATCCTGCAGGGCTACAGCTCGGTGCTCCATCGCCTCGCGCTGGAGGCACGCCGCGGCCGGCTGCGCATCCAGCCCCGCCGGATCAACCCCATCTCCGAGCCGCTCGTGCCGGAGACGAGGGCACTGCTGGACGAGGTCTGGGGTGTTCCCATCACCAACGGCTACGGCATGTCCGAAGGCCTCTTCGCCGGCGGCTGCGCCCACGGCATCCACCTCCCGGACGACCTGTGCCTCGTCGAGATCGTCGACCGCGACGGACGGGCGGTGCCGCCGGGCCAACTGGGTCAGCGCATCCTCGTCACCAACCTCTACAACCCCGCCCTCCCGTTGATCCGCTTCGAGGTCACCGACGAGGTGCAGGTCGTCCCCGGGCCGTGCCCGTGCGGTTCGGTGCTTCGACGCATCGGCGATCCGCAAGGCCGCCTCGACGACACGTTCGCCTATCCCGACGGCACGACCGTTCATCCCCACGTCTTCCGAGACGTTCTCGGGCAGCATCCGACGCTGGTCGAGTATCAGGTGCGCCAGACCGCGCGCGGCGCCGACATCGCGATCGTGACCGCAGGACCGACCGACGAGGCCGCCTTGGCCGGCGGCGTCGCGGCGGCCTTGCGACGCGTCGGCCTGGCGCAACCCGTCGTCACCACGGACGTCGTCACCGCGATCGACCGCCAGAGCAGCGGCAAGCTCAAACGCTTCGTTCCTCTCTGAGGTCAACCGAGAGGCGAAGGCGGCCGCGAGGTCAGCGGCGGAGGAGGTCCTTGGCGATGTGGGTGATCTGGATCTCGTCGGTGCCGGCGTAGATCTGCAGGACCTTGGCGTCGCGAGCCAGCTGTTCGACCTGGAATTCGGCCATGTAACCGTTGCCCCCGAAGAGCTGAACGGCCTCCATCGCGACCTCGGTGGCCGCCCGGGCCGAGTACAGCTTCATGGCCGAAGCCTCGGCGAGGCTCAGGCCTTTGCCCGCCGCCCCCATCTCGATGAAGCGGAACACCAAGTTCTGCACGTTCAGCCGGTGCATCTCCATGCGGGCCAGCTTCTCCTGGATCAGCTGGAAGTTCCCGATGGGCTGGCCGAACTGCACCCGATTCTTGGCGTAGTCGATCGACAGCTCGAGGCACTGTTGGATGATCCCGAGCGCCATCGCCGCCACACCGGATCGCTCGATCGAGAACGTGTCCTTGGCGGCTTCGCGCCCTCCCGAGACGACGTCCTCGGTCTCGCCGACCAACCGATCGATGCCGACGCGCACGTCGGTGAGGAACAGCTCGCCGGTGGGTGACGAGTGCAGACCCATCTTCTTCAGCGGCTTCGACTGCTCGAGGCCCGGCATGCCCTTGTCGAGCACGAACGAGAGGATCTTGCGTTGCTCGGGCGGGTTGCCCTCGTCGAGCTTGCAGATGAACACGATCGTGTCGGCGTAGGGCCCGTTGGTGATGAACGTCTTCGATCCGTTCAGCAGGTACTCGTCGCCGTCGCGCTTCGCGGTCGACTTCATCGAACCGAAGGCATCCGAGCCGGAGTTGGGCTCGGTGATGGCCCAGGCCCCGATCTTCTCCATCGTGAGCAGTTCGGGGACCCACCGTTCCTTCTGGCGGATCGTGCCGCGACTGTTGATCGCCGCCGAGGTCAGCCCCATCGACACGCCCATGGCGGTGACCATGCCGGGGCAGTACCGGCACAGCTCGATGATCGGGATCATGGTCAGCGAGGAGTCCCCGCGCCGGGCGCCGCTTCGGCTTCTCGGGGACGGTCTCACCCTTGGCCTTGGCCTCCTCGACCGACTTCTCGAACTCGATCTGCTTCTTGAATCGATCCCGGGCCATGGCATCCATGCCGAACGTCGAGAACAGGTTCCGGAGGATGTCGTAGGGCGGAAGATCCCCGTGCTCGAGTTCCCAGACCTGGGGTTTGATCTCTTTTCGATGAACGACCGAACGGCGTCACGCAGCATGAGCTGCTCATCGGACCACTCGAACACGGTTCCCCCTCGGGATTCGGGCCCCCGACCGGGGACACCCACAGCGCCGACCACGCTACGAGCACCCCCGAGATCCGGCCAGTTGCGCCCGGCGTGCCTCGGGAAACGGGCGCAGCGATGGTAATAGTGGTGGCTGCTCGGGCGGACTCCCGCGCCCTGAGTCCCTCACGAAAGCCAGGAAAGAATCTAACGATGATCCGGGGTGCATGTGGCCGTTGCTGACGTGGCCCCGGCGCCTGCGCGCCCAGCCGACCCCTCGCCCCGCCCCCGTCGATAAGCCCCGCGCCCCGCATCTGCCGTACTTCCCCGCCCTCGACGGCGTGCGAGGCCTGGCCGTGGCGGGAGTGCTGCTGTTCCACGCGGGGTTCGGCTGGATGGTTGGTGGGTATCTCGGTGTTTCGACGTTCTTCACCCTGTCCGGCTTCCTGATCACCTCGCTCCTGCTCGCGGAGCGTGCCGCAAACGGCGGCGTCAGCCTCAAGGCGTTCTGGGTGCGTCGCTTCCGGCGTCTCATGCCCGCCGCGCTCGCGTGCCTGATCCTCGCGTTGCTGCTTCGGCGTGTTCGTCGCCGACGCCATCCAACGCAAGAACCTCGCCGGCGACGTGATCGCATCCCTGGCTTATGTCGCGAACTGGCGCTTCATCTTTTCGGGCATCTCGTACGCCGATCTGTTCGCGGCCGGCGAATCGCCGGTGCTCCATTTCTGGAGCCTCGCGATCGAGGAGCAGTTCTACTTCATCTATCCGCTCCTGATCTTCTTCCTCGTCGGCGTGGGCAAGTGGTCGCGCAACGCTACGTACGATCGCCGACGCTTCTGGTTCCACGAGCTCGGCAAGCACTACCGCCAGATCGTCGGCGTCACGCTCGTCGCGCTGGTCGCGGGCTCGCTCGCCATCACGCTGTTCGCCGGCTTCAGTCAGAACCGCATCTATCTGGGCACCGATACGCGGGCATCGGAACTGCTCATCGGCGGTCTCCTCGCGGTCGTGCTGTTCAACGCCAAGGTGACGGGTCGGTTGGCGCGACCCGGGATCGTTCAGCGTGCCGCGTTGGTTCTCGGACTCGCCGCCCTCATCGGCGCGATCGTGCTGTGGAGCAAGGTGCCCCAGGACGCGTCGTGGCTCTACAAGGGCGGCTTCACGCTCTACGCGCTGATCTCGGCCACGCTCATCACCGCCGCGATCCTGCCGGCGGGCCCGGTGGCCTGGTTGCTCGCCTGGAGCCCGCTCCGCCATCTCGGCCGCATCTCCTACGGGGTGTACCTCTACCACTGGCCGGTGTTTCTCGCCCTACGCCAAAAGGCGCACATCGACGACTGGCCGCTGCTGCTGATCGGCGGGGCGATCACGATCGTTCTGGCCGAGCTCTCGTACCGCTTCCTCGAGATGCCCATCCGGCGCGGCGAGCCGATCTTCCGCGTGCGCCCCATCCGCATCGCCCCGTTCGCAGCGGTCGGCATCGCGGTCGTCGCGGTGGTGCTCACCGCGACCTCGCCGCCCTCGAACCTCAACTTCGACGGCACGAAGAACCAGCTGGCCGCCCTCGCCGCCGAGGCCTCGTCGTTGCCCCCGACCACGATCGATCCCGCCGCGCTGCAACCGCCCGCCCAACCGCGCATGGCGACGTTCGGCGACTCGACCGCGCTGCAGACCAGCTGGGGCCTGGCCAACTACATGAGGAACACCGGCAGCGGCGTGTACGTCGATGGCTTCGCCGGACTCGGCTGCAGCGTGATCCGAACCGAGCAGAGGCGGGTGCCGGGCTCCGGGATCATCACCAACGACAAGACGTGCAACGATTGGGAGAACGTCTGGAAGCAGAAGGTCGACGCCAACAAGCCGGACATCGCCCTGGTGCAATCCGGTGCGTGGGAGATCGTCGACCGGAAGTTGCCCGGTGACGACCAATGGCGCGGGCCAGGCGATCCCAAGTTCGACGACTACCTCTTCTCGGAGATGACGAAGGCGGTCGACGTCCTGAGCTCCGACGGCGGCATCGTCGTGTGGCTCACGGCCGCACCTCCGGGCACGAAGGCGAACCAGACGGCCAGCGACGGTTACGACCCCGCCCGGCGGATGGCCCGGTACGACGAGCTCGTGAACCAACTGCCCCAGGCTCGTCCCGGCAAGGTCGTCGTGGTCGACCTGGCCGACTGGCTCTCGAAGCTCTCACCTGAGCAGGACGCCCACGTCCGGTTCGACGGCGTGCACTTCGCCACGCCCGCCAGCGGCGGGTACGACAGCTCGAGCGAAGTCGCCGAGGAATACCTCGGGCCCGCCATCCTCGACGCGTGGCGCGATCAATGGACGAAGAATCGCAAAGCCGATCTGTCGGCGGGTCCCCCGGTTCCGCTGCTCGTGTTGGGCGACGACACGGCCGTCCAGATCAGCGACGGTCTTGCCGCCTGGTCGGACAGTGGCCGGCGGTTCAACGTCACCGACGGGGCCGTGGCCGGATGCGGGATAGGTGCCGGCGGCTCGCGCCTCGACGGCAATCAACGTGAGCCCGTTCCCGACGCGTGCGCTGACCCGATGCGGCGTTACCTCACCGCATTGTTCAACTCGTCGGCGCAGACGGCTCTGGTGACGACGTCGCTGTGGGATGTCACCGACCGTCAGCTGCCGGGCGATTCCACGTGGAGAGCTCCGGGCGATCCCCTCTGACGACGCGTGGCTCCAAGACCAGATCGCGCAGACCACCGACTACCTGCACAACAACGGTGTAACAAACGTCGTCTGGCTCCTCAGCCCGCACGTCGACCTCGGTCGGGTGCCCGGGCAGCCGTCACCGGAGTGGAAGTCGAGCGAGCCCACTCGCATCGACCGGCTCAACGATCTGATCAACCAGGTCGCTGCGACCCGCGACTTCGTCAAGGTGATCGACTACGCCGCGTTCGCGCGTGACTGGCCCAATGGCGAGTTCGACGAGCAGTACCGCCCCGACGGAGTCACGCCGAACGAGGCCGGCGCGAAATCGATCGCCGATTGGCTGGCCCCTCAGCTCCTCGACCTGCACGCCCAGGCGAAGAACGACCAGGCGGCGGCCGAAGCTGCCGCGGCCGCACCGGCTGCGACTCCCTGACGCGTGCACGTCCAGGCCTACGACTTCATCGCGCTGTCACACGGCCGGGCTTCGTCCCGACACCGTGCTCGAGATCGGCAGCTTGGATGTCAACGGAGGGGTGCGACCGCTCTTCCCGAGCGCGAAGCAGTATCACGGCGTCGACATCGCGCCCGGCCCGGGCGTGGACGAGGTGGCCGACGCCGCCGAATGGCGTGCCTCGACACTGTTCGACGTCGTCGTGTCGACCGAAGTGCTGGAGCACGCACCGCGATGGCGCGACGTCGTCACCAACGCATGGCACGCACTACACCCCGGTGGCGTGTTGCTGATGACGTGCGCGACCGAACCCCGCCCGCCCCATTCGGCCGTCGACGGCTGGGACG
>CAVZVZ010000002.1:0-1009645 GCA_963778895.1 uncultured Iamiaceae bacterium
CGAGATCGTGACCGTTCCCGACGACTTCCGTCGTTGACCGCGGTTCGGGGCGTGCCCTGATGCCTACCCTGGGTTCCATGCTCGACCGCCTCGCCGAACTCGACAGGGAGTACGACGAGGTCGAGGCGCGCCTGGCGGACCCCACGGTCATCGCCGACCAGCAGCGCTACACCGCTACGGCCCGTCGCTACAAGGAGCTCGAGGAGATCGTCGTCCGCTACCGCCGGCTGCTCGCGACGCAGGTAGACCTCGAGGCGGCTCGGGGCTTCTTGGCGGATGCGACCGGCACCGACCGCGAGGCGTGGAAGCAGGAGATCGATGCGAACGAAGCCACGATCGCCGAGCTCGAGGACGAGCTTCGCGTGCTGCTGCTTCCCCGCGATCCCAACGACGGCAAGAACGTCATCATCGAGATCCGGGGCACGGCCGGTGGCGAAGAGGCGAACCTGTTCGCCCGCGACTTGTTCGAGATGTACGAGCGGTATGCGCAGCGTGCCGGCTGGAAGTTCGAGCTGCTCGGGGCCCAGCCGTCCGATCTCGGAGGGTTCCAAACTGTCACGTTCCTGTTGCAGGGCGACTCGGCGTGGACGCGGATGAAGCACGAGGGTGGTCCCCATCGTGTGCAACGCGTGCCCGTGACCGAATCGCAGGGTCGGGTGCACACCTCGGCTGCCACGGTGACTGTGTTGCCCGAGGCCGATGAGATCGAAGTCGACGTCGACCCGAACGATCTGCAGGTCGACGTCTACCGATCCTCGGGGCCAGGCGGCCAATCGGTGAACACGACCGATTCGGCGGTGCGCATCACGCACAAGCCGACCGGCATCGTCGTGTCGATGCAAGATCAGAAGAGCCAGCTCCAGAACAAGGCCAAGGCCATGCAGGTGCTGCGAGCACGGTTGCTGCAGAGCGAGCAAGATCGCCAACGCACGGAGCTGTCGGATGCTCGTCGGGTGCAGACGGGCGGCGGCGACCGGTCGGAGAAGATCCGTACGTACAACTACAAGGAGAATCGCGTCAGCGACCATCGCATCGGTCTCACGCTCTACAAGCTCGACAAGGTGCTGCAGGGCGAGCTCGACGAGATCATCGACGCATTGGTTGCCGACGAGCGCAGTCACCAACTGCAGCAACCGGAGTAACCGTCGATGGTGACCGGAGCGACTCTGGCGTGGCGCGTGTTGTTGGCGGAAGCGGTAGGGCGGCTTGCCGCCGCTGGGCTCCCTTCGCCCGAGGTCGACGCGCGGCGGCTGGTCGAGCAGGCATCAGGCGCCGAGGGGAGTGAGCTCACGCTCGTGCTCGACACCCCGGCGACGCAGCGTGGTGTGGCGCACTTCGACGCCATGCTCGCCCGTCGGGCTGATGGCGAACCCCTGCAGTACGTGCTGGGGGAGTGGGGGTTCCGACACCTCGACCTCTTCGTCGATCGTCGGGTGCTCATTCCCCGGCCCGAGACCGAGGTGGTCGTGGAGTACGCGTTGGCCGAGCTGGATCGCCATGTCGACGACGCGCGTAGCACGCGCGATCTCGAGACCGCGCGTGCCTCCCGCGTGGTCGATCTCGGCACTGGCTCGGGTGCGATCGCGCTCGCGCTGGCGTTCGAACGCCCGATGGCGGAGGTGTGGGCCACCGATGTGTCCGCCGACGCCCTCGATGTCGCGCGGGCGAACCTGGCGGGCCTGGGACGAGCCGGCACGCGGGTGCAGTTGCGGGAAGGTTCGTGGTTCGAAGCGCTGAGCGCCGACCTCCGCGGCCAGTTCGCGATCGTGGTCAGCAATCCGCCCTACATCTCCGACGCCGAGCGGTTGCCGCCGGAGGTCGAGGAGTGGGAGCCGCAGTCGGCACTGCGGTCGGGACCGGCGGGCACGGAGGCCTACGACCTCATCGTCGAGCAGGCTCCACGGTGGATCGTGCCAGGTGGCAGCCTCGTGCTCGAGCTCGCACCGCACCAAGCCGACTATGTGGTCGGACTGGCGGCGGCGAACGGTTATGTCGATGTGGAGGTCCACCCGGACCTGGCCGGGCGCGATCGCGTGCTCGTCGGTCGACGACCGGGTCAGGTCAGGTGAACTGGAACCCGCTGAGCAGCCGAATGTATTGCGGGTGATCCGAGTAGATCGACTCGGACTGGATCACGTACAAGGTGTCACCGCGCAACACCATCATCGCTTTGGCCGTGGCGGGCTGGCCCTGGTAGGTCAGGTCGCGGATGCTCACGTCGACCGCGGGGTAGCCCTGGAATCCGGTCTCGTTGGTGTCCTCGATCTTGCCGCCGAGTGTGGTGGCCCACGTCTCGGCGAATCCGGCCAGCGCGGCGTTGGCGCTCTGACCGTCAGCCTTGGTCACCTTGCCGTAGGAGATCGTGAGGTCGGTTTCGTTCCCGATCACCGATGACCACTGGTCGAGGCGGCCGTTGGCGGCCGGCGCGAAGGCCACGAACTTCTTCTCCCGGCCTTCCGGCATCTGGGCGATGAACCCGCCGGAGGGATCGTCGAGAGAGGTCCACCCGTCCTTCTTGTCGACCTGGAGGCCGGGGATCTTGTCGCGGATGTTGTCGATGAAGCTGTTCGAACCGGTGAACCCGAGCACGACGGCCAGGATGCCGATGGCGAGCACGCCGATGATGCCGATCAGCGCCAACGACCCGAGCCCGCCCTTGCTCTCGACGGTTTGGCGAGATCCGCCCGTATAGGCCGGGACGGTGGAGGACCCACTCATGTCCTGGCCGCACAGACGGCATTTGGTGGGTTGATCCTTGTGCGTCGCCCCGCAGACCGGACACCGGTACTTCGACATACCTCAAAAGGTACAACGTGGAGGGCCGCAGGTCATGCGATGCGCACGAGATATCACTCAGCGTGACTGAAGGGCGTTGGCACCTAGGTCGGCCGGACGAGGATCTTGGCCTGGTCGTCCGGGGTGGCGAGGTCGCGAAAGGCCTGCGGAACGCCCTCGATGTCGACCTGGCCGGTGATCAGCGGAGCCACATCCATCTCACCCTCGGCGATGCGGCGCAGGGTCTCGGCGAACTCCATGGGGTCGTACCCGAAGGCGAACCGAACGTCGAGCTCCTTCACCACCCCGCGCATCGGCCGCACGGTGTCGGGCTCCATGCACACGCCGACGACCACGATCTCGCTCTGCCGGGGCGCGGATCGCAGCGCTTCGTCGAGCAGCCCGGGCACGCCGACGGCCTCGAAGACGGCGGTGGGTGAGGGTGCGCCCAGTCGGCGCCACACCTCGATCGCGGGCTCCTCCCCGGGGTCGGTGACGGCATGGGCGCCCATCGTCGTCGCCAGCGCTCGCCGTGTCGGCGAGAAATCGGCGGCGATGATCGGCTCGACGTCCCGGAGGCGCAGGGCGGCGATCGTCGCCAGGCCCACGGGGCCGCAACCGAAGATGATGGCGGCTTGGCCCGCGCCGATCGACGAGCGATTGGCGGCGTGCAAGCCGACCGCCATCGGCTCCGTGAGCGCCGCGAGGTGCGGGTCCAATCCGTTCGGCACCTTCAGGGCGACCATGTCCGACAGCACCATCTGCTCGCCGTAACCGCCTGGGTACAGGTTCGAGTACCCGATCGGGTGCAACCCGGCCGGGTCGAAGGTCATGGGCACCGACACGACGACGTCGCCCACCCGGCAGTTCGCCGTGTTGTCGCCGAGCTCGACCACCTCACCGCAGAACTCGTGACCCATGACCACATCGCGCCCAAGATCCATGATCTCCATGGGCGGCAGCGCGTCGCCGGCGAAGCCGCCCGCTTCGTTCGACATCTCGACCATCTGGTCACCGTGGCGCAGGGCGTGGAGGTCCGACCCGCAGATCCCACACGCCAAGGTCTTGACCACAACTTGTCCGGCGCCCGGTGTCGGGTCGGCGATGTCGTCGACGACCAGTTCGGCTCCTCGCATCACGGCTGCTCGCATCGGGAGTTCTCCTCTCGCGGGGTTCGGGCAAAAGTCGTAGAGTCCCGGCCATGTTCGGGCACAGGAAAAAGGCCGTGGACGGAGCCGAGAAGCTCCGTGGGGTCGCGTTCTTCGATGGCTTCAGCGACGAGGAATTGCAGCGAGTCGCTGAGCTCGCCGACGATGTCGAGGCCGAGTCCGGGGCGCTTTTGGTCGACCAGGGTCGCGTCGGTCAGGAGTGCTACGTGATCGTCGACGGTCAAGCCGGCGTGTACGCCAACGGTGAGCACATTGCCACGGTCGGGACGGGGATGATGGTGGGCGAGATGGCGTTGGTCGAGCACCGGCCCCGCAACGCGTCCGTGATCGCGGAGACGCCGATGCACCTGCTGGCGTTCGACAACCGTCACTTCAAGCAGCTCCTCGAAGAGATGCCGAAGGCGCACGACCGGGTCATGGAGATGCTGGCGGCCCGGCTCCAGGAGAACAAGAGCAACTGAGCCGGCTTGCTCATGTGAACTCCAGTGCGCCGTCGGTGCCCAGTTGGGCCGAGCGCCCGACGAACTCGTCGGCCACCATCGCCTTCATCGTCGTTGCATCTGTGGTGAATCCCCAAGTACGCCCGCCGTCCGGAGTGAGGCACGCGACAAGCGCGCGCTCGGGCGCGTTCTCGCGGTCATGCATGACCGTGTAGGTCTCGATGGTCACCGTGCCGGCGTAGTCCTCGGCGAGATCGCGACCAGGCAGCTCGTCGACCGCGGCCTGTGGTTCGGCGTGGCGGAAGTGACCAGACGCCGGCGGGTCCGAGGAATAGACCCCGAAGGCGTGTTTGGTCACGTACCCGCCGTTCGCCGTGCAGAGCCCGTACGCGCCGGCGTCCTCGCGCAGAAGGCCTGCCATCGTGGCGATGGAATGCATGACGTAGTTGTTCCAGGGCCCGCCGGCGAAGCTCATGCCGCCCGTGACCGTGAGCTGGCGATCGAGACCCAATCCGAGCTCGCGGGCGCCGATCTGCACAGCCGACGGGAAACAGGAATACAGGTCGACGTGGGCCAGATCGTCGATCCCGATCCCGGCCCCTTCGAGGGCGGCGCGTCCCGCGAAACGAATCGCGGGTGACGACGACAGGTCGGCGCGGTTCGAGACGAACCAGTGGTCGTGTGCGTCCGCACCCGACTGCAGGAAGATCCATCGATCGCGGGGTACCCCGAGAGCCTCCGCCCGTTCGACCGAGCACATGATCAAGCCGGCACCTTGTTCGACCATGTTGTTCGAGTTCATGAGCTTCGTGTACGGGAACCCGATCATGCGGTTGGTCGGGGTGGGCTCCGCGATCTCTTCGGGGGTGAATCGCTTCCGGATCCAGGCGTTCGGGTTCTGCTCGGCCACCTCGGAGAACCGCGACCACAGGGTCGAGATCCTGCTCCGATGTTCGTCGGGCGTGAGGCCATCGCGGGCTCGAAGCGCGATGTCGATCATCGGGTAGACGTGCACCGGCATCACGACACCGCGGGCGAACTCCGCGGGGTGCCCGAGCGACTCGTCGCTGCCGATGCGGCGCGCCGGCGGGACCGTGTCGGGTTGGGTCGTCCAGTCCAGCTCCGCACCACCGCGGCGAGCGCTGGTGCGGGTGCGCCATGACTCGCCGCCGGTGAGCAGCACGAGATCGGCACGGCCTTCTTGGATGTCGCGGGCCGTGAGGTTCGCCATGGTTTGGACGTAGTTCCCGCCCATGACCGTGTACGCGGTGTCCCGAGGTTCGGCTCCCAACCGTTCGGCCACCAGCGCACCGGGATCTCGGTATCGCCACGACAGCTCGCAGCTCACCCGGATGCTGTCGGCGCCGGTGAGCGCCGCGGGCGCCCCGGCGTCGGCGGCGGCACGGCGAAGTGCTTCGGCCATCAGATCGACGGGCTCGATCGGTGGGTCTCCCTGGTCGACCCTCTGATTGAGCTGGCCGACCCCGATGAGAACGGGCAGCCGAGGGTCGAGTGGTGCGGACATGGGCTCCCTTTCGGCGGTGGTGGCGTCGCATCGGCCTTTTCTTGACCGGTTGGTCAAGGGTATGGGCGGCATCCCCGTCACTACAATCCGGGCATCGACATCCTGCTCGTCTGCACCGGCAACATGTGCCGCTCTCCCATGGCCGAGGCCATGCTTCGCGGCCGCCTCGAAGGCCGGAACATCGATGCGTCGGTCTCCTCGGCCGGAGTGGTGGCCGACGGCGGCGGTCCCTCCGAGACCGCCGTGCAGGTGATGGCCGACCTCGGCATCCCCATCGCCGGGCACCAGAGTCGTCTGCTCTCGCCCGAGCTCGTGGCCTCGAGCGACCTGGTCGTCGGGCTGGCCCGTGAGCACGTGCGCGAGGCCGCGCTGCTCGTACCGTCGGCCTATCCCCGCGCCTTCACGTTGAAGGAGCTCGTGCGGCGTGGTGGCGAGGTCGGCGCACGGGGTGACGACGAGCCGTTCGAGGGATGGCTGGCTCGAATGCACGACGGGCGCAATTCGCTGATGCATCTGGGCACCTCGCCCGACGATGATGTGGAAGACCCGATCGGCCGCCGGCCTGCGGTGTACGAACGGGTCGCCGATGAGCTCGCACAACTGGTCGACCAGTTCGTCGATCTCGCTTGGGGCACCGAGGAATCGGTGGAGGACCCGAGCGAGTTGGCGGCGACCTGAACCTGTCCCGACAACCCTGCGTTGTTCAAACCTGAGTGCCAAACCCAAGTACCAAATCCAAGTGGTTGACAAAGGAGTACGAATGCCCTGGCCGGGTGAACGAGACGACGAGGTGTTCGACCTGATCGATCGCGAGCGCGATCGGCAGAACTCGACACTGCAGCTGATCGCATCGGAGAACTTCACGTCACCGGCCGTGCTCGAGGCCACCGGTTCGGTCCTGACCAACAAGTACTCCGAGGGTTACCCGGGCAAGCGGTACTACGGCGGCAACGTGTTCGTCGACGAGGTCGAGGACCTCGCTCGGGAGCGGGCGAAGGAACTGTTCGGCGCGGAGCACGCCAACGTGCAGCCTCACTCCGGCGCCAACGCGAACCTCGCCGTCTACCTCGCCGTGCTCGACCCCGGCGACAAGGTCATGGGCATGAGCCTCGACCACGGCGGGCACCTCACGCACGGGTCGCCGGTGAACGCGAGCGGCAAGCTGTACGACTTCGTGGCTTACGGCGTGACGCCGAGCGACGAGCGCCTCGACTACGACCAGATCCGCGATCGGGCTCGGGCCGAGCGACCCAAGATGATCATCGCCGGCGCCACCGCCTATCCGCGGTTGATCGAGCCGGCGCCGCTGCGCGAGATCGCCGACGAAGTGGGTGCGCTGTTGATGTTCGACGCCGCTCACATCGCCGGGTTGATCGCGGGCGGGGTGCATCCGAGCCCGGTGCCCTTTGCCGACATCGTCACCTTCACCACCCACAAGACGCTGCGTGGTCCGCGCGGTGGGTGTGTGCTGTGCCGGAGTGATCTGGCCGCCACGATCGACAAGGCCATGTTCCCCGGCCTGCAGGGTGGCCCGCTCGAACATGTCATCGCGGCCAAAGCCGTGGCCTTCCGCGAGGCGATGGACCCGTCGTTCAAGGCCTACGCCCAACAGATCGTTCTGAACGCGCAGTCCCTCGCCGGCGCGTTGGCCGCCGAAGGCTTCCGCCTCGTCTCGGGTGGCACCGACAACCACCTCATGCTCGTAGACCTCCGGCAGTTCGATGCCGACCTCACGGGCAAGGAAGCGCAGATCGTGCTCGACCGGGCAGGTATCACGCTCAACAAGAACACGATCCCGGATGATCCGCGATCACCCTTCGTCACGAGCGGTGTGCGGATCGGCACGCCGTCGGTCACGACCCAAGGCATGACCGAGCCCCAGATGACGCAGATCGCCGGGCTCATCGCCCGCGCCCTGCGTGTTCGCGACGACGACGCCGAGCTGGCGGCGGTTCGAAGCGAAGTCAACGAACTGTGCGCTCCCTTCACCCCTTACGCGACCTGAGTCTGACCCTCGCATGTCCCTCGCATGACCGACCTCGCCGCCTACGCGATCGTCGCGGTGGTGGTCGTCGTCACGACGCTTGTCGCGACGCCGGTCGTTCGCCGGCTCGCCATTCGCATCGGGGCCGTCGTCAAGCCCGACGAGCGTCGCGTGCACGAGCGCGCGACGCCCACGCTCGGCGGCCTGGCCATGCTCGTCGGTGTCTTCGCGGGGATGCTCACGGCATGGCAGCTCGACGCGTTCGACGAGATCTTCTCGGGGAGCACCGAGCCGCTCGGCATCGTGATCGCGGCCACGCTGATCGTCATCGTCGGGGCCGTAGACGATCTCCGTGAGGTCTCGGCACCGGCCAAGTTGGCAGGGATGGTGCTCGCGGCGAGCGTGCTGGTGATCGGCGGTACCAGCATCTTGGTGTTGCGCATTCCGTTCCAGGGCACGTTCCTGCTGTCCGCGGATTGGAGCTATCTGATCAGCGTGATCTGGGTGGTCGGTATGGCGAACGCGATCAACTTCATCGACGGTCTCGACGGCCTGGCCGCCGGCATCGTGGGTATCGCGGCGGCCGCGTTCTTCCTGTACTCGATGCAGTTGGCCGACGCGGGGCTGTTGCAGGAGGGCAACGCCGGTCCACTCGTCGCGGTGATCGTGCTCGCGATCTGCGTCGGGTTCCTGCCCTTCAACGTGCATCCGGCGCGCATCTTCATGGGTGACTGCGGGGCGCTGCTGCTCGGGTTGTTGATGGCGGCGTCGACGATGGTCATCGGCGGACGCACCGATCAACCGTTCAGTGGTCAGTCGTTCTTCTTCTACGCACCGCTGCTGATCCCGCTGCTGGTTCTCGCGGTGCCGATCGTCGACACGTTGTTCGCGATCGTGCGCCGCGCGCGGAAGCGCCAGGGAGTGGCCACCGCGGACAAGGACCATCTGCATCACCGGCTGATGCGACTCGGTCACGGTCACTGGCGGAGCGTGCTGATCCTGTGGGCCTGGACCGCGCTGCTCTCCGGCTTCGTTCTGTACCCGACGATCACGGGACGCGGCAACGGCATCGTGCCGATCGGGATCCTGGCGCTCGGTCTGTTGTTGTTCACGGTCCTGCACCCGACGCTGAGGCGTCGACCCGACACCGAGCCCGCGGTGAACGATGAGGCGGAGGCGGACGCCGACGTCGTCGACCTCGCGCAACGGAGAGCCTCCGGGAGCTGACCCCCTGCCCGAACTTGCGTGCCACCGACCCCCATCGGGTCCGGCTGCCACGCAGGTTTGGTGGGGTTGGCTGCGGTCGCTAGCCTGCGGCGGCGAATTCGCGAGGGGGCGAATTTGCGGTTTCTGGGAGGCTGCGGATAGTTTGAGAACACCTTCACAAGCTCCCGCGGTAGGGGTTGAGATGGACGTTTCGCAAGGGCGCGAACTCAGCGATGGCATGCACCGAAGCACCGGCTCGTTCGAGTTGGTCTTGAGTCCACTGCTGCTGGGTTTGGTGGGCCTCGTCCTCGACCGCTGGCTCGGGACCACACCACTTCTGATCGTGATCCTGGCCTTCGTTGGCCTGGTCGGAGCCTCCGTGAACCTGTATTTCGGCTACAAGCACCAGATGGACGAGCACGAGGCCAACGCGCCCTGGCGCCGGCCGGCGTCCTCGGTCCACGAGGGGCCTGACGAGGGAGCTCGCCATGGGTGAGGTCATGACCGCCCGGGTCGAGGGCCCCGCACCCGAAGGGCAACTCGTTCGGGACATGCTCAAGCGCGCCGCCTGGACGGCCCCCGTGCTGGTGCTGGTGTTCGGCCTGATCTGGGGCGTGCCCGGGGCCTTGTCGACGGCCTACGCCGTCGCCCTCGTGTGCGTGAACTTCGTTCTGGCCGCCACGCTCGACGCGTGGGCGGCTCGCATCTCGGTCGCCATGCTCGGCGCGGCCGCGATGTTCGGTTTCCTGATGCGACTCGGGCTCATCTTCGCCGCCGTGTTGCTCGTCAGGAACGCCTGGTGGGTCGAGCTGGTGCCGCTCGGCATCACGCTCATCGTCACCCACCTCGGCCTGTTGTTCTGGGAGATGAAGTACGTCTCCGCCTCGCTCGCTTATCCAGGGCTCAAGCCGGAGCTGGTTGAGCCGAAGTCCAAGGAGTCAGCCAAGCCGTGATCCTCGGCCTCGAATTCCCACCCATCGAGAACATCGTCGAGTGGCCGAACTTCGTCGGCAGCGGTTGGTACGGGTTCAACAAGATCGCGCTGATCAACGTGATCGCCGTGCTGGCCACCACGATCCTGTTCGTGCTGCGGTCGCAAGGGTGCGCTCGTGCCGAAGGGGGCGCAGAACCTCGCCGAGTCATCGGTGGGCTTCATCCAAGAGGGCGTCATCATGCAGGCCATCGGGCCCGACGGGCTGCGGTACCTGCCCTACCTGGCCAGCCTCTTCTTCTTCATCCTGATCGGCAACCTGTTCGAGATCATCCCGTTCTTCCACATGCCGGCCAACGCCCGCATGGCGAACCCGTTGATCCTCGCCCTCATCACCTGGGTGTTCTTCATCGCCGTCGGCGTGAAGCATCAGGGCCCGCTGAAGTACTTGAAGAGCTCGCTGTTCCCTCCGGGCGTTCCCTGGCCGCTGTACTTCTTGGTCGTCCCGATCGAGTTCTTGTCGACCTTCATCATCCGGCCGTTCTCCTTGGCGGTCCGGCTCTTCGCCAACATGCTCGCCGGGCACATCCTGCTCGTGACCTTCAGCGTGTTGTGCATCGCGCTCTTCACGGCGTCGCTGCTCGTCATCGTTCTGCCGTTCTCGTTCTTCATGCTCGTCGCCCTCACCGGCTTCGAGCTGATGGTGGCCTTCTTGCAGGCCTACATCTTCACGATCCTGGCGGCCGTCTACATCGGCGGCGCCCTGCACCCAGACCACTGAGCATCCCGACCACAGATCTTCCGGCCCGAAACACATACACAGGAGAAATGACCACATGAGCACGATCGGTGTTCTCGCCCAGCAGGCAGTTTCCTCGACGCCTGACGAACTCAAGGCCCAAGCCGGCGCGAGCGGCGCCGGTTTCGCCTACGGCCTCGCCGCCATCGGCCCCGGCATCGGCATCGGCTACCTCGTCGGTCAATCGGTGCAGGCGATGGCTCGCCAGCCCGAAGCCGCCGGCATGGTGCGTACGACGATGTTCCTCGGTATCGCGTTCACCGAGGCGCTGGCCCTCATCGGCTTCGTCGTGTTCATCCTTCTCAAGTTCGTCTGATCATCCGCGACGCCTAACTGCCGTCACCTAACGAGCCACTAACAACACAAGGAGCCAGGCGTGGAAATCGTCCTCGCCGATTTCTTCCAGACCGAGCCTGTTGCGGTGCAGCAGGCCGTCACCGCGGAGAAGCCGAGCAACCCGATCCTGCCGATCGCGAACGAGATGTTCTGGGGCGGTCTGACCTTCGCGGTGCTGTGGGCACTCATGAAGTGGGTGCTCCTGCCCCCGATCACACGCTCGATGACGCAGCGCGCGGCCAAGGTGCGGGAAGACCTCGAAACCGCGGACTCCACCAGCGCGAAGGCCGACGCCGAGTTGCGCAACTACGAGGCCAGCTTGCAGAGCGCCAAGTCCGAGGCCGTGCGCATCATCGAAGACGCGCGCACGAGCGCCGACGGGGAGCGCAAAGAGGTCGTCTCCGTGGCCGAGGCCGAAGCCGCGGCGGTACGGGCCGAAGCCGCTCGCGAGGTGGCCGAGGCCAAGGACCGCGCCAAAACAGAGCTTCGACAGAGCGTGGCCGACCGTTGCGATCCAAGCCGCGGAAGCCGTGGTGCAAAAGCCGCTCGATCGTGGGGCGGCGATGGAGACCATCGATGACTACGTCAACCGCGCCGGTTCCCAGAACTGACGCCGAGAACCTGAGAGAGAGCGCAGGACATGCACAACCTGCTGTTGTTCGCCGCTGAGGCCGGACACGAAGGCAACGGGGCGATCCTCCCGCATGACATCAACGAGGTCATCTGGGGATCGATCGCGTTCTTCATCGTGGCCGGGCTGATCATCTGGAAGGGTGGCCCGGCGATCAAGAACATGTGGAACGGCCGGATCGACCGGCTGCGCAAGGAGCTCGACGACGCGGCCGGCGCTCGGGCCGAGGCCGAGTCCAAGTTGGGCACTGTCGAGCAGCGGATCGCCCACGCCGACCAGGAGCGGGCGCGGATCCGCGCCGAGGCCGACCAAACGGCGGGTTCGTTGAAATCGCAGATCGCCGAGCGCGCCCAGCACGAAGCGGAGGAGATTCGCCAGCGGGCCGTGACCGACGCCGAGAACGTCGAAGGCCCAGGCCGGCGCCGATCTGCGAGGCCGAGCTGGCGCGGCTCGCGGTGGGCGCCGCCGAACAGGTGGTCACGAAGAACCTGGACACTGCGACGCAGCGTCAGTTGATCGAGACCTACATCACCAAGGTCGGCAGTGGCGGGGGGAGCGCAGTATGAGCGAGCGCGAGAAGCTGTACGCCGAGGCGTTCCTCAACGTGCTCGCGGCCGAAGGCCACATCAACGAGTGCCAGGACGAGTTGTTCCGCTTGGCCAAGATCATCGAGGCCAACGACGAGCTGCGGCAGTCCCTGACGGATCCCCACGTCCCCGCGGCGCGGCGTCAGCAGATCATCGAGGACCTGCTCGACGGTAAGGCGAGCACGACCACGATCGGGCTGGTGTCGATGCTCACCGCGACGGGTCGCATCCGGGAGCTCGGCGAGATCGTGGATCGGCTGCTCGAGCTCACCGCATCGGCCGGCAACCGTTTCGTGGCCGAGGTGCGCTCGGCCGTCGATCTCGACGACGACCAGAAGCAGCGGCTCGCGGCATCGCTCCGCAAGGCGACGGGCAAGGACGTCGACGTCGTCGTCGTGATCGATCCCAGTGTGATGGGTGGTGTCGTGACCCAGATCGGCGACACCGTCATCGATGGTTCGGTGCGGGCCCGTCTCAGCAAACTTCGCGAATCGTTCTGAGTGCCAGTACAGACCGAGACCAGATCAACCCGAGAGAGATCGACCAAAAGAGATCAACATGGCTGAACTGACCATCAACACCGCCGACATCACGGCCGCCCTGCAGAAGAACCTGTCGGGCCTCGACGCCGACCTGGAGACCAAGACGGTCGGCCGGGTGCTCGAGGTCGGTGACGGCATCGCCCGCGTGTCCGGGTTGCCCGACGCCGCCGTGAACGAGCTCCTCGAGTTCGAGGGCGGAACCGTGGGCCTCGCCCTCAATCTCGACGAGGACTCGATCGGCGCGGTCGTCGCTCGGCGACGGCGAGTCCGCCGCCGGGATCGAGGAAGGGTCGTCGGTTCGAGCGACGGGACGCATTCTTTCGGTGCCGGTCGGCGATGCACTGCTCGGACGCGTGGTCAACGCGCTGGGTGTGCCGATCGACGGTCGTGGCCCCGTGGTCGGAGCCGAGTTGCGCCGCATGGAGATCCAGGCGCCCGGCATCACCGGTCGCCAGCCCGTGCACGAGCCGATGCAGACGGGCATCAAGGCGATCGACGCCATGACACCGATCGGTCGCGGTCAGCGCGAACTGGTCATCGGCGACCGCAAGACCGGCAAGACCACGGTCTGCATCGACACGATCCTGAACCAGAAGGGTCAGGGCGTGAAGTGCATCTACGTGGCGATCGGGCAGAAGGGCTCGACGATCGCGCAGACGGTCACCACGCTCACCGAGCACGGCGCGATGGAGTACACGGTCGTGGTGGCCGCGCCGGCGTCCGATCCGGCGCCCTTCAAGTACCTCGCTCCCTACGGCGGCTGCGCCATGGGCATGCACTGGATGGAGAACGGCGAGCACGCGCTCATCGTGTACGACGACTTGTCGAAGCAGGCCGAGGCCTACCGCCAGCTGTCGTTGTTGCTACGCCGGCCGCCGGGTCGCGAGGCCTACCCCGGCGACGTGTTCTACCTCCACAGCCGTTTGCTCGAGCGTGCCGCCAAGCTGTCCGACGATCGTGGTGCGGGTTCGATGACCGCGCTGCCGGTCATCGAGACCAAGGCCGGCGACGTGTCGGCCTACATCCCGACCAACGTGATCTCGATCACCGACGGTCAGGTGTACCTGGTCGACGACCTCTTCAAGTCGGGTGTGCGACCCGCCGTCGACGTGGGCATCTCCGTGTCCCGCGTCGGTGGCGCGGCGCAGATCAAGGCCATGAAGAAGGTGTCGGGCACCTTGAAGCTCGACCTGGCCCAGTTCCGCGAGCTCGAGGCCTTCGCCACCTTCGGCTCCGAGCTCGACAAGGTGTCGGCCGCGCAGCTCGAGCGTGGGTACCGGTTGACCGAGCTGCTGAAGCAGGGCCTCAACTCGCCGATGTCGGTCGAGGAGCAGGTCGTGGTGATCTTCGCCGGTACCAACGGCTACGTCGACGACATCCCGATCGAGGACGTGAAGCGGTTCGAGTCGGACCTGCTCTCGTTCGTTCGTGGCCGCCATCCGCAGATCCTCGATCACATCCGCACGACGGGCGACGTGCCCGAAGGCGACGCGCTCGAGAAGGCCGTCGCCACGTTCAAGGACGAGTTCGTCTCGTCCGAAGCCGAGCGCAGCGGAGCCGAGCCCGGCGCCCAGGCCCAGGCCGACGCCGAGATCGTGGCCGCCGGCGGGCGCGCCGAAGCGACATTGCCCGAAGACGAGACCCACCGCCCCGAGGACGACTGACCGATGGCAGGAGGCCAGGAGCGCGCGCTCCGTCGACGCATCAAGAGCATCGACTCCACCAAGAAGATCACGCGCGCCATGGAGCTCATCTCGGCCACGCGCGTCGTCAAGGCGCAGGACCGAGCGGCGGCCTCACGGCCGTACGCGCACGAGATCACGTCGGTCATCCTCGATCTGGTGAAGGTCGGCGCGGCCAAGGAGAGCCTCCTGCTCCAGGACCACCCGGACGCGAACAAGGCGGCGTTCGTGGTGATCTCGAGCGATCGAGGACTGTGCGGTGCCTACAACAGCACGGTGATCCGCATGGTCGAGCGCGAGTTGCAGGCCCGGCGGTCCGAAGGTCTCGACTATTCGCTCATCGTCGTGGGCGGCAAGGCCGCAGACCTACTTCCGGTTCCGGAACTACCGCATCGACGCCTCGTTCCCGGATGTGACCGATCAGCCCACGTACGAGCAGGCCCGCGCCGATCGCCCAGGCGATCCGCGAACCGTTCGAGAACGGCGAGTTCGTGTCGGTCGACCTGGCGTATTGGCGCTTCCTGTCGGCCGGCTCGCAGGAGGCCGTGCTGCGGCGATTCCTGCCCCTCGAGGTCGAAGAGGACGAATCGGCCGACGCGCTCACCGCCGACCTCGAATACGAGCCGTCGCCGACGCGTGATCCTCAACGAGTTGCTGCCGCGCTACGTCGAGTCACGCGTCTACTCGGCCCTGCTCGAGGCGTCGGCGTCGGAGCACGCCGCTCGTCAGCGCGCGATGAAGGCCGCGACCGACAACGCCGAGGAACTGAAGACCACGCTCACTCGCGTGATGAACCGCGCCCGCCAGGACGCCATCACCACCGAGATCATGGAGATCGTCAGCGGTGCCGAAGCACTGAAGCAGGACAAGGGCGACAAGGAGGACTTGCTCCTCGAGCACTGTTTCCCGGATCACCTCTTCGACCAACATCTCGACCGCACCGACGCGACTCGCTCGCGGCACTGACGCCGACGCAACGCCAGCACAGGAGAAAGCTGCAACATGACCGTCACCGAGAACCCGAGCACGACCGGGCCAGAACTGAAGGACGGCCGAGTCGTCGCCATCGCCGGTCCGGTGGTCGACGTCGAGTTCCCGCGCGGCTCGCTGCCCGAGATCAACACCGCGCTCGAGTTCACCGTGAAGGTCGAGGGTGAGGACATCAAGGTCGTCGTGGCCGAGGTCGCCCAGCAGATCGGTGACAGTCGGGTGCGCATCGTCTGCATGAAGCCGACCGACGGTCTGACCCGCGGCACGCTCGTGCGCAACAGCGGTCGAGGCATCTCGGTCCCGGTCGGCGACGCGACGCTCGGTCACGTGTTCAACGTCATCGGCGAGCCGCTCGACACCGCCGAGATCGGCGGCCTCGGCGAACGCTGGGACATCCACCGCGAGGCGCCGGCGTTCGAGGACCTCACGCCCGAAGGCCGAGATGTTCCCCACGGGCATCAAGGTCATCGACCTGCTCACGCCGTACCTCCGCGGCGGCAAGATCGGCCTGTTCGGCGGCGCCGGCGTCGGCAAGACGGTGCTGATCCAGGAGATGATCAACCGCGTCGCCACCCAGCACGGTGGTGTGTCGGTGTTCGCCGGTGTCGGCGAGCGCACCCGTGAGGGCACCGACCTCTGGCTCGAGATGCAGGAGTCGGGCGTCATCGAGAAAGCCGCGTTGGTCTACGGCCAGATGGATGAGCCGCCGGGCGTGCGTCTGCGCGTCGCGCTGTCGGCGCTGACGATGGCCGAGTACTTCCGTGACGTTCAGGGCCAGGACGTGTTGCTGTTCGTCGACAACATCTTCCGGTTCGTGCAGGCCGGCTCCGAGGTGTCGACGCTGCTCGGCCGCATGCCATCGGCCGTGGGGTACCAGCCGACGCTCGCCGACGAGATGGGGGAGTTGCAGGAGCGCATCACCTCGACCCGCAAGGGCTCGATCACGTCGTTGCAGGCGGTGTACGTGCCGGCGGACGACTACACCGACCCCGCACCGTTCACGACCTTCACGCACCTCGATGCGACCACCGAGCTGTCTCGCCAGATCGCGTCGCTCGGCATCTATCCCGCGGTGGATCCGTTGGCGTCGACGTCGATCGATCCTCGCGCCGGAGATCGTCGGCGATCGCCACTACAACGTCGCTCGTCGCGTGCAGGAAGTGCTGCAGCGCTACAAGGAGCTGCAGGACATCATCGCCATCCTCGGTCTCGACGAGCTCTCCGAAGAGGACCGCATCACCGTCGACCGGGCCCGCAAGGTTCAGCGGTTCCTGTCGCAGCCCTTCAACGTGGGCGAGGTCTTCACCGGTCTCAAGGGCGTGACGGTTTCGGTCGAGGACACAGTGCGTCGTTCGAGGCGCTCGTCGAGCGGCGAGCTCGATGACCTGCCCGAGCAGGCCTTCCTCAACGTGGGTGACGCCGACACGGCTCGCGCCAAGGCCCGCGACCTCGAGAAGAACGCCTGATGCCGTTGCACGTCGAGCTCGTCTCGCCGGAGAGGACGCTGCTGTCGGCCGACGCCATCATGGTGCAGGCGCGCACGCTCGGCGGTGGCGACATCGCATTCCTGCCCGGTCACGCGCCGTTCATCGGGGCACTCGACACCTGGACAGTGACCGTGCGCGGCACCGACGGCAGCGATGTCGTCGCCGCGGTGCACGGTGGCTTCATCGAGGTGAGCGACGACAACGTCAAGATCCTGTCGGATTTGGCGGAGCTGGCCGACCAGATCGATCTCGACCGCGCTCGGCAGGCTGCCGATGACGCCGAGGCCAAGCTGCGTCAGGGCGAGGATGCCGAAGCCGAGGTCGAGTTGCGCCGGGCCCATGCCCGCCTCCGCGCCGCCGGCCAGACCGTCTGACCACGGGGTCGCGCGGTCCGTCAGACGATCTTGATCTTGTCGAGACCCTGCGACGGCTCGGGGTAGCTCATCTTCAACGACTCGAGCGTGTCGATGAGGGTTTGGCTGATCACCAGGTTGCGATACCACTTGCGGTCGGACGGCACGATGTACCAGGGCGCCGCGTCGGTTGACGTCTTCGACAATGCGGCCTCGTACGCCGCTTGGTAGTCGTCCCAGCGCTTGCGCTCGTCGATGTCACCGTGCTCGAACTTCCACTGCTTCTTCGGATTCTGCAGCCGTTCCTCGAGCCGGGCCTTCTGCTCGTCCTTCGAGATGTGCAGGAAGAACTTGCGGACGAGAGTGCCTTCGTCGACGAGCATGCGCTCGAAGTCGCAGATGTGGCCATATCGCCGATTCCATTGCTTCTTCGGAACCAGGTCGTGCACTCGAACGACCAGCACGTCCTCGTAGTGCGAGCGGTTGAAGATCGTGATGTGGCCGAGACTCGGGGTGTGTTCGTGGACGCGCCACAGGTAGTCGTGCGCGAGCTCGGTGTCGTTCGGCCGCTTGAAGTTCGCGACCCTGACGCCGAGCGGATTCACCGTGCGGAACACGTGCTTGATGGTGCCGTCCTTGCCCGAGGTGTCCATCCCCTGCAGCACCACCAGCACCTGGTGCTTGCCCTCGGCGTACAACAGCCCCTGTAGGTCGGCCAGCTTGGCATTGAGCTCGGCCAGCACCGCTCCGGAGTCCTGCTTGTCGCCGTCGAATCCGTCGGTGTCGTTCGTCGACCAATCCCTCAGGTGCACATCGGTTTTCGGGGTCAAGCGGTACTGGTCGACATCCATCCGGCGATTCTGCCTCACGGGCCCACGGTCCGCCGCGGGTACTCTCCGCGGTATGGCTCGCGTCCGCTTGGGTGTCGTGGTGCTCGTGCCGGGCCCCACGGCGCTCGAGATCGACGGCCTCCGACGGGCGTGTGGCGACGCGGCACTCGGTCGGGTTCCGCCTCACGTGACGTTGGTGCCGCCGGTGAACGTCAGCGTGAGCCGCGTCCCCGAAGCGTTGGCGCTCCTACGGCGAGCGGCCACGCGCACGGAGCCGTTCGAGCTCACCCTCGGGCCGGTCACGTCGTTCGTCCCCGACAGCCCGACGCTCTATCTCGCCGTCGGTGGCGCCGACCGCGATGTGGCGGCGCTCCAGGGTTTGCGCGACGCGGTCTTCGAAGCGCCGCTGCACCGTGAGCTGGCATGGCCGTTCGTCCCGCACGTCACCATCGCCGACGACGCGACGGACGAGCGCATCGAAGCTGCGGTGCCCGCGCTTGGCCGACTACCGGGCCACGGTCACGTGTCGTGCGGTGCACCTCTTGCAGGAGCACCGCGACGATACAGATTCGAAGTGGATTCCGATTGCCGACTATCGATTTGCGCCTCCGATCCCTGTGGCGCGGGGTGGATTACCACTCGATCTCTGGTTGTCCGATCGGCCCGATCCCGAGGGGTGCCTGCTGCTCGAGAGCGCAGGCCAGCCGGAGCCGCAAGCGGACGACCGCGCCCTTGACGGTCACCGCTCGACGGCGCGACGACGTCGTAGGTGTGCTGTGGGGAATCGACAATGGGTTCGCCAGTCGGCCGGCGGCGCTGGTCGTGGCTCCCGAACACCGTAGGCAAGGGATTGCGCATCATCTGCATGCGCGATTCATCGCGGAGGTCGAGTCAGACGATCAGGTCCGGCGCCAGACCTGATACAGGGGGTGGCTGCCACCCTGGATCTCGAGGCCTTTCTGACCGGTGGGAAGGAGGTAGTTCACGACGTTCACGAGGTCGGGCGCGGCCACCACACTGATCTGCGTGTGGTAAAGCCACACATAGGGGATGTCCTCGGCCAGGTACTGCTGTACTTCGCCGTAGAGCTCCTTCTCGCGATTCTTGTCGGGTGTCTCGCGCGCCGCGTCGAGCGCGACGCCGATGCGCTCGTCCTTGTTTCTCGCGAAGTTGAGCCCGATCTCGCCGATTGGCTTGGCCGTGTTCGGGTGCCACCAGATGGAATCGCCGAGTGGGTGAGGCGAGTCGAACTGGCGCCACGCCGTGGCCTGATAGTTGCCGAGCGCAACGTCGGTGATCAGCTTGGCTTGTTCGGACGGCGTGATCTGGGCGTCGATGCCCACCTCGCGCCATTGTGATTGCAGGAGCTGCAGCCCGCTGAGGCTCGCGGCATCGGATCCACCGAGGATCCGGAAGGTGAACGCTCCGCCGTGCGTCGCTTTTACTTGCTCTACCAGCTGTTTTGCTGCGTCCTTGTCGTACTCCGGGTAGGTCGTCGGCACGTACCACGGTGAGCTCGGCGGGAACGGACCGCGAGCCGGTTCGTTGAGCCCCCCGGTTTGTATGTCGACGTAGCTCTTCGTGTCGGTGGCCAGCGCGAGGGCACGTCGTGCGTCGGGGTCATCGAACGGCGGTGCCATCGTGTTCAGCTGCACGAAGGCCTCGGCTGTCTCACCACGGACGTCGTCGAAGAGCTGGAAGGTGCCTTTGTCGGCTAATTTTTTGAACTTGAGTATCTGGTTGCCGTCCGAGGTCTGCATGGCATCGATGCCCCCGGCCTCGAGACTGGCCGAGCGCGAGTCGTTGTCGGGAAGGGGTCGGAACTCGACGCGGTCGAGATAGGGGAGTCGGGTTCCTTGGGCGTCGGTTTGCCAGTAGTCCGGATTCTTGGTGACGACGAGTTTGTTGTCGGGAATCCATTGGTCGAACACGAACGGCCCCGTCCCGATCGGGTGGTCCTTGACGCCGCTCTCGAGCCAGTCAGGGTCGGCGACCACGCCGATCTGGGTCGCGAGTGAGAACGGATAGTTGACCCACGGACGGTTCATGTTCACCACGACATCGAGCGGGCCGGCGGTGGCGAAGCTGTCGATGGGATCGAACGCGGCACTCGTGAGGACGGACGCCTTGAGGTACTCGAAGTTCGCCTTCACCACCTCCGCATCCACGGCGCGGCCGTTGTGGAGCTTGATGTTGGGGCGCAGGGTGATCGTCCACTGCGTGTAGTCGGTGTTCGGCGTGAGCTTCTCGGCCAGGAAGGGCTGCACGTTGAGGTCCGAGTCGTACGCAGTGAGGGTGTCGAACACCGCCCGGGCCACCATCAAACCCGAGGCCGCCCATTTGCTGTTCGACGGGTTCCAGCCGTCGGACTCCGCTTCGAGCCCGTAGACGATGCTGCCGCCGGTCTGCGCGCCGGTTGCGTCCTCGACCACCCCGGAGTCGCCGTTTCCGTCCTGGGCCTTCGGCGAGCTCGAGCCGCATGCTCCGGCAAGCAGGGTCACGAGCAGTGCCACGGCCGCGACGAGCCGTCGGCCCTGCGAAGCGTGCAGCATCTTCCCCCGTTCACTCGTCTCGGCCGTGTTCGCTGTCGGCAGAAACTATTCGGTCACAGCAGCGCTTTGTACGTACCCCCGTCGACGGGTATGGCCGCGCCGGTCATGTATCGAGCCTGGTCGCTGCAGAGGAAGGCGACCACGGCGCCGAAGTCGTCGGGGCGGCCGATGGTCCCGGTCGGCACCCCTGCGGCCAGGGCGGCGGGATTGCCGCCATGAAGGGCCTGGAGACGGTCGGTGTCGTGCAGGCCGGGCAGCACCGAGTTCACGGTCACTCCGTCGGCCGCGACCTCGAGGGCCAGGGTCTTCAGGAAGCCGGTGAGGCCGGCGCGCGCCGTGTTCGACAGGATCAGATCGGGGATCGGCTGGCGGACCGCGATCGAGGTGATGGCGACGATCCGACCCCACCGAGCGGCTTGCATAGGGGGAACGACGGACTGACACATCGCGACCACCGAGAGCAGGTTCAGCTCGACCGCGTCCCGGTAGGCGCCCAGGTCGGTGGACGCGAAGTTGCCGGGAGGTGGTCCGCCGGCGTTGCCGACCAGGATGTCGACTCCTCCGAGCGCCTGAACCGCCTGCTCGACGAACGCGGTGGCGCCTTCGGTCGAGCCCACGTCGGCCACGATCGGTACGGCTTCACCCGGAAGTGATCGCGCGGCAGCCTCGATGCGAGCGCGATCCCGACCGCAGATCGCCACGTGCGCACCCTCGGCCGCCAGCGCTCGGGCGCTGGCCAACCCCAGTCCGGCGGAGGCCCCGGACACCGCGGCCCGCTTACCGATCAACCCGAGATCCACGACCGTGCACGCTATCGGACCGGTTGCGACGGCTCCCACGGCCGCGTCTATCTACGATTGCGTCCGTGGAACGTGTCCAGCTGAGTTCGACGGTGCACGCTTGCCTTCAGCCCGACCTCGGGCTCGGCTACAGCAACAGCGGCTTGGTCGATGCGGGCGGCGGGCTCGTGGTGGACACGTTCTGGGACCTGACCCGTACCGCCGAGTTGAAGCGGCTGTACGAGCAGGTCAGCCCCGCCGCGCCGGCCCGGGTCGTGAATACCCACCACAACGGCGACCATTGCTGGGGTAACCAACTGTTCGCTGACGCCGGCTCGGAGATCATCGGGCATCGCCTGTGCGCGGAGTACTTCACACGAGAAGCGTCACCCTCGTTGTTCGTGTCGCTCTGCAACACTCCCGACGACCAACTCGGGGCGCTCGCGGGCTTCGTCCACGGACTCCGCCGCTTCGACTTCGAAGGCATCGAGCTCACACCTCCGACCACGTTGATCGACGTCGACACCACGTTGGATCTCGACGGTACGACCGTCGAGCTCCTCTATGTCGGGCCTGCACACACCGCCGGTGACGTCGTGGCGTTCCTGCCCGACGATGGCGTTCTCTTCACCGGCGACATCCTGTTCAACGAATGCACGCCGATCGGATGGGAAGGCACCTTCGCCAACTGGATCGCCGCTTTGGCGCGACTCGAAGCGTTGAGTCCAGCCGTCGTCGTGCCCGGCCACGGGCCGGTCACCGATACCACCGGCCTTAGAGGGCTGCGCGAGTACCTCGAGTACGTACATCGCGAGGCCCGGGTGCAGTTCGATCGCGGGCGCACGACGCTCGAAGCGGCCCAGGCGATCGAGTTGGGCCCGTACGCGGGCTGGACGGAGCCGGAGCGCCTGGCCTTCCAGGTCGACCGGGCCTACCGCGAGTTCGCTGGTGGAGAGTGGGACGACGCGGTTGACACGACTCGAGTGTTCGCCGAGGTCGCCGCGCTTCGTGAGTATTTGGCCGGCTGAGAGCCTCAGTCGCCGGCCGAGACCGTGGTGGTTGTCGACGATGTTGTCGACGGCGGTTTGCTCGTGCTGGTGGTGGACGACGAGGTAGAGGACGAACTGCTACTCGGCGTCGAGGTCGTGCTGCTGCCGGTTGCGCGCGTGGTCGTCGTCGAGCTGTCGGTCGACGGGGCACGGCTTCGCGTTGCGAACGTGGTGGGGGGCTCGCCGGACCGATCGGGCGCTGTGGCGAGGTCGATGTCCGACGTCTGTGCCTCGCGGGGAGGATCCTGGGGGAACTCGTCGTTCAGCCAGCGAAGGACTTCATTGGCGGCCTGTTCGCCGAGCCGGCTCAGGCGGGTCGCGGTGCCGGTGTCGAAGCCGTGGTTGCCGCCGGTGATGACCACAGTGCCCGCGTTCTGACCGTCGCCGCGCAGCGCCGCCGCGAATGCGTTCTGCTGATCGACGATGAAGTTCCAATCGCGACTGCCGGTGATGAACAGCGCGGGACCCTCGGCATGTGCGGCGTTGGCAATCGCGTCGGCTTCGTCCCAGCGGTCGCGCACAGTCGCGTTCGTGCTCTGATCCGATCCGCCGTAGTACTGCGAGGAGTACTGCATCGAGCCGTCGTAGGGGTGGTAGAAGCCGATGAACCCGTTGACGGTGTCCGGGATGTCCGGCCAGAGCTCGGGCCCGGCGAAGTAGTCGTCGTTGGGAGTCGTGTAGGCGACGGCACCGATGCGTGCGCCCGCCGACATGCCCTGAACGACGATGCTCTTGCGGCTGATGCCGAGCGCTCGCGCGGTGCCGCGCAGGTACTGCACGGCGGCCTTGATGTTCTGTTCGGGCCACGGAAAGACGGGGTCGGACGAGCCCGGTGTGAACAGGTGATAGTCGGGGAGGAACGCCACATAGCCCTCCGCGTTCAGACGGTTGGCCCACGAGCGCATGCCTTCGAAGCCGCCACCGATCCCACTGCCGCCGTGCACCACCATGACCGCGACGTTGCGTTGGTTCGTGGCCGGCCGGCAGATCTCCCCCCGCTGCGCCTCGCGTGCCGTCGTGGGGGTGTAAGTGACGACCTTGCACGTGCCCGCCCCTACCTGCGGGTCGGGGAGCGCATCGGGTTCGAGATCCGCGGGGTCGATCGTGGTGCCGTGATTCGCGGCCGCCGCCTGCTCCCCGGCGCCCCCCGAGCCGTCGCTCGAGCCGCTACAGGCAGTCGCGAGAAGGGCCATCGCGCTGATGAGCACGATGCAAAGGCGTCGGAGGTCGAATCTGGGCAAGCGCCTATTCTGCCCGGTCCGTGGGCGGCTCCGGACTCGCCTCCCGCTCGTCGTCTGCCAGGGCTCGGCGGTCGACTTTCTGCATCGCGGTGAGCGGCAGCGCGTCCACCAGCCGCAGCGCTTCGGGCAGTTTGTAGTGCGCGAGCTTCTCCGCCGCGAACTTCCGCAACTCGTCCAACTGCGGAGGATGCGACGGATCCTTCGGCACCGTGACGGCGACCCCTATCTCGCCCATCACCGGGTGTGGACGGGGCACGACGGCGACTTCCGTGACCGCCGGGTGCGCGGCCAACACTGCCTCGACCTCGAGTGGGTAGACGTTGTAACCACCGCGAATGAACATCTCCTTGGCCCGTCCGCCGAGGCGCAGCAAGCCGCGGTCGTCTATTCGGCCGAGATCACCCGTGTGCAACCAGCCACCGCGAAGGGTCTCCGCGGTCGCGGCCGGGTTGCGCCAGTAGCCGCGCATCATGCTGCTGGATCGCAGGCACACCTCACCGATCTCTCCCGGCGACATCGGGTGGTCGTCATCGTCACGAATCTCTATCTCCACATCGCCACGCGGACGACCGACCGTGAACAGTGCCTCGTCATCGTCCGCATCGAACGCGGTGCCCGTCCCGACCCCACCCGACTCCGTGGACGAGTAGCGAATGGAGTAGGCCGCCCCGAATCGGGCGCGGGCCTCTTCGACCAATGCGGGCGGCGAGAACGCGCCGCCCATGACGATGGTTCGCACCGCCGACAGATCGAACTGGTCGAAGGTCGGTTCTCGGAGCAGGAGCGCGACCTGGGGGGCCACGCCGCCGACGTTCGGCATGGCATGGCGGCTGATCAGAGCGAGAACGTCGGCGGGGCGCCATCGGTCGAGCATGTACGTCGTGGTTCCGAGCCGGAGGTACCACGCCATCTTCGTCATCGAGCCGATGTGGGCGAACGCGGTCGACGCGAGCATCGGCCCACCCGCGCCCCAACTCGTCTCCTCGTCGAAGTCGGGAACGTCGGCGCGCGCGATGGCGAGCAGCTCGCGGTTCGCGAACATCGCGCCCTTCGGCGTCCCGGTGGTGCCTGACGTGAAGACGATGGCCACCATTCGGTCGGGATCCGAATCGAGTGGCGGCGGGCTCGCACCCGTTCGCTCGAGCCGCTCGACGTCGCCCGCGTCGACGACGATCGCCGGTCGAGCCACGTCCAGAACTGCGGCACGCTCACTCGGTGTGTAACGGGGGTTCACCCCTGCCGTTATCGCCCCGATCTTGGCCGCGGCGAGATAGGCGACGACGTAGTCGACATCCGATGGTCCGACGAGGGCGACGACGTCGCCCGATGTGACACCGCTCTCGATCAGGCCGACAGCAACAGCGTCGCTGCGCAGGTCCAGGTCGCCATAGGTCACCGCGTCCCCGATGGGTGGGACGAAGGCGACACGATCACCGAAGCGCTCGGCGGCGCCGCGGACGATCTCGGGGAGCACGCCTCAGTCGACGCCGAGGATCAGCGTGCCGCTCGAGCAGAACCAACCACCCGTGCCGCTGACGCACGCCAGCTTGGCGTCTGGTACCTGGCGCTCGACCGGATGCTCGTGGCGGAGTTGTCGGGCCGCCTCGACGAGAAGGAACAGCCCGCGCATGCCGGGGTGACACGCCGACAGCCCGCCGCCGTCGGGATTGGTGGGTAGCTCACCGCCGAGCCGGATCCGGCCGTTCTCGACGAACGAGCCCCCCTCGCCCTTCTTGCAGAAGCCGAGATCCTCGAGCGTGACCATCTCCATGTAGGTGAACGCGTCGTAGATGGTGCACAGGTCGATCTCGTCGGGCCGGACGCCGGCCCGCTCGAACGCGATGGGCCCCGAGATGGCCGCGGGCGACACCGTGAAGTCGGGCCACTCGCTCATCGTCGTGTGCGAGCCGTGCTGGCCGTGTCCGAGCACCCACACCGGTTTCTTGGCCGTGTCCGGTACACGATCCTCCGCGGCGAGGATGACGGCACAACCACCGTCCGACCGGATGCAGCACTGCAGTTTGGTGTACGGATCGGCGATCATCTTCGACGTCAGCACGTCGTCGATGGTCAGTGGATCTCGGTAGTAGGCGTCGGGGTTGAACTGCGCGTTGTACCGCGCCGACACCGCGACCTCGGCGAGTTGCTCGATCGTCGTGCCGTACTCGTGCATGTGGCGCCGCGCCGACATGGCGTACTTCGCGATGAGCGAGTGACCGTACGGAACCTCGAACTGAATCGGTCCGCGGGCGCCGTACGAGAGGTTCGCGGTGCGCAGCCCTTTCTTCAGGTCGGCGCGCGTGGTCGAGCCGTACACCAGCACGATCACATCGGCGTGACCCTGGGCGATGGCATCAGCGGCATGGCCCGCCATCACCTCCCAAGTGCCCCCGCCGACCTGCGTGGAGTCGATCCACGTCGGGCGCATGCCGAGGTACTCGGCGATCTCGATGGGCTGCAACGTGCCGAGCCCGTTGGACGCGAGCCCGTCGATGTCGGCTTTCGTGAGCCCCGCGTCGGCGGTGGCTCGCTGCACCGCCTGGGCGTGGAGCTCCCACCGGGTCTTGGTGTCGACTCGTCCAGTATCGGACAGGGAGACCCCGACGATCGCGACGCGGCGGTTTGCCATCAGCGCTCCAAGCTCCGGGTTGACGGTGGTGCCGGGAAAATATGACACAGACGTCAGGCAGCGACCCAAACGTGCACGCCCGTGCCATGATCCTCGGATGCCGAAGACGGTGCTCGACGGGATCGAGCAGGTCGAGGCGGCGGTGGGACGTCACCTCGGATACAGCGATTGGCTCGAGGTGACCCAGGCTCGCATCGACGAGTTCGCTGACGCCACGGGAGACCACCAGTGGATTCATGTCGACCCGGCCCGGGCGGCCAAAGGGCCGTTCGGCGGGCCGATCGCGCACGGCTACCTCACCCTCGCGCTCTCGAATCTGTTCCTGCCCCAGATCGTCGACGTCCAGGGCTTCACCTCCGGGGTGAACTACGGCGCGGACAAGGTGCGCTTTCCGGCCCCGGTCCCAGCCGGCGCACGGGTTCGGGGCGGGGCCGAGCTGCTTTCCGCGGCCGGGATCGCGGGCGGGGTGCAGACGACCATGCGGATCACCATCGAGGTCGAGGGGTCGGCCAAGCCGGCCTGCGTCATCGACGCGGTCAGCCGCTATCTGGCTTAGCTCGTGTCCGTGTCTGGTCCGGCGGAGACCGGCGTGGTGGAGGACGACCCTGGTCGTCGTGATGACGACGGGTCGTGGCGGGCACCCGTAGGAGGGCCTCCTCTTCTTCGGCGCGCACCGCGTGCGGCCTTGGTGGTGTTCGTACTGGCGTCGCTCGGTGCCGTCGTCGTCTTCCTTCGAGCCGGCCGCGACCAGTGGTTCTTCCAGGACGAGTGGGACTTCCTGGTGCAGCGCCGACTGTCGGACCCCGTCGGCCTGTTGCACCCGCACTACGAGCACTGGACCACGTTGCCGATCGTCATCTATCGGGTCCTCTGGACGATGTTCGGCATTCGGAGCTATCTCCCGTACCAGCTGGTCGCGCTGGCGTTTCACCTGGGGGTCGCAACACTTCTCCTGATCGTGATGCGGCGGGCGGGGGTTTCCGTGTGGGTCGCGAGTCTCACGGCATCGGCGTTCGCGCTCTTCGGTTCCGGCAACGAGAACGTGGTGTTCGGGTTTCAGATCACGTTCACCGGCGCCCTCGGGTTCGGTTTGGTTCAGCTGGTGCTGGCCGGCCACGACGGACCCATCAGCCGGCGGGATTGGGTCGCGCTGGCCGCCGGACTGGCGGCGATCATGTGTGCCGGACCCGGTGTCGTGATGGTGCTGGTGGTCGGGATCGCCACATTGATCCGCCGCGGCTGGAAGGCGGCCGCCTTCCAAGTCGTGCCTCTCGCCGCGGTTTACGGCATCTGGCTCGTGCTCTTCGGGGAGTCGTCCACGTTCGGGGGTCCTCCAGGGCCGGCTGGCCTCTGGGCGTTCGTGTGGCGAGGCACGAGTGAAACCATCGCCAGCATCGCTCAGCTTCCCTTTGCCGGTTGGGTCTTCGCGGCCGTCGGCCTCGCGGGGGTGATCGTCGGGGGTTCGACCGGAGGGTGGCGCGCCTTCGCCGCGAGGGCAGCAGCACCCATCGCGCTCGTGCCGGGTGCGATCGTGTTCCTGTTCGTCACGGCTTGGGGCCGGGCCGCCTTCTACGGCACTGATCGGGCCACTGCGAGTCGATATCTCTACACGGTGGGGGCGATGTTGCTGCCCATCCTCGCAGTGGCCTTGTCGGCTCTGGCCGACCGATGGCCGAAGGTGTCGCCCGTGGTCGTCGTGCTCTTGCTCATCGGAATACCGGGCAACATCGCAGCCGCTGACGATCGGTCACCGCTGGTCAAAGGCAACGAGGCTTTTGTGTTGTCACTCCCGCAGGCCGACAACGCGCGTCAGGCGCCACCGGACTCGACCTTCGGACTCCTCATGACCGGTTTGAACCTGGGCTGGCTCCTGAACGGTGTCGATCAAGGGCGCGTTCCCGCGCCCTCCAATCCGACGCCGTTGACCGTTGCCCGAGCACGCTTGGCGATCGCCTTCGAACAGGTGAACGAACCCGCGAGTGATGAGAACTGCCGACGGCTGGACGGGCCCGTTCGGGTCGAACTCGCGGTCGGCGACCGGATCGGTCTGCAGGAAGGGGTAGTGGCGGTGAGCGATGCAGGCCAACAACCACCCATACCCGCGGCATCGTTCGATGCCGCCATCGGCGGCGACACCGTGGTGGTGCGGGCGCCCGCACCACCGACCATCTGGGCTCCCTCGCGACCGGGAGCGACCACCGTGGTCTGCGGCCTGCCCTGAGCCCGTCGCGCCTGCTGCGCTCGAGGTCGAGCTCCCGACGGGTCGACCGGCGCCGCGAGGGCCACCTACGATCAGGGGCCGCGCAGCAGAAGGAAGGTCATGGGATCTGATCGGAAAGCCTCGGACGAGGGCGACGAGCTGGCCCGGCTGTACAACCGGCGCTTCAGTGGAGACGAGCTCGTCGACAAAGGGGTTCTGTGGACGACCCTGTGCCAGTCCTTTCTCGATCCGTACATCCAACCGGGTGACACGGTGCTCGATCTCGGCGCCGGGCGTTGTGAGTTCATCAACACGGTGCACGCCAAACGCAAGATCGCGGTCGACCCGAATCCGCTGACGCTCGAGCAGGCGAACTCGGACGTCGAGGTGTTGCCGATCTTCTCGACGGATCTGGCGCCGATCGCCGACGGCGAGATCGACGTCGTCTTTACGTCGAACTTCCTCGAACACGTCGCCGACAAGGATGCGTTGCTGGCCACGCTGCACGAGTGCAGCCGCGTGTTGCGACCGAACGGCTGGATGCTGGTCTTGATGCCGAACGTGCGCTACCTGCCCGGGCGCTTCTGGGACTACCTCGACCATCACGTCCCGCTCACGCACGTCAGCCTGGTGGAAGCGCTGCAGCTCACTGGCTTCCGCGCCGAGCGCGTCATCCCGCGGTTCCTGCCGTACACGGTCAAGGACTCGCGCCTGCCCGTGCGGGCCGAGCTCATCGAGCTCTACCTTCGGCTGCCCCTGGCCTGGAAGATCTTCGGCCGCCAGATGTTCGTGGCGGCTCGAAAAATCTGACGCGTCGTCAGGTGTACGCTGCCCGGTCGCATGGATCTGCAGCTCACTGCCGAACAAGAGTCGTTCCGCCAGGACGTACGTGATTACCTCGAGGACTTGCTCGCCGGCGACTTCGCCGCGGTGCGGGGCCGTGGTGGGCCCGGCGACGAGCACTCCTGCTTCGACGAGCGCCTGGCGTGGGAGCGCCGCCTCGGCGCCGATGGGTGGACGTGCGTCGGGTGGCCCGAGGAGTTCGGCGGGCGTGAACTTCCCCTCGACATGCAGGTCATCTTCTACGAGGAGTACGCACGCGCGGGCGGCCCGGGGCGGCTAGGCCACATCGGCGAGGGTTTGATCGGTCCCACGCTCATCCACTTCGGTTCGACGGAGCAGCAGGATCGATTTCTGCCTCAGATCCGGCTGGGTGAGGAGCTGTGGTGCCAGGGGTACTCCGAACCCAACGCTGGTAGTGACTTGGCGAACATCCAGACGCGGGCGGACCGAGACGGCGATCGCTGGCTCATCAACGGGCAGAAGGTATGGACTTCGAACGCGCACTGGAGCGACTGGTGTTTCGTGTTGGCGCGAACGGACCGCGACGCGCCCAAGCACAAGGGCATCTCGTTCTTGTTGGTGCGCATGGACGCGCCCGGAATCGAGATGCGCCCGATCGTGCAGATCACCGGCACGTCGGAGTTCAACGAGGTGTTCTTCACGGACACGCCCACGCCCGCTGATCTCGTCGTCGGGGGGGTGAACAACGGCTGGCGGGTGGCGATGGGACTTCTCGCGTACGAGCGGGGGGCCTCGACGCTCGGCCAGCAGTTCGGGTTCCTGCGGGAGTTCGAAGCTGTGCTCGCCGCCGTCCGTTCGAACGGTCGGGCGATCGACCCCGCTGTGCGGCAGCGGCTGAGCGCGGTCTGGTCGCGTCTGCAGATCATGCGGTGGAACAGCTTGCGGATGCTCACGACTGCGGATCGTCCCGAGCTGAGCGGTCCGTCCTACATCGCGAAGCTCTACTGGGCGAGCCTGCACCGTGACATCGGGGAGCTCGCCTTGGACGTGCTGGGTGCGCCCGGAGATGTCTGCGAGTCGTACCCGTATGAGCTGGCCGACGCACAACGCTTGTTCCTCTACACACGAGCCGACACGATCTACGGCGGGTCGAACGAGATCCAGCGCAACATCATCGGCGAGCGGGCACTCGGCCTGCCGCCCGAACCGAAGGTGGCGAACTGATGGCATCCGATCCGCCCGACTACGTCCCGGGCCACGGCTTGCTCGAGGACAAGGCCGTTGTCGTGACCGCGGCCGCAGGTACGGGCATCGGGTTTGCCGTCGCGCGCAAGTGTCTCGAAGAAGGCGCACGCGTCGTGATCAGCGACATTCACGAACGGCGACTGAACGAGGCGGCCGATCAACTGGCCGCGCTCGTGGGCGACCGCCCTCCGATCGTGTTGTGCAACGTGACCGTCGAGGACGACGTGCAATCGTTGTTCGCGACGGCGATCGCCGAGCTGGGTCACGTCGACGTCGTGATGAACAATGCAGGCCTCGGCGGTACCGCGCGCTTGGTCGACATGACCGACGAGCAGTGGTCATCCGTCATCGACGTCACGTTGAACGGCACGTTTCGTGCGACGCGTGCGGCCCTCCGCCACATGATCGAGCGAGGTAGTGGTGTCATCGTCAACAACGCCTCGGTGCTCGGCTGGCGGGCCCAGGACAGCCAGGCCCACTACGCCGCGGCCAAGGCCGGAGTGATGGCGCTCACCCGCTGCGCCGCCATCGAGGCCGCCGACTCCGGAGTGAGGGTCAACGCGGTCGCACCAAGCTTGGCCATGCACCCGTTCCTCGCCAAGGTGACGAGCGACGAGCTGTTGGAGGAACTGGCAGCGCGCGAAGCCTTCGGTCGAGGTGCCGAGCCATGGGAGGTCGCCAACGTGATGGTGTTCCTCGCCAGCGACTACTCGTCGTACATGACGGGCGAGGTCGTCGCCGTCAGCAGCCAGCACCCGTAGGCCACCCCCGCGTCTCGGCTCGGCGGAAAGTCTCCGCCGTTCGCTCGACAATCCTCCTGGGTCTGTATCGCTGCGTCGACCGCCGTGGAACACTCACCTCGTGCCAGAGCTCCTCGAAACCGCTGAGGAACCGCGGAGCGCAGCACACGACGAGGAGAGCGAGGCCTTTCTCCTCGATCGGGCCCCGGGCGTTGCGTTGTGGGTGTTCATCGCCGTCGAGGCAGTAGGTCTGGTGTTCTACCTCTACGCCGGTCGCTCGCGGTGGTTCTTCCACGATGAGTGGCGCTATCTGATCAGCCGCGATGGCGGCGACCTCAGCAGCCTGTTGAAGGCCGACGGCGAGCACTGGACGACGCTGCCGGTTCTCACCTATCGAGTGCTCTTCAACGTCTTCGGTATCAACAGCTACCGCCCCTACCAGCTGATCTCGATCTCGCTTCACCTCGCCACTGCGGCACTCCTGCGAGTCGTCATGCGGCGCGCCGGTGTGAGCGCGTGGGTAGCCACCCTGGTGGCGGTCGTCTTCGTTCTGTTCGGGTCGGGCGATGAGAACATCGTTCGGGCTTTCCAGATGACCTTCGTCGGGGCGCTCGTGTTCGGCTTGGCGAGCCTGATCTTGGCCACTCACGGGGGACCGATAGGCCGTCGTGATGTCGTCGCCCTTGTGTTCGGGCTCCTCGCGCTCATGTGTTCGGGGGTCGGGGTGGCGATGGTTGCGGCGGTGGCCGCCGCGGTCCTGATCGCGCGGGGGTGGCGCGTCGCGTGCCTCTACGCGTTCCCTCTCGCTTTTTTGTACCTGCTGTGGTGGTCGGCGTACGCGCGAGATGTCACCCATCGGCCGGTGACCGTGAGGGAGATGACGTCGTTCTCATTCAGCCAAGTACGGGAGACCTTCTCCGCGATGGGCCACCTGAGGGGCGTCGGGCTCGTGCTCGTCGTCGTCACCGCCGGGGGTCTGGTGCTGGCGTGGCGAAACGCCGGCCGCGCCGTCGTTCGCCGGCGGGCCGCCGGTCCGGCCGGCCTTCTGTTCGGACTCGTCGTGTTCGTGGGCCTGACGGCGTGGAGCCGGGCGGGCAACGTAGCGGCGCTCGCCGCGCCCAGCCGCTATCTCCACGTCGTCGCCGCCCTGGTGGTGCCCGCCGTGGCTGTCGCAGTCGACGCGCTGCTTCGGCGATGGCTCTTGCTCACGCCCGTTGCCGTAGCCCTGCTCCTGGTCGGCGTACCCGGCAATCTCCGCATCTCGTGGGACCAGACCGGTCAAGGGCGGGGCGAGCGCTCCGACCGAGCGGTCTACCTCGCGTTCCCCCAGATTCCCGAGGCGGCGGGCGCAGACGATTGGGTCCGGCCCGACCCCACTTCGGCCTCCGAGCTCACGATGGGTTGGCTGAGGGACGGGATCGCGAACGGTCGGGTCCCGGTGCCCGCGACGATCGCTCCGACGGGTAGCCGCCGACGCGCGTTTTCGCCTTTCCCTGCAGTTGAGCGACGACGACACGCTCGTTGAGCGGCTGCTCACCCGTGGGCAAGCGTCAGACCCTTCATCTCGACGAAGGCCAGTCGGTGGGTGTCCGCGGTTCGGTGCGTGTGACCGATGCGACGGCGACGGGCGACGATCGACGTACTCCGCTGGTCTTCAAGGGCGGAACCGGGAGGGCGTTGCAGGCCTACCGCGGACCGCTCGACCTGATCGTGACGCCGTTCGACAACTATCCGCCACCGCAACTGTGCACGGTGGTCCAGAACCAGAAGTAGACCCGCCGGTCGGCCTCAGCGCTTCAGGATCACCGACGAGCCGTGCCCGAACAGCCCCTGGTTGACGGTGAGTCCCACACGAGCGCCCTCGACCTGTCGGTCACCCGCGTCACCGCGGAGTTGCCACGCGACCTCGCACACCTGGGCGATCGCTTGCGCGGGAACCGCTTCGCCGAAGCATCCGAGACCGCCGCTCGGGTTCACGGGGATGCGGCCGCCGATCGTGGTCGAACCGTCGTTGAGCAGCTTCTCGGCGTCACCGGGCGGGCACAGGCCGATGTTCTCGTACCAGTCCAGCTCGAGCGCGGACGACAGGTCGTACACCTCGGCCAAGTCGAGGTCGTCGGGGCCCAAGCCGGCCTCTTCGTACGCCGCCGCGGCGATGGCATCGCGAAACGGCCGGTCCGGGGGCGACACGGCCGCGGCCGAGTCGGTTGCGATGTCGGGCATCTCGACGATCGTCTGAGGGAACGACGGCGTGACCGTCGAGATGGCGGCCACGGTGACCGGATTGGTCGTGTGCCGGCGCGCGTAGTCCATGCTCGTCAGCACGATGGCCGCGCCGCCGTCACTCGTCGCGCAGATCTCGAGGAGCCGAAGCGGGTCGGCGACCATCGGCGACGCGAGGATCTCGTCGACCGAGAAGTCCTTTTGGTATCGCGCGTTCTCGTTGGTGAGCCCGTGCTTCGCGTTCTTGGCCCGCACCTTCGCGAAGTCGGCCTCGGTTGCTCCGAAGAGCTCCATGCGGCGCCGCGCGTAGAGCGCGAAGTACGTGGGGTTGGTCGCGCCGAGCAGCCGGAAGCGGAGCCAGTCGGGATCGTCGGGGCGATCGCCGTCCTGCGGTGCGAAGAAGCCTTTGGGGCTGGTGTCGGCGCCGACCACGAGCGCAACCTCACAGAAGCCGGCGAGGATCTGCGTGCGCGCGATGTTGAGCGCTTGCGCGCCGGAGGCGCAGGCGGCGTAGCAACTCGCGACGCGATTGCCCTTCCAGCCGAGCGCCTGGCTGAACGTGGCGCCCGCGATGTAGCCGGGATAGCCCTGACGCATCGTGTCGGCGCCGGCGACGAACTCGATGTCACGCCACTGCAGGCCGGCGTCGGCGATCGCCCGTTGCGCGGCGTCGACGCCGTACTCGATGAAGTTGCGTCCCCATTTGCCCCAGGGATGCATGCCGACGCCCAGGACGGCGACCTCTTTGTCGGTCGCGGTGCTCATCGGCCCGCCTCCGACTCGATCGGACGCCATTTCCACACGGTGTACTCGTGGTCGTCGTCCTCGAACAGCGTGTCGATGACGAGCTCGACCGATTGTCCGGCGTGCAGGTCGCCGACCTCGACGCCGTTCACGACCTGACCGAGGACGACCATCTTCTCCTTCTCGAGCTGCACGGCGGCGATGGTGAACGGCTCGAAGGGATCGGTTGTCGGTACGTACGGTGGTGGTGGCTGGTAGCACGGCATTCGTGAACGACCAGATCGTTCCCGTGCGACTCAGCGGGACGTCCTCGAACTCACGGCCGAGGCAATCCGGGTTCTTGCACAGGTAGGTCTGGCGCGGGAAGAAGTAGCTGCCGCAGCTCGTGCAACGGGTGCCGATCAACGCCGGCGGGTCGGTGTCGGTCGTGAACCATCCCTCGACCGCAGGTACTCGTGTCTTGTTCGTCACGGACGGCAACGGTAGCCGAGGACCTCCTGATCTGACGACCCGTCAGTTCCGGCTCGAGACGCTCAGCCGAGGGCTTGGCGGCGTCGACGGCGTCGGCCGACTCGCGCCGAAGACCCAGCGCACCGAGCTCGTCGATGGCCCGGTCGTACACCGCTCGCGCCGCGACCGTGTGCCCACGTGTGTCGGCGAGCCGCGCCTCGGCGAGCCGAGCGACGGCCAAGGCCGGCATGGTGTCGAGCGCGTTGAACTGCTCGACGGCGGCGAGCACCGGCGCCTCGGCTCGTTCGACGTCGCCCTCCTCGCGCCAGACGACCGAACATGCCAGTTGGTGTTGCGCGGTTGCGTAGCTCCGGCGTGACTGGGTAGCCGGCACCGCGACCTCGAGCAGGTAGCGCTCCGCCGTCATCGGGTCGCCCGCCTCGGCCAACAGGCGCGCCAGCGTGGTCAGCAGGACGGTGGCCTGTTGGTTCGCCCACTGTTGGCGATCGTCGCCCGCCGGTGCGCCGAGCCGGCCGGCCACGTCATCGGCGAGGACCACGGCCTCGCGAAGCCGGCCTTGCGCGGCGAGCACCAACGCTCGGTCGGCCTCGACGACGGCCTCGGCCACTTCGCTGCGCGCTCGGCGAGCGAGATCGGCCGCCGCGTTCACCAGGAATGCCGTGTCGTCGAACCGCGCAGTGGGCCGCGGCCAGGAACAGCTGACCTCGCGTGGCTGCGAGCCGGCTGTCGAGTGGCTGCTCCGGGAGCGCGAGCCAGTCGAGGTACAGCGCGGCGCGATCCCACTGACCCAGCAGGACATAGGTGTCGGCGAGGGCGCGATGGAACCAGTGCGCGCCGCGTAGCTCGTGTTCTGATGCCGTGTCGCGCATGGCACCGAGACCCTGTTCGAGCCACGCCACGGCGTCGCGGTAGTGCTCGACGCTGAGCAACGCGCCGCCGATGAGCACCGTCGCCGCCGGAACGAACGCCTGCTGTTTGGCGTCGCTCTCGAGCGCCGAGATGGCGTCCTCGCCCGTGGCCAGCACCTCGCGGTAGTCGCGTCGCTCGAAGGCGAATCGGAGATCACGGAAGACGGAGCCGGCGACGGGCACGGTTCTTGTCTATCCGGGTCGCTGGCCGAAGCGGTCAGTCCGCGTTGGAAGCGGCGAGGAACGGTGGTCGCTCACCGCCGCCGTGCACGGCCAGGTTCGCACCACTGACGTAGGCCGCGAGGGGTGAGCGACAGGAACAAGCAGGCGTCGCCGACGTCGCTCGGTCGACCCATGCGCAGTAGCGGAATGATGGCGGCAACCGCGGCCACACCGGCTTCGTCGCCGTAGTAGAGGTGCGACTGCTCGGTTTCGATGTAGCCAGGGGTGACTGCATTGACGCGCACGTGTGGCGCCCACTCGATGGCGAGAGTCTGCGTCAGATTGAGGAGCCCGGCCTTCGCCGCACCGTAGGCCGCGCTGCCGGGTGAGGGACGCGTACCGCTCACACTGCAGATGTTCACGATCGAGCCGCCGCTCTCCTGTTGTTGCATCACCGCGTTGGCCGCCTGGGCCAGCACCAGCGGAGCGATGAGGTTGAGCCGAATGATGGCCTCGGAGAACCGGGGCGACGCCGTCGCCGCGTCGGCCGGCGGACCGCCGCCGGCGTTGTTGACGAGCGCGTCGACGCGTCCGTGGCGTTCGACCGTGAAGTCGATGACGGCCTGCGCCTGGTCGGGGTCACGCACATCGGCGGCGATGAAACTCGCCTCGCGCCCGTCACTCCGAGACGGCCCATCCGGTTCGTTGCGAGCGGTCACCACGACGTCGGCGCCGGCATCGAGGAAGCGGTCGGTGATGCCTCGGCCGACGCCCTTGGTACCGCCGGTGACGATGACCACCCGGCCCGTGAAATCGAGGGGATCGGTCCCCGCATCGGTCATCGAAAGCTCCTCGAGAATTCGCACGTGAGATGACGATCGCCTACCTTGCCACACGAAAGCTGACGACCCATCAGAAACGCGAACCGAAAGGCGGGGAGATCAACATGGGCATCACGTCGAGCGTCGAAGACGGCATCGCCGAAGTGGTCATGGACAACCCGCCGGTGAACGCGTTGACGGTCGCGGGCTGGTTCGAACTGGCCGATGTCGTGCGCGCACTTGGGAACGATCCGTCGGTACGCGTCGTCATCTTGCGGGCCGAGGGCAAGGGCTTCAATGCCGGCGTCGACATCAAGGAGATGCAGACCACCGATGGCTACGACGCGTTGATCGGCGCCAACCGCGGATGTTTCGCCGCCTTCGCATCGGTGTACGACTGCGCGGTTCCGGTGATTGCCGCAGTGCAACGGATTCTGTCTCGGCGGCGGGCATCGGACTCGTGGGCAACGCCGACATCATCGTGGCCTCCCACGACGCCTACTTCGGACTGCCCGAGGTCGATCGTGGCGCGCTCGGAGCCGCCACGCATCTGGCTCGCCTCGTACCGCAACACAAGATGCGGGCGATGGTGTACACCGCGACCACGGCTACGGCCGACGAGCTGCATCATTTCGGATCGGTGCTGCGCGTGGTCGATCGTGACGAGTTGCGGCCGGCGGCGCTGGAGATCGCCCGCGAGATCGCGACCAAGAGCACGACGGTGATCCGTGCGGCCAAGGAGTCGCTCAACGGCATCGACCTGTGGGACGTCAAGCGCAGCTACCGGTACGAGCAGGGCTTTACGTTCGAGCTCAACCTGTCCGGCGTGTCCGACGAAGCACGCGATGCCTTCGTCGCCAAGCGCGACGCCGACTTCGAGGAGTAGGGACCGACAGATGCCGAGCGTTCCCGACAAACGAACAACCGAGGCCGACGCAGTGGCCGAGTTGCGCGACGGCATGACCATCGGTATCGGTGGATGGGCGTCGCGTCGCAAGCCGATGTCGATCGTGCGCGAGATCTTGCGGTCGCCGGTCAAGGATCTGACCGTCGTGAGCTACGGCGGCCCCGACATCGGGTTGTTGTGCGCGGCCGGCAAGGTCCGTAAGGCTGTGTACGGCTTCGTGTCGCTCGACACGATCGCGCTCGAGCCCCACTTCCGGGTCGCACGCCAGGCGGGAACCGTCGAGGCGATGGAACTCGACGAGGGCATGCTCATGCTCGGTTTGCAGGCTGCCGCGTGGCGAGTGCCGTTCTTGCCGACCCGCGCCGGGCTCGGTTCGGACATCCTGACGGTCATGCCTGAGATCCTGATGGTGCGCTCGCCTTATCCCGGTCCCGACGGCGGCGAGGGCGAGGAGCTGGTGGCGATGCCGGCGCTCGAGCTCGACATGTCGTTCGTGCACATGAACCGAGCCGATCGAGCAGGCAACGGCCAATTCCTCGGACCCGACCTGTTCATGGACGACTGGTTCGTGCTGGCGGCGCACCGCACGTTCATGTCGTGTGAGCAGGTCATCCCGACGGATGACTTCGGCAAGCACGGCTCGTTCCACACCCAGCGCATCAGCCGGCTGCACGTGGACGGCGTGATCGAGGCACCCAACGGTGCTCACTTCACCGAATGCCCGCCGGACTACGGGCGCGACGAGGCGTTCCAAAGGGAGTACGCGCTCGCTGCGGGATCGCCCGAAGGGTGGGCCGAGTTCAGCGGCAAGTACCTCGAGCTCGAGTCCGAGGCGGAGTACCAACGCGTCGTGGGGGCGAACAATGAGTGACTTCACCCGGGCCGAGGTGTGCTGTGTGGCCATGGCCGAGTGCTTCCGCGGTGACGGCGAGTGGCTGTGCAACCCGATCGGCACCATTCCGATGATCGGTGGTCGGCTGGCGCGTGAGACGTTCGAGCCGGCGCTCGTCATGACCGACGGCTATGCCATGTTCACGTCATCGACGCTCGGGCCGGGCGCCAACCCGTACTCGACCGACGGTGAGCCGCTGCAGATCGACGCGGTGGTCGAAGCCTGGAATCCGTACCCGCAGATGTTCAGTGTGTTGTGGAACGGCAGGCGCCACGTGGTGATGGGCGGGAGCCAGATCGACAAGTACGGCAATCAGAACTTTGCCTGCATCGGCGATTGGCATCACCCCAAGGCGCAGCTGCTCGGGTTCCGCGGTGCGCCGGGTAACACCATCAACCACGTCACGAGCTACTGGATCCCGAACCACTCACCGAAGGTCTTCGTCGAGAAGGTCGATGTCGTCAGCGGGGTCGGCTACGACCGGGCCCGCGCCCTGGGGCCCGTTGCGTCGCGATTCTTCGGCATCCGGCGGGTGGTCTCGAATCTCGGCACGTTCGATTTCGACACACCCGACAACCGCATGCGCCTGCGCACTGTGCATCCCGGCGTCACCCCTGCCGAAGTGGTCGAGGCGACCGGCTTCGACTTGGTGGTGCCCGACGGTGTCCCGGACACACGCGTGCCGACCGACGACGAACTGCGATTGTTGCGCGAGGTGATCGATCCCGGCGGTGCACGCGAGAAAGAGGTGCGTGCATGACCGACGGGGCGCTGCACACGCGGGCATGTGAGCTCTTCGGCGTCGAGTACCCGATCATCCAGACCGGCATGGGGTGGGTGGCTGGCGCGCGGTTGACGGCCGCGACGAGCGCCGCCGGCGGTTTGGGGATCATCGCGTCGGCGACGATGACGTACCCGCAGCTGCAGACCGCGATTCGCGAGGTCAAGCAGCGAACGCCGAATCCCTTCGGGGTGAATCTGCGTGCGGACCAGCCCGACATCAACGACCGCATCGCACTGCTCATTCGCGAGGGTGTGCGGGTCGCGAGCTTCGCCCAGGCGCCGTCGCAGGACACGATCGCTCGGCTCAAGGACGCCGGCTTGGTCACGATCCCCACGATCGGCGCGCGACGGCACGCCGAGAAGGTCGCGGAATGGGGGGTCGACGCGGTCATCGCGCAGGGCGCGGAGGGCGGTGGCCACACCGGAACAGTGCCGACGTCGCTGCTGCTGCCGCAGGTCGTCGACGCGGTCGACATCCCGGTCATGGCGGCGGGCGGCTTCACCGACGGGCGGGGCCTGGTTGCGGCGATGGCGTGGGGCGCCGCCGGCGTGGCGATGGGCACTCGGTTCCTCTTGACGAAGGAATCGACGGTGCCCGATGTGGTCAAGCAGATCTATCTCGGCAAGGCCGTCACCGACACCGTGGTGACGAAGGCGATCGACGGGTTCCCCGCAGCGCGTCATCCGTACGGAGCTCGTCGACGAGCTCGAAGGCGCGAGCCGTGTCACGCGCTTCCCGAAGGCGCTCAGGAGCGCGCTCGAGTTCCGCAAGATCACCGGTACGTCGTTGCGCGATCTCGCGCGCGAGGGCCTGGCCATGAAGCGCAATCAGGACATCACGTGGAGTCAGTTGGTGATGGCGGCCAACTCACCGATGCTCATCAAGGCGAGCATGGTGGACGGTCGACCCGAGGTCGGGATCCTGCCGACCGGTCAAGGCATCGGCGTGATCGACGATCTGCCCACTGTGGCCGAGCTCATCAACCGCATCGTCGACGAGGCCCACGCCACCCTCAAACGCCTCACCTCCTGACCCTCCCACCGACTCCACCACCTCCAACCCAGTCCTCCACGAACCCACTCCACCAACCGGCTGGTGAACTGCGCCCTAGAGCGCGCAGTTCAGCAGCCGGTTCGTGACGGGGGGGCTAGGCGTCGAGGAGTCGCATCTCCACGCCGCCGGGGCGGTCGGCGAAGCCCGCGCAGCGGTAGAGAGCCTCGGCGGCGGGTGTGGCGTGTAGTTCGATCCGGTCGACGTCGCGGGCTCGTAGCTCGTCGAGCAGTCGTTCGAGGATGGTGGTGGCCATGCCCTGGCCGCGGAAGACGGGATCGGTGACCATCGTGCCGATGTAGCCGAGCAGACCCGACGGATTGGCGGGCCCGGGGAGTCGTTGCTGCACCTCACCGGTTCCCACCGCCGCGAGGCCCGCCCCACAAGGGACGTCGATCACCGCGGCGACCATCCAGCCTTCGCTCATGGCTTTCTCGAGCAGACCGGCACAGGCCCGCTCCCAGCCGGGATCGGTCTGGCCCAACGACGCGAACAACATTCGTCGCAGCCGAACGACCTCGGGGATGTCGTCGGCCGTGGCGAGGCGGGGGATCGGGCTCATGTCATCGAGTCTGACCGACGAGTTCGGTGTCGATCCGGCGATTTTCGATCGTCGTACGGGTGATGGCCGGCGTCGCCGGCCTCCGACCAAAGGAGAGATCCATGGGCAAGTACGTGCTCGCTTACACCGGTGGTTCGATGGCCGAGACGCCGGAGGCGCAAGAGGCGGCGATGAAGGCGTGGATGGGCTGGTTCGGAACGCTCGGCTCAGCTGTGATCGACGCCGGCAATCCCTTCGGTGTCTCGACCGCAGTGACCGGCAACGGCAAGACCGGCGCAACGAAGACCGGTATCACGGGCTACTCGGTCGTCGAAGCCGACAACCTGGAGCTGGCCGCCAAGCTCGCCAACGGCTGTCCCGTGATCGACAGCGGCGGGACGGTGGAGGTCTTCGAAGCGCTCCCGATGTGATCTGGGCCGGTGTGAGTTGGGCCGATGTGAGCGTCAGTCGAGGTCGAGGCTGAGCATCTCGATGGCGTTGCCGCGCACGATCTTGTGCACGGTGGCGTCATCGAGGCCGGCGAACATGGCCTCGGCGATCTCCTTGGTGTCAGGCCATGTCGAGTCCGAGTGCGGGTAGTCGGTCTCGAAGGTCACGTTGTCGACTCCGATCGCGTCGAGCGAGTCGATGCCGTGCTGATCGCGGAAGAAGCAGCCGTACACCTGACGCCGGTAATAGGTCGACGGCGGCTCGGGCACCAGTTCGCGATCGAAAGCCCATCCTCGGAACTGGGTCCACACGTCGTCGGCCCGCTCGATGATGTAGGGAATCCACCCGATCTGGCCCTCGGAGTACGCCAGCTTCAGGCGCGGGTGGTTCACGAGCACACCAGAGAACAAGAAGTCCGAGAGCGAGCCCATCGCGTTGTTGAAGCTCAGCGTCGCCTGCACGGATGCGGGTGCGTCGGGTGAGGTGGCGGGCATCTTCGACGACGATCCGATGTGCATGCACACGACCGTTTCGGTCTCTTCGCATGCGGTGAAGAACGGATCCCAGTGGGCCTGGTCGTGGATGCTCGGCAAGCCCAGGTGATACGGGATCTCGCTGAAGCACACGGCGTGCACACCACGCGCCGCGTTGCGGTGCACCTCCGCCGCCGCTTCGTGTGCGTCCCACAGCGGAACGATGCACAGCGGGATGAGGCGGCCGTTCGTGCCACCCGACCACTCCTCGACCATCCAGTCGTTGTAGGCACGCACGCACAGCATCGCGAGCTCGCGATCCTTGGCTTCGAGGAACGTCTGACCGCAGAAGCGCGGGAACGTGGGGAACGACAACGAGGCCTCGACCCAGTTGACGTCCATGTCCTCGAGCCGCGCCTTTCTGCTCGTAGCAGCCGGGCCGCATCTCGTCATAGGTGATCGGAGTGAGCGTCACCTCGTCGCGCGGGTAGCCAACCGCAGCGATGATGCGGCGGTGCGGCACGATGAGGTCTTCGTAGACCCAGAAGTCGGCTTCGACGCCACCTTGGTCCACGAGGTCCCACGTGTACGTGGTGCCGTTGAACTGAAGGTTCTCGACCCGCTTGCGTTCGATCCGTGGGCCGACGTCTCGGTACTTCGCCGGCAGCCGCTCCTGCCAAACCTGCGGCGGTTCGATGACGTGGTCGTCGACGCTGACGATCTTGGGCAGAACCTGCACGGCGGACTCCTGGTCGCTGCAGTCGGATGACGAAGCCGCCAGTCTACGGCGTGATCTGACGGACCGTCAGATACGGACCCGCTCAAGGCGGGGGCGCGACGACCGGGCCCATGCGATTGCGCAGGGCATCGACGGTGCCGCGCCATCGATAGCGGAGCCGCTCGCCTCGTCGGTCCGGTTGTCGGATCAGGTAGAGCAGGCCGCCGGCCTGTCGGTAGAGCCAACCGATCACGAGTGTCGGACTGCGAGCGTCGATGGCCATCCGGAGGTGGTTCCGGGTTTGGTAGTAGAGCCGCCAGGGTGCGCTGGGACCGCCCCGGCCGCCGGCGGTGGCACCGAGGTGATGGAACGCCAACCCGAGGTCGGCCCGGGCCACGACGAGGCCCGCGCGTTTCACCCGCAACGGGTACTCGACGTCTTCCATCATGATGAAGTACCGCTCGTCGAGCACTCCCACGCGCTCGTAGGCAGCCCGGGTGACCACAGCACCGTCGGTCAGTACGAAGTCGACGTCTCGTGCGTCGCGTGCCAACTCGATCGGTCCATGGTCGCGGCCGTGACGGATGATGCCGAACTGCAGTGTTCCGCCCAACTGCCCGAGCATGCCGAGGTTGGGGATGCGTGCCGCCGTCTCGAGCGTGCGCTCCAGCGTTTGCTCCTCAGGGGTGGTGTCGTCATCGACGAACCACACGATGTCGAACCCTCGCTCGAACGCGGTCGCCATGCCGCGCGAGCGTCCGCCTGCGGCCCCGTAGTTCGAGGAGTTCGAGACCACGTGAACCGACGGGAAGTCCTCGGCGAGCATGGCGAGCGTGTCGTCCGAGCTGGCGTTGTCGACCACGACGACCTCGTCGACCGGACGGGATTGGGCCGAGATCGCGCCGAGGGTCGAGCGCAGTGACGTCACGCGATTCCGGCGTGAGCACGACGGCCGCGACGGAGGCGGCTCGTTCCGGGGAGGTCACGGGCGGGATTCTGCCTCATGGCTGGGACGATCCCGGCAGCTTGCGCTCGAATCTGACGGTGCGTCAGGCTTTCGGGGTGAGAGGACGGAGCGGGCGATGGACCTGACGTGGACCGACAGCGAGCAGGCCTTCCGCGACGAGTGCCGTGGTTGGCTCGATGGCCACGTCCCGAAGGAGCCGTTGCCGTCGGGTGACACCCGTGAGGGCTTCCTCCGGCACGTCGAATGGGAGAAGGAGCTCTTCGCGGCGCGGTGGTCGGTCGTCTCGTGGCCCGAGGAGTACGGCGGTCGAGCCGCGACGCTTTGGGAGTGGCTGATATTCGAAGAGGAGTACTACCGCGCCGGTGCGCCACAGCGCGTCACGCAGAACGGCATCTTCCTCCTTGCGCCGACGTTCTTCGAATTCGGTAGCCAGCAACAGAAGGACCGGTTCTTGCCGCGCATGGCCGCCGCCGATGACCTGTGGTGTCAAGGTTGGAGCGAGCCGAACGCCGGAAGCGACTTGGCGGGCATCAAGAGCCGCGCCACCCGCGACGACGAACGAGGGGGCTGGCGAATCGCCGGACAGAAGACTTGGACGACTCGCGGCGCCTTCTGCAACTGGATCTTCGGCTTGTTCCGTACCGACCCTGACGCCGAGCGCCATCACGGCATGACGTACCTACTGGTGCCACTCGATGCTCCCGGTGTGACGGTGCGCGGCGTGAGCCGGCTCGACGGTGACGAGGGCTTCGCCGAGGTCTTCTTCGAGGACGTCTTCGTGTCGGATGATCTCGTTCTCGGCGAGGTGAACAAGGGGTGGAACGTGGCCATGGCCACTACGTCGTCCGAGCGGGGTCTCACGTTGCGCAGTCCCGGCCGATTCACCGCGGTGGTCGACCGTTTGCTCGACCTGGCCCGACGAACGGGTGCCGATCAGGAGCCGGGCCTACGCGACCGGCTCGCTCAGGTGTGGATGGATGCCGAGGCCTATCGCCTCTACACCCTCGCGGACGTCACCGGCATCGTCGAGGGTCGTTCGCCGGGGGCGCGTTCGAGCCTGAACAAGCTCTGGTGGTCCGAGATGGACGTACGCATCCACGAGCTGGCGCTCGATCTGCTCGGTCCGCTGGGCGAGCTCGCGCCCGAAGCATCGGGCGCCGTCGATCACGGTGCCTGGATGAAGGGCTTCCAGTTCGCGTTGGCCGGGCCCATCTATGCGGGTACCAACGAGATCCAACGCAACGTGGTGGCCGAGCGCGTGCTCGGCCTGCCGAGGAAGTAGTCGGTATGCGCTTCGCGTTCACTGACGACCAGCTCCTGTTCCGCGACGCGGTACGCGAGTTCCTGACCAAGGAATGTCCACCCGAATCCGTGCGGGCGGCGTGGGACACCGATGTCGCCCACTCGCCGGCGTTGTGGCAGGCCCTTGCCGATCTCGGTGTCGTCGGGCTCACCACGCCCGAGCGCTACGGCGGACTCGGGCTGCGTGAACTGGATCTCGTGCTCCTGCTCGAGGAGGCGGGTCGCGCCGCGTTGCCCGAGCCGTTGCTCGAGACGACGGCCGTGGCCGTGCCGCTACTGGTCGACTCCGAGCACGCGGCGGCTGAGTCGTGGCTCGAACGGATCGCTCGCGGCGATGGTTCGATCGCGGTCGCCATCGATGACGAGCTCGTTGTGGGCGCTGATGCCGCGGGTGCGTTGCTGTACGTCACCTCGGAGCAGGTGGCGTTCTTGATGCCCGACGATGTCGAGATCCAGCGTCAACCGTCGGTCGATGGCGCGCGGCACCTGTATCGCGTGTCGGTGGACAGCGCCGGTGTGATGCTCGCGACGGGTGACCGTGCCGCACAACTGCGCGCCTCGGCACTCGATCGTGGTGCGGTGGGCGCGGCCGCCGAACTCGTCGGCTTGGCCGATCGCATGCTGGCGATGACGGTCGACTACGTGCAGCAGCGCGAGCAGTTCGGTGTACCGATCGGAAGTTTCCAGGCGATCAAGCACCATCTGGCCGATGCGTTGCTCGCTCTCGAGTTCGCCAAACCGGTCGTATACAACGCGGCCTACGCCCTGTCGCTCGAACTCGAGACCGCATCTCGCGATGTTTCGATGGCCAAAGCGGCGGCGTCGGACGCAGCCACGCTGGTTGCTCGCAAGGCACTGCAATGCCATGGCGCCATCGCGTACACCGTCGAATACGACCTCCACATGTGGATGAAGCGGGCCTGGGCGCTCGCGGCCACGTGGGGTGACGCACGATTCCATCGAGCACGGGTCGCCGAGAGCGTTCTGCGCCCCGACCCGGCAAACTGATCGAACACCACAGGAGGCAGGAACGTGGCTGAGGCCTACATCGTCGACGCAGTGCGGACACCGGTCGGGCGCCGCGGGGGAGGCCTGAGTCAGGTGCACCCCGCTGACCTGGGTGCCCACAGCTTGCGTGCGCTGGTGCGGCGCACCGATATCGATCCGTCGGCGGTCGAGGACGTCGTGTTCGGGTGTGTCGACACCATCGGTCCTCAGGCCGGCGACATCGCGCGCACGTGCTGGCTCGCCGCCGGCCTCCCGGATTCGGTGCCCGGCACCACGGTCGATCGTCAGTGTGGGTCGTCGCAACAGGCCGTGCACTTCGCCGCCCAGGCAGTGATGAGCGGCACGAGCGACCTGGTCGTCGCCGGCGGCGTGCAGAGCATGAGCCAGATCCCGATCTCGTCGGCCATGTTGGTCGGCGAACAATTCGGCTTCACCGATCCGTTCTCGGGCTCGAAGGGCTGGCTCGAGCGCTACGGCGACCAGGAGGTGAGCCAGTTCCGGTCGGCCGACATGATCGCGGAGAAGTGGGACATCTCCCGCGAGGACATGGAGGAGTTCGCGCTCGAGAGTCATCGCCGCGCGGTGCAGGCCATCGACGAGGGTCGGTTCGAAGGCCAGATCGTCCCGCTCGGTGACGCCTCGGTGGACGAAGGCCCACGACGCGAGCCGGACATCGCCAAGATGAAGAGCCTTGCGACGCTACGCGAGGGCGGGCGGACCACTGCCGCTGTCGCGAGCCAGATAAGCGATGCGTCGGCGGCGCTGCTCATCGCCTCGGAGCAGGCGGTGAAGGATCACGGCTTGACCCCACGTGCGCGCATCCATCACCTGTCGGTGCGCGGTGACGATCCGGTGTGGATGCTGACCGCGCCGATGCCGGCGACCCGGTACGCATTCGAGAGGACGGGCTTGTCGATCGACGACATCGACCTCGTCGAGATCAACGAGGCGTTTGCCTCGGTGGTGCTGGCGTGGCTGAAGGACAGCGGCGCCGACCCGTCCAAGGTGAACGTCAACGGCGGCGCGATCGCTCTCGGCCATCCCCTTGGAGCAACGGGTGCTCGTCTGATGACGACCTTGCTCAACGAGCTCGAGCGGACCGGTGGCCGCTACGGCCTGCAGACCATGTGCGAGGGCGGCGGCCAAGCCAACGTCACCATCCTCGAGCGCCTCTGAGCTCAGCTGGTTCGATCCGCAAGCAGCGCGGCCCACTTGTCGAGTGACGGAAGCACTTCGTCGCGTGTGCCCGAGGGGATGCGTAACACGCACTCGGTGACACCGATCTCGGTGAAGTGGTCGAGCTTGCCCTGATCGGGGATCGAGCCGAACGGCACGATCTCGAGCGTGGACGGATCGCGTCCCGCTTCCTCGACAGCGGCGCGGAGCTCGGGCAGGGCTTTGGTGAGGCCAGCCCCGCCGATCGGGATCCAACCGTCGGCGTACTCGGCGATGTGGGCGAACATCTTCGGCCCGGCGGCACCGCCGATCAGTACCGGTGGATGTGGTCGCTGCGCGGGTTTGGGCCATGACCAGCTGGGGCTGATGTTCACGAACTCGCCCTGGTAGCCAGCCACGTCCTCGGTCCACAGTGCCTTCATCGCCAGCACCCGTTCGCGCACGACGTCCCGCCTGTCCTTCATCGTCACGCCGTGGTCTTCGAGCTCGTCCTCGTTCCAGCCGAACCCGATGCCGAACACGAACCGCCCACCGGAGAGTTGATCGAGCGTGGCGATCGCCTTGGCCGTGACGATCGGCTCACGCTGCGCGGGTAGGGCGATGCCCGTGCCGAGCCGAATGTGATCGGTGGCGGTTGCCGCCGCCGCCAGCGCGATGAGCGGATCGAGCGTGCGCTTGTACTCATCGGCCAGCTCGGCGTCGCCCGTAGGCGGGGGAGTGCGGCGTTCGACGGGGATGTGCGTGTGCTCGGGAAGGAAGAGCGAGTCGAATCCACGGGCTTCGGTCTCGCGCGCCAACTCCACCACGTTCATCGACTGATCGGTGGCGAACATCGTGACCCCGAAACGCATGGGGCGAGCGTATGCGGAACATGACACCTCGTCAGATCTTCGGGCATGATCCGATGCATGGCAGGACTGTGTGAAGGCCGGGTCGTGATCGTCACCGGCGCAGGACGAGGTTTGGGTCGGGCGCACGCGCTCGAGTTCGCGCGCCAAGGCGCCAAGGTCGTCGTGAACGACTTGGGCGCCGAGATCGACGGGTCGGGGGGTTCGACGGGGCCCGCGGGCGAGGTCGTCGACGAGATCCGGGCGGCCGGCGGCGAGGCCGTCGCCAATGGCGCCGACATCGCGGACTGGGATCAGGCCGAGGCGATGGTCGAGCAGGCCGTCGACACGTTCGGTGTGCTCGATGTGTTGGTGAACAACGCCGGCTTCCTACGCGATCGCATGCTGGCGAACACCTCCGAGGACGAGTGGGACGCGGTGATGCGCGTGCACCTCAAAGGCCACTTCGCTCCCGCTCGTCACGCCATCGCGCACTGGCGCGAACGCACCAAGGCGGGCGACGAGGTGCACGGTCGCATCATCAACACCAGCTCGGGTGCCGGCCTGATGGGCAGCGTCGGCCAAGGCAACTACTCGGCCGCCAAGGCCGGCATTGCTGCCCTGACGCTCGTGCAGTCGGCCGAGTGGGCGCGCTACGGAGTGACCGCGAACGCGATCGCGCCGGCGGCGCGTACGCGCATGACCGAGGAGGTGTTCGCCCAGACCATGGCGGCCCCGAGCCGAAGGCGAGTTCGACGCCATGGCACCCGAGAACGTGTCGCCCTTGGTCGTGTGGTTGGGCAGCGTCGACTCGGCCGGTGTGACGGGCCGCGTGTTCGAGGTCGAGGGCGGCAAGATCAGCGTCGCTGACGGTTGGCAGCACGGTGACGTCGTCGACAAGGGCGCACGTTGGGAGCCGCGCGACATCGGTCCCGTTGTACGCGACCTGTTGGAGAAGGCGCCGCAACCCGCTCCGGTGTACGGCGCCTCCTAGACCGCGGGTTTCGTCAGGAGAGCCGTTCGACGACCATGGCCATGCCCTGGCCACCGCCGACGCACATGCTTTCGAGCCCGAAGGTCTTGTCCGCGTCCTGGAGCCCGTGGATCAGCGTGGTCATGATGCGAGCCCCGGTCATGCCGAAGGGATGCCCGAGGGCGATCGAGCCGCCGTTGACGTTCAGCTTCTCCCACGGGATGCCGAGGTGACGTGCCGACGGGATCACCTGGGCCGCGAACGCCTCGTTGATCTCGACCAGGTCGATGTCGTCGATGGTCTTGCCGGCCCGCTTCAGCGCTTGGCGGCAGGCTTCGATCGGGCCGAGACCCATGATCTCGGGGTTGAGCGCGGACACACCGCTCGACACGATGCGTGCCAAGGGTGTGATCCCGAGCTCCTTGGCCTTGGTGTCGCTCATCACGATCACGGCGGCGGCGCCGTCGTTCAGTGGGCAGGCGTTGCCGGCCGTGACGGTGCCGTCGGGACGGAAGACGGGCTTCAACTTCGACAGCCCTTCGACGGTGGTGCCGGCGCGGATGCCGTCGTCCTGGGTGACGAGCACATCGTTGCCTTCGGCGTCGGTCGCCGGTAGTGGAGTGATCTCGTGCTCCCAGAACCCGTTCTCGAGCGATGCGGTCGCGCGCTGCTGTGACAGGGCAGCGAACTCGTCCATCTCGGCGCGGGTGACGCCTTCGTACTCGGCGACGTTCTCCGCGGTCTGGCCCATAGCGATGTAGATGTCGGGCGTCCCGGGAGGCGGAGCCCAATTGGCCTGGCCGCCCTCGGCGCGCTGCTTGGTGTGGGCCTCGGCGTCGGCGAACACGACGTTGTGCGGACCCGTGTCGGCGGCACCGTTCATGTACCGGCTCACGGTCTCGACACCGGCCGAGATGAACACGTCACCTTCGCCCGCTTTGATCGCGTGCGCCGCCATGCGAATGGTCTGCAGCGACGACGAGCAGTAGCGGTTCACGGTGACGCCCGGGACGTCGATGCCGGCGATGATCGCGGCCACCCGGCCGACGTTGTAGCCGGCCTCTCCACCCGGTTGGCCGCAACCCATGATCACGTCTTCGACCAGGCTCGGATCGAGGGCCGGCGCCTTCGACAGCACGTCCTTCAGCACGAAGGCCGCCATGTCGTCGGGGCGGACGTTGACCAACGACCCCTTGTTGGCGCGCCCGATGGGCGTGCGAGATGTGGCAACGATGACGGCTTCGGGCATGGCTCCCCCTCAGTAGGGCCCCGGTGACGGGTTGTACGTCCGCTCTGTCTAGCGCCACGGGCTCGCCTGCGAAAACCTGAGCAGCTCCTAGCCCACGGACGTCACCACGTCCTCGTGGGTCGGGTTCGACAGCACCTCCGACACCGGGGAGCGCGCGCTCCACCACTTCCAAACCCGGTCCAGGGCCACGGCGGACAGGATCAGCAGGGGGATCTCGGCCGCGGCTCGGTATCTGATCTGCCCGAACGTAGTTGCCGCCGAGAGGACGACGATGACGAACTCGACGAGCAACGGGTAGAGCAGGACGCGCCGCCGCCTGAGGAGGACGGCGCCGGCGAGAGCGAGGGGTGCGAGCACCCAGTACATGGCGGTCCACACGTAGCCTACCCACGTCGCGGACATGCTCCACGCGCTGTCGAGCTGAACCTCTTGGAACGGCCGATACAGGCTGAAAGTCCGTCCCTCGCGGGCGGCGATCACTTTCGGCAGCTGCCTGAGATGATCACGGGTGTAGCGCAGCGCGATCCTGCGCATCCTCAAGTCCGACTCGGACCTGTCCAGCGAGGCCAACTCACCGAGGTGGGGATAGACGCATGATTCCGGATCGGCCTGCATTTCCGGCACGGGTCGCTGGTCCCAGTGCCCTAGTAGATCACCCGAGAAGGTCGCATCGCACGCGCCCGCGGCCATCGTTCCGCCAAGTCCCGTCGAGATGAGAACTGGTTCCTTGAAACGCGTCGCGTTGAAGGTGGCCCACGGAGCGAAGAGCAGAAGAGCGACGGCTGCGCTCGCCGCCAGCCAGCCGATGCGACGCTTCCAGGCAAGCGTTCGTGTCAGGACCACCAACGGGAAGACCAACAACACGAACAGCGCGAGCTGCTCGGCGCGAGCCTGGCTCAGTAGCGCGCACACCGCACTCAGCAGAACGATGCGCCGCAGAGACGGCCGCTCGTGGTACCAGTACGCGAGCAGCAGTACGAGCGCGATGAGGGGCATGAGGACGACTTCTGAAAGGAGTACTCGCTCGTATTGCCAGAGCCCCGGGTAGACCGCGGCGAGGGCGGCTGCGATGAGGGCGACCCGTTCGCCCGCGATCTTGCGCCCGGCCAGGCCCACGAGCGGGATCGCGGACGCGCCGACGATGACGGCACAAATCTGGCGCTCGAACCCTGTGTTGCCGCCCGCCACCGATACGACGCTCAGGATCGCCGTCCACAGCGGCGGGTGAGCCGCGTCGGGCCCGCCGGCTACCGCCGGGACCGCGAACCCCGCCGGGAACTCGAACCAGTGGCCCTGGGCCGCAAGGTCGGCGGACAGGCTGTATTGCCATCCGTCGCCGCCGGCCGGATGATGTTTCTGCGAGATGACATAGCCGAGCCGGAGGGCGAAACCGGCCAAGAAGAGCAGGATCAGCCACCCCGCAAACCGAGAGATTCGCCGATTCAGCGACGGTGGAACGATCGGACCCTCCCTCAGGCTGGCGGTCCACAAACGACCTCACGTCCACAGACAAGGACTCCGAACGCTACTCTCCCACGATCATGCGGGGAGCTGCTCCGCCGTCGTGCAGGTTGTAGGTGACCGTCGCGGGGTAGACGGACCGAGAGCCGGCTTGGACTCCTCGCACTACCTGCCCGAGACCGGTTGGAGCTGGCGCGCACGATCGGCCTCGTCGACGTGGCCCGCGACGCTTCGATGTGGGAAACAACGAAGGGCGAGTCAACGTGCGTCCGCGGACTGGCTCTCTAGAACGTGTTCTAGTCTTCTCGGGACAGCCGCCCGGAGGCGCAGCCGTCGAGGCAGGGAGGATTTCACCATGGCGATGGCCATCGTTCGATTCGACATGAGGACACCGGGGCTCGACCCTGCACAGGCGCGTGGCCAGTACGCCGCGGCGCTCGAGATGGCTACGTGGGCCGACGAGAAGGGCTTCGACATGCTCGTGCTGTCGGAGCACCACGGCTCGGACGATTCCTACCTGCCGTCGCCACTGGTGATGGCAGGCGCCGTGGCCGGCGCCACGCGGCGCATCCCCATCAACATCGCCGCGCTGTTGGTGCCGCTGCACGATCCCATTCGTTTGGCGGAGGACATCGCGGTCGTCGACCTCCTGAGTGGTGGTCGCATCTCGATCGTGGCCGGGCTCGGCTACCGGCCGGTGGAGTACGCGATGTTCGACCGCGAATGGAAGCGGCGGGGCAAGCGAATGGACGAGTGCCTCGAGGTGATGATCAAGGCGTGGACCGGCAAGCCCTTCGAGTACGAGGGTGAGACCGTGCAGATCACACCGTTGCCGGTGCAACAACCCCACCCGATGGTCATGATCGGAGGCTCCGGTGAGCCCGCCGCGAAGCGCGCGGCCCGATTCGGTCTCGGGCTGTTCCTGCCGCTCGCCGATGAGCATCTGGCCGAGGTCTACCAACAGGAGTGCGAGCGGCTCGGCAAGCAACCGGGATTGGTGCTCGCACCGAGTGAACAACAGCCGGGCACGCTCTTCGTGGCCGAGGATCCCGACCAGGCGTGGCACGAGCTAGGGCCCTTACCTGTTGCACGACGCCATGACCTACAAGTCGTGGCAGACCCCCGACATCCGCTCGTCGGTGAGCTCGGGCGCGACGACCATCGACGAACTGCGCGCCGAGGGCGTGTACCAGATCCTTGCGCCGGACGAATGCGTTGCGCTCGCGACCGAGCTCGGGCCTTTCGGTGCTCTCACGCACCACCCTCTGTGCGGCGGAACCACCCCCGACCTCGGCTGGGCGAGCCTGGAGCTGTTCGCGGACAAGGTGTTGCCTCGTATCAAGAGCGAGAGCTGACGGGCCCCGAGCCCGTCGGACACCCTCCTCCCATGAACGCTCTCGCCTCATGAACCCCGTGCGAGCGGTGTACCTCGACACGTGTGGCCGTGTCGCTCGAGCTGATCGAGAACCCCGTCGTCGCCAAGCGATGGAAACAAGAGAGCGTCTTGCCGGAGTTCAGCACGGGTGGCCTGGCCGGCCACCTGGCGCGCTCGACGTTGCAGGTCGAGTGGTTCCTCGATGACGTGGAGCCGACCGACACGCCCATCACTGCGATCGACTACTACGCCCGGCTCGAGGGCGTGCACGATCGAAACTCCGAGCTCAACGTCGGCGTCCGAGCGCGGAGTGACGAGATGGCATCGCTCGGACCCGCGGGCTTGAGCGACGCCGTGCGCGAGGCGCTCGATCGACTGCGCCGCCGTCTACCGAACGAGCCCGACACCCGACAGCTGACCGCGCTGGGACGCACCCTGCGACTCGATGAGTACCTGCGCACCCGATTGATCGAGCTCACGGTGCACATCGACGATCTTGCCCTCAGCGCGGGCGTCCCGTCACCCGCAGTACCCAACGACGCCTATTCCTTCGCCATCGCAACATTGGTGAACGTCGGGCGACAGAAACACGGTGATCTCGAGGTGCTGCACGCGCTCACCCGGCGCGAACGCGACGTCGACGACGCCCTGCACATCCTGTAGAGCAGCCCATCCTGCAGAGGAGACGACATGCCTATCGACCTGGCGGAGCTGGTGGCCCCTGGCCACACGGCGCTGGTCACCCAGGAATGTCAGAACGGGGTGATCGGTGAGCACGCGGCACTGCCGCAACTCGCCGACGCGGCGCGCGTCGAGATGATCCCCAACGCGGCCCGCTTGGCCGCCGCGGCGCGACACGCCGGGGTGCCGGTGGTGCATTGCGTCGCCGCCCGTCGCGCCGACGGCCGGGGTTCGAACGCCAACGCCCGGCTGTTCATGGGGATGTTGAAGACGGCCGTGCCGCTGCTGCCGGGGAGCGCCGCGGTCGAAGTGATTCCCGAGATCGGTGTCGAGGACGGTGACGTGTTGCTGACTCGACTCCATGGTCTGGGGCCGATGGGTGGCACCGACCTCGACGCGGTGCTGCGCAACCTGGGCGTGACGACAGTGGTCGGCATAGGCGTGTCGGTGAACATCGGCATGATGGACTTCGCCTTCGACGCCGTGAACGCGGGCTATCAGATGGTGCTGCCCCGCGACGCCGTCGCGGGAGTGCCGGCCGACTACGCGCAGGCCGTGCTCGACAACACGCTCGCCCTCGTCGCGACGTTGCCGTCGACCGAGGACGTCCTCGGCGCGCGTGGGGCGTGTGCGCGGCTGAGTCGTTAGCTGCGCCCACGCCGCCGGTGCCGGTCTTGATCGGTTGGCCGTCGACACCGACGACGTACCAGGAGTTGTTCAGACCTTGGCCCTTCGTGTCGCCGGCCTGGCTGTCACCCGAGAAGCGATAGAGCGGTTGACCGTTCGCCGAGATCTGCTGGGTGCCGTCGGGACGAGCGATGAGAACGAAGTCCTGTCCGATCAGACCTTCGCCGGTGGTGACGATGGCGGCCTCGAGCGGCGGCCATGCGGTGGCGCAGGCGTCGACGCAGGTGCTCGTGCCCGGAGTGTCGGCGGTGAGTATGTAGAGCGTCATGCCCTGTTGGTCGACGAGGATCTGCCCGAGCGGGTTGGTCGCCACGTTCACGAGCGGTTTGATGTCGGACGGGGTGGTGGTGACCACGGAGTTCACCGGCGGCGCGGGCAACGTTGTCGTGGCCGCCGTCGTCGAGTTCTTGTCGCTGCTGCATCCGGCGACGAGCAGAGCCGCCGCCATTGCCGTACCGATCCAAACCAGCCGTACCCGCATGAGGGCCCCCTCGGGAGATGGTGTTCGACGACAGAAGTCGTCGCACGACTATTGCACTACGTGACAGGCCGTCAGAGGGATCTCTCCGAGGGCTAGGTTTGCCGCCGTGACCGCGACGCCGCCGGAGTTGGCCGACGACGACGAGCTGCGTGCCGCCGACGGGCGCGTGCCGGGTCGCCGCGGCCGGGCCACACGCCAGCGCCTACTGGAACAGACCGCCGAGATGCTGCGGACCAGCTCGTATCGCGATCTGAAGGTCGTCGACATCGCTCGGGCCGCAGGTACTTCGCCGGCGACCTTCTACCAGTACTTCCCCGAGGTCGAGTCGGCGATCCTGGCCCTGGCCGAGGAGATGTCGCAGACCGGGGGCGTTCAGCTCAGCTCGATCGTGCGCGACGGGAACTGGAAGGGCAAAGCCGCCTACGACACCGCTCTGGCCCTGGCGGACGGTGTGCTCGGGTTCTGGGAGACACATCGCGCCGTGCTGCGCGTGGTCGATCTGGCGACCGACGAAGGTGACGACCGCTTCCACAAGATCCGCGTCGCGCTGCTCAACGAACTGACCAACGCGCTGGCCGAGGAGATCGAGGCGTCGGCCAAGGCCGGCCGCCACCCGGCGGACCTCGATCCCATGGCCGTCGCCGGCGTGCTGGTGTCGATGTTGGCGCACGTGGCCGCGCACCGTTACGGCTTCGAGTTCTGGGGCATCCGCACCGATGACTTGCAGCGGAGCATGGCGCGAATCGTCTACACCACGATCACGGGCCAGAAACCGCCGACCGGAGCTTGACCGGCCCGTCAATCGGGCTCGACGAGCGTGTCCCAATTGGGGATGACGTCGCACGTGAAGGTGAGCGAGCGCACGTCGCTGCCGTCGGTCTGGATCCAATCGAGCAGGTCGATGTCGTGTTGGTCGAGCGCGTCGCACAGGTTCTGGTACATCCGGATGTCGTCCTCACGCGGGTCGCGCAGCGAGCCGGGCGTGCCGGACAGCAGCACGACGCGATGGGCCGAGTGCCAGTCGTCCGCGACATTGAGGGCCCACTCGAGCGCGCACACGACGCATGTGCCGTCGCCGGCGAAGGGCCGCATGTCGAGGATGGTGCCGTCGTCGTCGAGCAAGGCCGCGGCGGCAAAGCGTCCGTAGAGCTCGTACAGACCGACGGCGACGTATGCCGCTTCGGCGAACTGGTGGATGGCGCGCGTGCGCTGTGACATGGAACGTCCTTCCCGCTCAGCTTCTGAAGGGGGAAGAACGCGGCGCGTAGCCGTGGCGTGAAGGTACTCACGACCTGTGACATCTACCGTCCGGCGTCAGGGCGCCGACGGAGCGATCAACCGTCTTCGGGGATCTTCTCCCACCATTGGCACCACCACTGGTCGCCCACGAGGATGCGCAGCTTCGGATGCCAGCAGTACGAGATCGTCGCCGTCGGCTCGAGGTAGTACAGGCAGTTCTCGCAGCGCTCGTCGCCCGACGGACGACCTTTCAGCACCGCGTTCGACGACAAATGCCGTAGCTCGATCGACAGCTTCTCGTCGATCTCCTTCGGTTCGGGATCGGGGATGACGTAATCGGACATCCCGACAACGTTAGCCATCCTCCGGGTGCACCCACGCGTCACCGATTCCTCTCATCAGCGTCAGGAATCGTGACCCGTGTCGTCCTGCTCGTCGCTGCGAGCCCGGTACGCGATCGACCCGCGCCGGAAGAGCAGGTACAGGCACCCACCCGCGACGAACACCGTCGTGAGGATGATCATGACGTACGGCGGCGAGGTGTCGTGGTTCGTGTCCGGCGGGATCGAGTCGTCCGGTTGGACCACGGAGGCGCCGGTACCGGCCGCCGCCAGGTCGACGGGTAGCGCGCCGGTTCCGACGGTCAACAACAGCACCAGGGCCGTGGCGGCCAAGACACGACGCACAGACACGACCGTAGTGATCGGCTTCGTTGGCACCCGACTCCTGAACCTGGCAGAGTAACTAGAACAGGTTCTAGTTCTGGTCCGGCCGATGCGAGGGGGAACCGTGGCCGCTGTCATCCCATCCGGGCAGCTCGTGTACGGGATCCAACTGCCCATCCAGTCGCAGAGCACCCGGTACGCCGAGGACTGGGAGCCCGGCACAGGCGTCGACGAGCTCGCCGCCATCGCGAAGGTCTGCGACGAGAGCGGCTTCTTCTATGTCGCGGTGTGCGACCACGTCGCGGTTCCCCGGCCGTACGACGAAGCCATGCGCACGTCGTGGTGGGACACGCTCACGACCCTCGGATACCTCGCCGGCATCACCACGCAGACGCGCTTGCTCAGCCACGTGTACGTGCTGCCGTATCGGCATCCGTTGATGACGGCGAAAGGATTCCTCACGCTCGACAACGTGTCGCACGGGCGCGCCATCCTCGGTGTGGGCGCGGGCCACGTCGATGCCGAGTTCGAACTGCTCGACCTCGACTTCGACGATCGTGGTCCTGCGCTGAACGAGGCCCTCGACATCGTGCGCGCCGCGTTCGAGAACGAGTACCCCGAGTACACCGGTGAGCGTTGGTCGGTGAAGGACGCCGGCTTGACGACCTCGACCCATTCAACCGGGCGGTCCACCGATCTGGGTTGGTGGCTCGTCCAAGGCCGCCATGCGACGGGCCGCGGAGAAGGGCGACGGATGGCTGCCGCAGGGTCCGCCGAAGATGGGGATGAAGGCAGGGGTGCAGTTCATCAAGGAGCACCGCGCCGCGACCCGGGGCGACGAGCCGATCGATCTCGGTATCAACACCGAGTCGATCTACATCGGCGAACCGAGCTTCGAGGTCGGCGAGTACGACCTGACCGGACCAGCCGACAAGATCGCCGAGCGCTTTCGGAAGTACGCACGGCTCGGCGTGAATCAGCTGCAGATCCGCTTCCGCTCGCGATCGGCGGACGAGCTGTGTGACCAGATCCGGGCGTTCGGAGCCGATGTCGGTCCCGCGCTCAACGACTGAACGCCTAGAGAACCGAGGGATCAGATGTTGCTCGAAGGAAAAGTCGCTGTCGTGTCAGGGCTCGGTCCCGGCATGGGTCGCGACATCTCGTTGGCCCTCGCCGCCGAAGGCGCCGACATAGTGATGTGTGCCCGCAGCGAGGAGCGCATGTCGGTCGTCGCTGCGGAGGTGGCCGAGCTGGGTCGCCGAGCGATCACCGTGCAGTGCGACATCACGAGCCCCGCCGATTGTGCCCGGGTGGCCGAAACGGCCAAGGACGAGCTCGGGCAGGTCGACATCCTCGTGAACAACGCGTTCCACCAAGGCGACTTCTCGTTGTTCGAGAACGCGAACCTCGATGACTGGAAGACCACCTTCGAGGTCAATCTCTATCGGTTCGCTTCGACTCACGCAGGCCCTGTTGCCGTTGTTGAAGGAGAGCGGCGACGGGCGCGTCATCATGATCAACACGCAGTCGGTGCAGATCGTCGAGCCGTTGTACGGCGCGTACGGCGCGTCGAAGGGCGCGTTGGCGACCGCGACGCAGACCTTGGCGCGCGAGCTCGGGCAGTACGGCATTCGCGTCAACGGCGTGCACCCCGGATACATCTGGGGGTCTTCGGTCGAGTGGTACCTCAACCATCTGGCGGAGCAGAACGGCACCAGCTTCGACGAGGAGTACGCCAAGATCGCCGACCAGACGTGCCTTGGCTACATCACACCGTCGTCGGAGATCGCCGGCGCCGTCGTGTTCTTCGCGTCGCCGTTGAGCCGTCCGATCACGGGCCAAGCGCTCTCGGTCAACTCGGGTCACTACCTGTCCGGACCGTAGGCTCGAGCGATGGCCGAGAGTCCACCCCCGGCAGACCGCCAGATCGCCAACCTCGTGTACGGGATGGCCGAGGCCATCGACGACGGCGATCACGATCGCATCGAAGCTTTGTTCGGTGACGCGACGTTCCAACTCGCCGATCGTGAGCCGCGCGTCGGGGGCGCGGCGTTCCGGCGCACGATCGAGCGTTCGGTCGTTCACTACGACGACGGTCGCCCACGGACTCTGCACGTGGTGACGAACCTGCAGATCGACGTGGATGACGAGATGGGGGTCGCACGCTCGAAGGCGTATGTGACCGTGTTCCAGGCGCGGCCCGACTTCCCGCTCCAGCCGGTGCTCACCGGCCGGTACCACGACGAGTTCGCGCTCGCCGACGGCGGCTACTGGCGGTGGGTCGCCCGCCGTATGCAGATGGACCACGTCGGTGACACCTCGCGCCACACACCGACTGCCCTCTGACGCCGATCTCGAGCCGCAAATAGAACACGTTCTCGTTCGCGATAACGTCGGGCCGCATGGTGAAGCTGGTGTGTTTCCTGAAGCGCAAGGAGGGCCTGACCCTCGACGAGTTCTACGACCACTGGTTCAACCAGCACGGTCCGATGCTCGCGTCGACCGAGCCGTTCAAGACACTGGTCAAGCGGTACGAACAGCACAAGCGATCCGTCACGGCGCCCGAGTGGATGGGCACGCCCGGTTACGACGGCATCACGATCCAGTGGTTCGACTCCGCGGCTGATTTCGAAGCCTTCGTGGCGGCGCCCGAGTACGTAACGATCGTGGCGCCTGACGAGCAGAGCTTCCTCGACACGGATGCCTTCGTGTGGATGATCACCGAGGAGCCGGTGATCACGATCGACGGACCCACGTCGTGAGCGAAGGCATCGAGGGCCGGGAGTTCGAAGGAAAGGTCGCGATCGTCACCGGTGGCGCGTCGGGTATCGGCCGTGCCAGTGCTGAGGCCTTCGCCGCGGGCGGTGCCAAGGTCGTCGTTGCCGATCTCGACGACGTTCAAGGCGGAGCGGCGGTCGCTGCGATCAACGCCTTGAGAGGCGAAGCGGTGTTCGTTCGTGCGGACGTCACCGATCCTGAACAGGTCAGCGCGATCGTGACCACGGCCGTCGACTCGTTCGGCCGGCTCGACATCGCGCTGAACAATGCTGGCGTTCCGGGTACCTACGCCGCGCTCACCGACCAGGATCTGGGCGATTGGCAACGCACGATCGCCGTCAACCTCACCAGTGTGTTCTTGTCACTGCAAGCCGAGATCCCTGCCATGCTCGAGTCGGGTGGCGGCGCGATCGTCAACACGGCCTCGGCCGCGGGTTTGATGGGCTTCGCCAATCTGCCGTCGTACGTTGCAAGCAAGCACGGTGTGATCGGGCTGACCAAGAGCGTCGCGCTCGAGTACGCGAAGCGCGGCATACGCGTGCAACGCGGTGTGCCCCGGGAGCATTCGGACGCAAATGCTCGAAGGTTTCGTCGGGGGCGATCAAACCGCGCTCGAGGGCATGGGCAAGATGCAACCGATCGGACGCCTGGGCACGCCCGAGGAAGTCGCGGCCGCGGTCGTCTGGCTGTGTTCGGAGGCCGCCGCTTTCGTGACCGGCCACGCTCTTGCCGTCGACGGCGGCGTGCTCGCGACCTAGGAACGGAGCGGACACGATGGGGTTGCTCGACGGCGAACGCATCATCGTGACTGGCGCGGCATCGGGCATCGGCGCCGCCGCCGCTCGACGCATGGCCGCCGAAGGGGCAAAGGTCGCTCTACTCGATCGTGACGCCGACGGCGTGGCCGTGATCGCGTCGGAGCTCGATGCGCCGTGGGTGGTGGTCGACGTGGCCGACACGGACCGTGTCGGCGCGGCCGTCGACCAGGCGGCCCAGGCCCTGGGCGGGCTCACCTCGATCTTCAACAATGCGGGAATCGGCAACCTCAAGCCGCTCCACACGTATTCGGAGAAAGAGTTCGACCTGCTGATCAACGTGAACCTGAAGGCCACGTGGAACGGCGTGCGCGCAGCGGTGCGCCACCTTCGTGATTCCGGGGGCGGCAGCATCGTGAACATGGCGTCGGTCAGCGGCATCTACCCGACTCGGGGTGAAGGGCCGTACGCGGCCGCCAAAGCGGGCACGATCGCCCTGACGCGCAGCGCCGCGCTGGAGTACGGGCCCGACGGCATTCGTGTGAATTGCCTGGCCCCCGGGTTCATCCGCACGAACCTGACCGAGTTCGCCTTCGACAATCCGGCGTGGGTCGAGCCGCTCGAGCGTCGTACCCCGCTCCGCCGAGCGGGCACCGCGGACGACGTGGCCAAGGTCGCGGTGTTCCTGTGCTCGGACCTCGCCGGCTACGTCACCGGCCAAACAGTGGTGGTCGACGGTGGGAGCATGTTGCCCAACGCCCAGATCGATCACCTGCTGCTCGACCTGTTGGGCGAAGGCGGCGGATGACGTGCATCTCTGTCTCGCGCGTCTCTAGCATCCTGCCGTGACCGCCGTCCCGACCGACGACCGAGGGGGCGCGGCGGCGATCGAGCAACTCGAAGGCCCTCCGCTCGCCCCGGAGGAGCCAGCCGACGATTCGCGGCCTCGTCCACTGCCGTGGTGGCGTCCGATCGAGCGATGGAAAGCGCGCGGCCACAGAGTCCTGCCGGGGATCTCGTACCCCATAACGATCTTCGCCGTGTGGCGGTTGGCGAGCTTGTGGGCCGTCGTCGCCGTGGACGGCGGACGGGCCGTCGAGACCGCGTACAACTACGACGGCGAGCACTACCTCCGCATCCTGCACTACGGCTACTGGAACCCGCGACCGGTCATGCCGTCGCACGCGTTCTTTCCTGGAATCTCGTGGCTTGCGTCGCCCATCTATTGGCTCACGGGCTCCGACGCCATCACCGTCAATCTCACGATCACACTCACGGGTGTGGCCGCCTTCATCTGCGTGTGGGGCGCAACGCGCGCGTGGACCAACGAGCAGATCGCCCGACGTGCCGTGTTCCTCATGGCGATCTTCCCCTCGTCGCTGTTCCTTTGGGCCTTCTACTCGGAAGGGTTGTTCATCGCGCTCGGCGCCGGCGCGGTGTGGGCCGATCGCAAAGGGCGCCATGGCGTTGCCGCGGCGTGCCTGCTCGCCATCGGCACGACGCGATCCATCGGCATCCTGATCCCGGTGGTCATCGTGCTGGCCCGACTCATCCGACAACGCCGCATCGACAAGTGGGCAGTGATCTACGCGGCGTGCGGTGCGGCGGGACTGGGCTTGGTGTTGCTCGTCATGTGGCACCAGGTGGGTAGCCCCTTCGCTTGGCTGCAGGTGCAAGGCGACTGGGGCCGCAACGTCAGCTGGCCGTGGAACTCCGTGATCCAGGGTTTCCAGAACCTGTATCCCAAACCTCGAACGGTCATGGTGCCCGCGCTCGTCGCCCGAAATCTCGACCTCTGGTGCGTGCCGATCGTGCTCATCGGCGTCGGGTATCTCGCGTTCAGCCGCAAGCCGCGCTTCCCGATGGAGGCGTGGATGCTCGGCGTGGCCATGATCGTCATGGGCTTCTCGTCGAGCGTGCTGGCCAGCTTCAACCGCTTCGTTCTGGCGGACTGGGTGATCTTCCCCGCCTACGCCGCCCTGTCGGGCCGTCTGCCGAAGTGGCTCCGTTATCCGATACTCGCCGGACTGGCGGTTGTGGGCATCTGGACGATGTACCAGATGATCGGCCGCTTCTCGGTGAACCGCTTCGTCGGCTGACCCGGTACCGCTCCCGACCCCGCCGTTCTGGCTGAGCGCGGGCTACCAGAGCAGGTCGGTGTAGGTGTCGGTGCCGGGGATGGTGGGGATGAACGGAGCGACGTAGCTGACCTCGCCGAGTCCGCCGGCCTTCACCGCGTCACCGAGTCCGGTGAACACGTCCCAGCACTCGCGCGGGTCGGAATCGACGAAGCACATCAGCAACATGCGCCGATCGGTTCCGGGGTTGTCCGGCTGGAACACGGGCGCACCTTCGGGCAACGGAATCGGTGTGAGCGCGCACGTCAGCGCCCACGGAGTGCCGGCCATCTGTCCGGCCAACAACTCGTCGCGCAGCCACGCCGACATGTCGCGCGGCGCCACGTCCTCGTTGCGGTCGACCATGACCGACACCAGACCGCCGAACGGGTGCTCGAGCGCGAGCGGCAACGGGCACGCCGGCCTCGCCGTCGCGGGACACGGCCCACCGGTTGATGTACATGAGCGTGTGGATGTGGTCGCGCTCGTCGAACATTCGGTTCGCCTCGTGGAGCCATTTCACCTGGGTGCTTCCCCACGCGATGGCGTCCTGCTCCTTGCCCTTCAGGATCCAATACGTCGCGAGATACGAGCCCTCGGCGATGTCGGGCAGGAAGTGCGTACCCGTCGGGTACCGCAGATCCTTGAGCGGCTTGGTGGCCACCCACCGCCGCCCGCCGAACCACAGCGGGCCGATCAGGCAGCCGGAGTAGAAGTGGTCGCGCTCGTACCAACGGTTGTACGCGACCTCGTGCCCTTTGTGGGGTTCGACCAGCGTGAACAGCGCGGCACCGACGTCGACGGACTCGTGGGGAATGGCGGGATAGTCCATGCCGAACGCTACCCTCCAAAACGAGAACGTGTTTCAGTTCGGGGCTGACACGCCGTCAGATCGAGGGGTACGCTGACCGCCATGGACGACTTTCCGAAGATCATCTCGGTCGATGACCATGTGATCGAGCCACCAGGTGTGTGGCAAGACCGTCTGCCCGCCAAATACAAGGACGTCGGGCCCCGCGTGAAGCGGGCGCCGATGGGCGAGATGACGTTCATCGGCGGCAAGTTCTCCTACGCGCCCGGCACCGACGGGCCCGACTGCGATTGGTGGCACTACGAGGACAAGGCCATCCCGCAGACCCGCCTGTCGGCGGCGGTCGGCTTCGACCGCGACGAGGTGAAGATCACCGCCATCACCTACGACGAGATGCGCAAGGGCTGTTGGGATCCCAAGGCTCGCCTCGAGGACATGGACGCCAACTGGACCGACGCGCAGATGTGCTTCCCGTCGTTCCCCCGCTTCTGCGGTCAGACGTTCCTCGAAGCCGACGACCGCGATCTCGCGCTGCTCTGCGTGAAGGCCTACAACGACTGGATGGTCGACGAGTGGTGCGGTGGCACCAACGGTCGACTCATCCCGCTCATCATCATCCCGCTGTGGGACGCCAAGCTCGCCGCCGACGAGATCCGCCGCAATGCCGCACGAGGCGTGCGCGCCACGTGCTTCTCGGAGATCCCGCCGTACCTCGGTCTGCCGTCGATCCACTCGGGGGAGTGGGACCCGTTCTTCGAGGCCTGCGCCGAGACGCAGACCGTCGTGAACATGCACATCGGCTCGTCGTCGAAGATGCCGTCGACTTCACCCGACGCACCCCCCGCGGTCGGCTCCACGCTCACCTTCGGCAACGCCATGTCGTCGATGGTCGACTTCCTGATGTCGGGCGTGCTCGTGCGGTACCCCGACCTCACGCTGGCCTACAGCGAAGGCCAGATCGGTTGGATCCCGTACATCCTCGAGCGGGCCGACAAGGTCTGGGAAGAGAACCGGGGCTGGAACGGCGTGTACGGCAAGATCCCCGAGCCGCCGAGCACCTACTACTACCGCCAGATCTACGGCTGCTTCTTCGATGACGAGCACGGCCTCACGCCTGACTCGCTCGAGAAGTGCGGTGAGGACAACATCACCTTCGAGACCGACTACCCGCACTCCGACAGCACGTGGCCTCACTCCAAAGAGGTCGGCCAGAAGCTGATGGGGCACCTGCCGCCCGAGACCATCCGCAAGCTGGTCCGCGGCAACGCCATCAAGATGCTCGGCCTCGACTTCCAGCCATGAGCGGAGCGACAACCGGCCAGGGGGCCGACACTGCGTCTCGCAGCGAGGACGCTGTATACCGCCTGCTGATCGGCGGCGAATGGGTCGCGGCCGGCGAAGGCACCTACGACATCGTGAACCCGGCCACCGAAGAAGTCGTCGGGCGCGCCCCGAACGCCTCGGTGGCCGACGCCGAAGCTGCGGCCGCGGCTGCGGCCGATGCCTTCCCGGCGTGGTCGCGCACCAAGCCGGAGGAGCGCGCCGAGTTGTTGGCCAAGGCGGCCGACCTGTACGACAAGCGCTACGAGGAGCTCGTGCCGCTGGTGCAGGCCGAGACGGGCGCAACCCTTCGCACCACCAAGCAGATCCAGGTGCCGATGACCGGCACGCGGTTCCGCCGGTACTCCCACGGCATTCGCGAGGAGCTCGAGATCGCGCTGCCGCCCACGATCACGTCGGCGACGGCGCTCGCCCCCGGCGGCATCATCGGCGGCATCGCCCGCCGCGCCCCGGTCGGCGTCGTGCTGTGCATCACCTCCTACAACTTTCCGCTCACCAACATGGCCGGCAAGCTCGGTCCCGCGCTCGCCATGGGCAACACGGTCGTGGTGAAGCCCGCGCCGCAGGATCCGCTCGGCGTGGTGGTGATGGCCGAGGTGTTCGAGGAAGCCGGCTTTCCGCCGGGTGTGGTGAACGTCGTCGTGAGCGAGGGACCCGCGCCCGCCGAAGCACTCGTCGCGTCACCGCTCGTCGACATGGTCAGCTTCACCGGATCCACCGGCGTGGGCCAGCGCATCGGTGAGGTCGCCGGCCGCGACATGAAGCGTCTCTTGATGGAGCTCGGCGGCAAGGGTGCGTGCATCGTCTTCGACGACGCCGACCTCAAGACCACCATCACCGGCATCGCTTCCGTGTGGGGCTTCCACTCCGGACAGATCTGCACCGCCCCGACCCGCGTCATCGCCCAGCGGGGCATCTACGACCAGCTCGTCGAGGGGCTGAAGGGCGCCGCCGGCTTCATGAAGGTGGGCGACCCGCTCGAGGCCGACACGCTCGTCGGCCCGGTCATCACCGACGCGCATCGTGCCCGGGTCGAGGGCTACGTCGCGGCGGGCCGAGACGAGGGGGGCACCATCGTCACGGGTGGCGAGCGTCCCGACCTCGACCGCGGCTTCTTCGTCGCTCCAACGCTCATCGCCGACTGCAAGCCGGGGATGAAGGTGGTGGCCGAGGAGATCTTCGGCCCGGTCGTGGTCGTCGTCCCGTTCGACGATCAAGACGAAGCCATAGCTATCGCCAACAGCTCGGAGTTCGGCCTCTACGACTACGTGTTCTCCAAGGATTCGGCCCGGGCGTACGACGTGGCCACCCAGCTCCGCAGCGGCAACGTGGGGATCAACACCGCGCAACGCAACCAGGAGACGCCGTTCGGCGGGTTCAAGATGAGCGGCGTCGGTCGCGACGGCGGCAAGTTCGGATTCCACGCGTACAGCGAGCTGCAGTCGATCGTCTGGCCGGGCTGAAGCCCGCCAGGGAAGGAAGCGCACGGTGAAGGGAATTCTGTTCGACGAGGGCGGACTCGCGGTCGCGAACGACCTCGAGCTGCGCGAAGTTCGTGCGGGTGAGGTGAAGGTCGAGATCCAGGCCGCGGGCGTGTGCCACAGCGACGTGAGCGTCATCGACGGCACCATCCCCTTCCCCACGCCCGTGGTGTTGGGGCATGAAGGTGCGGGCATCGTCACCGAGCTCGGCCCCGATGTGACGGGGTTGAACATCGGTGATCACGTGGTGATCTCTACGTTGTCCAACTGCGGTGCCTGCGCGGCCTGCGAGAGCGGCAAGCCCACCCACTGCCGCGAGTCGATCGGCAAGATGAACGCGCCGTTCCGCCAGGGCGATCGCAAGGTGCTGCAGTTCGCCAACATCGGCGCCTTCACGCAAGAGACGATCGTGAAGGCGCGCCAGGCCGTGCCGATCAGCAAGGAAGTGCCGTGGGAGGTTGCCTCACTGCTCGGCTGTGGCGTGATCACCGGCGTGGGTGCGGTGTTCAACCGGGCCAAGGTCACGCACGGGCAGAGCGTCGTGGTCATCGGTGTCGGGGGCATCGGCCTGAACGTGATCCAAGGTGCGGCGTTGGCCGACGCGCTGCCGATCATCGCCATCGACAACAACCCGAAGAAGGAGGCGCTCGCCAAGCAATTCGGCGCTACCCACTTCGTCGACTCGTCGCAGGGCGACGCCATCGAAGCGGTGAAGAAGATCTGTCCCAACGGCGTCGACTTCTCGTTCGAGTGCGTCGGCCATCCCGCCCTGATCCGTCAGTCGATCGACATGCTCGACTGGGGTGGCACGTGCGTGATCCTCGGTGTGCCCAAGTTCGGCTCCGAAGCCGACTTCATGGTCGCCAGCATGTACAACGACAAGACGATCATGGGCTGCCGGTACGGTGCGGGCCGACCGCACAAGGACATCCCCCTCTTCGTCGACCTGTACCTCGCCGGTCGGCTCAAGCTCGACGAGTTGGTGACGCGCACGTATCCACTCGAGGACATCCAGCAGACGATCGACGACATGCACCACGGCGACTTGGCGCGTGGTGTCCTGAAGCTCTAGATCGTGGCGCTCCCATCCGAGCTCGCGCAGCTCGCGGACAAGGTCCGCAATTGGGGTCGCTGGGGCGACACCGATGAGCGCGGCACCGCGAACCTGATCGATGCCGACGCCGTTCGGCGGGGTGCGGCCGCCGTACGCACCGGCCAGACGATCAGTTTGGTGATGCCGCTCGGACCAGGTTCACCGCAGGAGGGTGGGGCGCCGGGCCGCTTCAACCCCGTGCAGCGGATGCTGACCGTGAACACGCCGTACACCGGCGACATGAACGATGCCTGCTTCAACGACGACGCCATCGACATGCCACTGTCGGCCGCTACCCATCTCGACTCCCTCGCCCACGTCACCTACGGCGGGAAGATGTACAACGGGTTCTCGGCCGATCTCGTGAACGAGACCGACGGTGCTACGCGATGTGGTGCGGACAAGATCGGCCCCGTCGTCACGCGCGGCGTGCTGCTGGACGTGGCGCGCGCCAAAGGAGTCGAGCGCCTCGAGCCCGGATACGCCATCACCGCCGACGATCTGGATCTGGCCTTGGGTGTCGCCGGTATCGACCTGTTGCCAGGCGACGCCGTGTTGCTGCGTACTGGCCACATGGGGCTCTATCACGAGGGTGACGTGTGGGGTTACAACCACGACTGCCCGGGCTTGTCGGCCGACACCGTCGAGTGGGTATGGCGCCATGACATCGGCGTCATCGTGGACGACACCTACGTGTTCGAGGTGTGGCCCCCGCAAGACTGGGCGGCGATGATGGTCGTGCACATGATCCACCTGCGCGACATGGGCCAGCTGCAGGGACAGAACTTCGACCTCGAAGAGCTGGCGAGCGCGTGTGCGGACGACGGGGTCTTCGACTTCTTGTTCACCGCGAACCCTGAGCCCGTGACCGGTGGATGTAGCGCCCCGGTGGCCGCGGTCGCGGTGCGGTGATCGACGAGCTCGTCGCACGCCATCAGCTCGAGGCCCATCCCGAGGGCGGTTTCTACCGCCGAGTCTTCGAACACTCTGCGACTCGCGACGGTCGTTCGCTGGCGTCGGCCATCGTCTACCTGTTGCCGGGCGGTGTGACGTCTCGCTGGCACCGCATCGATGCGGTCGAGCTCTGGCACGCCGGTACTGGTGCACCACTGGTGCTTTCGACGTCGGTCGACGGCGAGACGATGGATGAGCGGACGTTGGGTGGTGATGGTGCCGTGCTGCTCGAGGTTCCTGCCGGAGCGTGGCAATGCGCACAATCGGTGGGGGAGTGGTCGCTCGTGACGATCACCGTGGTGCCCGCGTTCGGCTGGGACGGGTTCGAGGTCGCGCCGGACGGTTGGCAACCCGGACCGTAGGCTCGTCGCCGTGCCGATTCGCAACGCGACCGAAGCCGACGTCGACGAGATCGGTGCGCTCATCCGGGAGCTGGCCGACTACGAGGACCTGGCCCATGAGGTCGAGTGGGACATCGACCAGTTGCGAGTCGCGCTGTTCGGGCCGGAGGCGGTGACAGGTGTGTTGATCGCCGAGACCGAGGATCATCAGGTAGCTGGCTTCGCAATCTGGTTCCCGACGTTTTCCACCTTCCTCGGTCGTGCGGGCATCTGGCTCGAAGACCTCTTCGTTCGGCCCGAACACCGCGGGGCGGGCTACGGACGGGCCCTGCTCGACGAATTGCGATCGATGAGCGACGGCAGGGTCGAGTGGGCGGTGTTGGATTGGAACACATCGGCCATCGAGTTCTACGACTCACTCGGCGCCCGACCGATCGATGGATGGACGCGGTACCGATGGCCGCCCGTCATCTGATCCGGAAGCCCTGCTCGCCGGTGACTTCCTCGTCGATCACTTCGATTCCGGTGACGGCGGCATGGGGTGGACCGTGCTGGCACCAGTTGGCCATCTCGTTCACGGCGTCGGGTTCGCCCTCGAACACGGCCTCGACCCGGCCGTCGGGTCGGTTCCGCGCCCAGCCGCGGACGTGAAGGCGGCGTGCCTCGGACCGACACGTGTCCCGGAACCAGACGCCCTGCACGCGGCCGCTGACGATCACCCGGCGTCTGATCACCAGCGCATGATGGCCCGGGCGTCGAGCCGGGCGCTCGACCTAAGCTGACGGCCCATCAGAAACGAACGACCTCACGACAGGGAGAGCTGATGCTCGAGGGGCGCACGCTGTGGGAGCTGATCGACAAGCGCGCGGCGGCCTCGCCGGACGCGCGCATGGCCGTCGACGAGAGCGGCCGGGAGATGACGTTCGGTGAGTACAAGGCGCGGGCCGAGCGCGCCGCCGCCGGTTTGGCCGAGTTGGGGATCGGTGCGGGCGACGTCATCACCTGGCAGTTGCCGACCTGGCTGGAGTCGATGGTGCTCGTCGCGGCGATCAGCCGCTTGGGTGCCATCCAGAACCCGATCCTTCACATCTTCCGTGAGCGCGAGGTCGGCTTCTGCGTGAAGGAGGGCGGCGCCAAGCTCATCGTCACGCCGAGCACGTTCGCCAACTTCGACTTCGAAGCGATGGCTCGCGGCATTGCCGACGGCCTCGAAGGTGTGCAGGTGCTGGTGTGTGATCGGTCGCTCCCGAAGCGGACCCGGCGAACCTGCCCGCACCGCCTACCGACGGCGACGCCGTGCGCTGGCTCTTCTACACCTCGGGAACGACCGCTGACCCGAAGGGTGGGCGGCATACCGACCTCACCATCAACGCCGAGGCATCGGGCATGGTGCAGCGCCTCGAGATCACCGAGGCCGATCGCAACGCGCTCGCCTTTCCGTTTCCGCACATCGGCGGCATCGCGTGGCTGTACTCCAGCCTGATGACCGGTTGCCAGAACATCCTGTTCCAGGCGTTCGTCCCCGATCTGGTCGTCAAGGTCCTGGGGGAGCACGATGTGACGCTGGCCGGTTCGGGCACCGTGTTCCATCAGACGTACTTGAACGCGCAACGACAAAGCGACACGCCGATCTTTCCGCACGTGCGGGCCTTCCCGGGCGGTGGAGCACCCAAGCCTCCCGCCCTGCACTACGAGATGTGCGAGGCCTTCCCCAGCTCGGTCGGGATCGTGTCGGGCTACGGGTTGACCGAAGCCCCGATCCTCACGATGGCGTCGGTCAACGACAGCGACGACGACCTGGCCAACACCGAAGGCTTCGCCATGCCCGGCGTCGAGCTAAAGCTCGTCACGCAGGAAGGCAAGATCGCCGGCCTGGGCGAGGAGGGCGAGGTGCGGGCCAAGGGCCCACAGGTGATGAAGGGCTACGTGAACAGCGCGCTCGACACCGAGGCGTTCGATGACGAGGGCTACTTCCGCACCGGCGATCTCGGGCGACTGAACGAGCGCGGGATGTTGACGATCACCGGTCGGCTCAAGGACATCATCATCCGCAAGGGCGAGAACGTCTCGGCCAAAGAAGTCGAGGACCACCTGTACCGGCATCCGAAGGTGGCCGACGTCGCGGTGATCGGCCTACCCGACGAGCGCAGCGGCGAGCGAGTGTGCGCCGTGGTCGCCACGGCCGATGGTCAAGACGCGCTCGAGATGGCCGAGATGGTCGAGTTCTTGAAGGGCGAGGGCCTCATGATCCAGAAGGTGCCCGAGCAGCTCGAGGTCGTCGAGGTGATCCCGCGCAATCCCGCCGGGAAGATCCTGAAGAACGACCTGCGCGAGCGCTACACCGACTGAGGTTCGGTCCCAACTCACGAACTTGTACGCAGAATGGGGGTCAGAGCCCCCGATCTGCGTACAAGAACGGAGCGGTCAGCCGCCGGAGGCCAGCTCGACCGACCCGCCGACGGTCGTGGGCGTGTTGCTCACGTCGCCGGGGCTGAGGTTGTACCGAGCACGGACGCCGCTACCGGCGCACCCGCCACCGTCCTTGCCGGAGTTCTCGCCCAGCTTGGTCTCGAGCACCGGGCTGGCGCCGGAGAAGACGCCCCACGGGCTCTCGCAGCCGGGAACCACCCAGGCGTGGCTCATCCAGCCCGCTTGGCCGTTGGCCTTGCGACCGCCGATGGCCTCGCACTGCTCCGGTGTGGTCGTGCTGTCACCGATCACACCGGTGGCGCCGATGCACAACCCGTCGTGGCGATGGAAGTGGTCGTTGTTGCCGGCGAACCCCTGGGTCGGCTCGGCCGGCCCCGCATGGAGGAGGTAGTAGGACAACCCGATCACGCTGGCGTCATCGCTCGTGCCGTCGTAGAGGATCATCTCGGGCTCGGTGATGGAGAACTTGTCGTCGACGAGCTTGAAGTTCATGAAGTGCGCACCGATGCCAGGCACGTACGGCGTCACCTGCACCCAACCGGCCTTCTTGGCGTCGGCGACCTTCGGATACTTCAACGCGGTGTCGCGGGCGAGAGCGATCTCGCTCGACAGCTGGTCGCACTGAGACTGGTCGGTCATCGCGTGCCACGGCTGTGGACCGAGGTGGCCGCCCATGCCGTGATTGTCGTCCGGTGCGGCCGCGTTCGCCGTAGTCGTCGCCGTGGTGGTGGCGGCGTGGGAATGACCCGCGGTGCCCGACGCGGCAAGCCAGCGCAGCCAATCCTGGTACACGTCGTCGGAGACCTTGGCGAGGGCCACCGCCATGGCGGCATCCCCACCTTCACCCTGCCCTGTCGTCTGCTTCGCGATCAGCTGATCGAGCTCGGGCGAGCCCTGCACCTTCGCGGTGGCGTTGTGATCGTGTGCCACCTCCGCCTCGCCGCCCATGATCGTGTCGACGCCGGCCGTGGTGGTCTCGGTCCAGTAGGCCGCCGGGTTCAGGCCGAGGTCGCAACGACTCGACGCGATCGATGCCAAGTCGGTGGTGCTGGCCGCCGTCGTACCTCCGTGCGTATGCCCACCGGCGGCGGTCGCAACCTCGCCGGCGTCGTCGTGATGATGCTCCGAGGTCGCAGGATCAGCCAGGGCCACGGTTGTCGCGATCAACGCGACCACGGGAATGGCCGAGGCCATGACCAGTGCTTCCGTCGACAGATCGGCGAGGAACTTGGGCTTCGCGAGGAGCACCCCGGCTCCGATGACGAGCAAGCCTTCGAAGATGGTGCAAAGCACGTCGATCGAGCCGGTCGCTTCGGCGACGCCCGATTCGGGACCGAAGGGGAAGCCGCTCGTACGGCTCACGATGTAGCCGAGCACGACGGCGGCGTTCAGGATGATCGTGCCCTTCAGCAGACCGCGGGTGGGCCGCATGAGGAACGCGATCGCCATGAGGATCTGTAGCCAGCCGATGACGGCGAACGAGATGCCTTCGAGCGCCCACTCACTCATGTGGGCGGGGACGAAGACGAGGTGCACGACGCCGGCCGACAGCGACAGCGCGGCGAGCACGATTCGTGGTGCGATGCCGTAGGGCGATTCGTCGTCGGTGAACGGGCTGACGGGCTCGGTGGTGGCGGCCACGTGGATTTTCCCCCTGCTGAGAGCGGCGGCCGAACCGGCCGCACGATCAACGGCCAGGCTGGCTCAATTTCACTCGGTGTGCAAGTAGTCTGCCCTGCTCGCGGCCGATTGTGACGTACCCCCGGAGGCGGACGCGAAGCCTCAGGTGGGAAGCGTCCCGGTAGCCTCGGGCGCTCATGCGAGCGCCCGAAGACGACGAGCAGGAGCCCCCCGGCTCCACGGCCGACGACCGCCGAACGTCCGTCGTGTGGTGGCTCGCCCTCGGCGTCGCGGTCTGCTTCCTGATCGGGGCGGTCGGCTACTTCGTGGGCGTTCGAGTGACGCAGTCCTCGGACAGCCTCAGCGCCACCGACGTGGGCTTCCTCCAGGACATGATCGACCACCACGACCAGGCCGTTGAGCTGGCGCTGCTCGAGCTCTCGAACGGATCCGACTCCACGGCCAGGCAGTTCGCGCAGGAGACGATCATCTTCCAGCGTCGCGAGATCGGGATCATGGAGACGATGCTCACCGACGGCGGCAAGGCGCGTGGTGAGGTGCCCCGCGATGTCATGGGTTGGATGGACATGGCGATGCCCCTGAGCGACATGCCTGGCCTGGCGAGCAAGGATCAGATGGATCAGCTCCAGGCATCCTCCGGCGCGGACGCCGACCGCCAATACCTCGAGCTGATGCGCACCCATCATCTGGGTGGCATCCACATGGCCGACTGGGAGGCCCAATACGGCTCGAACCAGCGGGCGAAGGATCTAGCGTCCACGATCGCGACCTATCAACGATCCGAGGTCAACGAGTACACGATGCTGATGCAGAAGCTGGGATATGCCTGATGCCAGCGGTGCTCGCTAGCATCTGACGGCTCATCAGAAGCGTTCGGCTGGCAAGAAGTACCGGGATCTCGGAGGCGACATGGGTTTGCTCGACGGCAGAGTGGCGATCGTGACCGGCGCGGGCCACGGCATCGGCCGCGGTCACGCGCTCGAGCTGGCCAAGGAGGGCGCCAAGGTCCTCGTCAACGATTTGGGCACGACTCTCCAGGGCGAGGGCACCGGCAAGGACGCGGACCTCACCGTCGATCTGATTCGTGAACGGGGCGGCGAGGCGGCCGCGAACTACGAGAACGTCGCGGACTTCGAAGGCGCGGGGCGGATGGTGCAACAAGCCCTCGACGAGTTCGGACGCCTCGACATCCTCGTGAACAATGCCGGCATCGCACGCGACGCGACGATCTGGAGCATGACCGAGGCCGACTGGGATGCCGTCATCAACGTGCATCTCAAGGGAACGTTCGCACCTACGCATCACGCCGTCGTGCACTGGCGGGAGCGCAGCAAGGCGGGCGAGGACGTGAGTACCGGCCGGATCATCAACACGACGTCCGGCGCGGGCCTCACCGGCAACTTCGGTCAGGCCAACTACACCACCGCCAAAGCCGGTCTTGCGGCCTTCACCATGACGGTCAGCCTCGAGGTGTACCGCATGGGCATCACGTGCAACGCGATCGGCCCCGCCGGCGCGACTCGCATGGCTGCGTCGATCCCGGGTGCGGGCATCGAGGCGAAGGAGCCCGACGAGTTCGACGAGTGGAACCCGATGGATCCGTCACTTTCGTCGCCGGTCGTCGCATGGCTCGCGAGCGATCAGGCCTCGCACGTCACCGGTCAGGTCATCCGCGCCGTGCGCGACGAGATCGTGCACATGGTCCCGTGGAGCAACGGAAACACCGTCAGCAAGCCGGGGAAGCGCTGGGAGGCGTCGGAGCTCAGCGCGGCGATCAACACCGACATCTTCCACTCGCGCGCGCCGGGCCTGCGTTACTGAGTTCCACGCGGGAAGCTGCAGACATGCCGGATCCCGCGGGCGCGACTCCCCCGACCAGTGGGACGGTCGCTGATCTCCTCGGCCGTTGCCTCGAGGCACTGGGCGCGACGCGCGTCTTCGGTTCGTCGGCTTCCGGTATCGCCGGCGTTCCCGGCCTTCGTCATGTCCTGGTCGAGGATCCCGCGCTGGCGGTACTCCTGGCCGATGCGACCGGTCGGATCGGTCGCGGTCCGGGTGTGGCGCTGCTTCCCGGGGGCGTCCTGCGACTCGGATCCCAACCGGGAGCGACGGCGCGACGTGCCGCGTTGCAAGACGTAACGGATCTGCCGACCGCGCTCGCCGCGTGGGACGTCGGCGAGGTGTTCGCCGCGGTCGAGTACCAGCTGGATCTCGACCTGGCCGCACCCGCGCCCGATGGCCTCGCGCCCGTGCAGCTCGAAGGGGGAGTGCAGGCCTCGACCCTCGCCCGCGACATGGCCGAGGTCGCGATGGTCGTCGTCGCCGGGCCTGGGGTCGTCCGCCACGACGCCGTGCCCTCGCTGCACGAAGTAGCGAGCGCGCCTTGGTGCCGGCGTGGTCAACACGTGGGGAGCGAAGGGCGTCTATCGCTGGGACAGCCCGTTCCATCTCGGCACTGCGGGTCTGCAGCGACGCGATGCCGAGCTCGCGGGGTTGACCTCGGCCGAGCTCGTCATCACCACCGGCCTCGACCCCGCGGAGATGCCGGTCGAGTCGTGGGCCCGCGGTCCGGTGCTCGACGTGGATCCGAGAGCGCTCGAGGCACTCACCTACCAATGGGACACGTCATCACGAGAGCCGGGTCGCAGCGCGTTGTACGAACAGCTCTCGACGGCACTCCAACCGCTGTATGCCAGCGACTCGGTTCCGCTGTCGCCGGCGCGGGCGGCGGCCGATCTGGGTGCGACGCGGCCCGAGGGCGCGCTCGTGCTCGCCGATCCGGGCCCGGCCGGGCTGTGGGTGGCGCGTGCGCTGCCGACGACGGAGGTCGGCAGTGTCGTGGTCCCGGCACGGCCGGTCGAGGGCTTCGCCCTGGCCGGCGCCATAGCGGCCTCGCTCGAGAGTCGTCGCGCCATCGCGGTGGTCGCCGATCCGATCGACCATGCGTCGGCGGAGTTGCTCGCTCTGGCCGAGCACTGGGGTGTCGACGTCACGCTCGAGGTCTGGGGCTCGGACGCGGCGCTGCCGTCGCCCGAGGCGCGGGTCGAGCGGCTGCGCGATTCGCTGTCCCATCCCGGCCTGTCGGTGCTGCCGTTGCCGGTCGATTTCGCCGCGACGGAGGTGCTGGTCGGTGTGGCCGGACCGGTCGTGGCCTGGGCTGACGCGCCCGGCCGGCCGAGTGGCAACGGCCAGCGCTGACCTGACGCCCCGTCAGGAACGGTTGTCCTCCAAAACGAGAACGTGTTACAGTTTTGCGCTTCGGACCCGAAAGGATGAGGCATGGAATTCGGCCTGTTCGCCCAGCTGTTCGTGCCCAAATACGAGCGCGACGTCGACCCCATGGCCGAGCACGCGCGGATCATGCGCAACGTCGAGATCGGCATCGCGGCCGACCGCACGGGCGTCAAGTACGTGTGGTGCCCGGAGCATCACTTCCTCGACGAGTACAGCCACATGCCTGGGCCGGAGGTCTACCTGTCGGCCGTGGCGGCGCAGACCGAGCGGGTGCACGTCGGCTCGGCGATCTTCAACATCACGCCCAAGGTGAACCATCCGGCGCGCGTGGCGGAGACCGTCGCCCTGCTCGACCACATCACGAATCGCCGGTTCGAGTTCGGGACCGGCCGTGGTTCGTCGACGACCGAGGTGTTCGGCTTCGACATCGCGAGCCTCGACGACACCACGCCGATGTGGGACGAAGCGGTCCGCGAGATCCCGAAGATGTGGAAGCCGGGCCAGTACTCCTACGAAGGCGATTGGTTCCGCATGCCGGAACGTGAGGTCTTCCCGAAGCCGATGGGCAAGAGCCATCCGGCCATGTGGGTGGCCGCCGGCAGCCCACCCACGTTCGCCAAGGCGGGGTCGATGGGTCTGGGCGCCTTCTGCTTCACGCATGGCACGCCCGACAAGATTGCGCCACTTATCCAGTCGTACAAGGACGCTGTCGCCGGGGCCGAACCCGTCGGCGACTACGTGAACGACAACATCATGGTGGTCACCAACATGGTGTGCATGGAGGACCGCGAGAAGGCCTTCGAGACCGCCGTGGGCTCGGGCATGAACTACTACACGAGCCTGCAGATGCACTGGCTCGACAACATCCCGAAGCCACCGAACTTCCCCGTGTGGCCGGACCGCATCCCTGAGCCGACCGTCGAACAGCTGAAGAAGGCCGCCGAGATCGGCATGGTCGCCGTCGGCGACCCTGACGACTGCGCCAAGGCCGTGCAGCGTTGGGTCGACATCGGCGTCGACCAGCTGTGCTTCAGCCCCACGACGAACAACCTGGCGACCGACGTGGTCATCGAGTCCATGGAGCTGTTCGGCAAAGAGGTGCTGCCGCAGTTCGACAAGGACCCGGTGCATCGCACCACACGCCAGCGCGAGGCGTTCGAGAGCCACGCTCTGACTCGAGCGCACGTACCCTTCCCGGCGTGCCAGGACCAATGACGTGACAGGACTCACCGAGTTCAACTTCGCCGACGTCTGGGAGGCCGTGGCCGACCGGGTCGCCGACCGCGAGGCCTTGGTGTTCCTCGATCGGCGCTTCACCTACGCCGAGATCGAAGCCCGCGCCAACCAGCTGGCGCACTACATGGCCGCGCACGGGGTGCGGGCGGGCGACCACGTCGGGCTCTACCTGATGAACTGCCCGGAGTACGTCGAGGCGATGCTTGGCCGCGTACAAGCTGCGGGCCGTTCCGATCAACGTCAACTACCGGTACGTGCAGGACGAACTGCGCTACCTGCTCGACGACGCCGACGTCGTCGGTGTGCTGTACAACGACGAGCTCGGCGAGCGCATCCGAGGTGTGCAGGACGCCCTGCCGAAGGTCTCCTGGTGGTTCGAACGTCGACACCGACTACGACGATGCCATCGCGGGCGTTCTCGCCGATCGCGACTTCGGCCCGCGGAGCGGTGACGACGCCTACGTGCTCTACACCGGCGGCACCACCGGCATGCCGAAGGGCGTGGTTTGGCGCCAGGAAGACGCGTTCTTCTCGTGCATCGGCGGCGGTGATCCGACGCGCCTGGTCGGAGCCGTCGATCAGCCGGCCGAGGTGCTCGATCGCATCATCGACGACACGTTCGTGTTCTTCCCGGTGGCTCCGCTGATGCACGCGGCCGGGCAGTGGACGTCACTTTCGTGGTGGTACGCCGGCGGCAAGGTGATCTTGGCGCCCGGCTCGCTCGACCCGGCCTACGTGTGGCAGACGATCGAGAACGAGAAGGTCAACCTCATCACGGTCGTCGGCGATCCGGTCGTGCGGCCTTTGGTCGACGAATGGGAACGCAGCGGGCCCTACGACGTGTCGACGCTGTTCTCGATCGGCTCGGGCGGGGCACCGCTGTCACCGGTGTTGCGCAACCGGCTGGCCGAGTTGTTGCCCAACATCACGGTCTCGGACGGCTTCGGATCGTCGGAGACCGGGGCGCAGGGTTCGTACCGCACCGCGGGCGCGAGCGGCGACGGGCACGCTCGGTTCTCACCCATGGACGACACCACCGTCGTGCTCGACGAGATCACGCGCGAACCGGTCGTCCCTGGATCGGGTGCGATCGGCCGTGTCGCTCGCAGCGGGCACATCCCGAGCGGCTACTACAACGATCCGGAGAAGACGGCCGAGACCTTCGTCCAGGTGAACGACCGGCGCTACGTGCATCACCGGCGACATGGCGACCGTCGAGGACGACGGCACCATCCGATTGCTCGGTCGCGGTTCGGGCTGCATCAACACCGGCGGCGAGAAGGTCTTCCCCGAGGAGGTCGAGGCCGTGCTCAAGTCCCACGACGCGGTGTACGACGCGGTCGTGGTCGGGGTGGCCGACGAGCGGTGGGGCCAGCGGGTCGCCGCGGTGGTGCAGCCGGTCGACGGCGCCGAGCCCACGCTCGACGAGCTCGTCGGCGCACTGCCGCGGGAGCCTGGCGGGGTACAAGGTGCCGCGCTCGCTCGTCTTGGTCGACCAGGTCGTGCGGTCACCGGCGGGCAAGGCCGACTACCGCTGGGCCAAGTCCGCCGCCGAACCCGCCACCCCCTGATCGATCTGGCAGGAAAACTTCGCGCTATCGCGCGCGAGTTCGACCAGCCGGAACGGGCGGGGCTGGGGCATGCTGTACGGATGAGGCGCATGAGCGCGGTCGATGCCGCGTTTCTCTACGGCGAGACACCGGCGTGGCACATGCACGTGTCCGCGGTCATGATCGCCGAATCCGGCGACCGCGCCCGACGGCTTCAGCGTCGACGAGCTGAAGCGGCGGATCGAGCAGCGCCTGCACCTCGCCCCGCAGTTCCGGTGGCGGCTGGTGGAGGTGCCGTTCGGCCTCGACCGGCCCGGATGGATCGAGGATCCCGACTTCGACATCGACGCGCACATCCGCCGCATCGGCGTGCCCGCCGCCCGGCGGGCCCGAGCAGCTCGGCAACCTGATCGGCGAGCTCGTCGCGATCAAGCTCGATCGCCGCAAGCCGTTGTGGGAGTTCTGGGTGATCGACGGTCTCGAGGGCGACCGCATCGCCGTGCTCGCCAAGGTCCACCACTCGATCATCGACGGCATCTCCGGCAGCGAGCTGGCGTCGGTGCTGTTCGATCTCGAGCCGTCGCCGCCCGACCCGCCGCTCCCGACGAGCCTCGCGTGTTGGAGCAGCTGCCTGACTCGTCGAGTCTGCTGCTCCAAGGGCTCGGTGACGTCGTCACGCACGCCGTGGCGCATCACGCGCCTGGCCGGCCAGAGCATCCGGCAGGGCTTGACGTTCCTCGGGTTCCAGCGCCAGAGCTCGTCGCCGGCGGCTCCGTTCCAGGCGCCGCGCACGTCGTTCAACACCGAGCTCACCCCGCATCGGCGGTTCGCCTTCGCCAGCGTGCCGCTCGACGAGGTCAAGAGCATTCGATGGGCCTTCGACGTCAAGGTGAACGACGTGATCCTGGCGCTCGTGTCGGGCGCGCTGCGCCGCTACCTCGAGTCGCGCGGCGAGCTACCCGACGAGCCCGCTGATCGCGCAGGTGCCGGTGTCGCTCCGCAGCGATGACGAGAAGAGCGACGTGGGCACGAAGGTCGGCGCCATGTTCGCGTCGCTCGCGACCGATGTCGCGATCGCCGGCGTTGCGCCTGCTGTCGATCAACGACAGCACCAAGGGCGCCAAGGAGATGCAGCGGGCGCTGGCGGCCGACAAGATCATGGGCATCACCGAGGCGGCACCGCCCGCGCTGGTGTCGCTCGCCGCTCGCATGTACACCGCAGCCCAGCTCGACAAGCGCACGCCGCCGATCATGAACCTGATCATCTCGAACGTGCCCGGGCCCGCCGTTCCCGCTCTACTGCGCGGGTGCCGAGATCGAGGCGCTCTATCCGATGGGCCCGTTGCTCTACGGCACCGGTGTCAACGTCACGGTGTTCAGCTACCGCGACCGAGTCGACTTCGGGTTCATGGTCTGTCGCGAGGCGGTCCCCGATCCGTGGTTCCTGGCCGAGGGCATTCCGATCGCGATGGAAGAGCTCAAGCAGGCGGCTGAAGAGGCCGCGCTCTAGTGGCCGACCACGACGCTGCCGATACCCCTCGGACGTCGCAGTCGAGTTGCCGGGACGCGGCACCACCTTCGTCCGCGAGGTCGATGGTCCGCCCGGGTGCGCCGACGCTCGTGCTGCTCCACGGCTGGATGGCTTCGGGTGGAACCAATTGGTACAAGGTGTTCGAGCCGCGTCGCGACACTTCCGCGTGATCGCGCCCGACCTACGCGGCCACGCTCGCGGGGTGCGCTCGAGGCGTCGCTTCCGCTTGGCCGACTGTGCGGATGACGTCGCCGCCACCATGGATGTGCTCGGCATCGAGTCGGCCATCATGGTCGGCTACTCGATGGGTGGACCGGTCGCACAGCTGATGTGGAAGCGCCATCCGGAGAAGGTCGACGGGCTGGTCGCTGTGCGCGACGAGTCACTCGTTCGTGCCCGGTGTCCGCGAGCGGCTCATCTTCACCTCGACGATGGCAGCTGCGGCCGGCACCACCCGCGTCGGAGGCGCTATGACGGCGTGGCCCCGATCGGTGCTCAAGAACTGGGTCCCGTTCACGATGGGTGGACGGCCCACGACGATGCAGACATGGGCGGCCGGCGAGATGCGGCGGCATGACTGGCGCATGATCCTCGAGGCCGGTCACGCCATCGGCCAGTACGACGCCCGCAAGTGGATCGGTGACATCGACGTGCCGACCACGGTCATGGTCACCGCCCGCGACCGGGCCCTGTTGCCCGAACAGCAGGACAAGCTCGCGACCGCGATCCCGCACGCCGTGGTGTGCCGAGTCGACGACGGTCACGTCGCCTGCGCCAGCGCTGACTTCGCGACCCAGTTCGTCGAGGCGTGCCTCGAGGTCAGCGCCGCCGCGGTCTAGTACTTCACGGGCATGTGCTTGATGCCGCCGATGAAGTTCGAGCGCAGGTACTCGGTGTCACCGTTCGGACGCATGTCGGGCATGCGGCGGATGACCTCGTCGAACACGAGTCGTAGCTCCATGCGGGCGAGGTTGGCTCCGAGGCAGAAGTGGGGCCCACCACCACCGAACGCGATGTGCTCGTTCGGTGAGCGCTCGATGTCGAAGGCGAAGGGATCGTCGAACACCGTCTCGTCGCGGTTGGCCGAGATGTGCCACATGATGACCTTGTCGCCGGCCTTGATCTGCTTGCCGCCGATCTCGTAGTCGCGCAGCGCAGTCCGGCGGAAGTGCATGACCGGCGTGGCCCACCGCAGGATCTCCTCGATCGCGCTGGGCAGCAGATCGGGATTGGCGACCAGCTTCTCGAACTGCTCGGGATTGTCCATCAGCGCGCGCATGCCGTGAGCCGTCGCGTTCCGGGTCGTCTCGTTGCCTGCGACCGAGAGCAACAGGAAGAACATGTCGAACTCGGTCTCGCTGAGGGTGTCGCCTTCGATCTCGGCGCCGAGCAACTTGGAGATGATGTCTTCGCGAGGGTCCTTACGCTTCTCGGCGGCGAGGGTGTTGGCGTACATGTACAGCTCGCCAGCGGCTTCGGTGCCGGAGTCGCGGTCGCCTTCGAACTCGGGGTCGTCGATGCCGATCATGCGGTTCGACCAGTCGAAGATCTTGTGGCGGTCTTCCTGCGGCACACCCATCAGCTCGGCGATGGCTTGCAGCGGGAGCTCGGACGCGATGTCGACGACGAAGTCGCACTCGCCTCGGTCGATGACGTTGTCGACGATCAGCCGCGCTTTGGTGCGCAAGCCCTCTTCGATCAGCCCGATCATGCGCGGGGTGAAGCCCTTGTTGACGAGGAGCCGGTACCGCGTGTGCCGCGGCGGATCCATGTAGAGCATCATCTCGCGGACCATGTCGCCCTCGGGCCCGAGGTCGGGGATCAGGATGCCGTGCTCCGCCGAGCTGAAGACCTCGTAGTCGCGGTTGACGGTGATCAGGTCGGCGTGGCGCGTGATGCACCAGAAACCGTCGCCATCCGGGCTCGGGGTGGAAGTACACGGGGTCGTCGCGGCGCAGCACTCGAACATCTCGTGGTGCCGGCCCGCCTTGAACGCATCTGGGTCGAGCAGGTCGACGTCGTTGAGCTCCACCGGGAGATCCCCTTTCCCGTCCGGACCAGGCGATCCAGGACAATGCAGACTAGAACCGATTCTAATTTCGTGATCGGCAGGTCAGACGCCGGTCATGAGGCCCGAACGGCGGCAATGATCTCGGCCACGAGATCGTCATCGTGCCCGTAGGGCAGGTAGAAGCCCACCCGGTCAGCCACCCCGGAGTAGCGGCGACGCAGCTCGTTCGCCACCTCTGCGGGGGTACCGCGCACGCACAGGGCGGCGAGCATCGCATCCTCGATCACGGCTGGCATCTCCGCCCACTGACCCTGACGCACCATCTGCGCGAGCTGAGGTTGGATCGCCGACCAGCCGTGCAGCTCGAGCACCGGCGCGTACGCCGGCGTCGACGCGTAGAAGGCGAGAAGTGTCTTCGTACCGGCCTCGGCCGCCGCGAGCTCGCGCTCGTCGCGTCCGGAGCACACGATCACGTCGGCGATCAACGAGAAGCCGTTGCGGTCGCGCTGCGAAGCCGACAGCCCTTCCTCGACTCCGGGCAGGGTGCGATCGTGCAAGAAGGTCTCGGTGTGGAAGGGATGAATCAGCAATCCATCGGCCACCTCGGCGACGGTCCGAGTGAGCCGAGGCCCGACGGCACCGACCCAGATCGGAGGCGGCTCCCACTCGAGGGGCTGGGGCCGGAACAAGGGCGGCATGTACGTGTGATGAAAGAAGTCACCGTCGAACGCCAACGGGTCACCGGTCTGCCAGCTGCTGAAGATCGCTTTGACCGCCAGAATCATCTCCCGCATGCGGTCGACCGGACGCGTCCACGCCGCGCTGTAGCGCGACTCGATGTGCCGACGCACCTGCGTGCCGAGCCCGAGCGCGAACCGACCTTGCGACAGCCGTTGCAGGTCCCAGGCGGTGTGCGCCAGGTGCATGGGGCTGCGAGGGAAGGCGATGGCGACGTTCGTGTAGATGTCGAGCCCGCTCGGTGCCGCGTCGACCAACGGGAGGAACACATCGTTGGGACCCTCGAAGGTGAACACGCCGTCGAAGCCGGCGTCGTGTAGCCGCTTGGCTTCCTCGGCGACTTGGCCGAGAGGTGCTGCGAGCTGCGTGTCGATGCGCATCGGCGAAGTAGAACACGTTTCAGTTCGCGGCGCTACGCTCGCCCGCCATGACGACCTACAGCCGGGCCGAGCTCGAAGCCGCGTACGCCAACTTCGTCGAGCAACAGAAGACGGAGGACTGGGGCGCGATCTGCAACGTGTTCACCGATGACGCCGTTTACGTCGAACACGCCCTCGGCACCTTCGAGGGACGGGACGCGATTCGTGAGTGGCTCGTGCCGTGCATGGCGCCGCTGGTCGGCTGGGAGTACCCCACGCTGTGGGTCGCGTATGGGGAGGACTTCGTGGTGTTCGGTTGGGACAATGTGATGCCGACACCCGAGGGCGACGATGGCACGTATTCCTTCGCGGGCATCACGAAGATCGATTACGCGGGCAACAACCTGTGGAAGCGCCAAGAGGACACCTACAACAACGAGGAGATGAAGGAAGTCCTCGGTCGGTGGCTGAAGGCGGGCGGCAAGCTCGGAGGCATGTGATGGCGGGACCGTTGGCCGGCGTGCGCGTCGTTGAGATCGCCGGACTCGGACCCGCGCCCTTCGGTGCCATGGTTCTCGCCGACTTGGGTGCAGATGTCACGGTCGTCGACCGGGCCGATCTGGCCGTGGGTGCATCGCCCGAGTCCGTGCAGGGCAACGTCTATGGGCGCGGCCGTCGATCGATCGCGGTCGACCTCAAGGCGCCGGCGGGGGTCGAGGTGATTCGCCGTTTGACGGCCGAGGCTGATGTCTTCGTCGAGGGCTTCCGCCCCGGCGTGATGGAGCGACTCGGGCTCGGCCCGGACGATCTGCGGGCGACCAACCCGAAGCTGGTCTACGCCCGCATGACCGGTTGGGGGCAAGCCGGGCCTTGGGCCGACCGCGCCGGGCACGACATCAACTACCTGAGCCTGGCCGGCCCGCTCGCCCACATCGGCCGGCGCGATCAGCCGCCGACCCCGCCCCTGAACCTGGTGGCCGACTTCGGTGGGGGAGGCATGCTGCTCGCGCTCGGGGTGTGCGCGGCATTGATCGAGCGGGCGTCGTCGGGAGAGGGCCAGGTCGTCGACGCGGCGATGGTCGACGGTGTGGCATTGCTCGCCGCCCCCATCGCCAACGCCTACATCCAGGGATTCTTCAATGCCGAGCGCGGCACCAACTGGCTCGACTCGGGCGCGCACTACTACGACGTGTACGAGACAGCCGACGGCGAGTACGTGTCGATCGGCGCGATCGAGCCGAAGTTCTACGCCAACCTCATCGACGCGCTCGGACTCGACCCGTCGGATCTTCCGGAGCAGAACGATGTCGAACAATGGCCGGTGATGAAGCAGCGCTTCGCCGAGATCTTTCGGACCGCACGCCGGGCCGAGTGGGAGGACCGGCTGGCCGGGCTGGACGTGTGCTTCGCGCCGGTGCTTTCGTTCGCCGACGCATCACGCCATCCGCATCTCGTTGCGCGGGGTACCTACGTCGATGTCGAGGGGATTACACAGCCCGCACCCGCCCCGCGTTTCGACCGCACTCCCGCCTCGCTCGACCGGCCGCCGGCGCCGCCGGGCCATCACACGGGCGAGATCTTGAGCGAGTGCGGCTACACGCCGTCGGAGATCGACGATCTCCGGTCGCAGCGGGCCGTAGGGTGAGCGCCGTTTCTGACGGGTCGTCATATTCCTGTGCTAATTTGGCGCCTCGTCATATCCGACAGGCGGCGGTCGTGGGGGTACACGAATGAAGCGCCGTCTTGCCGCGCTGATAGCCATGGTCACCGCGTTGGCGCTCCTTGCCGGAGCGTGCGGGACGCGTCTCTCGGACCAGGAAATCAAGGCCGCGGCCGGCAGCCAGAACGGGCCCGCCCCCGGCGCACCCAGCGCTGGTCCGTCGACTGCTCCTGATGGAGGGGCGACCTTCGGCACGATCGCCTCGCCCTGCGGGCCCGGCGATGCCAAGGGCGCCACCGACGTGGGTGTCACCGACACCGAGATTCACGTCGTGACCATCGCCGATCCGGGCAACACGGCAAAGCCGGGCCTGAACCAGGGCGTGTTCGACTCGATGCGCGCCTTCGAGAAGTGGTGCAACGACCAGGGCGGCATCAACGGTCGCAAGCTGGTGGTCGAGCAACGCGACGCTGCGCTCTTCGACTACGGGACCCAGGTCAAGTACGCGTGCGAGAACGCACTCTCGCTGGTTGGGGGCATCGGCGCCCTCGATGATCTCGGTGCGCAGGATCAGGTCGATTGCGGGCTACCCAATGTGCCCGCCGCTGCGGTGAGCGCGCTGCAAACGGGCGCTGACTTCACGTTCCAGCCATTGCCGAACCCGACGAACAGCTACAACGTCGGGCCGGCCAAGTGGGACGCCGAGCACTATCCCGACGCCGTGAAGAAAGCGGCGGCCCTCCGCTCGAAGCTGAGCGTGACCGAGAATCAGAGCAACCGGTTGGTCGAGGCCTACGAACAAGTGGGCTTCAACTTCACCTACATCGAGGCCGCCGCGATCGGCGAGACCAACTGGGCGCCTCTCGTCATCGCCATGAAGAATCAGGGCGTCGGCTTCATGACGCTCACGTCCTCGTTCGAGGAGATCATCCCGCTGCAGAACGAGATGGAGCTGCAGGGGTTCGATCCCGACGCTCACCGAGCTCGAGACGAACTTCTACAACGCGAAGTATCCGGAACAAGCCGGCTCGGTGGCCGACGGCACGTACATCCGTCTCACGGCCTTCCCGTTCGAGGAGGCCGACCGCAACCCGGCCACGAAGGCGTACCTCGATGCATTGGAGGCCGCAGTGCCGGGTTCGCAACCCGAGCTACTGGGCGTGCAGGCGTTCTCAGCCGGGTTGTTGTGGGCTACGGCGGTCAAACAGCTGGGTTCGAACGTGACGCGCGCCGGCATCGTCGATCAGCTGAGCAATGTGCACGAGTGGGACGGCGGAGGCCTGCATGGCACGTCCGATCCCGGCAACAACGGGCCGTCACCTTGCTTCTTGATGATGAAGGTCGAGGACGGCGGGTTCGTTCGCGACTACCCCACCGAGGACGCCAACCCGGACGTCTACCGCGACGGCAACGGCTTCGACTGCGCGCCGGACAACATCGTGAAGCTCACCGGTGACTACGGCACGGGCGCCAAGGCCCAGCGGTAGTCGCAGCGTCGTGGAGCAGTTCCTGCAGTTCACCGTCGTCGGGTTGGTCACCGCGGCCATCTATGCGGTGCTCGCCAGCGGCTTGGTGGTGACCTACACGACGTCAGGGATCTTCAACTTCGCGCATGGTGCGATCGCCATGATGGCGGCCTTCACGTACTGGCAACTCAGCGTGAAATGGGACATACCCGTGGTCGCGAGCGTGGCGCTGATTCTTCTCGTGTTGGCACCGGCGTTCGGCCTGTTCCTCGATGTCGTGATCATGCGTGGGCTCGAAGGAACGTCGGAGGTCATCAAGACGGTTGTGACCGTGGGCGTGTTGTTCGGGTTGATCGCTCTGGCCCAGATCATCTGGGGCCCGAACGTCAACCGGATCGTCGAGCCGTTCTTCGGCGCGAAGAGCAAGATCGAGATCTTCGGAGTGTCGGTCCTCTATCACCAGCTCCTCGTGATCGGCGTGGCGATCGTCGTGGCCTTCGGCCTTCGCCTGTTGCTGTTCAACACGCGCACGGGTGTGGCTATGCGTGCTGTCGTGTCGAACCGTTCGTTGGTGCGATTGAACGGTGGGCGACCGAGCCGATCGTCGGCGACGAGCTGGGCGCTCGGTTCGTCGCTGGCCGCGCTGAGCGGCATCTTGATCGCCTACTCGGTCGGCAGCTTGGCGGTGCTGCCGCTGACGTTGCTGGTGTTGAGCGCGTACGCCGCGGCGATCGTCGGTCGGTTGGTGAGCCTGCCGATGACGTTCCTGGGCGCGATCATCCTCGGTCTGGCGCAGGCCTATGCCGTTGGCTATCTGCCCGAGAATCCCAAGTGGTTGCCCGCCGGCATCGACCTCGTTGCGTCGGTGCGGATCTCGATTCCGGTGATCATGCTCTTCATCGTTCTGTTGGTCTTGCCGCAGGCGCCCCTACGCGCCCACGGGCTGGTGCGGATCCGCGAGAGCGTGCCGAAGCCGAGCGTGCGACTGTCGTTGATCGGTGCGGTCGTGCTGGTCGGTGTGGCGGTGATCCTCTCAACGGTGTTGGACACGACCGGTTTGCTGTCGTGGGGCAAGGCCTTCGCCTTTGCGCTCATCATGCTTTCGCTGGTTCCGCTCACGGGCTATGGCGGGCAGATCTCGCTGGCCCAGATGGCGTTCGCCGGATTGGGCGCCGTTGCCATGGGCGTGTGGGGCGGGAATGGGAACCCGCTCGGTCTGGTCGCCGCGTTCGTGTTGCCGGCCATCGTCGGTGCGATCGTCGCGTTGCCGGCTCTACGACTGCGGGGCATCTACCTGGCGCTGTCGACATTGGCGTTCGCGGTGTTCATGGACCGCGTGGTGTTCAGTCAGGAGCGCGTGTTCCCGAGCGGTTCGCGCATCGTCGATCGGCTACGGCTCGGGCCGATTCATTTCGACAGCGATCGTGCCTACTTCGTGTTGCTCGCGGTGGTGTTCGCCATTGCGGGGCTCGGGATCGTTTGGCTGCGGCTCGGCCCGTTCGGCCGGCGCCTGCAGGCCATGAAGGACAGCCCGGCCGCGTGCGCCACGCTCGGCATGAACCTGACCGTGACCAAGCTGCAGGTGTTCGCGCTGTCGGCCGGCATCGCCGGCGTCGGGGGCGCCATGCTCGCGGGGCTGCTGAACGGCGTGTCGGTGTCGCAGTTCGACGCACTACAGAGCTTGCCGATTCTGTTGATGGCGGCCGCGGGCGGGATCGCCATGGTGAGCGGCGCGCTCGCCGGCGGCGTGTTCTACGCGTCGTTCCCGATCATCGCCGACGCCATTCCTTCGTTGCGCAACCTTCTGCTGCTTGCACCCGGCTTGATCGGCGTGAGTCTCGGGCGGAACCCCAATGGTGCGGTCAGCGATGTGGCGACGCGGTTGCAGGGCATACGAGCCCAACTCGACGGCAGTAGCGGCGACGAGGACGAGACGGTGCCCATCGAGCCCGTCGGTCCGGTGTTCGACGCCGAAGGGCTGGGGATCGATCGAGACTTCACGCCGGCCGACGTCGCGTTCATCGATCGGGTGCTGGGTTTCGACGATGAGGAGGTGGCCGGTGTCGCTCCTCGAGGTTAAGGACCTCAGCGTTCGCTTCGGTGGCCAGATGGCGCTGGAGGACGTCTCGGTCGAGGTCGAGCCCGGTCGCGTCACGGGGCTCATCGGGCCCAACGGCGCCGGCAAGACCACGTTGTTCAACGTGATCACGGGGCTACAAGCCCCGTCGCATGGTCGGGTGATGTTCAACGGCATCGACATCACGGGCTTCGCGCCGCACGATCGTGCGCAGCGCGGCATCGCTCGCACGTTCCAGCGGCTCGAGCTGTTCGGTTCGCTCACCGCTCGCGAGAACTTGCAAGTGGCGGCGGAGATACCCCGACGATGGGGGAGCGACGACGAGACACCGATGGAGCGCGTCGAGGCCGCGATGCAGCTGATCGGAATGGACGAGTTCGCCCATCGTCGTGCCGATCAGCTGACCACCGGACAGGCCCGGTTGACCGAGCTGGGTCGGGCGTTGGTGACCAAGCCCAAGCTGCTGTTGCTCGATGAGCCGGCTTCCGGGCTCGATGCTGACGAGACCGAGACCTTCGCCGAGCTCATCCTGGGTCTGGCGCGCGGCGGTACGGCGCTGTTGTTGGTCGAGCACGACATGCATCTGGTCATGCAGGTGTGTGCGCAGCTATTCGTGCTCGACTTCGGTCGGCTGATCGCGGAGGGACCGCCGGACGAGGTTCGCGTCGACCAAGCGGTGATCGCGGCGTATCTCGGGTCGAGTCACGTGGGGATCGACGGATGACTCGGGCTGCGATCGACGCCCCGCCGCTATTGGAGCTCACCGGGGTCCGTGCCGCGTACGGCCGCATCGAGGTGCTGCACGGGGTCGACCTGCGGGTTCCCGAGGGTGCGGTCGTGGCTCTGCTCGGTCCGAACGGCGCGGGCAAGACGACGACGATCAATGTGTGCAGCGGTTTGATGGCGCCGACGCACGGCATCGTCACGCTGGCCGGCAGGCGGGTGAACGGCGCGACGCCGGACCGATTGGCGCGTGCCGGCGTGTGCACGATCCCTGAGGGGCGGGGTGTCTTCCCGAATCTCACCGTGAGCGAGAACCTCGAGATGATGACGTTCACGGGCAAGAGGCTCGACGTCATCGAGGAGCAGGCGTACTCGCAGTTCAAGCGGCTGGCCGAACGTCGTTCGCAACTCGCGGGCACGTTGTCGGGTGGCGAGCAGCAGATGCTTGCGCTGGCGCGCGGGTTGACCACGGATCCAGCGGTGTTGCTGCTCGACGAACTGTCGATGGGGCTTGCGCCGTTGGTCGTCGAGGAGATCTATTCGATCGTCGCTCGGATCGCGCGCACGGGCGTGTCGTTGCTCGTGGTGGAGCAGTTCGCGCGCACGGTTCTGGACGTCGCCGATCTGGCGGCGATCATGGTGCACGGACGCATCGTCGACGTCGGACCTCCGGCCGCAATCGCGGACCGATTGTCGGCGGCCTATCTCGGGGATACTTCCCCAACGGACAGTTGAGCAGCGGCACGGCCGCGGGAGCGTGGAGCTGATGGACGAGAAGCACGATCGCATCGACGAGTTCAAACAGGAGATCGCCGAGATGCGCATCCGGCCGCCGGAGGACTCGAGCGAACGGATGTGGCTCATGGCCGGCATCCTGCTGCCGGTGCTCGGGCCTGGTCGCCATCTTCGTCGGATGGTGGGGCGCTTCGGGTAGTGCGTACCCCGCCGAGCAGCTGCCGTACGTCATCTCGGGTGGGATCCTCGGTGTTGGGATTGATCATCGCCGGCGCCGCCTTGTTCGTGCGTTATTCGATGACGCGGTACATGCGGTTCTGGTTGCTGCGCATGGTCTACGAGGAGCGGGCGCAGACGGACCGCACGGTCGAGGCGATGAATCAGGTCGAGTCGCTGCTGCGTGCCGCCACCCGGCCGCGGTCGAAGGCCGACGGCTGATGCCGTTCGCAGGCCGCGTCGCGGTGGTCACTGGTGCCGCGAGCGGGATGGGTCAGTTGTCGGCGTGGAGGCTGGCCGCTGACGATGTCCACGTGTTGGCGATCGACGTGGATGGAGCCGGACTGGAACGGACGGCGCGGCGGACACCACAGATCCAGATGGCGGTCGCTGATGTTCGCGACGCGGGGAAGCTGGCGGAGTTGGTGGACGACGTCGAGGACGCGTGTAGGGCCGATCGATCGGTTGGTGAACGCGGCGGCCATCGCGCCCGCAGGCCGGCTCGACGAACAACCGCTAGACGAGATCCGGCGGCTGATGGAGATCAACTACATCGGCCTGGCGACGGCGACGAAGGTCGTGCTGCCGAAGATGCTCGAGCGCCGCCGAGGTGACTTGGTGCAGTTCGGCTCGCTGGCGGGTTGGCTGCCGAGTCAGTGCTTCGGGGCCTACTCCGCGACGAAGGCAGCCGTGATCTCGTTCACGGAGACGTTGGCGCACGAGCTGCAGGGGAGTGGGTTGCGGATCGTGTGCGTCTGCCCGCCGGTCGTCGAGACTCCACTACTCGAGCAGGTGAAGGAACACGGGCCCAAGGGGCTGGAACGCCAACCGCACATCGCGCCCGAGGAAGTGCTCGACAGCATCGAGCAGGCGCTCGATCGCGGTCAGCTGTTCGCGTTCCCCGGTACGGGCACCAAGACCTTGTGGCGCTTGCGTCGGTTCGTGCCGTCCGTCCTGTGGAACCGCATCGACAGCCTCGAAGCCGGGTGACGTGCCTACAAATCAAATGGCGTGCGATGACCTCGGGTTCGCCGAAGGTGGCGGACATCAGTCCGACGTTAGTGGTCATCAGCGCTCGGCTGGGCAGGCCGAGTGAGCGCAGGTCGTCGGCCATGGGGTGGTCGCCGAGTGCGACGGTTGCGCCGCCGGGCCGGGCCCGGGCTCGTCGGTTACGGGTGATCCAGGGGTGCGGCGCAGCACACCGTCGTCCCACGAATAGGCCTGCATCGCGGTCTCGCCCGCTGGTAGCGGCACGCCGCCGCGGGCCACCTCGAGCGCGACCGCCAGCTTCCCGTCCTCGCTCACCACGCATTCGGTTCGCTGCGCGCGATCGCGGTACTCGATCTCGCACACCCACTTCGGGAAGCCCCACAACCCCTTGCCGACCGTGCACGTGAACTGTTGGTTCACCGGTAGGCGATGGATGAGGGTCGTCGGACTCTTCCACGAAGGCTTCGCGCCCGGCGGCGCGTCGTGCGCTTCGACGACGAACGCGATCGCGAACTCGTGGTACGGCCCGAGGTCGTTGTCGGCGTAGGCCACACCCGAGAGCGCGAGCATCGCCTTGTTGCCGATCGGTCGTGCGATGCGCAGTCCGCTGTAGTCGATGACCCGTTGCGCGGCGTCGGCATCGACGAGGAACTGCGCGGCCACCATCTTGGCCGAGCGCACCTCGACCGGGATCGTGATCTCTTCCTGATCGACGATGAACGCAGCAGCCATCCCGTAACCCTAGAACGCGCCGGCGCGGCGGCTTGCCGTCGTCGTTCTGCCGAAGTCTTCTTCGCGATCTGCGTTGCGACTCGTGACCGGGTCGCCTAGACTCGAACACATGTTCGATACGGCGGAAGTAGTCAAGACCCGGGAGGCGGCGGGTGCGTGGGTGAGTGAGCTCGAGCCGGGTTTGTACACCGGTGCCTGATGCGTTGGCCTTGTTGGATGTGGTGTCGGACGTGAAGCGATTGTTCGCCGCGGCCGAGTCGTTGTTGGCGGCGCGGGTCGCGGAGACCGACGCGTGGCGCGAGGGCAGTGCGGATCGTTCGGCGGCGCATTGGTTGGCCCGGCGGATCGGTACGTCGATCGCGGAGGCCAAGGCCAAGTTGCAGACGGTCGAGGCGTTGGATGATCTGCCGGCCACCGCGGCCGCGTATCGCGCCGGGCGTCTCTCGGATCAACAAGCCCGGGAGGTGGTGGCCGGCGCGACCGCCGATCCGAAGTCCGAACCGGTGTTGTTGGGGACGGCCGCGCAGCGATTCGCTGCGCGAGTTGCGCAACGAGTCGCGGCGGGCCCAAGCGGTTGATGACGAGGAAGGCCGGCAACGGCGTATTCATGAGCGGCGCCAGCTGCGGATGGGGGTCGATACCGATGGCACGTTCCGTCTGTCGTTCTCGGGCACCGCGGTGGCGGGCGCGGCGATCGTGGCCGCGTTGCGACCGTTCACCGATCAGGCCTTCAAGCAAGCCAAGAAGGACGGTCGGGTCGAGTCCCATGGCGCCTATCAGGCCGACGGGTTCGTGGCCCTGGCCCAAGCCGCGGCGGCGGGCGGGGTCGACGGTGCGGCCGAAGACGAAGAACAGCAACGTGAAGGTGATCGTGGTGGTCGACGCGGCCGCCCTGCGCCGCGGTGCGGTCGAGTCCGGGGAGACCTGTGAGATCCGCGGCGTCGGACCGGTACCGGTTTCGACCGTGCGAGAACTGCTCCCGGAGGCGGCGATCGCGATCGTGATCAAAGACGGCGTCGATGTCCAGAACGTGACCCATTTGAAACGGCGGACCACCGCCCATCAACGCACCGTGCTCGAGTTCTTAGGGCATCAAGTGCGAGGTCGTGGGCTGTGACAGCGTCGACTTCGTCGATGTGCACCATGTGTTCGAGTGGGCTCGCACCCATCACACCCGACTCGACGAACTGCGGGTGTCGTGCAAACACCACCACCGACAAGAACACCAAGGCTGGAAACCCACGCCCGACCAACTTCGGCCCCGCGACCGGGGCTCACCCGAACACGAACTCCCGCTGAGTGCCTGAGCGGACGCGTTGCTTCCCCGAACGTCCTTCCCCCGCAAGTGGCGGTGTCCTCTCGCCCTGCGCGATGACACGGCGACGCTCGATCTCCACGGGATCACGAACGGCGTCAGATGAACCTTGAAAACTGAATATCTGGCTCGGTCGCTGCGGACAGGCACCTACTAGGGTGCCGCCGTGCGAACGATCGTGATCACGGGCTCGGCCAGCGGACTCGGATTGGCCACGCGTGGTCGCTTCGAGGCGGCAGGCGACAAGGTGATCGGCGTCGATCTGCACGATGCGGAGATCGAAGCTGACTTGTCGACGGCTGCGGGACGCGCCGATGCGATAGCTGCGGTGATCGCAGCCGCGCCGTCGATCGACGGCCTGATCGTGTGCGCCGGGCTCGGACCGCACGTCACACCGACGAGCTTGTTGGTCGCCGTGAACTACTTCGGGGCGGTCGACATCCTCGACGGATTGCTGAGCGCGCTGAGTACCGGCACCGATCCGGCCGCGGTGGTGATCGCGTCGAACTCGATCGGGCTGATTCCCGATGAAGGTTCGGTGGTCGACCAGATGCTCGCTCACGACGAGGAGACGGCGCGTCGCCACGGGTGATCGTGTGCCGGGCGCGGTCCTCTACGGGTTGACCAAGCAAGCACTGGCGCGCGCGGTGCGTCATCGGGCCGAGGCCTGGGGGCAGGCCGGTGTCCGTTTGAACGCGGTGGCGCCCGGTCCGACCATGACGCCGCTGTTGCAGGGTTCGCTCGACGACGAGACCTCGGGTCCGCTCGTCGATGCCTTGCCGATACCGCTCGATCGCCGGGCCCAGCCCGACGAGATCGCGGCGATCATCACGTTCCTCGCCAGCCCGGACACCGCTTACGTGCACGGCTCGATCTGGTTCGCCGACGGCGGCACCGACGCCGTGATCCGGCCCGATCACTTCTAGCGGATCTGGCACAGAACTAGAACACGTTCTAGTCTGCGACCATGTCCGACGAGCCGCATCTGTTGTTCGAGCGCGAGGGTCATACGGCCGTCGTCACGCTGAACCGTCCCGCGAAACGCAATGCCCTGAGCAGCGAGATGCTCGTGCGCATGTACGACGCCTGGATCGAGATCGACCGGAATCCCGACATCCGGGTCGCCATCGTGACCGGCGCCGGCGGCAACTTCTGTTCGGGTGCCGACCTGAAGGCGATGGCTGCCGGGCATCCCGACGACGAGTACACCAAGCGCTTCGCGACCGACAACGATCTCCACTGGAAGGCGTTGCTGCGCCACTTCATCCCGGCCAAGCCGATGATCGCCGCGGTCGAGGGCTACGCCGTGGCGGGTGGTACCGAGATCCTGCAGGCCTTCGACATCCGCGTCGCGAGTGAGAGCGCGCAGTTCGGTGTGGCCGAGGTGCGTCGCGGTCTGTTCCCCTTGGGCGGCTCCACCGTTCGGCTGTCGCGCCAGATCCCTTACACGGTGGCGGCCGAGTTGCTCCTCACGGGCAAGTTCATTCCCGCGAGCGAGGCGAAGGCGGTAGGCCTGATCGGTCACGTCGTGCCCGACGGCGAAGCGCTCGACAAGGCGCGCGAGATCGCCGAGCAGATCTCCGAGAACGGGCCTGTGGCCGTGCAGGCGGTGCTGAAGTCGATGCGCGCCACCCGCGAGATGCCCGAGAAGATCGGACTCGCGCTACGAGCTGGAGATCGGCCAACCCGTGTTCTCGACGGAGGACGCCATGGAGGGACCGACCGCGTTCGCCGAGAAGCGCAAGCCCAACTTCCAGGGCAAGTAGCCAGCAGTGGACATCGAAGCTCTGGCCGACATCAGCCGCTCGTACATCGACCGCCTGGTGTCGACGAAAGCACCGCCCGAGGTGCTGACGCGGGTGGCCGCGATGATCGAGGAAGCGACCGACGAACTCGACCGGTTCGTACCTGACGGTCCGCGCAACATGTACGAGGGGTTGACGGTCGACGGCGACTACCTCGAGCTGTTCCGGCTCAACCCGGTGATCGGTCGGATGAACCCGGTGGCGCCGCGATTCGAGCTCGAGGTGCGTACCGATGGTCCCGGACTGAACGGCACGGAGGTCATCGCCCGCATGACCTTGGGGCTGTTGTACGAGGGTCCGATGGGCATGGTGCACGGCGGGATCATCGCGTCGCTGTTCGATCAACTCCTCTCGATCGCCAACATCGACAACGGGTTCGGCGCGTTCACCGGCACGCTCACCGTCCGCTATCGGAACCCGTGCCCCCTCGACACGCCGCTCACCTTTCGGTGCCGCACGGATCGAGTCGAAGGGCGAAAGGTGTTCGCGGTGGGCGAGCTCGTCGTCGATGGCGGGACAGTGGCGGCGGAGGCAGAAGGGGTCTTCATCCAGCCGTCGGTGGAGCGGCTGGCCGAGATCATGGACGAACGTGAGCAGCTCGATCAGCCAGGCTGAGGGCCGTAGAGCTCGGTGAGCGAGCGGCGAATCTCGAGCACGTCCTCCGGCCGAGGATGAGGAGCGAACCCGAACGATTCGTACAGCGAGTGCGCGTCGCGGGTGGCCAGCGTGAAGCGGCGTAGGTGCTGGAGGTCCGGGTGGGTGACCACCGTCGACACGAGCCAGCGGCCGAGGCCGCGCCCCTGGTGTGGCGGCAACACGAACACGTCAGCCAAGTAGGCGATCACGCCGAAGTCCGTGACGACGCGTGCGAATCCAACCTGGCCCTCGGCATCGTGGAACAGCCCGAAGTTCAACGAGTGCGCGATCGTCCGCTCGACGACCTCGTGGGGAACGCCTCGCGCCCAGTACGCGTCGTCGTGCAGGAACGTGTGGATGACGGCGACGTCGAGGCGGTCGCGATCGGTCGAGATCTCGTAGTCGTCGCGGCGCCATGGACCATGGTGTCGACCCTCGGACATGGCTCGCAGACTAGGGCTCGCCAGCCTGGGCACCGGGCCGGTGGTGGGCGTAACGTGGTCCGGACGATGCCCGCATGTGGGGGATGGCAGATGGGTGGTGACCACGAGTGACGCGCGAGCAGAAGGCGGCCGCGGCCTTCGGATCTGTCGTCGTCGTCGCGCTCCTGGTGATGCTCACGTGGTCGTTCTGGGGCGGTCTGCTCGCTGTTGGTTCTCGGTGTGGCCGCTGTCGTCGTCCTGTTGCGCTCGACGCACCCGAAAGGAAGCCGTCGTCCGACCATGTCGACGCTCGGCCTCTTGGGCGCTCCGTCCGCACCGCCCCGGCCACTCAGCGAAGCCGAGCTCGAGGCCCAGAAGGTCGAGCTCGAGCGGCGCCGGGTCGCGGAGGAACGTCGTCGTGAGGAGCGGGAGGAACGCCGGCGTCAGAGCGAGGAAGCGAAGGAGCAGAAGCGCAAGGACCGTGAGGCCGCGGCGGCCAAACGCGCGGCCGAGAAGGTCGAGCGTGCCCGCGTCGAAGAGGTCCGGCGGGCCGAGGAACGCCAGCAGCGGGAGGAGGCCGAACGTGAGAAGCGCGAGCGCGAGGAGCTCGAGCGCCAGGAGCGGGAGGCCACCGAGGCCCGGGAGCGGGCCGAGGCCGAGGCCGCCCAACGGGTCCGCGAACGGGAGGAGGCCGAAGCCAAGGCCCGGGCCGAGAAGGAGGAGCAGGCCCGCCAAGAGCGAGAAGAGACGGAGCGCGCCGAACGGGAACGGGTCGAGGCCGAGGAGAAGGCGCAGCGGGAGCGGGAAGAGGCCGAGGCCCGGGCGCGTGCTGCCGAGGACGAGCGGGCTCGTACGGAGCGCGAGGCGCAGGAGCGCGTCCGAGCGCGAGCGGGTCGAGGCCGAGCAGAAGGCCGACCGCGAGCGTGAGGAGGCGGAGGCCCGGGCGCGCGCCGAGGAGGACGAGCGGGCTCGTCGGGAGCGGGAAGAGAAGGAACGTGTCGAGCGGGAGCGGGCCGAGGCGGAAGCGGCTCGCCTGGCTCGTGAGCGGAGCGTGAGGAAGCGGAGGCGAAGGCCCGTGCCGACGCCGAGGAGCGCGCGCGAACGGGAACGTGAGGAAGCCGAAGCTCGGGCGCGCGCCGAAGAAGAAGCGCGCGCGCAGCGCGAGCGTGAGGAGCAAGAACGTCTCGAACGAGAGCGCGTCGAGGCGGAGCAACAGGCTCAACGCGAACGAGAGGAACGAGAGGCCGCAGGCTCGTGCCGAAGCGGAGCGACAGGCACAGGAGAAACGCGAACGCGACGACCAACAACGTCGCGATCGCATCGAAGCAGAACGGCTCGCACGCGAACAGGCCGGACGACGGCGTGCCGAGGAAGCCGCGCAACACGAACGCGAGATCGCGCAAGCGGCACGACGCGCCGCCGAGGAACAGCAACGCGCCGCGGCGGCCGAACGACGGGATCGTGAGTTCGCCGAAGAGGCGCGGCGCGCCGACGAAGAGCAGCAGCGGATCGATGCCGAGCGCAAGGCTCGGGTCGAGGCCGCCCATGCCGAGCAGGCCCAACTCCTCACCGAGGCCACCAAGGTCGACGGCGACCTCGAGGTCGCCGGCCACGAGGGGATCCTGGCGGCGAGCCAGATGGCCGAGCTGCCCGACGACGTGGACATCGATCAGCTCGACGAGGCCCAGAAGCGCATCTACCTGCTGAACAAGGTGCGCCTGCGACTGAGCGACTACGACTGACGCGTCGGTAGCACCGCTGCGCACGATGGCACTCTCGGTTCACCGACCGCTCGAACAACTGGCTGCCGACATCACTCGGTGGCTCGACGCGACTCGCGATGGTCCCCACGAATTGATTCGCTGCGATCGCCCATCCGAAGGGCTGTCGAGCGAGACCCTGTTGTGTGAGACGCGCTCGCCGAGTCTCGAGTCCTCGTGGGCGTTCGTGGTTCGTCTGCCGCCGACGGGCGACGGAGCCTTCCCCGAGTACGACCTCGGAGTGCAGGCCGAGGCTCAGCGAGTCGCGGCCGCGCACGGCGTACCGGTGCCGACACCGGTCGAGCACGTCACCGACCCGTCGTGGCTCGGTTCACCGTTTCTGGTCGCGCCGATGGTGAGCGGCCACGTGCCTGCCTCGATGCCGTTGTTCGACAAGTGGGTGACGAAGTCGTCACCCGAACTCCAGCGGCGCGTCTACGACGCCTTGATCGATCAAGTGGCCGCGATTCACCGCATCGACGGAACGTCGATCGATGCCGAGCTTCCCGAGCGTGACATCGATCAGGAGCTGGCGCACTGGCGGCGCTATCTCGATTGGTATGCCGACGGTGAACGCGTCGTTCCTGAACTCGACGATGCTTTGGCGTGGTGTGCCGACCACCGTCCCGCCGATGATCCCCCGGCGGCGCTGCTGTGGGGCGACGTTCGGCTCGGCAACGTCATCTACGGACGAAGACCGTTATCCGGTCGCGGTTCTCGATTGGGAGATGGCGATGATCGGCGCGCCGGAACACGATGTGGCGTGGTGGTTGACGCTCGAGGCGATCCAGGACGAGCTGTTCGGCCGGCGCGTCGATTCCTTTCCCACACGCGACGTGACGCGCCAGGCGTACGAAGGCACAGCTCGGCCGACCGCTACAGAACATGGAATGGTTCGACGTGTTCGCCATGGTGCGCAGCACGGCCGTGATGACTCGCATCGGCCTGCTGCACGAGCGGGCCGGCAATGAAGGGTTCTTCCCGATCGCGGAGAACCCGATCCTTCCGCTCATCGCCCGCAAGATCGAGGAGGCGTCGTGACCACGACGATCGACATCGATCCGGCCGCACCCGGCTTCTTCCTGCGGCCCGACTACTTCGACGTGCTGCATCGGCTCCGGGACGAGGCGCCGATCCACGAGTTCGCTCCCGGCATGAAGGCGGTCAGCCGCTACCAGGACATCCGGGAAGTGAGTCGTGACCCGGCGCGGTTCTGCTCCGGGAAGGGCGCGCTCGTCAACGATCCGCTGCGCGACGGCGGGCGGATCGAGGGATCCATCTTGCACATGGACCCACCCGAGCACGCCGAGTGGCGTCGTCTGCTCAATCGAGCGTTCACGCCGCGAGCGGTCGGTCGCATGGAGGAGCAGATCAGGGCGCGGACGGTTCGTCTGCTGGACGCCATCCCGCGGGGGAGATCGTGGATTTCGTCGACGTGCTGAGCGCGCCGCTGCCCGTGCTCGTGATCGCGGACCTCCTGGGTGTCAGCGAGGCCGACCGGGTGGACTTCCGCCGTTGGTCCGACGCCGCCATCACCGCGTCGGATGGTCGAGACGTCTTGAGCGACGAAGATCTGGCGAGCGTGACCGAGTTGGTGACGTTCCTCGACAGTCACGCACGCGCCAAGGGCGCTGACCCCGGCGACGACCTCGTCTCGTTGCTGGCCACGGCCGAGGTCGAGGAACGTCCGCTGCGCCCCGGCGAGCTCGTGACGTTCACCATGTCGCTGCTCGTCGCCGGCAACGAGACGACGCGACACCTGCTGTCGGGCGGGTTGATCGCGCTGGCGGAGCATCCCGATCAACGAGCGGGACTCGTCGCCGACCCGTCGCGGATCCCCGCCGCGGTCGAGGAGTTCCTGCGGTGGACCACGCCGATTCAGCAGTTCGCACGAACCGTCACCGCCGACACGAATCTCGGTGACGTACCCGTCGCCGAAGGCGACTACCTGGTGATGCTGTACGCCTCGGGCAATCGTGACGAAGCCGCCTTCGGACCCACCGCCGGCGAGTTCGACGCCTTCCGCGAGGCCTCGGTGGCGAACCTGGCCTTCGGCTTCGGCGAGCACCTGTGCTTGGGCGCGGCGCTGGCGCGACTCGAGGCGCGGATCGCGTTCGAGGAACTGCTGGCGCGTTTCCCGGCCTATGAGATCGTCGGACCCGTCGAATGGCTCGCGTCGAGCCTCGTTCGTGGTCCCGAACGAGTGCCCGTCGTGATGTGACCGGGTGGCTAGTTGGGCTCGTAGCCGCCGGGCAGCAGGATCGACTTCTTCTCGAGGTAGGCCTCGAGGCCTTCGGGCCCGAGCTCACGACCGACACCCGAGGACTTGAAGCCACCGAACGGTGAACCGAAGTCCATGCCGAGGTTGTTCACGGCGTAGGTGCCGGTGCGCACCCGGCGGGCGATGTCGATGCCCCGCTCGATGTCGTTGGTGTACACCGAACCGGACAGGCCGTAGTCGGAGTCGTTGGCGATGGCCACCGCATCGTCATCGGAGTCGTAGGGGATGAGCGACAGCACCGGGCCGAAGATCTCCTCCTGCGCGATCGTCATCGAGTTGTCGACGTCGGCGAACAAGGTGGGCTCGACATACCAGCCTTGATCGAGACCGGCGGGACGGCCCCCACCCACCACGACGGTTGCGCCCTCTTCCTTGCCTTTGGCGATGTAGCCCTCGACACGATCGCGCTGGCGTTCGGCCGTGAGCGGTCCGCATTCGGTGGTGGGGTCGAGCGGGTCGCCGACCTTGAAGTTCGACACAGCCTCGGCCAGCGCGTCCTTCACCTCGTCGTAGCGCGAGCGGGGCGCGAGGATGCGGGTCTGGGCCACGCAGGCTTGGCCGTTGTTCATCAGTGCGAACGGCATGAGCGTGGGGAGCGCAGTAGCGAGATCGGCGTCGTCGGCGATGATGGCGGCGGACTTGCCACCGAGCTCGAGCGTGCATCGCTTGAGCTGCTCGCCGCAGATGGCGCCGATCTTGCGACCGGCGGCCGTGCTGCCGGTGAAGCCGACCTTGTCGACATCGGGATGACGCACCAAGTGCTCACCGACCTCGCGGCCGGCCGGGACGATGTTGATGACGCCGGCGGGCAGCCCGATCTCCTCGAGGACCTCGGCCATCAGCAACGCGTCGAGCGGGGTCTCGGGCGCGGGCTTCAAAACCATGGTCGAGCCACTCGCCAAGGCCGGGCCCAGCTTCAGCGCCACGATGAACAGCGGAACGTTCCAGGGGATGATGCCCGCCGCCACACCGACCGGCTCACGCCGCACGATGACCGAGCCCATCATGCCGGACCGGCCTTCCTCGAAGGCGAAGTCACGGACCATCGCGGCGTAGTAGTCGAGCACCGCCGTCGCGGCGAACACCTGGCCCATCTGCGAGAACGAGAACGGCGCGCCGTTCTCGTTGGTGATCAGGGTGGCGAACTCGTCCATGCGCGCCATGATGGCGACCGAGAGCTGGGCGATGTAGTCGGCCCGCTCGTCTGGTGTCATGCGAGGCCACGGACCGAGATCGAACGCCTCACGGGCGGCGGCCACGGCGCGGTCCATGTCGGCGGTCGTCGACTCGGGCACGCTGCCCACGAGCTCCTGGGTCGCTGGCGAGTGCACTTCGAGCGTGCCGGAGCCAGTCGACTCGACCCACTTCCCGCCGATGTAGAACTTGTCGTAGACCTGCATGTGAACCCCCTGTTGGTTCTGGCCCGAGGTGGTCAAGCCTTGTTGGTGCCCGCTTCTGCGAGCGTCTTGGCCCAGGGATAGTCAGGCTTTCCGCTGGGTGAGCGAATGATCTCGGGTACGAGGTGCAGCTCACGCGGCACCTTGTAGCCGGCAATGTGGTCACGGCAGTGAACCTTGAGGTCTTCGAGCTCGGGTGATTTGCCGTCGCGCGGTTGCACGACGGCGGCGACCCTCTGGCCCCAACGCTCGTCGGTCACACCCACGACTACGGCATCGAACACATCGGGATGCGCCTTGAGCGCTTGCTCGACCTCTTCGGGGAAGACCTTCTCGCCACCGGTGTTGATGCACACCGATCCCCGACCGAGCAACGTGATCGTGCCGTCGGTCTCGACCGTGGCGAAGTCGCCGGGCATGGCGTAGCGCTTGCCGTCGGCCGCTGTGATCCAGGTCGCCTTCGTCTTCTCGGGATCCTTGTAGTACCCGATCGGGATGTTGCCGCCGCGGGCGACCTTGCCGATCACGCCCGAGCCCGGCTCGACGGGCTTCAGCTCGTCGTCGAGCACGATCGTGTCGGGGCCCGGTGCCACGGTGGGTCCACCGCCCTTCATGGCGGTGGTGTCCTTGCTCACCGTGATGAGCCCGTTGAACCCGCTCTCGGTCGCACCGATGGAATCGGTCAACGACGAGGTTCGGGAACCTGGCCAAGAAGCGATCTTTGACCGTGGGCGAGAACACCGCGGCCGTCGAGCTGAGGCTCAGCATCGTGCTGAGGTCGACCGTCTCACCCCTGGCCTCGAGGTCTTCGAGCGACTCGATGAGCGGACGGCCCATGGCGTCGCCGACGATGAGCACCGAGTGGATGCCTTCGCGCTCGATCGTGCGCCACACGAGCTCGGGCTCGAACCGGGGCAGCAACACGTTGCGGTTGCCTTGGAAGAACTGCATGAGCGTGCCCACGAACGCCGCGCCGTGCATCAGCGGCGGCGTGTTCATCATGATCAGCTGACCTTCGGAGTTCTTCGCGTTCTGCGAGTGGAAGTACTCGTCGGGCACCTTCACCTTGGTGAACGGATCCGTGCCACCGGCCAGCGCGAAGAAGATGTCCTCGCTGCGCCACATCACGCCCTTGGGCATGCCCGTGGTGCCGCCGGTGTAGATGATGATCTGGTCGTCGCCGGACCGCTCGGAGAAGTCACGCTCGGGGGAACCGGCGGCGATGACGTCGTCGAACACTGCGGGCTCGAGCTGCATCTGATCGGCGCCGCTGTCGTCGTTGATGACGACGAGCGTCTTGAGGAGCGGGAGCTGATCGAACACGGCGGCCACTCGCGGGCCGAACTCCTCGCTGTACACCAGGCCCTTCAGGTCGGCGTTGTCGAAGAGGTAGCGGAGCTCCTCTTCGACGTACCGATAGTTGATGTTCACGGGCACGGCCCGGACCTTCAGCACCGCCAGTAAGGACTCGACCCACTGGATGCTGTTGAGTCCGTAGATGCCGACGTGATCGCCCGCCTCGAGGCCACGGTCGGCCAGGTAGTGGGCGAGGGCGTTGGAGCGGGCTTCGAGCTCGGCGTAGGTGCGCCGGTCGTCGCCGCACACGATCGCGATCCGGTCGGGAACGACGTCGACCGTGTGCTCGAACATGTCGGCGGCGTTGTAGGCCATGGGTGTCAGATTAGAACAGGTTCCATTCTGGGCTTCAAACCCCCCGAGGAACCCGTCGCGAGCGGAGCCTGGTCAGCCGATGGCGGAGTCGTAGAGCTCGTCGAAGGCGACGGGCACGGCGTCAGCCAGGTCCCAGATGTCGGGGACCAGCTCGGTGGCCCCCAGGAAACCGAAGTCGACCGAGTCCCGGTAGCTCATCATCGTGACGTTGAGGCCCGCCCCCTCGAGCACTGGACCCATGGGATAGGCCCGCTCCATCTCGGCACCGGCGAGGTAGACGGGGAAGGGCGGCCCGGGGATGTTCGAGAGGATGAAGCTGAGGGCCGGCCGGTGGAGGGCCGCGAGGTTGTTGCTGCTGTAGAGGCTGCTGGCCAACCGACTGGCCATCGGGTCGGCCAGCTCGGCCCAGGCGCCGAGGGTGTCGGGGCCGAGGATCTCGTGTTCGGACTTGGCGGCGGCGGCCGTCTTCTGGGTGGCGAGCAGGCACTCGACCGGATCGCCGACGTCGGTGTGCAGCTTGGTGAACATCACCGACAGCCGATTGTTCTGCTCACCGCGTTCGTGATCGCCGCGTATCGAGACGGGACAGGCGGTGACGAGCGGCTCTGCCGGTAGGCCCTTTCGGTCTTCGAGGTAGCGGCGCATCGCCAACGCGCACGTGGCGAGCAGGACGTCGTTCACGGTCGCGGCGTACGCGTTCTTCACGTCTTTCACCTGCGCGAGCGGCACCCGCGCGAACGCCACCGATCGTTGCGCGGTGATCGGCCCGTTGAACACCGTGTGCGGTGCCGTCAGCGGTGTGCCCGCCGCCGTGTGGGTGTCGCGGCGATCGCGGCGAATCCGCGTGATCGATTGGGTGGTGCGGCGGGCGAGCGACGGCAGGCCGCCCAGCGAGCGGAGGCGTTCGACGGCCGATGCCCCCACGAGCTCCCAGTCGTCGGGTGCCGGGCTCGGGTCGTAGGGAGGGGGGATGACCGGCTCCGCCGGTACCGCTTCGAGGTCGAAGAAGGCGGGCAGGAGCTCGGCGGCCGATGCCCCATCCATCGACGAGTGGTGCACCTTGGCGACGAGCGCCACGCGGTCGTGCTCGAGGCCTTCGACGATCCAGACCTCCCAGAGCGGCTTGCTGCGCTCGAGTTGCACGCTCGCGATGTGACCCACGACGTCGGACAGCTCGCGAAGGGTGCCGGGCGACGGAACGGCGATGCGCTTGATGTGGCGGTCGACCTCGAAGTCCGTGTCGTCGACCCACACCGGGTGATGGAGACGCAACGGAACCTCGACCACGCGCTTGCGGAACGGCCGCACCAGGTGCACCCGGTCAGCGATGTGTCGCCGCATGGCCTCGAACGAGTACCCGCCCGGCATCGTCGACGTGTCGAGGACAGCCGTCAGCGCCACATGCGTGTGCATCGTCGGCGTCTCGATGTACAGAAAGAAGGCATCGAGCCCCGAAAGACGCTCCACTTGATCCCTTTCGCTCCTCGCAAGCAGGCCCAGACTTCAGCCGCGCGGCCCAGTTTGCCTCCCGCGCCGGGCCAGGGCCAGAGCGGACCGGTGCTCGATGACGAGGCCGGGACGCAGAAGTCGCCGATCGAGGCCTGATCCGGGCAAACTGTTCCGGATGATCTCCTGGATCTTCTTCGCGGCGGCCTGTTTCGTGGCTCTGTTCACGATCAACGCCTTCGCGCCGGTTCGGCGGAATCGGGTGCTGTACATCCCCAGCTTCTTCGCCTCGTGGATCACGATCGAACTGGCCTGGTGGCACCTCATCTGGGAGGCCGTTGGCGCGGCTGTGCTCGTGTGGTTCGGCGCGCTGGATCGACCGATCGGCTGGGTCGGGCTGGCCCTCTTCGTCGTCAACTGGTGTGCGTTGGTCGTGGTCCTGCTCCGGGGTCGATCGGCCGCCAAGGTCGCGTCGGGCGTTCTCGAACCGCTCGACGACGACGAGGTCGAAATCGTGTCCCAGCGGCAAGATCACGCGGGTCAAGGACCTGACGTACCGAAGCGTGGCCGGGCGCGACATCAAGCTCGACGTGACCTTGCCGGCGACTCCTCCGCCCGCGGGCACCCGTCGTCCCGCCGTGCTCCAGATCCACGGCGGCGCATGGATCATCGGCGACAAGCGCGAGCAGGGTCTGCCCCTGCTGAAGTACCTGGCCGCTCGCGGCTGGGTGGGCTTCAACGCCAACTACCGCCTCAGCCCCGGCGCGACCTGGCCGGACCCATTGGTCGACCTGAAGCACGCGCTGGCGTGGATTCGTGAGCACGCCGACGAGTACGACGTCGACCCGAACTTCATCGCGGTCACCGGCGGGTCGGCGGGCGGGCACCTCACGGCGATGATGGCGTTGACCGAGAACGATCCCGAGTACCAGCCGGGCATCGAGGATGCGGACACGTCGATTCAGGCGGCGGTGCCGTTGTACGGCGTCTACGACTTCACCAACCGCAACGGCACCATGCCGGATCAGTTCCTGCCGTGGATCCTCGAGCCGTTGGTCATGAAGCGGTTCATCGCTGACGAGCCCGACGAGTTCGCGAAGGCGTCCCCGCTCGACAACGTCCATGCCGACGTGCCGCCCTTCTTCATCATCCACGGCGACCACGACACTTTGGCTCCGGTGCAAGACGCCCGCGAGTTCGCGAAGAGCCTGGGTGAGACGTCGAAGGCTCCGGCGTTCTATCTCGAGCTCCACGGCGCCCAGCACGCGTTCGACGTCTTCAGCTCGGTGCGCACGCGCCGCGTGATCAAAGCCGTGTACCGGTTCATCACGGTCATGCACAACCGCTACGTCGCCGGCATTTCCGAGCAGGTCGCGCCGGCCGAGTCCGAGATGGTCGACGGCGCCGTCCGCGTCGACAGCGCCGCGGACGTCGAACGCGCCGCCTCCTGACCCCCACTAGGCGAACCTGGTACACATCCCGCTGCCAGGACAACGGAATCTGTACCAGGTTCAGCGGTAGTGGCGTGCTGCGGCCGTCCTTCGCCCATCGCGGACGCGCCGGACGACGTCTTCCGGGTCGCGCCACACCTCGGTCTCCCAGACTTCGAGCACTTCGTGACCGCCGGCTCGCAGGGCGGCGATACGTTCCGCGTCTCGTCGTCGGTCGAGCACGCTGCCGTGGAACAGCTCGGACTGGATCTCGACCGAGAACGGCAACTGATCGTCGACGAAGTCGATGCGGCCGACCCAGTGTTCTTGGTCACCGAGATGGATCTGACGCCGCAGTTGACGCTCGCCGGCGCGGGCGAGGATTTCGTTGAACCGTCTCTCCGTGTTGCTGTCGGGTGGCCGGTAGTTCGGTGGTCGCTCTGCCGCGAGCGATCGCAGGATTCGGATTCCTGGTCGTCCTCGCGTCGCGAGTTCGTCCAACGTGCGGTGAAGGAGGGCATAGCTCACCAGCCGCCGGGCCCATGCGCTGTCAAGGGCCCGCTCGAGCCTGCGCGGGTGAACGCGTCCCGCTATGTCGAAGATCGCTCGGATCGGCGTCACGATAGGTACGCCGCGAACGTCTGCTATTTGCGTATCGAGCAAGTCCGTCGTGGAGTGCACCACACCCAGGCCGGCAGGCTTGCGATTGCGGACGCGGCGCGAGATCACGTGAATCGTCTCGGAATAGAAGCCAGGGAGGCCCCACAGTGCGAGCGCCGCTTCGTGCGAGACATAGGTATCGGGACCGTGATGCAGGACGATGCGCATTGCCCCGGTCAGGTCCGTGCGTGGCGCCCCGACGCGGTGCAGGACTCGGGATGATTCGCGTTGCCAGTCTCCGCGGTCGAGGCGATGGCGGAGCTCCGCCTCGCTGAGCCCGAGCGCGTAGGCCTGTCGTACCGCAACGACGCCGTGCTGGTCTTCCGAGAGCTCGCGCAAAGCGTCCTCGGCTCCCACATCACTTGGTTCACGCCACGAACGCTCGAGTTCCAGCCCGAACTTGGTACGCATTCCGTTGCCCTGGCCACGGAATCTGTACCAAGTCCCTGAAGGGGAGGGGGGAGGGAGAGGGAGTCAGCGGTCCCAGGCGAAGAACTGGGTCTCGATCATGAGCGGCAGCAGGTAGCGCACATAGAAGGCGTGAATCGTCACGCCGGGGTGTGACTCCTCGTTCAGCTCGACGATGTCGACGCGGTCGTCCTTCTCGCGGTAGCGCAGCGTCCGCTCGTAGAGCGCCTCGAGCTCGTCGCGTGACGAAACCGCTTGGCCCCAATGATCCAACCGCGGCGCGGTCATGGGCTGGTCGTCCTTGATGAGGAACACGAACTGGTCGTAGCGGTGCGCCATCAGCACGAGCCGCTGGCGGTCGATCGTCATGCCGGGCGCCTCTTGCCAGCCGAACACCTCGCCGTAGAACGCGAGCAGATCGTTGCGGTGCTGCTCGTCGAGCAACTCCGCCGGCACGCTCATCGCCACGTGGTTGAACCGCGGTGGTCTCGGTTTGTCAGCCATGTCGTTCTCCTGGAGCCACGAGCACCTTGGCCGCGACTTCGCCGGCCGCCAGTCGTTGCATGGCGCCGAGCAGATCGCTCAGGGGCACTTCGCCCGGTTCGAGCAGGAGGTCGACGGGCATCCTCCCCGATCCGAGCAAGTCGAGGGCCTGGTCGAAGCCGTCGGCGTCGTAGGTGAACGATCCGGTGATCGACAGCTCGTTCAAGAGGATGCGGTTCGGGTCGAAACGGGGGGCCTCGATGCCGGCACCGACCATGACCAGCCGACCGGCCCGCCGTAGCTGAGCGAGGCCCGCTTCCATGGCAGCGCGGTGACCAGAACACTCGAACACCACGTCGACGGCACCGGCGACGATGCGACCGGGTTCGACGATGGACGGAACCTCGAGCTCGTCGGGATGACGCACGGGGTTGCCACCGAGCGCGTGGGCCAGGTCCTGTCGGGTCGGCGCCGGTTCGACCACCGCGACATCGGTCCACCCACGGGCGACGAGCGCGGCCAACACGAGCTGACCGATCGGGCCGGCACCGATGACCATCGCCGTCTCGTGGGGTTGGATCCTCGAGAGGGTGATGCCGTGCAGCGCGACGGCCAGCGGCTCGGTGAGCGCGGCCTCGCGAAGGCCGAGCCCGGCCGGAAGGGCCAGCAGCTCGGCTCGGTGTTTGCGGATGTACCCCGCAAAGGCCCCGTGCTCTTCCTCGGCTCCCGGCGTGTCACGCTCCTCGCACAACGAAGGGCGGCCGGCGCGACATGGTCCGCACGTCCCGCAGCGCACTGTGGGCCCGCCGACGACCGCGTCGCCGACGCGCCAATCGGAAACGTCGTCACCTACCGCGGCGACGATCCCCGTCCACTCGTGACCACCGACGCTGCCCGGCCGGCCCCACCCTTCGAGGGTCATGTGGATGTCCGAGCCGCACACGCCGCAGTAGCTGACCTCGACCAGGACGTCGTCGGCACCCAGCGTCGGGGTCGGTCGTTGTTCGATCGCGAGCTTCCCGCGACCCTGGAGAACGGCAGCGGGCATCTCGGTCATCGTTCAGCCTTCGATCGTGGCGGCGTCGGGAAGGAAGTGGGGGGCGAGCTCCTCGACCGGGAGCACGGGGCCCTCGTAGGACACCTCGCCGCGGCTGAGCACCACCACCCGGTCGGCCAGCTCGAGCGCGTGCTCGACCTGTTGCTCCACCACGATCAGGGCGACGCCCTTTTCGCGGAGTCGCGCCAGGTTGCGGTAGACGTCGTCGATGATGATGGGTGCCAGTCCCAAGGACAGCTCGTCGACCACCAGCAGTCGCGGCGGATGCACCAGGACGCGGGCCAACGCCAGCATCCGTTGTTCACCACCCGACAGTGACCCCGCGAGTTGGCGGCGTCGCTCACTCAATCGGGGGAACAGCTCGTAGGCGGTGTCCAACGACGCCCGGCATCCCGAACGACCGACCACCTCCCGGAAGGCGAGCGTGAGGTTCTCCTCCACGCTGAGCGACGCGAACACCGACCGGCCCTCGGGTGCGTGGTAGATGCCGGCCCGGGCGTACTCGTACGTCTTGCGGTCGCTCAGGTCTTGGCCCTCGAACATGATCCGGCCCGAGGTGGGTGGAACCAGACCGGTGCACACACGGGCCACGGTGGTCTTGCCCGCGCCGTTGGTGCCGAGGAGCGCCACCGCTTCGCCTTCGCCCACGGTGAACGACACACCGAAGAGCGCTCGGAACGGTCCATAGGCGGCGCTGACGTCCTCGACGGACATCAAGGTGTCGCCGCTCACGCCGTGACTCCCAGGTAGGCATGGCGTACTTCGGGATCGGCGATGACGGTTGCCGTATCGCCCGACGCGATGAGCTTGCCGTAGTCGAGCACGTACAACCGTGTCGTGACGTTCTGCACCAAGTCGATGTCGTGTTCGATCAACAGGATCGCCGTGCCGTGCTCGCGTTGGGCCTCGAGCAAGACCCGTGCCATCTCCTCGGTCTCGGTCCGATCGAGACCGGAAGAGGGTTCGTCGAGGAACAACAGGCGTGGTTGACCCATAAGCGCCCGTCCCAACTCGACCAGCCGAGTGCGGCCGAGCGAGAGCGATTCGATCGGGCGTTCGGCATCATCGGCCAAGCCGAGCAAGGCGAGCATGCGGTCAGCCAGTTCACGCTCGTCGTCGGTGACGCGGCCTTTGAGCAGCAGATCGCGCCAAAGGGTCACGCCACAGGTGCGGGCCCGCTCGGCGACCAGCAGGTGCTCACGCACGCTCATGCCGGCGAACAGTTCTGTGCGTTGGAACGTGCGTGCCAAGCCGAGTCGTGCGCGACGGAACGTCGGCGTACGAGTCACATCGCGATCATCGAAGAGCACGCGGCCGTGATCGGGCCGCAGGAAGCCATACAGACAATTGAAGAAGGTGGTCTTGCCGGCGCCGTTCGGGCCGATCAGACCGACGAACTCGCCCGCGTCGACCCCCATGGACACGTCGCTCAGCGCGGAGATGCCGGAGAACCGCTTGCTGATGTCTCGGGCCTCGAGGAGCGCGGTCATCGGCCGGCTCCCACCGCGACGCGAGCCTCGTTCTCGTTCTCGGGCTTCGGGGAGGATCTACCTCGGAGCCGATCTATCCAACGCATCGTCCGTTCGAGCGAACGTCGCGTCTGCGCCTCGATGATGCCTTCGGGATGCTTGGCGTAGGTCAGCGCACCCAGACCGAACAAGATGAACGCCACGGCCTGAGTGGTCGTTTGGTCGAGCGGCGTGAGCTGGTCGAGCAGGGGAGCGAACAAGATGAAGCTCAGACCGGCGGTGATCGCGGCTTGGAGCGAGCGGGCGCCCAGGGTGACGACGAGCACCACCCAGACCAGGCCGTAGAAGTACGTCATGTTGGCCTCGTAGTTGACCCTCCCTTCGAAGGACGCCAGGAGTCCGCCACCGAAGCCGGCGATACCGGCCGACACGGCGAAGGCCACGACCTTGGCACCGAAGGGGTTGATCCCGATCGCGGACGCCGCGGTTTCGCTGCCGCGCAGCGCGTCGAGGAAGCGCCCGGTGGTGCCCCGCTTCAACACCAGGACGAACAAGGACACAGCCGCCAACAACACGAGCACCAACAAGAAGAAGTTCTTGTCGTTCGTGAAGTCGATAGTGCCGATCGTCGGTCGGGGAACACGGGGCGGCTTTCGCCCGCCGCTCACCCAGTCGAGCGGTCGGAGTACCGTCTCGAACATCAGCGCGAACGCCAATGTTGCCAACGCGAGGTAGATGCCGCCCAACCGGAGGGCGGGCAACGCCAACAACGCTCCGATGACGGCCGAGATGGCACCGCCGATCACCATGGCCAGCAGCACGCTCATGCCCGTGTTCGCGACGAGTTGTGCCGCGGCGAACGCGCCCACAGCCGCAAAGGTGGCCTGACACAACGAGACCTGGCCGGCCAGGCCGGTGATGATGACGAACGACAAGAAGATGAGCCCGAGGATGGCCCCCTTCGTCACGAGATCGACCCAATAGGCGTTGAGTGTGGTGATGGTGAGCAGCGACACCACGACGATGAACAGAACGGCGAGAACGCGGGTCATCACGGTGAGGCCGTGGGTGCGAATCGTGGCCGCGGGCGCCGGGGGTGGGGGATCGACGCCGGCCAACGGATCGCTCATCTCGCGGGGCTTGCGCAGTCCCGGCCAGAAGAGCAGCAGCAGGAACAGCGCGACGAACGGCAAGGAAGGGCGGAGCCCCTGTGCGAGCACGCTCCCCGTCGGAAGGTAGCCGGCGAAGAGTTGTTGGAGTACACCGAGCAGGAGCGCGCCGACCAGCGTCAGCGGGATGCTCGACAATCGCCCGAACGCGGCCGCAGCCAGCGCGGCGACGAGCAAGGTGAAGAAGTTCAACTCGCTCACTTGTGCGAACAAGGGGGCGAGGAGCACGCCGGCGAGCGCCGCGAACAGACTCGACAGCATCCACGAGAACGCACCGACCCGGCTGGCGTTGACACCGTTGAGCTCGGTCATGCGGGGACTCTCGACCACGGCCCGCATCTGCAGGCCCAGGTTCGTGCGTCGGAACAGGATGACGAGCCCGACCACCACGATCACCGTCGTCACGATGGTGACGACCTGGTTCACATCGAGGCTGAACTCGCCCGAGAAGAACACCTTGTCCGACCGGATGAGACCAGGCGGGTTGTAGGCGGGCGACGAGCCGAACCAGAGCTTCACGGCCTGTGGGATGGCGACCAGCAGACCCAGTGAGGTGACGAGCTTGGCCACGGCCGGCGCCGTGCGCAGGTGCCGATAGAGCGCTTGATCGAGCACGAGCCCGATCACGGGCCCGGCGATGATCACCGCGACGAGGAATCCGAGGGCAGGGGGCCAACCGTGCCGCGACACCGTGTCGAAGTAGATGGCCGCCGAGACGAAAGCCTGCGCTCCGAAGGCCAGGTTGAACACGCCCGACGTCTTGTACGTGAGCACGATGCCGATCGCCATGAGCGCGAACACGCAGCCGATCGGAATACCCAGCACGACATAGCTCAGAAAATCGTTCATGGTCGTGCGTGGGTGGGGTGCACGAACCTCCGTGTCAGCGGAAGACGCCCGCGCTCAGTTGGGGCTGATCGGGCAGGTTCGGATCGTTGATGTTGAAGCAGACGAAGGGCTTACCCGGCTCTTGGTACTTCGGGACGAACTTGCCGCCCTCGATCTTGACGACGGTGATGCAGCTGTCAGGCGTGTCGGCGGTGTGTGCGACCGACCAATCGACGCCCGGGGATGAGCCCGTCGGCATCCCACTTCATCTGGTTGATCTGCTCGACCACCGATTGCTGGGTGAACTCCGGGCCAGCGGCGACCAACCCCTTGTAGAACAGGTCGGCGTCGAGCCAGCCCGCCATCGAGATCTCGTCCCTCTGGCCACCGACCTGGTCGATGTAGTTGAGGTAGTTGGTCAGCTGCGGTACCGGATCGGCCGACTCGTTCGGCTGGGCCCACGGGAGCACGTACGAACCCTCGAAGAGATCACCGAAGCTCTGGATGAACTCGGGGTTGTACGCGTTCGGCAGGACCTGGGTGGCGTCGACCTGTTGCTTCTTCAGCTCTTTTTGGAGATTCGTCACCCCATTGGTGTCCATACAGGTGGACACGAAGTCGACACCTGCGTCTTTCATCTTGCCGACCTGGACGCTGAAGTCGGTCGTGCCGAACGTCAAGCGCGTCGTCCTCGAAGACGACGTTGGCGCTCGGCCACTTCTCGAACGCGGCCTTGACACCTGCCGCGCAATCGGACGATTGCGACACGTTGTAGGCCAGGATGCCGACCTTCGTGCGGCCCTCTTGCTTGGCGATCCATGGCTGGGTCGGGTACCCACAGGTGAAGCAGATGTACGAGCCCCGCTCACCGAAGAGGTTGGGTGGCCCGCTGAACTCTTGATTGATGTTCCAGCCGAATGCCGGCGTGTCCGTGGCGGCCAGCGTGTCGGCCCCGGTGAACAGCAGCGTCGCGATCGGCAGGACCGCGAACACGTTGTCCTGCGAGAGGAGCGCCTGCACTTCGGTCTGGTTGTTCGCGAGTTGGTCGTCGCGTTGCGACACCAGCTTCAGCTGGCGGCCGTAGATGCCGCCCTGATCGTTGATCATCTTGAAGTAGGCCTCGACGCCTTGGAACGCCCGGTCGTAGTTGCCGCCGAGCGGATTGGTCTTCGAGGCGACGCCGCCGACACGGATCTCGGTGTCGGTCACGCCCGGTTGATCCGACGGCACGTTCTTCTGTAGATCCTCGCCACTGGCCGTCGTGGCGGGTCCGCCGCCCCCCGAACCGGACTTCGAATCGTTGCTTGCGTTGCCGCACGCGCCAGCGATGAGTATCACCGCGACGAGCAGGACTATCGCTCGCTTCCCCATCGTGACCTCCCCCCACGGTTGGCCCAATGTTGCTGGTCGGATGCGTCATCCGCCCCCGGACGGGAGCACCCTAGCCCGAAACGTGACACGGGCGTCAGGTTCAGCCGAAGAGCGCACGGTGGACGACGCCGGCGAGCGTATCGAGCATCTCGTCCCGGTTTGCCGCGACCTGTCGCGAGAGCACGAAGTAGTTGAACCGTTCGATCATCGCGACCGCGGCGATGGCCGCAAGTTGGGGGTTGACGTCGGATTCGGCCGCTTGCACGCTGTTCCGCGAGCGCGGTCGTCAGCTCGCCGAGCACGTCGGTGCCGATGCGGCCCGCCTCGCTCGAGTCGAGCTCGGCCTCGGTCCACGTGCGGATGACGGGCCCGTAGTGCTCGTACATCTCGGCGAACTGCGCGAGCCAGGCGCGCAGCTCGGCCTTGCCGTCGTCGCCGGGTCCCAAGGCGCCGAGCGAGGCGGTGAGGGCCGCGATCTCGGTCGCGACGTCAGCGACGAGGGCCTGGAACAGATCCTCTTTGTTCGCGAAGTAGAGATAGAAGGTGCCGTGCGAGGTCTTGGCGGCCTTGACGATGTCGTCGACCCGGGCGGAGTGGTAGCCGCGGGCGGCGAAGACGGTGATGCCGGCGTCGAGCAGGCGACGCATCGTCCTCTGCCCGCGGGCGCGGAGCTCTCGGCCTTGGGCCGGGGTCCCGGCGCGTCCGACCGCCCGACCATCGTCGCCGTCGGAGCTGGACACCGTGGGCGCTCGCTTCCGTGCGGCCATCGCCGCCCGAGGCTAGTCATGACGCCGCTGTCAGGTGCGGGTTCCTGACACCCGTGTCAGGAATGTGCCGTACACTGCGCGCCGATGAGCGCGGCCGGCCGACGATCGATCCCCGAGCCGGGTCAGGCGGTTCCGCCCGCACCGTCGATGGCCGCGCTGCTGCGCCGCAACCGCGACGACCCTTCGATCGGTCCCACCCCGGCCCTCCTGTTCGGCGATCGGATCTGGACGCACGCCGAGTTCGTGGCCGAGTCGTGTCGCTGGGCCAACCTGTTCCGCTCGGTTCTGCCCGCGGGCGCACCACCGCACATCGCAGTTCTGCTCGACAACACGCCCGACTATCTCTTTGCGTTCGGCGGGGCCGCCATGGTGGGGGCGGCGATCGTCGGCTTGAACCACACCCGTCAGGGTGAGCACCTGCTCCGCGACGCCACCCACACCGACGCCGCGATGTTGATCACCGAGCCCAGCGCACGTCGACGCGGTCGCAACGATCGCGGACGGGTTGCCCTTCGGCGAGGACCGCATCTTCGTGTCCCGACGATTCCCGCGGGACGGAGATCCGTCGACGATGTTGGGGCAGGACCTGGGCGCGGCGCTCGAACCCGCGCCGGCCGAGGATCTCGGCATCGAACCCGATCCGACGAACCCGTTGGCTCTGATCTTCACCTCCGGCACCACGTCGGCGCCCAAGGCGGTCATCTGCAGTCAGCGTCGCATCATCACCACCGGCACCAGGCTCGGCATGATCCTCGGCGTCGAGGCTGATGACGTCGGTTACATCTGCATGCCGCTGTTCCACTCCAACGCGGTCATGGTCGGCTGGGCGCCTTCGCTCGTGTACGGCTGCGCGGTCGCGCTCGGCCGAAAGTTCAGCGCCTCGGGCTGGCTGCCCGACATCCGCCGCTATCGCGCGACCTACTTCAACTACACGGGCAAGCCGCTGTCGTACATCGTCGCCACGCCGGAACGCGCCGACGATGCCGACAACACGCTGCGCATCGCGTTCGGAAACGAGGGCTCGCCGGAGGTGGTCGAGACGTTCAGCCGCCGCTTCGACGTCGAGGTGATCGACGCCTTCGGCGCGACCGAAGGCGGCATATCGCTCGACCGCGACGGGCCGGTGAAACCGGGGGCCATGGGTATCGCCGGTCCCGATATCAAGATCGTCGCCGAGGACGGCACCGAGTTGCCGATGGCCGAGCTCGATGAGCACGGCCGGCTCCTCAACGCAGAGCAATGCGTGGGTGAGATCGTCAACACCGCCGGCGCCGGTCCGTTCGAGGGCTACTACAACAACCCCGACGCCACCTCGGCCACCACTCGCAAGGGCTGGTACTGGAGTGGCGACCTCGGCTACCTCGACGAGGACCGCAATCTGTTCTTCGCTGGTCGCAATGCCGACTGGATCCGCGTCGACGGTGAGAACTTCCCGGCCGGCCCGATCGAGGACGCCTTGGCGCGCCATCCCGATGTCGTCCTGGCCGCAGCCTACGGAGTGCCCGACGAGCAGGCCGGCGATCAGGTCATGGCCGCGTTGGTGTGGCGCGCCGATGCCTCGTTCGACCCCGAAGCGTTCGCAGCCTGGCTCGATCAGCTCACCGATGTCGGTCCGAAGTGGCGACCCCGATACGTGCGACTGGCCGCCGAGTTGCCGACAACCGGGACGAACAAGATCGTGAAGCGCACGTTGGTGCACCAGAAGTTCCGCCGTGACCGCATCGGCGACGACCGTGTGTTCGTCCGTGATCGCGGTGCGGACGCGTACGCCGAGTTCGGGCCCACGGACGAGACCGCGCTGCGCGACCGGTTCACCCGCGCCGGTCGCGAGCGATTCTGGGATCTCTGAGCGACGGCAGTGGATCTTTCGTTCTCACCCGAGGAGCAGGAGTTCGCGCGACGAGGTGCGCGCGTGGTTGGCCGACAACCTCTCGGCCCCGCCGACGTTCGCGTCGGTCGAGGAGGAGGTCGAGTGGGGCCGAGCGTGGCAGGCGCGCCTCGCCGCCGATCGTTGGGTCGGCATCTGGTGGCCTCGGGAGTACGGCGGCCGCGGCGCGTCGCCGGTCCAGGTCGCCATCTTCAACATGGAGTACGCCCGCGCCGGGGCGCCCCAGCCCGTCAATCGCGTCGGCATCAACCTGGCGGGCCCGACGTTGCTCGCGCACGGCACCGAGGCGCAGAAGCTCGAGCTGCTCCCGTCGATCCTCGACGCGAGTGAGGTCTGGTGCCAGCTGTTCAGCGAGCCCGACGCCGGCTCTGATCTGGCGTCGCTGCAGACCAAGGCCCAGCCCGTCGACGGCGGCTGGCTGCTCTCGGGCCAGAAGGTGTGGACGTCGTACGCGCAGTTCGCGCGGTGGGGGATCTGCTTGGCTCGCACCGACGCGGACGCGCCGAAGCACCGCGGCATCTCGTACCTGGTCGTCGACATGCAGGCGCCCGGCATCGACATCCGCCCGTTGATCCAGATCACGGGCGAGGCCGAGTTCAACGAGGTGTTCCTCGACGAGGTCTTCGTGCCGGAGCAGAACCTCGTCGGTGAGCTGAACAACGGCTGGGCGGTGGCCAACACGACGCTGGCCCACGAACGCGGAACGAACTTTCCGTTCAAGGAGCAGGTCGTCCACGAGGTGTTCCTCGATCAGCTGTACCGAGAGGCCGTCCAGCGCAACGCGCTCGAGCGCGTCGAGGTCGAAGACGAGCTCGCGCAAGCGTTCGTCGAGTTGCGCATCCTGCGGTTGCACAACCTCCGGACGCTGTCGCGGCTGGCGCGCGGGATCGAGCCCGGACCCGAGTCGAGTTGGGTGAAGCTGGCGTGGACCGACATGACCCAGCACCTGTCCTCGGCCGCTCTCGACGTGATCGGCGCGGAGGCGTCGTTGTCGGGCGTGTGGCCTCGTCAGTGGCTCTGGAGCAAGGCGGCGTCGATCGCCGGCGGCACCTCAGAGGTGCAGCGCACGATCATCGGCGATCGGCTGCTCGGCCTACCGCGAGGCTGACCGAGCGTGAGCGGCCTAAACGGTTCCGCGTTCTCCGTATATCGCGAGCGCGTAGATGACCAGCACGGCGAGCGTCATGTGGATCAGCGACGAGATCGGGTATTGGAACAACCAGGTCATGTTGATCAGGGCCGAGAACGCGGCCACGGCAATGCCGACCCAACGCGCCCATTGCGAGTTGTTGAAGAGGGCGAAGCCGGCGACCACGAGCACGATGCCCATGATCACGAAGAACCAACCCCACGCCTTCAGGTTGTCGTCGAACACCACCGTGTCGAGCGGTAGGTCCTTGCGGTCCAGTGCCCACAGGCCGTTGAGCACATTGCTCATCCCTGCGAGCATCATCATCACGGCGGCGAAGGTGATCCATCCGACACCGCTGCTGGTCTGCCTTGTTTCCACGGTTTCGCCTCCAGCCAAGACGCCGTCTGCCGGCAAAGTTTCGTGCATCTGACGGTAAACGCCCGCCCGAGCCGAGCCGGGGATGGTCAGGCGCTGGGGCTGGTGGCGGGCAGCGGCCGGCCTGTGAGCAGGGAAGCGGCGCGCAGCGACGAGCGCGGCCAGGGTCAGCGTCGGGTCCGTAGCCGGCTGAGGTCACGAACACCGACGAGTCGGCGCACAGGAGGTTCTCGACGTCGTGAAACCGGCTCTCGCGGTTGACCACGCTGGTCGTCGGGTCGTCGCCCATCCGGCACGTGCCCATCACGTGTCGCGACGCCGGTGCCAGGCCGAGCGGGTTCTGGCGGTCCAGCGCGGTGATCTCGCCCACGGGCGGGGACGTGGTGGAGAACGACCACTCGGCGCCGGCATCGACCATCACCGCCTCGAGCACCTTGGCGAAGTGTCGCGACGCCGCGAGCTCGTGGGTGTGCGGTAGGTAGGTGACCCGTCCCGCCGGTCGTCCGAACACGTCGCGGATCGTCGGGTCGAGGTCGACTCGGTTCGACGGCTGCGGCAGGTCCTCGCCCTGCATGGTGAACACCCAGAGTCGGTCGCGTAGATCGGAGCGACTCATCGACAGGTTGTGCATGGGCCCGGCGCTGTAGGTCTTGGCCTCCATCACCGGGCCGGCCCCGGACCCGTGCTCGACGATGCCGCCGCGGAAGTACGGCAGGCCCGCAGCGCGCGCGGCCGCGAGATCGTCGGCCGTGGGCACGATGTGGTCGTCGTGCAGGTGGGTGACGGCGCGGCCCCGGTCGCCGTACAGCGAGAACGGGAAGCGCGCCGACGGTCAGCGTCTGGAAGTGGTACATGAGGTTGCGGCCGACCAGGCCCGACGAGTTGGCGAGCTCGTTGCGAAGCAGCAAGCGCGGGCGTCTCGAACGCGCCGCACGCGAGCACGACGTACTCGGCGCGCAGCTCGTGGGCGACGCCGTCGCGATCGACGTACTCGACGCCGGTCGCGCGTCGGCCCGTGCCGTCGACGGTCAGCACGCGGTCACGTAGGACTCGGGGCGGATCTCGCAGCGACCGGTGCGCAGGGCGCGCCGGAGCATCGCGATCGGATCGCCCTTGGCGTGGATCGGGCAGCCGTACATCCCGCAGAACCCGCAGTTGTTGCACGCGGGTCGACCGTCGTACGGCGACGCTGTTCGCGCCGGTCGGCGCGCGGTACGGATGCAGCCCGTGGCGTTCGGCGGCCGCGGTGCGAGAGCGTCGCGCCGAACATGTCGGCACCCGGTGGCATCGGATACGGCGCCGAGCGCCACGCCGCGAACGGATTGCCGTCGGCGTCGCCGGCCACGCCGATCGATCGCTCGACCGCGGCGTAGTACGGCTCGAGGTCGTCGTAGTCGATCGGCCAGTCGTCGACCGTCGCGCCGTCGATCGGGCCGAGCTCGCTGCGAAGGTGGAAGTCGATCTCGCGGAAGCGCGGCAGCTTGCCGTCGGCGTGCACACCGCCGCCGCCGACGGTGCTCGGCAGGTTGTTGACGTCGCCGGTGAACAGGCGCTCGCCGTCGCGGTCGTCACGGCGGAAGGTCCGCGGCTCGAGGAACGGGTCGGGTCCGAGGAAGTGGCGGTAGACGAACTTCAGCTCGTCGTTCGAGTAGTCGCCCTTCGGTGCGTACGGCGGCTCGAGCTCGATCAGGTGGTTGCGGCCCTTCTCGAGCGACGATGCAGTCCCAGCCCGCGGCGGTGACCACGTCGGCGAACGTCGAGCCGCCGGGACCGGAGCCGACGATGACGACGCGGGCATCGTTCGTCATCGATCGCGCTCGGGGTCGGTGACCTCGACATCGGTGAAGCCGCGCGGCTGGACGTCGCCGTCGAAGTCGATGAACGCCCAGCCGACGCCGTCGTGGTTGCCGCCGTAGACCGGGTCGCCGTACATGCCTTCGCACGCGTGGCTGTAGAGCAGCGCCTTGAAGTCGGCGCTCCGGTCGAGCCGGGCGTCCTGTTCCTCGGCCGGCGAGGCCGGCGAAGTCGGCGCCGAGCGCGGCGAGGCCGTCGCGATAGTGCTCCTGCCAGCCGATCGACCGGCCCGTTGAACTCGCGCTCGGGCTGGCCGCGGGATCCCTCGATGCGCGTCCGCCACGCGAGCTCGTCGAGTGGGGCCAAGCGGCATCGAAGTGCGTCGAAGCCGGCGTCGCCGCCGTGGCGTCCCGAGAACGGACCGCCGGCCCAGATCCGCGGCGGATCGAACGTGAACGCGCCGAGCAGACCGTCGATGTAGTCGGCGACGTGCGCCGCGGCCGCGCCGGGTGCACCGAGTTCCGGGTCGGGCGGCAGCAACCGTTCACACGCGGCCGCGAGCGTTGCGAACTCCTCGACGGAGAGGAATGCGGGCACGTCAGGACGTGGGTACGAGCTCGTAGCTGAGGTGCTCCGCCAGACGGCACTCCATCCCGGGCGGCACGACCACGACCGTGAACGGTTCCTCGATCAAGGCGGGACCGAGCACGACCGCACCCACACCGAGGAGCGGCCCGTCGAACACCGGTGTGTCGACGAACTCGACGCCGAAGTAGACGGGGCGTGATGCCCTTGCGGGCCTGCGCGATGTCGGTGACCCCACCCGGCTCGCCGAGGTGGTCGGGTTTGGGAGTGGACCCTCGGGCGTCGAGACGGACGCCGCGCACGATCGGCTGCTGGTTGCGGAACGCGAACCCGCGGTCGCTCTCGTGCTGGTCGTGGAAGCGCTCGGCCAGATCGAGCAGGCGTCGCGTCGGTCAGATCGGTGCCTTCCGGCACCGGCACGCTCATGTCGAAGTTCTGGCCCGGATACGCCATCTGCACGAACAGCTCGGTGCGTACCGCGTCGTCGGCCAGCGCCGCCGGGCGCCAACTCCTTCGCCGCCTCGTCGGCGACGTCGCGCATCAGGCCGCGCAGCCGTTGCAGGTCGACCTGAGACAAGCGGCACGACGTAGGAGCGCATCAGGTCGACGACGTAGTCGGCGACGAGGACACCGAGCGCGGAGAACGCCGGGGCCGTCTTCGGCACGAGGACACGTTCGATGCCGAGCTCGGCGGCGATGGCCCAGGCGTGCACCGCGCCGTTGCCGCCGTAGGCGATCATCGCCAGCTCCCGCGCGTCGGCCCCGTAGCCGGCGAGCACCTTGCGGGTGGCGTTGGCCATGTTGGCGTTGACGATGCGTTCGATGCCCCACGCGGCCTCGACCACGTCGATCCCGAGGGGCGCGCCGACCTCGCGCTCGATGGCGTCGCGGGCCGCCTCGACATCGAGGCTCATGCGGCCACCGGCGAAGCCGTCCGCGGGCAGATAGCCGAGCACGGCGTCGGCGTCGGTGACGGTGGGTTGCGTCCCACCTCGCCCGTAGCAAACGGGCCCGGGCATCGGAGCCCGGCCGACTCGGGGCCGACGAGCAATGCACCTTGGCGTACCCGTGCGATCGACCCGCCGCCGGCGCCGACCGACTGCACGTCGACCATCGGCATCCCGATGTAGTAGCGGTAGCGCCAGTTCCAGTCGGTCTTGATCTCGGGCTGGCCCCCGCGCACCAGGCAGAGGTCATAGCTCGTGCCGCCCATGTCGACGGCCACGAAGTCGGGCGCATCGGCGGCGCCGGCCGCGACGGTGGCACCCATCACGCCGCCCGTCGGCCCGGAGCCGAGCAGGGTCACCGCTCGTCGCGCGACGTACTCCGGCGGCATGACCCCGCCGGTCGACTGCATGATCAGGAGCTGACCGGCGTAGCCCGCGGCGCGGAGTTGCTCGGCGAGGTTCGCCACGTAGTGGGCGATGCGGGGTGCCACGTACGCGTTGACCAGCGTCGTCGACACTCGTTCGAACTCGGGTCCTTTGGCCATGACCTCGTGCGAGAGCGACACGTGCTGGGCGTCGGGGAACTCCTCACGGATGATCTCGCGGGTACGCAGTTCGTGGTGCGGGGTTGACGTACGAGAACAGATACATGACGGCGATCGACTCGCACCCGAGCTGCACGAGCCGGCGCACGGCCTTGCGGACCGCGTCCTCGTCGAGGGCTATCGAGCTCCTCGCCGTCGTAGGCGTGGCGCTGCGGGATCGGAAGTCGGGCTCGTCGACGGGCGATGGGCTCGGGCGCCGGATACGACGGATCCCAGATCTGTTCCTTGTGCACCCGCCGCATCTCGATCTCGTCGCGATGCCCAGCCGTGGTCAACAGGCCGACGTTCGCCCCGTTCATCTCGATCATCGTGTTGTCGGCGGTGGTCGTGCCGTGGACGACGATCTCGAGTTGCCCACAGAACTCGGCCGTGGTGAGCCCGAATCGCTCGGCGAGCTGGGCGATGCCGTTCATCACACCGATCGATTGATCGGCGAGCGTGGTCGGCGTCTTGTCGAGCACGACCTCGCCCGCGGGTGTGACGCAGATCAGGTCGGTGAACGTGCCGCCGACATCGACACCGACCCGGTAGCCCGCTCCGTTCACCCTTCCCACTCGGTCTCGCCGAATGCGGCCGTATCACCGGCCAGAACCTGGGTGCGTCGCTCGGCGCGGAGCTCGTCGGTCGCGTGGTTGTCGATCGCCAGGCTCAGGTCGTCGAGCGAGCCCGTGAGCACGACGCCGTAGTCGCGCACCGCTCCTTCGATCGACACGTACTCGTCGAGGACGTCGTCGAGTACCGCCTGGGGCTCGCGATCGAGCGGATCGCCCCAACCGCCGCCGCCGCCGTAGTCGTAGTTGATCTTGTCGCCCGCCGACATCGGCACCCAGTCAGCAGTGTGGGCGACGACGTAGGGGTCGTCGCTGCCGTACCGGATGGTGAGCCGGTTCGGTGCACCCGACTTGCCGCCGGCGATGCCGGGCATCGGGTACTTCATACCGACGACGTAGGTGTAGACCTTGGCGTCGACACAGACCTCTTTGATGTAGTGGCTGCCGCAGAGGCCTCGCCACTGACCCGGCCCCCCCGAATCGATGCGGTAGTCGCGACTCCACTGCACGTGCGGGTAGAGGCTCTCGTTGATCTCGGCCGTGGCTTTCCAGAGGTTCCCGAACGCGGCGGCTTGGCAACCCCATGCGTCCATGCCCTTGGCGGCGTTGCACCACCCGGCGTACACCTCGGCTGAGTGATCGGTGAACGTCTGGCCCGTTCGCGGGTCGAGGCCGACGATGACGGTGGGAATGCCGGTCTTGTACACCTGCGGTACCGCCTTGTCGGGCAGCACGTGTTGCATCGCCAGCGCGATCACTTCGCCGACCTCGGCGCCGGGATGGTGCGTGCCCGCGCTCACCGGCTTGCCCGGGGTGGGGTTCAGCACACACCCTTGCGGAACCACGAGCTTGATCGACTCGAAGAAGCCTTCGTTCTTCGGGATCTCAGGGTCCATCATGGCGGCGATCTGTCCGACCGTGTACCCGCGGGTGTTCCCGAAGGTCGACCACGCCTGTAGTTCCTGTCGGCTGTCGGTGCCGGTGAAGTCGATGGTCAGATCGTCGCCCGTCACGGTCACCTTCACGTGCAAGTGCACGTCGGGGTTACCGAGGGGATCATGGTCGACGAAGCAGTCCGCTTCGTAGGAACCATCGGGCCAGTTCTGTACCTCTTCACCGAAGCGACTGGACGCGTAGTCGATCATGTAGTCGACGGATTCTTCGACGGTGTCGGCGCCCCATCGATCGAGCAGCTCGCCCAAGCGCTTCGCCGCGAGCTGCGCGGCGCCGATCTGAGCTCGCAAGTCTCCGATGTAGTCGGGCAGCCGATTGTTCGCCTGGAGCGCGTACAAGATGTCGCGACGCTCGCGGCCCTCGTCGACCACCTTCACCACGGGCCAGCGCACGCCTTCGCCCCAGAGATCGTTTGCCGTGACGTTGTAACCACCGGGCACGGCGCCGCCGGTATCGCCGTGGTGGCACTGGATCGACGCGATGAGCACCATGCGACGCGTACCCGGATGGCTCGGGTCGTCGGTGAAGATCGGTGCGAAGACGTTGTAGTCCGGCAGGTGGCCACCGCCGTGGTACGGATCGTTCGCGGCGAACACGTCGCCTTCGCGGAACTCCTCGACCCCGAGGAAGTCGAGGGCGAAGCGCACCGGCAGGGTCGAGGTGAGCATGAACTGCGGGATGCCGACCGACAGGGCGGCGAGGCGGCCGCGGGCATCGAGGATGGTGGCGTTGCGCTCGTTGCTCTGGTTCAGGATGGGGGTGGTCGCGGTCCGAGAGACGTAGGTGGCCATCTCGAAGCAGACGGTCTCCATGTAGTCGCGGATGACCTCGGCCGTCACCGGGTCGACGGTCGGGTTGTCAGCCAGGCGTCCACGGCTGCCGGCCAGTTGCACCAGGTCGACGTGCATGTGAGGACCCCCTTTGCGCTCGACACGATCAGCGCGGCCAGCGTTGCACTTGATGGGCTGTCCGGGCCTGGTGTTGAGCTTGCCACGAACCTGACGTCCGTGTCAGCAAAGTCTACTACCCAGGCCCTCTGGTCCTACCCTCCGGTGCCGTGTTCGCGGCGACGGTGTTGGCCCTCGTCGGCGGTCACGGTGTCGGGGGTCAGCGCTGGCCCGATGTTGCGCGAATCGTCCATCGTTCTCGGTGCGCTGGCCGGCTGGCTGCTCCTGAAGGAGCACCTCGGTCGACATCGCGTGATCTCATCGGTGGTGATCGCCACCGGAATGGTCCTACTCATCGTGTGGCAGTGAGGGTCAGTCCTTGCCCCACATCTCGCCGCGGATGAATTCGTAGACGTTGCCGAAGTTGGCGTTGACCTTGTCCGGGATCGGGATCGGGCGCCCCAGTGCACGGGCGCCCCAGACGATCTCGGCGGTGCGCTCGACGACCAGCGACGCGTGGAGCGCGTCGTCGGGTGACTTGCCGATGCAGACGAGGCCGTGGTTGGCCATCAACGCCGCCGAGCGGTCGGCCAGCTTCGAGGCCACCTCGTCACCGAGCTCGTCGGTGCCCGTGGTCTTGTAGTCGCAGATGGGGATCTCACCACCGATGTAGACGACGACCTCTTCGATCACGGCGGGAATCGGCTCGTGCACCAGTGCGAACATCGACGCGTGTGGTGCGTGGGAATGGATGACACCGCCGACCTCGGGGTAGCGCTGATAGCACGAGAGGTGCAGCGCCTTCTCGGTGGACGGGCTGCCACCCCCGCCGACCTTGTTGCCCTCGAGATCGACGATGACGAGATCGTCGAGAGTCATCCCTTCGTAGGGGAGCGACGACGGGGTCATGCACACGGTGCCGTCCGGCATCTTTCCCGAGATGTTGCCCGCCGTGCCGACGACCAGTCCCGACTGGTGCACCTTCTTGGCGGTGGCGAGCACCTCCGCCTTCACTTCGTCGGCTGTCGCGGTCATGTGAGTACCTCCGGGTTCGCGCAGTGCAACGGCTTCTCGCCGGTCACCAAACGAGCCAAGTCATCGGCGATGAGCCTCGTGTGGTTCGCCTCGGTGTCGTACGTGGCGCCACCGATGTGCGGTGTGAGCACCACGTTGGTCATCGAGAGGAGCGGATGGTCGGGCGGGAGCATCTCGCCCTCGAAATGGTCGAGGCCCGCACCGGAGAGCTTGGCCGACTGCAATGCGCCAGTGAGCGCATCGAGATCGTGCAAGGCGGCGCGAGCGGAGTTCACGTAGATCGCACCGTCGCGCATGCGATCGAACTGATCGGCGCCGATCATGCCCATCGTCTCGATCGTGGGCGGCGCGTGCATGGACACCACGTCCGCCTCGGCCAACAAAGCGTCGAGCGAGTCGTGCGTGGCCTCGGGACTGTACGGATCGAACGAGATGACCCGCATGCCGATGCCCTCGAGTCGCCACTTGGTGGCGCGGCCCACGGCTCCCAAGCCGACGAGCCCGGCCGTGCGGCCCGCGAGCTGCCAGGCGCGGAACCGTTGATAGGGGATCGTTCCGTCCTTGAACACGGCGCCCTCGCGTACGTCGGCGTCGGCCGGCAGAACGTGTCGGTTCACCGCGAGCAGGAGCGCGAGGGCGAGCTCGGCGACGCCGTCGGCATTGCGGCCGGGCGCGTGCAGAACCGGGATGCCCTTCGCGGTCGCGCCGGCCACGTCGACGTTGCTCGGATCGCCGCGCGTCGAACAGATCGCTCGCAAGGGCAGGTCGAGCACTGGCCCTTTGCACGAGTCGGCTTCACAGATCACGACGTCGGCCTCGAGGGCTTGGATCTTCTCGGCGAGCTGGATCTCGCCGAGAATCGTCATCGGGTCGGTGGGACCGGTGATCCAAGGCTCCTGCACGAGCGTCCCGAGCTCTTCGAGCGTGGTGACGCCCTCGCCGCGCAAGGGTGCGGTGGCGAAGATTCGTAGCACGGGCACTTCCTCACGTTGGCCTGATGGTCGGGACCGGAGCGACGGCACCGTATCGTCGCAGATTCCTGACACGGATGTCATGTTTCGACGTGTCTGCGATACTGCCGCTCGTGCGTGTCGCGGCCCTCGTCAAGCAGATACCCGGAGTTCGAGCACATGAAGCTCGGACCCGACGGCCGACTCCAGCGCCAGGGGCTTCCGCTCGAGATGAGCGCGTACGACCGGCGGGCGGTGGCCAAAGGCGTCGAGCTGGCGCGCGAAACCGGGGGCTCGTGCACGGTCGTGACGCTCGGGCCCTCGTCGGCCGAGGACGTGCTTCGCGAAGCGATCGCGTTCGGCGCGACCGACGCAGTCCATGTCACCGACGCGGCGTTCGCCGGTTCCGACACGTTGGCCACGGCGCGCGCCCTCGCCGCGGCGCTGCGGTTGGTGGGGCCCTTCGACCTCATCCTGGTGGGGCGGAACTCGGTGGACGCCGACACCGGCCAGGTCGGACCCGAGCTGGCCCAACTGCTCGACTTGCCCTTCGCCACCGGGGTCAAGCAGCTGGAGGTGCGCGATGGGGGCGTCGACGTCGGCCTCGAGCTCGACGACGAGTGGGTCGACGCGTCGGTTGTCTTGCCCGCAGTCCTGAGCACCGCCGAGCGCCTGATCGATCCGTGCAAGATCAAAGATCCCGCGGTGTGGGCCACCGTGGATCCCGAGCGCATCCGTCGGCTGTCGGCGTCAGATCTCGGTGCCGGTCCGTGGGGCCAAGCGGGCAGCCCCACGCGGGTGGGCGAAACCCGGGCCGAGATCGTCGAGCGCGGATGTGTCCGCAGCGTCGGCACGGTGACCGAGCAGGTGGGCCGGGCCGTCGAGTTCTTGAAGGACCGTGGCGCGCTGCTACCGGGAACCGTCGGACGAGGTCGATGACGAAGTGGCCGCCGTGAGCGGCGCCGATCTCGCTGTCGCGGTGATCGCCGAGCCGGGTCGGACGCGATTGACCCGCGAGTTGCTCGGCGCCGCGGCTCGCCTCGCGCAACACGTCGGTGGCCGCACTGCGCTGCTCGCCGCGACCACCGTCGACCCGGCCCACGCACTGGTCCTCGCGTCGTGGGGTGCGGACGAGATCGTGGCCATACCGGGCCGATGTCGAAGAGGACATGGCGTCCGGAGTCGCCCGCTGGACGGACGAGCGGCATCCGCCGATCGTGTTGACCGGCTCGACCGCGTGGGGACGCGAGGTCGCGTCACGGGTCGCCGCGGCACGTGACGCCGGGCTGACGGGTGACGCGGTCGGTCTGACGATCGAACACGGTCGCCTCGTGGCATGGAAGCCGGCGTTCGGCGGAACCCTGGTTGCCGCGATCACGGCCACGTCACCGATGCAGATGGCCACCGTGCGACCCGGCGTCTTGCCGTTGTTGCAGCCGCGCCCTGGTACCCCGCTCGAGATCGGACAGGTCGCCGTCGAGCCGCGCAACCGTGTCCGGGTGCGGTCCCGGCGCCGCGAGGACGACATCGACGCGTTGGCGAACGCCGAGATCGTGATCGGCGTGGGCGCGGGAGTCGATCCGGGCGCCTACGCCGAGCTCGAGCCGCTGCGTGACCTGCTGGGTGCCGAGCTCGCCGCCACCCGCAAGGTGACCGACCAGGGATGGATGCCTCACGCGCGCCAGATCGGGATCACCGGTCATGCCGTGTCACCCCGGCTGTACATCGCGCTCGGCACGAGCGGGAAGTACAACCACACGGTCGGGGTGCGCAGCGCCGGCACCATCGTCGCCGTGAACCCGGACCCGGACGCTCCCGTGTTCGGTTTTGCGGACGTCGGCATCGTCGGTGATTGGCGTGAGGTGGTACACGAGCTCGAGGCGCAACTGCGGCCCTTGGTGAGCTGAGGAGCGGCCCGATGTCGTACCGCGACGATCCCGAGCTGATGCAGAAGATGTATGCCTCCTTTTGGGGCACGCCCCTGCATGCGTTACTCCGGCTGGAGTACCTCGACGGGCCCGGCATCGCCGAGCCGGAACCGGGCACCGCGGCCGTGCGCATGCCGGTGCACCCAGACGCCTACGGTGCCAGCGGAAATCTGCACGGTGGTGCCATCGCCACCCTGATCGATGTGGCGTCGGCGTCGGCGGCGGCCCGCAACAGTGCCTTCGTGCCGGGTGTGAACACACTCGTCACCGCGGACATCCACGTTCGCTACCTCGGCCGACCGAAGGGCGACTACGTGGACGCACGGGCGCACGTCGTTCGGGCCGGTCGCCAGCTGATCGTGGTCGAGTGTCGGGTGGTCGATGCCGAGGACCGAGTGATCGCGGTCGCCGACTTCGCGAGCATGGTCGTACCGCTGCGCGAGCCGTTGCCCGGCGCCGCGCACGACCCCGCCTCACCCGAGCTGTGACGCGCGAGCGACTGCACTAGCCTCGCCCCGCCCGGGGACGAGGGCCCAGTACTAGAGGGGGAAATCGTGGTGCCAACCAGCACTCCGCGCGTACGGTCCGCCGTCATCGCCGTACTCGTCGCGACGGTGATCATCGCGGCCGCATGCAGCTCGAGCAGCAGTGACAACTCGACCTCGGGAACCGGCCAGACGTCGGGCACGGTGCCCACCGCGATCACGGTTCCCGAGCCGAGCCCGACCGAAGGGGGCACGCTCAACTTCGGTCTCGGCGCCGAGACGAGCACCGGTTGGGATCCGACGACGAGCCAGTGGGCCGGTTCCGGGACGATCGTGAGTCACGCCATCTTCGATCGACTGGCCGAATACGACGAGAACCACGACGCGCAGCCGTTCCTCGCTCAGTCCTTCGCGCCGAACGCCGACTTCACGAACTGGACGATCAAGATTCGTTCGGGGGTCACGTTCCACGACGGCACGCCGTTCGATGCCGACGCCGTCAAGGTGAACCTCGACAAGCAGAAGACGTCGGTTCTGACCGGCGCAGCGCTTCAGATCATGGGTGACATCACCGTCGTGGATGGCACGACGGTGCAGGTGAGCATGAAATCGCCGTGGGCGACGTTCCCGGCGGCGCTCACGACGCAGGCCGGGGTGATGGCCGCTCCCAGTCAGCTGCAGGCAACCGGCGAAGAGCGAACGCTCCACCCGATAGGGACAGGCCCGTTCGTCTTCGATACGTGGCGTGAGGATTCGGAGCTCAAGGTCACCAAGAACTCGAATTACTGGCTGAAGGGTGCGAATGGTCAGGCCCTGCCGTATCTCGACGGCGTCGACTTCAAGGTCCTGGCCGACGTGCAGTCTCGCGGTGCGGCCCTCGAGTCCGGGGCAGTTCAGCGCGATCGAGACGTTCGATCCCAGCCAGATCAAGGAGTACCAGGCCAAGGCCGAGCAGGGTCAGTACCAGATGTACAGCAACCAGAACCGTGAGGAGGCGGTGCAGTTCATCGGGTTGAACACCGCGAAGCCGCCGTTCGACGATCCGCTGGCGCGACAGATCGTGGCGTACGGTCTCGACACCGCAGACGATCTCCACGACGCAGTATCGAGACGTGTTTCCCGCGGCGACCGGTCTGTTCCCGAAGACCTCCGCGTACTACGCCGACACGAGCTATCCCGTCCTATCGACCCGGCACAAGGCAGCCGAGCTCCACGAGGAGTACAAGCAGAAGTACGGCAAACCGCTTGCCGTTCACGCGTCAACCTTCCGTCGACTCCGGAGTTCAAAGCGATCGGCGAGCTCGCGAAGGAGCAGGCAGCGGCCATACGGCGTCGACGTCACCTTGAACCTGACCGACCAGTCCACGCTGATCGTGAGTGCGGTGACCGGGGATTTCGAGGCGACCGGTTTCATCACCTTCGGCGACCCGAACATCGATCAGATCTTCTTCAGCAACGACACGCTCAAGCCCGTCGGCGAGATCTCGTTGAACTTCACGCGGCTGCGCGATGACGAGCTGACCGACGACCTGCATCAGGCCCGCGCCAGACCGATGTCACGGCAGATCAGGCGGCGGCGTGGGCCAAGGCCCAGGAGCGAATCGCGCAGAACCTGAACGTGCTCTTCGTGGTGCGGAACGGTGTCGCGGTGATCTACGACACGAATGTCTTCGGCTTCCTCGACGCGACGCTTCCGAGCGGTGCGCCGATCGAGCTGACGACGTCGCCCTACACGACGTGGGTGTTCAAGACCTGAGACCGGGCGTCAGTCGAGCAAACGATCCAGCGCACGTCGGTCGATCTTCTCGGCCGGCGTGAGCGGTAGCGCATCGATCACCACGAGTTGCTCGGGCAACTTGTGGTGAGCCAGACGCTTGGCGCCGAACGCACGCAGATCGTCCAACGACGGCGGCGAAGCCGCGTCACGCGCGACCACGAAGGCCACGCCGATCTCGCCCATGACGTCATCAGGGCGCGGGACGACCGCGATCTCGGCGACGCCGGGGTGCGCGGCGAGCACTGCTTCGGTCTCGAACGGGTACACGTTGTAACCGCCGCGCACGTACATCTCCTTGCGTCGGCCGGCGAGCCGCAGCCGGCCTTGATCGTCCACCCACCCGAGATCGCCGGTACGCACGGCGCCAGTGGGAGTGAAGGCGGCGGCCGTGGCGTCGGGATCGTCCCAGTAGCCCACCATGACGGCCGCCGAGCGAAGGCACACCTCACCGATCTCGCCGTCGGGAACCGGTTGGAGGTCGGCGTCGACGATCGACAGCTCGACACCCGGGTGCGGACGGCCCACGCTGATCTCGGCGTCCTCCGGTGGGGCGTCGAACGCGGTCCCGAGCCCGATGCCTGCTTCCGTACACGAGTACCGCACCGACAGCGCGGCGCCGAAGCGTTCTCGCGCGTCGCGGATCAGCGCGGGAGTGGCCGGTCCGCCGCCCATGACGATCGCCCGCACCGACGAGAGATCGAACGACTCGAAGGCGGGATCGCGGAGCATGAGCGCGACCTGCGTGGGGATGCCGGCCACAGAGGTGAGCCGATGGACGGCTGGTCATCTCGAGGGCGTCGTGAGCGCGCCAACGATCGACGAGGTAGGTCGTGCCGCCGCGCATCAGGTTGCCGGGCAGCTTGGTCATCGGTCCGAGCGACGCGAACGAGTTGCCGGCCAGGGCTGCGCCCCCGGTGTCCCACTTGCCGCCGGTGTCGATGGCCGTGATGGCCTCGAGTTGGCGGTTCGCGAACACCGCACCCTTCGGGAGGCCGGTCGTGCCGGAGGTGAACACGATCGCGACTGGTCGGGCCGGCTCGTCGGCGAGGGGCGGAACGTCCGGCGGTGCTTCGAACGACGGCACGATCGGGGTCGACTCGTCGATGGTGATGGCGGGATCGGCGACGGCCAACAACTGCGCCCGTTCACCCTTGGTGAGCCGAGTGTTGATTCCGGCGGTCACGGCCCCGATGCGCGCCGCGCCGAGGTAGAGCGCGAGGTACTGAACCGTGGCCGGGAGGACCAAGGCGACGACGTCGCCTTCAGCCACACCTTGTTCCCGCAACCACAACGCCGCGCACATCGACCGCTCCCGAAGTTCTCGGTAGCTGACGGCCTCACCGTCCGACGGGACGTAGGCAGTACGATCGCCGAAGCGCTCGGCGGCTTCGTCTAGTACACGTGCGAGCATGATCGGACAGCCGGGAGGCTGGTGTGGCGACGGGCAAGAGCACGCGGTCGAGCAAGAGCCAGACAGCGTCGCCCACCGACGGGCGAGAGCTCCGGCGGCAGGGCAAGCGCACCATGGCGAAGCTCCTCGACGCGGGCATGCGGGTGCTGTCGGAGCGGGGGTATCACGCGGCCCGAGTCGACGACGTCGTGCGGCTGGCCAAGGTGTCGCACGGAACCTTCTACCTCTACTTCTCGAACAAAGAGGATCTGTTCCGCGCCCTCGCCGTGCAGTGCGCGGATGACATGACGGAGTTGGCCGCGCTGCTCGGAGCGGTCCCGCCCGACGCAACCGGCGTGGACGAGCTGCGACGCTGGCTCGCGGAGTTCGTGTCCACGTACCGCAAGTACGGGGTGGTGATTCGCGCGTGGATGGAGGATCAGGTCACCAGCCGCGAGCTCGGCCGGCTCGGTACGCGCACCTTCACGGCGGTCACGCAATCCCTCGTCGAGCGGCTGCACGCCGTGCACGGCGACGATCACGACGCGGAGATGGCCGCGGCCGCCATGCTGGCCATGGTGGAGCGCACGACGTACTTCGTCACCTCGCGTGGCCTTCCGTTCGACGATGACGAGCTCGTCGACACGCTCGCGCGCATGATCCACCGTGGGTTCTTCGCGCCGGCCGCCGCCTGACCCACGCGCACGATGGCTCAGCCGCCGCCCATCTGGAGACCACCGGGCTGGTAGCCGTAGATGCCTGACGCCACTGCGTCACCGATCTTGGCCGGATCCCACTTCTCGGGTTCGCGACCAGCCTTGACCGAGTTGCCCAACTTCCATGGTTGGTAGTGCGTGATCTCGTCACCGACGGCGCGGAACACCTGACCCGACACGTGCAGGGCTTCGTCCGACGCCAGCCACACGACCATCGGTGCCGAGTTGCCGGGGTTCAGGCGCTGGAAGTCGTCGTCCGGGCCCACCTGGTCGGCCTCGACGATCGGGATGGACGGCATCGCCTCGTTGACCATGCGCGTCGCACCGCCCGGTGCGATGGCGTTGGCGCGCACCCCGTAGCGCTTGCCTTCGAGCGCGGTGATCGTGGTGAGCGCCGCGATTCCCGCTTTGGCCGCGCCGTAGTTCGCTTGGCCCTTGTTGCCCTGCAAACCGGCCGACGAAACCGTGTTCACGATGGCGGCTCGCCGGAGGTTGCCGGCCTTCGATTCGTTCTGCCAGTACGCGCACGCGTGGTGCGTCATGTTGAACGTGCCCTTGAGGTGCACGCGGATCACCGAGTCGAAGTCCTGTTCGGTCATGCGCACGATCGACGCGTCGCGCAGGATGCCGGCGTTGTTCACGATGATGTCGAGGGCACCGAAGGCGTCGATCGCCGCCTTCACGAGATCCTCGGATTCGTTCCAGTCGCCGACGTCGCCGTAGCTGGCGATGGCCTCGCCGCCACGATCCTTGATGATCTGCACGACCTCGTCGGCAGGACCCTTGTCGCCCCCGTCACCCTTCGAGGTGCCGCCGTAGTCGTTCACCACGACCTTGGCGCCCTGTGCTGCCAACTCGAGCGCTTCGCCCCGGCCCACGCCGCGGCCGGCCCCGCTCACGATCGCGACCTTGCCGTCGACCAATCCCATCTGTGCCCCTCCGGGTTCTCGGTGGTTCATCGAATTCGCAGGTCGCCGTTGTGCTTGAATGCCGACAGAAACCTGACGTGCGTGTCACCTTAGCCCCGAGCGCCAAGCCGGCGAATAGCCGGTGAATCGGAAGACAGAGTCAGGAGGGAGAGGGAGAGCCATGCCCGAAGCAAGCCCGGACGCGAGCACCGTGGTCGGCCGGCCTACGGGTGCGGCCAAGGTCGTCGTCGAGCGCGGCCCGGTCGCCAAGTTCGCCGACGCCGTGCACAACGACAGCGACGTCTACCAGAACGACGTCGCGGCCAAGGCCGCAGGGTTCTCGGCCATCCCGGCCCCCCCGACGTACGCCTTTTCGTCCCTGCAGTACTGGGGCAAGTTCCCCGAGGACCAGCCCGAGGACCCGAGCGGTGGCAAGAACCCGATGATGGAAGCCATCGGCACGCTCATGGCCAAGGGCGGCATGGTGCTGCACGGTGAGCAGGAGTTCGAGTACCACCGGCCGATCGTGGTGGGCGACGTCCTGCACAACGAGGGCAAGGTCGTCGACTTCTACACGAAGGAGAGCAACGGCCGCACCATGACCTTCATCGTCACCGAGGACGTCTACACCGACGACCGCGGCGAGAAGGTCCTGACCTCGCGGATGAACTTGCTCCACCGCACCTGATCCCGTAAAAGTCCATGTCAGGTCCACAAGTTGACGCTCGTGTCAGGTTTCTGCTGACATGGCTTCCCTGACCAGGGAGCGCCACACGGCGCTGGAGGTGCAGACCGCATGCCGAAGTACTCGATCATCTCGGCCGATGCCCACATCCTCGAGCCGCCCGACATCTGGAAGAACTGGCTGCCCGAGCGGTACCAGGACAAGGCCCCGCAGCTCGTCAAGGACAGCGAGGGTGGCGACGCCTGGCAGTTCGCCGCCGCGCCCGAGCCCGACCCCATCGGGTTGACGGCCACGCCCGGCATGCCGTGGGACAAGTTCCGTTGGAAGGGCGTCACGTACGAGGAGGCTCGCGACGGTTGCTACAACGGTGCGGCGCGCGTCGCCGACATGACCCAGGACGGCGTCGATGCCGAGGTGCTCTTCCCTCCGCAGCGCACGATCGGTCATTTCCTGGGTGACGACGACGACGACTTCGTGCTCGCGGGCATCGAGGCCTACAACAACTTCCTCGCCGACGAGTTCTGTGCGCCGGACCCGACCCGGTTGATCGGCGCGGCGCAGATCCCTTCGATCGGCGTCGACGCGGCGGTCGATGGTGTCCGCAAGGCCAAGGCCCGCGGGTTCAAGACCGTCGTGATCTCGTGCTGGCCCGCCGGCGGCGAGACCATCTCGGACGAAGACGACGCGTTCTGGGCCGCGGCCCAGGACGAGGGCATGCCCGTCTGCATCCACATCAACATGATCAGCCGCAAGGCCCGCATGCGGGCCCGGCAAGCGGCCGCCAAGGCGGGCGGGCGCCAGCTCTACGGCGAGGGCAAGGGTCGAGCCGGCGCCAAGGCCGCGGCCGGGCTGTCCGGGGTGTTCTCGACCGTGCCGTCCACCGTCGGTCAGTTGATCTTCACCGGTGTGTTCGACCGCTTCCCGAACCTGCACATCTGCATGGTCGAGATCGGTGTCGGTTGGTTGCCCCATTTCCTCGAGGCCATGGACGATCGCTACTGGCGCAATCGAGGTTGGGCCGATCTCGAGCTCGAGCGGCCGCCGGCCAGCTACTGGTTCTCGAACATGAGCGGCACGTTCGTGCGCGACGACTACGCACTGCGCAATCGCCAGGAGATCGGTGTCGAGAACATGATGTGGAGCACCGACTATCCCCACCACGGCAACGATTGGCCGTACAGCCGTAAGGTGATCAACGAGACGATGGCCGGCCTGCCACCGGAAGAGAAGCACCAGATCGTGTGCGGCAACGCCGTACGCATCTTCGGGCTCGACGGCTGAGCAGCGCGCACGAACAAGGGGGTCCCCATGGAGATCGAGGACATGATCCTCGTCAGCGTCGACGACCACGTGGTCGAGCCGCCTGACCTCTTCGAGGGCCACCTACCGGCGAAGTACAAGGAGCGGGCGCCTCGCGTCGTCAAGAAGGACGACGGCACCGACGTCTGGCTCTACGAAGGCCAGGAACTGCCGAACATCGGGCTCAACGCGGTTTCGGGTCGACCACCCGAGGAGTACGGCATCGAGCCCACGGCGTTCTCGGAGATGCGTCCCGGTTGTTACGACATCACCAAGCGCATCGACGACATGAACGCCAACGGGGTGCTGGGTTCGATGTGCTTTCCCTCGTTCCCACAGTTCTGCGGGCAGCTCTTCGCCCGTTCCGAGGACAAGGACCTCGGTCTGGCGCTCCTGCGGGCCTACAACGACTGGCACATCGACGAGTGGTGTGGGTCCGCACCCGGTCGGTTCATCCCACTGGCGCTACCGGTTCTGTGGGACCCGAAACTCGGCGCGCGAAGAGGTGCACCGGGTGGCGGCGAAGGGTTGCCACGCGGTGACGTTCTCCGAGAACCCCGAGAAGCTCGGCTACCCCAGCTTCCACAGCGACTACTGGGATCCGTTCTTCGCCGCGTGCGAGGAAGAAGGCACGATCCTCTGCCTACACATCGGGTCGTCGTCCGAGCTGGTCATCACGTCGATCGAAGCGCCGATCAACGTGATGATCACCCTGCAGCCGATGAACATCGTCCAAGCGGCGGCGGACGTGCTGTGGTCGCGGGTGTTGCAGAAGTTCCCCCATCTGCGCCTCGCGCTCTCCGAGGGCGGCATCGGCTGGATTCCCGTACTTCTTGGAACGCGTCGACTACGTCTACAAGAACCACAAAGCGTGGACCGGCCAGGACCTCGGCATGCTCCCGAGCGAGCTCTTCAAGGAACGCATCGTCACGTGCTTCATCGACGACGCCGTCGGTGTCGAAGCTCGGGCCCATCTCAACCTCGACATGATCACGTGGGAGTGCGACTACCCCCATTCGGATTCGACGTGGCCCGAGTCACCCGAGCTGCTCGGCAAGGCACTCGTCGGTGTGCCCGACGACGAGATCGACAAGATGACGCACCTGAACGCCATGCGGCTCTTCCAATTCGACCCCTTCGCCGTTCGCCCTCGTGAGAAGTGCACGGTCGGAGCACTCCGGGCCGAGGCGGCGGACGTCGACGTGAGCCTGAAGAGTGCTGGTCTCAAGTTCGAGCCCCCGACGGAGCCGATTCGCATCATGGACCTGGCGGAGCGCACCAAGGTCAAGCGCAGCTAGCCGGAGTGGCCGGGGGAGTAACCTCGGTCGCGATCATGACGGCACCCCAACCATGACCGCGACCGAGAAGAGCTCGTCCCTCGACGGTGCGAACGAGCCCGTAGCCGGGGGTCATCTCGTTCCCGGCATCGTGCGCGCCCTGCGCCCGAAGCAATGGTTGAAGAACGTGCTCGTCTTCGCCGCGCCGGTTGCGGCGGGGATGATCCGCGAGGGCGACATCCTCGCGCGAGACCTGCGCGGCCTTCGCCGCCTTCTGCCTGATCGCCAGCGGTACCTATCTGCTCAACGACGCGCATGGATGTCGAGTCCGACCGGTTGCATCCCACCAAGCGTCACCGGCCCGATTGCCTCCGGTGCCGTGCCGATGTCCGTGGCCTACCCGTTGGCCGTGGTGTTGATCGGAGGCGCGCTGACGCTCGGCTTCCTGACCAGGACCGCAGCTCGGCATCACGTTGCTGGCTTACCTCGCGCTCACGTTGTCGTACTCGATCCGCCTCAAACAGGTGCCGATTCTCGACATCATCGCGGTGGCCGCCGGCTTCGTGCTGCGAGCCATCGCCGGCGGCGCGGCCACGGGCGTACGCGATCTCGGAGTGGTTCTTCATCGTCGCTTCGTTCGGCGCGCTGTTCATGGTGTCGGGCAAACGCGAGAGCGAGGCGGCCGAGCTCGGCGTCGACGCGGCTGGTGTGCGCGCCACGCTCGGTGTGTACTCCAGTGGGTTCCTCGCGTACCTGCGCGCGGTGTCGTCGGGTGTGGTGCTCGTCGGATACTGCCTGTGGGCGTTCTCCTCGGCCGACCTCCACCCTGATGTCGGCATCTGGTATCAGCTCTCGATCCTTCCCTTTGCCGTCGCGATACTTCGTTACGCTTTGTTGATCGATCAAGGAAAGGGCGCAGAGCCCGAAACCCTGGTGCTGTCCGATCACGTGCTCTTGGGCGCGGCGGCGGTGTGGGCCCTCGTGTACGGGTACGCCGTCTATGCCGGCTGAGACCGAGGCGACGAATCTGCCGCCCAGCCACCGTCGTGAGCTCGTCGGCTGGGGTCGCAACCCCGTCAGCGCGGCCGACGTGGTCGATCCCGTCTCGTTCCGCGAGGTCGATGCGGTGTTGGCCTCGCCACCCGATCGAGGTGTGATCGCGCGCGGTCTCGGGCGCTGTTACGGCGACGCCGCGCAGAACGCCGGCGGCACGGTGGTCGAGACGCCGATATCTGGAGGACTTCGACATCGATGTCGAGCGCGGTGTCGTGACCGCGTCGGGCGGGACCTCACTCGATACGTTGATGCGCGCCCTCGTTCCGCGCGGCTACTTCGTACCGGTCACACCCGGGACGCGTCAGGTCACCGTCGGGGGCGCCGTGGCGGCCGACATCCACGGCAAGAACCACCACAAGAAGGGCTCGTGGTGCAGCCACGTCGAGTCGTTCCGGCTGGCCACCCCCACGGGCACCGTCGACGTGTCGCCCGAGAGCGACTTCGACCTCTTCTGGGCCACCGCCGGCGGACTCGGGCTCACGGGCGTGGTGCTCGAGGCCACCTTCCGGTGCCCGCCGATCGAATCGAGTCGGCTCCTCGTCGATACGACGCGTCCTGCCGATCTCGACGCGGTGATGGCGGTCATGGAGGCGACGGACGACGACTACGACTACACGGTGGCGTGGATCGATCTGGTCGCGAAAGGTCGAGCGCTGGGACGTTCGGTGCTCACGTCGGGGCGCTTCGCCCGCCTCGACGAGCTCGACCCGCACGACGACGATCCCCTCGGTTTCGACCCTTCTCTCACGCTTCCCGCGCCGCCGTGGGTGCCGTCGGGACTGCTCAATCGACTCTCGGTCCGGGCGTTCAACGAGTTCTGGTTCCGGAAGGCGCCGGTCGAGCGCCGGAACGAACTGCAGACGATCAGCCAGTTCTTCCATCCCCTCGACATGGTCGAAGGGTTCAACCGCATCTACGGCCGTCGCGGGTTCCTGCAATGGCAGTTCGTGGTGCCGTTCGGGGCGGAGTCGACGCTGCGCCACGTCGTCGAGACCTTGAGCTCCACGGGTTGCGCGTCGTTCCTCGCCGTGCTCAAACGCATGGGCGCGGCCGATCCGGGTCCGTTGTCGTTCCCCACACCGGGTTGGACCCTGGCTCTCGACATCCCGGTGTCGGCCGGCATCGGGGGGTTGCTCGATCGCCTCGACGACGACGTCACCGACGTCGGCGGGCGGGTCTACCTGGCCAAGGACAGTCGCGTGCGACCCGAGCTCATCCCACGGATGTACCCGCGTCTCGCGGAATGGCAAGAAGTGCGCCGGCGGGTCGATCCCGATGGTGTGCTGCAGAGCGATCTGGCTCGTCGTCTCCGCTTGTAGCAATCAGTTCCGCACCCAACGCGGCATGGCGATGCCATCGATCTCCGAATCGAACACGACCCGCACGGCCTCACCGATCTGCACGGTCGCGGGGTCGATGGAGTTCAGGGGCGCGTCGGCGTGCGTGACGAGGTTGCCCACCATGCGCAGTGTCGGGTCGTCGTCGAGCGTCACGACCACCACGTTGTACGGCGCTACCGCGGCGTACGCGGGCAGTAGAGGTGGGTGCGTGACCACGTAGGACCACACGGTGGCGGCACCGGACATCGGCTGCCACTCCTGTTCCAAGGACCGACACCACGGGCACATGGGACGCGGCGGGAAGCGCCGTCGGCCGCATCGTCCGCACGCCTGCATCAAGAGCTCGCCCCGGGCACAGCCATCCCAGAAGGGCTGTGACTCCTCGTCGGGTGCCGGCAGCAAGAACGCGGGATCGGGCGTCGGCACGGTCATCCCCGTAAGAGCAGCGCGCTGGTGGGCACGCCCTCGCCGCTGGTGACCAGGCACGTCTCGGCGTCAGCGACCTGACTGAACGATTCGCCGCGGAGTTGACGGGCGCCTTCGACGATCAAGTTGAACCCGTGCACGTAGGCCTCGGACATGCCGGCTCCGCTGGTGTTGGTGGGCAAGCTGCCGCGGTCGAACTCGAGATTGCCGTCCTCGGTGAAGGCCGCACCCTCGCCCCGTGCACAGAATCCGTAGCCCTCGAGCGACAGCGGGATCAACGGTGAGAACGCGTCGTAGAGCTGCGCAACGTCGACATCGGCGGGTCCGAAGTCGGCCCGAGACCAGAGGAGCTCGGCACACGCATACGACGGACCGATCAACGGGTCGTCGTTGAAGTAGTTCGTCATCGTCTGGTGCTGTTGCGGTATCGACTGGGCGTAACCGTGCACGAAGACGGGCTTGGTGCGTGTGTCGCGGGCGCGCTCGGCGCTCACGATCACCACCGCCCCGGCCCCGTCGGACTCGAGGCAGTTGTCGAACAGGCAGAGGGGCTCGGAGATCCAGCGGGCATCCATGTAGGCCTCGCGGGTGAGCGGCTTGTCGTACATCATGGCGCCGGGGTTGCGGTTGGCGTGCTTGCGCGTCGCCAGGGCGACGTTGGCGAGATGGTCACGGGTCGCGCCGAACTCGTGCATGTATCGACGCGTGAGCATGGCGATCTCGTCCACCGGTCGGAGCAGTCCCCACGGACGGGTCCACTGCAGGGGTCCACGTATGCGGTTGGAGACGCCAGCCCACGGCCGAGCGCTGGCCGCACCCCGCTTGCGAGACCGCCACGCCACGGCCACCTTGCACTGGCCCGTGGCCACAGCCATCGCGGCGTGGCCAACCACTGCGCATCCCGCGCCCCCGCCGTAGGCCACTTGCGAGAAGTAGGTGATGTCAGCGGTGCCGAGGTTGCGCGCGATCTCGATCTCTTCGGTGGTCTCGAGCGTGTAGGAGCTGAGCCCGTCGACCTCGCCGGGTTCGATGCCGGCATCGTCGAGTGCTGCGACGATCGCCTCGAGCGCGAGCTGCTTCTCGGACTGGGGGAGACCTTTGGCGAATGCGGTCTGACCGACACCGACGATGGCGGTCTGGTCCTTCATCTCGGCACGGCGAGGGCGTCGAGAGCCACGACGCGCTTCGGTCCCACGAGAAGCGGGTTGATGTCGAGCTCGTCGAGCACATCGGCGTGGTCGAGCGCCAGCTTCTGCACCTTCATGATCACGTCGACCAGACCGCGAACGTTCGCCGGCTTCTGACCACGCGCTCCCTCGAGCAGTTTGAAACCCTTGACCTCGCGGACCATGCGATTGGCTTCGTCCTTGTCGAAGGGGGGCACGCGGAACGTGACGTCTTCGAACACCTCGACGAACACGCCACCGAGGCCGAACATGACGACCGGACCGAACAACTCGTCCGTCGACACGCCGACCACGGTCTCGACGCCGCCCTTGACGAGTTCGGTGACGATCACGCCGTCGATCGCCGCCTTCTTGTTCGCCTTCCGGGCCCGTTCGAGCAGCTCGTTGTACGCCCGTTTGACCTCGGCGGCCGAGTTGAGCCCGACCTCGACGAGTCCCAGGTCGGACTTGTGGAGCAGGTCGGGTGACGAGACCTTCATCACGACCGGGAAGCCGACGTCGGCCGCGGCGCGGGCCGCCTCGGCCGCGGAGGTGACGAGGCGATCGTCGGTGACGGGGATGCCGTACGCCGAGAGCAGCTGCTTCGACTCGTACTCCGACAGAGCGCGCCCGGAGGAGAGAAGGGCGCTGGTTGCGGCGGCGGCTTTGGATTTGCGTGTGATCGGTTTGGCGAACGGCGAGGCGTAGCCGGCCTCGAACTCACGCCGGTCGAACCAGGCCCGAGCGGCTTGCACGCAGTTGTGGAAGGTGCGGAACACCGGCAGTTGAGAAGCCAGGAGGATGTCGGTGTAGACGGCGTCGCTGCCATCGGGCGAGCCCCACACCACGAAGATCGGTTTGTCGGTGGTGTCGGCCGCCGCGACCAGGTCGCGCGCGAGCGGCTTGCTCATCGTGGCGAGGGCACCGGTGATCGGGCAGATGATCATCTCGACGTTCGGATCGTCGATCATCGCCTTCAGGATCTTCGGCCCGCGATCGTCGGCCGACGGCGCGCCGCCACTGTCGACGGGATTCGACACCCGCAGATAGCCGGGAATCCACTCGCGCAGCTTCTTCTGCGTCGACTTCTCGAGATCCGGCAGCTGCAGGCCCGCCGCGGCGCACAAGTCCGCCATGTGCGCTCCGGTGCCACCCGAGATCGCATAGACGGCGACGCCGCGCGTGCGCTTTCGTGGTCTTCGGCCGCTTGGTACGCGCGAACATGGCGGCGACGTCGGTCAGTTCGTCGAGACCGTCGACCCGTGTGATGCCGAACTGACGGAACACCGCCGACACCACTGCATCCGAACCGGTGAGGTGGCCGGTATGCGACTTCGCCATCGAGCGGCCCTCGCTGGTGCGCCCCACCTTGATGCACGACGATCGGTTTGCCGACTCTGGCGGCGTGATCGGCGGCGAGCATCAGCGTGCGTCCGTCCTTGAAGCCCTCGATGTACGCCGCGACCACCCCGACGTCGGGCTGATCGAGGAAGTAACGAGCGAAGTCGGCGAACTCGAGGTCGGCTTCGTTGCCGGCGGGCGCCCAGTGCGACAGGGCGATGCCCTGATCCTGCGCTTGGAAGACCGGACGACCTTGGTGCCCGCTCTGGGTGATCAGCGCGATCTTGAGGCCGGGCAGATCGTCGCGGAACGTCTCGAACGCGTTCAGGTTGGTGTTGGGACCGAGCAGGTGTGTGTCGCCGGTGGCGATCAGGTCCTCGAGGCGCTTCTGCAGAGCCTCGCCTTCGGGGCCGACCTCGTTGAAACCGGCGGCGAAGATGACGGCGAACCGTGGCTTCTTCTCGAGCACGGTCTCGAACATCTCGACGGCCTGGCCGACGAGGATGACCGCCAGGTCGAGATCGCCGGGAACATCGGTGATCGAGGGGTAGCACTTCACGCCGTCGATCTCGTCCTTGTTCGGATTCACCGGATAGACCGCGGCGCCCGCGTTCTCACCCCAGGTACGGATCTTCCGCCACATGGCGGTGTTGGGTCGACGGCCTGCGTCGGACGCGCCGATCACGGCGACGCTCTTCGGGTGGAAGAAGATGTCGAGATCGAGATCGCGCAGGGCGGTCGGGCGGCCGGTGACGTCGAGAGGTGCCTCGGGCATGGGCGAGACCCTACCTGACGCTCGTGTCAGGTAGCTCAGCCAGGACGGATACTCTGACCGCATGTCTCGCGAAGCCGTGATCGTCGACACCGTCCGCACTCCGATCGGGAAACGCAAGGGCGCGCTGGCCGGTTGGCACCCCACCGACCTGCTGGCTTTCACACTCCAGGAGCTCCTGCGGCGCACCGGTGTCGACCCCGAGCGGATCGACGACGTGATCGGTGGATGCGTGACGCAGGTGGGCGAGCAGGGGTGCAACGTCACTCGCAATGCCTGGGTCGCGGCCGGCCTGCCTCAGAGCGTCGTCGGCCACGAGCGTCGACCGGCAATGTGGCTCTTCTCAGCAGGCGGTGCACTTCGCGGCCCAGGGTGTGATCGCCGGAGGCTACGACCTCGCGATCGCGTGCGGTGTCGAGTCGATGACCCGAGCGCCGATGGCGTCGAACGCGTCGGGCGGCACCGGACCGTTCAGCCCGGCCTTCCTCGACGCGTGCAACGGGCAGCTGATGACCCAATTCGAGGTGGCGCAGATCCTTGCCGACAAGTTCGGGATCAGTCGTACCGACATGGACGAGTACGCGGTGCGAAGCCATCAACGCGCCAACGCGAGCACCGAGGACGGCTTCTTCGCCCGCGAGATCGTCCCGGTCCCCCTCAAGGATGCCGAGGCCACGAGACCGGTGAGCTGCTCACGGCCGACGAAGGCATCCGTCCCGAGAGCACGGTCGAAAAGCTTGCCGCGCTGCAGAGCGCAGCGAGCTGGGACCCGGCGCTCGCACCGAGCATCACGGCCGGCAACGCGTCGCAGATGAGCGACGGAGCGGCGGCGATGTTGGTGGCCGAGCGCTCGACGGCCGAGGCCCTGGGTCTGCCGATCCGTGCCCGGATCAATCACATGGTGGTCGGTGCGGACGACGCAGTGCTGGTGTTGTCGGCCCCCAATCCGGTCACACGCAAGCTCCTCGATCGCAGTGGGTTCACCATCGGCGACTTCGACGCCATCGAGTGCAACGAGGCATTCGCCGCGATCGCGCTGATGTGGAACAAGGAGTTCCAGCCCGATCCCGATCGCTACAACGCACGGGGCGGAGCGATCGCGATCGGCCATCCGCTCGGCGCGAGCGGGGTGCGCATCATGGGCACGTTGCTCAACCAGTTGGAGAGCACCGGTGGTCGGCTCGGGTTCCAGACCATGTGCGAAGGCGGCGGACAAGCCAACGCAACCGTCATCGAACGACTCGGCTGAGGCGTAGCGGCGGAGGCCCCCGAGCCGCCTTGCGAGTATCTTGAGGCTCATGTGCCGCTCGAAGGAGAGCACCCCGCGCCGATGAAACCTGTCTCCCCGCCAGCAGCTGGCAACGAGGAACTGCACGTCGTCGCGCCCGCCCTCGTCGTTCGGTTCACGGACTCGGGCCCGGTTGCACCGGCGATCACTGGTCGGCCGGGCGCGGCGACGGGGGCGATTCCGGTTGGTGACGGTGTCTTCCTGGGGGCCGATCCGGACTATCCGCCCCACCAGATGTGGGTGCCCCTCGATCTCGTCCGGCTGGAGTTCCTCCGTCGGCTCGTTGCCACGGCTCCCAGCCGCCTCGACACGCTCGTCGACGAGGTAGCCCGCGAAGGCGCGGACGAGGCCGCCGCCCGACACAGCCTCGAGGGCATGCTTCCTCCGCTGCGTGCTGCCGGCTTGATCGCTCCGGCCGCCGAGAATCGATGGTCGGACGGCAAAGATCCGTATCGGACCGATCGCATCCGCTGGGATCGCGTGCCCGCGCCCACCGCATCCGCGGTGCTCGATCTCGCCGACGATCGGGTCCTGCAACGCACCGATCGTTGCGCGCTCGTGGTGACATCCCGTGGCTTCGAGCGCATGCACGCCGATGGCAGCAGCCGCGATGTGCTGACGAGCCTCGAGGTTATGGTCCTCAGCGCGGTGAACCGGGGTGCAAGCGCTCAGCGCGTGTTCGAGACGGTGATGGCCGCGGGCATGGCGACCACGCGCGACGAGGTCGACGATCGACTCCGTTCGCTCGGCGAGCGCGGGCTCGTCGCCAACGTCGACTCCGATGTGGCCGAGAGGGTCGGCGCCGCCCTCCGCATGAAAGAGCGGGCGTACCACGACGCCGAGGCGGAAGTTCGCCGGCTCATCGTCGAGGAGCGCGAGCGGGCCGCACGTGTGGGTGTGAAGCGACCGATCGTCATCGCCGTCGACGCCGACACGAACCCGTTGCTCGCGTTGGGAACGGTCGTGGCCTATGCCAAGGCGTACGAGGGTGGGTCTCTTGCCGAGGCGTACTGCTTCGCGCCGATCCTCCATACCGCACCCCATCGCCTGCCCAACCTCCTTCCTGATCTCGCCGACTGGCCCACCGTCTTCCTCTTCTCCGACTACACCTGGACCCGTGACGCGAACCTCGCCATGTGTGCCAGGGTCAAAGAAGAGGTACCGCTCGCGCTGACGATTCACGGTGGGCCCGAGATGCCGAAGTACGCCGAGGATGCGGAGACCTTCTTCCGGGACAATCCTTGGGTCGACTGTGGTGTCCGGGGCGAAGGTGAGGCGACGCTCGCGGCGCTGCTCGCCGCGCTGGTGCCCACGTTCGCCGAGTGGTCCGAGGGTGCTCGTGCCCCGGATCTCGCGCCGCTCGTCGATGTCGAAGGCCTCACGTTCAGAGCCGCAGACGGCCTCGTGATGACCGGCGATCGCGACCGCATCATGGATCTCGACACCATCCCGTCGCCGTACCTCACGGGACTCTTCGACGACGACGACGGCCGTCGGCAGGCCGACGCGGTCATCCTCGAGAGCAATCGGGGCTGTCCGTACGGGTGCACGTTCTGTGACTGGGGATCGGCGACGCTGTCGCGAATCCGGAAGTTCTCGCTCGATCGCGTGAAGGCCGAGATGGAGTGGGCGGCGCAGCGGGGTATCGCGAACATCGGACTGGCCGACGCCAACTTCGGGATCCTGGAGCGCGACGTGGAGCTCGCCGAATGGGCGGTCGAGCTCAAGGAGAAGTACGGCGCACCCACGGAGCTACAGGTCACCTACGCCAAGAGCCGTGTCCAGAACCTCACGCGCATCGTGCGGCTGCTCGCCGAGGCCGAGATCCTTACGCAGGCGGCGATCTCCGTGCAGACCATGGACGAAGAGGTGCTGCAGATCGTGCGGCGGAAGAACCTCGATGTGGAGCAACACGTCCCGCTGGTCCAGGAGATCGAAGACCTCGGACTACCGATCTACAGCGACATCATGCTGGGCCTGCCCGGATCGACCGTCGACACCGTTCGCGCCGATCTGCAGTTCTGCATCGACCGCGAGATCCACTACCGGCCGAACCCGACCCAGTTGCTCGTCAACAGCCCGATGAACGACGAGGAGTATCGACTCGAGCACGGCATCGTGGCGAAGCCGGGTGAGTATCTCCTCGAGTCGCGCACCTACACGCGCGAGGACATGCGGGTCATGATGGACATGGCGGAGTACACGATCATGGCCGATCGGCGCGGAACGTTCCGAGAGCTCGCCACCTATGTCCGCCGCGAGATCGGCCTGCCCGAGACCCGTTTCTACGACCAGTTGATCGAGGCCGGCACCGATAGCGCCCGCTGGCCACACCTGGGCTATGTGAACACCGTCGTGGCGCGGGCGTTCGTCCCGCCGGGCAGCTGGACCGCCGTGATCGAAGAGATCGGTGAGTTCATGATCCAACTGGGTGTCGCCGACGACGACGCGCTGGCGACGGTGCTGGCGGTGCAACGAGCGCTCATTCCGATGGCCGGCCGCAGCTTCCCCGAGACGCTCTACCTTCCGCACGACTACGTCGCCTGGCACGCGAGCGTGCGCAACGCTCGTTACCGGGTTCCGGAAGGTCGTTGGGTCGACGAGGTGTCGCCGTTGCGTTCGTTCGGCCCGGGTGAGCTCGTGATCCACGACGACTCCGAGAGCTGCCGGCGGGTGATCGGCATCAAACCTCGGGGGATGTGGTCAGAGATCGTCTGGGAGCTCGAGACTCCGATCGCTCGCGCCGCCCAACGCGTGAAGAACCCCGTCTGAGGCGGACCGCGCTCGGAGGGGTGGTCAGGCCAACGCCACGGTCATCGAGCGGCTGGGCTGACAGCGTGCGAAAATGGGTCCATGACCCTCCCACGATGCCCGCACTGTGCGGCCCCAGTGGAACCCAACTGGGATTGGTGCCAGCAATGCGGATACGACCCTGAAGGCCTGCGGCCGGAGAGCGTCGAAGTTGGCGCGGTGGCCGGGGGATCCGCCACCCGCCGGCAAGGACACTCGATCGCGTCGGGCGCGGGGTCGGAAGACGGCGGCGACCGTTGTGGCTGTGCCGACCGCACCCGTCGATTCCCGCCCGTCACCGCCTCGCCGGCCGACCGAGACCGTCTACGGCTTGCTGCCGTACGACGATCCGTCGTCGGTCTCACCGGTCGAGCCGGAGGCGCCCGACCACTCCGAGATCATCAACCGCCGGTTCGCGATCGTGGCGTTGTGCGTGATCATCATCGGATTGGCGCTGCTCGTGATCTCCATGCTGTTCGGTTAGCTCGCGGCGCGTCAGCGACGGCGCGGCCATGGCCGCTTCCATCTGCTCGAGGTGATGAGCCAGCGAGCGACTGGCGAACCGGAGATTCACGATCGTCGCGCCCGCGGCCACGGCCTCGTCGACCTGGGTTCGAAAGCGCTCGGCCTCGCCGATCGGGTCTACCGGCGGCTCCGGCCACAACACGATGTCGATGTCGGTCCGCCCGACCCGATCGAGCATCGCCGCGATCTCGGTGGGCGTCAGGCCGAAAGGTACCCATCCGTCGCCGAACTCGACGGCGCGGCGCAACGAACGGGCGGTGCGGCCGCCGATCCAGATCGGGCGGCGGGGTCTGCAGGCCCGACGGGTCGACGATGAAGCCATCGGTCTCGCGCTGACCGAACGCACGCCGCAGATCGCGCAGTGACGCGTCGGCGCGTTCACCCCGATCGTCGAACGGCGCACCCAACAGTGCGAACTCGTCCTCGAGCGAGCCGACCCCGACACCGAGGATGAGGCGTCCGCTGCTCACCAGGTCGAGCGTGCCGTAGCGCTTCACGATCGCGAGCGGGTGGTGGTAGCCGAGCACCAGCACGTGTGTTGCCAACCGGATTCGTTGCGTGCGCGCGGCCAGGTAGCCGAGCGTGGCGAGCGGGTCCCAATACCGGCCGCCGCGTGTCGCGGCGGCCTCGACGGGCACGGCCACGTGCTCGCTACAGGTCAGGTGGTGATAGCCGAGCCGGTCAGCGGCCTCGGCCACGGCCACGAGCTCGTCGAGCCCCGCTGACTCCTCCCACACGTTGTGCGCGCGTGGATTCAGGGTGACGATCGGGGTGACGATGCCGAGACGCACCGTGCCACCTACTTGCGGGGGAGTTTGATGGCCTTGTCGGCAATGATGTTCTTCTGCACCTCGGTCGTGCCCGCCCCGATCGACGTGTACCGCTGGAACATGTACAGCCGGTTCCACGCGCCACCGTCGACGGCGTCGGGTCCACCTTTGGCCATCATCCCGGCGGGCCCGAGCAGATCGACGGCCAGCTCGGCCAACGTCTGGGCGAGATGGCTCCACTGCAGCTTCGCCAGGGGGACTTCGGGCCAGTTCTTCTCGTTCCGCAGGATCTTCGACAGTGCCCGATAGTTGAGCAACTTCGTGTACTCGATGTCGGTATGGGCTCGCGCGATGCGTTCGCGCAACTCCGGATCGCGCAGCGCGTCAGGGTTCACGGCTTTGGCCAGGTTGATCATGGAATCGAGATCGGCTCGCATGCCGATGGCCAGACCGGCCGTGCCCACGCGTTCGTTGCCGAGCGTGCCCATGGCGACCAGCCAGCCCTCACCTTCGCCGCCGAGCCGATTGGTCGACGGGGACCCGGGCGTCGTCGAAGAGGATCTCGCAGAACATCTCCTCACCGGCCAGGTCGCGGATCGGACGAATGTCGATCCCGGGTGCTTCGAGGTCGATGATCAGGGCGGTGATGCCCTCGTGCTTGCGACCCTCCTCGATGGCCTTGGCGTCGGTGCGCACGAGGAACAGGCCCCACTTGGCGATGTGAGCGCTCGAGGTCCAGATCTTGCGCCCGTTCAACACGTAGTCGTCGCCGTCCTGGACCGCGAGGGTGCGCAGGTTCGCCAAGTCGGAGCCGGCCTCGGGCTCGGAGAAGCCCTGACACCAGTGGTCGTCGGCGTTGAGGATGTTGGGGACCCACCGTTGCTTCTGCTCGTCGGTTCCCCAGCGGATGATCATGGGACCGATCTGCCACAGGCCGTTGGCGTTGTAGATGCCCGGCGTGCGGTACTTCGCCATCGTCTCGCTGTAGATGACGTTCTGGGTCACCGTGGCTTCGCGGCCGCCCCACTCCTCGGGCCAGCCGATGGCGGCCCAGCGCCCCTCGGTGAGCTTGCGCTGCCAAGCGCGGCGGCGCTCCATCGCGGCCATGATCCCGCCCGCTCCCGGCCCTGCTGCCTCCTCGGCATCTTCTCCCGTCGGCCAGTCGGCGAGGAACTTCTCGAGGTTCTCGTCGAGCCAATCGGTGAGCTCGGTGCGAAATGCCTCGTCCTCGGCGGTATAGGCGAAGTCCATGAGGAGAAAACTAACATCCGTGTCAGGTTTCTCCCGATCCGCCGCCACGATGACGAGGACCCAGAAAGACGAGGATATGGAGTTCACATTCAGCGACGAGCAGGAGCAGCTGCGCAACGCCGTTCGCGCCTTCCTCGACGGTCGAGCCCCGAACGCCTACATGCGGGCGATGCTCGACGACGACCGAGGAGTGACCGACGAGGTCTGGCAGCAGATCGTCGACCTGGGCTGGACCGGTGTCCTCGTGCCGCACCACGCCGGCGGGCTCGGTCTGGGCATGGTCGACGTCGTGGTGCTCATGGAGGAGATGGGGCGGAGCCTTTTCCCGGGGCCGTTCTTCTCGTCCGCCGTGCTGGCCACGCTGGCCGCCAAGCAACTCGGTCTCGACGACCGACTGGCGTCCTTGGCATCCGGCACCACGCGCGGGACCGTTGCCCTCGACGAGGAAGGCCACGGTGACGTGGTCGATCGCGTGCGGACGCGCGCCAGCCGCAAGACGGGCCGCTGGCGGCTGACGGGCGCCAAGCCGGTGGTGCTCGACGGTCACACCGCGGATTGGGTTCTCGTCGTCGCCCGTACCCAAGAGGGTCTCGGGACGTTCGTCATCGAGGCACCGCGTGCCGAGCTCGTCCCGACGTGGGACCTCAGCCGCAAGGTGGCACGACTGGAGCTCGACGAAGCGGTGGCCGAGCGCGTGGGACCCGAAGGCGATCACACGGCGTTGTGGCGCCGGATCGTCGACGACTCCTGCGTCGCGCTCTGCGCGGAGCTGGTCGGCTCGATGGAGGCCGCCCAGGACCTCGCGGTCGAATACGCCAAGGTCCGGGTGCAGTTCGACCGTCCGATCGCGACCTTCCAAGTGATCAAACACAAGGCGGCCGACATGCTCCACCGCATCGAGCTCTCACGTGTCGGCACGCACTATGCCGCGTGGGCGTCGGACGTAGACGATCCCGTGCGGGCCGAAGCGGCGGCAATGGCGAAGGCCTACGTCCCTGAGTCGGCGAACTATGTCGCGGGTGAGTCGATCCAGATCCACGGGGGAGTGGGCTTCACCTGGGAGTGCGATGCCCACCTGCACTATCGCCGGGCCAAGCAGAACGACCTGTTGCTCGGCTACCACGGGATCCATCGCGAGCGGGTCGCGGATCTCGTGCTCGACCCTGCGTGAGGCCAGCGCCGGCCAGCTCAGTGGCCCGGCTTCGTCAGCCCATCGCCGGGCGGGCCAGGTGAGAACGGCTGGGGTCGGTCGGTGAAGTCCTCGTCGTCGACGATCTCGTAGATCGCGCGGACTTCGGTCGCCTCGATGACGCCTTCGATGCGGTAGTGCCGCTTGGCCTCCGCGGCGGCGATGTCGGCCGCGAGATCACCGAGATCGTCAGGGGTCACGTCGAGAAAGCCGATCGACAGGATCTCCCTCGGGTCATCGACACGAATCGCGTTCAACACTCGCGATGGCACACCGAAGCCCTGATCCGGATACCACGCCCGCCGAAAGTCCTGGAAGTTGCTGCCCTCGCGCAATCGTCGAACGATCACCGAAACGATCATGTCGCCATGATGTCCTGTCCGCGGGAGCAGCGCACGGCAGCGGGCACGGTTCGTCGCTACAGGCCCATCATCTCCGTCACGCCATGGTCGCGCCCTGCGGTGTACGCACCGTCGACGGCAATGGCTTGACCGGAGACGAACGACGCGGCGGGAGAGAGCAGGAAGGCCGCCACGGAGGCGATCTCCTCGGGCTCGGCCATACGGCGCAGCTTGTGTTCGTGCACCACCGATTCGCGCACCTGCTCCATGCCCTCCATGCCGAAGACGCCGTCGGTCATCTGTGTCTTGACGAAGCCGGGACAGATCGCGTTGGCGCGGACGCCCTGGCGCCCGTAGTCGATGGCGATGTTCTTGGTCAGCAGCACCACGCCGCCTTTGGACGCGTTGTACACGCTGCCCCCGGCGGTGCCCTCGAGCCCTTCGATGCTGGCGATGGTGATGATGGAACCGCGCTGCCCGTCGAGGATCGGTTGGTCGAGCATGCGAGTCACGGCGTGCTTGCACACGAGGAACGTCCCTGTGAGGTTCACGGAGATGACTCGGTCCCACTCGACCCGGTCGAGCAGGTGGACGGGGCCACCCCCGGCGACCCCAGCCGCGTTCACCACGCCATCGAGCCGGCCGTATTCGCGGTGGACCCGTTCGAAGAGCGAGGCCACCGACGTCTCGTCGGTGACGTCCAGCGGCTCGACGTCGGTGCCGCCGGTGATGTCAGCCCGGATCGCCGTGCCGCCCTGGGCTTCGACCAGCTCCGCCGTGGATCGGCCGATGCCCGCCGCTCCGCCGGTGACCACCACGACCTTGTCTTCGAGCGCTGTCATGTACAGAATGATAGAAAGTGTTCAACTGTTCAGTCCACCCGAAGTTAAGGCCACCAGAAGTTCAGGCTGATGACCGTCACCTCTGATCGGGCCCCGATCCCGACCGACACCCGAGAGCGCATCCTCGACGCCGGTGAAGAAGCCGTCCGTCGGTTCGGGCTGCGTCGGGTGTCGATGGCCGAGGTCGCCGAGCTGGCGCGGGTGTCGCGCGGCAGCGTCTATCGCTACTTCCCCGACCGCAACACGCTCGTAGCTGCGGTGTTGCGACGCACCGCGCAACGGTTCGTCGAGAGCAGCGCGGCCTCGGTGAGACGCCGTCGGACACTCGCCGCCCAGGTCGCCGAAGCTGCGGTGTTCATCCGCGAGCACATGCAGGATGAATCGCTGACGCTTCCCGCGCTCGGCGACGACGATGCGTTGTTCGCCACCTTGCTGGCGGCGAACGTCGACGGCTTGGTGACCGAATGGGTGCAGTTCTGGCAGCCCCTGCTCTCCGAAGCCGCCGCAGCGCGGCGAGATCCGAGCCGGCCTCGACCATCGAGAAGTTGCGGAATGGATCGTCAGGATCATGTTGTCGTTCGCGGTGATGCCATCGGTTGTGATCGATCTCGATGACCCGGCGGCGGTTCGCCGTTTCGTACAGGACCACATCGTGCGAGGACTCGCACCGGAGGTTTGATCATGCAGTTCGCCCTTTTCTACGAGATCCCCGTCCCGCGTCCGTGGGATGCAGAGAGCGAGTACCGCGCCTACCACGAGACGCTCGAGCAGGCCGTGGCCGGTGATCGCCTGGGATGGGACGCGTTCTGGACCGTGGAGCACCACTTCCTGCAGGAGTACTCGCACTGCTCGAACCCGGAGGTGTTGTACGGCGCGATCGCGGCGCGGACCGAGCGCATCCGCCTGGGTTACGGCGTGCGGCTGATGCCCAAGCCCTACAACCACCCGATGCGCACGGCCGAGTCCGTGGCGGTGTTGGACTTGCTGTCCAACGGACGCGTCGACTTCGGAACGGGTCGTTCGGCCACGCGCATCGAGCTCGAGGGCTTCGGGATCGACCCGAAGGACACGCGCGAGATGTGGCAAGAGGCGATCGAGCACGTGCACGGCGCATGGACCAACGACGAGTACGAGTTCGAGGGCAAACATTGGTCGATGCCGCGCCGGCGAGTACAGCCGAAACCGCGCCAGGACCCGCACCCGCCGGTGTTCGGAGCCACGACGAGCGACGAAGGCCACGAGCAGATGGGCCGACTCGGTTTGGGACTGTGTTCGTTCGCCGTCGGGCTTCCACCCGACGAGGTCAAGCGCAAGATAGACATCTATCGGGCGGCCATCGCCACGTGCGAGCAACCACTGACGAGCTTCGTCAACAACAAGGCAGCCACGTTCACCATGGCCATTTGCTCTGACGACGAGCGCGAGGCATGGGACGTCGCTCGCGAGTCCTTCGAGTGGTACCCCAAGGCCGGCGCCCGCCAGATCGGCGAGGTCGCGGAGTGGATGGCCGAACGCAAGCAAGACCTCGGGAACTACGGCTACGCCGCTGACATGAAGAAGATCGACGACGACGGATCGCTCGACCTGCTGAACCTCGACTATCTCGTCGAGTCGGGTGCATGTGTGCTCGGCACCCCCGAACAGTGCATCGAAGCCTGCAAGAAGTACGAGGAAGCGGGTGTCGATCTACTGCTCTGTTTGGTGAACCCCTACAAGATCCCGCACGACAAGGTGATGCAGACCATCGAGTTGATGGGCACCAAGGTGATCCCCGCGTTCAGATGACGCCGGCCGCCTGGTAGGCGGCGAGCTCCTCGTTGGTGAGACCAACGAGGTCACACCACACCTCCTCGTTGTGCTCACCCAGTCTCGGGGCGCTCGAGGGGACCGAGACCGGCTCGCCCACGAGACGGGGGAACGGCGACTGCTGCAGCACCGGACCGATCGTCGCATCGTCGACGGTGACGAGATCGTGGCGAGCCTGCATGTGTGGGTCACTGGCGATGTCCGCCGCGGTGTAGGCGGTCGCGACCGGCACGTCGTACTCGACACAGCGTTGCTCGATGTCGGTGGCGGCGAGCGACCGTGTCCACTCGGCGACGATGCCGTTGATCAGATCACCGTTCTGGGCTCGATCGGCGAGCCGAGTGAAGCGCGGATCGTCGGCCAGATCGGGTCGTTCCATCGCCTTGCACAGTCGGTGGAAGTTGGCGTCGCTGCCCGCGACGATGCAGACGTACTTGCCGTCGGCGGTTGGGTAGTTGTCGAGCGGGGCAGAGTTGGCGAGGCGGTTGCCCTCACGCTCGCGGACGATGCCCAAGCGGTCGTACCCCGCGATCGTCCATTCGAGGATGCGCAGCACTGCTCCGTAGAGACAAGCGTCGATGACCGCGCCTTTGCCGGTGTTGTGAACGTCACGGCGGTAGAGGGCCGCCAGCGCGGCGTGCGCGGCGAACACGCCGGTGAGGTAGTCGCTCACGGTGACACCCGGGCGAACGGGCGGGCGGTCGGGGTAGCCCGTGAGGTTGAGCAGGCCGCCGTAGCCGATGCCGAGCCGATCGAGGCCCGGACGCAACGAGTCGGGACCGTCCTGACCGAAGACCGAGATGCGGACCATGACGATGCGCTCGTGTACGTCGGCGGGACCGACGTGCCATCGCTCCATGGTGCCGGGACGGAAGTTCTCGCAAACCACGTCGGCATGCAGGCACAGCTCCCGGAAGAGCCTCTGGCCGTCGGGCGTGCGCAGATCGAGGGTGCATCCCCGCCGGCCGCGTCCCTCGACCGACCAGAAGAGTGAGTGACCCGGACCGTCATCACCGTCGACGGCGACGAATGGTCCGATCTCGCGCATGAAGTCGCCGTGGCCGGGCTGCTCGACCTTGATGACATCGGCACCCATCTCGCCCAGGAGGCCGGCACAGAACGGTGCGGAGATACGGGTTCCGACATCGATGACGCGCAGGCCTTCGAGGGGTCGGCCGTGCAGAGGACCGGTCACGAATCGCCCCGGTCACGGGCGTCGAACACTTCTTTCATCGACCCCATCTGCTCGCGCTCGTCGAGCTTGCCCAACGCAGTGGCGGTGTTGTGGGTGAAGTGGTGCGCCATGAAGTGGAAGTTCCACGAGTTGCGTTTGCCCATGAACTCGAAGGTCTGGTTGATCGAGTCCTTGATCCGTTCCGCGGTCACGGGTGGCACCAGGGCGATCTTGTCGGCCATCTCGCGGGTCACGGCCGCCAGCTGGTCACGCGGCACCACCTTGTTGACCATGCCCAACCGCCACGCCTCGTCGGCATCGATCGCGTCGCCGGTCAGGAGGAACTCCTTGGCCTTGCGGATCCCGAGCTCCCACGGTTCGACCAGGAGCTCGACGCCCATGCCGCTCATGCGCGCCACGGGGTTCTGGAACGACGCGTCGTCGCTGGCGACGATCAGGTCGCACATGGCGGCCAGCATCACGCCCGCGGCGATGCACTTGCCTTGTACGGCGGCGATGGTCGGCTTCGGGAACTCGTAGATGCGGACGCACTTGTCGAAGTAGACGTTGCGCTCGTGGCGGAACTTGCCCTCGGCCGTCGACCGGCGCTCGCGCAGCGCAGGATCGGCATCGGGGCCAACCAGCTCCTTGAGGTCATGGCCGGACGAGAAGTGCTTGCCGTCGGCTGCGAGGATCACGACCCGGACGGAGTCGTCATCTCGCGCCACGTCGAAGGCCCGGTCGATCTCGTCGATCATCTGCATCGACTGGGCGTTGGCTTGGTCCGGTCGATGCAATGTGATCGTGGCCGACGCTGCCATCGGTCTCGTATCGGATCGTGCCAAAGGGCTTCTGGTCGGCGGCGTTCATCGTGGCTCCCTCGGAAGTCCCAGCACCCGCTCACCGATGATCGTGCGCTGGATCTCGTTCGTGCCCGCGAAGATCGACGCGGATTGGTAGTACAGCCAACTTCGTTGCCAGCGGCCGTCACCGGGATTGCCGTTGGCCCCCCACCACAGTGACGAGCGATCGCCGAGTACAGCCATGGCCGTGTCGTGCAGTCGCTTGCTCATCTCACTCCAGTACAGCTTCAAGGCACTGCCTTCGGGACCGAGCTCGCGACCATTCTGCAGCCGCGACAGCGACCGCCAGTTGTGCAGCTGGAAAAGTCGGACTTCGACGTAGGCCTCGGCCAGCCGCTGCTGCAATCGATGATCGTCGTATCGCTCCTGATCGATTGCGAGGCGAAGCAGCTCCTCGAGCAACTGCGCGTGGATCACGAGCTGGCGAGGGTTCGTGCCCCGTTCATGGGTGAGCGTGGAGGACGACACGCGCCAGCCGTTGTTCAGCTCTCCGACGACGTGCTCATCGGGCACGAAGGCGTCGGTGAAGAACACCTCGTTGAAGTCGGTCTCGTCGGTGATCTGACGCAAGGGTCGGACATCGACGCCGGGCTGGTGCATGTCGATCACCATCGCAGTGATGCCCTTGTGCTTCGGGGCGTCGACGTCCGTGCGCGCGAGCAGAAGACCCCAGTCGGCGAACTGTGCATAGGACGTCCACACCTTCTGGCCGTTCACGTGCCAACCGCCGTCGACCTTGGTCGCACGGGTGCGGAGCGAAGCGAGGTCACTGCCGGCTTCGGGCTCGCTGAACAGCTGACACCAGAGCTGATCGGCCCGCAGGATGTCCGGCGAGCCAACGCTGCTTCTGCTCGCTCGTTGCCGTGCGCGAGCAAGGTGGGCCCGACGAGGTTGATGCCGATGCGGCCGACCAACTCGGGTGCCCTCGCCCGAGCCAGCTCCTCCTGCACGACGTAGTGATCGAGCGGTCCGGCGGCGCGACCGCCGTACTCGACCGGCCAGGTCACCCCGACCCAGCCGGCGTCGGCCAGATCCCGTTGCCACCCGCGCAGGAACGCGAACCTCTTCGGCCAGGTCGTCGAAATGTGGTGGTAGCCCCTTGCCGTACTCCCACGGCAGGTTGGCTCGCAGCCAGGCGCGGCACTGCTCCCGTAGCTCGTCCTGTTCGGGCGTGGCGCGCAGATCCATGGCTCGCTCATCGTAGGTGGTCGCGTGCGAGCCTGACATGGACGTCAGGTACTGTGCCTCGATGGATTTCGAGCTCAGCGACGACCAGCTGGCGCTGCGGGACGCGGCGGCCGAGTTGCTCGACGGGTTTGCCTCCTCGACCCAGGTGCGCGCCGTGGTCGACGCGGGCGGAGGGCTCGACAGCAAGCTCTGGGCCGCGATGCTCGAGCAGGGCTGGACGGGTATCGGGCGTGCCCGAAGCAAACGGTGGGCTGGGCCTGGGTTGGGTCGAGCTCGCGGTGTTGCTGGAACAGGTCGGCGCGCACGCTGCGCCCGCACCGATCCTGCAGCAGGTCGTTGCGCTCGAGGTCTTGGTGCGGGCCGGGTCGCCCCTCGTCTCCGAGGTGCTGAGCGGTGAGACCGTGGCAGCCGTCAGCTTCACACCGATAACCGCCCGCGAGACCGACGGCGACTGGTTCGTCGACGGTACGACGGAGCCGGTGGTCTACGGGCCCTCCGCGGATCTCGCCATCGTTCGCACCGAGCAAGCCGTCTTCGCTGTCGACCTCGAGGGGGTGAGGCCGGTCGCCGAGGCCGCGATGGATCGCACTCGCGAGCTCGGTTGGTTGCGATTCGATGCGACGCCCGCGAGGCGCCTCGGTGGGGAGGAGCTGGTCGACCTGCTCGTCGACGTCGGCGCACTGGCGTACGCCGCCGAGCTGCTTGGGCATCGGAAGCGCCGCACTCGATCTGGCCGTGGCCTACGCGAAGGAGCGCGAGCAGTTCGGCCGTCCGATCGGGAGCTTCCAGGCCGTCAAGCACCGATGTGCCGACATGCTCGTCGACGTGGAGGGCATGCGTTCGGCCGTCTACTACGCGGCGTGGTGCATCGCGGCCGACGATCGTGACCGCTCGGTGGCGGCGTCGACCGCGAAGACCTGGTGCTCGGACGCCGGCCGGCGAGTCACCGCGTCGTGCTTGCAGGTTCACGGCGGCATTGGCTTCACGTGGGAATCCGACGTTCACCTGTACCTGAAGCGTGCGCAGCTCGATGAGGTCTCGTTCGGAGATGCCGTGTTCCATCGCGCGCGGCTCGCGTCGTTGTTGCGCGCCCGCGTCGACGCCGGCGAGAGCGTCATCTGAGTTAAGGAAAAGTCGCCCCCGTCCCCCTTGCGGCGGCTGTCCCCGCTCCCTACATTCCGCCTGTTGCCGACGGCGGTCGGCCAAGAGGCTCGAGGCGAGGACCATGTGGCGGAGATTCATTGCTGTCGCGGCATTCGTCGCGTCGTGCGTGTAGTAGCGCATCGACGACGGTGGGCACGTCGACATCGACGCGAGTGGCGAACGACCCGACGATCGCCGGTCGCGACGAACGAGGAGCGTCCGACCTCGATCCACGACCGGGTACTCGACGCGGTAGAGGGGTTCGACCGATCGACCCTGACGGTGAACGATCCGCCCGACCCGACCCACCCCGATTTGGCGAAGTTCCGCACGGGGGAGGTGTTGGCCAACGCACGGAATGCGGTGCTCCAGAACCAGCAGTTCGGTATTGCGTATCGCCTTCCGAGCGGCACGCAATACACGCACACGGCGATGATCGTGCAAGCGACCGATGTTCGGGCCGTCGTGCACGACTGCGTGATCGATCGTGCCCAGCAGGTCGCTCTCGCCGATGGTCGGGTTCTGAACGACGCCGTGGCCACCAAGTTGTTCGAGACCACGCTGGTCGTGAGTGAGGGAGTGTGGAAGGTGTCCGAGAACACTCTCCTCGACCGCTGGGAGGGGGTGCGAGGGTGCGCCGTGCCCGGCTCGCACTGATCTCCGCGTTGCTGTCCTGGCTCGCGGCGACGGGCACCTCCGGCGCGGAGATCGGCGAGCACACGGGCGGGGCCAAGGGCGGGGCGGTGATCGTCGGCGGAACACCGGTGGCCATCGCGATTGCCGCCCCATCGGGCACGGTGGCGTCGTGGGAGCGACGGGGCGGAGGCGACGGGCCGCACTGGACATGTGGGTACTACGGGTTCGAGAACGGCTCGTCGTCGAGCGTGTCGATCAACATCGACTACGGCAGCGGGCCCCGACAACCTGTGGCGGGCCTCATCTACGGGCTCCAGTGCTGGGACCAGACCGGCGAGCTCGTCTACAGCTGGTTCGGCGTGTACGACCCAGCCGATCCGTTCGTCGGTCTCATGGCCGGTGAGCGGGCCGCGGAGCTCGCCCTCGAACGACTCGAGTTGTCCGACCCGATCGTGCGGTTCAACCCGCCCGGCGACCAGCTCGTTGGTCTGCAGAGCTGGCTTTGGGTCGACACGCTCTGGGCGCCGGCCGAGGCAGCGGCCAGCGTCACGGGCGTCACGGCCACGGTCACCGCCAGCCCGGAGTTCGTGGAATGGGACACCGGCGACGGATACACGCTCACGTGTCGAGGGCCGGGCGACCAGCTACGAGGTGTCGAAACCGGCCGACGAGCAGACGAGTACGTGCGGCCACGCGTTCGGCTCGCCGTCGTACACCCAGCCCGACGGCGTGTACCAGGTGACTGCCACGGTGACCTACGCCGTGGCGTGGCACGCCACCGACGGCACCGGCGCCGATGTCGGCCCGATCACACGAGCCGCGACCGTCCCGGTACGCGTGGTCGAGGTTCAGGCCGTGATCAATTGACGTCCGGCTGCGGTCGAGCCAGTTCCTTCAGGTGCTCGCGGTCGATCTTCCCGCTGGGAAGTCTGGGCAGCTGCTCGACGCGCAGCACCCTCTCCGGAGTCTTGAACCGAGCGATCTCGTGTTCTGCGAACCATCGGCGGCAGTCGTCCACGGTGAAGTCGGCCGACGACACAACGATCGCGGCCACTTGCTCACCCAGCCGTTCGTGCGGGACGCCGACGACGATCGTCTCCGAGATCTCGGGGTGGGCCAACAGGATGTCCTCGACTTCGCGTACCGAGATGTTCTCGCCGCCCCGGATGATCACGTCCTTGATGCGTCCGGTGATGGTCAACCAACCGTCGGCGTTGATCTGGGCGAGGTCGCCGGTTCGAAACCATCCGTCGCTCGTCATGACACTGATCGTCTGTTCGTCGGACAGGTAGCCGGCGAAGAGCTCGGGGCCCCGGACCTGCAGCTCGCCCTCTCTGATGCGCAGCTCGGCATCGCCGATGACGTGGCCATCGAAGAAACGGGCGAGCATGGGGTCGTCGCCAGCCTCTGACGTCGCCACTGTCGGCGCCTCGGTCGAACCGTATGACCGCTTCACCAATGCACCCAGCTCGTCGGTTGCGCGTTCGACGAAGGTCGCGGCCACACCGGCTCCACCCGACGAGACGAGGCGCAACGACTCGACGCGCCGGGCGGAGAACGATGGGTCGTCCATGAGATCGACGAAGAAGGTGGGCGGTCCGACCATGAACGACACGCGCTCACGCTCGATCAGCTCGAGCGCGATCGATGGTGACCATCGATCGAGCAGCACGGTCGTCATTCCGACGGCGGCGGACACGAGGATTCCGTTGAGCAGCCCGGAGATGTGCGCGAGGGGCGCGGGCATGAGGACCACATCGGACGGCACCAGCTCGTGCACCCCGATCATGAGGGTGGTCTTGTAGACGAGTGACCGATGGGTGTGGCGCACGCCCTTCGGCTGACCGGTCGACCCCGCGGTGAACAACACCACCGCGTCGTCGTCGGGTTCGGCATCGATCTCGGTCGCGGCGTCGGCCCGACCCAGCTCGTCAACCTCCGCGTCGGTGGTGAGCACCAGGCTCGGTTCGACCTGATCGACCAGGTCGTCGACTTCACGCGGGCCGAACCGGTGGTGGAGCGGGACGGCGCGGGCTCCGACGCGCCAGCACGCTCGGTACACGAGGACGGAATCGACGGTGTTCCGCGATCGGAACGCGACCGAGTCACCGCGCCGCACCCCGCGGGCTCGCAGGCCTCCTGCCACCCGGCTGGCCCGCTCGGTGATGTCGGCGACGCGCCGGTCGCCGTCGACGACGAGCCACGGTGCGCGCGACAGGAGATGCTCGAGCGTGGGCTCCCGGCTCACCGGAAGTCGAAGGCCACCTTGATGGCCCCGGTTTCGCCTTGATCGATGATCGTCATCATCGCATCACGCCACTGGTCGAGTCGGAACTCGTGCGTGAGCATGCCGGTGAGGTCGACCCGCCCGGAACGCACGAGGTCGAGGTAGTGCTCCATGCCGTGCTTGCGCACGCCGTCGACCTCCTCGATGCCGAACGCGTTCGACCCGATGAGATGCAGCTCCTTGAAGTACCACGGCGTCCATTCGAATCGAGCCGGCGACGCCACGCCCGTTTGCACCAGCTTTCCGCCGTGCGCCAGAACGCGCAGGCCCACCTCGAGCGTCTCGGGGTAACCGACGGTGTCGTACACGGTGTCGATGTGGCCCGGATAGACGAGCGGGAGCCCTTCCCAGGGCTTGCGGACGATGCCGCCGGACCAATCCGCCAACGCACGGATGAGTGCGTCGCGAGGCTCGGGCGCGAAGACCGTGGCGCCGAGGCGTTCGGCCAATGCCGCTTGCGCGGGCCAACGGGCGATGCTCGCCACTTCGACGGAGGGGTACAACGCTCGCAGGATCGCGAGCGACGTCGTGCCCAGGGCCCCGGAGCCGTACACGACGACCCGGCCGCCGTCCGGTGGTGGGTTGCGGGTGATCGCGTGCAACGAGACCGAGAACGGATCCGCGAGCACTGCGACCTCGTCGGTGACATCGTCGGGCACGGCGAACACCATCGACCGATGCGCCGGCAGGTACTCGGCGAAGCCGCCCGTAGCGTCCTTCGAGTTGCCGGTGTGGATACCCGGGGCCAAGCGCCCGTCGACGAAGCTCCAACACGCGCTGAAGTTGCCGTTCTGGCATTCGGGACACATCGGGTCGATGCCTCTGGGCGCGCACGACAGCCATGGGTTCAACACCACACGCTGGCCGACTTCGAGGTCGTCGATCGCGGCGCCCACTTCGACGACGTCGGCCACGACCTCGTGGCCCATGACCTGTGGGAACGAGATCAGCGCGGTCATGGGGCTGTCGCCCGCGTCTTCGAAGTCCATGAGGATCTGCTTCGAGTCCGAACCGCAGATGCCGGTGAGCCGGGTCTTCAACACGACCCAGTCGTCGGCGATGAGGGTGGGATCGGGCACGTCCTCGACCTTCATCGGCGTGGACGCGAGATGTTGCACCAGGCGGTGCGCGTCGGGCGCGGGCGGATCGACAGGCTCGGGATCGGTGAGGAAGACGAGCGCTCTCACGAAGATGCCTCGGTATCGCCCATGGCGGCGGCGCCGGCCAGGAACGTGTCGATGTCGGCCGTCTTGAACTCGGCAATGGCCTTCATGTCGGGTGAGTAGACCTCGAACGCGTCGCCTTCGATCGCACCGATGATGTCGGCCGCGACCGTCTCGGGTGGCTCGAACGGTCCGTTGTAGAGCGGCGCTTCGTTGTCGGGTAGGTCCCAGATCTCGGTCGCGATCGGCCCGGGGATCACGAGGCGGACCTTCAGCCCGGTGTTCCACAGGTCGAGGGCCAGCGCCTCGCTCCATCCGCACAACGCGAACTTGCTCGCCGAGTAGGACGTCTCGTGCAGGATCCCTAGCCGTCCACCCAGGCTCGACACGTTGACGATCACGCCCGAATCACGGTCGAGCATCCCCGGGAGCAACGCCATGGTCATCCGAGCCGGCGCAGTGAAGTTGATGCGCATGACCTGGTCGAGCTCGGCCGCGGTGAGCTCGGTGACGCGACGACGTTTCGGGATGGCGGCGTTGTTCACCAGCACGTCGAGCCCATCGAACCGAGCCCAGGCCTCCTCGGCGGCCTCGACGGCGCGGTCGACATCGTCGAGGTCGACGACCCACATCTCGGCCTCGGCGCCGGCGGCTCGACAGTGCTCCAGCACTTCGCCCAGTCGGTCGGCACGGCGAGCGAGCAGACCGACCCGTGCGCCGCGCTCGGCGAGTTGAACGGCGAGGGCGGCGCCGATGCCGGAGGAAGCCCCCGTGACGAGCACCGACGCCCCGGTCACGTTCATCGAGCGACCTCGTGCGCCGGCGGGTCCGTCATCGGCGGCAACCTACCATGACGTCGGCGTCAGCTTTAGGGCCTGGCCTGCTTGTCTCGCCAGTACGACGACGCCCCTTCGAGGTAGCCGTTCAGGTCGTCGACCTTCACCTTGACGACGTCGGCAAACCACTCCGGCACCCATGTCTCGACCGCGCCAGTGCTCAGGGCCTGGAGGACGGCGTCGAGTACGGAAGAGGGGTCGAGCCGTTCGACGTCGTCGACGATGAACTGGTCGTTGTCGGGCATGTCGGGATCGAACAGGTCGGTGTCGATGACACCGGGATTCACCAGATGCACGCGCACCGGCTCGCTCCACAGCTCGGCGGCCAAGCATTCCGAGAACGTTGCCACCGCGGATTTCGAGGCGGCGTATGCCGCCTCGCCCGGCGGCGAGAGGCGGGCGGCCACGGAAGAGATGTTGACGATGTGCGCCGGCTCGTCCTGCTCGCGGCCTGAGGCAAGGAGCGAGGGTAGGGCGGCCAACATGATTCGCACCGGCGACAGGTAGTTGATCTGCATCAGTGTGTCGACTTCGTCGGGTCTCATCGCCTGGATCGTGCGCCGCTTGGGAATGCCGGCGTTGTTGATGAGCAGGTCGAGCCCACCGAGATCGGCGATGGCGCGAGTGGTGAAGTCGGTGACCGCGTCGAGATCGCTCAGGTCGACCACCCACATGCGCGAATCCGGGCTGTGGACCATGCAGTCGTTCAGGACTGCTCGGAGCCGGTCCTCACGGCGCGCGCAGATGCCGACGACCGCGCCCCGCTCGGCCAGCCCTCGGGCCATGGCCGCGCCGATGCCCGAGGAGGCCCCGGTGATGAGAACTCGCTTGCCCGCAGGGTCATACGTCATGGTCAACTTCCTTTGCCGGGGTAGCCGCCGCCACCGAAGCGCTCGTCCAAAGCGTCATAGTCGACGAGCCATCCGTCGCGAGGCATCGCGTCGATGAACTCGACCGTGCGCGGCTTCTTGTAGGACGCGATGCTCGCCCGGCAATGCTCGATGAGCTCATCGGCCGTCGCGCGCTCACCATCCTTCAACACGATGATCGCCTTGACGCTCTGATCCCACTTCTTGTCGGGGATGCCGATGACGGCGGCTTCCTTCACCGCGGGGTGACGTTGCAGACAGCCTTCGACTTCTGCAGGGTAGATGTTCTCGGCCGCGGACTTGATCAGACGTCCCTTGGGCCCGACGAACGTCACCGAGCCGTCGAGCTCGCGCCGGCCGAGGTCGTTCGTGTGGTGCCATCCATCAGCGAGGCGTTGCGCGTTGAGCTCCGGCCGGTTGTGGTAGCCGTTCATGACGGTTGGCCCCCGCGCCGTGATCTCACCTGTCTCGCCGAGGGGTACCTCGTTGCCATCAGGGTCGACGATGCGCACCTGCACCATCGGCGTCGGTCGACCCGATGTGCCGATGGCCTCGCCACCCCAGGCATTCAGGGTCAGCATGCCCATGACCTCGGTCTGTCCGAAGCCGGCGGGCTTGCGGGCCCACGGGCTGGTGTCGACGGTGATCATCTCGTTCCACGCCGGCGCGCCACCGAACGTGCGCAGCGTCTTGAGTTGATACTTGTTGTCCTTGTTCAGCTCGACGATCTCGCCGATCGTGGGCCCCATGATGAACGCGCCGGTGCACCGCTCGTCCTGGATCAGGCGGCAGAGCTCCTCGGCGTCGACCCGCGGCGTGAACACGTTGGTGCCGCCGAAGTGGAGGGTCGCCATCGTCGTCATGAACGTCGCGATGTGAAACAGCGGTCCACAGTCGAGGTAGACGTACTCGTTCGTGATCTCCTGCATCATCCCCATGATGAGGTCCTGCACGAGTACGGCGGTGTGACTCAACATCGCGCCGTTCGGGGTACCGGCAAACGCCGCGGTGTACATCATCAACACCGGGTCGGCGGGGTCCACGTCGATGCCGGGGTCATCGGTGGCGCCCGCAGCCAGGAACGCCTCGTAGGAGCCGTCACCCGAAGCATCGTGTTGTACCCATGTCGCCGTCGAGCTGCTCAACTCACGTGCCTCGCGAACGACATCGCCGATCTCGGCTTCTTGCCAGATGACGAACGCGGCGTCGACGTCGTCGATCACGAACACGAGCTCCTGCGGTGATTGCCGCCAATTCGCCGGGCAGAACGCGCCCCCGAGCTTGGCGGCGGCGCAGAGGCCTTCGAGGATGCGGAACGAGTTCTGACCGAGCCACAGGATGCGATCGCCCGCCCGAAATCCATCGGCGCGGAGGGCGTTCGCCAGCTGGTTGACCCGGTCGTCGAACTGCGGCCAGGTCAACCGGATGTCGCCGTCGACCATCGCGAGCCGCTCGGGGTAGCTCCGGCGGTGTTCGCGGACGATGTCGCCGATCGTCAGCGAATGCAGCAGGTCGAGGGGTTGATCGGTGGCCATGAGGCGCAGCTTGCCACGTCAGCGGGCAACCCTGACGTGGACGTCAGCCTCATTGGCATGCTCAGATCTGCGCAATGAGCGCTGCTGCTACACCCGATCCGCCCGACGGCGCCGGAGTCCCGCGCCACGACGTTCCCAAGGGCGGTCGCAGCGGTTTCGCGATCGTCGAGGACCGCCAGGTCCACTATCTGGAATGGGGACACGGCGGACTACCCGACGTGTTGTGCCTGCACGGTGGAGGCCAGACCGCGTACATGTACGAGGAGGTGGGCGCGGCGTTGGGCCACCGCTATCACGTGTTGGCGCCCGATCTCCCGAACCACGGCGACTCGGACTCGTTGGTCGACGGCTTCGGTCCGATGGGGATCGCCGAGACGATTCCGCCGCTGCTCGACGAGTTCGGCATGGTTCGCGTCGCGCTCGTCGGTGCATCGCTCGGAGGCCTGACCTCCATCGTGTTCGGAGACGTGCACCCGGATCGGGTCGCGGCCATCGCGTTGATCGACGTCGGCCACAAGCTCGAGCCGGAGGGCGTGCGCAAGATCGTCGACTTCATGCGGGCCCACGAATCGTTCGCCTCGCTCGACGAAGCCGCGACGGAGATCGCGAAGTATCTGCCGCAGCGCAAGAGCGTACGGCCTGCGAGCCTCACCCGTAACCTGCGTCAGCGCAACGACGGTCGTTGGGAGTGGAAGCACGGCATGGGGCGACGGTTCCGGGAGGCACCGCAAGAAGAACATCCGGCCGACAATCTCGACACGTTCCTCGCCGGCGTGGACGACGCGGCGGGGCGCCTTCAGTGCCCGGTACTCGTGCTGCGCGGTGACGCCAGTGATGTGCTGTCGAAACAAGGCGCGGAGGAGGTCGCGGCCCTCATCCCCGACGCTCGGCTCGAGACGGTGGAAAAGGCTGGTCACCTGGCGGCAGGCGACAATCCGCATTCGACCGTGGGCTTGGTGTCGACGTTCCTGGATGGCCTGCGGTGGTAGTCGACCACGGGAGGGCGAGCCGATGAAACCGGTGCTCGGGTTGTGGCATCGGCTCCTCGGTGGTTCCACCGACTCGTCCGGTCGGCCGGTACACGACCCCGATGACTTGGTCGAGGTGATCGACGTTCTCGCGCCCGACCTCGAGGTCGTCGTCGAGGCCTTCGACGATGCCGGCATCGAGCACCACGAACGGGTGTACGTGCCGTTGGGGGCGGCATGGGGTGCGAGCACCGACCCGCGCACGGTGGTTTCGGTACGAGCGCAGACCGCCTCGGCCGCCAACCACTTGCTCGATCAGGTGCCAACGCTGGGTGTGCGTTCGACGCCCAGCGACTAGTCCTTCTTGGCTCGCACGATGAGGGTGAACTTGTCGGTGACCACCGGTTCGCCCGACGACGCATCGCGCCAGTCGGTCTCCATCACGTAGAACTCCATCCGGGCCGACGACGTGTCCTTCTCGTAGACGTCCGAGATCGTGCGGTGGCCCTCGAGCACATCGCCGACCTTCGGCCAGCGGTGATACGCGAACTCCTGCTCGCCGTGGAGGATCATCCCTCGCTTGCGGAGGTCTCCGATCGGGAGTCCCTGCACCTCGCCGTCGAGCGTGCCCCAGTAGGCCATCGCGAACGGGAACGTAGGTGGCACCGCGGCGGCGTCGCCCTTGTACGCGGCCGGGTCGTCGCCCAACGATCGGGCGAACACGGGCACCGGGGCTCGCTCGATCACGACCCGCTGTGTACCGAGGTCGTTGCCCTTCAGCTCATCGAGTGCCATCCCTGCTCCTTCAGTTGGTGCTTCAAGACCTTGCCGGTCGCGTTACGCGGCAGTTCGTCGAGGAACGCGATCCGCCGGGGAACCTTGTAGTCGGCGAGGCGCTCGGCGCAAAACGCGGTCAGCACCTCCGCATCGAGGCGTTCGCCCGGCTTCACGACGACGAACGCGCCGACGTCCTCCCCGAGCACGTCGTGGGGGAACCCCACGGCCGCCGCCTCCAGCACCGACGGGTGCTCGTACAGGACCGCCTCGACGTCGGTGGCGTAGATGTTGTTGCCGCCTCGGATGATGACCTCCTTCATGCGTCCGCACAGGTACAGGTAGCCGTCTTCGTCGAGGTATCCGATGTCGCCGGTGCGCAACCAACCGTCGTCGGACCAGGTGCGGGCGGTCGCCTCGGGGTCGTTGTAGTACTCGCGCTGGCGTCCCTTGTTGCGTACCAGCACCTCGCCGTGCTCGCGAAGCGCACAGTCGTCGTCGCTTTCGGGCGCGACGATGCGGATCTCCATCGGCGGCATCGGAATGCCGACCGAGCCCAAGCGGCGCCCCGCTTCGGCCTTCGGCGTCACACAGAAGGCGGGCCCGGCTTCGGTCATCCCGTAGCTGTTGGACACCGACGCGTTGGGGAGCTTGTCGAGCAGCACGAGCAAGGTCTCGGGCGCCAATGGGGCCGACCCGATCGACAGCAGGTTGAGCGAGGAGAGATCGGCGACGTCGAACCGTTCGTGGTTGATGATGAGCTGGGCCATGGCGGGGACGATGAAGCCCATCGTCGGCTTCCACTTCTCGACGTACTCGAGCCATCGGCCGGCATCGAACCTGGCTTGATAGAGCCCGCCCATACCCATCTTCATCGGGTTGTAGATGAATCCGATGCCGGCGAAGGTGAACAGCGGCGAGGAATGCATCCAACAGTTGCCAGACCACGCCGGCTCACTGTTCGGGATCATGGCCACGTTCCGGTGCCGAACGGCGACGCCCTTCGGCAGGCCCGTGGTGCCCGAGGTGTACATGATGTCGGCCAGGTCGCTCTCGTCGACCGGCACCTGGAAGTCGGAGTCGTCGTCATCGAACACGTCGGCGACGGCGGTGGTCGCGTCGGTCGCGCCGTCGACGTTCACCACGAAACGCAGCGAGGACAAACCTCGTACGTCGGTGAGCAGCGGCAACAGCTCGTCGCACGTGATCGCGCCGGTGATCTCGGCGTGGCTGAGGATCGTGTGCAGCTCGTTCGGTGTGAGCCGGGTGTTGGTGGGTACGGCCACGCCGCCGGCCTTGTGGATCGCGGCGTAGGTGATCATCCAGGGGAAGAGGCGGGTGCCGGGCAGGTGCAGCGCGACCCGATCGCCTTTGCTCAGCCCGAGGGCGACGAGCCCCCGAGCGATCTGGTTGGACTGGCGATTCCACGACGCGAAGTCGATCGTGTCGCCGCTGTCGAGATCGACATATGCAGTCGCGTCGGGATGCGCGGCCGCCATCGTCCGCAACTGATCGACGAGCAGATCACCCATGATTCGGGTTCACGAACCAAAGCCCATCTTGGGCAGCCCGTGTTTGCGGTCGCCGAAGAGCACGTCCTTGCGGTCCTTCAACTCGTCGATGGTCCAGCGTCCGTCGGTCTCGACCGTGTTCAACAGATCCCAGCCGTCCATGAGGTGTACGCGGTTCGCGAAGACCACGAACACCTGGCCGCTCACGTCGGCGGCATCGTCACCGGCCAGCCAAGCAACGACCGGCGCGATGTTGCCCGGGATCCCAGTCGTCGAACTCGCCAGGCGCAGCTTCCATCCCCTGCAGCACGGTCTCGGTCATGCGGGTGCGGGCACGGGGCGCGATCGCGTTGACGGTCACCCCGTACTTCTGCAGCTCGCGTCCGAGCACGATCGTCATCGAGGCGATGCCGGCCTTGGCGGTCGCGTAGTTGATCTGACCGGCCAGGCCGTACAACCCGGACTCGCTCGCGGTGTTGATGATGCGGCCCGTGACCGCCTGCTCACCCGCTTTCGAACGCGCACGCCAGTGCGCCCCCGCGAACCGCGCGCACGCCACATGGCCTTTGAGGTGGACCCGAATGACGTCGTCCCACTGATCTTCGGAGAGCGAGAAGCTCATGGCATCGCGGATCACTCCGGCGTTGTTCACCAGGATGTCGAGGCGGCCCCATTCGGCGACGGCCTGGTCGACGATCGCCTCGGCCCCGGCCCACGACGCCACGTCGTCGCTGTTGGCGAGGGCGGTACCGCCGTTCCGGTTGATCTCGTCCACGACGGCCTTGGCTTGGTCGCCGTCCACGTCGTTGACCACGACCTTGGCGCCCTCGGCAGCCAGGAACAATGCCTCGGCCCGGCCGATGCCTCGCCCCGAACCGGTGACGATCGCGATCTTCGCTTCGAGTGTCCCCATCAGGCGCGGAGGTTATCGCGGGTTGCTGACACCGGCGTCAGGTACGACAATTGCCGCCATGGGTGAAGCCGTCATCGTTTCCGCAGTCCGTACTCCTATCGCCGACGCCTACAAAGGGTCGCTCGCCAACACGTCGATCTACGACATCGGCAAGGCCAGCGTGGTCGAGGCGCTGAAGCGGTCCGGGATCCCGGCCGACGAGGTCGACGACCTGATCCTCGGCGAGGTGCTCCAAGGCGGAGGCGACATCGCGCGCTACATCGCCAACGACGCCGGACTGCCGCCCGACACTCCGGGTCTGGCGTTGAACCGACAATGCGCGACCGGCATGACCGCGGTCGACACTGCGGCGGCCAACATCCGCGCCGGCATGGACAAGGTCGTGATCGCCGGTGGGGCCGAGGCGATGACCCAGTCGCCCGTCACCTACCGCAAGCCGTCGCACGCCTACGGGATCATGGAGCAGTGGTTGTCGCCGAGCCATCCGGACAGTCCCGAAGCGCCCAACATGAACATGATGATCACCGTGGGCGAGAACACGGCCCGCAAGGTCGGCGTCACCCGCGAAGAGATGGACGAGTGGTCCTACGGCTCGCACATGAAGGCGGTGGCCGCGATCGACGAGGGTCGCTTCGCCGCCGAGATCGTGCCGATGGAGGTGCGCGGCTGGGGCGGCGAGGTCACGACTTTCGACACCGACGAGCACCCGCGCCGCAACACGTCGCTCGAGAAGCTCGCGTCGTTGCGGGTGCTGTCCGGAGTGCCCAACGGCACGATCACCGCCGGGCAACTCGTCGCCACTGAATGACGCATCGGCCGCGTTGGTGATCGCCGACGGCGACTATGCGTCGGCCAACGGTCTCGAGGTTCTCGGCATCGTGCGCTCGTGGTGTGCGGTTGGTGTCCCACCGGAGGACACGGGCATCGCGCCCACGCTCGCGATCCCGCGCGCCGTCGACCGGGCCGGATTGAAGCTCGACGACATGGACCTGGTCGAGATCAACGAGGCCTTTGCATCCATGACGGTCGGAACGATCAAGGTGTTGGATCTCGATCCGACCATCGTCAACGTGAACGGTGGCGCGGTGGGCCTCGGACATCCCGTCGCGTGCTCGGGCGCTCGCATCCTCGTCACGCTGTTGCACGAGCTGCGCCGGCGCGGCGGCGGTTACGGCGTCGGTTCGCTGTGCGCTGGCGGTGGAATGGGTGCGGCGACGGTCATCGAGGTGCCGAGGGGTTGACCGTCAGCTCGCCAGCCCGGCCCGGTTGAGCCGCAGCCAGTCGACCGAGCGACGGTTCTGTTCGAGATAGCCGTCCGCGATCATGTCGGCGAAGCCTTGCTGCCCGGCCTGGGCTAGCCGTTGCACGTTGTCGAAGGCGCGGTCGAGGAACCGTCCCATCATCCCGACGACGCGTTCGCGTTGTGAGACCTCGAGCTCGTGCACGTCGAGGAACCCGCGGAACCGTTGCAGGACGTCTACCTCGATCCCGAGCACGTGGAGATCCCGCGGCGAGCGCATCGGCGCCCAGTGGCGGACGGCGACCGCGATGTCGAACAGCGGGTCGACGGGGCGCGCGTAGTCGAAGTCGATGATCGCGGCGGCCCGGCCGCCACGCAGCACGACGTTCTCGACGCAAAGATCGTTGTGGCAGACGATCGGGCCGCCGATGCCAGCGGGGAAGTAGCCCTGACCGACGGCGTCGTCCCAAACGGCATCGTCCGGTGGCTGGTAGTCGCGGGCGACGTCATGGAGTCGGCGCTGAAGTTCGGCGACGCTCACGAGTAGCTCGTCACCGGCTGACCAGGCGGTGTGAGGAGGAAGTGCGATCTCGCCCTCGAGGTAGGTCAGGATCTCGCGACCCTTCGCGTCGAACCCGAGCGGTGTGGGTACGACGTCCCCGAGACCACGGTCGACCAGGTACTGCAGGTACAAGTGCACGGTCGCCGTTTGAGGTTTCTTCGGGCGCCGCACGGTGTCGCCGACGCGAACGACTGCGCCGGGGTTGGCCACGCCGCCCGCGAGAACGTGCTCGGTCTCGTCGTCCACGAAGGTCGAGCGTACGCTGGGGCCTCGTGACGGAGCAGCAACAGCCGAGTGGCGCGGCACCTGCCGGTTGGTACCCGGATCCGAACGGTCAGATGCGTTGGTGGGACGGGCAGCAGTGGGGCCAGGTCGCGGCGGCGAGCACAGCGGCCGCAGGAACCAGCATGGATCCGAAGACGATGGCCGTGTTGGCCGAGGTGTTGGGCATCTTCACCGGTTTCGTCGGACCCCTGATCATCTACATCGTGAACGGTGAGAAGGATCCATTCGTGCGGCATCACGCCGCAGAGTCACTCAACTTCCACATCACGCTGTTCATCGGCTACATGATTTCGTTCGTCTTGATGATCGTGCTCGTCGGATTCGTCACGTTCTTCGTCATCTGGATAGTCGGCTTGATCTTCATGATCCAGGCGTCGATGGCTGCGAGCCGAGGCGAGTGGTACCGCTACCCGATCAACATCCGCTTCGTGTCGGGAGCGGTCGGCGGTTAGCCGCTAGTCCTCAGGCGTCGACGAGTCGGACGGCCTTGTAGCCGCTCCGATCCAGTGACTCGCGGTCCACGATCTCGACGTCGGCGTCGATGCCGACGCGTTGCTTGATGGCGTCGATGCACCGACCGCGTGCCAGATCGGTGTCGCCCTCGAGCAGCTCGACCCGAAGCCGGAGCGGAGCTTCGCTGTCGGTGGGCTTGACCACCACGTACTCGAGCGTTGGTTGGTTGACTTCGACGACGGTGCGCAACGCGTTCTCGACTTCGCCGACCTGGAAGTACTTGCCCTGACAGTCGAGGAAGTCCTTGAACCGCCCGCCCCACCAGCCCCGGATGGTCGTCTCGCCACAGGCGCAGGGCTCACGGACGAGGGTGATTGCTTCTTCGAGGTCGTAGCGCAGCAGGCCGTTGTCGCGGTCGAGGGTGGTCACGACGAGGTTTCCCCACTCACCGTCCGGGACGTCGCGACCGGTCTTCGGGTCGAGCGCCTGCACGATCGCCCAGTCCTCGTGGATGTGTCCGCCCGGGTCCACGCCGCAGGGCCCGGCGGCGTAGGCGTAGCACTCGAGACCCGCCGTCATCATCGGCAGGCCGCGGTCGCTGAACCCCTTGAGCTGGAACCCCGGCAGCCCGACGTCCTTGCCGAGGTCGAGACCCATCTTCGCCGCGACTTCCTGAAAGCGACCGAGGTTGAACGCCACCATCGACACATCGGGTGTGAGGCGCTGCCACATCTTGATGGCTTGTTCCGCGAGCTCGTCGGTGTCGGGCGGAGCAACCCACACGTTGAGTGCGCCGAAGTACTCGAGGCTGCCCGACAACATCGCACCGCCGCCGTAGAGGTACGCGGGATGTGCGTGCGTGACGACCTGGCCCGGTCGCCAGCCGTTGCGCCACCAGACCCGTGCGGCCGACTCGTACTCGAGCCAGATGTCCTTGCGCGTGAACAGCGCGATCGTGGGTGTGCCGGTGGTTCCGGTCGATGTGCCGAGGCGAACGCATTCGCGCCGATCGGTGAAGCGGTAGTCCCCGAACGGCGGTTGCGAGGCCTCGGAGTCGCGCAGCTCTTGTTTGATCGTGGTCGGAATGGAGTTGATGTCGTCCAACGAAGCGATGTCTTCGGCGCGCTCGACACCGGCTTCGCGCAGCTTGCGTTCGAACAACGGCACCGGGTTCTTCAGCACGCGATCGACGAGCTCTTGCAGTCGGCTCAGCTGCAGATCGGCGAGCTGGTCCCGGGGCATGGTCTGGATCTCAGGGTCCCAGAACTTCTGCTCCGGGTCGCGGGCGACGGGTCCGAGGGTGCCGGGCTGGTAGGTCGGCATCGTTACTCCTGGTCAGAGGGCCTACGCTTCCGCAGCGTAACGGTCGAACCTGACACGTGCGTCAGATCGGGGGGATGGGTCGGCATGAACGAGGGCCGAGACGGCATCACGGTGGGCATCGACATCGGCACCACATCGGTGAAGGCGCTCGCCGTCGACGGCGACGGCACCGTGCTGGCGCGGGCGCGTGTGCCGCATGCGGTCGAGAGTCCGGCCGCCGATCTGTTCCAACACGACGCGAACAAGGCCTGGCGACGGAACGTTCGCACCGCGTTTCGACGGGTGAGCGAGGGTCTTCACATCAAAGGGGTCAACGTGGCGGCGATGGTTCCGTCGTTGTGTGCGGTCGACCGCCGCGGCCGGCCCATCACGCCAGGACTGCTGTACGGCGACGCGCGCGGCGGTGCGGTGTCGGGCAAGACGCCGGCCGAGAGTGGCGAGGTCGTGTCCTTCCTTCATTGGTGCGCGCAGCAGGCACCGGACGCGGCGGGCTTCTGGCCCGCCCAGGCCGTCGCGAACTACGCGCTCACCGGGATCGGTGCACTCGATTCGGTCACGGCTGTCACCACACACCCGTTGTTCGATTACACGGCGTGGGACGAGAAGATCACCACCGATGCGGGGGCGACTGTGGCCCAGCTCCCGCGCATCGTTTCCGGCAACGATTCCGTGGCGACCATCGATGGCATGGTCGTGGGCGGGGGCACGGTCGACGCGCTCGCCGAGCAGCTCGTGGCTGGAGCCAACGAGGACGGCGACGTCCTCGTGATCCTCGGGACGACGCTGATCACCTGGGGAGTGATCCCCGAGTGGCGCGAGGTACCTGGGTTGTGGACCATCCCGCACACCGCGCCCGGCAAGATCCTGATCGGCGGAGCGAGCAACGCCGGCGGGCTGTTCCTGAACTGGGCCCTCGACTTGGTGGGCCGAGCCAAAGGCCGGCCCGACGATCCCACCGCGATCCCGGTCTGGCTGCCGTACGTGCGCGGCGAACGCACGCCGTTGCACAACACCTCCCTACGGGCGTCGTTGCACGATCTGAATCTGACGCACGGTCCGGCCGCGGCGCGACGGGCTGCCTACGAGGCTTCCGCGTTCGTTGCTCGCCGCCACATCGAGCTCGGCGGGGTGCCGGCGCGGCGGATCGTGGCAACGGGCGGTGGTACGCGCGTCGAGGCGTGGGTGCAGGCACTGGCGGATTGCACCGGATTGCCGGTCGATGTCGTCGCGGTGCCCGAAGGCGGCGCGCTCGGTGCCGCGTTCATGGCGCGCGTCGTTGCGGGCCTCGAGCAATCGACGGCCGACGCGACCCGGTGGGTGCGCACCGACCGACGCGTCGAGCCCGACGACGCATGGGCAGCCGCAGCAAACGACCGTTATCAGCGCTTCGTCGAGCTGACCGAAGCCGCGGTCCGCGAGTCCGGATAGGCCAGTCAGCGTCGGCGGTCACCCGCCGGCGTGGAACGACGCGAGTATCTCGGCCAGCTCGAGCGGGCGGTCGCCCTGGACGCTGTGGCCTGCCTCTTCGACCACGAGGATCCGGGCGCGGGGCTGCCGGCGGCGCAGTTCGGCGACGTCATCGTCGTCGACCACACCTGAGAGACCCCCCTGTACGAGCAGGAGAGGGGCCTCCAGCGCATCGATCGCATCCCAGAGGTTCGCGAAGCGGGTCTCGAGATCGTCGACGCGCTCACCGATCGGCAAGTCGTAGCGCCACGACCATGTCCCGTCGTCGCGCTCCATGGCGTTGTGGAGCACACCGCGCCGCAATGACGAGCGCGATCGGGTGGGGTTGTAGGCCATCGTGCGTTCGAGGATCTCGTCGAAGCTGGCGAAGGTCTCTGGGCCGCTGATGAACGACAGGATGGGCTCGGCCTTCTCCTGATTGACGCCGGGAGTGATGTCGACGAGCACGAGGCGGTCGGCGACGGTCGGTGTCTCGGCTATGACGGACAGCGCGGTGAGCCCGCCGAGCGACATGCCGATGAGCGTGCTCGCCTTCGGGGCCAGCTGATCGATCGCATAGGTCACATCGCCCGCTAGTTGCTGCGGACGATAGGCCTTGTCGTCCCGCCACGCGGAGTGCCCGTGGCCCGGCAGGTCGATGGCGACGAGCGGCTTGTCCAAGGCCAACGCCACCGTGTCCCATGTGTGCGCATTCTGTGCCCCCCCATGCAGGAACACGAACTCCGGCTCGGCGTCGCCCCATACGCAGCGCGCTCACCACATTTCCGGAGGGGGCGTCGAGCGTGACGCGTTCGACGACCGGGGGCTGCGCGGCGTCGAACGCCAGACCCGACCTCCTCGGCGTTCTCGTGCAGCAGTGCGAACTCGTCGTACGCCGACATGGCCGTACACTATGACGTCAGCGTCAGGTCCGCCTCGGGGCGGAACGAGCACCACGACGCTCGATGTTCAGGGGGCTTGTGTGGCAGATCGACGGCGAGCGGCCGATGACATCGGTGACCTGACCGAGATCGACGATGTGTTCGACGAACAGGTCAGGGTCTCGGTCACCGGCGGGGGAGATGTGCGCGATCCGTATCCCGGTTTCGCGGCACGTCGCCGCGAAGGCGCCGTCGGCCAAAGCGTGATGCAGACCACCGACGATCCTTTCGACGTCTTCGATGTGTGGAGCTACAACGAGGTCGACCAGGTCTTTCGCGACAACGAGACCTTCTCGTCCGGTGCCATCCGTGAGCTCATGGAGCTCGTCATGGGTCCGTACGTGCTGGTCGGTATGGACGAGCCGGAGCACAAGCGTCATCGCAGCCTGGTGAGCCAGGCGTTCCGCCAGAAGGCGCTGCTCGAGTGGGAGACCGACTTCGTCGACGTGGTCGTCGAGCGTTTGATCGACCGGTTCGACGGGCGAGGTCACGCCGACCTGGTGCGCGAGTTCACCTTCCGCTTCCCGGTGATGGTGATCGCCGGCATCCTGGGTATCCCGGCCCGGGACACCGCCGAGTTCCACCAGTACGCGACCGCCATCGTCAACGTCGCCGCCGATCCCGAGGCCGGGTTCGCGGCGTCGGACGCGATGCGGACCTACCTCTCGACGATCGTCGAGCAGCGACGCGCCGATCCTCAGGACGATGTGATCTCCGATCTCGTCCAGGCCGAGCTCGACGGCGAACGGCTCGGTGACGAGGAGATCTACTCGTTCTTGCGGCTTGCTCCTGCCGGCGGGTGCCGAGACGACCTATCGCGCCACGGGCAACTTCCTCTTCGGGCTGTTGAACGATCGCGATCAGTGGGAGACGCTTGCGCGACGATCGCTCGCTGATGCCGCAGGCCATCGAGGAAGCCGATTCGTTGGGAGTCACCGCTTGACGCTCACGTCACGCGCCGCGACGCGCGACGTCGAGTTGGCCGGGGTCGAGATCGCCGCCGGTTCGCACGTCGTCGCGCACGTCGGCTCGGCCAACCGTGACGAGACGCGATGGGAACGCGCCGACGAGTTCGACATCCTTCGCGAGCAGAAGCCGCACATCTCGTTCGCGGCCGGCCCGCACATGTGCCTCGGCATGCACCTGGCCCGTATGGAGATGCGGTCCGCCGTCAACGCACTACTCGACCGGATGCCCGACATGCGTCTCGATCCCGAAGCCGAGGACGTGCACATCCACGGTGAGGTCTTCCGCTCGCCTCCCGAACTCCCGGTGCTCTTCTAGCCCTACCACTCACCCAACTTGCTACAGGCGGTAGAAGCGGGCGGCGTTGTCGCCGAGCAGCTGGGCGGTGGCGGCGGTCCGAGAGGAGCGGCCATCTCGCGGCACTCCTCGACGGTGCCCGGGAAATCGCTGTCCCAGTGCGGATAGTCCGACGCGTACAGCCACGGGTTCAGGCCCGAGCTGCTCGACGCAGACTTCGAGCAACGGTTCTTCGGCTTCGAACGAGAAGAAGATCTGGTCGCGTTCGATCAGCTCACGCGGGTTGCTGGTCATGCTCGGCAGCATCTCGCCCCGCTTCTCGCGGTGCTCGTGCATGCGATGGAGGAAGTACGGCACCCATCCGATGCCCGGACTCCATGAACCCGACGCGCAGCGTCGGGAAGCGATCGAGCACGCCGCCCATGGCCAGCGCGGTGAGGGCGACCATCTGATCGACCGGGAACGACAACGTGTGGACCTGCGCGTAGTTCGAGAAGCGGCCGGCCGCAGGTAGCGGCACGTTCATCCCCGGTGCGCCGAGTGCACGGCCAGCGCGACATCGGCATCCGACGGCGGCCTCGAAGAAGGGCAACAGCGCGGATCGTCGAGGTTGCGGGTCTCGTCGAGCACGGGTGGGATCGTCACCGCGACCGCGCCCTTCGCAACCGACCGTTGGAGCTCGTCGATCGCATTGTCGAGGTGTTGCAGCGGGACGACCGCAACGGCCTTCAGGCGATCGGGGGCGTGGCCGCACACCTTGTCGATCAGCCAGTCGTTGTACGTCTGGGCGAAGTCGAGCGCGAATGCCGGGTCGGTGTAGGTCGAGACACCGATCGACAGCCCGCCGAACAGGACCTGTACGTCGATGCCCTCGCCGTCCATGTCGCGTAGGCGCTGATCGAGGTCGGCGGCCCCGGCTTCGCACGCCGCGGCCAGGGCCGAATCGATGGGCACGCCGCACCCCGGACCCTCTTGGGCGGGGTAGAGCCTGCCCTCGATCTCGGCGACCCACTGGCCGCCGGATTGCCCGGCCGAGAGCCAGCCCGGGTGGCGCGAAGCCAGCTCCTTCCAGCTCAGCACGTCCTCGTTGACGTGGGCATCGGCGTCGATGACGGTCACGATGCGGCCCCCCTCTGTGCTGGTGACAGCCCAGTACGACGGGCTTGTCTGACATGCTTGTCATGTTTCTGGCACGGAGGATAGACCTGGTGCGCATCACCATCGACCGGGAGCTATGCATGGGTTCGGGCAACTGCTCCTTCTGGGCGCCGAACACGTTCGACGTCGACGACGACATGAAGGTGATCGTGATCGACCCCGACGGCGACAGCGCCGACAAGGTGCGTAACGCGGTCGAGGCCTGTCCGACGCATGCCCTGGCGCTGGTCGACGAGGCGGCGTCATGACGATCGGCATCAGCGACGAGCACCTCGCGCTGCACGAATCCGCCCGGCGGTGGGTCGACACGCACGCCGACATCTCGGTGGCACGGCGCCACGATGGAGACCGCCGACGACGCCTTGCCCCCGTTCTGGGACGACCTCGTCAAGATGGGTTGGCTCGGCCTGCATCTGCCGGAGCAGTTCGGCGGCGAGGGCTACGGGATACCGGAGCTCGCGGTCGTGCTCGAGGAGCTGGGTCGGACGTGTGCGCCCGGCCCGTTCCTGCCGACGGTGATGGCGTCGGCCGTCATCGATGCCATCGGGAGCGACGAGCAGAAGGCGCGTTGGCTTCCGGGCCTGGCCGATGGGTCGACGACGGGCGCCGTCGCGCTGGGCGGGGGTCTGCAGTGCGAGAACCGGGGCGACGAGATCGAGGTCATGGGCGAGCTGCGTCCGGTGCTCGGAGCCGTGGGCGCGACCGTTGTCGTAGTGCCGCTGGAGACGAGCGTCGGGTGCGATGTGGGCGGTGCTCGACGGCCCGCAGTTCGTCGCCACGCCGCTGCCCGGCGTCGACAGCACACGCGATGTGGCGGCCGTCGCGGTCGACCGGCAACCGATCGCGCTCGATCGGCAGTTGGCCGTCGACGGCCACTCGGGCAATCACATGCGGTCGCTGGCGGCGTCCCTGATCGCCGCCGAGTGTGTCGGCGGCGCGGCGTGGTGTGTCGAGACCGCATCCGAGTACGCCAAGGTGCGCGTGCAGTTCGGTCGGCCGATCGGACAGTTCCAGGCGGTGAAGCACCGCTGTGCCGACATGCTGCTGCGGCTCGAGCTCGCCGCGCGCCGCGCCTGGGATGCGGCTCGCGCGGCGGCGACACCGATGAGCAGCATCTGGCCCAATGCGTCGCGGCCACGATTGCCGGCGAAGCCTTCTTCGACGACGCCAAGGACTGCATCCAGGTGCTCGGCGGAATCGGTTACACGTGGGAGCACGACGCGCACCTCTACCTGAAGCGCGCGCTTGCGCTGCATCAGCTGCTCGACACCCATCCCGCGTTCAATCAACGCATCGTCGACCTGGCGTTGGGGGGCACCCGTCGAACCTTCAGCGTCGAGCTCCCCGACGAAGCCGAGACCTATCGAGCCGAGGTGCGCGCCTTCCTCGAGGATCTCCGTACGCGTGACAAGGCCGAATGGAACGCGCGCATCGCCGAGTCGGGTTATCAGGTGCCGTACTGGCCCGCGCCCTGGGGACGCGAGGCGGGTGCCGTCGAGCAAGTGGTGATCGATCAGGAGTTCACCGCGGCGCGCGTGCGCCGACCGCATCTGCAGGTAGGGGCCTGGGTGTTGCCCACCCTGATCGCACACGGCAACGCGGAGCAGCAGGAGCGTTGGATCGGGCCGACGATGCGCGGCGAGATCATGTGGTGCCAGCTCTTCAGCGAGCCCGGCGCCGGTTCGGACCTGGCCTCGCTCACGACACGAGCCGAGCGGGTCGACGGCGGCTGGTCGCTCACCGGCCAGAAGGTCTGGACCACGATGGCGCACATCGCGGACTGGGGTATCTGCCTCGCCCGCACGAGCCGAACGCGCCGAAGCACAACGGCATCACGTGCTTCATCGTCGACATGAAGAGCGCCGGGCATCGACATCCGGCCCCTCAAGGAACTGACCGGTGCCGAGATGTTCAACGAGGTGTTCTTCGACGGCGCCTTCGTGCCGGACGCCTGCGTCGTCGGTGAGGTCAACCACGGTTGGGAAGCCGGGCGCACGACGCTGGCCAACGAGCGGGTGTCGATGGGGAGCGGCTCGAGCTTCGGGCCGGGGATCGAGTCGATCCTCGAGCTGGCCAATCGCCGACGTCGCTATGAGCTCGACACCGAGCTCGGCCCGCTGCTCGCCGAGGCCCACGCCATCGCCGTCATGGCGTTGCGTACGACCCTCCGAGCACTCGCCGGCGCGAAGCCGGGTCCAGAGGCCAGCGTTCGCAAGCTCATCGGTGTCGAACACGAGCAACGGGTGCAGGAGGTCGGTCTCGATCTGCTCGGTCCGGAGGCGGCCGTCGACGACGGCGAGGCCCAAGCGTGGATCGGCGGCTTCCTCGGCAATCGCGCCTTGTCGATCGCGGGAGGCACGAGCGATGTGCAACGGAACATCATCGCGGAGCGCCTCCTCGGCCTCCCGAAGGATCCGTGAAAGGTATCATGAGAGCACGGATTAGGGTGACCGCTCGATGAGTGAGCAGGACTGGACGTTCTCCTACGAGGGACCGCTGCACGAGACGTTCCCCGCGTTGCACGAGGCCCAGAGCGTGTGGTTGGGGCAGATCGACAGTCTGCAAGCGCTCGACCGCAAGACCCACGAGCTCGTGCGCATGGTCTGCATGGTGATCGCTCGCAACGGTGCCGGCGTCGTGCGCCACGCCCGATTGGCGACCGAGGTCGGTGCCGACTGGTCCGAGATCGTCGCCGCGATCGCGCTCACGCAACCGGGCTTCGGGATTCTCCCGGCTGCACAGTCGTTACCTCACGCGCGGAACGGCTTCGAAGAAGGCGTGCGTCTCGTCGAGGCCGAGCTCGAAGATGACGGGGACGATGGCTGACAAGCCGTTCCGCGTACTTCCACGTGTCACTGAACAGAACGAGCACTTCTGGCGCGGCGGCGCGGAGGGAGAACTCCGTTTCCAGCGGTGTCGGAACGACGGCTACTGGATCCATCCTCCGGCACCGATCTGCCCGATGTGTCTGAAGAAGGACCTTGCGGTCGAGGCGGTCTCGGGCGATGGCCTCGTGCACACGTTCACGGTCAACGAACAGGCCTGGATCCCGACCCTCGATCCGCCGTACGTGATCGCGATCGTGGAGTTCCCCGAGCAAGGGGGTCTGCGCTTGACCACGAACATCGTGAACGTCGATCCCTACGAGGTGTACATCGGCATGCCGGTGCGCGTGGTGTTCGACAACTACGAGGACGTGTGGCTGCCGTTCTTCGAACCGATCCCAACGGCGGAGGGCTGAATGGCCGCACCACTGCCTGCCGACCGCCTCGAGCGAAAAGCCGTCATCTCGGGAATCGGCCAGTCCCAAGTGGGACGGCGGATCTACCGCGATCCGCTCGACCTCACGGTGGACGCCGTGCTCGGCGCGATCGACGATGCCGGTCTGACCACGGCCGACATCGACGGCATCGCCACCTACCCCGGCAATCAGGATGTGCCCCCTGGGTTCTCCGGCGTCGGGGTCGTGGAGCTGCAGGACGCGTTGCGCCTGGAGCTCAACTGGTTCGCGGGCGGCCTGGAGTCACCCGGTCAGCTCGGTTCGGTGATCAACGCCATCGCCGCGGTCGCCACCGGTCTCGCGAATCACGTCGTGTGCTTCCGTACGGTGTGGGAGGCGAGCGCGCAGGGCGACAAGAGCCGATCGTCGGTGACGATGGGCGCCGGGGCCAGCGGATCGAGCTATCGGGCGAGCAGCTTCATGCAGTGGACCCTGCCCTTCGGTGCGCCGTCGGCTTCGAACTGGATCGGCATGATGGCGAACCGTCACTTCTACGAGTTCGGCACGACTCGGGAGCAACTGGCGTGGATCGCGCTCAACGGTCGCCGCAACGCGATGCGCAACCCGAACGCGATCTACCGCGACCCGATGACGCTCGACGACTACATGAACGTGCGCATGGTGTCGACGCCGTTGTGTCTCTACGACTGCGACGTTCCGGCCGACGGCAGCACGGCCGTCATCGTGTCTCGAGCCGACAGCACCAGCGATCTCCGTCATCCGCCGGCCCGCATTCGAGGCCGTCGGATCGGCGATCCACGGACGCCCGTCCTGGGACCAGTGGGAGGACCTGACCACGATGTCGCTGCGCGACGCCGCGGCGATGATGTGGGCCCGCACCGATTTGAAGCCTGCTGATGTCGACGTCGCCGAGTTGTACGACGGGTTCAGCTTCATCACGCTGGCGTGGCTCGAAGCGTTGGGCTTCTGCGGTCACGGCGAAGGTGGTCCATTCATCGACGGGGGCGAACGGATCGCCCTCGACGGGGACATCCCCCTGAACACGCACGGCGGTCAGTTGTCGGCCGGACGCCTGCACGGCTACGGATTCCTGCACGAAGCGTGCGTCCAGTTGTGGGAACGCGGCGACGAGCGCCAAGTCGCGGGCAGCCCCGAGGTGGCGGTGGTCGGCGCCGGCGGCGGTCCGCTCGGGGGCTGTCTGCTCTTGACGCGCGACCGTGACGGCGCGGTCAGAAGCGGCGTCGGTAGCGCTCGGCGCGTACGCGAACGGCAGGAAGACCAAGTACACAGCGATGCCGAGCCACCAACCCGCCATTGCGGCGCCGCTGTCACCGAGAAGGCTGAACACGCACGCCCAGTAGACCAACAGCAGCATCAGGGCCCAGAACATCGGCGCGGGAATCAGCGTCAGCTTCGGCGGACGGGTCAGTCGCCTCTGATGCTTCTGGACGTGTTCGGCAAAGGCGTGGTCGAGCACGAGGTGGATGCGGTACTCCGACTGTTCGTCGATCGGAAGCCCGCACATCACACAGGTCATGCTGAACTTCGGACGCCCTGTGCGCCCCAACCAATCCGTGCTGCCCGCCAGTCGGAGTGGAAATCCATGGTCGCGAGCGAACGGATCGCCCGACCGCCGACGACGACACGATCACCAGTGCGGATCGCCCGGATGGCCGCGTTCAGGGCCCGTGTCCGCTGTTCGGCCCAGGCCGTCGCCTCGGCGCCGGCGTGCAAGTGGAGGTCGGGGTGACACTCGCGAAGCAGTGCGCGGTACGCCGCCTCGGCCTCGTCGAGACTGGCCGTGGGTCGGATTCCGAGGATCTCGTAGGGAGACATCGCCCCTCCGGTTCCGATGATGCGGTCAGGCTAGTGGACCGCGACCCCGTTCTGCCGAGCGAGGCGCGAGCATGGGCCGATGGGTTGGTACGAACGTGAGGTTGTGCCTCGGCTGGTCAACGTGACCTGCGCCAATCGGCGTATGGAACCGCTCCGGCAACGAGCCCTGGCCGGGGTCAGCGGCACCGTCGTCGAGCTCGGCTTCGGGTCGGGCGCCAACCTCGCGGCTCTACCCGGCCGAGGTGGAGCGGGTGATCGCAATCGAGCCCTCGGCGGTCGGTCGCCGGCTGGCGACCAAGCGGTTGGCGGCCTCGCCGCATCACCGTCGACTTCGCCGGTCTCGACGGCGAGCAGCTCCCACTCGACGACGGCAGTGTCGACAACGCGGTCAGTACCTGGACCCTCTGCACCATTCCCGACGCGTCGGCCGCGGTGCTCGAGGTCCGGCGCGTGCTGCGACCGGGGGGCCGGTTCTACTTTCTCGAACACGGCCTGTCACCGGACGAGAAGGTCGCGCGGCGACAGCACAAGTTCGACTCGCTCCAAGGCCGTGTCGCCGGCGGATGCCATCTCGATCGGGACATCAACGAGGATCATCGAAGCGGCCGGCTTCGAGATCGAGAACGACCAGCGGTTCTACATCGCGGACCGAAACCCCTGAGCTACATGTACTCGGCGCCGCTCGACCTACGTGATCGGACCGAGGATGATGTCGGCCAGTTCGCCGTACTCCTCGTCCGCGTTGCCGATCAGACTCGCGGCGCTCAGCATCCGCTTGTAGAAGAGGTGGATGTCGTTCTCCCACGTGAAGCCGACCCCGCCGAAGACCTGAATCGCCGTCTCTCCGACGTGGGGAAGCACTTCGCTGATGTAGGCCTTGGCCATCAAGGCGGCCCGGTGCCGCTCGTCCGGTCCGGCCGATTGGCACGCCCACAACGCGTAGTACACGCCGGCGCGGGCGATCTCGAGGTCGCGCAACATGTCCGCGCAGAGGTGCTGCACCGCTTGGAACGATCCGATCGGCACGCCGAACTGCTTTCGGTCCTTCGCATACTCGACGGTCATCTCGAGCGCTGCCGATGCCGCGCCAACGGCGTCGGCCGCGAGCGCCACCGCCACGTGGTCGATGGTCCGGCTCAGCCGCTCGAGGGCGCCAGTGGTGACGAGAGCAGTCGCCGACACTGCCTCCAGGACGAGGGCCCCGATCTTGCGAGTTCCGTCTGTTGACGGCTGCGAGACGACCTGCGCGTCGGTGAGGTCGCCGCTCGACGACGAAGAGGCCGACATCGTCGCCGCGTCGCGCACTGACGAGGAAGACGTCGGCGGCGCAGGCACCGAGCACGGCCGATTTCGCCCCGTTCAGTTGCCAACCGTCGGCGAACCGGGCTCGCGGTGGTGGTCGGTTCGGTCCACCGATACCGCTGGGATGGTTCGTGGATCGCCACGGTCGCATCTGCCTCCGGACGAGATGTCGGCGAGCAACCCCGCGTCGTCGGTCGACTCGAGCGCGGCCATCGCGCCGACTGCCGACGCGATGTACGGCTCGGGTGACAAGGCTCGACCGAGCTCCTCGAGGACGACGCCGGTGCTCACCATGTCTCGGTCGTTCGCGGAGGGCTCGAGGAGGCCGATCACTCCGAGGTCGGCGAGGCCCTTCCAGATCTCGGGGTCACATCCCCGGTCGTCGTCGAGCAGCGGCCGGACGTGGGTGGCGATGGACGCGCGGTCCGCGAGGAAACGACGGACGCTGTCGCGCAGCTGGTCTTGTTCGGGGGAGAACTCGAAGTTCACGGGCGCCGATGCTGCCACACGGCCCGATCACATGACACTCATGTCAGGTACCGTCCCGACGCATGACGCTGCGAGCCGACCAGATCGAACGGATGACGACCCCGCTCTGGGAACAGGCGAGAGGAGCGGTCGACGCGGGTGACGCGGAGACGGCGAACCAACGGATCGACGAGGCCGTGGCACGCTGTGCGCAGTCTCCAGGAGTACTCGATCAACTGGATCACCTCACTGCTCTCGTTCATCGGTCGTGAGACTGGGTGAGGACGCGGTCGAACGGGCGCTGCGTCGATCGGGTGAGGACTTCGTTCGCGATCGTCGAGCCACCGGCGAGGACTGGGACGCGTTGCCGGCCGAGCAACGGGCCAAAGCGATTGCCTTCGCCATGGTCGGCAACTTCGGCGAGTGCGAGGTCGACGAGGACGACGAGAAGATCACGTTGTCGTTCCGTTGTGGCAGCGGTGGGCGCTTGATCGACGAAGGCCGCTACGACGGCGAGGACGGGTTCCTCGAGCTGACGGAGCCCGGGCCTCGCACGTTCGGTCGCGATCGGTTGCCGGTGTACTGCGCGCACTGTTCGGTGAACAACGAGATCCAGCCGGTGGAGTGGGGCAGTGCGCCTACCACGGTCGAGCATCCGCCGGAGCGGCCGGGCGAACGGTGCGTGCATCACATCTACCGCGATCAGAGGAACGTCCCGGACGAGGTCTACCTGCGGATCGGCAAGGTGCCGCCGAATCCGACAACATGAACCAGATCGCAAGGATGACCCGTCGTAACCCCAAATCCCGCGTGCGGCCACCCGACGCAGAAGGAACGTGTGAGCAAATGCAACTGGGCATGGTTGGACTCGGGCGCATGGGCGCCAATCTGGTGCGACGGCTCGTTCGCGACGGGCACGAATGCGTGGTGTTCGACGTCAACGCCGACACCGTCACGTCACTTGCCGCCGAGGACGGTGCGATCACGGGCGCATCGTCGCTCGAGGACTTCGTCCGGAAGCTCACGACGCCGCGCGCCGCCTGGGTCATGGTGCCCGCGGCGTTCGCCGGCGACACCGTGGACCAGTTGGGCGAGCTGATGCAGTCGGGCGACATCGTGATCGACGGCGGCAACACGTACTACCGCGACGACATCGATCGGGCCGAGGCAATGGCTCCGAAGGGAGTGCACTACGTCGACGTGGGGACGAGCGGCGGCGTCTTCGGTCTGGACCGTGGGTTCTGCCTGATGATCGGCGGCGAGGACGACATCGTCGAGCATCTCGACCCGGTGTTTCGCACGATCGCTCCTGGGGTCGGCGACGTCGACCGCACCCCCGGTCGGACCGGTGATCCGTCGCCGTCGGAGATGGGCTACCTGCATTGTGGACCTCATGGCGCGGGTCACTTCGTGAAGATGGTGCACAACGGCATCGAATACGGACTCATGGCGGCGTACGCCGAGGGGCTCAACGTCTTGCACCACGCGGACGTCGGCAAGGCCGATCACAAGGTCGATGCCGAGAACACGCCGCTGCGTGAGCCGAAGTACTACCAGTACGAGATCGACACCAAAGAGGTCGCCGAGGTGTGGCGGCGAGGGTCTGTTGTCGCATCGTGGCTGCTGGACCTCACAGCCGCGGCCCTCGTCGACGACCCGTCGTTGGCGAGCTTCGAGGGTCGTGTGAGTGATTCGGGTGAGGGACGGTGGACGTCGATCGCGGCGATCGACGAGGCCGCGCCCACTCCTGTGCTCACGACCGCGTTGTACTCGCGCTTCGCCTCGCGGGGCGAAGCAGACTTCGGCGACAAGATCCTGTCGGCCATGCGCAAGCAGTTCGGCGGCCACGACGAACAGAAGCCCTGAGGAGTAACTGCTCCCGTGCCGGCACGATCGGGCACGGCGGATCGTGCGACACGCGCCCGAGTGGAAGAATCGGCCCCATGGCCATCAACACGACGCAAGAGTGGCGCGCCCTCGTCGACCACTACGAGAGCATCGAGGGAACGCATCTGCGCCAGCTGTTCGCGGCTGAGCCGGATCGGGGCAAGACGATGCACCTAGAGGCGGGCAGCCTCTACCTGGACTACTCCAAGAACCGACTGACCAAGAAGACCCTCGAGCTCCTGGCCCATCTCGCGCGCGGTCGCGGGCGTCGAGGAACTGCGCGATGCGATGTTCGCCGGTGAGAAGATCAACGTCACCGAGCAACGTGCCGTGTTGCACACAGCCTTGCGAGCGCCAGCCGAAGCGGTCATCGAAGTCGACGGTCACAACGTCGTGCCGGACGTCCACCGAGTGCTTCGCAAGATGCGGTCTTTCGCCGAATCGATCCGCAGCGGTGCATGGACAGGCCATGCGGGCCAACGAATTCGGAACGTGGTCAACATCGGTATCGGGGGCAGCGACCTCGGCCCGCACATGGCGTACGAGGCGCTGATGGACTTCAGCGATCGCGACATCATGTGTCGTTTCGTGTCGAACGTGGACGGCAACGAGTTCTGGGAGCTCACGAACGACCTGGACCCGAACGAGACGCTCTTCATCGTGTGCTCGAAGACTTTCACCACCCTCGAGACGATGACCAATGCGCATTCGGCTCGGCAGTGGGTCCTCGACACCGTGGGTGACACAGCCGCCGTCGCCAAGCATTTCGTGGCCGTGTCGACGAATGAGGAGGGAGTTCGCGAGTTCGGTATCGACCCGGCCAACATGTTCGAGTTCTGGGACTGGGTAGGTGGCCGCTACTCGTACGACTCGGCGATCGGGCTGTCGTTGATGATCGCCATCGGACCTGACCCATTCGACGACATGCTGCGCGGACTCCGGCTCATGGACGATCACTTCCGGTCCGCGCCCATCGAGCAGAACATGCCGATGCTGCTCGGACTGATCGCGGTTTGGTACAACAACTTCTTCGGTGCGCAGACCCTCGCGGTCTTGCCGTACAGCCACTACCTCTCGCGGCTCACGCCGTATTTCCAGCAGCTGGCCATGGAGAGCAACGGCAAGTCCGTCGATCGCCAAGGAAAGCCTGTCGGTGTCGAGACCGGCGAGATCGTGTGGGGTCAACCGGGCACGAACGGCCAGCACGCCTTCTACCAACTGATCCATCAAGGTACGAAGCTGGTTCCGTGCGATTTCATCGGTTTCGCCCGGCCCCGCCATGACCTCGGTGACCATCAGAACATCTTCATGGCGAACTACTTCGCGCAACCCGAGGCTCTGGCGTTCGGGAAGACGGCCGAGGAGGTGCGAGCAGAGGGTGTGGCGGAGGAGCGAGGTGCCGCACCGGACCTTCCCCGGGAATCGTCCGACCAACTCGATCCTCGTCGACGAGCTGTCACCGTTCACGCTCGGCCAACTGATCGCGCTGTACGAGCACAAGACCTTCACCCAAGGAGCGATCTGGAACATCAACAGCTTCGACCAGTGGGGGGTCGAACTCGGCAAGCAACTGGCGCAGCGGATCATCCCCGAACTCGACACGCTCGACGATCCGGCGCTCACGCACGACAGCTCGACGAACACGCTGATCCGGCGGTACCGAGCGCTGCGGCGCTACGGGCTCAGTCACCGAACTCGATCGTGTGCGTAGCGGTAGACCACGAGCAACGCGGGTGCCACTGGCGCGGGCGGAACCCCGCCTTCTGCCACAGCATGGCGAGAAACGAGTCGCCGTCGGGTACTTGCTCCCACACCGACGGCAGGAAGGTGGCGCGACTGCCGGCGATAGGCCACCAGGATTCCGTCGCCGCGTCGTACGCTCGCCTCGATCTGGGCGAAGGACGTGAACGCGTCGAGCGGCTCGAGCGGCCCGAGCACCGAGACCTTCACGGTCAGCTGCCCGAAGTCCTCGACGTGACCGCGGGAAGTCGAGGGATCCGCGAAGGCGGCTGCCTCCGGCGTTGGTGGCCACGTCATCGCGAGCGGTCGGCGTGGTTCGAGTGAGCCGATGCAGCCCAACAGCGACATCGCCGACGCAGGGTCACGAACGAGGCGCCGTGGCTGGGCGAGGCGTGGCGAGCAAATCATCGAGCGCGGCGACCAGCCGCGTTCACCGTCGAGGCCACGGCGGACGACCTCGCGCGCCAATCGGATCAGCAGATGCCTGCTCGGCCGGTGCAGGCTCGGGCTCAGGTGACGGTGAACGCACCGTAGCCAACGACCTTGGCCCGATCGCCGCCGGTGTCGCCCGAGCTCCGGAGGTCGAGCAACTCGATGTCGAGCCCGGCGCGCCGACTCAGTTCGAGCAGCCCGCGCAGCGGATACGCGCCGCACGCGTCGGCCGGCACCGATCGCCTCGACGTCCTCGCCTGACGATCGGCTCCGCGGTGCGCAGGTCGATCTCGGCCGCCGTCGCGTAGTCGTGGTAGTGGCTGAGGTCGGTGCTGATGACCACGAGCGTCTCGCTGCCGCCCCACAACGCGGCGAGCACGTCGGCGACGCTCGAGCGCCGAGGCTCGGCCGACCACGATCGGGACCAAGCGCCATTCGTCGCCGAGTACGTGTTGCAGGAAGGGCACTTGCACCTCGAGCGAGTGCTCGTCGGCGTGCGGACGATCGTCGACCACGACGCCGGGGAGCGTTCGTGAGGTGCTGACGGGCTGCATCGTCGATGATCGACATCGCCGAGGGGTGTGGCGAACGCATCCACCGAGGGCACGGCGAGGCCCGCGAACGGCACGCGATGGGATGGGCCGATCACCACCACCCGTTCGATTGTCCTGTCGACGCGCTTCGATGGCGCGGTAGGCCGTCGCCGCGATCGGGCCGGAGTAGATGTAGCCGGCGTGTGGCACCACGATCGCTTTGACAGGTGGCGCGTGCGGGGAGCGGACCGGCGCGCTCGCGAGGAGTTGGTCGAGCGTCGCCCTCAAGCGGTCAGGGTCTGCGGGATAGAAGGTCCCGGCCACGACGGCGGGTCGGACGCGACGACTGGCGCGTTTCGGCTCATTCATCGTCGTGTCTTCAACGTGACCGGCACTCGGCGGGCACCCCAGGAGCCGGCCGGTCCGTCGAAGCGACCGGGGACGGTCGTCCCGCAGTTCCGGCAGTGTCCGTCGTCCGTCAGCTCGTAGCGCCCGAGCTCGTACCAATCTCGTTCGATCGACGACCGCGTGGCAGCTCGGGCAATACGTGCGATCACCCTCGACGTCGTGGACGTTGCCTGTGTAGACGAAGTGCATGCCTTTGCTCAGCGCGATCTCTCGGGCGTGTACCAACGTGGAGAGCGGAGTATTCGGGACGTCTTGCATCTTGAAGTCGGGATGGAACGCGCTGAAATGAAGCGGAACGTCTACACCGAGCTCGTCGACGATCCATTCGGTCATCGCGTGTAGCTCGGCCTCGCCGTCGTTGAGTCCCGGGATGAGCAGCGTGGTGATCTCGAGCCACACGTCGGTCTCGTGTCGGAGGTAGACGAGCGTGTCGAGTACCGGAGCGAGGTCGGCCATAGCAATGTGCCGGTAGAAGTCTTGTGTGAACGCCTTGAGGTCGATGTTGGCCGCGTCCATGTGCCGGTAGAGCTCCGCTCGTGGGGCTTCACACATGTAGCCGGCCGAGACGGCGACGGCTTTGACGCCGAGTTCGTGGCACGCATCGGCGGTGTCGATGGCGTACTCGAGGAAGATGACCGGATCGTTGTAGGTGAAAGCGACGCTCTGCACACCCAGTTCGGATGCGGCCGTGGCGATCTCGCCCGGCGCGGCCACCTCGCTGAGCCGTGCGATCTCCTTGGACTTCGAGATGTCCCAGTTCTGGCAGAAGCGACAGCGCGAGGTTGCAACCGGCGGTGCCGAACGAGAGCACGGCGCTGCCGGGCAGGAAGTGGTTGAGCGGCTTCTTCTCGATCGGGTCGATGCAGTAGCCACTCGAGCGGCCGTATGTCGTCAGCACCACCTGATCGCTGGCCCTGCCTCGCACGAAACACACCCCGCGCTGACCGTCCCGCAGCTTGCACGCTCGCGGGCACACGTCGCACTGGATGCGGCCGTCGTCGAGCTCGTGCCAATACTTCGTCGGCACCGTGTTGACGTCGTGCAAGGAGAGCTCGGTAGCCATCGCTTCGCCCAGGGTAGGGAGCCATCGGGGGCTTGCACAGCGTGTGCGCGAGACTGCCCGGACGAAAACGAACGCCAGCGGTTCTGTCCGGCCACGACGGGGCGGGCTCTGGCGGGAAGGTAGCCATGAAGGTTCTCGGCATTGACATCGGCGGCACCGGCATCAAAGGGGCCGTCGTCGACACGAAACACGGGGTGTTGAAGACCGATCGACTCCGCCTCCTGACGCCGCACCCGGCCCAGCCCGAAGCCGTGGCCGAGGTCGTGCAGACCCTGACTCGGCATTTCGACTGGAGCGGATCTGTGGGCTGCACCTTCCCGGGTGTCACGAAGGGGGGCACGATCCACACCGCCGCCAACCTGGTGCCCGAGTGGGTGGGGGTGGACGCGGCAGGGCTCTTCGGGGACGCAACCGGCTGCCACGTGACGGTGCTCAACGATGCCGACGCCGCGGGGCTGGCCGAGGTCGCGTTCGGTGCCGCGAGGGGTAACGACGGGCTGGTGTTGATGGTCACACTCGGCACCGGGATCGGGTCCGCGCTCGTGCATGGCGGACGATTGGTCCCGAACACCGAGTTCGGCCACGTTGCCCTTCATGGCGATGACGCCGAGAAGTATGCGGCCGATTTGGTGCGCGAGCGCGAGAACCTCTCCTACGACGATTGGGGTGCGCGGGTCGGTGAGTATCTCCGCATGATCGAGAACCTGTTGTGGCCCGATCTGTTCGTCCTGGGTGGAGGTATCAGCAAGAAGGCCGACAAGTTCGAGGAGTACCTGAGCTGTCGCACTCCGGTCGTGCCGGCGCGACTGCTCAACCAGGCCGGGATCGTCGGCGCGGCGCTAGAGGCCGCCCGGGCCGCGGATCGCCGCAGGTCCAAGCACAAGGACAAAGACAAGAAGAGGTGATCACCCCACTCTTGTCGTGGCCGAGCGGATCGGGGTGACCGCTACCTCGTCGAGCTGAGTCCAGCCTCGCGGCGGTAGCCCTCGATCGACACCTGCATCAAGTGGACGAGGCGCGCCTTCGCGTCCGCCGGGTCGAGCATCTGGGCGATGGCAAGGGATGTGATGCCGTGCACGAGGGCCCACACCTCCCGGGCGATGGCGTCGGCATCACCGACGATGGCGCCGGCATCGATGCCGCGTTGCACGAGCACGATCACGTCGCCGAGGGTGCTGAGGGCGAAGGCCACGTCGTCGGGCTCCGGTGTGAACTCCTGCAGGGACCGATGGAACATGACGTCGTAGAGGTGCGGGTTGGCCAACCCGTTCTCGAAGTACACGAGGCCGATGGTCTGCAGATCGGCAACGGGGATCGGCGGTTCGGGCCATGGCGTTCTGGCGGTCGGCCAGCCGGCGGAAACCCTCGAGGTAGACCGCCCGGACGACCTGCTCCTTGGAGCCGAGCAGGCTGTAGATCGCGGTGGTCGATGTGCCGACCTCCCGGGCTATGCGGCGGGTGCTCAAGGCGTGGGGGCCCTCGTCGGCCAGCAGGCGGGCGGCCGCCTCGATCAACTCGGTGCGCACGGCGTCGTCATGAATTTTCGGGCGGGGCACCTTGACAGGGTAGTCCGTTACGGTGTTACGTAACAGCGTTATCAATGTCTCCGACGGAGGTCTTCCCATGCCGAGCCGCTACCAGCAGGGCAACTTCGCACCGGTCGAGCTCGAGATCAGTGCGTACGACCTCGAGGTCGAGGGCGCGCTGCCTCCCGACCTCGCCGGTCGCTATGTGCGCACGGGGCCGAACCCGATCGACGCTCATGGTCCCGTCGACCACTGGTTCGTCGGTGACGGGATGGTCCACGGGGTACGCCTCGAGGACGGACAGGCCAAGTGGTACCGCAATCGTTATGTGCAGAGCGCGGCCGCGTCCCAGTGGAAGGGTGTGCCGGAGGTCGGCGGCCCGAGCAACGGATTGGACGGTTCGGGCAACACCAACGTCGTGCACCACGCGGGTCGGATCGTCGCCCTGAACGAGGTCACGATGCCCTATGAGCTCACGCCCGAGCTCGAGACCGTGGCGCGTATCGACTTCGGTGGACCACTTCCGGCCGGGCTCACGGCCCACCCGAAGTTCGACCCGGACACCGGTGAGATGCACGTGATGGCTTACTTCTTCACCGAGCCGTACCTGCGCTACCACGTCATCGATGCCGCGGGTCGGTTGATCCGCACCGAGGAGATCGATGTCGGCGGGCCGGTGATGGTGCACGACATGGGGCTCACCGAATCGAGCGTGATCGTGTTCGACCTGCCCGTGGTGTTCGACATGGAGCTGGCCGCGGCGGGTCGCAGGCTGCCGTACCGGTGGGATGCCGACTACAACGCTCGCGTCGGCGTCATGCCTCGCAACGGAACCGCCTCCGACACTCGATGGATCGAGATCGATCCGTGTTACGTGTTCCATCCCTTGAACGCGTACGACGACGGTACGAACGTCGTCATCGACGTGGTGCGTTACGACACGATGTTCGCCGTCGACCTCGATGGGCCGACCGACACGACCCAGACCTTCGATCGTTGGACGATCGACCCGGCCGCCGGCAAGGTGCTCACCGATCGTCTCGACGACCGCCCGCAGGAGTTCCCACGTGCCGACGAGCGGCTCGCGAGCAAGAGGCATCGCTTTGGCTATGCCCTCGGCGGCGTGCTCGGCGAGCTCGACGGCGGGATGGAGCGCTCGACCGCCGTACTGAAGCACGACCTGCAGACCGGTGAGACCGAAGAACTTCCGCTCGGCCCCGGCCGCATCGGTGGCGAGTTCGTGTTCGTACCCGCCGCTGACGACGCCGGCGAGGACGACGGCTGGCTGCTCGGTTACGTGTACGACTCGGCGACGGACAAGAGCGAACTGCTCGTGCTCGACGCGCACGACCTCGGCTCCGGGCCGGTTGCGCGCGTTGCGCTGCCCGTTCGTGTGCCGGCGGGGTTCCACGGCAACTGGATCCCCGACACCGCCCTGGCGTAGCTGCCGGCCCACGCACCCGTACCGAGTGCGAACTTGGTGCAGATCCGGTTGCCAGGGGTCCTCAGTATCCCGGCCCGGTGGCGCGGTGGCTATTAACGTTCCCGGCCATGGAGGTCCTGCTGATTGTCCTGGCCGTCGTCGTCGTGATCGGCATCATCGTCGCGCTCGCTTTGAACCCGGTCGTGCGCAAAGCCAATGATCAGGCGATCGCGCGGTGTTGGGAGCGCTTGGGTCGAGACCGCATTCAGGTCATCGAACCGCGGTCCGTCGGCTTCGCGACTGATCCTGAGGATGCGGGCGGCTTGCGAGGCCAAGGTTGTCTCGCGGTGAACGACACCGAGCTCTTGTTCGTCACGACGGGCAAGCAGAAGGAGTTCGCCATCCCGAGATCGGCGATCACCGCTGTCGAGTCGTCCGGCGATCCCCGTTCACCGGTGAAGGCAACGCTGATGGTGTCCTACACCGACGCGGAACATGGCGACGTGACCGCGTCGTGGCGGTTGCCGGACATGCCGGACTGGCTCACGGCCCTCGGCTACGACTGGGGCCCGGAAGGCCCGCCCCCGAAGGAAGCCGACGACGAAGACGCGGGCTGAGGCCTTCCTCACCAGCCCTTGAACTGAGGATCGCGTCGTTCCATGAACGACAACATGCCCTCGCGCGAGTCCTCGGTGTTCGTCACCAACTCCTGAGCGAAGGCTTCCTCGTCCATCGCCGTCTGCCGATCGGATTCGAAGGATCGGTTGAGGAGCCACTTCGTCATGGCGATGGCGCGCGTCGGCGCCTCGGCGAGACGAGCGGCCAACTCGGCGGCGCTCGATTGCAGTTCGGCTGCAGGAACCACGCGGTTCGCGATGCCCAAGCGTTCAGCTGCTTCGGCCGAGACGTCGTCGCCGAGGAACATGATCTCCTTGGCCCGGTGGAGTCCGACGAGACGCGGCAACAGGTAGGCGCCGCCCGCGTCGGGCATGATCCCGCGCCGTACGAACACCTCGATGAGCCGAGCGGTGTCGGCCATCACCACGAGGTCGCACGCCAGCACCAACTGTGCGCCACCACCCGCCGCCGTCCCGTTGATCGCGCCGACCACGGGCTTCTCGCAATCGAGGATCGACCCGACCAGCTGCTGCCAGCCGAGTCGGATCATTCGTGCCGCATCGCCGACGGCGCGATCCGGTGCATCGTCCGGACGGGCCGCCTCGGGCGGTCGGGCGCCGCCAAGGGCGGCACCCGTGCAGAAGTGCCGTTCGCCGCTGGCCGTCAACACCACGGCGCGCACGCCGAGCCCCGCCGAAGCTTCGCGGAAGAGTGCGGCGATCCGATCCCGTCGGGCCGCCGCTCAATGCGTTGCCCTGTTCCGGTGTGTTGATGGTGATCCAGGCGACGCCGTCGTCGACGCGCCATTGCACCTGCTCCTCGATGGGTGCTTCGTCAGTCAAAGCCTGACCTCTCGTTCGGCTCCGGTGGTGTCTCCTCGGCGGGCAATCTAATGTGACACGAACGTCAGGTAGCAAGAGGAGTGACACATGGGGTTGTTCGACGGCAAGGTCGCGATCGTCACGGGTGCCGGTCGGGGGATCGGACGAGCCGAGGCGCTCCTGCTCGCGGCGGAAGGCGCCAAGGTCGTGGTGAACGACCTGGGTGGCGCGGCGACAGGTGAGGGGGCCGACAAGTCGCCGGCGGCGCAGGTGGTCGACGAGATCGCCGAGGCCGGAGGCGAGGCCGTGGCCAACTTCGACGACATCGCGTCGTGGAGTGGTGCCGAGAACCTGATCCGCCAGGCGGTCGACACGTTCGGCAGCATGGACGTGCTCGTGAACAACGCCGGCATCTTGCGCGACCGCATGAGCTTCTCGATGTCCGAGGACGAGTGGGACATCGTGGTCAACGTCCACCTGAAGGGCCACTTCTGCACGACACACTTTGCCGGCGTCCATTGGCGCCAGCTCGCCAAGGACACGGGCGATCCGGTCGACGGCGTCATCGTCAACACCGCGTCGGAGTCCGGTCTGTACGGCAACGCCGGCCAGGTGAACTACGCAGCGGCCAAGGCCGGCATCGCGGCCATGACGATCGTGGTGGCCCGTGAGCTCGAGCGCTACGGCGTCCGGGTCAACTCCATTGCCCCCGTGGCCCGCACGCGCCTGACCGAGGCACTGGCCGGCGACTACATGACACCGAAAGAAGGCGACTTCGATCGCTTCGCTCCCGAGAACGTGGCCGCAGTGGCCTGCTGGCTCGCCAGCCCGCTGACCCGTGCGATCTCCGGCCAGGTCGTGAAGGTGCAGGGCGGTGTGGTGCAGCTGCTCGAGGGGTGGCGGCCGCTCACCGAGGCGACCGCCGACAAGCCGTGGACGATCGACGACGTCGAAGGCGTGCGCGAGATCCTCTTCTCCAAGTCCGACGGCTCGATACCGCCGTTCTTCTTCGAGAGCCCGGAGGCATAGCGGGTCGTGCGTTTGGCATGGGACCAGGAGGACGAGGCCTTTCGTGCCGAGCTCCGTACGTTCCTCGACGACAACTGCCCAGAGGAGATTCGTCACGGCCGCGACTTCCTCGGTGGTCAGGATTCGCTCCCAGCGTGGGCACGTGCATGGCAAGCGACGTTGTTCGACAACGGCTGGATGATCCCCGCGTATCCGCCCGAGCTCGGTGGCCGCAACGCCACGCCGGTGCAGACGCTCATCTTCCTCGAGGAGCTCGCGAGTCGCGGCATTCCGCGCTCGCTGCACTTCGGCGGGTACGCCATCGTCGGTCCGAGCCTGCTCGAGTTCGGCAACGACGCTCAGAAGGCGATGGCGCCGGCCGCGATCCGCGGCGACACCGTGTGGTGCATCGGGATGAGCGAGCCCAACGCCGGGTCGGACCTCGCCGCGCTGTCGACCCGGGCGGTACTCGACGGTGAATCGTTCGTCGTGAACGGGCAGAAGGTGTGGACGTCCTACGCCGCCATCGCCCAGAAGTGCTTCTGCTATGTGCGCACCGATCCGAACGTGCCCAAGCACAAGGGCATCAGCGTCCTGATGATCGACATGGACACTCCGGGCCTCGAGGTGCGCCCGCTCAAGCAAGTCGGTGGATCGTCCGAGTTCGCCGAGGTGTTCTTCACCGACGCGGTGGTGCCGGCCGAGAATCTGATCGGGGATCTCAACGACGGTTGGCGGATCACGATGGGCTCGCTCGCTCACGAGCGCGGTGCGTTGTGGGTCGAGGGCGTGTTCGGATCGTTGCGGGCCTTCAACGGATTGGTGGCCGTGGCCAGGCAGCGCGGAGTCGACGCCGATCCGGTGGTGCGTCGCAAGCTCGGCGATCTGTACGAGCGCACGGCCACGTTGCGAGCGCTCGGGTACAAGGGGTTCGCGTCGTTCGCGCAGGGCAGCTCGGCACCCGAGCACTCGTTCATGAAGCTATCGACGAGCGAGCTTCGCAAGGAGATCTACCGCACCGCGATGGACTTCCAAGGTGCGTGGTCGGCTGTGCTCGAGCCGGGCTGGAGTGACGAGGACGGCCGTTGGCAGCACGCGTGGATCACGTCGCTCGCCGGCACGATCGGCGGCGGGACCTCGGAGATCCAGCGGAACGTCATCGCCACACGCGTCCTCGGATTGCCGAAGTCATGAGCGCGGTATCGGTCCAGCGGTGTCACCGACGCTCCCGTTGTGGTGAACGGTTCTCCGTGATGGGGCGGGCGGCGGAAGTCGTGAGCCGCGGATCGGTCCAGCGGTGTCACCGACGCTCCCGTTGTGGTGAACGGTTCCCCGCGATGAGGCGGGAGTAGGAATGGACTTCTCGCTCACCGACGAACAGGAGATGCTCCGCGACACCGCGCGCACCCTGCTCACCAAGGAGTGTCCGCCGTCGTTGGTGCGCGCCTACATGGACGACCCCGCGGCCGGCGACGATCTGTGGGATCGGCACCTGCGCGAGTGGGCGGTGCTCGGCGACGGCGATCTCGTCGACCTCACACTGTTCCTCGAAGAGGCCGGCCGGGTGGTCCTGCCCGGTGCCTACTTCTCGACTTCGGCGCTGTTCTTGCCGCTACTCCGTGCGATGGCGCATCCGCTGGCCGACGCGGTGGCAGCGGGGGAGAGGACCGGCACGGTGGCGATGGCGAACAAGGCCGGCATGTGGGTCGTGCACGACGAACCGACCTACACGTTCGTGATCGAGGCGGACCGGGTCGACTATGTCGCGTTCGTCGTGCCGGGTCCCGTCGGTCGCGGTGGTCGAGGCCCAGTCGGTCGCCCCGCAGCCGATCGAGTCACTCGACCAGGCCCGCCGCGTCTTCAACGTCGACGTTCCCCGGGATGCCGACACGACACCAATCGACGAGGCCGCGCTGCAAGGGGTGATCGAGCGGGCCACTGTCGCGCTTGCAGCCGAGATGGTCGGTGGGAGCCAGTGGCTGCTCGACCACACCGTCGCCTACGCCAAGGAGCGCGTGCAGTTCGACCGGCCGATCGGTTCGTTCCAGGGTCTGCAGTGGAAGCTCGTCGACATGGCGCAAGACCATCAGCGTGCCGCCGCCGCGGTCGGGTACGCCGCCATGGCCATCGATGCCGACGACCCTGATCGCCATCGCGCGACGCATGTCGCCAAGGCGGCCGCGGGGCGGGCCGCGCGCCACTCGTCCCAAGACGGGATGCAGGTCCACGGAGGCATCGGGTACACGTGGGAGCACGACCTGCACCTGTACCTGCGGCGTGCCTTCGCATCAGATGCGTTGCTCGGTCAGGCCACCTGGCACCAAGACCGGTTGGCCGATCTACTGCTCGGCCAACCGCGCCAGTCCTAAGCAGCCGTACGCCGCACGTACCGGATGCCGGTGTGGCCCAAGCGTTCGGTGATCACCTCGACGGCCTCGGGGGCCTGATCGACCAGGACGAAACGCCGTCCGAGCTCGCGCGCAACCTTCCCGGTCGTCCCGCTACCGGCGAAGAAGTCGAGGACCCAGTCATCGCGTCGCGACGAGGCCGTGATGATGCGACGCAGGATGCCTTCGGGCTTTTGCGTGGGATAGCCGGTCTTCTCCTTGCCGGTGGGCGACACGATCGTGTGCCACCACACGTCCGTCGGTAGTTTGCCCCGTGCCACCTTCTCTGCCGTCACCAGACCGGGCGCCATGTAGGGCTCCCGCTCCACGTCCTCGTTGTCGAACCAATAGTTGTCGGGGTCCTTCACGTACACGAGTACGTTGTCGTGCTTGGCCGGCCACCGGCTCTTGGGTCGAGCGCCGTAGTCGTACGCCCAGATGATCTCGTTCAGCAAGCAGTCGCGCCCGAAGATCTCGTCGAGCAGAACGCGGGCGTAATGCACTTCTCGATAGTCCAGATGTATGTACATCGTGCCTGTGGGGGCGAGCACGCGGTGAGCTTCGGCGAGCCGCGGTGCGAGGAAGTCGAGATAGTCGCCGAAGCGGTCGTCGTAGGCGAGCACGCGATCGCGGACCGTGCGGAATCGCTCGCCCCGGAAGCCCACCCGGTCGCCCTCTGGGTCCCGGGTGGTCCGCAAGGTCGTGCGCCGCTGGGTCTTGCCGGTGTTGAACGGGGGGTCGATGTAGATGAGCGGGAAGCCGCCGTCGGGCAGGGTGGCGAGGAACCCGAGGTTGTCGCCCTGGACGACGAGATCGGAGTCGAGATCCGGCGTCCACGCTCCCGCTGGCCATCGGCGTCAGTCAACCAGCGGGCACGGTTGCCCAGGTGGATGCCCGCGGACGTCTATCGCAAGTCTCGCCACTGCCATCCCGCGTTCGGCACGAGTAGCTGGGGGTCGCCCGTCCAGAGCTCCGCATCGTGAAACGTTGCCGTTGCGGCGGCGAAGGCGTCGGCGTAGGACATCGGGTAGTCCGCCTTGATCCGTGCAGCCACGACGATGCGGCTCTCGTCCGGCAGCTCGGAATGGACTACGTCCCGAAGGTCTCTGACGACTGTTACTGCCTGATTCTCTCCCGCCCGACGACGCACGATGTAGAAGACCTCACCGAGATTGATCCAACTCATGATCGGTTGTTCGCGTTCGAGAAGGTCCGCCACGAGCTCAGACGCCGGCGTACGGTCGACGAGATACGCAAGGACCGCCCACGAGTCGAGCACGGTGGTCATGACTCGCGGGACCGGTCCTCATTTCGGGCTGCCTCCAAGTCGTCCGTCAATGCCAGGCCGGCGAAGCGGCCCCGCAATTCGGCCCGTCGATGAGTCGGACACAAGGCAACGTGGTCGTCCTCGAGCCAGAAACTGACCTCGTCGCCCGGTTCGATACCCAGCTCGTCTCGGAGCTGTTTCGGGATCACAACCTGCCCCTTCGGACCCACACGATAAGTCATACCGACGAGTATAACCTCAACCGGGATCTCGAATGCCAGCGCAGAGGCAAACCTTGACACGCGTGTCAGCAAACGCGCAGAATCCCTGCGCCCGGACGTGGGCGACTGGACGGAGGCACTCATGGCCGAAGCGAGCCTGAAGTACAACGACGTGAACGTGGGGGACGCCGCCCCGGCGCTGAGCCATGAGCTCACGCGGACCGATCTGGTCATGTACGCCGGCGCGTCGGGCGACTTCAACCCGATGCACCACGACGAGGTCAGTGCCCAGGCCGCGGGGCTGCCGAGCGTCTTCGGGCACGGCATGTTCTCGATGGGTCTGCTCGGCAAGGCCATCACCGACTACGTCGGCATCGGCAACCTGAAGAAGTACAAGGTTCGCTTCACCAAGCAGACGTGGCCGGGCGAGACGCTCACCAGCGCGGTGGTCGTCAGCGGCAAGCGCGAGGAGGACGGCGAGCAGCCTCGTCGACCTCGAGGTGACGCTGGCCAACCAGGACGGCGAGGTGAAGGTCGCGGGCGAGGCTGTCGCCGTGGCGGCGTGAGGACGGCCGTACAGGTCTCATTGCACGGGGGGTCATGCGAACACCGGGGCGGGCACGCGATGCCCGCCCCGGTTCGCGTCCCGCCCCGTTCCAGCTCAGGGGGTAGGACATGACGCTGTCGGTGCTGAGTCATCGCGACGAGCTCGGCGTGAAGCCAGGACGGCTGTTCGTCGACGGTCGATGGCGCGAGGGATCCGACGGTTCCACGTGGACCCACGTGCACCCGGCGTCCAACGAGGAGGTCACGTCGTTCGCGACGGCGACGGCGATGGATGTCGGTACCGCAGTCAGTGCGGCGCGCCGAGCGTTCGACGATGGCGGCTGGACCTCGTGGAAGGCGAAGGATCGCAAGCGACTCCTCCAGCGCGTCGCCCAACTGATCGAGGACCACGCCGACGAGCTCGACCGCTTGCAGACCCTCGACAACGGGATGCCCGTCTCGTTCACGTCGATCTACCAGGTCTCGTCCCTCATCGCCGCGGACATCTTCGATTACCACGCCGGCTGGGTCGATCGACTGTCCGGCGAGACCCTGCCCCAGTACACGGGCTCGGACATGTTCACCATGACGCTGCGCGAACCCGTCGGTGTCGTGGCCGCGGTCATCCCGTGGAACGCACCCCTCATGTTGTTCGCCCAGAAGGTGGCACCGGCACTGGCGGCTGGTTGCACGGTCGTGCTCAAGCCGTCCGAGTACGCGTCCTTGGTCGCGTTCCGCGTCACCGAGCTCCTCGAGGAAGCGGGGGTCCCCGCGGGCGTGTTCAACCTCGTTCCCGGTGAGGGAACGGTCACGGGCGAGGCGCTCATCACCCATCCCGGCATCGACAAGGTCACCTTCACCGGTAGCCGGGCGGTCGGCAAGCGCATCATGGCCGCCGCGGCGGAGAACATCGCTCGCGTGTCGCTCGAGCTCGGCGGCAAGAGCCCGAACATCGTGTTCCCCGACGTCGACGATCGGGACATGACGGCCGCCGCCCTGATGGGCATGGTGTCGATGGGCCTGTCCGGACAGGGCTGTGTCTGTCACACGCGTGCGCTCGTGCACGAGTCGATCTACGACGAGATGATCGACAAGTGCGTCACGATGGCGGCCATGTGCGTGCTGGGCGATCCGTTCGACCCGGCCACCACCAGTGGGCCGCTCATCAACCAACGCCAGGTCGATCGGGTCACCGGCTACATCAGCAAGGGCAGCGAGGAGGGCGCTCGGTTGGTGGTCGGCGGCGACCGACCGAACGGCGACCTCGACGTCGGCAACTTCGTCAATCCCACCCTCTTCGCGGACGTCGACAACACGATGGCGATCGCCCGCGAGGAGATCTTCGGTCCGGTTCTCGCGGTCATCCCCTTCAAGGACGAGGACGACGCCATTCGCTTGGCCAACGACACCGACTACGGCCTAGGTGCCTCCGTGCAGACCAGCGACGTGAAGCGAGCGATCCGCGTGGCCAAGGCGGTGCGCAGTGGCACCTTCGGCATCAACGGCTTCACCGTGATGCCCAACGCGCCCTTCGGTGGTTACAAGACCTCCGGAATCGGGCCGCGAAGGCGGTCGCGAAGGGATCGACGCCTTCCTCGAGACGAAGACGATCACCATCGGACTGGGCGACGCCTCGTTCTGACCCATTTGCGTCGAAACGATCCAAAACCGCTCCGGCGACGTACAAGTTGCGTGTGTCGCCGACCCATCGCCAACAGCCCGGACGGTGGGTCGGCGACGCAGCTCAGATCTTGGACGCGGTCGATCCTCCGCCCGCGGTGAGTATCCCGATCCCATCCGGGAACGCGAGCCCTGTCGCCATGGTTTCGGGCGGCTGTGGTTGCCCGCCGACGAAGGTGATGCGTCGCACGGTGCCGGTGTTGTCGCCCGGGCCGATGCTGCTCCCATCGATGACGAGGCCTATGTCGGCGTAGAAGAGCGTGCCATCGGGCCCGACGCCGATGCCGAGCGGAGTTCCGGTGGTGAACGGCTTGGCGCCGAGCTGCTCGCCCGCGGGCGGTTGCAGGATCGTCCGCACGAATTGCCCGTTGGCGTCGTACTCGTTGATGTAACCCGTGAAGACGCTCGACACGTAGAGCCCGCCGGTGCCGGTCGGTGCCAGGCCGGCCGGTGAGATCAGGCCGTTCTCACCGCTCGGGATGAAGATCTCCTTGCGCACCTGGTCGACGAGCGGCGCGCCGGTGTCGTCGGTCTTGCCGCAACCCTCGGCCGCGGTCGGCCCCGTCGGCCACGGGCCGCTGTAGCGCCAGACACCCGACGTCGGTGGGCGCGACGAGGCGACGTAGACGCGGTCTTGATCGTCGACCCAGATGCTCTGCGCGGTGGCGATGCCGACGTCGATCTTGCAGAACGCGATCTTCTCGCTGTTGTAGGGCGGGAACCACATGATCAGCTGCCCGTCGCCGTCCCCGGTCGCCTGATTGCCGACGTCGGTGGTGAGAATGCGTCCGTCGGACAGGAAGCCACAGCCGTAGTTCTCGGCGTTGTCGGAACTGCCCTGGTAGGTCGGCACCAACTTGGCGGTCTCGGTGATGCTGAAGTCGCCGACCTTCTGCCCCTCGAGGTGGAAGATGCCCCAGCCCTGCAGGTCTCCGGTCGTCTGGCCGGTGTCCTCGCCGGCGACGAACCGACCCGAGCCGTCGGGGAAGAAGCAGATCTGGGCGTTGATGTCGAGCCCGTTCGGGTCGTCGGCGATGGTGTGGTCGACGCGCTGGGTGGTGAACGGTGGGATCGGCTCGTACGCGTCCAGGTTGTTGCCCTGGCCGTTGAACACGGTGTACCCGCCGGCCATCTCGCTGGTGGCCTCGGTCGTGCCGGTCGAGCGCGACGACGTGGTCGTCGACGCGTTGGCCGAATCATTGGAGGACTTGTCGTTGCTCGAACACGCCGCGGTGACCACGACGAGAAAGGCGAAGGTCGTCGCGAGCAGCGAATCGTGCTCGGCGACGCGGTCGAGAGGCTTGGTACATCGAGGGTCCCTTCCTCATTTGGCGCCGACCGGGGTCAGCGGTGGATTGAACGACAACGTGATGATCAGTCGCGCAACACCTTCTTGCGCGGACGGCAGAGGGCTGTCAGGGCTCTCGACGGCGAGCAGGGTGATTCGGTTGTAGGTCGTCAGAGCGCGGCAGGCTGTCGGTCGTGCAGCTGTAGTCGGCGTCCATGATGCACAGCACGCCGCCGGTTGGGTTGTCATCGCTCTCGGAGATGAACAGGCCAAATGCCTTGGCACCGGCTTCGGAGGCGGCCGATCCGGGTTGGATCCACTGATCCGGCGTGCCCAGGCCGGTGCCTTTGACCGTGACCTTGAACGGGTCGCGTGTCGATCTGGAGAGTGAGGGTCGGCGTCAAGCCCGCCGGCGGCTCGCGAAGCGTGATTCCCTGGTCGAACATGTCGCACGGCGCGTTGACACAGGGTTGTTGCGTCGGCTCCAACGTGATGTTGGTCGGCTCGGGCCCCGGTCGTGGTGGTCGTCGACGCCGAGCTCGGCGCGAAGGTCTCACCCGGCTTCGGGATCGAGAACTTGTAGACCCCGCTGTTCTCGGACCGGCCTTCGAGCCCCGGCTCGCGGATCCCGGCGACGGTGTAGACGTCGTTGCCGACGATGGCGGACCCGCCGGCCCCCACGCCTTGTAGCGCGTGCTGCCAGAGCTCTGCGCCGCTGGCCAAGTCATAGGCGCGAAACGTGAAGTCGTTGTTGCCCTGGAAGAGCACACCGTTCGCGATGGCGGCGGCGCCGTATACCGCCTGCACGGACGAGTCCTGCCACAGGATGTCGCCATTGCTCGCATTGATCCCGTGCACGAACGGCGGAGGCCCCACAGCCGTGCCACCCGCGACGATGCCGTTGCTGTACGCGCTCGGACCGATGAAGCCCCCCGTCGAGAAGTTGCTCCCGTGCTCGTCGAGACCAGGGTCGGTCGCCTTTGCCTTCCACACCAGATCGCCGCTGTCGCGATCGACCGCGTAGTACGTGCCGTCCTTGTTGCCGAGCCCGACCAGGTCGCGGCCATTTGCTCGGAAGAGGTTCGGCGCGCCGGTGAAGTCCAAGTCGTCGTTGTTGGGCCCGTGCGGCTGGTAGTCCCAGCGCAACTGTCCCGTCTCCATATCGAGCGCGAACAACGACTCGACGTAGTCCCCCCATCCTTCGGGCGATGCCGGGCAGTTGCCCCCGCCCGCGAACACCAGACCGCGTTCGGTGTCGACGCTCGGCGACGTCCACACGTCGCCGCAGCCGTGGTGGTTGCCCTGCTCGAGGTCGAAGTACCAGACCTCGGCACCGGTGCGCACGTCGACCGCGACGAAGCCGGCTCGTTGATCTGGGCGATTGTGCACATCGATCCCCACGAACACCTTGCCGTTCGCGACGACGGGGGACGACTCGATCTCGGTGAAGTCGTCGGGATCGGCCGTGCCGACCGCGTAGTGCCAGAGTTCGGTGCCCGTCGCGGTCTCGAGCGCGTACAGCGTGCGCCCGCTCGCGAAGATCGCGACCTGCTGGCCATCGACGTCCGTGACGGCGGCGCTCGAGACGATGTTGCCCGCGTAGACGTTCGGCTCGGTTGCGGCCTGGAACGTCCATCGGGCCAGTCCGGTCGAGGTGTCGATCGCGTAGAACCGTCCCGACCAGTCGCCGACGTACGCATTGCCGTCGATCACGGCTGGTGTCGCGGTGACGACGTCCTCCGTGTTGAAGAACCACGCCAGCTGTAGATCTTTGACCGTGTCGGGCGCGATGTCGGTGGCGCAGGGGTAGCTGAAGGTGCGGGAGGGGTTGTGCCCGTACATCGGCCAGTCACATTCACCCGCTCCGGCGACGGGGCCATCCGACGTGCCGGGCGGTGCGGTGGCGGTGTCGTCGCCGCTGCTGCACGCGGCCAGCGCGAGCAACAGCACACACACAACGGCCGCGCCGGTTTGTCGCCTGACTGCCATCGTCTCCCCCTCGCGCCTCGGCACAAACCTGACGCGGGCGTCATGATATGCCTACACGCTGGGGCAGTACCCGGCAGGGCCCAAAGTTCGGAGGACGGCTCGTGGTCGGCGATATCGGCAGCTACACGCTGGCGGGCCGGCGCGCACTGGTGGTGGGGGCTTCCTCCGGCATCGGTCGCGAGGTCGTGCTCGCGGCCGCTCGGGCGGGCGCCAAGGTTGCTCTGGCTGCTCGGCGGTACGACCGTCTGCAGGAGGTCGAAGCGGAGTTGGGCGACGACGTGGTCGCGTTGCAGTGCGATGTGCGCAAGCCGATCGCTTGCGAGCTGGCGGTGAAGGCGGCGGTGCAACACCTCGGTGGGCTCGACATCGTCGTGTTCGCGACGGGCATCAACCGTCTGGGCTGGTTGGCGGAGACCACAGCCGACGCGTGGCGCGATCTCGTCGACACCAACCTCATCGGCGCGGCGTTGATCACGCAGGCGGTGTTGCCCCACCTTCGCGACAGGCACGGGCGCATCGGCTATCTCTCGTCCCATGCGGTCGTCCGGCCGTGGCCCGGCCTCGGCGCGTATGCCGCGACCAAGGCCGCGCTCGACACGATGGTTGCCGGCTGGCGCATCGAGGAGCCGGAGGTGTCCTTCACGCGCTTCGTGGTCGGGCCCACGATGACCGGGATGGCCGATGCGTGGGACCGTTCGACCGCCGAGGCCATGTTCCTGTTGTGGGCCGACGCCGGCTACATGGTTCACGAACCGGTCACGGCGGAGTGGGTTGCCGATCAGATCGTGTCCTGGGCCGGCGCCGAGGATCCGGCGTCGGACGTGTTGCTCGTCGAGGAGGCCACATGAGCGGTGTCGAAGGGCGGACGGTCATCGTCACCGGCGCCGGGCAGGGCATAGGTCGGGGGATGGCGCTCCACCTGGCCAAGAATGGCGCCGCGGTGGTGATCGCCGATTGGAAGGCTCACCGGGTCGAACGGACGCTCGGTGAGGTGCAAGCCGTTGGCGCGGAGGCGTTGGGACTGACCGCCGACATCGGTGACCACGACTCGATCATGGCGATGGTCGCGGCCACGGTCGACCGGTTCGGGCGGGTCGACGGCTTGATCAACAACGCGCACACCTTCACACCCAAAGCGGCCCTTCTCGACGTCACCGACGACGACATCGACATAAACGAGGCCACGGTCAAGGGAACCCTCTGGGCCATGCAGGCGGTGCATCCTCACATGAGCGAAGCCGGCTGGGGTCGCATCGTGAACTTCGCTTCCGCCGCCGGCATCACGGGCATGGCCGAGTACGGCGCGTACAACGCGGCCAAGGAAGCGATACGTGCCCTGACCCGTACGGCTGCCCGCGAGTGGGGCCGCGACGGAATCGTCGTGAATGCGATTGCACCCGGTGCCGCGTCGCGTCGCGGCCAACAAGCCGCGGCGCGTCAGGAAGCCGAGTACCGCGAGTTCCTGCGCGACCACCCGATGGGCCGGCAGGGTGATCCCGAGGACGACATCGGTCCGGTCGCGTTGTTCCTCTGCAGCGACGCGTGCCGCTTCTTGACCGGCCAGACCTTCATGGTCGACGGCGGCGCGTTCCTGTGGGCCTGACCGCGTTCGAACTGTCCGTTCCGGCGCGGCGTCTTATGCTGCCGCCGTGGCTGACTGGACGACGATCGCCTCACTCGGCACCGCCGCCGGAACGCTGATCCTCGCCGTCGCTACCTTCGGATCGACGCGCTCGGCCAACCGGGCGGCCCGCACCGCCGAGCGCACGCTCGAAGCGGGGCTACGGCCCGTGATCGTCGGCTCGCGCTTGCGTGACCCGGTCCAGAAGATCATGTGGTCCGATCAACACTGGGCGTCGGTGGGCGGGGGCCGGGCCTCCATCGAAATCGACGAGGGCGTGGCCTACCTGGCCATGTCGATCCGCAACGTGGGTCGCGGGTTGGCCGTGTTGCAAGGCTGGCATCTCCGGCCGGGGTTCACCGAGTTCGACTTCCGACCCGAGGTCGACGAGTTCCAGCAGCAGACGCGCGATCTCTACATCCCGCCCGATGACATTGGCTTCTGGCAGGGCGCGTTTCGCGATCCACGACGATCACCGGCTCACCGCGCTCGCCGAAGCGGTCGCCCAGCGAGAGCCGGTGTCGGTCTGGCTGCTGTACTCGGATCACGACGGTGGCCAGCGAACGATCTCCCGTTTCGGGCTCACGCCGGCCGTCGACGAGGGTTGGGTCGCGGCGGTCAACAAGCACTGGCAGATCGATCGCTTGTTGAATGTGCGAGTCCTAGGTCTCCTCGGCGGTGACGAGGGATTCGGCGGGCACCAGCGACGACGACGACCGCAATGCTCCCGCCACGCCGGCCACCGTGATCGCGCCGCCGAGCACTTGGGCCGGGTGCACCCCCTGGCCGAGGAAGACCCAAGCCATCACGCCGGACAGCACCGGGATTCCGAGCATGATCACCGGAGGGATGTTGGCCGGGACCCATCGCAGCGACCACGTGACCGAGAAGTGGCCGAGGAAACCGGGCAGCAGGGCAACGGCGAAGCACAGCAACAGGTCGTGGGCACTGATCGACCCAAGGGGTTCGCCGGCCAGAACGCCGAACACGCTCACGGACAGGGCCGCGAACAACACCGTGCCGAACAGGAACGGCACGGTGTCGATCTTGTCGCGTGCGAGTTTCGACCACACGAAGTAGAGGCTGTAGCCGACGACGTTCAACGCGGCCAGCAACATGCCGAACGGATCACCGTTCGGACCGGATGAGCCGGCGAGGACCACGATCGCGGTACCGGCGATGGCCACCACGGACCAGAGTCGAAACCGCGACCCCCGGACGTTCGCCGAACAAAGGAACCGCGAGCACGCCCACCAGGATCGGAGCGATGGTGTTCATCAACGTCACGTCGACCACCGACGTGAGTCGGAGGGCCGTCATGAACGTGAGTTGGTGGAAACCGAACGCGAGGCCGCATATCGCGGCCCAGCGCCATCCCTCGATCGTCGGCCAGCGATCGCGGGACCGGCAGTACACGACCGTCGCCGTGCCGAGTAGCACCACACCGATCCACAGGCGCCAGAACGAGAAGACCGGCCCCGATGCGTTGGCGCCCGCGACCATCACCGGCCCGGTGCTGAACAACGCGACCCCGAACACCACCGCGGTCACGGGGCTGCGGCGCACGAGGGCGCGCACCGCCGGGAAGCGCTCGCGAGTCGTCAGTGGGGAAGGTCATGACCTCAGCAGGCTAAAGCCCGAAATGGGGTGCGTCCTATTGCGTTTACGCAGGCCGGGCGGCGGGCAGAAACCTGACTACCATGTCAGGTTCGTAGCGACCGGCCGAGCTCTGGCGCGCCGGGCCGAGGACCTGGGGGGACCGAACCGGGCATGCCGATCCACTACGAGAAGAACCCGACGGGGACCGACGAGCACCTGGTGCTCATCACCATCGATCGCCCGCAAGCCAAGAACTCTCTCGACATGTATCACTTCCGCGATCTCGCCGGCGCGTGGAAGCAATTCCGTTACGACGACGAGGCCTGGGTCGCGATCATCACCGGCGTCGAGCGCAACTTCATGGCCGGAGCCGACCTCAAGACGTACATCCCGCAGATCACCGAGTTGTCGAAGCAGATCAGCACCGGCGAGGTGACCGAGGTCGACGGGTGCCGCCTGACCGACGGGACACGCGCCGTGTTGCGCGACACCAAGATCTTCAAGCCGATCGTCGCCGCGGTGAACGGCCCGTGCGTGGCCGGCGGAATGGAGATGCTGGGTGGGATCGACATTCGCATCGCGACGACGAATGCCAAGTTCGGCGTCATGGAGCCCAAGCGTGGTCTGTTCGCCGGTGGCGGCACGACGGCGCGGCTACCGCGACAGCTGTCGTTCCCTGCGGCGATGGAGTTCCTGCTCACCGCCGAGGCCTTCCCGGCCGAGCGCGCGCTCGAGTTGGGCTTGCTGAACGAGATCGTTCGCCGAGGACGAGTTGCTCGATCGCGCGTACTCGTGGGCTCGCCGTATCGCGGCGAACGCTCCGTTGGCGGTCCAAGCCACCAAGGAGAGCGTGCTCCGAGGGTTGTCGACGACGCTGGACGAGGCCTACGGGATCGAGCAGGAGCTCAGCCAGAAGATCTTCCAGACCGAGGACGCCAAAGAGGGTCCGAAGGCGTTCGCGGAGAAGCGCGAACCCGTCTGGAAGTCGAAGTAGTGGCAGGGTCCGTCGACCCTCGTACGCCGTGTTTGATCGGCGTCGGTCAACGCACGTGGCGACCCGACGGGTGCCGAGTCGCAGGCGCCCGAGCCGCTCGCAATGTGGGACGAGGTCTGTCGGGCCGCGATCGCGGACACCAACGCGTCGGCCGGCGAGCAGGCGGTGCGGCGGCGCATCGACACGGCGAAGATCGTGTACTGCCAGAGCTTCCAGTACGACGATCCGGTGCAGCGGCTCTCCGAACGACTCGGTATCGACCCGGCCGCTCGTCAGTACTCGGGGATCGGCGGCACGGTGCCACAACAGCTGGTGAATGCCGCCGCCGAGTCGATCCTGCGGGGCGACTCCGACGTGGCGCTGGTGACAGGCGCCGAAGCGCTCGACACCAAGCGCCGCTTGAAGAAGCTCGGCACCAGGCCGGACTGGAGCTTCAAGGACCCTGATCCGAAGCCGTTCCCGTTCGAGGCGCCGTTCCACCCCGCCGAGGTCGCTCACGAGGTGTTCCAAGCGTGGTTGACCTTCGCGATCTTCGAGATCGGTCGGCGCGGACATCTCGGCACCGAGCCTGCGGCTCATCGACGGGAGCTCGGTGAGCTGCTTGGCGCCGTTCTCGTCGGTTGCCGCCAAGAACCCATACGCGTGGTTTCCCGTCGAGCGCACCGTCGACGAGCTGATCACCCCGAGCCGCGACAATCGATTGGTCGGCTATCCATATACGAAGTACATGATTTCGGTGATGGATGTGGACATGGCGGCCGCGGTCGTGGTCGCCAGTCACCGAGGCCGCCGATGAGTTGGGTGTCCCCGACGGACCAGCGCGTGTACATGCGGGGATGGTGCTACGGGACCGACCCGGTCTACGTCGCCGAACATCGGGAGATGTGGCGATCGCCCGCCATGGCCGCGGTCAGTCACGAAGCACTGCTCGCGAGCCGGCGCCGCGGTCGACGACGTCGCGCACCTCGATCTCTACAGTTGCTTTGCCAGCTCAGTGGGCTTCGCCCTCGACGCGTTGGGGCTCGGCGTCCGACGACGCTCGTGGGTTCACGGTCACCGGCGGTTTGCCGTTCGCCGGCGGCGCAGGCAGCGACTACATGACGCACTCCATCGCCGCGATGGCGACGACATTGCGTGACGACCCCGGGTCGCTCGGGCTCGTGAGCGGAGTCGGGATGCACATGACGAAGCATGTGTACGCGGTCTACTCGACGACGCCCGGCCCGGTGTCACCACCGGACGCCGCTGCTGTGCAGGCGCAACTCGACGCGTCGCCTCTTCCCACCATTCGCGATACCTACGAGGGTCGGGCGACCATTGCGGCTTACAGCGTGGTCCACGGCCGCGATGGGGCACCGGAGTGGGCCCTTGCTGTCTGCGACCTCGATGGCGGTGATCGCTGTTATGCGCCGTGTCGTCGAGCCCGCCCTCCTCGTCGCGATGGAGGACGACGAATGGACGGGCCGACAGTTGACGCTCCGCACCGTCGACAACGTCAACATCGCTACGGAGTGATGAGGTGATGCGACGGGCTCTCACCACTGTCCTCGCGCTGGTCCTGGTCGCGGGCGCCTGCTCGTCGGGCGGTGGCGACAAGGCGGCCCCGCCGACCACCCAAGCGGTCGAGGTCCAGGCGACGGACAACCGTGTTTCCGTCGACACCGGGAAGTTCGCACTCGACGTGACGCTCGAGCCGCTGCAGATCTCCGTTACCGACGGGCGGGGTGAGATCACCCGGCCCGCACCGTTCATCGTGCACAACGGCACCGCGGAGGCCGCCTCACGTGCGAGCGCCGTCCACCCCGACGCCGACGGAGCGTCGCTCGACGTCACGTTCGCCGACGGCTCGAGCGGCACGATCGACATGTCGGCGAGCACTTCCGACACCATGAAGGTGACGGTGACCCCCAACGATCCGACGGGCATCACCTCATGGGGAGTCGACACCTCGCTCAGTCCCGACGAGCTCGTCTATGGCCTCACCGAGCGCATCGTCGACTCGGTGGTCGACAGCGAGATCGAGCCCAAGGAAGTCGGGTCACTCGATCGTCGTGGTGAGGTCGTCAACATGTACGTCACCCCGACGATGTCCGGGTATGCGCCCTTCTACCAATCGTCGAAGGGTTACGGCCTGCTGGTCGACGGCACGATGCCGGGCACCTACGACATCGGCGTGGCGCAGCCGGATCAGTTGCGCTTCGAGTTCGAGCTCGACCCGTCGACGAAGAACGGGACGTTCGACTTGCTGTACGGCCCGAGTCATCCGGAGATCCTCGACGCCTACACCGAGCTGACGGGGCGGGCGCCGGTGCCACCGGACGAGGTCTTCCTGCATTGGCGGGGCCGCGACGAGTATCCGGTCGCGTCGCCGGCGACTTGGCACGGGGTCACGATGAACAGCACGGTGGCCAAGGACCTCCAGGCGTATGACGACTACGGCATTCCCGTCGGCATCTTTCACTTCGACCGGCCGTGGGCCGTCGGTCAAGAGGGCTACGGCGCGTTCACCTTCGATCCCGAACGCCTGCCGAACGCTTCGTCGATGCTCGGAGCCATGGACGACGCCGGCTGGAAGTCGGAGGTCTGGGTGTCCCCGTGGGCGATCGGAGATCTCGGCGCCGAGGCCAAGGCCGCGAACTACCTGGCGCCGAACAGCCCGCGTGCGATCGACCTCACGAATCCCGACGCCGTCGCGTGGCTGCAGGACAAGCTCGGGGCATTCCTCGACGGGCCCGAGGGTCGCTACATCGACGGATTCTTCATGGACCGCGGTGACGAGCCTGACGTATCGAGCACGGCTGAGGACATCTACGCCGACGGCCGCAATGGCCGGCAGGTGCACAATGACTATCCATTGCTCTTCCAGGCTGCGATGCGCACGGTGATGGACGAGCGCCGCTCTGGCACCGGCTTCCTGATCGCCCGCCCGGGGTACACCGGCTCTCAATCGATGGTGATGCGTTGGGGCGGCGACACCCACAGCCGCAACGGCGTGATCATCCCGGAGCGTCCCGATCTACTGGGCGACTCGACGGATCTCGGTCTGCGAAGTGTCCTGATAAGTATCCAGCGCGCGGCGTTCATGGGGACGCCCTACTGGGGTAGCGACATCGGCGGCTACTCGGAATGGACCGACCCCGAGGTGTACGCACGGTGGATCGAGGTGGGCGCCGCGAGCCCCCTGATGCGCTTCCATGGTCAGGGCGCGGCGCCGTGGGATCTCCCGCCGGGGCCCGAGCGCGATGAGCTGCTCGCGATCTACAAGCGTTACGTCCTGCTCCATCACTCGCTGCAGCCCTACCTGATCGACCTCGCGCACGAGGCGAACGACGACGGCGACACGCTGGTCCGACCGCTCGTGTTCTTGTGGCCCGACGAGCCCGGCGCTCGCAATCGCTGGGATGAGTGGATGCTCGGCGACGACCTGCTCGTCGCGCCGGTCTGGAAGTCGGGCGCACGTGAGCGGTCGGTGTGGTTCCCACCGGGTCGCTGGGTCAACTTCTGGAATCGCGATCAGGTGGTCGAAGGCCCGACCGAGCAAACGATTCAGGTGCCGCTCGACGAGTTGCCGTTGTACATCCGCGACGGCTCGCCCTTGCTGGAGATCGACGCCCCGGCGTGACCCGACCGGCCGCCCGCCGCTAGCCGAGCGCGCAGATCTCCTCGAAGCTGTCTCGCAGGCAGGCGACGAGGGTGTCCGGATCGGGGATGGCGGCCGGATCGGTGTTGATGCCGAGGTGCGCCTGGCCGCAGTGGGAGAGGAGCACGACGTTGGCGGCGGAACCGGTGAGGGGTCCGAAGGCGAGCTGAGCCGTGATCTGCGAGCCGGCTATGTACACGGGTATGGGCGGACCCGGCACGTTGCTGGTGATGAAGTCGACGCATTTCAGCATGCCGCCGAACAGGCTGGTCGTTGCCGTGGCCGGGAGACGATTGAGGATGCCGGCGATGGCGTCGGTCAGCAGGAGGGCGGGCTCGGCCCGTTCGTGCTCGACGAGGGTGCGGATCGCGTTCATGCGCTCGATCGGGTCGACGATCCCAACCGGAACCGGAAAGCGCGCCGGTACGAACTGATTGCCGGCGACGTTCGCCTTCGACTCGGTTCGAACGTTGATCGGCATCGTCATTCGAAGCTCAGCGACGTCAGCGCCGTGCTTCTCGTGGTACTGGCGAAACCCTCCTGCGACCCCAGCGACGAATGCGTCGTTCAACCGTCCGCTGACGACCTTCGATGCCGCTTTGAGCGAGTCGACCGGGAAGTCCAGCTCGTCGAAGTGCACGCTCAACGAGCGACGAGTCATGAGGGGGCTCAGCGGCGCCGTCGATGGGCTGAGGAGCTTCACGAGCGAGGCGGCCGTGTTGACTGCATCCATGCCGACACCGACCGGGTCGGTCACGAATTGGCGAATCTCGCGCGCGCCGGCACTCGCCAAACCGGCAAGTCCTCGCGCGTTGCGGGCCGCCTCGTAGGCCAACGCGTCGGTGAAGCGTTTGCGCTCGTTGAGCTGCGAGGCAACCGGGCACTCGGGCATGGCCGGCTCCGGTCCCGGATCGCGTTCGATATCGAGGAGCTCCATCAGCAACCGCACGCCGCCGACGCCATCGGTGATCGCGTGGTGGATCTTGGCGATGACTGCGGCGCGATCGTCGTGCAGGCCCTCGACGACGGTGAACTCCCACAGCGGCCGGGCCCGGTCGAAACCCTGCATGGTGATGGGCTCGGCCAAGTCGAGGACGTCCCGCGATCGTGCCCCGACCGGCGGCTCGTATCCAGCGGATGTGGTAGCTGAGGTCGAAGTTGGGGTCGATCTCCCACCGAGGCGGCGCGACGGACATCGGATGGCCGAGGACCCGTTGGCGGAGGCGGGGAACGAGGCGGCTCACCCGATCCATCCGCCGCCGGAAAAGCGCACGATCGGGTCGGCGATCGAGCAGGAACACGGTGGTGATCGTGCTTCGGAGCAGCGGATCCTTCTCGATGCTCCACATCAGCGCGTCGGCGTCGCTCATGCGGGGCTCGAACTCGACATCGAGGTCGTTCTCGGCCATCAGCACAGGACCCCCTCGACCGACTGGTACAACGCTGACACGGTATCCACTTCCTGTCGGCCGTCAATGAGCCACGTTCGGGTGCGGTGCCCCGCGGTCTGCCCGGACGGTTGGGGAGGGCCGGAGACGCGTGCCATGATCCGGCCGTTCGACATTCCAGGAATCCGGGGGGAACGGCATGGCCAGATTGTGTGAGGGCCGGGTCTGCATCATCACCGGCGCCGGTCGCGGCATCGGCCGAGAGCACGCGCTGATGTTGGCCGAGCACGGCGCCAAGCTCGTGATCAACGATCTCGGCGGTTCGATGGACGGCGAGGGCGCCTCGGGCGGTCCCGCCCATGATGTGGCAGCCGAGATCGTCGCCGCCGGCGGCGAGGCGGTGGCCAACACCGACGACATCTCCGATTGGGCGGGTGCCGGCCAGTTGGTGCAGCAGGCGGTCGACGAGTTCGGTCGACTCGATGTTCTCGTGAACAACGCCGGCATCCTGCGCGATCGCATGCTCGTCAACATGACCGAGGCCGAATGGGATGCGGTCATCCAGGTGCACCTGAAGGGCACCGCGGCGCCGTCGCACCATGCGGGTGCTTACTGGCGCGAGCAGTCGAAAGCTGGTGAGGAGGTCGACGGGCGCATCATCAACACCTCGTCGCCATCGGGTATCTACGGCAATCCGGGCCAGACCAACTACGGGGCGGCCAAGGCAGGCATCGCCGCGTTCACCGTAATCGCGGCGATGGAGCTGGCGCGGTACGGCGTCACGGTCAATGCCATCGCGCCGGCCGCGCTCACCCGCATGACCGAGAACCTCGGGATGGGCCAGGTGTCGGATGAGGCGAAGGAACAGATGTCGCCACGGTGGATCGCGCCGATCATCACGTGGCTGGCCTCGTCCGAGGCTCGAGGTGTCACCGGTCGCGTGTTCGACGTATCGGGGCGCCGGCTCGGCGTGGCCGAGGGTTGGCACATCGGTCCATATGAGAAACCGATCGACGATCCGACCCGGCTCGGGCCGCTGGTGGAGGATCTATTGGCCAAGGCCCGTCCCAACGCCGACATGTTCGGCGGCGATCGCGCTGACCGAGTAGGGAGAGACGACCGATGCCCATCAATCCGGAAGCCGTTGGGAGCAAGGGCGATCCTCTCGAGCACTCGTGGGGCGAGAAGGACGTCATGTTGTACGCGCTCGGTGTGGGTGCCGACACGTCCGAGCTGCAGTTCACGACCGAGAACACGAGCGACACACCCCTTCGGGTGTTGCCCACCATGGCGGTGGTGCTCGGAGCCGGCTCGCTCGGTGTCATGGGCAAGATCGGCCCCTTCAACCCTGCGATGCTCGTGCACGGTGAGCAAGCCATCGAGCTCTTCGACGAGATCCCGGTGTCGGGCCGGGTCAGCACGGTGGGCGAGATCACTGGGATCTGGGACAAGGGCAAGGGTGCGGTCGTCGTCAGCGAGTCGTTGTCGACCGATGTGGCCAGCGGAAAGCCCTTGTTCAAGAACACGATGTCCGCGTTCATCAGGGGCGAGGGCGGATGGGGCGGCGACCGAGGACCGTCAGGGCCTCGCAACGTCGCACCCGAGCGTCAGCCCGACCATCAGGTCACGTACCGCACCCGCGACGATCAGGCCCTGATCTATCGATTGTCGGGCGATCGCAATCCGCTGCATTCCGATCCCAAGTTCGCCGCCATGGGTGGGTTCGATCGCCCGATCCTGCACGGGTTGTGCACGTACGGATTCACGGGGCGGGCCCTCGTGCATGCGCTCTGCGACGGCGATCCCTCACGCTTCAGCTCGATGGAGGGTCGCTTCTCGTCGCCGGTGATGCCCGGTGAGGCCTTGACCGTGAAGATGTGGGCCGATGGGGGCGAAGCGATCTACCAGACCCACGGTGAGGACGGCCGAGTCGTGATCGATTCGGGACGCGTCACCTACTCGTCGTAACGACGTCGGTATCGCCATGGAGGCTTCCTACGCCCGCCGGATCTGGCAGCTGATGGAGACCATCCACGCGGTCACATACTTCGCCGACGAATGTCGTCAGGCCAACACCAATGTCGGTCTGAAGGGGTTCTGGATGGGCTACTTCGCGTCGCCGCGCCGCCCCAATGGGCGAGGTCGCTCCTGGCGTGGTGACGGCCACGTTCTTCAACTTCCACGACGACATGGTGGCGCGGGCGCTTCCTGATGCGTGGGAGTTCGCGTCGGTCGATGAAGTGCTCGACGCGCGCCAGGCGGCGGCGGCAGGCGTGTTGCGGCGATTGGTTCCGGACATCGAGGACATCGCCGACTCCATACTCACCCTGCTGTGGCGCGTGCTCGACGCCGCCGAGCCGGGAGGCCACCCGCTCTTCGCCGCAAACCGCGATCTCGAGGATCCCGAGGACATCGTGGCCGAGCTCTGGCAGGCGACGACCACGTTGCGCGAACACCGCGGCGACGGTCACGTGGCGTGTCTCACGGCCGAAGGAGTGGGTGGCTGCGAAGCTCACGTGCTCTTCGCCGCGACCGAGGGCACACCGCCCGAGTTGCTGCAGCAGAGTCGCGGTTGGTCACCGGAGGAATGGGCCGAGTCAGCACGGTTCCTGCGCCAGGCCGGATTGCTCGACGCCGAAGGAGAGGCGACCGAACGGGCGTATCGCTTGCGCGAGAAGCTCGAACGCCGCACGGACGAGCTGGCGGTCGTACCTTTCAGTGCGTTGACCGACGATCAGCAGGACCGGTTGCTCGAGGTGTTGGCCCCCGCAGCCGGCGTGATCGTCGAGTCGGATCTCATACCCTTCCCGAACCCGATCGGATTGCCGCCGGTCACGCTGTGACCCCGGGCCTCAATAACGGAGGCTGGCAATCAGGGCACTAGGTGGGCCACGGGTTGTCGACGACGCCGAGTTGGATGAAGAGTCCAAGCTTGTCGGCGCCGATCCACTCCCGGACGACCTTGTCCCCGTCGAAATGCATGATGGTGACCACCCACTCGTCCACGGCCCGCCCGGTGGCGGCCCGTCCCACATAGCCACCTGTGTCGGTCCCCCGGAAGGCGGCCCTCAACACGACCGTGTCGCCCGCCACGATCAGCTCCTCGACATCGATGTGCAGGTCGGGGAAGGCCTCGTGATAGCGGCGGATGGGCTCGACCCTCGCCGCCGGGCCGCTCCCGAAAGGGTTGCCGTAGTTCTCGGCGTAGAGATCAGCGGCGGCGTCGTAGTTCCGCCGATTCCAGACCTCCTCGACGAACGTACGCACTTGCATCTCACGTTCTACGGCGTCCATCACCGACAGCACACTATTGCCGTGAGGCCAGCGGAGTCGTCAGAACAACTTCAGTACGTTCGACTCGATGCCGCGGAGCTCGTCGTAGTCGACCTCGACGCACTCGATGCCGCGGTCGGCCGCCAACACCTTGGCTTGCGGCTTGATCTCTTGGGCGACGAACAAACCGCGCACGGGCCGTAGGTTCGGATCGCGGTCGAGCCGTTCGAGATAGCGCGCCAGTTGCTCGACGCCGTCGATCTCGCCCCGTCGCTTCACCTCCACGGCGACGGCGGCACCGGCATGGTCGCGACACAGCAGATCGACGGGGCCGATGTCGGTGGGGAACTCCCGACGCACCAGCCGAAAGCCGTCACCCAGGCGATCAGGGTTGGCGGCGAGCAACTCCTGCAGGTGAGCCTCGACGCCGTCCTTCTGCAACCCCGGATCCACGCCGAGGTCGTGCGCGACATCGCTCAGGATCTCCTCGATCGTGATGGTGAGCGTCTCACCCTTGGGGTTGGTCACCACCCATTCGCCCTCGTTCTCGACGAGGCGGCACGGCGCGGTCATCCAGTTCAAGCGGCTTGTACGCGCCGCCGTCGCTGTGGATCGAAACGCAGCCGTCGGACTTCACCATCAGCAGCCGGGTGGCGAGCGGGAGGTGAGCGGCCAGCCGACCGGCGTAGTCGACCGAGCAGCGGGCGATGACGAGGCGCACGTGGAGGAGGCTAGGCCGTTGCCGGCGGTCAGCCTTACGTCGGGTCGGCGACTCGCCGGAGGAGGTACATCGGAAGGCGCCCGTGATTCTTCGCCGCCGGCACGATCCCGACGTACTGGCACGACCAGCGCCCCTGACCCTCGAGCTCGGCCACCGCCGCGAATGGGTGGGTGACGTACACCTCGCCTTCGGGCGTACCCGGCTCGACGCGCGCCAGCGCGCGTCACGTTGGCGCCCATGTAGGACAGTTCGTTCGTGAAGGGGTCGCGTTCCTCGTACACGGGCCCGACGTGGGCACCTATCCGCATACCGCGGAGCGGGTCGAGGCCCATCGCGCCCAAGTCGAAGGCCGCCATGGTCTGTTGCAGGCTCACGGCACAGTCCGCGGCGGTGTCGACCGACGCGAAGGCGAGGTGGATTCCGTCGCCCCAGGTCCGCCGCAAGAGCACCGCGTCACCGAACCGGTCGACCGTGCGGGCGAGGCCGGTCATGACGACATCCATGAATACGGGCATCTGGAGATCGGTGAGCGTGCTGAAGCCGGCGATGTCGCCGAAGAGCACGGCGCGCAGCTCGCGTCGGCGACCGGTGCGCGCTGTCGTGGGCGTCTGCGACCGGCACTGGCGGCGCCGAGGGCGGACCGTCGTCGGGACGCGACGAGATGATCACGGTCGACCGGCCCGTGGTGGACCAGGTCCGCACGTCGGCAGCCGTGCCCGCGATCCCGTGTGCGCCGACGTCGCCATCCCAGACGACGAGCTGCGTGCACTCGGCCTCGAGCAACCGTGATTGGCGCAACGCATCGCCCATGGCCACGGCGGAGCAAAGTTGGAACGGCACATCGTCGCCGATGTGCGGGCCGTCGGCCGCGTACGAGACGGTGGCCGCAGCTTGCAGGCACCGGTCGAAGCGGTCGACCCAATCGGCCCCGGCCTCCGCCACCGACGCCTCGACGAAGTCGGCCACGACGAACGGCAGCACGACGTGGAGCTCGACACCGCGTGCGAGCAGCGCCTCGGCGATCAGGATGTCGCCGCCCGAGGCCAACGAGCCGTACGCGAACGCGGGTTGCAGCTCGTCGAGCCGCGCCGCTATGGCCGTGGCCACGTCGGGCTCGTTCGACGCGGGGAACCGGCCGTGCTCTTCGGGTGCCGTCACACGGTGACCGGCATAGTGCACGACGGGCGGGTTCTGGAGCGCGTCGAGCATTGCGGTGTCGGCCCCGACGAGCTGGCAGATCAACCGGAGCTGGCGGCGAGTGGTGGCTCGTTGGGCGTACGCGCCGTCGGATGTCGACGCCGCGGTCTTCACGAGCGCGTCGGCTGCCTCCACGTCGTGCAGGATCAGTGCCGCCTCGGCTCGAGTGGCGACCGACCAGTAATCGTCCCCGGCGGCCAGCTCGCCCGCATGCCCGGCGAGCTGTCGAGCACGCGTGAGCTCGCCCGCGACGAGCCACATCGTCGCGGCGTTGATGCCGGGATAGGAGCCACCATGGCGTTCGAACGCGTGCTGGTAGCGCTCGGCGGCAATGGTCGCCAGGGACGTTCGGTCCTCGCCCCGCGGACTCAGCGCCCGGTCTTTGGCGATGCGCGCGAACAGTGCATCGATGTCCTCGGCCAACCGGCCCGTTGCCCCGCGTTGCGCGCCGCGGTCGAGGCCGAGGCCCAGGAATTGATCCTCGGCGCGATCGGTGGCTCCCGAACGTGCCAGAGCGAGCACGGCGAGGTAGGCGATCTCGATGTCGTCCGGTCGGGCCGCGAGGTCTTGCTGCGCCTCGTCGTAGGCCAGGAGGAACTCACCGCGTGCGACGAGGTCGCGGAGCGTTTCGGTGCTCACGTCAGCTGCCGGCGGGCCATTGCGGGCAGGCCGGCGCACCGGCGGTGGTGAGGAACCGGGCCCGCTCGTCCGCGGTGAGGTTGCGCCCGGCCAGCGCGCAGGCCTGATCGGCCAGCACATCGCCATCGACGACGAACCGGAATACCGACCCGCCGTCAACGAGGAGTGCGGCGGTCGAGTCCTTCGTGAAGGTCATGTGGCCGATGAACCCGTCCGCCGGGAGCAACCGGCCCGGCTCGCCGATGGGTGAAAGGGAGGCCGCATCGAGGAGTTCGCCGGCGGCGTAGACGAACCTGCCGTCCGGAGCGACCGCGATCGGTGACTCGAACACGTAGGTCGCGAAGGTGCTCAACGACGTCGAGTGCGAGGCCAGGAGCTTCCAGGTCGACGTGTCGAAGACCTCGGTCGTGGCCAGCGTGTCTCGCGAAACGCGGTACAGCTTGGTGCCGGTGGGGTCGAACGCGGAGGCGTCGCTGAAGCCTGTTGGCGTGGAGGGCAGCACGGTGACGAGCTGGCCGGAGGCGATGTCGAGGATCGCCCCGACCACGTCGACGTAGCGGCCGTCCGGGCTGACGCTCACATCGGACTGGTCGTAGAGGCCGCCGCTGACCGTGAACTGGCCGATCTGATGGTCGTCCTGGAGGTCGATCACGCGGAGATCGGTGTTGCCGAAGCCCAGGATCGCTGCATAACGGCCGTTTGGCGAGGAGGTGAGGTAGTCACCGAACAACGTTGCGCCGAACGCGTGGCGGTCGACGTCGTACCGGCGGATCGTGCGAACGGAGTAGTCATCGATGAACAACGTGCCACCGTCGGGAGAGAACGCCAGGCCGGTGACGAGGCCCCCGGGCGCCGTGATCTCGTCGACGACATGGCTGGTACCGAGATCGACGATCTGCACGAGGGCGTCGTCGTCCGGCGAGACGACGGCCACCACGTCGCCTCGCGGACTGATCGCATGGACACCGACGTAGCCGCCGTCGTGCGTCGGCAGGTGCGCGATGGTGCCCGGCCGCAACACGCGTGCGACGTCCCAGATGGCGACGACCCCGTTCGAGTCGGCGATCGCCACCTTGCTGCCTGCGCCGAAGTACTTGCGTTGATTGCCCTCGCCCGGCACCACGTGGGCTGCTCCGTCGGGCGACCAGAGGACCATCGTCGTCGGCGAGTAGCCGAAGCCGATGAGGACGGTGCCCGACGTCGGGTCGAACACCGAGTCCGTGACGTTCGAGGCGCCGCGTCGCACCTCGATCCACTGTCCTGCGTGCAGATCGAAGACACCGAACCGTGCGCTGTCGGCGCTGGCCCCGGGCAGGAGGGGCGTGTGCTGATACGCGACGGTTTCGTTCACACCGTCGGCACTGGCGACGCCGGCGTTGTGCCCTTCGAGCGGGCCCACATGGCGGGCGCCGTTGACCTCGACGAGGTCGGTCTCGAGGCAGGTCGACCCACCCGTCACGAACCACTGGCGCTTCGGACTGATGGTGAGGTCGGTGGCGCAATCGGCCACGGATGCGGTGGCCGGCGTGCCGGGCCCGTGCACGGTGAGCGAGCCCGGCTGCAGTACCGCGATGACGTCGCCCCCAGGTCCGGCGGCGACACTGCGGATCGGCGCCCCTGATGTCGGCACGGAGTCGACGATCGAGCCGTCGGCGACGTCGTAGAGGTTCACCTCACCCGCGTGTTGGCTACCGACCACGACCGCGCTGGTCGGATCGAACGCGGGGATCGTGAAGGTGCCCACGGACGGGGTATAGAGCGAGATCGTGAGATTGGGTTGGTCGAGGGGCCAGATCTGGAACTCGCCGGGGGCGGCGAAGACGAGCAGGTGCCGACCATCCGCCGAGAAGTCGGGGTTGGTTCGCGCCTCGCGGACGGTCGCACCACCCGCGCCGAGCGCCGAGGGCAATCGGCCCGGGCGTTCGCGAAGCAAGGTGCCCGTGCGCGCGTCGACCGTGGCGACGGTCGGTACGCAATCATCGGCGCCCGCCGGAAGGCAGGTCTGGATCGCGGCGTACTCGTGGTCGTCCGAGAACTCGACGCGTCCCTCCTTCACCGGTTCGTACCCGAGCACGGGAACGCCCGTGTCTGCGTCGACCACCGTGACGCCGAGGATGTCGGGAGGGAGCGGGGCGTCGGGGTCGACGATGCCCTGCGGAACGATGGTGCGTACGAACAGGAATCGTCCCCCCGCGCCGAACGTCGGCTCGGCGGCGAAGGGTGCCGCGACCGTGAAGGAGCGAGGCGCCGGCCCGGTCGGTTCGGCACTGGGCCAGACCGAGACGTGGATCGAGCTGTCTTGGTTCCAGGCCACCGTCGCGAAGCGCTCGTTGCCGGGGCTCACCGCGACGAATGGCGTCATGCCGTTGCCGCCCGAATCGACGTTCACGAGTCCGTCGAGCCCAGCGCCATCGGCCTGCAGGATGTCGAAGAGCGCCGCGTCCGGCAGCCGGGTGTCGGACGCGGCCCGCCGCTGGGCTTCGGCGGCGAGTAGAAGGGCGATGTCGATCCTGGTCCCGAGCTGATCCTGGGCCAGCGCGGCCAGCCGGCTGGCGTCGAGGTTCGCGGCTTGGGCTGTCAACGTGTCGTTGGCCTGGGTGAGTTGGCCGTTCGTGGAGGCGAGCTCCTGGTTGGTCGCGTCCAGCGCGTCGTTGGAGGTGGCCAGCTCCTGGTTGGTCTGGTCGAGCTGGCTGTTGGTGGTCGCGAGGTTGGAGTTCGCCTCGTCGAGCGCGCTGTTCGTGCTCGAGAGCTCATCGTTGGTCGCGGCGAGCTGTTCGTTGGCGACGCCGGCGGCGCGCCGTTGCGCCTCGGCATTGGCGGCGTTGCGATCGGACTCGGCCACGTGTTCGCGTCGGCTTGGTTGCGTTGCTGGCTGGCGTCGGCCGCACTGGCGTCGGCTTCTCGTTTGCGCTGTTGTGCCTCGTCCGCGCTCGCCAGCGCGAGAGCCGCTTGACGGTCGGCCTCCCCTTGCCGCGTCTACTGCCGCTTGCTCACTCGCGCGCGCTTCATCGGCCGAACGCACCGCGACGAGGGCGCTCGCGATGGACGCGGTGAGCAGCAGCAGCAGCAGCGCGACTGCTCCCCACGCGATACGTAGAGTGCGTCGGTGCTCGCGTACGTCCTCACCCTCGAGGTCGTCCTTCGCGAGGCCGTGCATGGGCGCGGCCAGCTCGGCGACCTGGGCGCGGAATCGACCGTTGTGCAGATCGAGCTGGGCGTCACTGCGGGCCCAGCGCATGTCGATGTGTCGAGGTTCTTCGGTGAACACACCCCGGAGCGCGAGTGGCACCGCGGTGCATGCCGCCCAGTTGAAGTCACCCGCGGCCTCGTCCCACGCCCACTCGCCCTCGGTCAGCACGGGAAGGACGCGGCTGGGGATCGTGGTTGGTGCACCAGTACTCGACCTCGCGACCCACCCATTCCGACTGTGCCGCGTCCGGAGACGCGAGCAGCACGAACCATTCGGTGTCGTCGAGGGCATCGGTGATCGAGGACCAGAGACCCGGGTTGGCGGAGAGTGCGGTCTCGTCCCGGAAAACGCGAAGAGCACGACGTCGCCACCACGGCTTGGCGAAACGTCCGAGAGCCTGTTGCAGGCGGGGGGCCAACAGACCATCCCCCGCGTGCGAATAGGAGATGAACGCGTCGTACGCCATCGCCGTCCCGCTTTCGCTCCACCACCCGCGCCGCCCTGGCACAGGGTGCCAGAAGGCTAGGCCAAACGACCCAACGCGAATGGGGCTAGTCCAGCACCAGCTCGATCTCGTCGCGGATCGCTATGCCGTCGTGCTCGACCGGGATCGACGGCTTCAGATCGCGACGGGATTCGTCGACCGCGCCCGGCCTGCAGATCGCGCAGCCGGAAACCGAGGCGCTGATAGAAGCGGAGTGCATCGATGTTGTCGTTCGTCGTCACGACCCAGATCGGCAACGACACCGCTTCCAGCATCCGGCGCACCAGTGTCGAACCGATTCCCTGGCCCGGCGCGAAGGCCCACAGGTAGGTGAGTTCGGTCGAGCCGTCACGATCGACGCGCCAGAGCACCACACCGATCGGGCCGTCACCACCCTCGGCGACCAGACCGTCGCCGGTGAGCACGTCGATGAGTTCGCCCCGCCGCGCTTGTAGATGCCCGGCGCCGTACCCACCGCTGATGCGCTCCTCGAGCCACGAACGATCCTTCGGCTCGACATAGGGCCGCAGGTCCATGCCTCAGTGTCACACGGCCAGGCGAAACTGAGGGGATGACGACTTGGAGAGAATTCACCGAGGCCGCCCCGGAGCTGGCCGAGCTCGTGCAGGCGCGGGTCGAGGCCACCGGACTCGGCCTGCTCGCCACGCTCCGCAAGGACGGCGCACCGCGGATCAGCGGTATCGAGCCGAGCTTCTTCGACGGCGACCTGTGGCTCGGGATGATGGAAGATTCGGTCAAGGCCCGCGATCTCCAGCGCGACCCGCGTATGGCGTTGCACAACGCCACGGTCGACAAGGAGGTCACCGACGGCGACGTGCGCGTATCCGGACGCGCGATCGAGGTCACCGATACGGCAACGAAGCTAGCGTTCCTTGCCGCGTTCCGCGAGGCAAACGACTACGGACCACCGGACGACGATCCGATGCACCTCTTCAAGATCGACATCACCGACGTGGCGTCGATCCAGCCCGGAGGTGACCATCTGGTCATCCAGTCGTGGACGCCGGCTCAGGGTTTGCGCAGGGTCGAACGCAGGTAGCCGACGCCGTCGTGCTCCAACTCGAGCCGCGAGTCGTTCTCACGTGAAGACATCAAGAGTCAGGTGACCTTGCGGTTGCGGAACCGCGATCGGATGACCTCGCGACGCTCCTGGAGCTCTCGATAGGTCAGCGACTCGGTCGTGTCGTCGAGGCCGAAGCTCGCCTTCACGCCGGCCATGTCGAGTTGGTAGGTGCGTGGGTCGATGCCGATGTCGGCCGCGATGCGCTCGCCGTGCGTGTCGGCGAAGTACATCGAGATCTCGGCGATCTCGCTGAACAAGTCCAAATCGGGGGCCATGGTCGCGATGGCGCCGTCGAGGAACACCAGGTTCTTGACGAAGAGCATCAGCTCCTTCGGCATCCGCGCGCCGTAGGCGAGGAGCTGCTTCATCACGTTCTGCAACTCGTGCACCATCTCGTCCGCACTCATCGTCGTGGGATCGACGGGCGGCCGATCCAACCCGAGATCCTTGGTGACCGCGTCGAAGTCGGTATCACGGGGAGCGCGCCGAGCTCGGCCAACGCCTCGAGCTGGCCCCGGATGTCGTTCATCGACCCGCCGATGAGGAGACGTAGGAACGCCAGCCGCTTGGGCTCGTTCATGCGACCCACGATCCCGAAGTCGAGCAACGCGACTCTGCCGTCAGGCAGCACGAAGAGATTGCCGCCGTGCAGATCGCCGTGGAATATGCCGTGGATCATGGCGCCTTCCATGAACCCGACCATTCCGGTCCGGATCACCGCCTCGGTGTCGACACCAGCGTTCTTGATCCGCTCCACTTCGTAGAACGGGAATCCTTCGAGCCGCTCCATCACCAGCACTCGCGGTGTGACCAACGTCGGGTGCGGTCGCGGGATCACGTATCCGCGCTGCCCGAGCTCGGCGAAGCTGCGCGCGATGTCGAGCATGTTCTCGGCCTCGAGACGAAAGTCCAGTTCTTCGGTGATGGTCTCGGCGAACAACTCGACCAACGCCGGGCGGATTGGCGAGCGCAGCGATGGGGATGCGGCCGACGAGGAAGGGTGCGAGCCATGCCATGACCTGTAGGTCCTGGTGCACCAGCACCGCGACTGACGGTCGTTGGACCTTGACCACCACGTCCTCACCGCTCACCAGCCGCGCACGGTGCACTTGGGCGATCGACGCCGCGGCGAGCGGTTCGCGTTCGAAGGACGAGAACACGGCGTGGAGCGGCGCACCGAGCTCGGACTCGACGACTGCCTTCACATCCTCGAATGTCTCCGCCGGCACCTTGTCGCGCAGTTTCTGGAATTCGCCAACCAGCTCCTCGGGGAACAGGCCCTCACCGCTGCTGATGATCTGGCCGAGCTTGATGTAGGTCGGACCGAGTCGTTCGGCCGCGACGCGCAGCCGTCGTGAGAGGTCACGTTTCGATTCGCTGCCGCCCCGGCGCCGGCCGTTCAGCGCCCAACCCGCGACGGCGAGTCCGATGTGGCGGATGACGGTGAACACGCGGGTGCCCGGGGGCACCCGGCGCGGCGCGACGAGCTCAGGGAGCCGCTTGCGTACCGCCCAACGCACGGTTGGCACCTGGTCTCGCCACCGCATCTCCTCGGGATGGACGATCCACGGCGCTTCGTCGCTGAACGCGCCGATGGCCAGATCGGCGGGCGCGTCCTCGGTTGGCGTCCACGCAGCGGTCATCGTGGGCGAAGTGTACGGCCGCTGCGTGCGGTTCCTAACCGGTGAAACGCGGACTCGTCGAACCGCCGGGTTCGGTGGCGGTAATGGGCTCGGTTGGCTCCGATGACGGCTCGACGACGGTTACCGTGAGACCGATGTCGGAGCTCGCGACCACGACATCTCCGTCGCCGCACGCCGTGCGTACGACGAGAGGAGTGGCGGGCGGAACGTCGTCGGGGACCGTGATCGGCACTTGAAAGCTGCCGTCGGGATTCGGGGTGATCGGGGAACACGCCGGTGAGGAGGGTGCCGTCGCGAAGGAGTGAGACAGCGGCGACCGACCCGAGGTCGAGTGTGCAGCCGGTCGCGGTCACGACCACTGTCTCGCCGGGCGCAGGGGTCGCGGTCGACACCGTCACTCCGAGCAGCGCGGTCAGTCCCTGGGTTGCCGTGCGCGGACACGTGCCGTAGTCACCGAAACAGGTGAACATGACCTGGTTCTCGCCTCCGAACCCGCACCGGTACAGCACGAACCATTCGGCGGTGGTCGCCGCCAGTGGTGGTGTCGAACCGAGATAGGCGTAGGTGCCGATGATCGTGCCGTCCGGCTGGTCCGGCGTGATGCCGATGCCGTAGCCGTTGAAGACCCCGTCCAAGTTGTCGAGCGCGCTGCCATCGTTCTCGAACTGATCGAGGGTGGCGCCGGCCGCGTTGGTGGAGAGCCCGTACTCCCGATCGACGTTGCCCGACTGGAGGCCGAGATCGAGGTCGGCCCGGTTGCAGTCGTCGCCTGCGCTCAGGCTCACCGACGTCGCCGTCGCCTGCGACGCGGCGTGCGCGGGAGACGTCAGCATCGACGTGCAGGCGATGACGATCGCGGCCACGATCGTGAGCGCTGAGAGCTTGCGAATCACATCGCAGACGGTACCTCCGCCGCCCTTCCTAGGATCGGGGCATGAGTGAGAACCCATCTGAGCCCTTCGATCTGAGCACCACCTTCATCCACTTGGGGATGGGCTCCAAGGCCACGCCGCTGCCCGATTTCCAGTGGACGCCCGAATACCTCGCCGGATACGAGCAGCGTTTCGCCTCGGACGGCGACGAGGGCCGCATCGTGGTGATGAACCGCCAGGAAGCGACGTGGGATCAGTGGGAGCGTCACCCTGCCGGTGAGGAGGTCGTGCTGTTGCTGTCTGGCCGCGTGGATCTGATCCAGGAGATCGACGGTCAGGAGCGGTTGGTCGCGCTCGAGCCCGGGTTCGCAGTGGTGAACCCGCCGGGTGTCTGGCACACCGCCGACGTCCACGAGCCTGGCGACGCGGTGTTCATCACCCCTGGCCGCGGGACGGACCACCGTCCCCGGTGAGGCGCTCTAGCCTCACAGCGTGCTCGAGAACTACCGGATCATCGAACTCGGGGTGTGGGTTGCCGGCCCCGCGGCAGCGGGCGTCTTGGCGGACTGGGGAGCCGAGGTCATCAAGGTCGAGTCGCCCGAGGGGGACCCGATGCGGCGCATGCTCCAGGTGATCGTGGGGCACGGCGAGCCGCAGTCCCCACCGTTCGATCTCGACAATCGCGGCAAGCGCAGCGTGGTGCTCGATCTCAAGGAACAGAGTGGACGCGACACGCTGCACCGCATGGTCGCCGAGGCCGACGTCTTCTTGACCAACTTGCGCGTCGACGCGCTCGAGCGGCTGGGTTTCGGCCCGGATCAACTGCTCGAGGCGAACCCGCGTCTGGTGTACGCGCTCGTGACCGGATACGGCACTGACGGCCCCGATGCCGATCGTGCGGGCTACGACGTCGGTGGGTTCTGGGCACGTACGGGTGTCGCCGCGACCTTGGCGCCGGAAGGACAGCCACCACCGAACATCCGAGGCGGGCTTCGGCGACCACGCCACCGCGCTGGCGATGTTGTCGGGCATCCTCGGCGCGTTGCTCGAGCGCGAGCACACCGGCCGAGGTCAGCTGGTCGAGACCTCGTTGTTGCGAACGGGGATGTATTGCCTCGGTTGGGATCTCGGTATGCAGATGCGTTTCGGCCGGCTCGCCGCGCCTCGTCCTCGCACCGAGGAGATCAACCCGTTGGTCAACTGCTACGAGGCCAGCGACGGGAAGTGGTTCTGGTTGCTCGGTGTCGAGAGCCAACGCCACTGGCCGAACGTGTGCCACGCCATCGGACGTGACGACCTCATCGAGGACGAACGCTTCGTCGACGCGCGCGGCCGCCGCCACAACGCCGGCTCCTGCATCGCCGAGCTCGATGCGGAGTTCGCCCGAGAACCGCGGGACGTGTGGATTGCCCGTTTCGACGAGCACGGTGTGTGGTGGGCGCCGGTGTTCACCCCCGAGGAGGTAGTGAACGACCCGCAGGCGATCGCGGCGGGTGCGTTCGTGGATGTGCCGGCCGGTGAGGGCGCGCCCGCTCACCGCGCCGTCGCGTCGCCGGTGACCTTCCACGCCGGCACGCCCCCGGTGGGTCCCGTACCCGGCCTCGGCTCGTAGCGGTCAGCGCCGAGGCGAGCGTCGCGAGATCTACTCTCGGAATCGCGGCGCGGCCGCGGAATTCCGGGAAGAATGGCCCCATGCTCTTCACCGCCTCGGCCCACGAGGGCTTGGAGCGAGGCGAGATCACTCGCACCTTCCGCGTGTGGGCGCGCCCACACGTCAAGGTGGGCGGCCGATATCACGCCGGTCCGGTGGATCTGATCGTCGACGGGCTCAAGAAGGTGCCGGTCCGCAAGATCAGCGACACCGACGCTCAGAGCTCGGGTTTCGACGACCGCGTCGCGCTCGTCGAGTTCCTCGGCTCCCGCCAGACGCTCGACGCCAAGGCCTCGGTCTGGCGGGTCGACTTCCATGCCGTCGAGCGCGCCGACGAACCGTCGATCGCCGATGATCGTGAGCTCAGCGACGCCGACGTGCAGGCCATCGAGCGGCGGCTCCAACGGCTCGACTCGGCCAGCCCGTCGGGCCCCTGGACCGGCACGGTCCTGCGCCTCATCGCCGACAATCCCGGCGTCGTGTCGACCGAGCTGGCCGAGAAGGTGGGTCGGGAGCGCCCGGCCTTCAAGACCGATGTCCGGAAGCTGAAACGCCTGGGCCTGACGATCAGCCTCGACGTCGGCTACCGGATCTCACCCCGCGGGGAAGCCTTTCTCGGCCGATAGGCTCGGTCCTTCGTGCCTACACCCCCCGAGTCCCTTCGCAACGTGGCGCTCGTCGCCCACGTCGATCACGGCAAGACCACGCTGATCGACGCGATGTTGCGCTCTACCGGCGTCTTTGCCGCGCACGAGCAGCTGACGGACCGGGTGATGGACAACGTCGACCAAGAGCGCGAGCGCGGCATCACGATCCTCGCCAAGGCGGCCTCGATCCAGTGGGGCGACACCCGCATCAACCTGGTCGACACCCCGGGTCACGCCGATTTCGGTGGCGAGGTCGAGCGGGCTCTGTCGATGGTCGACGGCATCGTCCTGCTGGTCGACGCGGCCGAGGGACCCGTTGCCCCAGACCCGCTACGTCCTGTCGAAGGCGCTCGAGGCCGAGCTTCCCGCGGTCCTCGTCCTGAACAAGGTCGATCGGGATGACGCCCGGCCGAAGGAGGTGCTCGACGAGGTCGAGCAGCTCTTCCTCGACCTCGAGGCGCCCCTCGACCTGCTCGACTTCCCGGTCGTCTCGGCCATCGCCCGCGAAGGTCGGGCGATCGTCGGGGTCGACATGCCCGCGGCCGAGGCCGACCTCGGACCGTTGCTCGACACGATCGTGGCCCACATCCCCGCGCCTGGCGGCGACAGCGCGGCGCCGCTGCAAGCGCTGGTGACCAACCTCGACAGCTCGGACTACCTCGGCCGGCTGGGCGTGGGCCGGGTCGTCCGCGGCACGCTGCGCCGTGGCGACAGCGTCGTGCTGCTCGACGAGGAGACCGCCGAGGGCCAGGCACCCGTATCCCGGAAGCTGGCCAGCCTCCTCGGTTTCGAGGGTGTGCGTCGGGTCGAGGTCGACGAGCGCGGCGCTGGTGATCTGTTCGTGCTCGCTGGGTTCCCCGAGGTCGAGATCGGCGACACCTTCGCCAGTCCGACCGCTCCCGAGCCGTTGCCGCGCCTCAGCGTCGACGAGCCGGTGCTGCGAATGACCTTCGGGGCCAACACCTCGCCGCTCGCCGGCAAGGAGGGCAGCTACGTCACCTCGCGTCATCTGCGCGATCGACTCGAACGCGAAGTGCTCGGCAACGTGTCGATCCGCTTGACCGACAGCGACACCCCCGAGGTGATCGATGTCGCCGGCCGCGGCGAGTTGCAGCTGGCGGTGCTCATCGAGTCGATGCGCCGCGAGGGCTACGAGATGCAGGTGAGCCGGCCCGAGGTCATCCTCCGCGAGATCGACGGCAAGCGGCACGAGCCGCTCGAACGAGGCGTGGTCGACGTTCCCGACGAGCACGTCGGCACCGTCACCCAGGCTCTCGCTCCCCGCAAGGGCCGCGTGCTCGACCTCCGGAAGGGCGATCCGGGGCGCACCGTCATGACGTGGGAAGCGCCGGCGCGTGGGTTGATCGGCTTTCGTGGGCTCCTGCTCACCGAAACCCGGGGCACGGCGCTGTTGCACACGCACCACGCGGGCTGGCTGCCCTGGGCGGGCGAGCTCCCGCATCGCAAGGGCGGGGCGATGATCTCCGATCGCGCCGGCGCCGTCACCGCCTACGCCCTCGACAACTTGCAGCAGCGCGGCGTGATGTTCGTTGCGCCGGGCGATGTCGTGTACGAGGGCATGGTCGTCGGTGAATCCGCTCGCGGCGACGACATGGTCGTGAACGTGTGCAAGCCCAAGGAACAGACCAACATCCGTACGCACAGCCACGACGAGGCGGCCAAGCTCGTCCCGCCTCGCGAGGTCACGCTCGAGTCGGCGATCGAGTTCATCGCCGACGACGAACTGGTCGAAGTGACGCCGGCGTCGATACGCATCCGCAAGCGGCTGCTCCGCGAGCCCGAGCGGCGCCGCAAGGGCAAGGCCAAGGCCAAGGGCTGATTGTCAGGCGCTACACGTCGAGCGTGAGGCTGGCGGCCAGCGTCGCACCCAAGTCCCAGCACGCCTCGAGGTCCGCGCCGGCAGGTCCGTCGATCACGCTCACCGGATCGTGCGCCTGCTTCCAACGCAAGCCGGTCACGATCTTGTCGATCGACAGCAGCGCGCCGTCGGTGTCGTTGTTGCCGTGTACGAACACGCCGTAGGGCCGGCTGACGGTGGCGTCCAGGCACGGGTAGTAGATCAAGTCGAAGAAGTGCTTGAGCGCGCCCGACATGTATCCGAGGTTGGCCGTCGTGCCGAGGATGTAGCCGTCGGCCTCGAGGACATCGATCGCCGACGCGGCCAGTGCGGGACGGGCCATCACCTCGACGCCGGTGATGCTCGGATCGGTGGCGCCCGATCGCACGGCCTCGAACATGGAGTCGACCGAGGGCGATGGCGTGTGGTGAACGATCAAGAGCCGCGGCATGGCCGCGAGTCTCGCACCGCGAGGGGCGTCGGCTCAGCTGGCCGCGACGGCAAGTAGGTGCGGACTCCCGTGCCGAGCGCGGCCGGTGCTGCCATCGGCCCCGATCGGCACCTGTCCCGCGAACGCGAAGGCCTCGACGCATCCGGTCGCACCGAACCCGTCCAGCGTGTCGTGCACGGTGCTGGTGTTGTCCCAGACGAGAACGTCGCCGTGCGACCACGGAATGGTTGTCTGTGGGCACGTCTCGAGCACGTGCGCGTGCAGGAACGAGAGCAGATCGTCGGAGTCGCCCTTGCCGAGGCCGATCAATCGGCGGACGGATCGACCGAGGAAGAGCGCACGTCGTCCAGTGGCCGGCTGCACCCTGACGACAGGGTGAGTCGTCTGGAAGATGAGCCGGCCATCGTCGTGAGCGCCCGTGTGCAGTGCCCGTAGGTCGTTGATGAGCTCTCGCGTCGCATGAGGGAGCGTCTCGTAGGCGTGCACGGTGTCGATCCACTTGGTGTGGGCCAGCGGATGTGCGGGCTCGATCAGACCGGCGACGCCGATGACGGGAGGCCGATCGACGAAGGCCAGATCGCTGTGCCAGTGATCGCGCTCGTGCGAGATATCGATTCGCAGCTCATAGTTCTGGCGTCCGCCGACCATGCGTCGATTGAGTGACCGAGCCAGCCGCTGCAGGCTCGCGGGATCGGAGCCGGCGTCGCGTATCACCACCACACGGTGATCACGCACGAGTTGCTCGAGGGCCGAGAGGCTCGCGTTCTCGACTTCGACGACCAAGCCACTCATGCCGTCAACGTCTTCACACCCGCCGACGCCGACGCGAGCACGACTCGAAGTCGATCGAACTCGGCGCCCCGCGGTGTACGCGCATCGGCGTCGACATCGAGCTCGAGGGTGGCGCGGCCTTCGTTGAGGACGACGATGCGGTCCGCGACACTGATTGCATCGGACACGGAGTCAGTGGTGATCACGATCGACAGCCCGAGCTCTCGAGAGAGGTCGCGGAGCAACTGTTGGATCGAAGCGCTCGCCTCGGTGGAGAGCCCCGCGAGCGGCTCGTCGAGCAAGACCAGGGCGGGGTCGCGCACGATCGCCCGGGCGAGCAGCACGCGGATGGTGGTCTCTCGGGTGAGCTCGGCCGGCCAGGCGTGGGTGTACTGGCGGGCGCCGACCCGCTCCAGCGCCCGGTACGCGGCGGCCCGACCACCGCTTGTTCGCGGTCCGTAGGTCACATTGGCCACGACGCGCTTCCACGCGACGAGGCAGGGGTTCTGCAGGATGACTGCTCGGCGTTCGGCGACGTCCACGAGGCCTTCGCCGGCGTGGTCGAGGCCGGCGAGCGCCCAGATCAGCGCGCTCTTCCCGGCGTGGGCCCCACCGAGCACCGCCACGAGCTCGCCGGCGGCGACGTGGAAGTCGAGTCCTTCGAGTAGGCCGTGGGCATGGGCCCGGTGAAGGCCGACCGCACGAGCCACGATCGCCGCCGGTCGAGCCGGGGGGTGGGGGAACAAGAGGCGGGTCAGCGCCGGATCGTCGGGGTGAGAGGGGCGCACAGCGAGCTCCAGGTTCGGCGGGTGAACACCCTCGGCGGGCTAATCACCACAAAGTTGATCGGGTTGATCAACAATTGTACGGCGGTCGCCCGAGGGTCAACGCATCAAACCGGTGGGAAACGTCGAGCGCCTAGTGTCGGGTTCGGCCATTCGGCCACTTCCGCAAGGGGGACGCTGTGGAAGATCTCACTCGTCGGGGATTTCTCGTGGCCTCGGGGGCGCTCGCTCTCGGAGCCGTCGCCGGCTGTGCCGCGTCGGGCACCGATGACGCGGCCACCGGGTCGACCACCTCGTCGGGGGCCTCGTCCAGCCTTCCGGCCGCGGGAGACGCCCCGTTCGACACCGTCGTCGTGTTGATGATGGAGAACCGTTCCTTCGACCACTTCCTCGGCTGGCTCCCGGGCGCGAACGGCCGCCAGGCCGGCTTGCAGTACCTCGACACGAACGGAGCGTTGCACGACACGTGGCCGCTCGGCGCGAACACTCAGGGATGCGACTACGGCGACCCGGACCACAGTTGGCAAGGGTCGGCGACCGAGTTCAACGGCGGCACCTGTGACGGTTTCCTGCAGACGGCTGATCCCGGCGACACCTTCCCGATCGGGTACTACACGCAGGACGACCTACCGATCCTCGGCACGCTCGCGGGCGAGTACACGACATTCGACAACTACTTCTGCTCCTTCATGGGCCCGACATGGCCGAACCGCATGTACCAGTGGTGCGCGACGACCGACCTCACCGCGACCGGACTGTTCCCCGGCGAGGACAACGAGCCGTCGAACCTTCAGCTCACGATCTTCGATCGGCTCTGGGACGCGGGGCTCACCGGTTCGTACTACTTCCACAGCGAGCCGATGAGCGGTCTGTTCCAGAGCGATCGGTATGACCGCATGACCTATCCCGCGACCCAGTTCTACGACGACGCCGCAGCCGGCAACCTGGCCAATGTCGTGTTCATCGATCCAGAGTTCGGGACGCTCCCCGAGCTACGGGGCACATCCAACGACTTCCATCCATGGGGCAGCCTGCCGGCCGGCGAGAACTTCGTCCGAAGCGTGCATGAAGCCCTGGCCGGCAGTCCCCAGTGGGACCGGATGGTGTTCGTTCTCAACTTCGACGAACACGGGGGCTTCTACGACCACGTGACACCGCCTCGTGTGCGCGACGACACCGTGTTCCCTGGCGAGGGTCCGTATCCCGACGTGCAGCAACTCGGCTTCCGGGTGCCGGCCATCGCCATGGGCCCGTTCGCACCGAAGCAGATCGTGTCGAGTGGGCCGTACGAACACTGCTCGATCCTGAAGATGATCGAGTGGCGGTGGGGCCTCGAACCCATGACGACCCGTGATCGCTACGCCAACAACCTTGCCGACGCACTCGACTTCTCCCAAGCGCGTCCCGCAGCCGATTTGCCGGCTGAGCATGCAGTCGTCCCGGGCGCGTGTCCCGGGCGCGACTTCTGATTCGCAGGTGGCCGGAGCACTAGAAGCGCGGTGGCCGCTTCTCGTTCAACGCCTGCACACCCTCGTGGAACGCCGGCTCGGTCATCATCTCGTTCAACAGCCGTTCGGCCTCGGTCAACGACGTGCCGACGCCGCGGTGTTGGTCGAGGTACACCTGGTGCTTCGTCTCGGCCAGAGAACGGGGCGAGATGTGGAAGGCCAGAGTGCGTGCGTAGGCGTAGGTGCGATCGAGTAGTTCGTCGGCCGGCCACACCTCGTTGACCAGTCCCAAGTCCTTCGCCTCCTCGGCGAGCACGACCCGACTCGACAACAGCAGATCCATCGCACGTCCGAGGCCGATGAGCCGTGGGAGCACCCACGACAGCCCGTATTCGGCGGGGAGGTTGAGTTTGCCGTGCGAGGTCGTGAGCTTGACTCCCTCGGCCGCGAAGCGAAGGTCGCAGTAGCAAGCCAGGACGAGGCCCACACCGGCCGCCGGACCGTTGACGGCGGCGATGACCGGCGTGCGGAGCCCGAAGTGGAACGTGAAGTCGTGGTCGAATTCGGAGCTCAGGCCGAAGCCGGGGGTCGCGATGTCCGGTGCCGTCCCGGGGTCGTAGCCGCCCCGTTCGACGTGACCGTCGAGGGCGCTGGCATCGGCTCCGGCGCAGAACGCCCGGCCCGCGCCCGTGACGACCACGATGCGCACGTCGTCACGCCGCTCGGCGTCCTGCAGCGCCCACCGGTATTCGGTGTGCATCCGGCCGGTCCAGGCGTTCAGTCGGTGGGGTCGATCGAGCGTGATGGTCGCGACCCGCTCGCTGACCTCATACCGGATCGTTCGGAGGTCGCCCGTTTCCACGACCCACCGCGTAGCACAGGGTCTCCCAGCGTGCTTGACTGACCGGTCAAGTACGACCGGCAACCGGGGGGATGCGCGTGCTGCGAACAAGGCGTCTTCGAGTTGGGGTGTGGTCTGGGCTAGGGGTGCTGTTCGTCGCCGTGCTCTTGGCGAGCGGCTGCGGCAGCTCGTCCAAGGATTCGGGTTCGTCGACCGCATCGACGACTCCCCAGGACGTGGTGATCGCGCCGGACGGTCCGCCGCAGACGGGCGGAACCCTCACGTACGGCCTCGCCAGCGAGTCCGACGGCTGGAATCCGACCCAGGGCCGTTGGGCCACGGACGGCACGCAGGTGGGCATGGCGATCTTCGATCCGTTGGCGGCGTACAACGCCGACGGTGACTGGGCGCCGTACTTGGCCGAGTCGTTCACGCCGAACGCCGACTTCACCGAATGGACGATCAAGCTCCGCCCAGACGTCACGTTCCAGAACGGCACACCGTTCACCGCGGCGGCGGTGGTCAAGACACTCAACGCGCACCGCCAGTCCGCGCTGACGAAGCCGACGTTCGCCAACGTCGACTCCCTGGAAGCCACCGACCCGTTGACGGTGACGGTGAAGATGAACGCGCCGTGGGCCGCGTTCCCCGTGGCTCTCACCGGCCAGGCCGGTGTGATGCCCGCGCCCGAGCAGCTCGATGACCCAAATGGCAGTAGCAACCCGATCGGTACCGGACCGTTCACGTTCGTCTCGTGGACACCGGACAAAGACCTCGTCCTGAAACGGAACCCCAACTATTGGCAGAAGGACGCCAACGGGCAACAGCTTCCGTACCTCGACGGTGTCCGCTTCGTGCCGATTCCCGATGACGGTGCACGTACGGCCTCCATCCAAACCGGCGACATCGACATGACCCACACCACCGAGATCGGCTCGATCGACACGTTCCGGTCGATGGCCGCATCCGGACAGCTCCAGATGGTCGAGCAGCGAGGTGCGGCCGAGGTGACGTTCGCCCAGTTCAACATGCTCGAGCCGCCGTTCGACGACATCCGCGCACGCGAGGCCGCCGTCCACGCGATCGATCAGCAGAAGTGGATCGACGTCGCCACTCAGGGCGAGAACCAAGCGGCCACGAGTGTGTTCCGGCCGTCTTCTAAGTGGTACTACGACGCCGACTACCCGTCGTACGACCTCGAGGAGGCCAAGCGGCTCGTCGGTGAGTACGAAGCCGACAAGGGCCCGCTCGAGTTCTCCTATTCGACGCTCTCGACGCCGGTCGCGACCCAGCAGGGTGAGCTGATCAAGTCGATGCTCGAGGAAGCCGGCATGAAGGTGACCGTCAAATCGACCGAAGCGTCGAGCTTCATCGTGGATGGCGCGCTAGGTCAGTACCAGATGATCCAGTGGGGTCAGTTCGGTTCGCCTGATCCGGATTACGAGCACGTGTGGTGGTACAGCGCCAACGCGAGCCCCGTTGGCCAGTTGGCCTTGAACTTCCCGCGCAACAAGGATCCGTTGGTTGACGAAGCATTGAACAAGGCCCGCTCGACCGACGACTTCGAGACGCGCAAGCAGGCGTACATCGATTTGCAGAAGCGCTTCGCCGCCGACGTGCCCTACGCGTTCCTCGACTACCCCACGCCGGTGAAGGTCGCCCAGAACAAGGTGCGAGGCATGCTGCAGGACACGCTGCCCGACGGTGAAGCCTCGATCCCCATGGGTGGGCCGGGCAGCTTCAGCCTGGTCACGCGACTGACCCAGACTTGGCTGGCGCAGTAGCTCAGGCGTCGAAGGCCTGCAGCGCGGCGAGCACGTCGTCGGCCAGCTCCGGCCGGCAGATGAGCAGGTCCGGCATGTACGGGTCGACGTTGTTGTAGATCAGCGGGCTGCCGTCGATCCGGCTGCAGTGCAGGCCCGCGGCTTGGGCCACGGCGACCGGTGCGCACGAGTCCCATTCGTACTGTCCGCCGGAGTGCGCGTAGATGTCCGACTCGCCCCGGATCACCGACATCGCCTTGGCTCCCGCCGATCCCATCTCGACCAACTCGGCCTCGAGCTGCTCGGCCAGGAAGGTGGCCGCCGGGGGCGGCCGTGTCCGTGACACGACCAGGCGGGGTGGACCGGTGTGGGGGAGGGCCACGGTCTCGGGCGGGTTGCTGCGGAGGACCTGGCCGGCCGCGGGCAGCGCGACGGCGCCGGCGACGGGTCGCCCGCCCATCACGAGGGCGACGTGGACGGCCCAGTCGCCGCGGGGCGGCTCGCCGAACTCGCGGGTGCCGTCGAGCGGGTCGATGATCCACACCCGATCGGCGTCGAGCCGGGACGGGTCGTCCTTGGACTCCTCCGACAGGATCGCGTCACCAGGGCGGCTCTCGGCCAGCGCCGCGATCAGCATCTCGTTCGACCGCCGGTCGCCGTCGTCTCGGATCGACTGCACGTCGGGGGCCTCCCCGTCCTCGAGCGGGCGGCGGATCTCGAGCAGGAACTGGCCTGCTCGCTGGGCGAGGTCGGCGGCCAGCGCGTGGTCGTCAGGAGACGCAGTTGATGCAGGGCTCACGTATTTCTTACCATTCTGGTCAGGTTTCCCCGGAAATCGCTCCGTACCCTACGCTGAGGCGCCCCATGGACTACGAACTCCCGCACCTGAAGACGATCGAAGCCGAGTCGATCCACATCATGCGGGAGGTCGCGGCCGAGTTCGAGCGGCCGGTTCTGCTCTTCTCCGGAGGCAAGGACTCGGTGGTGATGCTCCACGTGGCGAGCAAGGCGTTCTGGCCCTGTCCGCTGCCGTTCCCGGTGATGCACGTCGACACCGGTCACAACTTCTCCGAGGTCATCGAGTTCCGTGATCGGGCCGTCGAGGTCGCGGGCGCCCGTCTCGTGGTTGCCAGCGTCGAGGAGTCGATCCGTCTCGGGCGGGTCGTCGACGAGACCGGGCCGAAGGCGTCTCGCAACCGGCTGCAGACCACCACACTGCTCGATGCCATCGAGGAGAACCGTTTCGACGCCGTGTTCGGTGGCGCCCGCCGCGACGAGGAGAAGGCCCGGGCCAAGGAGCGGGTCTACAGCTTCCGCGACGAGTTCGGGCAGTGGGACCCGAAGAACCAACGCCCCGAGCTGTGGTCGCTCTACAACGGTCGGCACAAGCCGGGCGAGCACATCCGGGTGTTCCCGCTCAGCAACTGGACCGAGCTCGACATCTGGCAGTACATCGAGGCCGAGAACATCGAGCTCCCATCGATCTATTACGCGCACCGGCGCCAGGTGTTCCGGCGCGACGGCATGTTGTTGGCCGTCAGTCCCTTCGTCACCTTGATGGATGGCGAAGAGGAGTTCGAGGCGCTCGTGCGGTACCGCACGGTCGGTGATGCGACGTGTACGGGTGCGGTCGAATCGAGCGCCACCACGATCGCCGACGTCATCCTCGAGGTCGCCGCCACGCGGATCACCGAACGCGGCGCCACTCGGGCCGACGACCGCACATCGGAAGCGGCCATGGAAGACCGCAAGAAGGAAGGGTATTTCTAAGTGACCGAACTTCTCCGGTTGGCGACAGCGGGTTCGGTCGACGATGGCAAGTCGACGCTCATCGGCCGCTTGCTCTACGACTCGAAGGCGATCTTCGAGGACCAACTCGAGGCCGTCGAGCGCACCTCTCGCGAGCGGGGCGACGAATACACCAATCTGGCGTTGCTCACCGACGGTCTTCGTGCCGAGCGCGAGCAGGGAATCACGATCGACGTGGCGTATCGCTATTTCGCCACCCCGAAGCGCAAGTTCATCATCGCCGACACGCCGGGCCACATTCAGTACACGCGAAACATGGTCACCGGTTGCTCCACCGCCGATCTCGCGATGGTCCTCATCGATGCCCGCAACGGCATCCTCGAGCAGTCGCGGCGCCATGCGTTCCTTGCGTCGCTGCTCCGCGTGCCACATTTGGTTCTCTGCGTCAACAAGATGGATCTCGTCGACTACGACTCCGACACGTTCGAGTCGATCAAAGAAGAGTTCAAGGCCTTTGCCAGCAAGCTGGACATCACCGACCTGACCTTCATCCCGATCTCGGCGCTCCAGGGTGACAACGTCGTGCATCGGAGCGCGAACATGCCGTGGTACGAGGGCGCCCCCTTGCTCCACCACCTCGAAGAAGTCTTCATCGCGTCCGACCGCAACCTGATCGATGCTCGCTTCCCGGTGCAGTACGTCTTGCGGCCGATGAGCGACAAGTTCCACGACTTCCGTGGCTACGCCGGCACCGTGGCGGGCGGTGTGCTCAAGGTCGGTGACGAGGTCATGGTGCTGCCTTCGGGTCTCACGTCCACCGTGAAGTCGATCGAGACCGCCGACGGTCCGCTCGAAGAGGCGTTCGCGCCCATGGCGGTGACCGTCACTTTGGCCGACGACGTGGACGTGAGTCGGGGCGATCTGATCTGCCGGCCGCACAACCAGCCGACGGTGGGCCAGGACCTCGACGCCATGCTCTGCTGGATGAGCGACTCGGCGAACATGCAACCGGGCGCCAAGTACGCCATCAAGCACACCACCCGGGTCGCCCGGGCACTGGTCAAGGATCTGCACTACCGACTCGATGTGAACACGCTTCACCGCGATCACGAGGCGGGCGAGCTCGGCCTCAACGAGATCGGCCGCGTGAGTCTTCGGGCCACGGCGCCCCTGTTCTTCGACGAGTACCGACGCAATCGGGACACCGGGAGCTTCGTGCTGATCGACGAGCCCTCGGGCAACACGGTCGCGGCCGGAATGATCATCGGGCCCAGCCAGTGACCGACGGCCTTTCGTTGCTCCCGTGAGCGAGCGCGTCAGCCCCAACGTCGTTTGGCATCCCGGCGAGGTCGCCCGCACCGACCGGTTCGCCGCCACCGAGTTGGGTGGGGCCACCGTGTGGTTCACGGGCCTGTCGGGCTCGGGCAAATCGACGGTCGCCGTACATGTCGAGCGGCTCTTGCTCGATGCCGGACATGCGGCTTACCTGCTCGACGGCGACAACTTGCGGCACGGCCTCAACGGCGATCTCGGATTCTCCGCCGAGGACCGTGAGGAGAACGTGCGCCGCGCATCGGAGGTGGCTCGACTCTTCGCCGACGCGGGGATCGTCGCGCTGGTCCCGCTGATCTCGCCGTATCGCGCCGGTCGTGAGCGGGCCCGCGCTGCGCACGAAGCGGCGGGTGTGCCGTTCCTCGAGGTGTTCGTGAACACACCGATCGAGGAGTGCGAGCGACGAGACCCGAAAGGGCTCTACGCGAAGGCTCGGGCCGGCGAGATCAAGGGGTTCACCGGTATCGATGACCCGTATGAAGCGCCGAACGCGTGCGAGCTGGAGCTCACACCGAGCGATGGCGATGCACGTGAGCAGGCGCACGCCGTTGTTCGCCTGCTTCGTGATCGCGGTGTGGTCGGGGCTTGATCGCCCTGCGCCGAACGAGGGTTGCCGCTACTGGCTCCGCCGTAGATCGAGGTTCAGGTCACGCTGTAGCACTGGGCGTGCCGTATGGCTCGCCACCCGCGTCGTAGCACTCCGCGTGGAAGTGTTCGACTCGGTCCCAACGTCCACCTACGTAGACGTTGCAGATGACTTGCTGCTTGCGCACCTTCGCCTGGAACTTCACACGCTCACCACAGTGAGCGCACTCTGCAAAGTTGCCAGCCTCGATGGAACGGAGAACCGCGCGGCTTTTCCACGCCGACTTCGTACGTGTTGCCGTTGCTGTTGCCCTTGCCATGCCATCCCTATCGGCGGCACAAGCGCACGAAGTAAGGGCGAAGGGTCGATCGGCCTAGAGACGGGCACCCAACGTGGTCGGTTCGGCAACGATGCTCACGCGACGCGCACAAAGAGCGTGTCGTGCTGGTCAAATGTCGGGGGTGACCTCGTGCGCGCTGCGGCCCAGGCGCACCGCCTGCTGCACGAGCTGACGCACGGTGCTCTCGTCGGCTCCCGCCGCGACGAGCTCCGCTATGCGGGCCTCGACGTCGGCCGCGGTCTGCTCGTCGAACGCCTCGGGATGCTCGTGGTGCTCGGGCTTGTGGAACGAGCCAGGGGGCGCGACCGACGAGACGAGGATCAGGCCCACCGCTGCCACCGCGGTCAGCAGTCCGAACGTGATGGCCATGCCGTTGTTGTCGGCGATCGAACCGGCGATCATGCCGCCGATACCGCCGAGGAACACGAGCCAGACGACGCGGCGGATCCAGCGCGGCGACATCGACCAGTCCTAGTCCCGCACCAGCGGCTTGTAGCGGATTCGGTGCGGTTGTTCGGAGTCGGCGCCCAGCTCCTTCTTGCGGAACGCTTCGTACTCGGTGAAGTTGCCCTCGAACCACCGCACCTGCGAGTCGCCCTCGAAGGCGAGGATATGGGTGGCGATGCGATCGAGGAACCACCGATCGTGGCTGATCACGACGGCGCACCCCGGGAAGGCCTCGAGCCCGTCCTCGAGGGCGCGCAACGTGTCGACGTCGAGGTCGTTGCTCGGCTCGTCGAGCAGCAGCAGGTTGCCCCCCGCCTTCAGGACCTTGGCGAGGTGCACGCGGTTGCGCTCACCACCCGATAACTCGCCCACGTTCTTCTGTTGGTCGGATCCCTTGAAGTTGAAGCCGGCTACGTAGGCCCGACCGTTCATCTCACGGTTGCCGAGAACGACGGTGTCCTGGCCGTCGGTGATCTCCTCGTAGACGGTCTTGCTCCCGTCGAGCGAGTCGCGTGACTGGTCGACGTATGCCAGCTGGACGGTCGGCCCCACGGTGATCGTGCCGGAGTCCGGGGCTTCGCCCCCCGTGATCATCCGGAAGAGCGTTGTCTTTCCGGCGCCGTTCGGACCGATCACCCCCACGATCCCGGCACGGGGGAGCGAGAAGCTGAGGTCCTCGATTAGCAGCTTGTCGTCGTAGCCCTTGCTCACGTGCTCGGCCTCGAGAACGAGGTCGCCGAGCCGTTCGCCGGGCGGGATCGTGATCTCGAGCTTGCCCGGTCCTCGATCGGCCCGGCCGGCCTCGTCCAGGAGTTGCTCGTAGGCGTTGAGACGAGCCTTGCCCTTGGCCTGCCGCGCCTTCGGAGCCATGCGGATCCATTCCAGCTCGCGCTCGAGGGTGCGGAGACGGTTGGAATCCTGTTTGTCCTCCCCCCGGAGGCGTTCCTCCTTCTGTTGCAGCCACGAGCTGTAGTTCCCTTCGAAGGGCAGACCGCGCCCTCGGTCCAGCTCGAGGATCCAACCAGCCACGTTGTCGAGGAAGTAGCGGTCGTGCGTAACCGCGACCACGGTGCCCGCGTAGTCACGCAGGAATCGCTCCAACCACGCGACGGACTCGGCGTCGAGATGGTTCGTGGGTTCGTCGAGCAGCAGCAGATCGGGACGGGACAGCAACAACCGGCACAACGCGACGCGTCGTCGCTCGCCTCCGGAGAGCGTGGAAACGTCCGCGTCGCCGGCGGGAACGCGGAGGGCGTCCATAGCGATGTCGATCGTTCGCTTCAGGTCCCACGCGCCGCTCGCCTCGATCTTTGCCTCGAGGTCGGCCTGTTGCTCCCCGAGCTTCTCGTAGTCGGCTTCGGGGTCCGCCCACTTGGCGAGCACGGCGTCATACTGCTCGAGCAAGCCCGCCGTCTCGCCGACACCGTCCATGACGTTGCCGAGTACGTCCTTCGTCGGATCGAGGTGTGGCTCCTGATCGAGGAGGCCGACCGTGAAGCCGGGGGAGAGACGAGCCTCGCCGGTGAAGCCGTCGTCGACGCCGGCCATGATCCGCAGCACGGACGACTTGCCGGCCCCGTTCGGGCCGAGCACGCCGATCTTCGCACCGGGATAGAACGAGAGGCTGACGTCCTTCAGCACCTCGCGGTCAGGCGGGTAGAAGCGGCTCACCTTGTACATCGTGAAGATGAACTGGGCGTTCATGGCCGCCGAATCTACTGAGGTGGGCGACCCCCCTGACAGCTGGGAGGCCGAACTGGCGCCTGGGGTGGCCCTGGGGGACGCGAACGGCCCCGCCCGGAGGCGGGGCCGTCGATGCTTTGTTGGGCTCTGGGCAGAGCGTCAGCGACGGCGAGGCCGTCGCTTTGTCGCCCGCTTTTTGGCGGGGCGCTTGGCTGCCCGTTTCTTGGTCGCACGCTTCTTGGTGGCGCGCTTCTTGGTGGCCCGTTTCTTCGGTGGCGCGCTTCTTGGTGGCGCGCTTCTTGGTGGCCCGTTTCTTCGTGGCGCGCTTCTTGGTGGCGCGCTTCTTCGTGGCCCGTTTCTTGGTCGCCCGCTTCTTGGTTGCACGCTTCTTGGCGGGTGCCCTCTTGGTTGCGCGCTTCTTGGTTGCACGCTTCTTGGTCGCCCGCTTCTTCGCGGGTGCCCTCTTCTTTCGTGCAGGCGCGCGCTTGGCGGACTTCTTTGCTGTCCGCTTCGCTGCCGCCTTTCTCTTCCTTGCTGGTGTCACCGGCGCCTCCTCGGCCCGTTGGTCTGCTCGCGTATTTGTAGCAAGTGTTGAGCCCTTAGTGGGGGTTTTCATTGTTTCGACGAGCACGACGCTCTTCGCGACGTCCACCGTTTCAACGCGCGTTGTCGCGTCGTTGCGATCGTTGCGAATCGCGTCGAGCGTTTCGTTTGCGCGCACGCTTCTTCGACGGCGTTCGTTGTTCTTGCTGGTCAGCGGGCATGTTTGTGTCCGTTTCCGGAACGAGTCGCGCGTTCGCAAGCGCAAGATCGATGCCGCGACGCGGTGGATCGATAGAGAAAACTACGAAGTCGCGGCTCTCACCGAGGCTGAAGAATTTCTTTTGCAGATTTCGGTGGTGGGTCCCCCATGAGCTTCAACGGGACGTAACAGCGCGCGCCTGCAGCGTTGACGTACGCGCCGTGAGATGAGAAGCGTTCGACCTCACCGACGATCGAACTGCCCACTGGATGGGCACCAACGAACTCGATGAACGGCAACGCTTCGTTCAACGGCTCGAGCGGTTGACGGGCACGTTTTCGTGCACCACTTCCGTCGTCTGCGACCGCACGCGCGACCGCTTCTGACGTTGTGCGGTCGTTTGGAAGCTGTCGCGCCGGCTTTTTCGCGGCGGCTTTACCGCTCCGTTCGCTCTTCTTCCTCGCTGGCGCCTTCTTTGCACTCTTCGTTGCTTTCGCCCCTTTGCCCCCACGAGCATCACGAGAGGCTCTTCCGCCCCTTGCCTCTTGCACGGCCCGACGACTGACCGGTCCGCGAACGGGAGAACGAAGTAGGAACACCCATCCGACGCCCGGTACCGGCTTGCCGCCGACGAGTCGACCTTCGTCGAAGAGCCAGGTGAACTTGCCGTGGAACTCCTGGAAGGAATCGTTGGAAAGGACGGTGGCGTCGGCCTTGTCGGCCACCTCGAGCACGAAGGCATCGCCGCGCCCGATCGTCCCTGCGGGCGCGGTGAGGAGCTCCCCGGCGTTGACGGCGTCCTCGAAGGCCTCTTGTTCGGACTCGTGGATGCGGTGGCCGAACGTGGCGTCGACGATGACGGTCGCTTGTTCGGACGGATGTTCTCGGAGGAAGGCTTGTACGGCTTCGTCGAGCTGAGTGAGACTCGGGGTCGTGCGGCCTTCGGTCGCGATGTTGGAGCCATCGACGACGACATGGTTCTTCAGCATGGTGATCGTTTCGAGTGAGGGTCACATTGTGGGCTCGACGCCCCCGCGCCCGTGTGGGCCGGCGTGACGTCCGGGCAACCTGGTGACCGGTGATCCGACAGGTCAGTTGAGCGAAGCCTACGCTGCCCGACGATGGTTCGGAGCACGATGCACGAGCAGAGGGGCTGAGGTGGTCCGAGAAGGCGAGGTCGTCGAGCTGCTCCAGCAGCTCATCCGCAACGAGTGCGTGAATGACGATCGCGTCGAGTCGGGCCAGGAGATTCGGACGGCGGACGTCCTCGAGACCTATCTCGAGGGAAGTGGCCTCGAGCTGCAGACCTACGACGCCGCACCGGGGCGACGGAGCCTGGTCGCTCGAATCGAAGGCACCGATCCGCAGGCACCGACGCTGTTGCTGATGGGTCACACCGATGTCGTACCGGTCAATCCCGACGGTTGGCAGCACGACCCGTTCGGTGGCGAGGTCATCGATCGTCAGGTGTGGGGTCGAGGTGCGGTCGACATGCTGAATCTCACTGCGTCGATGGCCGTCGCCTTCAAGGGTCTGGCGGTGTCGGACTGGCGGCCGAAGGGCACGCTCGTCTATTTGGCCGTCGCCGACGAAGAGGCGCTGGGTGACTTCGGTGCCAAGTACCTGACCGAGAACGAGTACGACGCCATTCGCGCCGACTTCGTGATCACCGAGTCGGGTGGTATTCCGATCCCGAGTCCTGCTGGTATGCGGCTTCCGGTGATCGTGGGTGAGAAGGGCACGTACTGGTGTCGCCTCCATGTGAGGGGCACCCCAGGGCACGGCTCGCAGCCCTTCCGAACCGACAACGCCCTCGTCAAGGCGAGCGAGGTCGTTCGCCGGCTCGGGAGCTACCGACCCGCGGCCCACATCCACGACGTGTGGGAGCGGTTCATCCGATCGATGGGCTACCCCGACGAGATCACGTTGCCCTCGCTCGACGCCGATTCGATGGACGAGTTGCTCGAGACCCTTCCGGTGGGCATGGCCCGACAGTTCCACGCGTGCACGCACACGACGTTCGCGCCGACGATGATCGAGGGTGGCAGCAAGATCAACGTGATCCCCGACCGCGTGACGCTCAACGTCGATGTCCGTACTCTGCCCGGGTCAGACCGACGAGGAGGTGCGCGCGCTCTTGGAAGACGCGTTGGGCGACCTCCGCGATGAGGTCACGATCGAAGTGGTGAAGGCCGAACCGTCGAGCGCGTCCCCGACCGACACACGCCTGTGGGACACCTTGAGCCGCGTCACCCAGCAGTGGTACGAGGGCAGCGAGACCGTTCCCTATCTCACGGTGGGCGCGACCGACGCGCGGTTCTTCCGTTGGAAGGACACGGTGAGCTACGGCTTCGGACTGTTCAGCACGAACATGAGCTTCGAGGACTACGGCTCGATGTTCCACGGCGACAACGAACGGATCGACATCGATTCACTCGTCCTGTCGACCGAGCTCTGGGACGCCACCGCTCGCGACCTGCTCTCGTGACCGCAATTCGTGCGGCGTTGTTCGACTTCGGCGGGGTGATCCTCACCTCGCCGTTCGAAGCGTTCGAGCGCTACGAGCAGAAGCAGGGATTGCCCGACGGGTTCATTCGCCGGCTGAACGCCACGGACCCGGACACCAACGCCTGGGCGAAGCTCGAGCGAAGCGAGGTGTCGCTGGACGAGTTCAGCCGGCTCTTCGAGGCCGAGGCTCGTGCCGCCGGCCACGAGCTGGTGGGTCGTGAGGTCATCGGGCTGCTGTCGGGGGAGCTCCGTCCGCAGATGGTGGAGGCCGTGCGGCGATGCTCCGAGCGACTCGTCACGGGCTTGCTCACGAACAACTTCGTGGTGGGTGACGGCCATGTCGATCGTGAGGGCGAGATGGGCGATGTGCTCGGACTGTTCGACGGGATCATCGAGTCGAGCAAGGTGGGTGTGCGCAAGCCGGACCCGGCCTTCTACGAGCTGGCTTGTGAGCAGTTGGGGATCGTGCCGAGCGAGGCGGTGTTCCTCGACGATCTCGGCGTCAACCTCAAGCCCGCCCGAGCCCTTGGTATGACCACCATCAAAGTCGTCGACCCCGACCAAGCCATCGCCGAGCTCCAAACCGTCGTCGGCTTCCCCCTCCACTGACCACCCCCCTAGCCGTTCTGGCTGGCGAAATGCTCGCCATAGCGCGCGCTTCACCGGCCGGAACGCGCCGCACGAACCCGCTCCTTCACGTACGCGGCGCGGTGCCACAGATCGAACTCGGCAATCTCCACGACCTCCCACCCGGCCTCGGTCAACATGCGAGTTCGTTCCTGATCCGAACGGACATCGCTGATACTGGTGTGGTGGAGGTCGCTTTGCACCTCGACGAGAACCTTGCGTTCACGATCGATGAAATCGACGCGTCCGCCCCACCGCGCCGATGTACCGACATTCACCTGGCGGTCCATCTCTGGCTGGAAACCATCTCGGAGAAGCTGACGGAATCGGCCCTCGAGGTTGCTCGCTGGCGCTACGTAGTTCGCCGGACGATCTTCGAGAAGTTGCCGCATGACCACGATCCCCGATCGTCCCTTCCCTTTGAGTTCGTCGAGGGTGCGATGCATGATTCGCCAGTCGACGAGGCGACGTGACCACGCTCGGTCGAGCAGCTTCTCCAGACGACCCGGATGAATCCTCGGCGCGAGATCGAACAGGGTGCGCGCTGGTGTGGTCACGAGCAAGCCGTCGCGATCGACGAGCTGTGTGTCAGGGAGCTCGCGGGTGGTGTGAACCTGGGCGAGTGAGACGGGCGGAAAGACGCCGTCGCGGAGGCGAAGGACCTGCACCGGTTCTGACCGGAATCCCGGGAAGCCCCAATGCGCTGCGGCGGTCTCGTGCGACAGAGCCGACCGTCCACCGCACTCGAGCCATCCCGCGAAGACGCGCCGCTCAGAGGTGAGTGGCAGCCCGCCGATCGAAAGCACTCGGGGCGCAAGTCGGTCGAAGGTTCCTGACCTGGTTCGGTGAGCGAGAGAGGACCTCGTGGCGCCCAACCAAATCGCCTGGTCCGTGGTGAACAGGCCGTGTTGCCTACTCGCGAGCTGACGGATGCATGTCTCGATCGACACGCGTCCCCCTTCCAACCGGTCATTCCCGCCCTTCTGGCTGGAAAAGCGCGCGCTATAGCGAGCCTTTCGTCAGCCAGAAGGCTGGGGGGTGGGTGAGCGGGGGAAGGGAGTCAGGCCGGGAGGTCGGCGAGGGTGCGTTGCATGAGGTCTTCGACCTCTTGCTGGTGGATGGCCAGCACGCCGGTGGCGGGGCTGCCGGACTCGGCTCGGCTCACGCGGGTGATGCTGTGAGTCTCGCCGTGAGCCTCGTACAGCCGGCCCTTGACGAAGTTCCAGGGCCCCATGTTCTCGGGTTCTTCCTGCAGCCAGTAGATCTCGCGGGCGTTGCTGTACTTCGCCAGCACGGCGGCCACGACGTCGAACGGCCAGGGATAGAGCTGTTCGACGCTGATGACGGCAACCGGGGCGGCAGCCTCGTCGCGAGCGGCGCGGGCCTCGACGGTGACCTTCCCGGAGGCGAGGACCACCCGCTTCACGGCGGCGGCGTCGGCTACTCCGGGGTCATCCAGCACTTCCTCGAACGATCCGGTCGTGAGTTGCTCGATGGTCGAGCGCGACGACCTGGCTCGCAACAGCGACTTCGGGGTGAAGACGATGAGCGGTTTGCGGATGTCGCGCTTCACTTGCCGTCGCAGCAGATGGAAGTACTGCGCCGCCGTGGTGGCGTTGCACACCTGGATGTTGTCCTCGGCGGCCATCGTCAGGAACCGTTCGATGCGCGCCGACGAGTGCTCCGGACCCTGCCCTTCGTACCCGTGGGGCAGCAGCATCACGAGACCCGACGTCTGGTCCCACTTGTCCTCGGCCGCGACGAGGAACTGATCGATGATCACTTCGGCGCCGTTCATGAAGTCCCCGAACTGGGCCTCCCAGATGACCAGCGCCTCTTTGTTGACCACCGAGTAGCCGTACTCGAATCCGAGCGCCGCGAACTCCGACAGCAGGGAGTCGTAGAGCCAGAACCGAGCCTTGTCGGCCACCATCGCTTGCAGCGGGACGTACTCCTCGCCCGTGTCGTAGTCGACCAACACCTCGTGCCGTTGCGAGAACGTGCCGCGCCGGCTGTCCTCGCCCGAGAGCCGCACCGACGTACCGGCGTGCAGTAGCGAGCCGAACGCCAGGGCTTCGGCCAGCGACCAGTCGACCTCGCCGTCCTGTTCGTACATCTTGCGCCGCGTGTCGAACTGCTTCACCAGCTTGGGATGGATGTGGAACCCGGCCGGGACCGTGTTGAGCGCGTCGAACACTTCGTCGAGCACGGCGCGGTCGACGCCGGTGTCGACGTGGGGGAGTACCCCGAGCGGCTGCGGTTCGACGTGGACGGCGAGCGGGCTCGGCGGCGCGTGGGACCGAGTGGCATCGAGCGCGGCCTGCAGCCGCTGCTGGAAGTCCTCGAGCGCAGCCTCGGCTTCCTCGAGCGAGATGTCGCCCCGCTTCACCAACGCCTCGGTGTAGAGCTTGCGCACCGACCGGCGAGCCTCGATCCGCTTGTACATGAGCGGCTGGGTGTAGCTCGGGTCGTCCGACTCGTTGTGACCCTGCCGCCGGTAGCAGAGCATGTCGATGACGACGTCCTTGTGGAACGCCTGCCGGTACGCGAACGCCAGCCGGGCGACTCGCACGCAGGCCTCGGGATCGTCGCCGTTCACGTGGAAGATCGGCGCTTGCACCATCTTGGCCACGTCGGTCGCGTACTCCGAGGAGCGCGCCGCCTCGGGCGGGGTCGTGAAGCCGAGCTGATTGTTGATGATCAGGTGGATCGTGCCGCCGACTCGGTAGCCCTTGATCTGCGACAGGTTGAGCGTCTCGGCAACGACGCCCTGGCCGGCGAACGCCGCGTCGCCGTGGATGAGGATCGGCAACACGGGGTAGTTGCTCGGCGGCTCGATGCTGTCCATCCGAGCTCGTGTCATGCCGACCACGACCGGATCGACCGCTTCGAGATGTGACGGGTTGGCCGCCAGTTCGACCGGGATCTCGTTACCGGCCCGGCTGACGAACTTGCCCGTTTGGCCGAGGTGGTACTTCACGTCGCCCGAGCCTTGGATCGACTCGGGGTCGATGTTGCCCTCGAACTCGCCGAACAGCTGCTCGTAGCTCTTACCAACGATGTTGACGAGCACGTTGAGTCGACCGCGATGCGCCATGCCCATCATGGCCGAGTCCATGCGCGTGTCGGAGGCCTCGGAGAGGATGGCGTCGAGCAAGGGGATGGCCGACTCTGCGCCGTCGATGCCGAAGCGCTTCTGGCCGAGGTACTTGGTGGCGAGGAAGCGTTCGAGCGCCTCGGCCGCGTTGAGACGTTCGAGCACGTGGCGCTTCTCGTCGACGGTGAGCTCGAACGACACTCCCTCGACCTGCTGTTGGATCCACCGCTTCTCGGCCGGCTCCGAGATGTGCATGTACTCGATGCCGATCGTGCGGCAGTAGGCGTCGCGCAGCAGGTGGAGCAGGTCGCCGAGGGGCATGAGCTTGCGACCGGCGATGCCTCCCGTCATGAACTCGCGGTCGAGGTCCCAGATCGTGAGGCCGTACCACTCGGGGTTCAGCTCGGGATGCAGGTGGGGCTCTTCGGCGGCGAGTGGGTCGAGGTCGGCGATGAGATGCCCGCGCACCCTGTGCATGTTGACCAGCGCCTGCACCTGCATCTGCTTCTCGAGCATCGACTGTTCGCGGTCGACAGGGTTGACGTCGCGATGCCATTGCACTGCTTCGTACGGGACGGCGAGCGATCGGAAGATCTCGTCGAAGAAGCCGTTCTCGCCCATCAGGAGCTCGTGCACCCGCTTGAGGAACAAGCCCGACTCGGCCCCTTGGATGATCCGATGGTCGTAGGTCGAGCTGATCGTCATGATCTTCGACACACCGAGGTCGGCCAACGTGGCCGGATCGGCACCCTGATACTCAGCCGGGTAACCGAGTGCGCCGACGCCGACGATGAGGCCCTGACCGGGCATCAACCGAGGCACCGACTGCACGGTGCCGATCGTGCCCGGATTGGTGAGCGTGACGGTGACACCGGCGAAGTCGTCCGGGCTGAGCTTGTTGTTGCGGACCTTGCGGATGAGGTCCTCGTACGCGACCCAGAACGCGCGGAAGTCGAGGGTGTCCGCATCGCGGATGGCGGGCACGAGCAGAGTGCGCGATCCGTCGGACTTTCTCGACGTCGACGGCGAGACCCGAGGCCGACGTGTTCGTGCCGGATGACCTGAGGCTTGCCGTCGGGCCCCTCGACGAAGGTCGAGTTCATCACCGGCGTGGTCTCGGTGATGGCCCGCACCACCGCGAAACCGATCACGTGGGTGAAGGAGACCTTGCCTGCCTGTTTGCGGCCGAGGTAGCCGTTGATGATCCGCCGATTGACCTCGAGCAGCTTGGCCGGGACCTCGCGGAAGCTGGTCGCAGTGGGCACCTGCAGGCTGGCTTCCATGTTGGCCACGATCCGGGCTGCCGCGCCCCGCAGCGGTTCCCCCTCGACCGACGCGGACGCGGCGGGGGCTGGCGTCTGAGGGGTCGCCGCCGGCGCGCTCGGGGCCGCTGAGGGCGCCGACGCGGCCGTGTCGAGCGATTGCGGGACCGAGCCCGTGGCCGGGCGGTAGTCATGGAAGAACTCCCGCCAGCTCTCGCTCACCGACGACGGGTCGGCGACGTACTGGTCGTACATCTCGTCGACCAACCAACTGTTGGGGCCGACGGCTGCGGCGGATTCGTCGGCCATCGCCGCCGATCCTACCGGTGGCGCCGAGGTCGACGAACGCCTGCTCAGCCGACAGGAACGTTTTCGGGTTCCTCGACCGGCTCGGGGTGGCCGACGAAGCGGGGCGTGGTTGCTTGCAGGATGTCGTCGGGCACCTCGCCCTTCGAGACCCAGCCCCGGTTGTCCGCCCACACCAGCATCGGCGGCAACACGATCAGCGCGCTGGCCAACGCCACGGTGACGTTCATGCCGACCACGAGACCGAAGTCGCGCAGCAAGCGGCAGGCTCGAGGTCGCGATGACGAGGATGCCGGAGATCGCGGTCAGGCCCGACACGATGAACGCCCGGCCGGTCCGACCCGGCGGCCACGTCGACCGCCTGCCTCGGCCAGAGGCCGCGGCGCCGCTCCTCGAGATAGCGCAGCAGGATCAGCGACGTGAACTCCGTACAGGCCGCGACGATCAGCGGACCACCCACAGCGGTCATGGGGCTGAGCTTGAATCCGAGGACATAGGCGATCAGGGATGCGGCCCCGACCGCGATGGTCACCGGCACGAGCGAGAGCAGCGCCCGCACGATGCTCTTCAACCGAATGGCGAGGAACAGGCCGACGAACAGGATGGCGAGATACGTGAGCAGAATCCGGTTCGCCTGAAGGTTCTCGAGCAGCCCGACGCCGACGATGGCCAGACCTGATGGGACGGCCCGGATGCCTTCGGGCGGTTGCACCGAGGCGCGGATGGCGTTGACGGTGTCCTTGCGTTCATCAAGGGTGCGATCGCCGTAGCGGAAGATCAGGTTCTGCGCGCCTGCGGGCGGATTGACCGTCGACCGTTGGATGTCCGGCGGGGCCAGATCGTACGCGGCCTCGACGTCGCTGGAACGTGGGTTGACGACGCTGGCACCCGGAACCGCGATCGCGTAGTCGACGGTCGTCACGAGGCTCGTGGCCGTCAGCAGCTCGGGGCTGATCTTGCCGGGCGGGATGTCGTGGCCGTACTTGTCGAGGAGCTCACGCGAGAAGTCGCTGACGAAGTTCACGGATTCCTGGCTGAAGATCTCGTCGGGCGCGGTCTGGATGAAGAACGCGAGCTCCGAGCTCGAGCCGGTCTGTTGCTCGACATACCGGTAGTCCTTGATGCTCTTCGAGCTCTGGTTCACCCATTGGATGGGGTCGCTCTGCAACTCGAGCTTGTCCTCGACCGCGATGCCCCCGAAGAACACGGCGAAGCTGCCGACGGCGAGGATCGGGGCCACCCACATCGGCAGCGATCCCAGCTTGACCGTCAGTCGCCCCAGCACGCCTTGGCGAAAGTCCCGACCCTTGGTCGGCGACTTGTATTCACGGATGCCGAGGATCGACAAGGGCAGCACGATGCTGGTGAAGCAGATGACGATGATGCCGACCGTCAGCAGCCACCCGAAGTCGCGGAGCATCGGCACCTTCGCGAACCTCAGCGCCGCGAAGGCGAAGACCGCGTCGAACGTGACAACCAGTAGCGCCGGCCCGAGTCCGCGCGCGGTCGCCTGGATCGGATGAGGATCGCGATCGATCACGACTTCCTCTTCGACGCGAGCGTGCATCTGGATCGCGTAGTCGATGCCGATACCCAACATGACCGGGAGACCGGCGATCGTCACCAACGTGAGCGGTATGCCGATGTAGCCCGCCATGCCGAACGCCCAGACGACGCCGACCAGGATTACGCCGAGTGGGAGCAGTCGCCAACGCACGTGGAACAGCAACAGCAAGATGATCATCATGACCACCACGGCGATTGCGCCCAGCTGGAGCATGCCGCCCTTCAGGTAGTCGTTGATGTCTTTCAGGAAGTACGGAGCGCCGGTGACGGTCACCTCCGAGTTCGCGAACGCACCGCTCGCCACGGACGCGTTGACCGTGTCGCGAACGAGTACCGCGCCGGCACCCTCTTGATCGATCGAAGCATTGCCGACCAGCCGAACGATCATTTGCGCGTGTTGGCGATCCGGGAACACCGGTTGCTGCGCGAGGCGGATGGTGTCGTAGTTGTCGTACAGCAGGAAGTCGATCCAGGTCTGGTTCGTCATGACTCGCTGATCAGGAGGAATCGCGTTCAGGCGCTCGAGTGTCTTGATCGAGTCCGCTTGTCGGGCCGCTTGCCCGTCCGGTGAGGGATCGTCGGCGAGGGCGTGCAACAACGACAGACCCGCAGCGCTATCCGTTGGTGACGCCGCCAGTTGGCCGTCCGGTTGTCTCTGGATCAGGTTGTCGGTCCATTGGAGCGCGGTCTTCGGTGTGACCACCCCGGTGATCAAATCGGGGTGGGTGCTCAAGTCGGCGGCGATCCGATCCATCTCGGTTTGATTGGCCGGATCCATCAGATCGGAGATCGTCTGCCCGCTCGGCATCGTGAACAGCACGAGCACGGCCTCGCCACCGAAGAGACTCTGGTACTCGACGTTGTCCTTGAAGACCTGGTCATCCTTGTTCAGGTAGCTGTCCTGGCCCGTCGCGAACGTGAGCTTGGTGGTTCCGTAGCCCAGGACGAGGGTGATCAACAGGCCGATGAGTGACACGATCCCGACGTGTTTGCCGGCGTTGAGCGCTAGCCAGTTCCAGAACCGTTGCATCCGCGTGAAATGCGGTTGGTTTTCAGGCACCAGCCATCCCCCGATCGCGTGCTGGGCCGAATCTAGTGCGCCGATCGTTCGAGTAGCCGGGCGACCCAGCGCTCGACGGACGCGCGGGGCTGAGCGCCGGGGATCAAGAGGCGCTCGTCCACCCACCAGGCCGGCGTCGCGGCCACGCCGAGGTCGCGGGCAGTGGTCATGGACACAGCCAGCGCGGCCGCCCCGACACCATTGCCCAACAGGTCCTCGACCTGGTCGGGGTCGGCGCCGGACTCGGCGACCAGGCGCCTGAGCACCTCTCGATCGCCGAGGTCTTCGCCGTCGAGCCAATGCGCGCGATAGCAGCCGTCGTCGTAGCTCGTGAACGACTCCGGGAACCCGGCGCGCAGGATCTCCGCGATCTCGAGGGCTCGCCGGGTGTTGGGGCTCCGGGTCGGCTTGCGCATCGCCATCCCGAGGTCGTCGCACTCGAGCTGGACCTGGTCGAGCACGCGGTCGAGGCGCCCCCCGGGCCGGATGGGCCGACCGCCGTCGGGAACCTCCGGGTGGAGCTCGAATGACATGGGCACCACGACGACCCCGAGCTGTTGCATGAGCTGCGTTCGGTCCTGGCCCAGAAAGCACCAGGGGCACAGGTAGTCCCGCCAGAGCAGCGCCTGCATCGTCGATGGCCTCGCTTCGGGTCCGTAGTGTTCGCAGCGTGGGAGCTGATCGCTCAACTCGCCTCCGGCCACGCCGACGCGAGCTTCGGTGGTAGAGGTCTCCTCGTCAATCGAAGCGGGTGCGGCGCGCCCGCCGGAGCCCGATGCTCCTCGGCGCGCCCATCCGGCCCAGTGGTGGGCGATCGTCGCCGTCGGCATCGCAGCCGTCGGGGCCGCGGTACTCGTGTGGTGGGCCACCGGCCCTTGGGGCGCCGGCCTCTCCCCGGACGCCATCGCGTACAGCGCCATCGCGGAGCGGATTCGCGATCACGGCGCGATGGGTTACTGGCTGGAGCCACAGACGTCGTCGTGGCCGCCGCTGTTCCCCGTCCTGTTGGCCGGGCTGTCGGCGATCACCAACGCGTCGGTGGTCGACACCGGTCGTTGGCTCAACGGGCTGCTGCAGGGCGCGACGGTCGTCGTGGTTGCCGCGTTGGCGTGGCGGTTGCTGCGATCGCCGTGGCTACGCGCGTTGGCGGTCGTCGTTGCCGTACTGGCGCAACCACTGGTCTACGTCGCCACCAAGGTTTGGAGCGAGCCCCTCTTCAACCTGTTCGTCCTGTCGTCCGTTTTGGTCCTGTCGAGCGTGCCCGGCGAGCGCGCTCGCGCACGCCTTCTCGGCGCGAGCGCCTTGGTCATCGGTGCCTTCATGACCAGGTACGCGGGACTGGCCTTCGTGCCGGCCGGCGCGCTCGTGGTCGCGCTCTGGCCTCGCTCGTCGAGTCGTTCCGAGCGACTGCGTCGCGTCGCCTGGTTCGCGGTTCCGGCCGCGATCGCGGCGGTCGGGCTCGTGTTGTGGAACCGCGCTCGAACCGGTAATGCGTTCGGCCCGCGGTGGCGACCGAACGAGCCGTTCTGGCACCACGCGGCGGACGGGCTCGGCGCGATCGGCCAATGGTTCCTGCCGGCGGACACCACTCGCACCGTCACCATCGCGACCGGCGTATTGCTGTTCGCGATCGCGGGTCTCGTGTTGGTGTGGGCGTGGCGGGGTGTCGCGAGCGGCGACCGAGCCGTGATCGGAGTGGCACCCGTGCTCGGGGTCTTCGTCGTCTGCTACTTCGGGTACATGGTGTGGGCGCGCACGTCATCGGGGTTCGATCCGCTGAACTCGCGGCTCATGTTGCCGATCCTCGTTCCTGGCGTGCTGCTGCTGTTGAACGTGGTCGAGCGGTGGTCCCAGCGCGTGCAACCGGGACTCAGCCGGCAGCTCGTGTTGGCATCGCCGTTGCTGGTGTTGATGCCGTTGGTGTTCAGCGGAGTCGACGCGTTGCGACTGAGTCACGACAGTGGCAATGAGTACACCAGCGCGCCGGTACGAAAGTTCGTGTCGAGCGCGATACTGCGCGAGGTTCCCGACGAGTGCGAGCTGGTCTCCAATGACCCGTGGTTGCTCTGGCTCGCCGGCTTCGAGGCCCAGTTGACCCCTGAGAGCGACCGCGAGGTCGCGATCCCGCAGTCGATGACGCTTGACGACTTCACCGCGCTGGCGTCCTCGCAGAATGTCTGCCTGGTGTGGCTCGACACCGGTTCGACGGTGTTCTATTCGCCCGAGGAGCTGTCGGACGTGCTGCACGTGCAACCGATCGCGTCGGACGACTTCACCACGATCTACCGCGTGTCGGCACCGGCCTAGCCTGCGGGCCATGCGGCTCGCGACCTGGAACGTCAACTCGCTCAAGGCCCGGCTCCCGAGGGTCGAGGCGTGGTTGGCCGAGGTGCAACCGGACGTGTTGTGCGTCCAGGAGACCAAGAGCTCCGACGACGCCTTTCCGCTCATGACGTTTCAGGCGCTCGGCTACGACGGCGTGCACTACGGCACCGGTCGATGGAACGGCGTGGCGATCCTGAGCCGCGTCGGCGTCGACGACGTGGTCGTCGGTTTCGACGACGGCGAGTCCGAGGATCCCGAACCGCGACTGCTCTGGGCCACGTGTGGTGGCATTCGGATCGGCACGGTCTACGTACCCAACGGGCGGGAGGTCGGCCACGAGCAGTACGACTACAAGCTCCGATGGCTCGATCGTCTGCTCCGCAAGGTCACCACCGACAATGCCGCGTCCGACCCGCTGCTGCTCTGTGGTGACTTCAACATCGCGCCCGATGATCGTGACGTGTACGACCCGGCCGTCTATGTCGGCGCGACGCACGTCAGTCCGCCGGAACGAGCGGCGTTGCAAGCGATGCTCGACTGGGGTCTGGTCGACGTGTTCCGCCGGTTCTACGACGCCGGTGGGCTCTTTTCGTGGTGGGACTATCGGGCCGGCAACTTCCACAAGGGCAAGGGAATGCGCATCGACCTCGTCCTCGTGAGCGAGGTCCTCGCCGAGCGCACGACGGGCATCCTCGTCGACCGCAACGCACGCAAGGGCCAGGGTCCGTCGGATCACGCTCCGGTGGTGGTCGACATCGACTTCTCGCCCGATCCCGGCGCACGCTCTTAGCATGAGCGCCGTGACCGGAAGCGACGAACCCTCGAAGATCCTCCAGTCGGCGCTCTACAGCCGCTGGCAGGAGCCACCGATCTCGGAGATGACGACCCGTCGGGTCGAGATGCGGCGGATCGCCGACTCCATGCGCATCATCATCGAGCGGCTGGTGGCAACGGGTGCGCCGACCGAAGTCATCATCGATGCCGCCGATCGGTTGGCGCGGGTCGCGCTCACCTTCGACGAACTGCGCGGGGGCACCACCTATGAAGGCTTCGCCGAGGCCACTCTCGCCGGGGGTGATGGTCACGCATCGTTCGAGCACAGCCCGTTCATGGGGCGGGCCAATCCACTTGCTCCACCGATTCGCCTTCAGGAGATCGACGGCAAGGTCCACGCCCGGGTGATCTTCGGCTCGGCCTACGAAGGCCCACCGAGTTGTGTCCACGGCGGCTACGTCGCCGGTGCCTTCGACGAGGTCCTCGGCGCGACGCAGTCGTTGTCGGGTGCGCCGGGAATGACCGGGCGTCTCACGGTCAACTACCGGTCACCCACGCCGCTGCACACCGAACTGCACTTCGTCGGCGAGATCGTGAAGCTCGAGGGTCGGAAGATCTTCACCGAGGGCCAGCTGTACGCCGGTGATCGGTTGTGTGCCGAGGCCGAGGGCTTGTTCATCTCGATCAATCCGGAGAAGTTCCTGGAGTTGAAGCGCCAGCGCGACGTGTTCGAAGCCGAACGGGTGCAGTCCGAGTAGTCGTTACGCGCCGCGTTTATCGAGCCAACGCTGCACCAGCGGTTGTTCCTCGGCGAAGTGTTCTCTCAAGCCGGACACGAGTGCCCCTTCGACTTGCCCGCCGACCAGCAAGACCCGCACCCGCAAGTCCCCGCTGATGGTGCGGATCGTGGCCGAGGGTTCGGTGGGGTCGGCCGCGAAGGCGTAGCCGCCCGAGCTCGAGAATCGGTCGGCGTAGTTCTCGGGCTTGAACACCACCGAGGCGCTCAGTGCGCTCAGGTCGTACTGCTCGTCCTGGAGCCACGAGACCTTTGCGGGATCGATGACCCGCCGCGCCGCTGCGTTCAACTCGGCGATGAACCGCATCCGGAGGGTGAGGGCAACCGTGTCGCGGTCAGCCTCCCGCGAAACGACCTCTGGCGTACCCACCTTGGTCAGTCCTTCGAACGTGGCATAGAGCGCGGGATCCGTGTAGGCGTCGATCACGTCTCGGGGTGTCGCTCCGGTGAAACGTTGCGTGATGCTGAACTGCACGGCTGCTACCCGTTGGCCGCGACGACTTCGAGCAAGTCGTCGCCGTACCGGTTCACCTTCACCGGACCGACCCCGGGCAGCGCCAAGAGCTGGGCGTGTGTGCTCGGCCGGGCCTCGGCGACGGCTTCGAGCGTTGAGTCGTGGAAGATCACGTAGGCCGGCACCGCCGCGGCTCGTGCCTTGTCGGCGCGCCATTGCTTGAGCGCGTGGAGTACGCCGTCGGCTGGGACGTCGTCGGAGGGACGACGTCGCGGTGGACGCGTCGGACGACTTCGCGACGCGCCCGACGGATCGCGGAGCCGTGCGCACGCCTTCTCGACATCGTCGAGGTAGAGCGACGCCTCGCGCTTGGCCGTGCGCTCGCCGAACGTGCGTTGCTTGGCCCACGTCATGCGCAGCTCTTGTTGGGCGCGGGTGATGGCGACGTAGATCAGGCGCCGCTCTTCGTCGAGCGCGTCGCGAGTGCGCGCGTAGCTGATGGGAACCAGGCCCTGCTCGAGACCGGCCAGATGCACGATCGGCCATTCGAGACCTTTGGCGGCGTGGAAGGTGGCCACCTCGACGGCGTCGCCCGCGACATCGGGCTGCTCCGCGGTGTTGTCGCTGAGCCAGGCGAGGAACCCGGCGACGGTCGGTTGGGGGTCGACGGCCTGGAAGTCGTGACCGAGCCGCAACAGCGCGGAGAGGTTCGCGCCCCGCTCACTGTCGCCCGCATCGGCCGCGAGCTCGGCCATGTCGGCCAGCGCGTCGGCAAAGCTGCGGGCCGAGCCGAGCCCGCGCAGGGCTTGTTTGACTTCGGGCCGCTCGAGCAAACCGCTGCTGCCGCGTACCCGAAATGGGATCGATGCCGCGTGCAGCGCTTCTTCGATCAGTGCGGTCTGGGCGTGGGTGCGCACGAGAACGGCTTGATCGGACCACCGGCGCTCGGGGCGGTGGGCGTCGCGGATGGCCCGCGCCACCGACGCGGCTTCGGTGCGGTCGTCGGTGAGTGAATGCACCTTTGGGATCGGACCATCACCGCGGGTGGCCACCAGTGCTTCGGGCCCGCGATTGTCGAGCACCGCGTTCGCCACCGCGAGGATCTGCGGCGTCGAGCGGTAGTTCATCTCGAGCTGCACGCTCTCGCCGCCGGGGTGGTGCTTGGTGAAGGTGCGAAGGTAGGAGGGATCGGCACCGTTCCACGCGTAGATGGCCTGGTTCGGGTCGCCCACCACGCACAGATCGGAGCGGTCGCCGAGCCACGCCGCCAGCAGGTGCTGCTGGAGCGGGTTCACGTCCTGGAACTCGTCCACGAAGAAATGTCGAAAGCGCCAATGCTGGGTGGCCGCGAACTCGCGATCGTCGAGCAGGTCGCGCCGGCACAACCGCAACAGATCGTCGAAGTCGACCATCCGCCGCTCGCGTTTGCTCTTCTCGTACCGCTGGAACAGTTCGGCCACGGCGGCGTAGTCGATGCTGACCCTCCGCCCCGCCAGCGTGGCGGCGCCGGCGTAGTCGTCGGGCGTGAGCATGCGGGCCTTGGCCCATTCGATCTCGGACACCACATCGAGCGCGGTGACCCCGCGGCGGGTGAGCGTCTGGGGCAACAAGCCGAGCGACGAACCCCGCCTTGCGTTCGAGCAGGGACGGTGGGCGGATGCCGCGGTCGTTCCATCGGGCGCGCAGCTGCGCGTAGGCGATGGCGTGGAAGGTGCCGGCGGCGACGCTGTCGCGCAGGCCGAGGTCGCGGAGCCGATGGGTGAGCTCGCCGGCCGCCTTGCGGGTGAAGGTGACGGCCAGGACGTGCCGCGTCTCGAGGTCGTGGTTGGCGGCGCGGTAGGCGATGCGACGGGTGAGCACCCTCGTCTTGCCCGAGCCTGCGCCCGCGAGGATGCACAGCGGTTGCGCGGTCGACGTGACGGCCCGCGTCTGGGCGTCGTTCAGACCGCTGTAGCAGGGCCTCGGCATCCACTGGGCCGACCTTACCGACGGCGTGTGACGCTCACGATGATGCCGGCGCCGGACAGGTGAACCTCGTGGGTAGCCTCGGTCGCCGTGCTCGACATCCCGCCTGACCGCTTCGAGGAGCTGGTCGGTGAAGCGCTCGACGGCATTCCGCCTGAGTTGGGTGCGCAGATGGACAACGTGGCGGTGGTCGTTCGCGACCACGGGGGCGATCCGCACTTGCTGGGGCTGTATCAGGGGATTCCGTTGACCAACCGGGCCGAGTACGGCGTCGGTGTGGTCCTGCCCGATCGGATCACGATCTTCCGCGAGGCGATCCTGCGGATCTGTCGCACCGAGGCCGATGTCGTGCGGCAGGTGCGCGTCACGGTCGTCCACGAAGTGGGGCATCACTTCGGCATCGACGACGCCCGTCTCCACGAGCTGGGTTGGGGCTAGGAGCTACGCTCTTTTCGTGCCGTATCCAACGGAGAACCTGCGGGGAAACGAGGAGTTGATCCTCGATCTGCACCCGCACTGGTGGACGATCATGCCGTCGATGCTGGCACTGGCCGCCGCGCTCGGGTTCGGCATTGCCGCACTGATCCTCGACTGGGCCGATCCCATCAAGGTGGTGGCTGCGATCGCGGTTCTCGCGACGTTGGTGTGGTTCCTGTGGCGCTTCCTGCAACTCCGGGTCACCCACTTCGTGTTGACGTCCGACCGGGTGATCTTCCGCCACGGCGTCATTGGCAAGCGCGGCGTCGAGATCCCGCTCGATTCGATCAACGCCATCCACTTCTCACAACGGATCTGGGAGCGCGCGCTCGGACTCGGCGACCTGCGCATCGACTCGGCGAGCGTGCTGGGCGTGTCGGAGTTCGAGAACATCCGCAAGCCCAACAAAGTGCAAAACGAGATCTACGTGCAGATGGAGGGCAACGAGAACCGCAAGTTCGATCGGGTCTCCGAAGGCATCAACGCCCAACTCGGCGCCCAGCAAGCCCAACCGGCGGCGCCGTCCATCACCGATCAGATCGAGAAGCTCGGCGAGCTCCGCGACCGGGGCGTCTTGTCCGAGGAAGAGTTCCAGGCGAAGAAGGCCGAGCTTCTTCAACGCATGTGACCAGAACCCGAGTCGTCAGCCTCGTGCCGTCGGCGACCGAGACGATCCTCGAGTTGGGCGTCGAGCCGATTGCGGTCACCCGCTTCTGTGAGCAGCCCGACTTCGTCGCGGTCGGCGGCACGAAGGATCCCGATCTCGGTGCCATCGAGCGCTTGGCGCCGGATCTCGTTCTGATGTGCACCGAGGAGAACCGTGTGGAGGACGCGGACGCGTTGCGTGAAGCCGGTCTCGAGTTGTTCGTATTCGACATCGACGCGGTCGAGGACGTCGAGCCTCAAGTGCGCGCCCTCGCCGACCGGTTGGAGGTGCAGATCGCCGAGGATGCATTGGCGCTGCCTGCTCCGCGGGCCGAGGCGCTGCGCGCGTTCGTCCCGATCTGGCGCCGACCATGGATGTCGCTGCGAGCGGGCACGTATGGCTCGTCGGTGCTTAGCCACATAGGCGTCGGCAACGTCTTTGCCGAGGAAGCCGATCGGTATCCGGAGGTCACGCTCGACGAAGCTGCGCGGCGGCGGCCGGATGTCGTGCTCGCGCCGTCGGAGCCCTACCCGTTCGCAGAGCGGCATCGTGAAGAACTGGAAGCCGTCTCACCGGTGACCTTCGTGGACGGCAAGGATCTCTTCTGGTGGGGGATTCGGACACCGGCTGCGATCTCTCGGCTGCGTGATCAGGTGCCTCAGCGCTCGCCATAGACCTGGCGGGTCGCCCTTCAGGTGAGCTCGGCCACGTCGGCGCCGGCCGCCGCCGTGACGTGCCAGCCTTCGTCGGCCAGCGCGCCCTTGGCGCACAGGGCGACAACGCACCCGCCGAATCCCGCACCGGTGAGCCGTGCGCCGAAAACGCCGCTCGTGGCGACGAGTCGCTCCACCAACGCGTCGAGCGCGGCGGTCGACACCTCGAAGTTGTCGCGCAGGCTCTCGTGGCTCTCGACCATCAGTCGACCGGCGGTGACGAGATCGTTCGAGCGCAACGCGGTCGCGGCCTGAACAACACGGTCGTTCTCGGTGACGACGTGGCGAGCGCGACGTCGCACGACCGGGTCGTCGATTTGATCCAGCCTGTCGACGGGAAGGTCGCGTAGCGGTCCGACTATGGCGGCGCCGGCTTCCGTTTCTCGGCGGCGGTCGGTGTAAGCGGAGTCAGCGAGCGCACGCGTCTCACCGGAATGTATGACCACGACCTCCGCGTCGCTCGGAATCGGCACGTAATCGATGTCGAGCGCCGCGAAGTCGATGAACAACGCGTGGCCGTGGCGCCCGCAGGCCGACGCGAGCTGATCCATCACGCCGCACGGCCACGCCTGACGCGCGTTGCTCGGCGCGTTGGCAGAGCATGGCGAGATCCTTGGCCGTTCCCTCGAACCCGAGCGCCAGCGCGACGGCGACCTCGAGCGCCGCGCTCGAGGAGAGGCCGGCACCGAGCGGCACGGTCGAGTCGACGACACCCACAAAGCCGCGGTCGGGCTCGAGCTCGGCGATCACTCCAGCCACATAGCGCGCCCAGGCCGGTTCGACGGCGGCCGGATCATCGATGTGCAACGGGAGGGTGGCCGGTTCCTCCTGTTGACGCGAGCGCAGCACGACTCTGTCGCCGTGCGTCTCGCCCAGGATGGTGGTGCCCAAGTCGATCGCCATCGGTAGGGCCAGCCCACCCGCGTAGTCGGTGTGATCGCCGATCAGGTTCACCCGACCCGGAGCGTGCGCACGAATACGCATGGTCAAATCTCGCGCAGCCGAGCGGCAGCGGCGCTCGGGTCCACGGGGTTGAAGTAGATCTGGCTCCCGAGCTCGCCGGCGGCGACGAAGCGCGGCGTGCCGGGCGCGCGATAGAGGGGAGCGATGTGGAGGTGCACCCAGGCGTCCTCCCATGGTCCGCCGTCCGTGGGCTTTTGGTGGAACCACATCATGTACGGCATCGGTGCGTCGAACAGCCGGTCGAGACGGGCGAGCACGTCGAGCAACACCTCGGCGAGACCGTCGCGGTGCGCATCGTCGAGCGACGGCAGATCTCCGATCGGGGTGATCGGCGCGACCAACAGTTCGTACGGCCAGTTCGCCGCGTCTGGCACCCACGCGCGCCACGTGGCTGATGTCGTCACGAGTCGATCGCCGACGGCGTCGTCGGACAAGGCGCGTGCACCGTGGCGCGCCAGCTCGGTCAGCGCTCGCGGTGGCAGCAGATCGAACGCGTAGATCTGGCCGTGCGGGTGGGGGATGGTGGCGCCGACCTCGGCGCCGCGGTTCTCGAACACGAGGACGTACTCGACGTCGTCGCGCGCGCCGAGCTCGGTCGTCCGCTCGGCCCACAGGTCGACGACGCGCCGCGCCTCGGTGACACTGAGCTCCCAGAACGCAGCATCGTGTTTTGGTGTGTAGAGCACGATCTCGGCCCTACCATCCTCGGCGGTTGGGCCGCCGGGAAACGGAGGCCAGCGGTTGCTGAACGATCGCACGTCGTAGGGATCAGGAGCTTCGAGTGCCGCCGGGGCAGAAGGGGCAATCCGTCACGGGCCGGTTCGGCCGGGTCTGGCGATCGGCGACGATGTACACGACCTCGCCGCTGAGGGGATCGACGCGGTAGCCCGGCGGTGCGTCGCTCATGGCTCGAACCGCATGGGGACGTGAGGGATCCCGTCTTCGAGGAAAGGTTGGTCGACCACTTCGAAACCGAAGCGCTCGTACCACTCGGCCAGCCGCGCCTGAGCCTTCAGCCGGATCGGCCCGTCGATGCGGGCCATCGCCTCCCGCATGAGCCGGGCACCCAGCCCCGTGCCGCGCTGGTCGAGCGGTGTGACGATGCGACCGAGCTCGGTGTCGTCGGGGCCGAGCAGTATCCGGGCGTAGCCGACCATGCGCCCGTCTCGATCGAGCCAGAGGTGGATCGCGTTCGGCTCCGTGTCGCGTCCGTCGAGGTCGAGGAAGGCGCAATCCTGCTCGACCACGAAAACCTCGGATCGCAGTTGCAACAGTTCGTAGAGCGCTTCCCGGTCGAGCTCGGCGAACGCGGCGGTGCGCACCAGGTCGGTCACGCGGAGGACCGTAATCAGTGACCGGGTCACAGGCACTTCTTGACCGCCCGGTCAAGGTTCGGGGAACATCGACCCCATGCCACGAGCTGCTGCCAACGGGATCGAACTGGAATACGAGACGTTCGGGGACAGCGGCGACCCGCCCCTACTCCTGGTCATGGGGCTCGGCGCCCAGATGGTCTCGTGGGATCTGGACTTCTGCGAGGCGCTCGTCGGCCGCGGCTTCTTCGTCATCCGCTTCGACAATCGAGATGTCGGGCTGTCCACCAAGGTCGACTCGGAAGAGGTCGACTTGATGCAGGCGATCACCGCGGCGTTGTCCGGCGGAGCCGCCGAAGCGCCGTACCTGCTGGCGGACATGGCTGCCGACGCGTGGGGGCTGCTCGACCAGCTCGAGATCGAGCGGGCGCACATCGTCGGCGCATCGATGGGCGGCATGATCGTGCAGACGATGGCGGTCCAACATCCCGAGCGGGTGCTGTCGCTCACCTCCATCATGTCGATGACCGGCGAGCAGCCGTACGGGCAACCGAAGCCCGAGGTCATCCCCGTGCTGATCGAACGCGCGCCGGCCGAGCGCGAAGCGAACATCGCCCACAGTGTCGAGGCGAGCCGCATCATCAGCAGCCCGGAGTTCTTCGATGAAGACCGCGCTCGCGACAAGGCCGCGCTGACATTCGACCGCTGCTACTACCCGCGCGGTATCGGCAACCAGCTGCTGGCGATCCTTGCGTCGGGCAGTCGTGACGAAGCCTTGCGCCAACTCGATCTGCCGACCCTCGTGATCCACGGCACCGACGACCCGTTGGTGACCCCGAGTGGGGGCGAGCACACCGCCGAGGTGATTCCCGGCTCCGAGTTCGTCATGTTCGACGGCATGGGCCACGATCTCCCCGCGCACTACTGGTCGCAGGTCATCGACGCGATCTGCTCGGTTGCCGCACGCGCCGAGACGACGAGCGAGGTCTGATCACACCGATGGGTCCTCTGCACGGCATCAAGATCATCGAGCTCGCGGGGATCGGGCCTGGCCCGTTCTGCGCCATGATGCTCGCCGACATGGGCGCGGATGTGGTCCGTGTCGATCGCGCCCAGAACGTGGTGGGGGGCGATCCCGCCAGTCCTCCCGCGGACGTGTTGAACCGCGGCCGTCGATCGGTCGGCCTCGACCTCAAGCAGCCCGAGGGCGTCGAGACGTTGCTGAAGCTCGTCGACGAGGCCGACGCGTTGATCGAGGGGTTCCGCCCCGGTGTCGCCGAGCGGCTGGGTGTGGGCCCGGATGTCTGCCTGGAGCGAAATCCCCGGCTCGTCTTCGGGCGCATGACGGGTTGGGGCCAGGAAGGCCCTTACTCGCAGATGGCCGGGCACGACATCAACTACATCGCGCTCGCGGGTGCGCTCGAACCGTTGGGTCGTGCGGGCGAGAAGCCGATGCCCCCGATCAACTTGATCGGTGACTTCGGTGGCGGCGGCATGCTGCTCGCCTTCGGTGTCGCGACCGCGCTGGTCGAGGCGCAACGTTCGGGTCAAGGCCAGGTGGTCGACGCGGCGATGGTCGATGGTGCGGCGGTCCTCATGACGATGATCCACGCGTTCCGTGCCATGGGCATCTGGGAGGACACGCGCGGCAACAATCTGCTCGACACCGGCGCGTACTACTACGAGGTCTACGAGACCAAGGACCACAAGTTCGTGTCGATCGGTTCGCTCGAGCGGCAGTTCTACGCGGTCTTGCTCGAGAAGCTGGGTCTCACCGACGACGAGTCGATGCCCCATCCGCAAGACAAGGCGCAGTGGCCCGCGATGAAGGAACGCTTCACCGAGATCTTCCTCACCAAGACTCGTGATGAGTGGTGCGAGATCTTCGAGGGGAGCGACGCATGCTTCGCGCCCGTCCTGTCGATGACCGAGGCCCCGCAGCACCCGCACAACCAGCATCGGGGCACCTTCGTCGAACGCAACGGTGTGGTGCAGCCTGCGCCCGCACCGCGGTTCTCGCGTACCGCGGCCGAGATCCAGCGCCCCCCTGCTTTCCCGGGCCAGCACACCGACGAAGTGCTCGGGGACTGGGGCTTCGACGCGGACGCCATCGCCAAGCTGAGGGCGTCCGGCGCCATCGCCTGAATCGACCCGGCGGCCGTAGGCTGGCCCGCATGGCCACGCTCGTTTCCTTCCACGCGCATCCCGACGACGAGTCCATCGCCACCGGTGGCTCCATGGCGAAGGCGGCTGACGCCGGTCATCGGGTGGTACTCGTCGTCGCAACTCGCGGTGAGCAAGGTGAGCCGCAAGCGGGGGTGCTGCGCGAGGGTGAGCAGCTCTGGGAACGCCGCGTGGTCGAGACGCACAGGAGCGCCGAGATCCTGGGTGCCGATCGCGTCGAGTTCCTCGGCTACGAGGACTCGGGGATGATGGGTGAGCCGACCAACGACAATCCCAACTGCTTCTGGCAGGCCGACATCGAGCAAGCCGCCGAGAAGCTGGCCAACCTCTTACGCGAGGTGAACGCCGACGTCTTCACGATCTACGACGACCACGGCGGCTACGGCCACCCGGATCACATTCAGGTGCACCGCGTCGGTCGTCGGGCCGCCGAGCTGGCGGCCGTCGACCGCGTCTTCCAGTCGACGATGAATCGTGACCACATCCGCCGGCTCATGGAACAGCGCAGTGAGGAAGTCGCCGAAGCCATGGACGAGGAGCGACGCGATGCCGCGTCGAACGACGACTTCGGTTCGCCGGAGTCGGTGATCACCCACGCTGTCGATGTGGGTGATTTCGTCGATCGCAAACGCGAGTCGATGGTCGCGCACCGCAGCCAGATCGGGCCGGAGACCTTCTTCTTGAAGATGCCCGAGGACGCTTTTCGAGTCGCCTTCGGTACGGAGTGGTACATCGCGCTCGACCGGGCGCGGCCGGCGGATGCACCGTTCGGCACTGACCTGTTCGCCGATGCCTGATGGCCGAGACGACGGTGGGGTGGACGCACACTGGCTACGCGCAGCAACTGGTGTTCGGCTCCGGGGCCGTCGCCAAGCTGCCGGAGTTGCTGCGGGCGGTCGGTGCCCGGCGAGCGTTGCTCGTGACGACGCAGGGTCGGCTTGCATCCGACGACGGTGCCCGCGTCGTTCGGGCGCTCGGGTCCGCGGTGGCATCCACGTTTGCCGACGTGACATCGCATGCGCCGGCACCGATGGTGCAAGCCGCGGTTTTGCAAGCTCGGCGTGACGGCGTCGACGCCATCGTCTCGTTCGGTGGTGGCTCGTGCGCTGACACGGGCAAGGCGATCAACTTCTTCGCCGAGCAAGAGGCGGGGACCCCAGGTTCGTCCTGGGCCGACCGCCCGGCGTTGCCCCACATCGCTGTGCCGACCACCTACTCGGGTGCAGAGTTGACGCCGTTCTTCGGGATGACCGACCCACATACGCGCCAGAAGCAGGGCGCGGGCGGACCCACCTGCGCGCCGATCGCCGCGATCTACGACGTCGACGTGACGATGTCGACCCCGCCCGAGGTCAGTGCGGAGACCGGTATGAACGCGCTCGCGCATTGCGTCGAGATCGTGTGGTCGACGGCGCGAACCCCTGAAGCCGAGGCGGTCGCTCTGGCTGGCGCGTCCCGCATCGTCGACGCGCTCCCGCAGGTGGTCGAGCACCCCGATGACGTCGACGCTCGGTCGCGGATGTTCGAGGGTGCGGCCCTCGGTGGCCGATGCCTGCAGAACGGCACGATGGGCATCCATCACGGGTTGGCCCAACTCGTGGGCGGCCGCACGGGCATTCCGCACGGGCTGGCCAACGCCATCATCCTGCCCCACGCCATTCGCTACAACGAGCCCGCGGTGCCCGACGCGATCGCGCGTATCGGCGCGGCCATCGGCGCGGATGATCCCGCCGACGCGCTCACCGAACTGGTCGCCCGCATGGGACTACCCACCCAGCTCTCGACGGTCGGGGTCACCGAGGACGACCTCGATGCCGTGGCTCGGCTTTCGCAGTCGAACTTCGGGGTGCAGTCGAACCCGCGGCCGGTCAACGAGGACCAGGCCCGAGAGGTGCTGCAGGCTGCGTTCTGACGGCGATGGGGATACCGTCGCGTGGCATGGCTGACGTGACAGGAATCGACTCCCAGCTCGTGCCCGAGGAGCTGCCCCGTTGGCGCGGCATCAACCATCTCGCGTTGGTCACGAACGACATGGACGCGACCGTGCGCTTCTACCACGGCGTGCTCGGCATGCGGTTGGTGGCCACGATCGGTAACGAGCACTTCAAGCACTACTTCTTCGACATCGGGTCCGAGAACACGGTCGCTTTCTTTCAATGGATCGGTGCGGACGTGGGTCATCTCGAGAAGCCGGCGGGCATCCCGCCGAACTACGCGACACAGTTCGATCACCTGTCGTTCAACCTGCCCGACGAGTACGCGCTCGAGTCGATGCGCGACCGGCTGGCCGAGTACGGCTGTGAGGTGACCGAGGTCGTCGACCACGACATCATGCGGTCGATCTACTTCACCGACCCGAACGGCATCGCGCTCGAGGCCTCGTGGTGGGTGGTCGACGCCACGGGTCGTCCGGCCGACTACAACGACCGTCGGTTGTTCTGCGACCTCGAACCGGTGGATGCCGTGGTCGAACTGCAGAACAAGGGCGATCTCGAGTGGACGCCGAGCACGCAGCTGGTCGACGACGACGGCGGCGCCAGCACCGACCCGGCCTGACCGTCGCCCGTCACGGCATGCGAGCAGAAGGCAGGTTCGAGGTCGCGGCGTTCGCGCCCGCGCCTGTCGACCCGGCATTCGACATCACCACTGGCGTTCAGGTGGGCGTGGCGACGATGCAGAAGACGTACTCCGGTGATGTCGTGGGTCGATCGGCGACGCTGTTCACGTCCGCGTTCGACCCCGAAGCGGGAGTCGGCACCTACGTGGCGATGGAATCCTTCGAGGGTTCGCTCGATGGGGTCAGCGGCACGTTCAACTTCACGCACTCGGCGACCACCGGCGGTACCGATCGGTCCGCCGAGCACTTCGTGATCGTCCCGTCGAGCGGCACCGGAGACCTGGCTGGTATCCACGGTTCAGGCGGCTTGGCCATCGACCCGGACGGAACCCACCGCATCTGGTTCGACTACGACCTCAGCTGAACAGCAACGGGACCGCTTGATCGGAGTCCAGCGTCAGCTGACCCGAGCGGTGGCGTCGATCGGCAGATCGTCTAGGTCGGGTTGCTCGACCGGCACGCGCACGACGCCGAACCCCTCGACGTCGGGGCTCACGAGTTTGAGGATCGCTTCCAACAGCTCCGCAACGTAGCCGGAGTGGCCTTTGCGAACGTCTGTCCAGGTGTAAGCAGACTCCGGGCTCGGCTGGGGGTTGGCTCGGGGAGTGGACGCGGAGTGGCGCCGGTCGGGGACCGGCGCCACTGGGCTCGTGAGTCATCGGGACCGAGGCCCGAGGGGTTAGCTGGGGGTGTGGTGGGCGTTGACCAGCTTGGTGGCGAACGCGGGGAGGTTGGCCTTGAGAGCGTCGGCCTTGGCCTGGGTCAGCTTGCCGTTGGTGGCCTGGTCGATCCTGGCGGAGGCGTCGCTGACCACCGCGTTGACGACGGAGTCGACCGAGACGCCGTTGGCGGTTGCCACGTCCGCGATGGACTGGCCGGCCTTGATGTCACTGCCGAGCGCGGCAGGCTTCACACCGATCGTGTCGGCGGCGACCTTCAACTCGCGGTGACGCAGGCGGCGCAGCAAGGGATGGGCGGTCTTGCCGACCGGCGCGGAGCTGGTGGTCGGGGTGGCGGCGCTGGCTACGCCGGGCACCATGGTGGCGACGCCGAGCGAACCGGCAAGCAGGCCAGCGCCGATGGTGGCGCTGGCGATGAACTTCTTGGTGCGGGTGATGGTCATGGTGGGGCTTCCTTGATTGGGGGGAGGGACTTCTTTTCTGAACCCCACGATGCGCCCCAGCTGTGAAGGAACTGTGATGACCCGATCAGGTGTCTACCGGTAAACGGCGCCTAACGTGACGCATGGAGCGGGTGTGCCGTTGCCGAACGTCCGTGCAGGTGTAAGCAGACCCGAGTGAGGCGTCTCAGAACGGCCCGTGGGGGGCACCCCCATACCGGTGCCGGGGGTTGCCGAAAGGGAGCGCCGATCGCCGGTTATGTACTGTCGCAGATCGTCCCCTCAGGGACGCGGCTCGACAGGTGACCAGAGCGGATCGGGGATGCAGCGCGGCCCGCGCTCGTCCGCGGTGTTGACGGGCCACGGCCACGGGCAGCACTACGAAGCGCGCTGCGCGCCGTGTCGTTCTAGAAACGCGTCGATCGCGGACCAGTCGTCAGGCTTGCCTGCGAGGGCGCTTTCGAACAAGACGATCTGCGCACGCTCGTGCTCGACGACCGCCTCGCCCACAACGGACTGCTCCTTGGGGAGCACGTCCGCGAGGTTCGTGTACATCCTCAAAGTGTCGGGCGTGTATGCCAAGGCGTTCTCCAAGACTTCCCGCCAGTCGTTGCCCAACTGGGCCACTTCAACACCGATGCGTTCGGCCCCGCCGTGGTCGATCGATACCTCGTAACTTTGCGCGACAGCTTCGATGAGGTCTCTGGTCGTCCTTTCCACTAGCGCGAGGACATCGAATTCCTGACGGTGGTCGGGGAAACGTTCACCGAGAGCCTCGTAGTAAGCAACGCCGGAGACCTCCGCGGCCCAACACTCGCTGAGAGCATGCTGAACTCTCCGTTCCACCATGCTGCGCTCCCTTCTCGCGGCAACCCGTACTGTACGAGCGGTCGACGCCGGTTGAAATCTGACCCAGGTGTGTCCCCGATGCCCGGTTATGGGGCGCACAGAACGGCACATCGGTGCTCTTGGGCGGGGTGTCCCAGATCGCCGGGTTCGTGACGCTTTGGGGCGAGCGTGCCATTACCGAACGCCCGTGAAGCTGTAAGTGACACGGACGAGGGCATCCCAGAGCGGCCCATCCGGGACGGTTGATGTCGATGGATGTGCTGTATATCGTTGCTGTATGTCAGCGACCAGGACGCAGATCTATCTCACCGAGGCGCAACGCCACCGCATCGACCAGGTGACGGCGGCTGAAGGCATCCCGATGGCCGAGGTCATCCGTCGAGCCCTCGACGAGTACCTGGGCGATGACGCCGACGCCGCGGTAGCGCTGCGCTCGACGTTCGGCGCCGTCCCGGATGCCACGTCACCGTCGCGTGATGAGTGGCAGCGTGGCTGACATCCTCGCCGACACCGACGTCTTCATCGATCACCTGCGTGGTTCCGCTGAGCTCAAGCCAGGTCGCCACCGGCTCCACTACTCGGTGGTGACTCGCGCCGAGCTGTTCGCCGGCAACAGCGCGACCGACCTCGTGTCCCAGCTGCTGGCCCCGTTTCGCGAGATCACCGTGGATCGCTCCGTAGCCGAGCGCGCCGGCCGTGTGGCAAGAGAGTTCCAACTCCGACTGCCCGACGCACTCATCGCCGCGACAGCCTTGGAGAACCGGCTGACACTGGCCACCAGGAACCGCAAGGACTTCGACAAGGTCAGGGGCCTCCGCATCCGAACACCTTGAGGCCATGTGGCATGCCCCTGGACCGCCGGGACCGGGACACCTCCGTCGAACGATGGATGTCACCGATTCGGTCGTTCGCTGAACTTCATCGTAGGGCGCAGCTCAGCGCCAGGCGCTGGCCCGATCTTCGGTGGCGCTCGCAGCAAGAGTGTCCATTGAGTCGTCCGCACGAGGTTCGCGGTCGCCGAGTTGGGTGAGCACCTCGGCACCGTCGTCGGTGACCAGCAACATGTGCTCGAACTGCGCCGTGCGGGTGCCGTCGGCGGTGACCGCGGTCCAGCCGTCGTCCCAGACTGAGTGCCGGCCGCTGCCCATGGCGATCATGGGCTCGATGGTGAAGACCATCCCCTTCTCGATCGGCGTCGTCAGCCGGGGCTCGTGATAGTGCGGGATCTGGAGATCGGTGTGGAACTGCTCTCCGATGCCGTGCCCCACGAAGGCGCGCACCACGTCGAAGTTCTCGGCGTTGGCGTGGACTTCGATGGCCCGCCCGATGTCCGACACCGGTGCACCGGGATGCACCGCCGCGATGCCGAGATCGAGGCACTCCTTGGTGACACGCACCAGACGCTGCGTCTCGGGATCGACTTGTCCGACCAGGAACGTGGCGTTGGTGTCGCCGTGCACTCCGTCGATGAAGGCGGTCACGTCGATGTTGACGATGTCACCATCACGAAGCTCGCGGTCGTCGGGGATGCCGTGGCAGATGACCTCGTTGACCGAAGTGCAGACCGACTTCGGGAAGCCGCGGTAGTTCAACGGGCTCGGATAGGCGTTGCGCTCGATCGTGGCCTGATGGACGAAGGCATCGATGGTGTCCGTGGTGACACCGGGCGCCACCTGCTCGCCGGCCAGCTTCAAGATCTCGGCCGCGATGCGACCGGCGTGGCGCATCCGTTCGATGACGTCGGCCGACTTGACCCGGGGCTCGTTCCAGCGGGTCGGCTCACCGGAGTCCGCATAGTCGGGTCGGGCGATGCCGGCCGGCACCTCGCGAGTGGGGCTGAGCGTGCCCGGCCGCACCCGCTCCTCGCTGGTCTTGTGGCACCGCTTGTACTTCTTCCCACTGCCGCACCAGCAGGGATCGTTCGACTTCAGCATCGCGGCCGAGTGTAGGGGGACGCGGTCCGAGACTGGCGGGCGGCCCCCTTCCCGGGCCACGATCACGCCGTGAGCATCATCAAGATCAACGCCATCACCGTGCCCGCCGACGCCGGTGACGAGCTGGCCCAGCGGTTCGCGGCTCGAGCAGGAGCCGTGGACAACCAGCCCGGGTTCGAGGGCTTCGAGCTGTTGAAGCCCACGGACGACCGCACGACCTGGCTCGTGGTCACCCGCTGGCGGGACGAGGACGCCTTCAACGAGTGGGTGAGCTCACCCGCGTTCGGGCACGGGCATCAAGGTGCCGACAAGCCGGCGCCGCACGGCGGACCGGTTTCGACGCATTCGGAGCTGTGGTCCTACGAGGTCGCCTTGACCGCTGGCGCGGCTGCGGACTGAATCTCGCGTGCTCCTCGACTTCCACGAGAGCTTCGCCTGGTTCGTCATCATCGCCAACGGCTTGGCGGGGTTCTGGGCGCTCGGCGCGCACTGGTTCGAGCCGCTGCGGACACGGGCGCTGTGGTGGTTCATCACCATCGCCGAGCTCACGATCTTTGCTCAGGTGGCCATGGGTGTCGGTTTGGTAGCCGGCCAAGGGTTCCAGGCTCCCAAGTTCCACATGTTCTATGGCTTCGTGGCGATCATCACCGTCGGACTGATCTACAGCTACCGGCAGCAGATGGAGAAGCAGAAGTACCTCCTGTACGGCCTCGGCGGGCTGTTCCTGATGGGCCTGGCCATTCGCGCCATGCTCGTTGGCGCCACCTCGTAAGGGTCTACGCGCCGGCCACCACCAGTCGGTAGCCCAGGTCGATTTCGTCGAGATCGCGCAGATGGCCGTGGCGCTCGTCCCAACGGCCCGACGCCAGGTCGGCTCGTAGCGACTCGACGCCACGGGCCTCGATGTCGGGGCCGAGGGTCGCGAAGCACGACATCGCATTGCGCACGTCATCCCGCAGGTATGCCTCGGGGCGATTCCAGTAGCAGCCCGCGAAGCCGTCGACGCAGTCGGCGGGGATCGGGACGGGCGCCACAGATTGCACGTCCACGTAGCCGCGGACGTCCGCGACCGACGGCGCCTGTTGTTCGATGGGCAGCTCTTTGATCTCCGGGAAGTAGTCCTCCACGAGCCACAGGCCGTGAGCCAGGTCAGCGTCGAACATGAAGATGACCTGGCGTGCGGCGACCCGCTGCAGTTCGGCCAGGCCGAGCTCGAGGTTCTGCCAGTGGTGAAGCGTGAGCACGCACATAGCCGCCGCGAAGCAGTTGTCCGCGAACGGAAGCGCCTCAGCCACACCCTGGATCGCGGGCACGGTGTCGGACGGGCGCTGTCGCAGCATCTCTGCGGACGGTTCGATCGCCACGACCCGCCGCTCCGGAGGTTCGTAGTTGCCGGTGCCCGCCCCCACGTTGAGCACGTGATCGGCGTCGCCGAGCGCTGTCCAGATCGCAGCGGCGACGCGAGGGTCGGTGTGGCGGCCGATCGAGTACCCGCGACCAATGCGGTCGTAGGCCGCCTCGGTCGTCACGGGGGTCAGCTCACCAGGCTCGGCGGATAGATGAAACTCTTCCGCGATGAAGGGTTCGTTGGGAGAGGCTCCGCCTGCGCAAACAGCGCGCCCTATCCATTGGAGCCCTCGCCTGTCGGCTCGGTCTCTAAAGGTTGACGACGGGACACGTGAGCGTGCGCGTGATGCCGTCGATCATCTGGATGCGGCTGACGACCATCTTGCCGAGCTCGTCCACGGAGTCGGCCTCGGCGCGGGCGATCACGTCGTACGGGCCGGTGACATCGTCCGCCGAGACCACACCGTCGATGCCGCCCACCTCGCTCGCCACCTGCGCCGCCTTACCGACCTCGGTTTGGATGAGCACGTACGCACTGACAGCCATGGACGCTCCTTGCTCGACGTGCGCGCATGGTACTGCCGGGTGAGAGGACGACCGGCTCCGAATCCGGAGCCCGATGAAGGCGTCGCTAGTTCGCCAGGCGCTTCTCGAGCTCGCGCAGTTCGTCGCGGAGCTCGTCGGGCAGGTGATCGCCCATGTGCTCGTAGTGCGCCTCGATCTGCGGGATCTCTTGGCGCCAGGCTTCGGCGTCCACGTCGAGGATCTTCGCCATGGTTGCCGCCTCGATCTCGAGCCCCGAGGTATCGATGCTTTCACTCGTCGGTATGCGACCGATCGGCGTGTCGACGGCGCCACCGACGCCGGCAACCCGCTCGATGACCCACTTGAGCACCCGGCTGTTCTCGCCGTAGCCCGGCCACAGGAACGAGCCGTCGTCGCCCTTGCGGAACCAGTTGACCCAGAAGAGCTTGGGCAGGTTCGACGCGTCGGTCGCTCGACCGATCTCGAGCCAGTGGCCGAAGTAGTCGCCCATGTTGTAGCCGCAGAACGGCAGCATGGCGAAGGGGTCGAATCGCAGTTCACCCACCGTGCCGGCGGCGGCGGCCGTCTTCTCGGACGACATGATCGAACCGAGGAACACGCCGTGTTGCCAATCGAAGGCTTCGGTCACCAGCGGCACGTTCGTGGCTCGGCGGCCACCGAACAGGATCGCGGAGATCGGCACTCCGGCGGGGTCTTCCCACTCGGGAGCGATCGAGGGGCACTGCGACGCCGGGGCCGTGAAGCGCGCGTTCGGGTGGGCGGGAGGACGATCATCGGCCGGCGTCCAATCCTGGCCTTGCCAGTCGATGAGGTGCGCCGGCGGCTCGTCGGTGAGGTCCTGCCACCAGATGTCGCCGTCGTCGGTCGAGCGCGCAGTTCGTGAAGATGGAGTTGGCGTCGAGCGAGCGCAGCGCGTTGGGGTTCGTCTTCTCGGACGTGTTGGGGGCCACGCCGAAGAACCCGGCCTCCGGGTTGATGGCGTACAGGCGGCCATCATCGCCGAACTTCATCCAGGCGATGTCGTCACCGACGGTCTCGACCTTCCAACCCGGCAGGGTGGGGATCATCATCGCCATGTTGGTCTTGCCGCACGCGGACGGGAACGCCGCCGCGACGTAGCGCTTCTCGCCGTCGGGGGGAGTGACGCCCAAGATCAGCATGTGCTCGGCCATCCAGCCGTCGTCACGCGCCATGGTCGACGCGATACGAAGAGCGAAGCACTTCTTGCCGAGCAGTGCGTTGCCGCCGTAGCCCGACCCGTACGACCAGATCTCCCGCGACTCCGGGAAGTGGACGATGTACTTGTTGTCGGGGTTGCACGGCCACGCCACGTCGGCCTGACCGGGCTCGAGCGGAGCGCCGATCGAGTGCACGCACGGCACGAAGTCGTGGTCGGCGCCGAGCACGTCGAGTGCCGGTTGACCCATGCGCGTCATGATCCGCATGTTCACCGCGACGTACGCCGAGTCGGAGAGCTGCACGCCGATGTGGGCGATGGGCGAGGCCAGCGGACCCATGCTGAACGGCACCACGTACATGGTGCGGCCCCGCATCGAACCGCGGAACAACCCGAGGAGCTCTTCTTTCATCTCGCTCGGGAGCGCGCCAGTTGTTGGTGGGTCCGGCGTCGGCCTCGTTCTCCGAGCAGATGAAGGTGCGGTCCTCGACACGGGCGACGTCACCCGGGTCGGACAGCGCGAGGTAGCTGTTGGGTCGCTTGGCCTCGTTCAGCGTGCGGAACGTGCCCGCTTCGACCAAGCTGCTCACAGAGCCGGTCGTACTCCTCGGCCGACCCGTCGCACCAGTGGATCTGGTCGGGCTCGAGGATCTGGGCCCATTCGTCGACCCAGTTGAGCAAGTTCTGATGGCTGGTACTGGCGGCCATGAGTCCTCCGTGTTCGGCCCGGCGCGGGCCTTGCGGGTGAGTGGATCAAGTGTAGTTACCCGCAGGTGTTCGTTACCTATCCGGCCGGCGAACGCCGATGGCCCGGAGGCCAGGGAGCGTTCAGGTAACGGGAGGGAGGAACCGTTGATCCGGGCCTTCTTGGGGGTGTTGCGGATCGTCGGGATGAGCGATCTCGAAGCCCGGCGTGCCCATGTCGACCTCGGAGCCGAGCCGCAGCCGGGTGGCCAGGCGGTGCTCGTCGAGATCGAAGATCACTCGCTGGCCCTGGCGGAGCATGCGGAAGATCGACCGGCCCAGGGCGTCGGGTGCGAGGTCGTATTCCTGCAGGTCCGACTCGGCGATGATCACGCCGTCGCCGTTCGAAGGATCGAAGGCCTTGATGACGCCTTGCACGCTCGCTCCTACGGCCCAGAGAAGGGGGGCTAGTGGGTGACCTTTTGGATCTTGCCGGCCTTGATGCACGAGGTGCAGACGTCGATGCGCTTGGGCGCGCCGTTGACGAGAGCCCGGACACGCTGGATGTTCGGGTTCCAACGACGCTTCGTGCGGCGGTGGGAGTGGCTGACGTTCATGCCGAACGACGGCTTCTTGCCACACACCTTGCAAACGGCTGCCATGACGTACACACCTCGGGACCCGGTCAACTCTGGACGTTGAGAAACGGCTCAAGACGATACCAGCGGACCTGGCCCGGGCCACAATCTCGATAGCTCGGCCTCAGGGCTCGTCCTCGACGCCCGAAATGGCAACGCGGGGTCCGCTGATCGGTACGATCGCCGCGATGGGGGTCCAGGTTCTCACCGCGTCTGACCTGCGTGCGCTCCTACGCGGGTACGCCCAGGCCCTCGAAGCCCACAAGGCCGTGATCAACCGGCTCAACGTGTACCCGGTTCCCGACGGCGACACGGGCACCAACATGACCCTCACGGTCGAGTCCGTGGTCGCCGAGTTGGCCCAGACCGACCAGGACGCGGCCGACGACATGGGTGCGACCTGCAAGGCCATCTCCCACGGCTCGCTCATGGGGGCACGCGGTAACTCGGGCGTGATCCTGTCGCAGGTCCTCCGCGGGTTCTGCGAAGTCGTGCGGGAGCACGACGAGATCGACGGCCCCTTGCTCGCGGCCGCCCTCGAGAGCGCCTCGACCGCGGCGTACGGCGCGGTGATGAAGCCCGTCGAGGGAACGATCCTCACCGTCGTACGCGCTTCGGCCGAAGGGGCTCGGGACGCGGCCGACTCGGGTGCCGAATTGATCGCCGTGCTCGACGCAGCTCGTGACGCGGCCGAGCTCGCGCTGGCACGCACACCACTCCTGTTGCCCGTGCTCGCCGAAGCGGGGGTGGTCGACGCCGGCGGCGCCGGCCTCGTCCTGCTCTTCGAAGCGGCATTGAACGTGGCCGACGGTCGCCCGGTCTCCGAACCGGCCGACGAGATCGACTTGGTCGGTGTCGGTACGCGCCCCGGTCCCGAGATCGAGGCCGCCCACGCCGAAGGCGGCCTGGCCGACCTTCGCTACGAGGTCATGTACTTCCTCGAAGCGCCCGACGAGTCGATTCCCGGGTTCAAGGACGTGTGGGCGGGCATCGGAGATTCGATCGTGGTGGTCGGAGGCGACGGCATCTGGAACTGCCACATCCACACCGACGACATCGGTGCCTCGATCGAGGCCGCGGTCGACGTGGGTACGCCGCGCAAGATCCGTGTCACCGATCTGTTCGAGCAGGTCGAGGAGGAGCGGTGGGTGCGCGAGGCCGAGATGCTGCCGAGCGAGCCGGCGGCCGCCAGCGAGCCCGTGCCGTGCGCAGTCGTCGCCGTGGCCACCGGCGACGGCATCCGTCGCATCTTCCACTCGCTCGGTGTGCAGGTGATCGTCACCGGCGGCCAGACGATGAATCCTTCGACGGCGCAGCTACTCGAAGCGGTCGAGAGGGCGCCGGCCGATGACGTCGTGATCCTGCCGAACAACAAGAACATCATCCCGGTCGCCGAGCAGGTCGACGGTCAGAGCGCGAAGAACGTTCGCGTCGTACCGACCCGGGGGATCGCCGAGGGCTTCGCGTCGCTGCTGGCGTACGACCCGCAGGCGTCGGGCGATGAGAACGTCGCGCGCCATGGTCGACGCCGCGGCCCATGTCGTCGCGGCCGAGGTCACCCAGGCCGTACGCGCCTCGTCGTGCGATCTCGGGCCCATTGCCGAGGGGGACTTCATCGGTATCGGCCGCGGTGGGATCTGCGCCGTCGATCCCACGCTCGAGGGAGCGTGCGAGACGCTGTTGGCGAGCCTCGTCGAGACGAGCCACGAGATCGTCACCGTCATCGAGGGCGAAGGCGCAACGCCGGCGTGCACCCGTCACATCGAGGTGTGGCTCCAGGACAACCGCCCCGGTGTCGCGGCCGAGATCCACCACGGCGGCCAACCGCTCTATCCGTACCTCTTCGGCATCGAGTGACCCCCCTCTTCCGAACCTGTGCGCAAAGTGGGGGTCCTGGCCCCCGATCTGCGTACAGGAACGGTTTGCGGCCGGAAGAATGAGCGGCGATGACCGGTGAGCTGACTCGACTCGCGGAGGTACCGATCACCCAGTTGAAGGGTGTGGGGCCGAAGGGCTCCGAGTCACTCGCCAAGATCGACGTCGGGACCGTGCTCGACCTGCTCACGTATTACCCCCGCCGCTACATCGACCGCACCAACCAGGCGGCGATCGACGAGCTCGCCGTGGGCGAACAAGCCATGGTGTTGGTCAGCGTCGTGAACGTGGCCAGTCGCCAGACCCGCAACCGACGCCGCATGGTGATCGTCGACGTCACCGACGGCACCGGAAAGCTGCGCGTCACGTTCTTCAATCAGGCGTGGCGCGAGAGGCAGCTGCAGCCGGGGACGCACGCGGTGCTGTTCGGCAAGCTCGAGGTGTTCAGCGGCCGTCGCGGCATGACCAACCCGATCGTCGATCTGGTCGGCGACAAGACCGGCCGCATCATCCCCGTCTATCCGCAGTCCGAGAAGGCGGGGGTGATGAGTTGGGACGTGGCCAAGTGGATGGCCGAGGTCTTGCGACGGGCCGGAACGTTCGACGATCCAGTGCCCACCGAAGTGTTGCAACGGTTCGAGCTCATCGACCGCACGCAGCGCGTTCCACGACATCCACATGCCCGAGACGATGGGTCAAGCGTCGAATGCCCGTAAGCGGCTGGTCTTCGACGAGCTGCTTGCGGGTGCAGCTGAAGCTCGTGCAACGCAAGAAGATCCTCGAGGCTACGACCAAAGGCATCGAGCACGACGTCTCGGGCGTTCTCATGCGTCGCTTCCACGAGCGGCTGCCGTTCCCGTTGACGAACGCACAACAACGGGCCATCAACGACATCACGCGCGATTTGGCGGGTCCGCACCCGATGCACCGGTTGCTGCAAGGCGACGTCGGTTCGGGCAAGACCGTGGTCGCCGTGAGCGCCATGCTCACGGCGGTGCAAGGGGGTCATCAGGCTGCGCTCATGGCGCCGACCGAGGTCTTGGCCGAGCAACACTTCCTGGGCGTTCGTGATCTGCTCGACGGGTTCACCGTTCCGGACACGTCCGAAGCGGACAATCTCTTCGCGGGTTCCGGCGCCGATCGGCCCCTCGACGTTCGGCTTCTCACCAACCGAACGACCGCGGCCGAGCGGCGGCGACTTCTCGCCGATCTCGAATCGGGTGCGCTCGATCTGCTGATCGGTACGCACGCGCTGATCCAAGAGGGCATCGCGTTCCGATCGCTCGGCGTGGTGGTGATCGACGAGCAACACCGGTTCGGCGTCGAGCAACGGGCCGCGCTGCGCGAGAAGAGCGCGGGTGAGGCCGTGCCCGATGTCCTGGTGATGACGGCCACCCCGATTCCGCGCACCGCGGCCATGACGGTGTACGGCGATCTCGATGTTTCGGTGCTCGACGAGTTACCCCCTGGGCGCACCCCGGTCGAGACCGTCTGGGCCGAGGGCCCGCTCGATGATCAGGAGACTTGGGCGAAGGTCCGAGCGGAGGTCGCCGAGGGGCGGCAGGCCTACGTCGTGTGCCCGCTCATCGAGGAGTCGGACAAGCTGCAGGTCGCGTCGGCTGAAGAGACGTACGAGCGTCTGACGCATTCCGAGTTGGTGGGCTTGCGGGTCGGCCTGTTGCACGGCCGGGTTCCGTCCCGCGACAAGGAAGAGGTGATGCGCGAGTTCCGCGCCGGCCGCCTCGACGTGCTCGTGGCGACGACGGTGATCGAAGTCGGTGTCGACGTTCCCAACGCCACCGTCATGGTGATCCTCGACGCCGATCGGTTCGGTATCGCGCAGCTCCATCAGTTGCGGGGTCGTGTCGGTCGGGGTGCCGCTCGCAGTTACTGCTACTTGCTCGGAGAAGCCACGACGACCGACGGCGAGACGCGTCTCAAAGCAATGGTGCGAACCACCGACGGCTTCGAGCTGGCGGAAGTCGACCTCGATCTCCGCGGCGAGGGCACGATCATGGGCGAGCGGCAGAAGGGCCGCAACGACCTCAAGCTGGCGTCGTTGCGACGCGATCGTGAATGGGTTGCTCGTGCGCGCGATGTCGCCTTCGAGCTGGTTGGCGACGATCCGACGCTCGATGCGCACCCGGCGCTCGCGCACGAGACCGCCGTGCTCCTCGGCGAGGACGAAGCCGACTTCCTGCTCAAGTCCTGAGCCGGCTCAGACCTCGTCGACGTCGTCCTCGTCGGTCAGCTCGATGTCGAACCGCTCGCCACAGTCCGGGCAGCGGTAGGCGACGATGTCGCCCGGCTCCCACCCCTCGTCGGGCGGCTCGTGCGACAGCAGTCGCGCGACCCCCAGGCAGTCGACACAGGTGATCGACGTGTGGATGTGCATGGGGCGAGGCTACTGCTCGGGCTACCGTCCGCTCGATGCGTGTCGTCGCCGGTTCTGCACGCGGTTTGCGGCTGACGGCGCCGAGTGGCAACGACGTCCGGCCTACGTCCGATCGGGTCCGCGAGGCGATGTTCAACGCCCTAGGCAGTCTCGGTGCCATCGACGAGACCGAAGTGCTCGACTTGTTCGCGGGGAGCGGCGCGCTCGGCATCGAAGCCCTGTCGCGAGGAGCGCGTGCCGCCGTGCTCGTCGACCACGACCGCACCGCCCTCGATGTCATCGGACGAAATCTCGATGCGACCGGTCTGGCCCCACAGGCCGAGGTCGTGCGGTCTGATGCCACTGCGTACCTGCGCGCCTCTCGGTCGACGTTCGGGCTGGTGCTGCTCGACCCGCCCTACCGCTACTCGGGCTGGGACTCACTGCTCGAGGCACTCGGGGCGGTCATCACGCCGGACACGGCGGTGGTAATCGAGTCGGATCGTGACGTCGCGGTGCCCGTGGGCTGGAGTGTTGAGAGACGGAAGCGCTACGGCAGTACATTCGTAGCCATCGTCCGTCCGCCGGAAACCCGACCGAGCCCACCGGAGCCACGTTGACCCGAGTCCTCTATCCCGGGTCCTTCGACCCGATCCACAACGGTCATGTCGAGATCGTCGAGCGCGCCTCGCGCTTGTTCGACGAAGTCGTCGTGGCCGCCATGCGCAACCCCCAGAAGGGCGAGCCACTGTTCAGCCTGCGTGAGCGTCAGGAGCTGATCGAGGAGTCGCTCGCCCACCTTCCCAACGTGACGGTGACGATGTTCTCGAGCTTGGTCGTCGACCTCGCTCGCGAGCTCGAGGCCGACTTCATCGTGAAGGGCCTGCGCGCCGTATCCGACTTCGAGAACGAACTGCAGATGGCGCAGATGAACAACACGATCTCGGGCGTCGACACCGTCTTCATCCCGTGCCGCGTCGAACAACTCCTTTCTGGCGTCGAAGCTCATTCGCGAGATAGCCCGCTTCGGTGGCGATGTCAGCGCGACGGTTCCCGAACCCGTGTCCAAACGCCTCAAGGAGAAGTACGACAAGTGAGTGACGGGAGCGACTTCGACGTCGAGGGCGAGCTCGATCTGACGCCGCCGCCGGTCGGTTCGCAGTACCACCCACCCGAGACCGAAGAAGTGCTGCTGCAGTTGCGCGATGTCATCGACGCGGCGCGGCCCGTACCACTGTCGGCATCGTCGATGATCTCGAAGGAAGAGGTCCTCGAGCTGATCGACGAGGCCATTGCTCGGTTGCCCGAAGAGCTGCGCGCCGCGCGTTGGTTGCTCAAGGAGCGCGAGGAGTACCTCGCCCGGGTGCGTCATGAGGGCGACGAGATCCTCGAACAGGCGCGAGCCCGCGCCGAGCGCATGGTGCAGCGCAGCGAGGTGGTCAAAGCGGCCGACCAACGCGCGTACCAGATCGTCGAGACCGCCGAGGCGGATGCCCGTCGGCTGCAGCACGAGGTCGAGGATTTCTGTGATCAGAAGTTGGCCAGCTTCGAGATCGTCCTCGAACGCACGATGACCCTCGTTTCTGCGGGCCGGACCAAATTGCAAGGCGCCAACCTGCTCGGCGAGGGTGCGACCGACGACCAAGAGCTCGACCAAGCCACCCTGCCGCCTCCGCCCGACACCTTTGTCGACGAGGCCTCGGCCGATCAGCAGTGGGACGAGGGCCTCCCCGCGGCGCCGGGCGAGGAAGTGTTCTTCGACCAGGACGGTCGGTGACCACGTCTCGGCCGCTCCGGGTGGGCGTCGCCGAGCTCCGCAGGCGCCTCGGGACCCGCAAGCCGTACCACGCGCAGGCCGTCCTCGACGGTCTCGAGATCTCCACGGCGAGGGTCCCCCCTGGCGGTGAGATCGACGTCGACGTGCGACTCGAGTCGATCTCCAACGGGCTCGTGGTCGAGGGCACGATCACCGCGCCTTGGCAGGGTGACTGCCGGCGTTGCCTCGAACCGGTCGAAGGGCTGGTGGAGACCCAGGTGAAGGAGATCTTCGAGCGCGAGCCGATAGAGGGCGAGACCTACCAGCTCCGTGACGACGAGGTCGACCTCGAACCCATGGTGCGCGACGCGGTGCTGCTCGCGTTGCCCCTGGCGCCGTTGTGCCGACCGGACTGCAGCGGACCGGCGCCCGAGGCCTTCCCGACGGGCGTCGAAGACGACCAGGCCGATGCCGATGCCGAGGCCGCACGACTGCGCGGTGAGCGCTGGTCAGCCCTCGACGAGCTGCGGTTCGAGGACGAAGAGAGCGGTTCCTGACCGCCGTGTCCTGGGCGAAGTCGGTCGCTTCGCTCATTACATCGGGCTCGCTTCGCTCAGATGGCCTGCGGGCCGCTAGCCTTTCCCGGCTCGCCAGAACCGATTCCCGCAACCCAGCACCGATTCCAGGAACCCCGCATGGCTGTCCCGAAGAAGAAGACGTCGAAGTCGAAGAGCCGGAGCCGACGCGCGTCGGCCTGGCGCATCGGCTCGCCCGGCCGCAGCACCTGCCCGCGGTGCGGCGCGGTGAAGCGCCCCCACGTGGTGTGTGGCAACTGCGGCTGGTATCACGGCCGCCAAGCAATCGACGTCGACTGATTCCGGCCTCCGCCTGATGTTGCCGATCGCGGTCGACGCCATGGGCGGCGACAAGGCACCGGGCGAGATCGTCGAAGGCGCTGTTCGCGCCAGCCGCGAGCTGGATGTGCCCGTGGTGCTCGTCGGTCGACCCGACGAGATCACCGACGCCGGCGGGCTCGAGATCGTCCCGGCGTCCGAGGTCATCGCCATGGACGCCGACCCGGCGTCGAGCGTGCGCACGATGAAGGACTCCTCGCTCGTGCGCGCCGCCGAGTTGGTGCGTGACGGCAAGGCCTCGGCGATGGTCAGCGCCGGCAACACCGGCGCCACCATGGCCAGCGCGTTGTTGCGGATGGGGCGGATCAAGGGTGTGTCCCGCCCGGCGATCGCCACGCCGATCCCGGTGCCCGGTTCGGACAGGCCCACCGTGCTCCTCGATGCCGGGGCCAACGCCGAATGTCAGGCCGAGTGGTTGGTGCAGTTCGCGCAGATGGGCGCGGTGTACGCCAAAGCCCGCTACGGCATCGAAGCCCCCAAGGTGGCGCTGCTGTCGATCGGCGAGGAGCCCACCAAGGGCAACCATCTGGTGAAGGAGACCCACAAGCTGCTCGCGACCGGGGAGTGGCTCGGATCCACCGGGTCGCAGTTCGTCGGCAACGTCGAGGGTCGCGACCTCATGACCGACGAGGCCGACGTCGTGGTCACCGATGGCTTCACCGGCAACGTGGCCCTCAAGACGCTCGAAGGGGGCTTGAAGAGCCTGGTCGGGTCCCTGCTCGCCGCCTTCGATTCCTCCGACGAGGCCCGCGAGGCCTCGGCCACGCTCTGGCCGGTGCTCGGTCCCCTCTACGGCTCGCTCGACCCCGAGAACACCGGCGGGGCCATGCTCCTCGGCGTCGAGCGGGGTCTGCATCATCAGCCACGGCTCGTCGTCGGGCACCGCGATCGTCAACGCCGTTCGGGTCGCCCGGGACATGGTCGAGGGTGAGGTCGTCGATCATCTGCGGGTGGCGATCCGCGGCGAGTGACGGCCGCACTCATCGCGTTTCACTGACTTTCGCCCCCTTTCAGTGAGCGAAAGGGAAATGAGTCCGCTAGACTCTCGTCCGCCTCGATTTCAGCCCTCTGTGTGCAGAAATCGCCATCTACCTGCACAAAAGGAGCCGTCGGTGCCCGCTGAGACGCACGTGGAGCAAGGCCCGCTCGACCGCAAAGCCGTCTTCGAGCTGATCCGCGATCGGCTCGCCGACATCCTCGAGATCGAGCCGGGCACGATCAACGAGGGCGACTCCTTCGCCGACGATCTCGACGCCGATTCTCTGGCGCTCATCGAGTTGGTCGAAGCCCTCGAGGAAGAGCTCGGTGAGCGGTCGGTGGGTTTCCGCATCGAGGACGAGGATCTCGAGGACCTGAAGACCGTGCGCGACGCCGTCGACTACGTCGTCGCCAAGCTGGACTGACGCTCTGGACGACGACCTACGCTCCACGCTCGCCCAGCGACTCGGATACTCCTTCGCCGAGCCCGACGCGTTGACCCTCGCGCTCACGCATCGCTCCTGGTGCGCGGAGAACCCCGGTCACGAATCGAACGAGCGGTTGGAGTTCCTCGGCGACGCCGTGCTCGGCATGGCGGTGGCCGAACACCTCTTCGCCGAGTTCCCGACGATGCCGGAAGCCGAGATGTCGAAGGTGCGCGCGTCGGTGGTGAGCGCATCCGCGCTGGCCGAGGTCGCCGCCGCCCTCGAGCTCGGCGCCGGGATGCGACTGGGCAAGGGCGAGGACGCGAGCGGCGGACGCGACAAGCCGTCGATCCTCGCCGACGCTCTCGAGGCCGTCATCGGCGCCATCTACCGCGACGGCGGCTGGACGTCGGCACGCGCGGTGGTGCTCGATCTTCTCAGCGATCGCATCTACGTCGCCGCGGAAGGTCCCGGAGGTCAGGACTACAAGTCGCAGCTGCAAGAGCTGGCGGCGCGACATTTCGATCATCTGCCCGTGTACGAGTTGCGCGGTGAGGGACCCGACCATCAGAAACGGTTCTTCGCGCAGGTGCGACTAGGGGGCGAGATTCAAGGTGACGGTGAGGGAAGGTCCAAGAAACAAGCCGAACAACGGGCGGCCGAGGCGGCTTGGCATCGCCTCACGGCGCAGTTCGGTGGACACGGCCACAACCAGCCGGTCCAAGAAGGGGCGGGAGGCAGCTGATGCCTGAACTACCAGAAGTAGAGACCATCCGACGCGAGCTCGAACGAGACGTGATCGGCAAGCGGATCAAAGGCACCACCGTCAGCGGCACGCGCACCGTGCGCCGCCAGACGAAGAAGCAGTTCATCGCGCGCTTGGACGGCACGAAGATCACCGGGGTCGACCGCAAGGGCAAGTACCTGCTGCTCAAGCTCGATACCGGCGACGTCGTGGTCATCCATCTGCGCATGAGCGGCCAGCTCCTGCGGCTGCCCAACAAAGAGCCCACGATCAAACACACCCATGTGGTCGTGACGTTCACCCAGGGCGGCCAGCTGCGCTTCGTCGATCCCCGCACGTTCGGCGAGCTGTTCGTCGTCAACGGCGAGAACCTGGCCGAGGAGGCGCCGGAGCTGATGACGCTCGGCGTCGATCCGGTCGAGGAGCCGATCTCGTGGACCGTCTTCGCCCGGCTCATGCTGGCCCATCCGATGAAGCTCAAGGCCTTCCTGATGGATCAGACGCTTGATCGCGGGGATCGGCAACATCTACAGCGACGAGATCCTGTTCGCCGCCGGCCTGCGGTACGACCGCATGACCGACTCGCTGTCGTCCCAGGAGATCCGCCGGTTGTACCGCGCCGTGGTCGAGACGCTGCACGAAGCGATCAAGTACGGCGGTTCGACGTTGGCCGATGAGGGCTACGTCGATCTCAACGGCCGCCCGGGCGAGTTCCAGGAGCACCACAAGGTGTACGCCCGTGATCGCCAGCCCTGTCGACGCTGCCGGCGCAACCAGGTGGCCAAGGCCAAGTTCCAGGGCCGCTCCACGTACTTCTGCGAGGTCTGCCAGGTCTGACCTGGCTCCCACTTCCGAAATTGGCGTCTCGTTGGACAAATGGTGTCGTTCTCACGCCCGAGTTCAGCTGGTCGTGACCATGATCCGCTGGTCACGGAGCAGCCACTAGGGTCGACGACGCCAGCGGAGTCGAGGCCGAAACCGGAGCACACGTGTACCTGAAGTCGCTCAATCTGAAGGGCTTCAAGTCCTTCGCCGAGAGCACAACGCTCGATCTGGAACCGGGGGTGACGGTCGTCGTCGGCCCCAACGGGAGCGGCAAGTCGAACGTCGTCGACGCCATCGCCTGGGTGCTCGGCGCGCAAGCACCGAGCGCGGTGCGGTCGCAGAAGATGGACGACGTCATCTTCGCCGGCACGTCCAATCGCCAAGCGTTGGGTCGGGCCGAGGTCGGCCTCACGATCGACAACTCGTCGGGCATCTTGCCGATCGAGTTCAACGAGGTGACGATCACACGCACGCTGTTCCGCACGGGCGACAGCGAGTACGCGATCAACGGCGCGCCGTGCCGGCTGCTCGACATCCAAGAGCTGCTGTCCGACAGCGGTGTCGGCCGTCAACAGCACGTGATCATCAGCCAGGGCCAGATCGACGCCGTGCTCAACGCGCGGGCCGAAGAGCGCCGCCTGATCATCGAAGAGGCCGCGGGCGTCCTCAAGTACCGCAAGCGCAAGGAGAAGTCCGAGCGCCGCTTGCAGGCCACCGAAGGCAACCTGTTGCGGCTGCAGGATCTGCTGCGCGAGGTTCGGCGCCAGCTCCGTCCGCTCGAGCGTCAGGCCGAAGCGGCGCGTCGCCACGGTGGTCTCGTGACCGAGCTCACCGACCTGCGGATCTTCGTGGCCGGTCGTGAGCTCGAATCGCTCAAGCGCAAGCTCGACAATGCGGCCGCGCAGCGCACCGACATGCAACAGACCGAGCGCGAGCTCAAGACTCGGCTCGCCGACCTCGACACGCGTGTCATGAGCACCGAATCCAAGTTGTCCGCGATGGGCGGCGACGATCTGGGTGATTCGCTCGGCGAGCTTCGAGTCGCTGAACGAGCGCTCGCGCGGTTTGAGCACGTTGCTCGCCGAGCGATTGCGGGGCATCGAACGCGAACGACATGCCTTCGTCGACCAAGGAGTGATCGCGACGCTCGAGGCCGAGTCGGCCCGCCTGCGCGGTGAGCTCACCGAGGTCGAAGGCGAAGCCGACGCACTGGCGCCCGAGGCCGCCGCGTTCGCCGCGGCCGAAGCCGCGCTCGCCGCCGAGCGCGAGGCGTTCCAACAGCAGTGGGGTGACGGCGTACCGGCCCCCAGCGGTCAGGCCGCCGAGGTGCGAGGCGAGCTGGTCGCGTTGCGTGGCGCCGTCGAGCGCGGTTCGGCCGAGCAACAACGAGTTGTCGCCCGCCTGGCCGGTTTGCGCGAGAAGCAGCAGACCTTGCAGGACGAAGCCGATCGGTTGCGCAACGACCTCGCTGCGGCCGAACAATCCGAGTTGCCGCTCGTCGCGTCGATCGACGACGCCGAGCGACGTCGCACCGATGGCGAAGCGACGTTGGCCGCGGCCGAAGAAGCTCATCGCGCGGCCGAGAGCGACCTGCACGCGTCGCGTGCACGCGCCGAAGCCCTGGCTCTGGCGCTCGACGAGGCTCGGACGCGCGCCGGCGCCGAACGGCTGGCCGATGTCGACGGTGTGCTCGGCACCCTGCTCGACGTCGTCGAGGTCGATGCCGGCTGGGAGGCCGCTTTCGAAGCCGCCGCCGGCGAGGCCCTCGCGGCCGTCGTCGTCGAAGGACGGGACGCCGCTCGGCGAGCCATAGCTGCGCTGCACGCCGACGCGCTGCCCGGTGCGGTGCTGGCGCTCGGTGGCGCGCATGCTCTGCGCACCGCTCCCGCGGTCGGGGAGCGGCTCCGCAACCACGTGCGTTCCCACCGACCCGAAGTCGAGCAGCTGCTCAACGCCGTCATCGGCCACGCCGTCGTCGTCGACGGTGGATGGGAAGCCGCGGTCGATGCGGCGCTCGCCTACCCCGATGCCATCGTCGTCACGGCCCACGGCGACCGCTTCGGGTTGACCGGTTGGCGGGTCGGGCTCGCGGCCGCAGGCGCCACGGGTGCGGCCCTCGAAGAAGCCGAACGGCGAGCAGAACAGGCTGCCTTTGCCGTCGAGCAGGCGGCGGCGCGACTGACCGAGGCGCGAGCGTCGGTCGATGATGCGCGACGCGTCGAATCCGAGCTCGGTCGATCGCTCGACGACAACGACGGGCGTCTCAGCGCAGCCGGCGATGGACTGCAGCGGGTCGAGACCGATCGTCGTGACGCAGTGCGCGAGGCCGCGACGCTTGCAGAGGACACCTCGACGAGCTCAGCGAGCGCATCGCCCGCGAGCAGGCCCGCGTGGTCGAGCTGGAGCAGATGCTGCCGCGCCTCGAGGACGCCGAGACCGAGACGGTCGAGAGCGGCCGGCGGATGGGCGAGGCGCGCACACACATCGAGGAGCGGGCCGGTGAGGTCGGCGCCCTGCGCACCGACATCGAGGTGCGGGCCGCGGCGGTCGACGAGCGCCGTCAGTTCCTGAGCCGACGTCTGGCCGAGCTCGAGGAGCGACTCGAAGGCGCTGCCGCCGAACGAGCCGCTGCGGCCGACCGTCGGGTGCAGCTCGACGTGAAGCAGGTCGCCACCGAACGGCTCATGGCCTTCGTGGCCGAGCGTTCGACCGAGATCGACACGGTGCTCGTCGACCTGCGCGAACGCCGGCGCCGCCAGTCGGAGGCCGCCCGGGCGGTGGCCGCCGAGCTCGATGCACTGCGACGCGAGCGAGCCGAGGCCGAGAAGCAGCTCGGTGAGCTACGCGAGCGCCTGCAACGTGTCGAGCTCGAGGACGCCGAGACCAAGCTGCGGATCGAGACCGCGGTCGAGGCGCTCCGACGTGACCTCGACAAGGAACCCGCGCAAGCGATGGCGGCGGAGTGCCCCGAGCTGCCGGAGGGCATCTCGCCCACGGCGCGGGTGCGCGATCTCGAACGAGAGTTGCGCATCATGGGCCCGATCAATCCGCTGGCCCTCGAGGAGTTCGAAGCTTTGCAGGAGCGCCACGAGTTCCTGCAGCAGCAGCTCGACGACGTGAAGGAGTCGCGACGCGAGCTGGCCAAGATCATCAAGGCCATCGACAGCGAGATCGTGAGCGTCTTCGCGGCCGCGTTCGCCGACGTAGCCGCCAACTTCGAGCACCTGTTCGAATCACTGTTCCCTGGCGGTACCGGGCGGTTGAAGTTGACCGACCCCGACAACCTGCTCGAGACCGGGCTCGAGGTCGAGGCCAAGCCGTCGGGCAAGAACGTGAAGAAGCTGTCGCTCCTGTCCGGTGGCGAGCGCTCGCTCACCGCACTGGCGTTCCTGTTCGCCGTGTTCCGCAGCCGCCCGTCACCGTTCTATGTGATGGACGAGGTCGAGGCCGCGCTCGACGACATCAACCTTCATCGTTTTCTGAGCCTTGTCGAAGAGTTCCGACGCGAGGCGCAGCTCATCATCGTCAGTCACCAGAAGCGCACGATGGAAGCCGCCGACTGCTTGTACGGCGTGACCATGCAACCAGGCGGCTCGAGCCGAGTCGTGTCGGAGAAAGTGGCGCCGGAGCCTGACTCCTGGTCGGATCCGGCTTTGCCGGTCCGACTAAGGAAGTCTGTGGAACCAGAGCAGGCTGCAGCCGGCGGCGGTGAAGGAGAACAGCAGGGCTCCGGCGATGAACCACGTCGAGATCTCGCGTTGCTCGGTGTCGTAGCCGACAGATGATCCGATGTTCTCGTACACCTCGGTGAGCTGCTTCTCGCTGGCCGCGGCGTAGAACTTGCCGCTCGTCTGGTTGGCGATGTCCTGCAGCGCCTGCTTGTCGACGGGGACGGGGATTGGATACGGCTGCTCGGGCACGCGGATCGTGCCGTTCTCCGTTCCGAAGGCGATGGTCGAAACGGGGACGTTGGCCTGAACGGCCGCGTCGGCGGCGTCTTCGTTCGGACGGCCGACCGTTGTCGTGCCGTCGGACATCAACACGATCCGCGCTGGAGGTTGTGTGCCTTGATCGTCGGGCGGCACCGACGAGATGGCGTCGAGCGACGCGAAGATCGCGTCACCGATCGCCGTGCTCTCGCCGAGCGTCAAGGTGTCGATGCTCTGTGCGACACGCTCTCGATCGGTCGTGGGCGGCACCTTCAACGCGGCCGAGCCGTTGAACGACACCAAACCGACGTTGATCTTCGGCGGGATGATCTCGAGGAATCGCTTGGCGGCGGACTGTGCCGCTTCGAGGCGAGTCGGCGCGACGTCGGTGGCCTCCATCGACAATGAGGTGTCGATGGCCAGCATGATCGTGGCCCGCTCGCGTGGAATGCGCTCGTCGCGCGCCGGTTGCGCGAAACCGAGGACCAATGTGGTGAGCGCAACCAGGTAGATGACTGCGGCGATGTGTCGACGCCAGCCGGGGCGCTTGGGTGCGACGGACGACAGCAGGTTCACGTTGGTGAACCGCACCGTGTAGGCGCGCCGTCGCCACTGCAGCAGGATGTAGCCGGCCGCGAGCGCCACGACGGCGATCATCAGCCAGAGTCGTTGTGGTGAAAGGAAGGTCATGGTCGCACCCTGCTGAGCGCATCGACGCGCTCACGTCTCCAGGCTACGAACCGGACGAGCTCGAGCAACCAGTCTCGATCGGTTCGCAGCACGAGGTGATCGGCCCCTGCGGCACGAATGCGACGAGCGATGTCGGCACGTTGCGCTGCGGCGGCCTCGGCGAACTTGCTGCGCATGGCGCCACTCGAGGTCTGGACCTCGATACGTTCACCGGTTTCGGGATCTTCGAGCTCGACGACGCCCACGTCGGGCAGTTCGAGCTCGCGGGGATCGACGACTTCGACCGCCAGGGTCTCGTGTCGAACCGACAACGTGCGGAGCGCGTTGTCCCACGGCCCGTCGTCGAGGAAGTCAGAGATGATGACGGCCAGACCGCGCCGTACGCATGGTGGCCGACATGCGACGCAACCCACCACCGAGGTCGGCCGCGCCGGCGTGTTCGTTCTGAGCGCTCGTCACCACTCGTTGCAGCAGCGCGAGCAGATGGTTCCGTCCCGTTCGAGCCGGGATCGTGCTCAACCGTTCTCCCTCGAGGGTGATCGCTCCGATGCGATTACCCGCGCGTGAGGTGAGGAAGCCGACGGCCGCGAGCGCGGCCACCGCCAAGTCACGTTTGAGGCAGTCCGCCGTGCCGAAACCCAGGCTTGCGGACAGGTCGATCATCGCCCATGTCTCGAGCTCTCGATCGGCGATCGTCTCGCGCACGTGCGGGGCTTGAAGTCGCGCCGTGACGTTCCAATCCATGCGGCGAACGTCGTCGCCGGGTTGGTAGATGCGCGTCTCGCCGAGATCGGAGCCGTGACCGGGGACGAGTCCTCGGTAGTCGCCCTGCAGGATCCCGTCGAGTCGACGCGTGATCGACAACTCGAGTCGTCGCAACAGCTCGGCCGACGGCGTGGCGAGCACGCTCGGCGGCAGGTTGGCGGGCTGGTCGCTGCTCATGAACGCGGTTGCGACCACGGTGAGCCGTCGGGGCCGGCGGCATCAGGGGCCGGGGCCGGAGCGGGCGGGTGCGGGAGCCGGAGCGGACGCCGGCGGTGCCACATCGCTCGGCGTGCGGAACGGCGAGGGCGGCCGCGGGGCCGGGGGCGGGGTGGGCGCGGCCGGGCTGGGCGCCACGGGAGCAGCCGTCGGGGCCAGGTTGCCCGCGGCCGACGGGGCTTGCGACGGCGCGATGCGCGGCGCCGGCACCGTGCTCAGCACTCGCACGAGCACGTGCTCCACGCCGAGGCCCTGTGCCAGTGCTTCGTACGACAACACGATCCGGTGGCGCATCACGTCGGGCGCGACATCGAACACGTCTTGGGGGAGGGCGTAGTTACGGCCGCGAAGCAGAGCCATGGCGCGGGCACCGGCGATCAGTCCGAGACTGGCGCGTGGGCTGGCGCCGTACGCGATGAGCTCCTCGAGCTCGGGGAGGCCGTGTGACGCGGGGCGCGCGTCGCCAACACCAGGTTGACGGCGTAGTCGACGACACCGTGGTCGACGTAGACCGAGTCGGCCGCGGCCTGCAGGCGGATCAGCGCGTCGGGCGTGAGTACCTGCGAGGCGTGCGGAGGGTTGACGCCCATGCGATGCACGATCTCGAGTTCTTCGGCCGGCGTCGGGTAGCCGATCACGATCTTCATCAGGAACCGATCACGTTGTGCTTCCGGAAGCGGATAGACGCCTTCGGACTCGATCGGGTTCTGGGTGGCGAGCACGAGGAACGGCTCCGGTGCGTGGCGGGTGACGCCACCGACGGAAACGTGGTGCTCGGCCATGACCTCGAGCAGCGCCGACTGCACCTTGGCCGGCGCACGGTTCACCTCATCGGCGAGCACGAAGTTGGCGAAGATCGGGCCCCACTCGATATCGAAGCTCTCGTTCGACGCGCGGTAGATGCGCGTGCCGACGATGTCTGCGGGAAGCAGGTCGGGAGTGAACTGCAGCCGGGTGAACGTTCCGCCCGACACCGTCGCCAGTGTTTCGACGGCCAACGTCTTGGCCAGACCCGGCACGCCCTCGAGCAGGCAGTGGCCTCGCGCCAGCAGGCAGACGAGAAGGCGCTCGATGGCCCGATCTTGGCCAACGATGACCTTCTTGATCTCGAACAGCGCTTGTTCGAGTTGTTCGGGGGCGGCAGCTGTTGCCGTGGACGCGTCCGACATGCTGGCCGGCTCCTGTCTGTGTTGGGCCTGTAGACGGTGCACTTGACCATGTTCGGTCGAAGACCAAGATAAAGGAAGCCTGCTCTTAGTAGGCCTTTACCTTCCGAATACGCCGGTTTCGCTAGCGTCGTACGTTGTGCGAGTACTCGTAGTCGATGACGAACGCGACCTGACCGATGCCGTCGCGCGCGGCCTGCGCCAGGAGGGTTACGCCGTCGACGTGGCCTTCGACGGGTCCGAGGCGCTCGAGAAGGTGACGCTGAACACCTACGACGTGATCTGCCTCGACATCACGATGCCAGAGATCGACGGGCGGGAGGTGTGCCGCCGTATTCGGGCCGACGAGCTGATCTCGCCCCAGCCCCGCATTTTGATGCTGACAGCCCGTGACGCACTCGAAGATCGGGTTTCGGGTCTCGACGATGGCGCCGATGACTATCTGGTGAAGCCCTTCGCCTTTCCCGAGCTCGCCGCCAGGGTGCGATCTCTGGCCCGTCGCGACACTCCGACGGAATCCTCGCTGTACCGGGTTCTCGATCTCGAGCTCGACGACGCCCGTCACGCGGCGCGACGTGGCGACCGCGTGCTGGACCTCACCGCGAAGGAGTTCGCGCTGTTGCGCTTCTTCATGGCGCACCCCGGTGAGGTGCTGTCTCAGGAGACGCTGCTCGAGCATGTCTGGGACGAATTCGCCGACCCGTTCACCAACACCGTGCGCGTAACGGTCGGGACATTGCGTCGCAAGCTCACCGGTGCCGATGAAGAGTCGCTCATCGAGACCGTGATCGGCCGCGGGTACAAGCTCAGGGACGATCCGTGACCGACCCACGCTCCGTACGGGTGGCCACCAGGTTGCCGAGCTGGATGGGCTCGATCCGTGTGCGGCTGGCCCTGCTGTACTCGACGATCCTCGTCGGTTTGGCCGTGGTCCTTCTGTCCGTGATCTACATCGGTCTGGCCCACAGCCTTTCGGAGCAACCGGTGTCGCGGCGCGTCCAGCAACAGCTGCAGTTCCCGAGTGGCCAAACGGTGATCGTCGAAGGCGAGCAGGTCGACCCCTATCTCTGGGTCGAAAAGGCGGCCAACCAACGAGCGCTCGACACGTTGCGCGAGCTTGCGCTCGGTTCGCTGCTGATGTTGTTCGTGGCGAGCATCGGCGTGGGATGGTCGGTATCGGGCCGAGTGTTGCGGCCGATCGGTCGGATCACCGACGTCGCCCGGGACATCCAAGCCACGGATCTGAGCCGGCGAATCAACCTGAAGGGCCCTGATGACGAGCTGAAACAGCTGGCCGACACGTTCGACGGGATGCTTGGCCGCATCGACGATGCCTTCGAGTCGCAACGGGAGTTCATCCACGAGGCGTCGCACGAGTTGCGCAACCCGTTGGCGGTGATTCGTACGAACATCGACGTCACGCTGGCCGACCCCGAGGCCACGCCCGACGACCTCCGTCACACGGCCGAGGTCGTGCAGAAGTCCACCGAGCGGATGTCCCGCTTGGTCGACGATCTGTTGGTCTACGCGCGAAAGGGAAGCCTCTCGCTCGAGCGTGAGCGGGTGGATGCGGCCGACGTCGTGGCTGAGGCGGCCGATGAGTTCACCGCGACGGCGGAGGCACAACACATCCGCATTGAATGTGAGACCGAGCCCGGGCTGTGGCTCGACGCCGATCGACTGGCCTTGCGGCAAGCGCTGGCGAACCTGTTGGCGAACGCGTTGCGCGTGAGCCCGCCGGACACGACGGTGCGCGTGAGCGCGGGTCGCAAGCCAGGTTGGATCTGGCTGGGCGTCGAGGATCAGGGTCCCGGCATCGCGACAGCAGACCAAGACCGGGTGTTCCAACGCTTCTATCGCGGTGATGCGGCTAACGGCGAAGCACGTCGCAGTGGGCTCGGACTGACGATCGTGCGCCAGATCGCCGAGGCGCACAGTGGGGAAGTGCGCCTGGTGTCCGAGCCCGGCGAAGGCGCCGCGTTCGCCATCTGGCTGCCCGCCTGATTTTCGCTCCGTCCTTACGAGTGCTTTACAACGCATTCCATAGGTTCGTCGTCGATGACGAGCACATGGCCCCCGACCCTCCCGGACACCCCGCCCACGACCGACCACGACGCGTGGGAAGTTCCCCCAACCGGTGGCGCCTTCCGAGGCGCGCCGACGCCGCCGCCCCCGCCCCCAACGTCTTCCTCCCCTCCTCCCAACCGGCGTGGGGGTGGGCGGCGTGCGGCCACCGCGGTCCTGGCGGCCGTCGCCCTCGTGGGTGGCGGCTACATGGTCCGCGATCTCACCGATTCGCACAGCACCACCAGCGTGAGCACCTCCTCGGTGTCCCCCGCAGCGAGCTCCACCACCTTGCCGTCGGGTACCACGCCGGCGGTTGCGTCGAGTGGCGACGAGCCCGTTGCCGACGTCGCGGCCGCAGTGAGCCCTGCCGTCGTGCAGATCCAGACCCAAGAGGGTCTCGGCTCCGGCACGATCTACGACTCGCAGGGCTACATCCTCACCAACAACCACGTCGTCGGCACCGCTACGACCGTTCAGGTGATCCTCGCTGACGGCACTGGCTACGACGGCAAGGTGCTCGGCACCGATCCCAGCAGCGACATCGCCGTCGTGCAGATCCACGCCAACATCGATCTCCCCGTCGCGCGACTTTCGACGAGCGCAGTGCGCGTCGGACAGACCGCCGTGGCGCTCGGTAGCCCGTTCGGTCTCGACCAGACGGTGACAGCCGGCATCGTGAGCGCAGTCGATCGGCCGGTCGAGAACGACCAGAACATCGCGGTCAACATGATCCAGACCGACGCACCGATCAATCCTGGCAACTCGGGTGGCGCGCTCGGCCAACATCCGCGGCGAGGTGATCGGGGTACCGACGGCCATCTTCTCGCCAGAACGGCGAGAACAACGGCATCGGGTTCGCCATCCCGATCGACGTCGCGAAGCAGATCGCCGACAAGATCACCAGCGGCCAGTCCCTGTCGCATGCCGCGATGGGCATCCAACTCCAGTCGTCGAGCTCGTCGAGCAGCGGCCAGTCCGCGGTGCAGTCCGGTGAGCCCGGTGCGGTCGTCGCCGTCGTCACCTCGGGTGGCCCGGCCGACTCCGCCGGCCTCAAGGCTGGCGACCGGATCACGGCCGTCGACGGCAATCAGGTGCGCAGCGGTTCGGAACTCCAAGGGCGCATCGGTATCTACAGCCCGGGCGACAAGGTCACCGTGACCTTCGTCCGGGACGGCAATACGCAAACGGCGGAGGTCACGCTCGGCACTCGCTGACTTGATCGACGATCACCTGACCCCGCTTAGATCGGAGCGGTGTCCCGGGACCCACCATTTCGGGGGTCTCCGCACCCGGGACACCGCCCGAAGATCGCAGGAACAACAGATCCCAGCCCGCTCGGGCGCATCCTTCGGGGTGCGCCCGAGTCGGTTATGCAGCTCTGCTTGCTTTCGTTCGCCTCCGGCGAACGGGCTCCGCCACCGTCCGCGGGGACGCTGGTGGCAATCGCGTCGGCCTAGGCTGCGGATCTGATGGGAATCGTGCTGATCATCGCTGTTGTCGCGCTCGTCGTCATCGGGACCGCCGGCTTCGTCGTGGCCTCACGACGACGTCGCGGCGACGTGCTCGACCCGCCCCCGGCCGCCCCGCGTGTCGAGCGAGCACCCACCGCGACCGCGGTGTCCGAGCCCCTCGACGAGGTCGAGGTCGACGAGGCGCTCCAGCAAGCGGTCGAAGAAGCCGTTGCACCGGCCGAGGCCGAAGCGGTCGTCGCCGAAGCCGAAGCGATCATCGCCGAGGCGCCGCCAGAGGCGCCGGTCAAACCTCGATTCCGGGATCGGCTCACCAAAGCCCGCGGGCTGCTGTCGGGCTACGTCGGATCGATCGTCGGCCGCGACAAGATCGACGGTGAGACCTGGGACGAGCTCGAAGAAGCCCTCATCCGCGCCGACGTGGGCGTGCAGGCGACGCAGGAGCTCCTCGAGCACTTGCGGTCGCGTGTGAAAGAGGAGGGCCTCACCGACGGTCAGCAGCTGCTCGACGCGCTCAAGACCGAGTTGAAGGAGCGGCTGTCCGGCTTCGATCTCGATCTTCGCTACGCCGAACGGCCCCCGAGCGTGTGGTTGTTCGTGGGAGTCAACGGCGTCGGCAAGACGACGACGATCGGCAAGCTCGGCCGGCGCGAGACCGACGAGGGCCACGCCGTGGTCATGGCGGCCGGCGACACGTTCCGCGCCGCGGCCGCCGAGCAGCTGGGCCATGTGGGCCGAGCGCGCCGATGCCAGCCTCGTCCGCGGGGCCGAGGGCGGCGACCCGAGCGCCGTGATCTTCGACGCCATCGAGAGCGCTGCGGCGCACGACTCCGATCTCGTCCTCGCCGACACCGCCGGGCGTCTGCACACCAAGGTCAACTTGATGGAGGAGCTGCGCAAGGTGCGCCGCGTCGCCGAGAAGGGCGCCGGCACGGTCAGCGAGGTGCTGCTCGTGCTCGACGCCACGACCGGCCAGAACGGTCTGGTGCAGGCCCGCCAGTTCACCGAGGCGGTCGAGCTCACCGGCGTGGTGCTCACCAAGCTCGATGGATCGGCCAAGGGCGGCATCGTCGTGGCGATCCAGGCCGAGCTCGGCATCCCCGTCAAGCTGGTGGGCCTGGGCGAGGGCGTCGAGGATCTCGTAGCGTTCGATCCCGACGAGTTCGTCGAAGCCCTGTTCTCCTGACGACCTGTTCTCCTAGGAGGCCCATCCCCCCATGCATGCGATCGCCGGGTTCTTCCGGTTCATCTTCCGACTGCTGCTCCTGCCGTTCAAGCTCGTGTTCGCGCTGCTCGGGCGTTCGCTCGGACGATCCGCGGCACCTTCCGCGTGGGCTACAAGGTCGGTGCCGCGCCCGTGAAGGTGGGTCGTCGGGCGACACGGGTAGCCGGGGTCAGCGGGGTGGTCTGCTTCGTTCTCGGACTCGCCCTCGGCCTGCTGTTCGCGCCGGTCAAAGGTCGGGACCTGCGCACCAAACTGCAGCGCGCCCTCGGACGGGGCGCGGGGCTCTCCGATGCCGAATTGGCCGAGAAGGTGGGTTTCGAGCTCGGGCACGCGCCACGGACGTGGCATCTGCCGCAACCCGAGGTCGCCGTGGTCGAGGGCCGGGTGCAGCTGAGGGGTCGTGTTCCCCACGACACCGCCCGTGAGGAACTGGTCCGGGTGGCCACCGCCATCCCCGGCGTCGGCGGTGTCGACGACCTGCTCGACGTCGAGGCTGCTACCTCCTGAACCGGTAGCCTTCTCTCTTCATGTTCGAGTCGCTGTCCGATCGTTTCGATGGGATCTTCAAGCGGCTTCGTGGGCGCGGCAAGCTCAGCGAGGCCGATGTCGACGAGGTCCTTCGCGAGATCCGTCTCGCGTTGCTCGAGGCCGACGTCAACTTCGAGGTCGTCAAGGGCTTCGTGGCGCGCGTGCGCGAGCGCTGTGTCGGCGAGGAACTGAGCGGCGCGCTCAATCCGGCGCAACAAGTCATCAAGATCGTCAACGACGAACTGACCGCCACGCTCGGCGGCGAGACGATCCGCATCACGTACGCTTCGAAGCCACCGACGGTCGTGCTGATGGCTGGGTCTGCAGGGCTCGGGTAAGACCACGAACTCGGCGAAGCTCGCGCGTTGGTTCAAGAGCCAGGGCCGTAACCCGCTCTTGGTCGCAGCCGACCTTCAGAGGCCGGCCGCAGTCGAGCAGTTGCAGACGCTTGGTGACCAGATCGGCGTACCGGTCTTCAGCGAGCCGACCGATCCGGTCGAAGTGGCCCGGGCGTCGATCAGCTACGCGCGCCAGAACGGGCGCGACATCGTTCTCGTCGACACGGCAGGTCGCCTGGCCATCGACGCGGAGTTGATGGATCAGGTCCGCCACATCTCCGAGGCCGTGCAACCCGACTACACGTTCCTCGTCATCGACGCGATGACGGGCCAGGATGCCGTCACCACTGCCGAGGCGTTCCACCAGACACTCGCACTCGACGGCGTGATCCTCACCAAGCTCGACGGCGACGCCCGCGGCGGCGCCGCGTTGTCGGTGAAGGAAGTCGTCGGACGTCCGATCGCGTTCGCGTCCACGGGCGAGAAGCTGGCCGACTTCGATCTCTTCCACCCGGATCGCCTGGCCGGTCGCATCCTCGGCATGGGCGACATGCTCACGCTGATCGAGAAGGCCGAGGAGGTCTACGAGAAGGACGAGGCGGAAGCCGCCGCTACCAAGCTCCTCGAGGGCCAGTTCACGCTCGAGGACTTCCTCGAGCAGATGCAGCAGATCAAGAAGATGGGCCCCCTGTCGGGTCTGGTCTCGATGCTGCCCGGCGTGCCCAAAGAGGTGAAGGACGCCGAGATCGACGACCGTGAGATCGCGCGGATCGAAGCGATCATCCAGTCGATGACGCCGGCCGAACGGGCCGACCCCGACAGCATCGATGCGTCCCGTCGCACCCGCATCGCCGCGGGTTCCGGTGCCCAGCCCGCCCAGGTCAGCGAGCTGCTCAAGCAGTTCCGCGAGGTCTCCAAGATGATGAAGCGGATGGGCGGCTTCGGGTCCAAGCGCATGAAGAAGGCGCGGAAGGGCAAGAAGGGCGGCAAGCAGTCGAAGGGTCGGGTGACACCCAAGGGCAAGCCGACCCTGCAGCTCCCGAGCTTCGAGCCCGACGCCATGCCGTCCCTCGAGGATCTCCAGGGGGACGGGCTGCCAGGTCTGCGTTGACCTGGGCGGTAGTCCCGCTAGCCTCCTTGGGTCGCCCGGTATTTGATTGAGCCTGGTGATCTGACGCACCATGTCTGGCCGCCTCGGACCGAGATCCGGGGTTTCGCCGCGCGCTGCTCCGAAGTACGACGAAGAGAGAAAACACGTGGTCAAGCTCCGCCTGATGCGGATGGGCAAGAAGAAGCAGCCCTCCTATCGCATCGTCGCAACCGACAGTCGCTCACCGCGCGACGGCCGTTTCATCGAGATCCTCGGTCACTACAACCCCCGCGAGGAGCCGTCCGCGCTCTCGGTCGACAACGAGAAGGCCGTCGGCTGGCTGCGCCAGGGTGCGCAGCCGAGCGACACCGTTCGTCGCCTGCTGACGACGTCGGGCGCGTGGGCCATCTTCAAGGGCGAAGCACCCCCGGTCACCGCTGAGGCGCCCGCTGCTTCCGACGAGCAGGTCGTGTCTTGAGCGACGACGATCAGTTCGACGACGACATCGACGATGACGATGACGACGACGACTACAACCGGGTCGAAGGCAACTCGGTAGCGACGCCGACGGCGCAGGCTGTGCTCGAGTATCTCGTTCGTCAGATCGTCGAGGAGCCCGACGCCGTGCAGGTGCAGGTGGACGAGAACGGTCGTCGGCCCTCGCTGAACGTCACCGTCGCCCCGGGCGACATGGGACGTGTCATCGGCAAGCGCGGTCGGGTTGCGCAGTCGATCCGCACGGTCGTCCGAGCGGCGGCAGCGCGCGACGGCCGTGAGATCGAGGTCGAGTTCGTCGACTGAGCGCCAGCGTGCTCGAAGTCGGCTCCATCACTCGATCACACGGGCTCCGCGGCGAGCTCGTCGTGCACCTCGTCACGACCGAACCGTCACGGGTCGCGCCCGGCTCGACGATTGTTCGCCGGCGAACGACTGCTCGTGGTTCGCTCGTCGCGACCGCATCAGAAGAAGTGGGTCGTGGCGTTCGACGGCGTTGACACCCGTGAGGCGGCGGACGAACTGCGCGGCACCACGTTGTTCGCGGAAGCCGTTGGCGCCCGACGCCGATGACGAGGACACGTTGTGGGTGCACGAGCTGATCGGCGCGCGCGTCGTCGACGCCGAGGGTGTGGATCGCGGCCGGATCGAGGCGGTGCAGGAGAACCCGGCCAGCGACGTGTTGGTGCTGGACTCGGGCGCGCTGGTCCCGTTGACGTTCGCGGTCGGGTGGGATGTGCGCGGCGAGCAGCTGCGCATCGACGTGCCCGCCGGCCTGTTCGACCTCTGACCGTCGCCGCCCGTGGGAGGCTGACGAAGCATGCGTATCGACGTCATCACGATCTTTCCGGGGCTGATCGAGCACTTCGGCGGCGAGAGCTTGCTGGGGCGGGCCCAACAACGCGGCCTCCTCGATCTGCGCGTGCACGATCTGCGCGACGCGACCACCGACGCCCATCGCACGGTCGACGACACCCCGTTCGGTGGCGGTGCGGGGATGGTGCTCATGGCCGGAGCCGGTGTTCGCGACGGTCGAGCGCGAGCAGCCGCCGCGGCCGCTGTTCTTGTTGGGCCCACGCGGTCGCACGTTCGATCAGGCGATGGCGCGGGAGCTCGCGGCGGGGGATGGCTTCTCGCTTCTCTGCGGTCGGTATGAGGGTGTGGACGAGCGAGTTCGTGAGCACTTGGTCGACGATGAGCTCTCGGTTGGTGACTACGTGCTGGCCGGCGGTGAGGCGGCGGCCATCGTGGTTCTCGATGCCGTGGGCCGTCTGGTGCCGGGCGTGATGGGCAACGACGCGTCGGCGGGGGAGGAGTCGTTCAGCGACGGACTCCTCGAGTACCCGCAGTTCACCAAGCCGGCGGATTTCCGGGGCTTCTCGGTGCCCGAGGTGCTGCGGTCGGGTGACCACGCGCGTATCGCTCGCTGGCGTCAGGCCATGGCCATCCGTCACACCCAGGCGGTCCGGCCCGACCTGATCGAGCGCCGCGGGGGAGTCACTCCGGCTGAGCAGGCTCTGTTGGACGAGTTCGACGTCTGAGAGCCCGCGGAGCGATTGGCCCCGGCTTTGTGGAGTCGAGGGGCCAGGGCGTATCCTTCAGGGTCCCTCGGGCCAGGAGTACGTATCCCATGAAAGCCACTGATCTCGTCGACATGCGCAGCCTGCGCGACGACGTCCCCGACTTTGCGCCGGGTGACTCGCTGAAGGTGCACGTGCGCGTGGTCGAGGGCAACCGGGAGCGGGTCCAGGTGTTCCAGGGAGTCGTGATCCGGCGGCAGGGCGAGGGTGCTCGCGAGACCTTCACCGTGCGCAAGGTGAGCTTCGGCGTCGGCGTCGAGCGCACGTTCCCCGTGCACTCCCCGGTCATCGCCAAGATCGAGCGGGTCACCCGGGGCGATGTGCGCCGGGCCAAGCTGTATTACCTGCGTGATCGCATCGGCAAGGCCGCCAAGATCAAAGAGAAGCGCGACTGATCTTCCCTCTCGTCGCCCCGCTTTCGGCGGGTGAGTGACCGAACATCACCATCATGCGTGAGGCGGTCACATGGACGGGTCTGCTCGGGATCTGAGCAAGAAAGCACTCGGCGCCTACGGCGAGAAGTTGGTCGCGCGTTGGTACGAGGCACGCGGGTATCGAGTCGTCGAGCGCAACTGGCGCTGTCGCGAAGGCGAGATCGATCTGATAGTCGCTCTCGCAAACACCGTCGTGTTCTGCGAGGTGAAAACCCGTCGGTCGGAGGCATTTGGTTTGCCGGCTGAGGCTGTGGGCTGGAAGAAGCAGCGCAAGATCCGCACGGCGGCGTCGATTTGGATGCAGCGCAGCGGTGTTCACCCGGCGGTGATTCGGTTCGATGTCGCCAGCGTCGTGCAACGCAAGGTCACCGTCATCGAAGCCGCCTACTGAACTGGTACCTTCACTGTTTGTGAAGCGGCGGGTTCCTTGCGTGGTTGCGGTGGCGCTCGTCGTTCTCGGGCTTCCACTCTCAGCGAGTCCCGCGTTCGCCAACGCACCGATCGTCGTCACGACGACGGCGGATGTCGTCGACGGCGAGCGACGGCGTGTTGTCGCTGCGCGAAGCCGTCACGAAGGCGAACACCGACGCTGGCGCTGACACGATCCAGCTCGCGACGGCAGCGACCTATGCGACTGACGATCTGCGATGGGGTGGCGTGGCCGTACGACTCGGCGAACCTCAACGGAGACCTGAATATCTCCGACAAAGACGGACTGACGATCGACGGTCAGGGCAGCACGATCGACCAACAGTGCGACGCGGCATCGGAGGAGCGGGTCATCACCGCGGGAGACGGTGCGCTGTCGATTGGCCGACCTGACGCTGACCGGCGGAACAGCTGAGGTCAACGCGGGATATGGGGCTGGGGCCCTTCAATCTTCCAGTCGCCCGGGCTCGAGTTGGATCACGTGACGGTGCGCGACAACACCGCTACGGATGAGGCGAACTTGTTTCACCGGGACGGCGCCGCCATAAGCGTGCAGCTCACCCCCGCGGTCATTCGGGACTCCGAGATCCGCGACAACACAGGTATGGGCGCGATCAGTTCCTCGTATGACCGCGTCGAGGTCTCCGGCACGACGATCACGAACAACGTTTACCCGGGAGGCATCGCGGCAGGAATCTATGGCCGGACGGTCGAGATCGCGGATTCCACCATCAGCTCCAACTCCGTCACCGGAGGAACGATCGACCGACCAGGTGTCGGCGGCGTAATGGGGGGCACGCTGTCGGTCCAGCGGAGCACGTTCGAGGCCAACCACGGCACTCAGTCGGGCGCAGTGGTCTCGTCGGACGGAGTCATCGAGGATTCGATCCTGAAGGACAACACCGCGGAAGCAAGCTTCGGGGCAGCGCTATTCGCCGGCACGGTTCGTCGAACGATCATCGCGGGGAACAAGGCGCACGACTCCGGTGGTGGAGGAATGTTCGAGGGTGTGATCGAAGACTCCACGGTCTCGGGCAACTCGGCTTCTGACCGGAGGTGGGATTTCGTACGGCGACCTGACGCTGCGGCGCTCGACGGTAACGGCGAACACAGCTGATATCGGTGCTGGCATGGCGCCGGTCACCAGTTCGGGCGTTACGCCCAGCCTGCATCTGGAAGATGCGACTGTCGCCGGCAACTTCGCCACTTCCAGCCAACCGGGGGCTCTCCCGGCCGAGATCAGTCTCGTCGGCGGGATGACCTCGAACCCTGCGCCCGTCGAGTCGTCACGATCGGTGGTCGGGGACGGCACCATCCCGGCGTGCAACTCGCCCCAGCCCAACGTCGCGCTTCATGGCTACAACTTCTGGAGTGACAGCTCTTGTATCGCAACGGTCTCCGGAGTCGACATCACCAATGGTGGCGATCCAAAGTTGGGTCCGTTGCTGGACAATGGTGGGCCGACGCCGACGCGTTTGCCGTTGCCGGGTTCGTCGTTGCGGGATCGGATTCCGCCGTCGAACGCGGCGTGTGCGGGCAACGATCAGCGGGGTGTGAGCCGGCCGCAAGGTCTGGGTTGTGACATCGGCGCGACGGAGGTGGAGGTGCCGCCGTCGGGGTTCGTGGGTGTGGCGCCGAAGCGCATTCTCGACACACGCACCGCGCCGGTGCCGAGTGGCTGGCCGACCGGCGCCAAGCTCGACGGGCCATGGCTCGACCTGATCGTGGCGGGTGCGAATGGCGTCCCGGCCGACGCGACGTCCGTGGTGCTGAACGTGACCTCGACGGAAGCGACGAGCGCGCTCACGTACGTGGCGGCGTGGCCGAGCGGGTCGCTTCCACCGCCGAACGTCGAGTTTGAACTTGCAGCCGGGCGCCAATGTCGCGAACTCGATAACGGTGGCGCCCGGTGTCGACGGCAAGGTGACGCTTCGGCGACGAACACGGGCGCGACGCATCTCGTCGTGGACGTCCTCGGCTACTACACGCCGACTGGCGGTGATCGGTTCACAGCGGTGACGCCGATTCGCATGCTCGACACGCGGTACGGCCCGGTGCCGTCGCCGCGTCCGGTCGGTCAGAAGCTGAGTGGTCCGGGCACGATCCGGTTGCCGGTAGCGGGTGTGAACGGTGTGCCGGCTGATGTGACCTCGGTGGTGGTGAACATCACTTCGACGCAGGTCAGTTCGGATCTGGCGTTCTTGACGGCGTGGCCCGCCGGACAGGCGCGACCGACGGCGTCGAATCTGAACCTGCAGCCGCCGTACAACGTGTCGAACCTGGCCTTCGTGAAGCTCGGCACTGGTGGCGCGATCGATCTGTACACCAATGCCGGGTCGACGCATCTCATCGTCGATGTGGTCGGCTACTTCCGACCGTCGACAGGTGACAAGTTCCTACCGCTGAATCCGACTCGTGTATTCGACAGCCGCTCGGGCCGCACCCGTCGACACCGAGTGGGCCGCGCTTCGCCCAGGTCGCCGACACCGACGGGCGTTCCCAACGACGCCACGTCGGTCGTGTTGAACGCCACGTCCACACAAGCCAGCTCGGCCGGCGGCTACCTCACCGTGTTCGGTAAGGGTGCCGTCTTGATCCAGCCCGTCGGCAGCAACCTCAACTACCGGCCGCCGTACAACGCGCCCAATCAGGTCATCTCACCGGTCGGTCAGGACCACAGCGTGGGCATGCTGAACGGCTACGGCACTGTCCACATCATTCTCGACGCCAACGGCTACTTCGTACCGCCTGCTCCCTAGGACCGCAGGAACGCGGCGATCCGGTCGATCGCCTCTTGTGACTCCGGCGTGACACCCGCGCCGAGCACGGGCCAGATGTGGATCATGTCGTCGCACACTTCCAGGGTCACGTCGACGCCTGCGCCCGATGCCTTGTCGGCAAACTGTTGCGCATCGTCGAGCAGCAGCTCACGCGTGCCCACCTGGATGTGCATCGGTGGAAGCCCTTCGAGATCGCCCAGCGCGGGCGATAGCCGGGGATCGTCGAGCGGTAGCGATCCGGCGTACAACCCGCGCCAGTAGTGCATCAGCTCGGGCGACAGGATGATGTCCTCGTCGACCTTCGTGCGCATGCTGTCGTAGTCGAGCGTCGCGTCGGTCCATGGGGACAGCAACGCCGCGGCGCCGGGCAACGGCAGCAAGGGTGTCGCGCAGGCGAGCCATCGTGGCGACGGCCAGACCCCCGCCGGCCGAGTCGCCGGTGAACACGATGTCGGCCGGATCGATGCCCGATTCGAGCAACCACTCATAGGCCGCGACGGTGTCGTCGATCGCGGCCGGGGCCGGGTGCTCCGGGGCCAAGCGGTACTCGAGCACCAACACCGGAGCACCCAGGGTCGCCGCCGAGATGTGATGCGAAGGGCGCATGGCTCTTGGCCGAACCGATCACGTATCCGCCGCCGTGCAGATGCAACACCGTCGTACCGCCGGCGTCCGGTGGCGTCAACCAACGGGCAGTCAACTCGCCGATCTTGGTCTCTTCGACCGTCACGTCGGGGGCGAAGGGGAGAAGACCCTCCATCGCGTCCCACCCCAGCCGTGTCTGCTCGATGGGAGCCTCGGGGGTGACTCGTCCGCCCGACAGCATGGTCACCAACGCGTTGTAAGCCTCGCTCGGCATCGCGGGACCATAACGGACGCGGCCTTCCCGCGTTCGCGGGTCAGCGCGTTTGCACGTCCTCGGGTAGGTGAGACACGTCGCTGAAACGGAACAGACTGAACGAGTGGCCGCCCGAGATGCTGATGGGTTGGATGGTGCTGACCGATGCGTGGAACGAGACGAATCGTTCCCACTCCCAGGGCACTGGCTCGATACCGAGCAAGAAGCCGAGTGAGACGGCGTTGGTGCCACCGTGGGCGACCACCACCACCCGGCGATCGGGCTGGTCGAGCCGCCAGAGCGTCGGATGGTCCGACAGGCGCTCGGCGCCTTGCTCGTGGAAGAGATCGGTGAAGCCGTTCGTCACGCGCTCGTGGAAGTCGCGGAAGCTCTCACCCCCTGGGATGCCGTCCCATTGCTGTTCGAGCGGTCGGTCGCGGCTCTCGCGGAACGTCTGCTCGACGACCTCCTGGGGAGTGCCTTCCCAACCGCCGGACGAGATCTCGGCGAGCCAGGGGAGGGTGATCGGCTCGATGCCGAGCGCGGCGGCGATCGGCGCAGCGGTTTGCTGCGCGCGAACCAACGGCGAGACCAGCAGTTGGTCGACCGCCCGATCGGAGAGTGCCTTGGCGGTGAGCTCGGCTTGCCGGTTGCCGCGTTCGGTCAACGGGGGATTGTCGACGGCCATGCCGTCTCGCGACCAGGCGGGCTCACCGTGACGAACGAAGATCAGCTCCATCCGGTCGAGCTTACGGACGAGGTGAGACAGCCACGCGCGGATTCAGCGCACGCGCCCCGGGCGGCGGCGATTCCGGGCCTGCCAACACCCCTTGTGCCAGTGGCGGCGCAGATCGGGTGCCTCGACCGGGACGACGACGAGATGGCCCATGCCCTTGGGGATGTCCTGGTTGCAGCCCGGACACCAGTAGATCTTGGTGGCCTGATAGGGCTGCACCCGCTCGACGTCGACCATGGCTCCGTTCGTGTCGACCTGGCGGCCGATCCCGGCTTCGGCGTCCATCAGCCGAATACGGCCCAGAGGACCAGGAGCGCCAGCACGATCAGCGCACCGCCGACCATTGCATAGTCGGCAAATGAACGTCGCTGAGGTCGGAACGGGTTGAAACCCATGCCGACCAGTATGCGGTGGGCACGCGGTCGACTCACCACCCGGGGCGTCGCGGCGGCCGGTTGACCAGCCACTAAAGTTCGCCGCCGTGACTCGCCGCCGTCTCACCGCCGCAATTGCCGGCCTGGTCCTGACCGCAACATTGGGGCTCGCCTCCTGCAGTAGCGGATCGGACTCGAGCTGCCACCGCCGACCGATCCGGTACTCGCCCGAGGTCAGGACGTGTACAAGAAGAACTGCGCGACCTGCCACGGCAGCAAGGGCGGTGGCGGCACGGGTGTGAAGCTCGCCGGCGTCGTCGCGTCGAGGTATCCCAACATCGAGGACCACGAGAACGTGATCCGCAACGGCATCCAGCCGGGCATGCCCGCGTGGGGTCAGAAGCTCTCGGATGACGACATCCAAGCGGTTGCCCGCTGGGAGCGCGAAGGGTTCTGACGCGACCGGCGCCTCGCTCCGGGTCGGCTCTTCCCCCTGTCACACGTCGCCGGTAAGGTGCATCCACGCTCGATAGCCGGCGTGACGGCTGTCCTCCACTGCACAGGCAACAGGAGGCAGCATGTCCGCGACGATCAGCACGATCGCATCGGCGACGTTGCTCGGAGTCGACGGCTGGCCCGTCACCGTTGAAGTACACGTTTCGGGCGGCCTGCCCGGGTTCACGGTCGTCGGTCAACCCGACAGCGCGTGTCGCGAAGCGCGCGACCGGGTGCGGGCGGCCGTGCAGTCGAGCGGGCTGACGTGGCACCAGCGGCGCTACACGGTCAACCTCGCGCCGACGGGCTTGCGCAAGGGTGGCGCCGCGCTCGACCTGGCCATGGCCGTCGGCGTGCTCGTCGCCACCGAGCAGCTCGCGGTCGACGATGTTCGCGAGGTCGGATTTCTCGGCGAGCTCGGGCTCGACGGCGCGATCCGCAAGGTCGTGGGCGTGCTGTCGCTCGTCGACGCGCTCGGCACCGAGACGGTGGTCGTGCCCCGAGCCGGCGCGGTCGAGGCCCAGTTGGTCGACCGTCATGTCGTCAAGGCGGTGTCGCATCTCGCGGAGCTCGTCGCCTGCCTCCGGGGCGAGGAGCCCTGGCCCGACCTTCCTCGGGTCGGTGACGCCGAGCCCGAAGACGGCACCGATGTCGACCTGGCCCAGGTGCACGGTCAGCCTCTGGCCCGTCAGGCACTCGAGGTCGCGGCCGCCGGCGGCCATCACCTGCTCATGGTCGGCCCACCGGGCGCAGGCAAGACGATGCTCGCTCGCCGCCTGCCCGGTGTGTTGCCCGATCTCGACGGCGAGCAAGCGCTCGAGGCCACCCGCATCCATTCCGCGGCGGCGGTGCGGCTGCCCGCAGGCGGCCTCCTCCGTCGACCTCCGTTCCGCGCTCCGCACCACACGGCCTCTTCGATCGCGCTGATCGGGGGCGGCTCCGCGCGGTTGCAGCCCGGCGAGATCTCGCTCGCGCACGCCGGCGTGTTGTTCCTCGACGAGCTGGCCGAGTTCCCGCCGTCGGTGCTCGACGCGCTCCGCCAACCGCTCGAAGAAGGGGTCGTGCGCCTGTCGCGTGCCGACGCTCAAGGTCGAGCTGCCGGCTCGCTTCCTTCTCGTCGGCGCCATGAACCCGTGTCCGTGCGGACTGCGCAGCTCACCCGACTCGTGCCGCTGCTCGGATGGCCAGCTGGCTCGTTACTGCCGACGAGTGTCCGGCCCCTTGCTCGACCGCTTCGATCTCCGCATCGACGTCACCCGAGCCGACCCCATCGACCTGTTGCACGCGCGGCCGGCCGAGCCCTCCGTGGCCGTCGCGGCGCGGGTCGCGGTGGCCCGCGATCTGGCGCGCTTGCGAGGCGTTCGTTGCAACGCCGATCTGACCGTGGCCGATCTCGATCTGTGGGCACCGCTCGGTGCCGACGCATCGATCACGCTCGAGCAAGCGCTTCGCGACGGAAAGCTGAGCGGACGCGGTCTGCACCGCGTCCGGCGCGTGGCGCGCACGATCGCCGATCTCGCCGGCCGCGACGGCCCGCTCGACGCCGACGACATCGGCGCCGCCATCGCGATGCGTACGGATCCGTCGTTCCTCGTCTCGAGGATGGCCGGGTGATGGGCTCTGCAACCGCACCCGCGGTTCTCTGATGCCGCGATCGTTCTGGCGCTGACGACCTTGCCGGACATCGGGCCCGCTCGTCTCGAGGCCTTGCTCGACGAGGGCGGTCCCGAGCGAGCCTGGCAGGTCGCGGCCGCCGGTCGCGCCCATCACGGGCCCGCGGCCCGCGTCATGGGGAAGGACCCGGCCGCGCTGGCGGCAAGTTGGGCCCGAGCCGCTCGCGACATCGACTTCGACCAGCTCTGGCAGCGCCACGTCGATGCCGGCGTCCGCGTCGCGTGGCGCGAGGACGACGACTTCCCGGAGTTGCTGCGGCTCGATCCGTATGGACCTGCGCTGATCGTGTGGAAAGGCACGATGGCCGCCCTCGATGGTCCGCGAGTGGCGATCGTCGGCACGCGCGACTGCACCCAGGCCGGGCGCGAGTTCGCCGTGGCTCTAGCCAACGAGTTGTCCGATGCCGGGGTGCGCGTCGTCTCGGGGTTGGCGCTCGGCATCGACGCCGCCGCGCACTCAGGCGCCCTTTCCGGTGACGCCCCTCCGATCGGAGTGGTGGGCAGTGGTCTCGACGTGGTCTACCCCCGCCGCAACGCCCAGTTGTGGACGCGAGTGGCTCGCGACGGTGTTCTGCTCACCGAGCATCCGCTCGGTGCGCGACCGATCGGATGGCACTTCCTCGCGCGGAATCGCATCATCGCCGCGCTGGCCGACGTCGTCGTGGTCGTCGAATCACACGAGCACGGGGGCTCGCTGCAGACCGCGACCGAAGCGGCTCGGCGCGGTGTCCCGGTGCTCGCGGTGCCCGGCTCCGTGCGCAGCGCGGCGTCACAGGGCAGCAACGCGCTCCTTCGTGAAGCCGACGTCTGTTGCGACGTCACCGACGTGCTCGGCATGCTCGGGCTCGCATCACCGCAAGTCGATCGACGCGACACCCGAACCGCGCCGCAGCCCGACGACGCCCTCGTTCTCGAAGCGATCGGTTGGGAACCTTGCGGTCTCGAAGCATTGATGGTGCGGACTGGTCGCCCGATCGGTGAGCTCGCCCTGGCGCTCGACCGGTTGGAGGTTGCCGGTTGGATCGCGCGACGCGGAGGTTGGACCGAACGCGTCGGTTCGGTGACAGGGCGATGAACCGGACATCCCTACGCTCGCGCGCGGTCCCCGGATACCCTGCGGGACATGGTGCAAGCGGATCCGTGGCGACTCGACCAGTTCGTGTCGTCGCTCACATCAGCGGCACCCACCACCATCCGCGCGTATCGCAGCGACCTCGACGCATTGGTCGAGTGGACCGCGCGGCTCGGCGTCGAACAGCCGGATCGCGTCGACCGCAAACAGTTGCGTCGCTATCTGTCGTACTTGCATACACGCGGTTACGCGCGCCGCACACTCGCGCGCAAGGCCTCGTCCATTCGGCGCTACTTCGATTGGTTGCGTCGTACCGGCGTCATCGAAATGTCGCCGGCGACGAACCTCACCGCACCGAAGGGCGGCGGCCGCCTCCCGCGCGTCCTGCGCGCCGACGAGGTCAGCTCATTGCTCGACGATCCGCCCGAGCGCGCGTCCGGCAGACCCTCGGATCGAGCGTCGCGACACCGCGGTGCTCGAACTGCTCTACGGCAGCGGCCTGCGTGTGGGCGAGCTGTGTGGCCTCGATGTCGACGACCTCGATCTGGATGCGGCCACCGTTCGCGTATGGGGCAAGGGCAGCAAACAGAGGAGCGTTCCGATGAGCGCTCCGTCGGTCGATGCGCTGCGGGAATGGCTCGCCGACGGCCGCGAGTCCCTCTCGGGGCCCGACACCCCGGCCCCGGCGGTGTTCCTCAACCTTCGTGGTCACCGCCTCACGACACGCGACGCTCGGCGCATTCTCGATCGCCGGGCCAGCTCCCCGACGCACCCGCATGCGCTGCGTCATACCTTTGCCACGCACCTGCTCGATGGCGGTGCAGACCTGCGGGCGGTGCAAGAGCTGCTCGGCCACGCCGACCTTTCGACCACGCAGCACTACACTCACGTGAGCAAGGAGCGGCTTCGTCAAGTTCTCGATGCCACCCACCCGCGAGCGTAGGACCGACGTTGGACGAACAAGCACAGGGACAAATCGACCGTCTCTGGACTCAATACAAGGAGTCAAGCGACCGTGAGATGCGCGATCAGCTGATCGTGCACTACTCGCCGCTCGTCAAGTACGTCGCCGGTCGTGTTGCCGTCGGTCTGCCCCAGAACGTCGAACAGTCCGATCTCGTGAGCTACGGCATCTTCGGACTGATCGATGCGATCGAGAAATTCGATCTCGCCCGTGGGTACAAGTTCGAGACCTATGCCATCGCTCGGATCAAGGGCGCGATCCTCGACGAGTTGCGCTCAATCGACTGGGTGCCACGTTCGGTCCGAGCCAAGGCCCGCTCGCTCGAGAAGGCCTACGCCAAGCTCGAGAGCGAACTTCATCGCACGCCCACCGACGAAGAGCTCGCGACCGAGCTCGACATCAACGACGATCAGCTGCAGACGATGCTGTCGCAGATCTCCTTCGTCGGCCTGGTAGCTCTCGACGAGATGTTGTCAGTTGGTGGCGACCGCGGTGAGTCACTCACGTTGGGTGACACCATTGCCGACGGCGGCGAAGGTCCGGTGCAGGCGTACGAAGTCGAAGAGATGCGTCACATCCTCGCCGAGGCGATCAACCGAATGCCCGAGCGCGAGAAGATCGTGCTCACGCTCTACTACTACGAAGGTCTGACGCTCGCCGAGATCGGACAGGTGCTCGGTGTCACCGAGAGTCGCGTCTGTCAGATCCACACCAAGGCCGTGCTGCAGCTGCGGTCGAAGATCTTGGCGCAAGAGCGCGAACCCGCGTAGCGCCCGGCGCGCCTAGCGCGCCGCTTCACGTTCGCTTTCCCTTCCGTCTTCCCCCGACCGTTCGTCGATTCGGGGGTTGACCCGTGGCCCGGCATGTTTCTTCTGCGCTCGCGGTGTTGGGCGCGTTCGTCATTGTGTTCTGTCCTGACCCTGCGCGTGCTGTCGATCCGGTCGTGTACTCGCCACCGGTCGATGCTCCGGTGGTCGACGCCTTCCGGCCGCCGCCGACCCCATACGGAAGGGGCAATCGCGGCCTCGAGTACGCCCTGCCCGACGACACGGCCGTGCGGGCCGCCGGCGATGGCGAGGTGATCTTCGCCGGCCCGGTCGCCGGCTCCCTGCACATCACGGTCCTTCATGCCGACGGACTACGCACCAGCTACAGCTTCCTGAGCTCGCTGAACGTCGGGCGCGGGGCCGCGGTGAAGCGAGGTGAGGTGATCGCCTGGGCGCGAGATCGCCTGCACTTCGGTGTGCGGGATGCGTCGGACACGTATCTCGATCCCGCCCTCCTCTTCGGCGGTGGTCCTCGTACGCGGGCCCGACTCGTGCCTGGCGTGGAGGAGGGTCGGCCACCGCTCGAGAGCGTGGAGCACGCTCGGCTTCCTGCAACTCGCGATCGAACGCGCCGCCGATCGTGTCCCGCTGATGTTGCACTACGCCGTCGAGTTGCGGCCCGAGGTGCGCATGGCGCATGTCGTCGAACGGTGGGCGCGTCTGTCGGCCCAGCAACGGCGGTGCACGCCCCAAGATGTCGCGCCGGCCCGGCCAGCTGGTCGCCGCATAGCGGTGCTCGTTGGTGGGCTCGGATCGACTGCCACCTCGGCATCGGTCGATCGTGTCGACACGTCGGCTCTCGGCGTCGCGCCCGACGATGTTCTGCGGTTCTCGTATGCCGGCGGGCGCGTACCGGACGCGACCGACGCCCGCTCGTTCGCCTCCATCGCCGCACAGCCGTACAGCGCGTTCGACACGACCCGCGATCTCGAGGTCGCGGCCGACCGGCTCGTCGCCATGCTGCAAGCCGTGGCCGCGGCCGCTCCCGGTGTCCCGATCGACGTCATCGGCCACTCGCAGGGAGGGGTCGTGGCGCGACTCGCCATTGGTCTGGCTGGCGCCGACGGTCGATTGCCCGCCGAAGTCGCGAGCTTGGCAACCCTCGCCGCACCCCACGGTGGCGCTGATCTGGCCACCGCGGCGGCCGCGGCGCGGGGTCTTCCGCCCGAGGCCCGCTCGCTGCTCGATGCCGCCGGATATAGCGCCGAGGCCGTTTCGGTCCGCCAGCTCAGCGAGGTCAGCGGCTTCATCCGCAGTCTCGATGACCACCCCGTCCCGGCACGGGTGGCCCGGGTGTCGATCGCCGCTCGGGGCGATCTGGTCGTCGCATCACCCCGCACGGCCGCGGCCGACTTCCCCAACGTGGTCGTCGACGTGGTCGGTCCTCAGGCTCACGAGCGACCTCCCGGCCAGCTCGGAGGCCACGCGCGAGCTCGCTCTGGTGCGGACCGGCCAGCCACCGACCTGCGCCGGGCTCGGCGACCTGCTGGTCGATGTCGTGGCCGGCGAGGGCGTGTCGTGGGCCACCGACGCGCTCGGTGCCACCTTGGTGTCCGCTGCCGCGGCGCCGGGCTGATGCCCCTGCAGGTTGGCCTGACCAGGCCCAACTCCCTACACTCATCCGTCGGCCCCGAAACCGTTCGGGCCGTTTCTGTGGTGTCACAACCGGTGGCGCCCGCGAGCATCCTCGCCCGGTCCACCCACGGTCGCCCACATGGCGCTCGGACCGAGGCTTCGTAGCAACCGATGGGAAGGAGCCCCGCGATGGCAGTTGTGACCATGCGCGATCTACTCGAAGCCGGTGTCCACTTCGGACATCAGACCCGGCGCTGGAACCCGAAGATGAAGCGATTCATCCACGGTGAGCGCAACGGCATCTACATCATCGATCTGCAGCAGACCCTGGCGCGGATCGAGGCGGCCTACTCGTTCGTGCGAGACCTCGTGGGCGAGGGCGGCATCGTGCTGTTCGTCGGCACCAAGAAGCAGGCCCAGGACCCGGTGCGCTCGTACGCCGACAAGTGCAACATGCCCTACATCAACGAGCGTTGGTTGGGCGGCATGCTGACGAACTTCCAGACGATCTCGAAGCGCGTGAGCAAGATGAAGGACTACGAGCGCATGCGCGCCGCCGGTGAGTTCGAGGCCATGCCCAAGAAGGAAGCCTTGATGATCAGCCGTGAGCTCGAGAAGCTCGAGCGCAACCTGGGCGGCATCCGCGATCTCGAGCGCCTGTCCGGACGCCATCTTCGTGCTCGACACCAAGAAGGAAGACATCGCGGTCACCGAGGCGAACAAGCTCGGCATCCCGATCGTCGCGGTGGTCGACACCAACTGCGATCCCGATGTCATCGACTTCGTGATCCCAGGCAACGACGACGCCATTCGCTCCGCCACGCTCATGTCGCGCATCATCAGCGACGCCGTGCTCGAGGGGCGCTTCATCGCTTCTCGTCAGGGCGGCCCGGCCGAAGGCCCCGCCGTCGATCGTTCGGCCGAAGAGGAAGCCAAGGTCGCGCAACAGCAGGCCGAGGCTCGCCGCCAGGCTGCCCTCGCCGCCGCCGAACGCGAGGCTCGCATCGCCGAAGGCCAGTCCGCCGCCGAGACCGCTGCGGTTGCCGAGGCCCAACCCCAACCCGTCGAGCCGGGCCTCACGGCCGAGAACGCCGAGAACCTGCTCGATGACGCGACCGCCGCGTCGGCGCCGGCCGCAACCGAGACCGAGAAAACCGAGGAGTAAACGAACCCATGGCAGATTTCACCGCCAAGGATGTTCAGCGCCTGCGCCAGGAAACCGGCGCGGGGATGATGGATGCCAAGCGCGCCTTGACCGAAAGCAACGGCGACTACGAGAAAGCCACTCAATGGCTTCGCGAGCACGGGCTCGGGAAGGCCAACGACCGCGCCGGGCGTGAGAACGCGCAGGGTGCCGTGGCCGTCGTGGTCGACGGCAACGTCGGTGCCATCGTGCAGATCAAGTGCGAGACCGACTTCACCGCCAAGAGCGAGGCGGTGACCTCGCTCGTCGGCGACCTCGCCGATCTCGTCGTGTCCAAGGGTGAGGTCGCGGTCAGCGAGCGCGACAAGGAGCTCGAGGATCTCAAGCTCACGACCAAGGAGAACCTCGAGCTCGGCACGGTCGTGCGGTTCGAGGCCGCCGACGATCACATCCTCGACTCGTACCTGCACCTGCAGGACGGCCGCGGCGTCAACGCGGTGCTGGTCGAGCTCGCCGGTGGCTCCAAGGAGCTGGCGCACGACATCGCGGTGCACATCGCCTTCGCCAAGCCGCCGTACCTCACGCGCGACGAGGTGCCGGCCGAGGACGTCGAGAAGGAACGCCAGGCGCTCCTCGAGATCACGAAGGCCGAAGGCAAGCCCGAACAGGCGTGGCCGAAGATCGTCGACGGTCGTCTGAACGGCTGGTTCAAAGAGCGCGTGCTGCTCGAACAGGGTTTCGTGCGCGACGAGAAGCAGAGCATCGAGAAGCTGCTCGGCGACGCCAAGATCGTCCGATTCGCTCAGGTGTACATCGGGTCCTGACGAGCGAACGGAGCATCGACATGAGCGAGCCTTCGACGTCCGGGGACGGGAAGGCTCGTCGTCGTTGGGCACGCGTTCTGCTGAAGGTGTCGGGTGAGGCCTTCGCCGGCGAGAACGGCTACGGGGTCGACGGCGCAGTCGTGCAGCGCATCGCCAGCGAGATCGCCGAGGTTCGACAAGACCTCGACGTGCAGATGGCGATCGTCGTCGGCGGAGGCAACATCTGGCGGGGCATGTCCGGTGCGGGAGCCGGTATGGATCGCGCCCAGGCCGACTACATGGGCATGCTCGCCACGGTCATCAACGCGCTCGGGCTGCAGGACACGCTCGAACAACTCGGCCAGCCCACGCGCGTGCAGACCGCGATTCACATGGCCCAGGTCGCCGAGCCCTACATCCGCCGGCGCGCGGTCCGCCATCTCGAGAAGGGGCGGGTCGTGATCTTCGCGGCCGGCACCGGCAACCCGTTCTTCACGACCGATACGGCAGCCGCCCTGCGGGCCGTCGAGATCGAAGCCGACGTGCTGCTGAAGGGCACGCACTCCGGAACGGACGGGATCTACACCGACGACCCGAAGCTCAACCCCGACGCCGAGAAGCTCGAAGAGGTGCACTACCTGGAAGTCCTCAACCGGGGCCTGCGGGCGATGGACTCGACCGCGATCACCCTGTGCATGGACAACGAGTTGCCGGTGGTCATGTTCGACCTGCTGGGCGAGGGAAACGTCCGGAAGCTGCTCGAGGGTCACGAGGTCGGCACCCTCGTCCACTGATTCGCAGGCGCCCCCGACCTCTGAGGGCGTACTAGCTTCGTTTCGAACCGGTGCCCGATCGACTCCATGGGCGCGAAACCCCCGGTGAGACCGCCCCGCCCAGCCGCCGCCGAGAGAGACAGGGAGACGGCAGTGTCCAGCGATATGGCCGATGTCGTGCTCGCAGACGCCGACGAGAAGATGACGAGGGCAGTCGCCCACGCTCGCAGCGACTTCTCGGGCGTGCGCACCGGCCGCGCCACCCCGACGCTGGTCGAGAAGATGCCCGTCGACTACTACGGCACCGAGGTGCCGTTGCAGCAGCTGGCCGGTTTCACCGTGCCCGAGGCCCGACAGCTCCTCATCACGCCCTACGACAAGGGCGCCATGGGCTCGATCGAAAAGGCGATCCAGAATTCGGACCTGGGGCTGAACCCGAGCAACGACGGGGTGAGCATCCGCCTCAACTTCCCACCTCTCACCCAGGAGCGCCGCAAGGAGCTGGTGAAGGTGGTTCGCCACATGGCCGAGGAGGGGAAGGTCGCGCTGCGGAACGTTCGGCGCGCCGCCCGCCACGAGCTCGAGGCGTTCGAGAAGGACGGCGATCTGTCGTCGGACGAGTTGAAGCGAGCCGAAAAGGAGCTCGACCGCGCGATCCACGGTCGCGAGGCCGAGATCGATGCGGCACTCCAGACGAAGGAACAAGAGCTGCTGGAGGATTGATGGGTAACGACTCACCTTTCAGCCGGAGCAACCAGGAGAGCGGCGGTATGGATGACTCCGAGGGCGTGCGCATCATCGACGCCGACACCGCAGCCGAAGCGGTCGAGCGGGGTGACGCGGTGAAAGCGCAAGGCCGACGACCAACCGAAGTACGGCGACCGTCCGCCGCCGCCGGACGATGGGCCTCGTCCCACGTTGCGGTTCCCGCTGGCCGGCGCCGACGCACCACCGGTGATCGATCGTCCACGTGTCGCGCCGGTGGCGCCCTCGCTCGGCGGACGACGCGGTTCCGGCCCGAGCCATCCGACGACGAGTTCATCATCAACTTGGAGCCGGCCACGGGCGAAACGGAACTGCCGCACTGGACCGAACCGGCCACCGGTGAGGTGCCTCGCGTGATCATCGCCGAGGCCGAGGCCGACGGCGACGACATCGCCGATCAGGACAAGTGGTCGTCGTTCGCCAACACCGGGCCGCGATGGCGCGACGAGCACGACGAATGGGGCGACGACGGCGCCGCCGATCTGGCGGAGGGCCTGGGCGAAGATCCGGAGGCGCCCATGGGTGCGCTGGACACGACCGTTCGGCTGACCCAGGAAGAGTTCCTCACCTTCGACGACCTGAACGTGCCGGAAGCGCCGGTGCGCGCCAGCACGGTCGTGCCCACGACGCCCGAGCCCACGACGCCCGAGCCCGCGGCTCCGCCGTTCGAGCCGGAACCGATTCGGATCCAGAGCACACCGACTGCGCCGGCCCAGCGTGCCGCGAGCCCCCGGACCTCCGGCGCCCGAACCACGGGAGCGGCGCCACCGGCGGACGTACTTCGCTCCGGACCCGCCGGCGGCGAGGCTGAGTCGACGGACACCAGCGGTTCGGGCCGCGACGTTCCGCAGGCCGTGTTCGTGGGAGTGGCCATCGCGGTCGTCGCCGTCATCCTCATGAAGCTCGGACCCGGGTTCACGATGATCCTCGTCGAGGTCGTGATCGTGTTGGCCGGAATCGAGTTCTTCAGCGCGGTGCGACGGGGTGGCTACCGACCCGCCACCCTGCTCGGCCTGGCCGCCGATCGCGGCCTACCCCTTGGCCGCGTATTGGCGGGGCGAGCCCGCGACGCCACTCGTGTTGTTCCTCACCCTGGTGTTCACGATGTTGTGGTTCATGCTCGGTGTGGGCGGCAACGCCAAGGTGGTGCCGAACGCGGGCATCACCGTGCTCGGAGTGGCATACGTCGGCTTGCTCGGTTCGTTCGCCGCGTTGTTGTTGAAGATCCCGGACCAGGGCGTGAGCATCTTCTTGATCACAGTCGTGGCCGCCGTGTTCTACGACGTCGGCGGGTTCTTCATCGGTCGACAGTTCGGCCGCCGGCCGCTCACCGCGGTCAGTCCGAACAAGACCGTCGAAGGCCTCATCGGGGGCATGGTCGTCTCCGTCGTGGCCACGTTGATCACGGCTGCGATCTTCGGGCCGTTGACGTTCGGACAGTCGCTGGCCTTCGGTGTCGCGTTGGCGATCGCAGCCCCGCTCGGCGATCTCGCCGAGTCGCTCCTCAAGCGTGATCTCGGCGTGAAGGACATGGGCACGCTGCTGCCGGGCCACGGTGGCCTGCTGGATCGCTTCGACGGGATGCTGTTCGTGCTCCCGACGGCCTTCTACATGCTCCGCATCCTCAACATCATCTGACCCCCCACTCAACCTGCGTAGCACCGGCCATGGGTCGCTGCGACGCCAGTTGAGGGGTTGTGAGGTGGAGCGCCACTACCCTGGGCCTCGTGACTGCGTCTCGGGTCGCCCTGGCCGGATCCACCGGGTCCATCGGCACCCAAACGCTCGACGTGCTGCGGGCCGAGCCCGACCGTTTCGAGCTCACGGCGCTCGGTGCGAGCGGTCGCCAGGTCGACCTGCTGGTCGACCAGGCGGTCGAGTTCCGGCCCAAAGTGGTCGCCGTGGCCGATCCCGGTCCACGAGGCCGATGCTGATCGAGCGGCTGCCCGCATGCGAGATCCGGGCCGGCGATGCCGCCCTGGCCAGCCTGGCCGAGGAAGCCGACGTGGTCGTCAACGGCGTGGTCGGTTTCGCCGGGCTTTCGGTGACCCTTGCGACACTCGCAGGCCGGTCGCCGACTGGCGCTCGCCAACAAGGAGTCGTTGATTGCAGCCGGACCCGTCGTGCGACGAGCACGCCGTACACCCGGGGCCGAGCTCGTCCCCGTCGACAGCGAGCATTGCGCCGTGCACCAGTGTCTGCGCGCCAACGACAACGCCGGTCGCGTGGCGCGCATCGTGCTCACCGCGAGCGGTGGCCCGTTCCGCGGCCGCACGCGCGAGCGAACTGCACGACGTCACCGTCGACGAGGCGCTCGCCCATCCCACGTGGCAGATGGGCCCCAAGATCACCGTCGACTCCTCCACGTTGATGAACAAGGGACTCGAAGTGATCGAGGCGCACGAGCTGTTCGGTGGTCCGCCCGCCGACGGCGGGTTCGGCATCACGTTCGACGACATCGACGTCGTGGTGCACCCGCAGTCGATCGTGCATTCGATGGTCGACTTCACCGATGGCGCCACCATCGCCCAGCTGTCGCATCCCGACATGCGTCTGCCGATCGGTTACGCGCTGGCGTATCCCGACCGCATCGGCACCGCGTTCGGTTCGATCGACTGGACCGACGCTCGGACGCCTCGACTTCGAGCCTCCCGATCTCGACGCCTTTCCGTGCCTCGGCCTGGCCTACGAGGCCGGTCGCATCGGTGAGACGGCGCCGGCGTGGCTCAACGCCGCCAACGAGGAGGCGGTGGCCGCCTTCCTCGACGGGCGAATCCGGTGGACGGAGATCCCCGAGGTCCTCGAAGCCACCTTGGAGCGGCATGATGGAACACCAGCCGAGTCGGCCGACGTTGTGATCGAGGCTGACCAGCGGGCCCGAGCGCTGGCCCGAGACCTGATCGACGACCGAGCTTCAGCAGCCCGGTCATCCTGACGAAGGCATCTCCGTGACGGACACCACCCACGAACAGACCGACACCGACCCGACCGGCTCCGGCCGTCGCCGAGCCGTGGTCGCCCTACGACGGCGGCGGTCGGCCGAGCGCCGGACGCGCACCGGCCGAGGAACCGATCAGCCGGTCGAACAGCTGGCTGCGGCTCGCCGCACTGGCCACCGGCATCGTGGCCCTCGGTCTCATCGCCGGCATCTCGGTGCTCGCGATCGTGTTCGCCATCGTCGTCTCGATCTTCCTGCACGAGCTCGGCCACTTCATCGTGGCCAAGCGCGCCGGGATGAAGGTCACCGAGTTCTTCATCGGCTTCGGTCCCCGCATCTGGTCGTTCCATCGCGGCGAGACCGAGTACGGCGTGAAGGTCATCCCGGCCGGCGCGTACGTGCGCATCATCGGCATGCACAACCTCGAACCGGTCGACCCGGCCGACGAGGCCCGCACCTATCGCGCCCAGCCGTACCGCAAGCGCCTCCCCGTCGTGCTCGCCGGCCCGTTCGCCAACTTCGTCATCGCGTTCGTGCTGCTGTTCGTGATCTTCGTCGGGTGGGGCACGCCGAACCTGAACAAGTGGACGGTCGATCGCGTCGTCGCCGGCTCGGCCGCCGATCAGGCCGGTCTGCAGCAGGGTGACCGCATCGTCAGCTTCAACGGCCAGCCGGTCGGCGACTTCGCCGGCTTGAGCGACCTGATCCAGTCGTCGTCGGGACAGTCCGTCGAGATCACCTACATCCGCGACGGCGAGGAGCTCACCACCAGCACCCCGCTCGGCTGGCGGCTCTCCGACGATTCGGCCGCCGCACTCGCGCCGCTGCGCAACGGTGACCAGATCCTCTCGGTCAACGGGCAGGACGTCACGACGTACGACGGCCTTCGCCGCATTCATGGGCTCGGCGGATCAGCGGCACGGCCACGGTGGTGTTCGATCGGCAGGGCTTCCGGTACGAGACGCAGGTGACCACCCCGGCGACCTTGCCGGCCAACGGATACAACGGCTTCCTCGGCGTCGGCCCGAAGGTCCAGCGCGATCGTCTGAACCCGCTCGCCGCGGTCGGCGAGGCCGGCACGAGCTTCGGCTCGACCGTGAAGGACTCCGTCACGGCGATCGGCAACCGATTCTCGCCGTCGGGCATCACGTCCTACGTCGACACGGTCAAGAGCGCATCGAGCAACGACCAATCGACGGCAGCGTCCTCGTCCGCGGCGCCGCATCCACCCGCTCGAGGCCGACGCGCCGCACGCGGTCGCCTCGTCGACGTCGAACGGTGACGACAACCGGTTCCTCTCGATCCTCGGCGTGATTCGCCTGGGATCGCAGGCGGCCGACAGTGGCGCCATCGCCTTCCTGTGGCTGCTGGTGATGGTCAACATCTTCCTCGGCTTGCTGAACCTGTTGCCGCTCCCGCCGCTCGACGGTGGGCATGCCGCCATCGCAACCTACGAAGCGATTCGCGAGAAGATCAGCGGTCGCAAGTACCGGGTCGACATCACGAAGGTCATGCCCGTCACCTACGCCATGGTGCTGTTGCTCGTGGGCATCTTCGTGACGTCGTTGTATCTCGACATCGTCGATCCCATACAGAACCCCTTCGGGCCCTAGCACTTGTGAAGCACCAAACTCGCTACGACCGACGCAAGACGCGTCAGATCGTCGTCGGCGACGTAGCCATCGGCGGCGATGCTCCGGTCTCGGTGCAGTCGATGACCACCACGAAGACCGCGGACGTCGACGGCACCCTTTCTCAGATCTACACGCTGGCCGGCGCCGGCGCCGACATCGTTCGTTGCACGTGCAACGAACGCGAAGCGGCCGAGGGCTTGGCGCAGATCGTGCCTCGCTCGCCGGTGCCGATCATCGCCGACGTGCACAATCAGTACCGTCGTGCGCTCGAAGCCCTCGAGGCCGGCGTGCAAGGCCTGCGTCTGAACCCGGGCAACATTCGTAAGCCCGAACACATCAAGACCGTCGCGCGCGAAGCGCGCGACCGCGGCGTTCCGATTCGTATCGGTGTGAACGGTGGCTCGCTCGATCCGGCGCTCTACGAGAAGCACGGCGGCGTCACTCCCGAGGCACTCGTCGAGTCGGCGGTGCAGGAGCTCGCCTACTTCGCCGAGGTCGACTTCGAGGACGTGAAGATCTCGGTCAAGGCGTCGAACGTCCCACTGATGATCGACGCCTATCGCTTGTTGTCCGAGACCGTTGACTTCCCTCTCCATCTCGGCGTCACCGAAGCGGGCCCTCCTCCTGCCGGTCTGGTGAAGTCCACGGCCGGCATCGCGACCCTGCTCTCGGAAGGCATTGGCGACACCATCCGATATTCGTTGACGGCCGATCCGGTCGAGGAGGCACGCGCCGGCCGCCAGCTACTCGAGGCCATGGGGCTGCGTGAGCGCAAGGGGCTGGATCTCATCGCGTGCCCGTCCTGCGGGCGCGCCGAGGTGGACGTGATCAAGGTCGCGGCCGATGCTCAGACGGCGTTCGACGCGCTGTCACTCCCGATCCAAGTTGCCGTGATGGGTTGTGTGGTGAACGGTCCCGGCGAGGCGCGTGAAGCCGATGTCGGTATCGCCGCCGGTCGCCGACGTGGCCACCTGTTCGTGAAGGGCAAGGTCGTGAAGGTCGTGCCCGAAGACGAGATGGTCGACGCGCTGGTCGAGTGGGGCAAGCTCGTCGCGGCCGAAGGCGTCGAAGCCGCCCAACAGCGCGCCGAAGCCGGTGCGGCCGAGGAAGCCGAGCGTGATCGGCTGGCGTTGCTCGACGAGCAAGGCGACGACGTGAACCAGGCGACCGAGCACATCACCCAGATCCGCCGGCTCGATCGCGGCCGCTGACCGCCAATTTCGCTTGGGGTGGGCCAGTAGTGTCGCCGCATGGCTGGCAAAGGCAAACCGCCCGTTCTGACTCCGCAAGCGGACGATTTCCCGCGCTGGTACCAGGACGTCGTCGCCAAGGCTGAACTGGCCGACAACGGGCCGGTGCGCGGCACGATGGTGATCCGTCCGTATGGCTACGCGATCTGGGAACGGATGCAGGCCGAGGTCGACCGGCGCATCAAGGACGCTGGAGCGCAGAACGCCTACTTCCCGCTGTTCATCCCCGAGAGCTATCTCCGGCGCGAGGCCGAACACGTCGAAGGTTTCAGCCCCGAGCTGGCCGTTGTCACCGTCGCCGGCGGCAAGGAGCTGGAGGAGCCGATCGTCGTGCGGCCGACGAGCGAGACCGTGATCGGCGAGTTCATGGCCAAGTGGACCCAGAGCTACCGCGATCTGCCCTTGCTCTTGAACCAGTGGGCGAACGTGGTTCGCTGGGAGTTGCGCCCGCGAGTGTTCCTACGTACCAGTGAGTTCCTCTGGCAAGAGGGCCACACCGCGCACACCACCGAAGCCGACGCCCACGCCTACGCGCGCCGGATCCTGCACGAGGTGTACGAGGATTTCATGGTCAACGTCTTGGCCATGCCGGTGGTGGTCGGTCGCAAGACCGTCAAGGAGCGATTTGCCGGCGCGACGAACACGCTGACGTGTGAAGGAATGATGCGCGACGGCAAGGCCCTGCAGATGGGTACCAGCCACGAGCTCGGCCAGAACTTCGCACGTGCGTTCGACATCGACTACCTGAGCGAGGCGGGCGTCCAGGAGCTCGCATGGACGACGTCGTGGGGTGTGTCCACACGGATGGTGGGGGGTCTGATCATGGGCCACGGTGACGACGCCGGCATTCGCCTCCCGCCCCGACTCGCGCCGATCCAGGTCGTCGTGGTCGCGGTTCGCGACGACGGTGATGTCCTCGACCAAGCGCACGCACTGGTGGGCGAGCTCTCCGCCGAGGGCCTTCGTGTCGAGCTCGACGACCGCACCGACCTGTCACTCGGCCGCCGCGTCACCGACTGGGAGCTGAAGGGCGTGCCCGTGCGCCTCGAGCTCGGTCCGCGTGACCTGGCCGAAGGCGCGGTGACCCTCGTCCGGCGGATCTCGGGCACGAAGGGCTCGGTGCCGCTGGCCGGCGCCGCCAAGGCGGTGACCGATGCGGTCGACGAGCAACAAGGCGAGCTGCTCGCCGAGGCCACCACTCGCCGAGATGACCACCTCACGGATGTGGCCACCCTCGACGAAGCGGCCGAGGCCGCCGCCACCGGCTGGGCGCGGTTGGCCTGGGCCCAGGTCGGGGTCCAAGGCGAGGCGCGGCTGGCCGAGCAGAGCGTCACCGTCCGATGCCTGCTCAGACCGGACGGCACGGTGCCCGAGGCCGAGGACGAGTCGGATCTGGTGGCGATCGTCGCGCGCAGCTACTGATCGGCGGAGCCGAGGCGCGGAACGGCGTTCGCCCAACGATCCGCACCCCTATACTCAGATGGCCAATCCGTTCGATTGCGGGCGAAGGCGTGGGCTCTGCCCACGCCTTTCGTTTCGCTGGAGCCCAGATGACCACTGCCGACCGCCTACGAGAACTGATCGAACCGATCGTCGCCGACCTCGGCGTCGACCTGTTCGACCTCGAGTTCGGCGGGTCGCAACTCCGGGTCACCATCGATCGGGCTGGTGGCGTCGACATGGAGGCCGTCGCGGCGACGACTCGTGCGATCTCCCGGATGCTCGACGAGGCCGATCCGATCGCCGGCAAGTTCACGCTCGAGGTGTCGAGTCCCGGCCTCGAACGGGTCCTGCGCACGCCGGAGCACTATGCGTGGGCGATCGGCCAGACGGTCGCCGTCAAGACGGTGCCCACCTTCGACGGTGACCGTCGCGTCACCGGCACGATTCGCAGCGCGGACGACCGAGCGGTCGTGATCGCGACATCCGAAGGCGAGCACGAGCTCGCGTACGGCGACATCGACAAAGCTCGCACCGTGTTCGAGTGGGGCGGCCAGCCGAAACCCGGCTCGGCCCGGTCGAGAGACAACACCCGCGGTGGCAGCTCGAAGAACCAGACGAAGACGAAGAGGGCGAAGGCGTCATGACGAATCCCGACTTGATGGACGCACTGCAGGCCTTGGCCGCGGATCGCGGCATTTCCGTCGACACGCTGTTCGGCGCGCTCGCCGACGCGTTGGAAACCGCTTACAAGCGCATGCCGGGGGCGCACGAGTACGCCTGGGTCACGATCGACTCGACCACCGGCGAGATCCGCGTGATGGCCCAAGAGCTCGACGAGGACGCCGAGCCGGTCGGTGACGAGCTCGACGTCACACCGGACGACTTCGGCCGCATCGCTGCGCAGACCGCGAAGCAGGTGATGAGCCAGCGCATCCGCGAGGCCGAGCGCGAGATGAAATACGAGGAGTACGCCGGCCGCGAGGGCGACATCGTCACCGGCATCATCCAGCAGACCGATTCGCGCTACACGTTGCTCGACCTCGGCCGGGTCGAAGCGCTGCTCCCGCAGGCCGAGCAGGTGCCCTATGAACGGCCCGAGCCCGGGGCCCGCGTGAAGGCTTACATCGTCGAGGTGCGCAAGACCGCCAAGGGCCCACAGATCGTGGTGAGCCGCACCCATCCGGGCTTGATCCGTCGTCTGTTCGACCTCGAGGTCCCAGAGATCGCCGACGGTGTCGTCGAGATGAAGGCGTGTGCTCGGGAACCGGGCGCACGCACGAAGATCGCAGTTTGGTCGAACGACCAGAACGTCGACCCGGTCGGCGCCTGTGTCGGCGCTCGCGGTGCGCGTGTGCGCATGGTCGTCAACGAGTTGCGCGGCGAGAAGATCGACATCGTGCCGTTCTCCGACGACCACGCCGACTTCGTGGCCAAGGCCCTGTCGCCGGCGAAGGTGAAGGAGGTCCGGATCCACGAGGACACCGGCACCGCCGAGGTGATCGTCCCCGACTACCAGCTGTCGTTGGCCATCGGGAAGGAAGGCCAGAACGCGCGGTTGGCCGCTCGCCTCACGGGGTGGCGGGTCGACATCAAGAGCGAGAGCGAACTGGCCGAGGAAGAGGCCTACGGCTCACAGGACTGGGCCGAGGGCGAATGGGTCGTCGATCCCGCCACCGGCGAGCAGGTATGGAAGCCGGCCGAAGGGGGCGAGGCCATCTCGGCCGAGGAGTGGACCCACGCCGCCGAAGAGCAGGACGACGACGCCGCGGCGCCCGAAACGGCGGAGGAATCCGCTGCTCAGGACGCTACGGTGCAGGACGCACCCGAAGCAGGCTCGGGGGATGCCGACCCGGTGAGCGCGTCGGATGACGCACCTACCGACGAAAGCGCCCCCGCCGCTGCCGACACCGAGCCCGCCGCAGGGAGCTGACCACGTTCGTGCGATCCCGCGGGATCGCGCGAGGATAGAGACTCGTGTCCGGCGGCTGTCGGACCGTTTGGCTGATCAAGAGGCTGCCGTTGCCATCGAACATCCGCGTCTATGAGCTTGCGAGGGAACTCGGGCTGACCAACAAGGAGTGTCTCGACCTCTGCGAATCGCTGGGGATCGGGGTGAAGAGCCACTCCTCGAGCGTGGTCGAGGCTCAAGCCGACCGCGTCCGTCGCAAGGCCGAACGCGAGGGACTGGTGCGCGAGCAGCAGCCCGAAGAGCCGAAGAAGGCGACGAAGAAGAAGGCCGCGAGCAAGAAGGCCGCCGCCAAGCCGCAGCCGGCGGCGCCGGATGCCCAAGACACCCCTGAGCCCGCACCGGCGGAGCCGGCGCCGGCTGAGGTTCCCGCGCCGGCGGCGGCCGAGCCCGAGCCGGCACCGGTGGCCCCTGCCCCGCCCGAGCCGACCGTCGTCGAGCCCGAGCCTGCGGCTCCGCCGCGACGAGTGGTCACCTCGAGCGGTAGCGAGCATCCTCCGAAGCGGCGCGAGGAAGAACCAGAGATTCGCCGACCCGCGGCCGCGAGCACCGCTCCGGCTCCCGCACCGGCGCCGCGCCCGGCCGCACCTCCGGCGCCGCGCCCGGCCGCACCTCCGGCGTCGGCACCGCGGCCCGCGGCATCGCCGCCCCCGACGCCCACGCGCGCCACACCACCTTCGCAAGCCCCGGCGACTGCGCCGGCGGCCTCGGCTCCGGCCGCGTCCGCCCCGGCGGCCGCGCCGACATCATCGGCGCCGGCCGCGCCGACCGACGGCAAGCCGATCCCGCCACCGCCGCGTCCGCCCGTCTCGTCGTCGGGCAAGCCGATCCCACCGCCTCCGGGCATGCGCCGTCCTGGCGGCCCTGGTGGCGGAACCGGTCCGGGTGGCCCTGGCAGCACGACCCGTCGCAGCCCGGGCACGTCACCGTCTCCGGGCATGCGTCGCTCCGGCCCCCCAGGCCCCGGTGGTACCGGTGGTCCAGGTGGAGGGCCCGGCGGAGGTGGTCCCGGTGGTGGACCTCCCGGCCGTGGCGGTCCGGGCGGAGGCCCGGGTCGTGGCCCCGGTGGCGCCCAGCGCCGCCCACCCCAACGCCGAAAGAGCCGTCGCCGCCGTAGCCGTGACGAGCTGCAACCTATGGACAGCCCGACCTACACGCCCAACGAGGCCCCCGTGCCCGAGGGTGTCGTGGTGGTCGAGCGCGCCTCCACGCCTCAGGAGCTCGGACCGAAGGTCGACCGCACCGCCGCGGACGTGGTGCGGTTCTTGATGCAGCAGGGCGAGATGGTCACGGCCACGCAGTCGCTGTCCGACGACATGATCGAGTTGTTCGCGGCCGAGATCGGTGCCGAGATCCAACTCGTCGATCCGGGTGAAGAGCAAGAGGTCGAGCTGCAGAAGCTGTTGAAGCTCGACGACGAGGACGACGACGGCGAGGACTCCAGCGAGCCGCATCGTCCGCCGGTCGTCACCGTCATGGGCCACGTCGACCACGGCAAGACGAAGCTCCTCGACCGCATCCGCGACGCGAACGTGGTCGCCGGTGAGGCCGGCGGCATCACCCAGCACATCGGTGCGTACCAAGTCGAAAAGGACGGACGTGCGCTGACCTTCATCGACACGCCGGGCCACGAGGCCTTCACCGCCATGCGTGCCGCGTGGCGCCGAAGCCACCGACATCGTCGTGCTCGTCGTCGCCGCGGACGATGGCGTGATGCCCCAGACGGTCGAGGCGTTGAACCACGCCAAGGCGGCGGGCGTGCCGATCGTCGTGGCCATCAACAAGATCGATCGTGAGAACGCCGATCCGAACCGCGTGATGCAACAGCTCTCCGAGCAGGATCTCGTTCCCGAGTCGTGGGGCGGTGACACGGTGATGGTGCCGGTGTCGGCGTTGCAGGGCGACGGCATCGACGATCTGCTCGAGAACCTGCTCGTGGTGGCCGAGCTCGAAGACCTCCGCGCCGCGCCCGACGGGCGCGCTCGTGGTGTGGTGCTCGAGGCCAACCTCGACATCGGTCGAGGTCCCGTAGCCGATCTGCTGATCCAACGGGGCACGTTGAAGGTCGGCGACCCGCTGGTTGCCGGCGCCGCGTGGGGCCGCGTCCGTGCGCTGATCGACGATCACGGCGAGAGCATCAAGGAAGCTGGTCCGTCCACGCCGGTCCAGGTGCTCGGCCTCTCCGATGTCGCGCAAGCCGGTGATCCGTTCGTCGTCGCGCCGGACGAGAAGACGGCCAGCCGTGTGGCGGAGACGCGGGAGCACTGGCACCGCCTGGCGAACCTCGGTCGAGAGGCTCACGCCATGTCCGGCGGCGCCAAGCTCGAGGACATCTTCCAGCAGATTCAGGCGGGCGAAGCGGCCACCCTGAACCTGATCCTGAAAGCCGACGTCGTCGGCTCGCTCGAAGCGCTCACCGAGAGCTTGCGCAAGCTCGAACGCGACGACGTCAAGCTGGCGTTCGTACACCGCGGTGTCGGCGGCATCACGCAGTACGACGTACAGCTGGCGGCCGCATCGAACGCGACGATCATCGGCTTCAACGTGCGCCCGGATCGCAAGGCGCGCGAGATGGCCGAGTCCGAGCACGTCGAGATCCGCAACTACGAGATCATCTACCAAGTCCTCGAGGACATCGAGAACGCCATGCTCGGTCTGCTCGAGCCGGTGTTCGAAGAGGTCGTCACGGGCGAGGCCGAAGTGCGCGAGATCTTCCGCATCCCTCGCGTCGGTGCGATCGCGGGTTGCTACGTGACGAACGGTGTGATCACCCGCGGCTCCAAGGTTCGGTTCCTCCGAGAAGGCACGATCATCTGGAAGGGCGCCGTCAGCTCGCTCAAGCGCTTCAAGGACGACGCCCGCGAGGTCGCCGCCGGCTTCGAGTGCGGCATCGGCCTCTCGGACTTCCAGGACCTGAAGCAGGGCGACATCATCGAGACCTACGAGGAGCGCGAGATCCCGCGCACCTGAACGGAGCAGCGGTGACGGTGCACGTCCTGGCGCTCACGGTCGAGCTTCACCTTCCGCAGTGCCATTCGCTGAAGGAGAAGCGAGCGGTGCTGAAATCCATGACCGACGGTGCTCGCAAGCGCTATGCCCTGGCGGTGGCCGAGACCGACCATCAGGACACCTGGCAACGCGCGCAAGTCGGCTTCGCGTGCGTCTCCGGTTCGACGAGTCATGCGACGGAAGTCGTCGACGAGGTGGAACGCTTCGTATGGTCGTTCCCGGACTCCGAGGTGATCGACGTTCGACGCGACTGGTTGGAGGTGGACTGATGGCGCGGCGCGACCAACAGAACGCTCGGGACTACCCGCGCACCGCGCGGGTGAATCGTTTGGTCCAGGAGATCCTGGCCGACACGCTCGAGCAGCTCGATGACGAGCGGGTCGAGTTGTTGGCGATCACCGAGGTCAAAGTCGAGCCGGATCTTCGTCACGCGACCGTGTACTTCGACACCCTCGAAGGCGGCGAGGCCGACGAGAAGGCATCGGAGATGCTGGCCGAGATGCGCGTCCGATTGCAGCGGGCGATCGGCGATCAAGCCCGGCTGAAGCGCACACCCGAGCTCGCGTTCCGCCCGGATCCCGCAGTGCGCCGCGGCGAGCGCATCGACGAGATCCTCCGCGACATCCAGACCGACGAGACCTGACCGTGCTCCCGCCGGACGAACAGCTTCGTGACGGCCTGGCCATCGTCGACAAGGAGGCCGGCTGGACGTCCCACGACGTCGTGGCCAAGGCGCGAGGATTGTTGCGCAACAAGAAGATCGGCCACTCCGGCACGCTCGACCCTGATGCCACGGGCGTCCTGTTGCTCGGTGTGGGTCGCGTCACGCGCTTGTTGCGATTCCTGACGGTGCTGCGCAAGACCTACACCGGTGTGCTCGTGCTCGGCGTCGAGACCACGACGCTCGACGCGGCAGGCGAGGTGGTGGCGACGCACGACATGTCCGGCGTCGGCACCGCCGACGTCGAGGCGGCCGCCGGCCGTCTCACGGGTGACATCCTCCAGATCCCCCCGATGGTGTCGGCGGTCCGCGTGGGCGGAAGGCGGCTGCATCAGTTGGCTCGCGAGGGCAAAGAAGTCGAGCGTGAAGCGCGTCCGGTGCACGTTCATCGGTTTCGCGTGGATCCGGTCGCAGGTGAGGAAGGTGCCTATCGCTTCGAGGTCGTCTGCTCGTCGGGGACGTTCGTGCGGTCCCTGGCCGCTGACCTCGGGCAAGCGCTCGGCGGCGGCGCCCACGTTCGCACGTTGCGGCGTACCGCCGTGGGCTCGTTCTCGGAGGACGAGGCGCGCCCGCTCGACGAGATCGAGGTTCTTCGACCGGCCACGGCGGTGCGGGACTACCACAGCCTGACCGTGGGGCCGGACCGGGCGATCGACGTGGGGCATGGAAAGCAGCTGCACGTCCAAAGTGGATTCGACGGTGTCGCGGCACAGGAGTTCGCAGTCTTCGATGAAGCCGGGAGACTGCTCGCGATGTATCAGCGTGTCAGCGACGACATGGCCAAGCCGACGGTCGTGCTCGCGCCGGCCGAACAGAGATCGTCGTCCAGCGAGACCGACGGTTAGCCTCAGCGTCGATGGAGGTGATTCGCGACGCCGCGTCGTGCCCTGCGCCGGCCAACGGCACGGTCGTGACGATCGGCGCCTATGACGGTGTCCATCGCGGCCACCAGGCGGTGATCGCGAGAGTGCGGCAGTTGGCCGGGGCAAGGGGGCTGCGGACTGCGGTCGTCACCTTCGATCGGCATCCGGCTGCGGTGGTGCGGCCGGAATCCGCGCCTGCTCTGCTCACGGATCTCGATCAGAAGCTCGAGCTGCTCCAGGGCACCGGCGTCGACTACGCGTACGTGATCCACTTCGACGAGGTCCGATCGAAGGAGCCGGCCGAGGACTTCGTCACCGAGGTGCTGGTCGACTGCCTCAATGCCAAGGTCGTGGTGGTGGGGGAGGACTTCCACTTCGGTCACCAGCGCCGGGGCAATGTCGCGCTGCTCGAATCGATGGGCGCGGCCGCCGGGTTCGAGGTCGTCGGCATCGAGTTGGTCGACGTCGACGGCGCCACCGCGGCCGTCGATGACGATCGGGTGTCGTCGACCGCGATCCGTGTGGCGTTCCGCGAAGGTCGGCTCGACGCGGCCAACACCATGCTCGGTCGACCGTACGAGGTTCGCGGTGTGGTCGTCGACGGCGACAAGCGGGCCCGCGACCTCGGGTTCCCGACGGCCAACCTGCAGGTCCCAGGCGACATCTGCATCCCCGCCGACGGCATCTACGCCGGTTGGTATGCCCGTCCCGACGGCGCGCTCGAGCCCGCGGCCATCTCGCTCGGTCGTCGCCCGACGTTCTACGAGGACGCCGATCGATCGCTCCTCGAGGCACACGTGCTCGACTTCGACGGCGATCTCTACGGCGAAGTGGCGCGCGTCCTGTTCGTGGCGCGGTTGCGGGACGAGCTCAAGTTCGACTCGGTCGACGCGCTCGTCGCGCAGATGGCGGCCGACGTCGACGAAACGCGCCGGCTGCTCGGCAGTTCGCCTACCTAGACAGCCGCCCGACCACGTCGAAGTGGTCGTGCGCGATGTCAGCCACCCGGAAGTCGTGCGCGTCGAGCGAGGCCGGGCCGCGATGCACCACCACCCACAGGTCGAGGATGTCGAGACGGCTGACCGCCTCGTCCGACCAGGCGCGCGCGAGAAGGAGTTGGATCACGAGGAACGTGAGAAGGTCCGTCGCACCGAGGCTCGGTGCTGCCGGTGGTTCGTTCTGCGCCGAAGCCTCTTGCCAGCGAACGAACGCGGCGTATTCGGGCGACGACTTGTCGGCCAGGGCCTCGCGCAGTTTCCTTTGGAACTCCACCTGCGAAGGTGAGCCCGGCTCGTTGATCGCATGCTGGCGGCCCTTGGCGCGCAGGTGCTGCCAGTTCCAGTCCTCGATCACGAACAGGCCGCCCGGTCGCAGCCGTGGGAAGAGAACCTCGAACGACGCGCGTGTCGGCTCCAGGAGATGGGAAGCATCGTCCATGACGAGGTCGAGCGGCTCGTCGCCGAACTCGTCGTCGAGGATCTGTTGCAGCCGTCGGCGGTCGGACTGATCGACGCCGTAGTAGGGCCGGACGGTGTCACCTACGCCGGTTCGGTCTATGAAGTCCTGCAGCTGGGTGACGGGCTCGGGATCGAGCTCCAGAGCGACGAGCTTTCGCGGCTGGGTGAGCTGCGCCGTCAGCGCTGTGCTGCCCCCTTGGCTGATACCCAACTCCACGATGTTGGCATTGTGAAAGTCGGCTAATAGATCTGCCGTTGCCTCGACGAGCGCAGGCTGCTTCTTGATGCAAAGTCGAGAAGATTTCGAGCGATGCTCCAAGGTCGACAGGTACTCGACGCCGTCGATCTGAAAGGGAACGTCGTTGAAGTCCCACCGTTCCGACTCTGCAACATCACCCGTCCAAATGATTTGTTGCATCTCGACGCTCCACGCTCCCAGATCCTCCAAGGGGTGGTCAGTGTAGGACGACGGCAAGATCTGTCGCTGCCGTGCTCTCGCGATTCAGGTCCTCTGCACGGCTCCGGTAGATTGGTGCGAGTCATGCTTGCTGATCCACCTCCCGAGCGACGGTAGCGACGAACATGTCCGACGTGTTGACACCCTCCTTGGGTCCGGTCAACGGTGTGACGGGCAACGGCAACGGTGCCGCACCGAGCGCCGGTTCGCGTGTGACCGCGCCGCGGTTGGCGCGCCATGCGTTCACCTTGTCCGACGGGCATCGAGTCGGCATCGCGGTCAGCGGTCGCGGCGTGCCGATCGTCGTCGTGCACGGTTTCACCGCCGAAGGCTTCCTGTACGCGCAGACGTTGAATCGCCTCGTGAGCAAGGGTTTCAAGGTCGTCGCGATCGACATGGCCGGGCACGGCGGCACACAGGGTTTGCCGACGAGCGGTCTGCACCTCGGTGACTACGCAGAGTTGATGGCTCGTTGCATCGACGAGCTCGGAATTCGCAGCGCGATCTTCGCGGGCCATTCGATGGGCGGGCGGGTCGTCGCCCAGATGTCCGCGCTCTACCCCGAGCGCGTGGTGGCGGCGCTGCTGATCGACGCGATCGTCGGCGACACGTGGGATCGAATGGTTCGGGTGTTTCGCGTCGCGCCGCCGCTGTTGGGCGCGTTGGGCGCGATGCTGCTCGTCGACACCGCGAGCACCTTGCCGCTGATCGTCGATCCCGCGCAGGCGGCCAAGCTCGGTCGCCTCGTGACGCCGACCATGGTCGGCCACGCCATGCAACCGTGGCGCCTGGTGGGCCCGGCCATGTCGATCCTGCGCTCGAGGGGAAGCGGCAAGATCCTCGATGCTCTCGCCGATCAGGAGGTCCCGACCTTTGTCATCCACGGCGAGTGGGACCTGATCGTTCCCATGGCGACGGCGCGCTCGGCCGCCGAACGGGCCAACGGCACCCTGGTCGAGGTCAAGCACGCGTCGCACTCGTGGCTCCTGAAGGACCCCGAGACGCTGCCGGCGATCGTGGCCGAGCTGCTCGAGTGGCGTCTCGGCGACGCGATCCGGGCGCACCTGCCCGCCGCCGGCGCGATCACGGTCGACGAGCTCGAGGCCTGCTTCTACGAGCCCGATGCCCCGGTCGTGGAGCTCACGCCGGAGCCGACGTTCGTCGAGACCGCCGCCACCAATCGAGAGCCTCGGTACCACTGGTTCATCAGCTGACTTCGTCGATCGGCGAAACCGCTGCTAGCCTTGCTCCTCGGCCCCATCGGGGCCACCGCTTCTGGCCCCGCCAGCACTCGGATCTGGCTCAGCCAGGCCCGTCAGGGCCGATCAAATGCCAGGTCAACCTGCGCAGCGAGCCGAGAAGCCGGGTCCGACACCCACGAAAGACCGAGGAATCCAGGGCATGTCCCGAGAGCCGACCAACCTTCCGCCCAAAGCGGACACCATCTCTGAGCACCGCCAACATGGCACCGACACCGGTTCGCCGGAAGTGCAGATCGCGTTGCTCACCGATCGCATCAACCATTTGACCGAGCACCTGAAGGCCCACAAAAAGGACCATCACAGTCGCCGCGGTCTGCTGATGCTGGTCGGTCGACGCCGGCGCTTGCTCGACTACGTCAAGAAGAACGACGTCGAGCGCTACAGGGCGATCATCGCCAAGCTCGGACTGCGTCGCTAACACAACCAACACCAGAGGGCGCCCGTCGGGCGCCTTCTTCGTAACTGGCGGTCGGGTGATCGTCAGTTGCCGGTGGCGGGGATCGGGTGCGCGAACACCTTCATCCGATCTCCACCACTGGGAACTGGCGCCGCTACCGCCCATACCGAGGCGTTTGCCTCGGAGAGGAGCAATTCCGATGGCGGAAGCCACCATTGTGTCCGGTCAGGTGACCGGCACCGACAAGACCATTTCACTCGAAGCCGGCAAGCTCGCCGGCTTGGCCGACGGCGCCGTGCTGATCGAGCTGGGCGGAACCGCCGTGCTCGTCACGGCCACCGCGGCCCGCTCGGCCCGCGAGGGTGCCGACTTCTTCCCGCTCACCGTCGATCTCGAAGAGCGCATGTATGCCGCGGGTCGTATCCCCGGCTCGTTCTTCCGGCGTGAAGGCAAGTCGAGCGATCAGGCGATCCTGACCTGCCGGCTCACCGACCGTCCGTTGCGTCCCGCCTTCCCGGACGGGTTCCGCAACGAGGTCCACGTCGTCGGCACCGTGCTCGGCGCCGACCTCGTCAACCCGCACGACGTGCTGATGATCAACGGCGCGTCCGCCGCCCTCTCGATGTCGGGCATCCCGTTCGACGGTCCGATCGGCGCCGTCCGCGTCGCCTACACCGTCGATGGTGAGTGGGTCCCGTTCCCGACCTACGAAGAAGGCGTAGCCGCCACCTTCGAAATGGTCGTCGCCGGACGCGAGCTCGACGACGGCGACGTCGCCATCACGATGGTCGAGGCCGGTGGCACCGAAGCCACCTGGGCCGCGATCGAAGACGGTGCACCGAAGATGGACGAGGCCACGATCGTCTCCGGCCTCGAAGCATCCAAGGCCTTCATCCGCGATTCCATCCACCTGCAAGAAGACCTGATCGAGAAGTTGGGCGGCGTGAAGCCGACCATCCAGGTCGAGCTGCTCGTCGACTACACCGACGACATCTACGCCGCCGTCGAGCAAGCCGCCGGTGATCGTGTCGCCAAGATCATGAGCATCGCCGACAAGGCCGAGCGCCAGTCGAACGAGGACGAGCTCAAGGCTGAGCTCGTCGAGCAACTCGGCGCTCGCTTCGAGGACAACCCCGACGCCACCAAGCAGATCAAAGCGGCGTTCCGTTCGTTGACCAAGAAGACAGTCCGCCGTCGCATCGTCGAAGAGGGCGTTCGCATCGACGGCCGCGGCACCAAGGACATCCGGCCGCTGTCGTCCGAGGTGGGCGTGCTCCCGAGCGTGCACGGCTCGGGTCTCTTCCAACGAGGCGAGACGCAGGTGCTCAACGTCGCCACGCTCGGCATGCCCCGCATGGAGCAGCGGCTCGACATCCTGAGCACGATCGACACCAAGACCTACATGCACCATTACAACTTCCCGCCGTTCTCCACGGGCGAGACGGGCTTCATGCGGGGCCCGAAGCGCCGCGAGATCGGCCACGGCGCGCTCGCCGAGCGGGCGTTGGTTCCGGTGCTGCCCACCAAGGACGAGTTCGCCTACACGATCCGAACCGTCTCCGATGTGTTGTCGTCGAACGGCTCGACGTCGATGGGCTCGGTGTGCGCATCGTCGCTGTCGTTGATGGACGCGGGCGTGCCCATCAAGGCGCCGGTCGCCGGCATCGCCATGGGCCTCGTGTTCGCCGAGGGCAAGTACACGCCGCTGACCGACATCCTCGGCGCGGAAGATGCCTTCGGCGACATGGACTTCAAGGTCGCCGGCACGGGCGAGTTCATCACGGCGTTGCAGCTCGATACCAAGATCGACGGCATCCCGTCCGACGTTCTCGGTCAGGCGTTGGAGCAGGCCCGTGAGGCTCGTCTCGCGATCCTCGAGGTGATGCACGGCGCCATTGCCGAGCCTCGCGACGAGGTCGGCGCGACGGCACCGAAGATCATCAGCTTCGAGATCCCGATGGACAAGATCGGCGAGGTCATCGGCCCCAAGGGCAAGGTGATCAACGGCATCACCGCCGAGACCGGCGCCGATGTCAGCGTCGACGACGACGGCACCGTCGGTCGGGTGAGCATCGGCTCCACCGACAGCGGCGCAGTCGCCGAAGCCGAACGGCAGATCAAGCTGATCCTCGATCCGCCCACGGCCGACGTAGGCGCCACCTACGACGGTCGCGTCGTGAACATCACGAAGTTCGGTGCCTTCGTCAACATCCTCCCCGGTCGCGACGGTCTGCTCCACATCTCCAAGCTCGGCGGCGGCAAGCGCATCGACCGGGTCGAGGACGTGCTGCAGCTCGGTGACGAGGTCGCGGTGAAGGTCGACGACATCGACCCGAACGGCAAGGTCTCGTTGAGCCTCGTGAGCGCGGACGGCGCAACCGGTTCGGCCAGCAGCGGCAGCAGCAGCGGTGGCTCGAGCTCCGGCGGCGACCGCGACGACGACGGTGAAGGTGACAGCTCGGACAACGGACGCGAGTACGTCTCGTTCGAGGACAGCTTCGACGAAGAAGTTCGCGGTGAGTTCGGCGACCTCGGGCCCGAGACCCCCAGTGGGGGAGGCGGCGGTGATCGCAGCGGCGGTGGTGGCCGCGGTGGTGGCAATCGCCGAGGTGGCGGCCAGCGACGTCGCCGCTGACGTGCCTTCCGGGTCGGAGGCGGTGCGGACCGCTGATCCCGGCATCGAGAAGACCGTGCTGCCCTCGGGCATTCGCGTCGTCACTGAGCGGATGCCCGAGGCCAAATCGGTGGCGATCGGCGTCTGGGTAGGTGTCGGGTCTCGTGACGAGTCCGACGAGCTGGCCGGCGCTTCGCATTTTCTCGAGCATCTGCTCTTCAAGGGCACGGCCGAGCGTTCGGCGCGCAGCATCGCGACGGCGATCGACGCCGCGGGCGGCGAGATGAACGCGTTCACCACGCGCGAGAGCACGGCGTTCTACACACGACTCCCGGTCGACCAGCTCGACTTCGGGATCCAGTTGCTCGCCGATGTGGTGAGCCAGCCCGCCTTCCGCCCACCCGAGGTGGACGCCGAGCGCGAAGTCATCCTCGAAGAGATCCTGATGAGCGAGGACGCGCCGGACGACGTGGCCATGACGGCGCTGTACGAGTCGTTGTTCCCCGGCCACGGCGTGGGTCGCGAGACGCTCGGCAGTCGGGCCTCGATCGAGGCCATGCCGCGCGACGTCATCGCCGACTTCCATCGCGACTGGTATCGGCCCGCCAATCTGGTCGTCGTGGCCGCCGGGGATCTCCATCACGCCCAGGTGCTCGACCGGCTCGACGGGTTCTTCTCCGGTGTCGAGGCCGGCGCTCGCCCCGATCGCGAGCCGCCCGAGGTCGACCTCGTGCCCAAACGTCGTGATCGCGCGCCCCACCGAACAGGCGCACCTCGCCCTCGGCTGGCACGGCAGCCACTACGACGACCCCGACCGCTACGCCCTGTGGGTCGCCAACCATGTCTTCGGTGGTGGCATGTCGAGCCGGTTGTTCCAGGAAGTGCGCGAGGAGCGCGGTCTGGCGTACACCGTGTACACCGCGCCGTCGTCGTATCAGGACTGTGGATCGGTATCGCTGTACGCGGGCACGGCGCCGCGGCGTTTGGCCGAGCTGGTCGACGTCATCAACGATGTCGTGGCGGGCCTGCTCGAGAGCGGCATCACCGACGAGGAGCACGAGGTGGCCGTCGGCTACCTGACCGGGTCGATGTTGCTCGGCCTCGAGGACACGGCCAGCCGCATGGCCCGTCTGGGTAGTGGCGAGATAAGTCGCGATCACGTGATCTCGATCGAAGAGCACCTCGAGCGCATCCGCTCGGTCACGGTCGATGACGTGCACCGGGTGCTCCAGACCGTGCTGGCCGCGCCGCGTGCCTCGGTGGTGGTCGGGCCGTTCGACGAGCCCGACGCCGTCGAGCTCTGACTTTCGCGGGGGAGCAACGCGGACAGCGGCACTAGGGTGCGGTTCATGCCGCTGCGCGTGGGAGTGTTCGGAGCAGGCGGTCGTATGGGCAGCACCGTGTGCCGAGCGGTGGCCGACGATCCCGAATTGGATCTGGTCGCGGCGGTGGACCCGTTCCACGCGGGAATCGACCTTCGCCAGGTGACCGGGCTCGACCTGTCGATGCAGCTCGCGGCCGGGCCCGGAGGTGTTCACCGACACCGACGCCGAAGTCGTCATCGACTTCACCCAGGTCGACGCCGCCCGCGAGAACGTGCAGTGGCTCGCCGACAACGGCATCCACGCCGTGGTCGGAACGACAGGTTTCACCGAAGCCGACTATGCGAACCTCCGCGCGTCGTTCACCAAGAGCAACTGCGTCATCGCACCCAACTTCGCCATCGGCGCCGTGCTCATGATGCGTTTCGCGGAGCTGGCAGCGCCGTACTTCGAGACGGTCGAGATCATCGAGTATCACCACGACAGCAAGATCGATGCGCCGTCGGGAACGGCGATGATGACCGCCGAGCGGATCGCGGCCGCCTCGAAGGACTGGGCTGCCGATCCGACGACATCCGAAGTGCTCGAAGGGGCACGCGGTGGTCGCGGGCCGGCTGATGTCCGTGTTCACGCACTGCGGGTTCGCGGCATGGTCGCGTCTCAGGAAGTGCTGCTGGGCACGACCGGTCAGACGCTCGACATCCGCCACGACACCTACGACCGGTCGTCGTTCATGCCCGGCGTGTTGCTGGCGGTGAAAGCCGTACCGGCGCGGCCTGGCCTCACGGTCGGGCTCGACGAGTTGCTCGATCTGTAGGACGGCGATGGAAGACGAGCCCGATCACGAGCCGGTCTTCGCGCGAACCCGCTACCAGCGCACGAGCACAGGCCTCGAGTTCGATCGCTTCGCCAACTTCGCCGACGCGATCTACGCCATCTCGATGACCTTCGTCGTCGTCGGCATCGCGGTTCCGACGCTCACCGACGACACACAGCAGCCGCGAGCTGCTCGATCGAGCTGCACGACCTGTGGCCGAACATCCTGACCTTCTTCATCGTGTTCTTCGTGGTCGGCAGCTACTGGGTCGCCCACCATCGTTTCGTCGGCTGGCTGGCAACGATCGACAGCTGGTTGCTTCACGTGCAGCTGGTGTACTTGTCGGTGATCGCGTTCCTGCCGCTTCCCGGCCGCGTTGCTCGGCACCCTCGGCGACAACCTCGTGGCGCTGGCCGTCGTTCGCGCTGGCCATGGCCGCCGCCAGCCTGCTCGAAACGGTCATGATCGCGCACGCCTATCGCGCCGGTCTGTTCGCGCGATCCGCTGAGCCGCGACGGCCTACCGGTGGGAGCTGATCGCGTCGCTATCGCCGGTAGCGATCTTCTTGTTGTCGATTCCGCTGGCGCTGGTGTCGGTGTGGCTGTCGATCGTGTTCTGGTTCCTCAACTCGCCGGTGGGCATTGCTCCTGAACCGACGTCGGCCACCCGAGTTCGGCGGTCCCGCAAGCTCACTAGTGCCGGTGAACCTCACGCGGGCCGGTCTGGTCGCGCGCCATCACGATCATCTCGTCGATGTTGACGTGACTCGGTCGCGTGACCGCGAACGTGATGCACTCGGCGATGTCGTCCGCGGTGAGGGGAGTGACGCCCGCGTAGACCGCGGCGGCGCGGGCTTCGTCGCCGTCGAAGCGCGTGGTGCTGAACTCGGTCTCGACCATGCCGGGATCGATCTCGGTCACGCGCACGGGTTGGCCGAGCAGTTCGAGTCGGAGCACGCGGGTCATGGCCCGGACCCCGAACTTGGCCGCGTTGTAGCCGGCACCGCCGGGGTAGGCCTCGTGCGCCGCGATCGAACCGATGACGACGACGTGACCGTCGCCGCTCTCGACGAGCGCGGGCAGCAATCGCTTGGTCACGCGCAGCACACCGAGCACGTTGGCCTCGTACATCCATCGCCATTGCTCCTCGTCGGCGTCGGCGATCGAGTCGAGCCCGCGTGCCCCGCCGGCGTTGTTGACCAGTACCCGGCACGGCCCGACCTCCTCGCAGAACGCGGCCACCGAGCGTGTCGTCGGTGACGTCGAGCGGGGCGAAGCGGGCGCCGATCTCGCCCGCGAGTGCTTCCAGTCGGTCGACGCGGCGGGCGCCGATGACGACGTCGAAGCCTTCGGCCGCGAGCTGCCGGGCCGTGGCCGCACCGATGCCGGAGCTGGCTCCGGTGACGACGGCCGTACCCCGTGCGCTCACGATGGGTCCTTCCGCGTCGCCATCCTCGGGCTCGAGCTCGCGTTCGAGCTCGAGCAGTTGGTCGATCTCCGACGTGCCGTGGCGCGTCTCGTTCCAGACCGTGAAGCCGACGGCGACCACGCTGAAGATCAGGATGGGGACGCGGTAGCGAGCGACGAAGTCGAGCACGGCGTCGATCGGCCGCTGCAAAGCCTCGCCGATCAGTGCGATCAGGATCAGCCGGGCGATCGTGCCGGTCACGTTCAACACGGCGAACACCCAGATCTTCATGCGGGCCGCACCCGCGAACAGACAGACCGGGTTGTTCGGGAACAGGAAGACGAGGGGATGGCCCCATTTGCGGAAGGCCTGTTCGAGCCACCGCAACATGCCTCCGACGGTGGCGGTGCGGCTCTCCATCCAGCGCACCGCGGCGTCGCCGTACCAGTAGCCCAAGAGATAGAAGAGCGGATCAGGGAGCAGGAGCCGGAACGTGCCGACGAGGTAGTAGCTCGCGGCGTCGAGGTGGTTCACCACCAGGATCAGGTAGCGGTTCTGCGCGCTGAGCATGATCAGCGTGAGGGGGTGGGTCTCGACGAGCTGCGCCCAGATCGCCCCCGCCACGTACCCGGCCGTGACCATCGCGATCAGTGGCGCCACGACCAGGGTGAGCGCCGTGCGATTGGGAGCCCCGGTGTGCACACCGCGGGCTGCGCCCGAATCGGCGCTCATGTCCTCGGTCAAGGCCGTCAGGCTACTTGAGCGAGATCGGCACGGGCACCTCGCATACGCTCACGCGTACACCAACTCGGGTCCAGGGGGACGCCATGGAAGGTCTCATGCAGGATCGGCCGCTCGTGCTGCCGCATCTCTTCGATCGTGCCGAGCGACTCTTCCCCAAGAAAGAGGTGGTGACGGCGACCGCGACGGGACGGGATCGTGTCACCTACGGCGAATGGGCGGCGAGAACCCGCAAGTTGGGCGGCGTGCTCGACACCCTCGGTATCTCCGCGAGCGGACGCGTCGCCACGTTTGCGTGGAACACCGCACGCCATCTCGAGTTGTGGTTCGCCGCGCCGTGTAGCGGTCGCGTGCTGCACACGCTGAACATCCGGCTGTTCCCCGAGCAGCTGACGTACATCGTGAACCACGCCGAGGACGAGGTGATCTTCGTCGACAAGTCGTTGCTCGGTGTCCTGTGGCCGTTGGTCGAGACGTTCGACACCGTGAAGCACATCGTCGTGATGGACGACGGCCGGGGCGAGCTGCCCGAGGCCGGCACCGGACCCGAGTTGCTCGGAGTACGAGGACCTGCTCGGCGCGCGGCGCAGCCGGTCGAATGGCACGTCGACGACGAGAACCGCGCCGCGTCGATGTGTTACACGAGCGGCACGACCGGGCAACCCCAAGGGCGTCGTGTACTCGCATCGATCGACGTGGCTGCACACGATGTCGACACTGATGGCCGACGGATTGGGCGTCGAGCGAGCACGATCGGATCCTGCCGGTGGTGCCGATGTTCCATGCCAACGCATGGGGGCTCGCGCACGCGGGTGTGGCGAGCGGGCGCTTCGTTGGTCATGCCCGGTCCCGATCTCTCGGCGCCCGCGATCGCGGCGTTGATCGAGGAGGAGCGCGTGACCGTGGCGGCCGGCGTGCCGACGATCTGGATGGGCGTGCTGCCCGAGCTGAAGGGACGCGATCTCTCCGCGTTGCGATTCGGTCGCGTGCGGCGGATCGGCCGTGCCCAAGGCACTGTCCGAGGCGTTCCGTGAGCAGATCGGGCTGCCGATCAGCCAGGCATGGGGCATGACCGAGACCTCGCCGTTGGCCTCGATACCTCAGATCAAGAGCTACCTCGAGGACACGCTCGACGACGACGCGAAGGCCGACATTCGTGCGTCCGTCGGGCCTCGTCTCGTTCGGGGTCGACTTCCGCGTCGTCGACCCGATGAGCCTCGAGTCGGCGCCGTGGGACGGCGAGAGCCGGGGTGAGCTCCAGGTCGCCGGGCCGTGGATCGCCCGCGCGTACTACAACGACCCGCGCTCGTCCGACTCGTTCACCGACGACGGCTGGTTGAAGACCGGCGACGTGGCGACGGTGGATCCCGAGGGCTACATCCGACTCGTCGATCGCACCAAGGATGTCGTCAAGTCAGGTGGCGAATGGATCAGCTCGGTCGAGCTCGAGAACGAGATCATGGCGCATCCCGACGTGGTCGAGGCGGCCGTGATCGGTGTGGCGCACCCGAAGTGGTCCGAGCGTCCGCTCGCATGTGTCGTCCTCGAAGAGGGCGCGTCGGTCTCGAAGGAGGACATCCTCGAGTTCCTCGACGGGCGAGTCGCGCGCTGGTGGTTGCCCGACGACGTCGTCTTCATCGACGAGGTGCCGAAGACGTCCGTCGGCAAGTTCTCGAAGAAGGATCTCCGTGACCGATTCAAGGACTACAAGCTCCCGACGGCCTGAGCTGCTCGCCGTCGCGGCGTCGCTTGCCTCCCGCAGTCGCCCAGGGCGAGGTCGCTCGCTTCACGGCGTCTCGGTTCCCGGACATCGATCCGCAACGCGTGCAGGCCGTGTTCGACCACACCGCGATCGAACAGCGCCATCTGGCGCGACCGCTGAACTGGTACGCCGACCGGCAGTCGCCCGGCGTGCGGTTTCGCATCGCGAACGACCTGGCGCTGGAACATGGCAGCTTCGCAGCCCGGCAGGTCATGGCGCGCGCCGATGTCGAGCCTCAGGACATCGACACATTGGTGTTCGTGTCGACAACGGTCCTGCGTTCGCCGAATTTGGACGTGTCGTTGGCTTCGACACTTGGGCTCCGACGCGATGTCCGACGTATTCCAATGTTCGGATTGGCGTCGCTCGGCGGTGCGGCCGCACTCGGGCTTGCCGCCGATCTCGTTCGTGGCGGCGACCGGACCGTGCTCGTCATCGCGAGCGAGATGAACTCGCTGACGTTCGTGCCCGGTGACGCAGTCGATGGAGAGCCTCGTGACGATGGCCTTGTTCTCCGACGGCGCCGCGGCCGCCATCGTGCGCCTAGCCGAGGGTGCGTCCGGTGACGCACTCGTCGACGATGCATCGGTGACGATCGTCGCCCGTCACTCGACGATCGTGCCCGATTCCCTGGACGTCATGGGGTTCGACGCGACCGATGAGGGCTTGCACTGGCGCCTGGCCCCCGACGTGCCCGACGTGGCGCTCACATGGACCCGCGCCAGCGTCGAGGACGCGCTCGCCGATCGTGGGTTGGAAGCTGGCCGACCTCGATCACGCGCTGGTCCATCCGGGTGGCACCAAGGTGCTCGACGCGGTCGAACGGGCCGTCGGCTGGGACCGGGGCACCTCGAATGGTCCCGAAACGCGATGCGCGAACACGGCAATGTGAGCAGCGTCACCGTGCTGTTGGTCCTCGAGGAGTTCATGGCTTCGGCCCCGGTGCCGGGGCGGGGCCTGGTGACGGCGATGGGCCCAGGTTTTGCCTTCGAACACGTCCTTTTCACCGTGGGCCCCGGGTTCGCTCCGGGGTAGGAGCGGCCCGTACCCTGACGCCAGTGAGCCCCCCGCCTCCCGACTATTCCTTCCTCTGGAAGCCTCGGTGGATCCTGTCGCACCTGTTCATCCTGGCCTGGTGGTCACGTTCGTGAACCTCGGGTTCTGGCAGCTCCGTCGACTCGACGAGCGCCGCACGTACAACGCGTTGGTCGAGAGCCGCCAGGACCTGCCGGCGGCGACCGTCGAGGAGCTGTTGCCCGATGGACCGACGTCGACCTCGGACGAAGTGAACGACGTGATCTACCGGCCGCTGACGGTCACGGGGACGTACGCGGCCGACCAAGAGGTGCTGGTTCGCAATCGGACCTTCAACTCGGTTCCGGGGTATTGGGTGCTCACCCCGCTCATCCAGCGCGATGGCACCGCGGTGGTGGTGGACCGGGGTTGGGTTCCGTTCGACTCGACCAACCCGGATGGGCCCTGGACCGACTTCGCGCCACCAACCGGTGTCGTGACCGTTGTCGGCAAGGTGCAGGCGAGTCAGGTACGAAGCAACGGGATCATCGGCGGGCCCAAGGACGCGGACGAGGGCCGGTTGACCACGCTTTCGCGTGTCGACATCGGCCGCCTGCAACAGCAGGTCGACGAAACGCTGTACCCGATCTCCATCGACCTCACGAGTCAGGATCCGAACCAGGTCGGGTTGTTGCCGGTGCCGATCCCGCCGCCGGAGCTCGATGAGGGCCCGCACCTGAACTACGCCGGCCAGTGGTTCATCTTCGCCACGCTCACGGTGATCGTCTACCCGCTGTTGATGCGACGAGTGGCCCGCAACAAGGGGGCCGAGCGAGCCCAGGCGGAGCGCGAGGCCGCCGATGTCATCGATGTGCGCGACGAGTTGAGCGCGGAGCGTTGACAGCCAACGAGCGCACGCGCACGCGTCTGCTCGAAGCCACCCTGTCGTGCGTCGAGCGGTGGGGCCTGGAGAAGACCAGCCTCGAGGACGTGGCTCGCCAGGCGGGGCTGTCGCGTGCGACCGTGTATCGCTACTTCGCCGGCGGCCGCGAGCAGTTGGTGCACGACACGGTGGCGTGGGAGGTCGGTCGGTTCTTCGAGCGGATCGAGCGAGAGATCGCGGTCGAGCCCGACCTGGCCGGCAAGCTCCGGCGCGGGCTGATGTTCGGCCACCAGGCCGTGGAGGAGCACGCGCTCTTGCAGCGCATCCTCGCGACCGAGCCCGAGGCCCTCCTCGCCGAGTTGTCGAACACCATCCCGCTCATCGAACAGGCCGTGCGGGCGTATCTGCTCGCCCTGTTGCGTTCGGAGACGCTGGGCCCAGGTGTGTCGGCCAGGGGAGCGGCCGACTACCTCACGCGGCTTGTTCATGTCCTACGTCGGTAGTCAGGGCCAGTGGGATTTCACCGATCGAGCCGAGGTCGACGAGCTGGTTCGAACGCAGTTCCTCGCCGGCGTGGTCGTCTGACCTTCGCAAGGGTGGCCCATGTCACAGGCGCCGCACCCTTGGCGATGAGACAATCAACGGCTTATTGTCTCAAGCGATGGCTGCCTTCACTGGGGGAGATGGCGCTGCTCCCGTTGCCACGATCGAACGGATCGACGCCGGGCTCGATGAGCGGATCTGCGCGGCTGCGATGCGATGCGTCGCTCGCCGGGGCCTGCGCAAGACCACCCTCGACGATGTGGCCACCGTCGCCGGATGCAGCCGGGCCACCATCTACCGAGTGTTCCCCGGCGGCAAGGACGTGCTCATGGCTGCCGCGGCGCGGCGCGAGGCCGACCTCGTCCTGACCGGCTTGGGTCGTGAGCTCTCGGCCGTCACGACGCTCGAGGACACGTTGACCGTTGCCGTGCACGGCGCGGCGCGCGCGTTGGTCGGCCACGAAGCGCTCGGCTATGTGATGGCCAACGAACCGGGCGTCGTGCTGCCCCACCTTTCGTTCGAAGGGCTCGACCCTCTCCTCGGCCAGGCCGTCGAGTTCCTCTCGCCGTGGTTGGAGCAGTTCCTCGACATGACCACGGCCCGCCGCACCGCCGAATGGGTGGCGCGCTTGGTCGTCCTCTACACGGAGCCGGCGGCTTCGTTCGACCTCACCGACGTCGCCGACGCGCGGCGACTCGTCACCACCCATGTTCTCCCCGGCCTCGCGGCCGTATCGCACCAGGAGCAAACGTCATGACTCTGTCCAACGAAGAGATCATCGGTCGCGAAGAGGTCAACGACCTCGAGGCGATCCTGTCGATCACCAACACGGATGTGGACGAGCAGATCCACGCGGTGAAGGACAACGCCGACGCCATCTTCACGTGGGACTACGAGAAGGGTCAGCGTCCGGCGCTCAACAAGCTCTACGAGAAGGCCAAGACCGCCCAGTGGAACGGCGAGACCGACCTCCCGTGGGAGACCGACGTCGACCAGGAACAGGTCGTCATCGCCAACGCGGCGCAGAACGGTCAGACCAACATCGACCTGGCCGGCACTTCCCTCGAGAAGTGGGGCGACGACGAGTGGCTGCGGTTCGGGATCGAGTCACAGAACTGGACGCTGAGCCAGTTCATGCATGGCGAGCAGGGCGCGTTGCTGTGCACCGCGAAGATCGTCGAGACGGTTCCGTGGATCGACGCCAAGTACTACGCGTCGACCCAGGTGATGGACGAAGCTCGCCACGTCGAAGTCTTCGCCAAGTACCTCGACGACAAGCTCTCGGGCCACTATCCGATCAACGCGCACTTGAAGATGTTGCTCGACGACATCATCGAGGACTCGCGGTGGGACATGACCTATCTCGGCATGCAGATCATGGTCGAGGGCCTCGCCCTCGCGGCCTTCGGCTTCATGCACCAGCTCACGACCGAGCCGCTGCTCAAGCAGCTGCTGCGCTACGTGATGGCCGACGAGGCTCGCCACGTCGCCTTCGGCGTCCTTTCGCTGAAGGAGTTCTACGAGGATCTGAGCGCGGGCGAGATCCGCGAGCGCCAGGAATTCGCGTTCGAAGCGGCGGTCCGCATGCGTGATCGCTTCCTGCAGCAAGAGGTGTGGGATCGCATGGGCGTACCCGTGCAAGAGGCCGTCTCGCTGATGATGCAGACCGATGAGCAGAAGGTCTTCCAGTCGATGCTCTTCTCGAAGATCGTCCCCAACTGCAAGAAGCTCGGCCTGCTCGATGCCGCCGACGGCTGGCTGCGGATGAAGTTCACCGAGTTGGGCGTCATCGCCTTCGAGGACTGGGCCGACACCGGCAGCGAGTACGACCAGTTCGCCATCGGCGAGCAGACCCCCAACGAGCAAGCCGCCTCCGCCTGATCGACGAGCTCGCGTAGGTGGGCCCTGCACGCCACGAGTCACGAAACCTCGCGCTCAGGGCCAGGTCTCGTGACTGGTGACGGTGACGCGGGCGCCGGACCCAGACGGCGAGGCGCGCTGGTCAGTAGCCTTGGCGCATGCCTTTCGCGTCGGAGCCCGACCTCCTGGTGCTCCTGGGGCTGCGGCTCCACGGGTTCGCGGAGGCCGATGCTCTGGCCGATCGACTGGGGATCGAGTTCGACGATGTGGTGAAACGCCTCGACGTGTTCGAGCGTGACGGCTTGGTCCGTCATCGACCCGGAGCGATGGGTGGGTGGACGCTGACGGCGTCCGGCCGGGCCGAGGGGGAGCGGCGAGCCGCCGCCGAGTTCGACGCGTCGGGTGCCCGTTCCGTCGTCGAGGACGCCTATCGGAGCCTTCTCGAACAAAATCCTGCGCTCTTGCACTTGTGCACGGATTGGCAGCTTCGCGGCGTCGCCGGCGAGAACACGCCCAACGACCACCGCGACGAGGCGTACGATGCGGGCGTCATTGCTCGCTTGGTCGAGATCGACGCCGCGATCCAGTCGGTGTGTTGGGCGGCTGGCCGAGGCGCTCGAGCGATTCGGCGGTTACGGCGAACGTCTGGCCCACGCCGTCGATCAGGTGCAGGCCGGCGAAAAGGATTGGTTCACGAAGCCGACCATCGACTCGTATCACACGGTCTGGTTCGAACTACACGAGAACTTGCTCGCAACGCTCGGTGTCGAGCGCGGGAAGGAGACGAGCTGATGGCACGATTCGGTTCGGTGATGACCGCCATGGTCACGCCGTTCGACGACAACGGTCGCGTCGACCTCGAGGGCACCGCCGGACTGGCGTCGTGGCTCGTCGAACAGGGCAACGACGCACTGGTGATCACCGGCACCACCGGTGAAGCGAGCACCCTCACCGACGACGAGCAGATCGAGGTGTGGCAGGTCGTTCGTGCTGCGGTCGACGTTCCGCTGATCGCCGGTAGCGGCACGAACGACACCCGGCATGCCGCCGAGCTGACTGCGAAGGCCGACGCCGCCGGCATCGACGCGGTGCTCGTGGTGACGCCCTATTACAACCGGCCGTCGCAGGCGGGCCTCGAAGCCCACTTCCGTCACATCGCGGCTGCGACACGGCTGCCGGTGATGCTCTACGACATCCCGATCCGCACCGGGCGGAAGATCTCGACCGAGCTGTTGCTCCGCTTGGTCAACGACGTGCCCAACATCTTCGCCGTGAAGGACGCGGCCGGCGATCCCGCCGAGTCGGCTCGTTTGATCGCCGAGGCGCCCGCCGACTTCGAGCTGTACAGCGGCGACAGCGCGCTCACCCTGCAGTTGCTGTCGGTCGGTGCGGTCGGGGTGATCGGTGTGTGCACGCACTGGGCGGCACGCGAGATGGGCGAGATGATCGCCGCGTACGAGAAAGGTGAGGTGCAGCGGGCGCGCGAGCTGAACGCACGGCTGATCGAGAGCTACGACTTCGAAAGCGGCGACCTCAACCCGAACCCGGTACCCGCCAAGGCGATGTTGCGTGTTCTCGGCCAGCCGGCCGGTCAGTGCCGGCTCCCGATGGGACCCACCCCCGATGGGCTCGAGGACCGAGCGCGCGAAGTCCTGAAGAACCTGCATGGCTGACTCCGTAAAGATCACGTTCCTCGGCGGGCTCGGGGAGATCGGGCGCAACTGCGCCTGCATCGAGGTCGACGGCTCGATCATCTTGCTCGACTGCGGGCTGATGTTCCCCGACCTCGAGATGCTCGGCATCGACTTGGTGTTGCCCGACTTCTCGTATCTGCACGAGAACGCCGACCGCATCGCCGGTTGCATCGTGACCCACGGCCACGACGACCACGTCGGCGGGCTCGCGTTCCTGCTTCGTGAGCTTTCCTTCCCGATTTACGGATCGGCGCTGACGCTCGGGCTCGCGAGCAACCGCATCGGCGAGGCCGGTCTCCTCGATCGCACCGAGCTGATCACGGTGACCGACGGCGAACGCCGCCGGATCGGACCGATCGATGTCGAGTTCATACCCGTCACGCACTCGGTGCCGCATGGTTTCGCCACCGCGTTCCACACCCCGCAGGGTGTGATCCTGCACTCCGGCGACTGGAAGCTCGATCTCACGCCCGTCGACGGGCGACTCACCGATCTCGGTCGCATCGGCGCGATTGCGCACGACGACGGCATCCGTTTGTTGCTGTCGGACAGCACGAACGCGGAAGAGCACGGGTATTCGCAGTCCGAGTCGGCAGTCGGTCAGGTGCTGTACGACTTGTTCCACGAGTACGAGGGCCAGCGCATCATCACGACGTGCTTTGCGTCGCACATCCACCGTGTGCAACAGATCGCCGACGCGGCCATCGCCTTCGGCCGCACGGTCGCCACCATGGGGTTGTCGATGCGCAAGAACGTGCGTCTCGCTCGCGAGATGGGCCTGTTGCACATCCCCGATTCCAAGCTGCGCGACATCGAGGACGTCGCCGATCTCGATCCGGCCAAGGTGTGCGTGATCAGCACGGGGTCGCAGGGCGAGCCCATGTCGGCCCTCGCCTTGTTGGCGTCGAGCGAGAACCGGTGGTTGCGGGTCGGGCGGGGCGACGTGGTGATCATGAGCTCGCACCCGATCCCCGGGAACGAAGCCAACGTGTCGAGGGTGATCGACGGTTTGGTTCGCTTGGGCGCCGAGGTCGTGCATTCGGGCATCTCCGACGTGCACGCCACCGGTCACGCCAAGCAGGAAGAGCTCAAGACGCTGTTGTCGATCGCACGCCCCGAATTCTTCACCCCGGTGCACGGGGAGTATCGCCATCTCGTCGCCCATGCTCGGTTGGCCGACATCATGGGAGTGGCCGAGGGTGGCGTGTTCGTGTGCGAGGACGGCGATCAACTCGTGCTCGAGGACGACGGCGTGAAGCGTCTGGTCGACGAAGTGCCGGCCGGCTTCCTGTACGTCGACGGCATCATCGGCGATGTGGGCGCAGGAGTGTTGCGAGACCGACGCGTGCTCGCGGAAGAGGGTGTGGTGGTGGTCGTCGTCGCCATCGACATGCGCAGCGGTGCGGTCATCACCGGGCCCGAGATCATCACGCGGGGTTGGGTGTACGCCCCCGAGGCCGAGGATCTGCTCGACCAGTGTGCCGAGGCCGTCCGCGACTCGATCAAGGAGACGTTCGCCCACGGGGGTGTCGACATCGAGACCCTCCAGCGCAAGGTGCGACGTGCTGCCGGCAAGTTCGTCAACGAGCAGACCAAACGTCGGCCCATGATCGTGCCCGTGGTCATGGAGGCGTGAGCCGACCAGTGTGATGGAGGCCTGATGTCGATCGGAACCTGTCGTGACACGGCAAGTGCAGCTGCTCGCGCCTGACCACAGCGTCCACGGGGTTGGCCGGAACCATTCCGGACTCGCCGGGCGGAAGCAACGAGCACTACTCGAGGCCCAGGGCCTGCAGCGGGATTCGAGAATGCTCGAGATCGGGTGTGGGATCGGTCAGTTGGCGTATGAACTAGCGGACTATCTGGTCGATGGCACGTACACGGGATTCGATGTCAGCGAATCGGCGATCTCGTGGCTCGACGAGCATTACCAGCCGGTGCTGCCGAACTTCAGTTTCGACCTGGTCGCCGTGAACAACGCCCGCTATGCACCTGACGGTGCCATCGATCCCAACGTGGCGCGCTTCCCCTACGACGACGGGGTCTTCGATTTTGCCGCGGCCTTCTCGGTGTTCACCCACATGGAATTGCCCGAGATCACTCATTACCTGACGGAGTTGCGACGGGTGCTCGAGCCTTCGGCGCGGGCCGTCGTCACGTTCTTCGCTTTCAGTCCGCGCGATACCGATCCCATTCTGGACGCCGAGCGCCCGTTCGTTTCGATCGGCAGGGGCCGATGGACGATCTCGCCGGAGCTCCCGGAAAAGGGGATCGGGTTCGATGAGCCGCGCATCATCGACGCGGTCACCACGGCCGGGTTCGAAGTCGTCACGACGCACGAGGGCGGATGGCACCACACCGGTGCCAGTCGGCGAGCGGCGCCCCTCGGACAAGACGCCTTTGTGCTTGCGCCTCTGGGGTAGCAGTACATTCTCTCCCCGTGCTCGACACCCGATCCCTGATCACCGAAGCCGGCGACGCGCTCCTCGACCGCCGTGAGCAGCTGACGCTCGACCAGCTCGCCGGCCTGGCCGCTCTGCCGGCCAGCGCCGTTCCGTCGCTCGCCGCGCTTGCGCACGAGGTCCGCCTGGCGTGGTGTGGCCCCGAGGTCGAGGTCGAGGGGATCCTGTCGGCCAAGACCGGTGGTTGCCCCGAGGATTGTCACTTCTGCAGCCAGTCCTCCCAGTTCGAGACCCAGGTGCTGGCGACGCCCTTCCTCGACACCGACGAGGTGCTGCGCGCGGCCGAGGAGACGGCGCGTCTGGGAGCATCGGAGTTCTGCATCGTGCTCGCCGTGCGCGGCCCGGACGAACGCACGATGAAGCGACTGCTCGAGTTGGTGCCGATGGTTCGCGATCGCGTCGGCCTCAACGTGGCGGTGAGCGCGGGCATCCTCGACGATGGCAAGGCGCAGCGCCTGGCCGCCGGGGGCGTGCACCGCTACAACCACAATCTCGAGACCGCGCAGTCGTTCTTCCCGAAGATCGTCACCACGCATACCTGGGACGAGCGCTTCGAGACCTGTGAGCTCGTTCGGCGGCACGGCATGGAGCTGTGCTGTGGCGTGTTGCTCGGCATGGGTGAATCGGTCGACCAGCGCGTGGAGTTGATCGGACAACTGCGCGCCGTCGAGCCCGCCGAGGTCCCGATCAACTTCCTCAACCCGCGTCCGGGCACGCCGCTCGGCGATCGGGCGTTGATCGAGCCGCTCGAGGCGCTGCGTTGGATTGCGCTGTTCCGTCTCGGGTTGCCGTCGGTGATCCTGCGGTACGCGGGTGGGCGAGAGGTGACCCTTCGCGACCTGCAGGCGATGGGCATGACGGCGGGGATCAACGCCCTGATCGTCGGCAACTACCTCACGACGCTCGGTCGCTCACCGGAGGACGATCTGCAGATGCTCGACGATCTCCACATGCCGATCGGTGTGCTGAGCAAGGTCATCTGAGGCTCGCGCCGGTGCCCGACCCGTTCTGTCGCTGGTGCGGTCGGGGCGCGGAGGTATGTGACGGATCCTGCCGGCGAGAGCTCGACCCCCCACGCGCGTGCCCGCAATGCGGCCGCCGACTGCGCGTGGTGGTGATCCCCACCGGGTTCGAGGCCTCCTGCCGGGACCACGGCCCTATCGCCTGAACCTCGCCCACGCGGCGGGTGTGGGCCGGCGATACGGTCCTCTGTGGCTGGTGGGGCTGCTGTTAGCGTTGTTGGCATTGTGAAAACAAAGAGTCGTACCTCCGCGCCGAAAAAACGATCGAGCACCAGCTCGTCGCGTCGACGCACCCCGAACCGCGCCAAGAGCCGGAATCACACCAAGAGTTCTGCGCCGGCATGGTGGCGCCAGGCCTTCGATGGCCACGGCCACGACGTGTGGGGTGTGTTGTGCATCGCGACGGGACTCGTCGCCGGTCTCGGCATCTACGCCGACGCCGCCGGACCGGTCGGAGAGGCCATCGCCGGCGGGATCGGCGTGATCGTGGGTCGGCTCGTCTTCTTGGTGCCTCCCGCGTTGCTCATCATCGGCGGTCTGCTGGTGCGCGGGCCCCGCGAGGAAGGTGCGCCGCGATCGGCCAAGCCGATCCTCGGCGCGGTCTTCGTGTTGATGGCCGCTACCGGTTTGTTGCACCTGCTCGGCGACAAGCCGGCGTGGGATGCCGGCTCGCAGGCCTTGATCGATGCCGGTGGCTATCTCGGCGTCGCCGTCGGCGGGTCACTGCAACAAGTGCTCGGCGTGTGGGGGAGCGGGTTCGTGCTGCTCGCCCTGCTCGTGATCGGGATGGTGTTGCTCACCGGCACCACGGTGCGAACGGTGACGGGCCGAGCGGGCACCGCTGTTCGTGCGGTCGGCGCTTGGTTCAGCGGGCTGTTCGAAGGCCTCTTCCGGATCGGTGGGCACGAACCCAGCTCGGAAGAGACGATCGACCTGCGCGATGAGCCGGCTGACGAACCGAAGAAGCGCCGCCGCCGCAAGGGTGCCAAGGACGAGCCGGGCGATACCGACGATGCCGTCCCGGCTCTCGCCGAGCCTGCAGTCGTGATAGCCGGCTCCGAGTTGTTCGACCAAGGCGAACCTGCCGTCGACACCATCGAGCCACCGGCCGAAGAGATGCACAACAACACCGACAGCGACGCCTTCGGTCGCCCGGTCGAGGACGAAGACGTCGACCCGGCCGACACCGAACAGCTCGCCATCGATCTCGGCCCCGCGGCCGAGCGCCCGGTGTGGAAGCTGCCCGGCCGCAAGCTGCTCGATCGCAGTGAGGTGCAAGAGGTCGATCGCCAGCTGGTCGAGGAGAAGGGCCGCGCCCTCGAGAGCGCGCTCGCTGAGCACGGGGTCGAGACCCGTTTGGTCGGTATGGTCGTCGGCCCGACGGTGACCCGCTACGAGCTCGAGCTCGGGCCGGGCGTGAAGGTCGCTCGCGTCACGAGCCTTCACAAGGACATCGCTTACGCCATGGCCTCGCCCGACGTGCGCATCCTGGCGCCTATCCCCGGCCGTCAGGCCATCGGTGTCGAGGTTCCCAACGTCAAGCGCCAAGTGGTTGCGCTCGGCGACATCTTGTCCTCGGAGGAAGCGCGCAAGGCCAAGCACCCGCTCGAGGTGGCGATCGGTCGGGACATCAACGGGCGCGCCGTGATGGCCAACTTGGCGCGCATGCCGCACATCCTGATCGCCGGTGCCACGGGTGCGGGCAAGTCGTCGTGCATCAACTCGCTCGTGACGTCGATCCTCATGCGGTCGACCCCCGATCAGGTGCGCATGATCCTGGTCGACCCGAAGCGGGTGGAGCTCGGTCAGTACAACCGCTTGCCTCATCTCCTGACGCAGGTGGTGACCAATCCCAAGAAGGCCGCCAACGCGTTGAGTTGGGCGGTCCGCGAGATGGAGCGGCGCTACGACCTGTTGTCCGAGGTCGGCTTCCGTGACATCGACGGCTACAACGCCGCATTCGATCGTGGCGATCTCCGCGATGACCCGACGAGCGGTCAGACCTTCGAGCGCCTGCCGTTCATCTTGATCGTGGTCGACGAGCTCAACGACCTGATGATGGTCGCGGCGCGGGACGTCGAGGAATCGATCTGTCGCATCGCGCAGATGGCGCGCGCCGTGGGCATCCACTTGGTCATCGCCACGCAGCGCCCATCGGTCAACGTCATCACCGGTGTCATCAAGGCGAACATTCCGTCGCGACTCGCGTTCGCGGTGTCGAGCCTCGCTGACAGCCGGGTCATCCTCGACCAGGGCGGCGCCGAACGTCTGGTCGGCCAGGGCGACATGTTGTTGCTCGGCGCCTCGTCGAGCGTGCCCCAGCGCATCCAGGGTGCGTGGGTGACCGAGAAGGAGGTGCGCAGCGTCGTGGGCGCGTGGCTGCGCCAGGCGCCCAACGTGGCGTTCGACGACACGGTGCAGGGCACCGACGACGGACCGGCGGGCGCGGGTGGCCCGATGGGCGGCAGCGGCGACGGTGACGACGACGATCTCGTGATGCAGGCCATGGAGCTGATCGTGCGCTCACAGCTCGGCTCGACGTCGATGCTGCAACGCAAGCTGCGCGTCGGCTTCGCGCGAGCGGGTCGCCTGATGGACCTGCTCGAACAGCGCGGGGTCGTGGGACCGTCCGAGGGTTCCAAGGCCCGGGCTGTACTCATGACCCCCGAGGAGCTCGACGAGGTCCTCGCCTCACGCTGACCGCCCCGCTGCGAACTGGCTGTGAAGTCCGCGTCAGGGCGCGCACTTCACAGCCAGAGCGGGTGGGAGCGTGGTAGGAACCGGGCATGAGCGAGCTGACCGAGGTCACGTCCGGATTGCAGTTCCCCGAGGGTCCCGTCGCCCTGGACGACGGCGGCGTACTGGTGGTCGAACTGGCGCGTGGAGCCTTGTCCCGTGTGCATCCCGACGGCCGGATCGATTTGGTGGCCGATTGTGGCGGTAGCCCGAACGGTGCCGCGTTCGGCCCCGACGGCCGGGTTTATGTGTGCAACAACGGTGGGTTCTTCACCTTCGCCGAGATCGAAGGCATCGGCACGTTGCCGACCCGGGTGACCGACCACGGCGGCGGGTCGATCCAAGCCGTCGATCTCGACACCGGAGAGATCGAGACCGTCTACACCGAGTGCGACGGTCGACCGCTGATCGCCCCCAACGATCTCGTCTTCGACGACGAAGGTGGGTTCTACTTCACCGATCACGGCGTCGGCGCCGAAACCCGGGATTCTGCGGGCGTGCTCTACGCCAAGGCGGATGGTTCGTCCATCATCCCATTGGCGTTCGGCACCGAGGAAGCCAACGGCATCGGCTTGGCTCCTGACGGACGGCATCTGTATGTCGCACAGACGATGTCGGGCACCTTGCTCGAGTGGGCCGTGGTGGCGCCGGGCGAGATCGTGACGGCCGTGGCGGCCGATGGGCCCCACGGCGGACGGCTGTTGCACAAGGCACCCGATGGGCAGCTGTTCGACTCGCTTGCCGTGGATGGCGAGGGCTGGATCAATGTCGCCACGCTCGTGAACGGCGGCATCACGTCGGTCTCGCCCGACGGCGACGAGGTGATTCACACTCCGGTGCCGGATGTCCTCGTGACCAACATCTGCTTCGGAGGCGACGGCTTGGGGACGGCCTTCATCACCGCGTCCGCCACCGGAATCCTCTACCGCACGCTCTGGGCTCGCCCCGGTCTCGATCTGGCGTACTGATCCCTACGGCTGCCAGACCCCGAGGCCGTCGGGGAACTGAAGTCCGTCGGCCATGACTTCGGGCGGGTTGGGTTTGCCGTTCGTGAAGGTGATGCGGTTCACCGAACCCATCCGGGTGCCCGGACCCGGGGTCTTGCCCGGCACGAACACGATGCCGATGTCGGCGAAGAACAGATTGCCGTCGGCGTCGGCAGCCAACCCGAGCGGTGTGCCCGTCGAGAACGACTGCTCACCGAGCTCTTCGCCTGCCGGCGGTTGCAGCACGGTCTGCACGAAGGCCCAGTTCTGGTCGTACTCGTTGATCACGCCCGTGATCACGCTCGACACGAACCAGTGTCCGTTCGATCCCTTCGCGAGTCCCGACGGCGACACCAGGTTGTTGTCGCCCGATGACAGCACCTTGGTCTTGCTCACTTGGTTCGCGAGCGGAGAGCCGAGATTGTCGACTTGCCCACATCCGCCCGCCGCATCCGCCGAGGTGGGAAAGGGGCCGGTGTACTTGTAGATGCCACCGGCCGTGGCTTGTGGATCGTCCGACGGTCGTGGTGAGTTGAGGTAGACGTCGTCGTTGCTGTCGACATAGATCGCCTGGCCCGTCGCGAGATGCGTGTCGATCTTGCAGAACGACACCGTGAGCGAGTCATACGGCGGGAACCAGATCTCGAGCTGGCCGTTGGCGTCTCCGCCGGCATCGTTGCCGATGTCGGTCGTCAGGATGCGCCCGTCGGAGAGCACACCGCACCCGTAGTTGTCGGGATCGTCCGGCGTCGGCTGATAGGTCGGCACCAGCCGCGCCACCCGATCGATCGAAAGGTCGCCCACCGTCGTACCCGACAAAGCGAAGATCCCCCAACCCGCGGGCGGTTCGGGTTGATGCGTGTCCTCACCGGTGACGAGGTAGTTCTGGCCGTTCATCGAGAAGGGGCAGATCTCGCCGTTGATGTCCCAGCCGTTGGGGTCGCTCGGCGCGCCGTTGAAGCTCTCGTTGGCCGTGTTCACCGTTTGCATCGTGAAGGGCGGCGTGGTGATGAACGCGTTGAGGTTGTTGCCTTCGGGACTGAACAGGATCGGCACGGGCGGGCCGGCCGCCACGCTGCTCGTACTCGTACTTGCGCTCGTGTTGCTGGGGCTGTCGCTCGAGCACGCACCCAGCACGAGCAGACCAGCGACGATGACCGCGACGATCGGTGTCCTCATTCGATCCCCCCAGACCTGACGACGGCGTCAGGGTAGGTCACGGCCGCGTCGGCGCGCGGCTTACCCTGCGGTGCATGAAGTGGACGGTGCACGGCGAACGATCCATTTACACCAGCGAGTGGATGGATCTGAACATGGTCGACGTCGAGATCCCGGGCGATCGTCGCTTCGAACATCATGTGGTGCGCTTCCCCAACCCGGCGGCCGGCACGGTCATCCACCATCCGGATCGAGGGGTCCTGCTGTTGTGGCGCCACCGCTTCGTCACGGACACCTGGGGTTGGGAGTTGCCCGCCGGCGGCGCCGATCCTGGTGAGACGCTCGAAGCCGCGGCGGTGCGTGAGGCGATCGAGGAGGCAGGATGGCGTCCGATCGAGCCGCGTCACATGCTGACGTACCACCCGATCAACGGGGCGGTCGACCAGACCTTCGCCGTGTTCTTCGCACCGGATGCGGTGGAGGTGGGTCCGCCGACCGACCCGAGTGAGGCCGAGCGCATCGAATGGTTGCCCGTCGATCGAGTGCGGGAGGAGCTGCGCGCCGGTCGGGTCACCGACGGCATGTCGGTCACCGGCCTGTTATGGGCCCTGCAGTTCGAACTTTCCTGACAACCTCGGCGAGTGGACATCCATCCCCGCTCAGCGGGGTTGAACGTCCGACCTGCGGCTTGGGGTGCGCGCGTCCCCGGTCAGTACCATTGCGGCGATGCCGCGCACGTATTGGGTCGAGACGCTCGGCTGTCCGAAGAACCAGGTCGACAGCGACAAGCTGACCGGCACGATCCTCGCCGAGGGGATGGTGCCCGCCGACGCGCCCGAAAGGGCTGACCTCGTGGTGGTCAACACCTGCGCGTTCATCGAGGAGGCCCGGCAGGAATCCGTCGACACGGTGCTCGCGTTGGCCGACGCTCGTCAGGACGGGTCCCGGTTGGTCGTGACCGGCTGCATGGCCGAGCGCTACGGCGACGAGCTGGCCGACGCGTTGCACGACGAGGGAGTCCTGATCGGCGACGATGCCGTCGTCGGCTTCGGTGTGCCCGTCACGCTCGGCCCGCGTCGCGGTGATCCACTCCCGAACTTCGACCTGCTGCGGTTGCCACGTCCGCGCGCGATCGGCGCCTTGGGCGTACGTCAAGATCGCCGAGGGCTGCGACCGCAACTGCGGCTTCTGTGCCATCCCCACCTTCCGCGGGCCACAGCGTTCGCGCGACATCGACGACATCCTGCGCGAGGTCGACGAGCTCGGCGCACGCGAGATCGTGCTCGTCGCCCAAGACCTGGCCAGCTTCGGTCGCGACCAAGGTCAGGGCGACAAGCTCATCGTCCCCCTGGTCCGTGCCGTCACCGAACGCGTCGATTGGGTGCGACTGCTCTATCTGTATCCGTCCGATCTCACCGACGAGCTCATCGCCGCGGTGCTCGACACCGGCGTGCCGTACTTCGACCTCTCGTTGCAGCATGTGTCGCGTCCGCTGATGCGACGCATGCGTCGTTGGGGTGACGGGCAGCGCTTCCTCGATCGCATCGCGACGATCCGTGAGTCGGCGCCGGACGCCTCCTTCCGGACCAACTTCATCGTCGGCTACCCCGGCGAGACCGAGGCCGATCACGACGAGCTCCTCGCTTTCGTGACCGCCGCCCAACTCGACTGGTGTGGGTTCTTCTCGTACTCCCGTGAGGACGGGCACCTACGCCGCCACCCTCGACGGCCCCGTGCCATCGGTGCTGGTGGCGGAGCGCCTCGCGGAGCTGCGAGCGCTGCAGGATGGCATCACGGCCGCGAAACGTGACGAACTCATCGGTCGCGCAGTCGAAGTGCTGGTGGACGCACCAGGACAGGCCCGCAGCTTCCGAGAAGCACCCGAGATCGACGGCACCATCGCGGTGCCCTCAGACCTGCCCGTGGGCGAGTTCGCGACGGTCGAGGTGACGGACGCCTTCGGTCCCGACCTGGTGGCGCAGACCGCGCTGCTGACCGAGGTGCCGCTGTGAGCGAGGGTGATGACGTGAGCGTCCCCGAGCAGGAACGCCGCATCGACCCTGACCCGGGCTACGGGCCGTCGGCGATCGCCACGCCGGCGAACTTCCTCACCGTCATTCGGCTGTTGGTCGCCCCGGTCCTGTTCGCCATGATCTTCGACCAGGTCTCGACCTGGCCGAACGTCATCCTGTGGACGATCCTCGTGGCCACCGACGGCGTCGACGGCATCATCGCTCGTCGCCACGGCACCACGCGAAGCGGCGCGTTCCTGGATCCGTTGGCCGACAAAGTATTGATCCTTGGCGCACTGTTCGCCTTGGTCGCGGCCGACGCCCTGCCCTTGCTCCCCGTCGCGATCATCGCCGTGCGCGAGATCGGCATCAGCCTCTATCGCGTGCAGCTCGGTCGTCAGGGCTTGGCGGTGCCGGCTCGGTCTGACGGCGAAGATCAAGACCTTCTTGCAGTCGCTGACCGTCGGAGCCGTGCTACTTCCGTGGACGACGTCGTACCACTGGATCGCCAACGCCCTTCTGTGGGCCTCGGTCTTCATGGCGCTGTTCAGCGGATTCCAGTACCTGCGCGACGGCCGCCAAGCCGCCACGACGATGCAGGACGATTGAGTACCGGTTCGTCGAGCCCAGGCCGCTAGGGTCCGCCCGTGCGCTGTGAGGTCGTGGCCGTGGGCACCGAGCTGCTGCTCGGGCAGATAGTCGACACCAACTCGTCGTGGATCGGTGAGCAACTCGCGCTCGCCGGCATCGACACCTACTTCCAGACGAAGGTGGGCGACAACTGGGACCGCATCCGGTCGTCGCTCGAGCTCGCGCTCGAGCGTTCGGACGCCGTCGTGGTCTGCGGGGGGCTGGGGCCGACCCAGGACGACATCACCCGGGACGTCATCGCCGACGTCATGGGCGTCGAGCTCGAGCTCGACCCCGTGATCGAGGAACGCATTCGCAACATGTTCGGTGGTCGCGGTCGGCACATGCCCGAGAACAACCTCCGCCAGGCCATGGTGCCCAAGGGCGCGACGACCATTCCGCAGCAGCCCGGGACGGCGCCGGGCCTGATCTGCCCGATCGGCGACAAGGTCATCTTCGCCGTGCCCGGCGTGCCCTACGAGATGCAGGAGATGGTGGCCGGCACGGTGGTTCCCGATCTGCAGCGCCGCGCCGGGGTCACCGCCGTGATCCGCAGCCGCGTTCTGCGGACGTGGGGACAATCGGAATCGGGTCTGGCCGAGATGCTGGCGCCCCGATTCGAGGAGCTCGATCAGTCGGGTCACTGCACGATCGCGTTCCTCGCCAGTGGCATGGAGGGGCTGAAGGTGCGCATCACCGCCAAGGCCGAGACCGAGGACGAGGCCGAGAAGGTGCTCGATGACGAAGTGGTTTTGCTGCGCGGCATCCTCGGCGAGTTCATCTTCAGCGAGAACGACGAGTCGATGGAGGAGGTCGTGCTCGGACTGTTGCGCGAGCGCGGCTTGACGATGGGCACGGCCGAGTCCGTCACGGGTGGCCTGATCGCGTCACGGCTCACCGACGTCCCGGGCGCGAGCGAAGTGTTCCGCGGTGCCGTGGTCTCCTATGCATCCGAAGTGAAGTACGACGTGCTCGGCGTGCCCGACGGGCCCGTGGTGAGCGCCGAGGCGGCCGAGGCCATGGCCGTGGGCGCGTGCCGGGTGCTCGGCAGCGACGTCGCACTGGCGGTCACCGGGGTGGCCGGGCCCGATGAGCAAGAGGGCATGCCGGTCGGCACGGTGTTCCTCGCCATCGCCGAAGGCGACCAGGCCCAGTCGGTGATGGTGCGCCTTCCTGGTGACCGCGCCCGGGTACGGCAGTTCGCGACCATCTCGGTGCTCGACCTGCTCCGGCGCAGCCTGCTCGCTGGGTGACGGCATGCCGCGACTGTTCGTCGCCGTGTACCCGCCTGGGGCGATCGTCGACGCACTGCGCGCACTGCCTCGTGAAGCCGGCCCCGACGTGCGTTGGGTGCCGGAGGAACAGCTGCATGTCACGCTGCGGTTCTTCGGTATGACCGATGTGGAGCCGGCAAAAGGACGTCTCGCCGGGTTGATCCCGTCGCTCAGGGGTGCGACCGCTGAGCTCGGGCCGCGCGTCAGTCGTCTGGGTCGTTCGGTGGTGTGTGTACCGGTCGCAGGCCTCGACGAGCTGGCGTCGTCGATCGCGGAGGCGACCGCGGATCTGGGTGAACCGCCCGACCCGCGGCCGTTTCGCGGTCATCTCACGTTGGCCCGGTTGCGCAACCGGGCTGCTTGCGGCTTGGCCGGAGCGTCGTTCGATCGGAGCTTCTCGGTCGACCGCGTACACCTGGTCGAGAGCGTCACGCGCCCCACTGGCGCGGAGCACGCGACCGTCGCGTCGTGGGCGCTGGGGGAGTAGTTCTCCGCTACGTGGTTGTTCCCGCCGTCTGGGCGATGTGTTCCGTCGAGGACACCATGAGGTGAAGCAGCTTCGCTGCGGACCACCCGCGCGACGGGGCGGGCCAGCGGTCCCGTGAAGGTGACGCGCTCGGCCAGCAGGGTGCCGGATCCCTGCGCGGTCGCTATGTGTTCGAAGGTCAACCGCACCCCGGGAAGCCGCGATTCGTCGACCCACCGGCTGGGTCCGTCGACGATCGTCACAACGAGCTTGGACGCCGGTAGGCCCTTCGCCTTGCTCCGGATCACCGCGCCGGGACCGAAGTCGCGGTCGATGGTCGCCTGTTCGATCTCGTCGCCCTCGGCCCAGCGCGTCACGTCGATCCATGTAGCGAACACGGCATCGGGTGATGCGACGCTGGTGGCGGTTGCTTCGAAGCTGATCATGCGCTCACCGGTGGTCGCCGAGCAGCGTCGCAACCAGCTCGCGGCGGCTGGCGACCCCGAGCTTTTCGAAGACCGCGTGCAGGTGCTCTTGCACGGTGTGCGACGAGATCCGCAGCTCGTTGACGATCTGCTGGGTCGATCGACCTTGGAGGACCAGCGACGCGACACGCGTCTGCGCGGGGGTGAGGCCGATGGCGTCGAGGTAGATCGACGCCACGTCGGCCGGACGGGCCGGTTCGAGGACGACGGCGGTCTGCTCACCGCCGACGCCGGTCAGACGAGACGCATGCAGCGTGAGCCATTGTCCATCTGCGGATCGGAGTCGGATCGCCGCCGGTGGCGGCCGCGAAGGCGGTGGCGGGGCTGGCGTCCCTGTCGGAGCATCGTCGTGCTCGACGCGGGCCAGGACGGCGGCGGCGGCGAAGACGGCAGCCGGCAGTGACCCGTTGCCGAGATCGATCCAGGCGGGGTCGACGAGCTCGGCCATCCACCACTCCGCCTCTTCGTTGATGGACGTGATGGCCATGTCGTCGTCGAGGACGATGATGCCGGGCCCTCGGGTCCCGGGTCTCGATGGGACCACCCCGCTGACGACGAGGGCCCGGCGAAGCCCCTCCGCGAGGTGAGGCGCCAGGAGGCGGACGAGTGCGATCTCTTCGTCGCTGAAGCCGGTCGTGGCATCGGCGCGATGGAGGCACAGCACGCCCCAACAACGACCCTTCGACACCAGCGCGGCCCGTAGCTCGTCGCCGAGCTCCATCGGCGCCATCACGTCGAGGTACCGATCGCTCGTCGACCGGTCGCCGTTGGTGGCCTGGTCGAGCGATCGCACCTGATCACCGACCGAAGCGAGCGCGGTGAACTTGTTGACGTCGTCGTGGCCGAACTCGTTCTCGAGGAACAGCGGTGTGGCCGCGTCGAGCGGTGCCTCGGTGATCACCGACGTGAAGAGGATCGTGGCGGGATCAACGGTCGCGAAGAACGCGGCGTCGATCGACATCACCTCCCGCAGTCCCCATAGGACCTCCGACTGCAACGCGCCGACCTCGAGCCCGGCGTAGCAGCGTTTCGCCAGTCGGTCGACCTGGCGCCTCCGCTCGATCACAGTCATCAACCTGGAGCGTACGTGGGGCCCGGCGCGATCAGCCGGCCAGACCGAGCTGTCGGAAGAGGCCGAGCTCGTCGAGGCGGCCCCATCGCTCGGTGATCTTCCCGTCACGGACCCGGAAGATGTTGATTCCCTCGAGCTCGACCGGCTTGCCGGTCGGGGCGACACCCATCAGCTCACCGCGGTGGGTGCCCGACGCGGTGAACCGCTCCACCACGATGTCGTCCTCGGCGACGAGTGCGTGCAGCTCGCTGTGCCAGTCGGGGAACGCCTCGCGGAACATGGCGCCGGCTGTCCGCATGCCGTCGGCGTCAGGCGGTAGCCCGATCGGCGGATCGTGGTTCACGAAGTCAGGGGACAGGAACGTATCGGTCGCGCCGAGGTCTCCATCGGTGAACAGTGCATCGATGAAGCCCCGGACGATCGTCTTGTTGTCTTGGTTGCTCATGCCGGCATCGTCTCCGGCGGAGCGTCGCAGCGGTACCCCGACTTGTTGGGGGTCTGAGCGTCAGTCCTCGGTCTCGTCCTGCGCCGGATCGGCCCCACTCGGATCGGTGTCGCGGTCGAGGCGCAGCGACGCCGAGTTCATGCAGTACCGCGCTCCCGTCGGGCGGGGGCCGTCGGGGAACACGTGGCCCAGGTGAGCGCCACACTTCGTGCACACGACCTCGCTGCGCACCATCCCATGGCTGGTATCGGTGTTGACGTCGACGGCGTCCTCGTCGAGCGGCTGCCAGAAGCTCGGCCAGCCGGTGCCGGACTCGAACTTGGTCTCGGAGGAGAAGAGGGGCTCGTCACAGACGACGCAGCGGTACACGCCGTCGTCGTGGCAATCCCAGTACTCACCCGTGAAAGCCCGCTCCGTCCCGGCTTCCTGGGTGACCTGGTACTGCTCGGGCGTGAGGCGCTCGCGGAGCGCGTCTTCGTCGAGTACGGGTTCGGTGGGAACGGTGTCGGCCATGGCGTTCTCCCTGCTTGCTTGCGTGATTTCTTCGATCGCGGTGGTGAACGCTAGGCGCCCCCTGTCCGTTCCCGCTCCGGCCGACCAATCCAGGGGCCCTGATCCCACAGATAATGCGATCGGTCCTTGATCGAACAGTCGTTCGCAATTACGCTGATGTCGTTCGTTGTCACACCCTCTGCGTAGGGTCGACTCATCCAGTCAATCCAGAGTCAACACAGATCGCTGCGGCGCTCGGTTGCAGCCAAGTAACTGCTCGTAAGACACCAGAAGGGAAGCCACCGTGGAGCGAGACAAAGCCCTCGAGATGGCCATGGGCCAGATTGAAAAGCAGTTCGGCGCCGGCGCCGTGATGAGGATGGGCGAGAAGGGTGTGGTGCCGATCGATTCCATTTCGACCGGCGCCTTGGCGCTCGATCTGGCCCTCGGGATCGGCGGGTTGCCCAAAGGTCGGGTCGTCGAGATCTTCGGCCCGGAGTCCTCGGGCAAGTCCACCCTCGCCATGCACGTCGTGGCCGAGGCGCAACGCAACGGCGGCATCTGCGCCTACATCGACGCCGAGCACGCCATGGACCCGAACTATGCCGGCGCGATCGGGGTCGACGTCGACGAGTTGCTGATCTCCCAGCCCGACACGGGGGAGCAGGCGCTCGAGATCACCGACATGCTCATCCGATCGGGTGCCATAGACGTCGTCGTGATCGACTCGGTCGCCGCCCTCACACCCCGGGCCGAGATCGAAGGCGAGATGGGCGACACCCATGTCGGGCTCCAGGCCCGGTTGATGTCGCAGGCCCTTCGCAAGCTCACCGGCAACCTGAACAAGACCAACACCGTCTGCGTCTTCATCAACCAACTGCGCGAGAAGATCGGCGTGATGTTCGGCAGCCCGGAGACGACGCCGGGTGGTCGGGCGCTGAAGTTCTACTCGTCGGTGCGGCTCGACATCCGCCGTATCGAAGCCATCAAAGATGGCGTCGAGGTCGTGGGTAACCGCACCCGGGTGAAGGTCGTCAAGAACAAGGTGGCGGCTCCGTTCCGTCAGTGTGAGTTCGACATCATGTACGGCCGGGGTATCAGCCGCGAGGGTTCGCTCCTCGATGTCGGTGTCGAGTTCAGCATCGTCAAGAAGTCGGGCGCGTGGTTCACCTACGAAGGTGAGCAACTCGGCCAAGGCCGCGAGAACGCCAAGCAGTTCCTGCACGACAACCCCGAGATCATGGTCGAGATCTCCGAGCGGATTCGCACCGAAGTCGGGCTCGGCGATGTCGAGGTCGAAGACGAGATGTCCGAAGCCGACGACGAACCCATCGTGCTCGGAGACTGACCTTCACAGGTCCGAACAAGCCCCACTACCGGCACCTGCCAGTCGGTAGTTTCCGGAACGGTCATCCTCTGCTCGTCCCCTCCGAGTGGGGTGGCCGTTCCGGCCTGGTTTTGCCGCTCGGTTTTCGGCTCAGTCGACGGCCGCGAACTCCGCCAGCTCGACCGGAGCGTCGCGTCGTGAGGATTCTCGCGCCGCCAACGTGAAGGCCAGGATCTCGCGGGCCGCCTCGGCTCCGAACAGCATGCCGTCCACCTCGCCGGACCACAGGCAATCGACCGCGTGGCGGGTCGAGTCGCGGAAGGAGCTGGCCCAGTCGTCGTCGAGCGCGTGATAGCTCGTCACCGTGCCGTCGACGTAGTGCTCGAGCGTCGGCTGCTGCAGGCCGTGAGCCGTGCAGTGGTTCACCCGCACGAACCCCTTCTTGCCGGTGACCTCGAAGCGCTCGTCGTTGGAGTAGTAGTCGGAGCGCATGACCATGTCCGGCGCCAGCGTGATGTCGAAGACTCCGCGGAGCCCGGACTCGTGCTCCCACATCACGGTGCCGGGTGCGTCCATCAGGTAGCCGGCACCCAGATCGGTGGTACCGAGCCAGGCCATGACGCGCTTGACGGGGCCGAACAACCACAGCGCCACTGCGAACTTGTGCCAGCCGTCGTCGAACGTGAGGATCCCGGTGCCCGTCTTGACCTGCTCCATCTGCCACATCCAGGTGTCGAGCGGCACCTCCCAGCCGCCGAGACCGGTGCCCACCATCTTCATGGCGAACCCCACGGGGTCCCCGATCGAGCCTGACTCGACGAGCTGTTTCATCCGCTGCAGCGGCTCGTAGAACACGAAGTTCTCCATGACGCGCAGCGTGCGGTCGGCGCGACGCGCCGCCGCGATCATGCGGTCGGCCTCGGCGAGCGTGGGTGCCATCGGCTTTTGCACGTTGACGTGATGCCCGGCTTCGAGCGCGGCGCACACCACATCGGCGTGGGCGGGCGTCGGCACGAGCACGTCGACGAGATCGAGGTCGAGTGCCAGTAGCTCGTCGAGACTCGTCAGCTGCTGTGCGTCGGGAAACTCGGCACCCCGCTCCGCGAGTCGTTCGACGTTGGTGTCGCACAACGCGACGACCTTCGACCGAGGGTTGTCGCGGTGTCCGAGGATGTGGAGGTCGTAGATGCGGCCGAGGCCGACGATGCCCACGCGCAGCGGAGGACGCTCGGGTTCGCTCATGGGCGCCGATACTAAGCTGACATTTGTGTCAGGTTCAGAGAGCCCACGCCTGTGGCGGTGACCGGTGTGGCCAATCTGGCCGTCAAGGTCGGCGACATCGATGCCGCCATCGACTTCTACGAGCGGGCCGGCGGCGTCGCGCGCGACCGCGGGCCGTGGAACGGCGGCGAGCGCGTCGACGTCTCGCTCGGGACCGTTGCAGATCACGCTCTTCACTCGGGCGATCTACGAGGACGATGTCGACCTTCCCGCCGACGGCTTCTTGCACGTGGCGACGTTCACGGACGACCTCGATCGCGAGATCGAGGGCCACGAGGTCGTTTGGGGTCCCGATGTCGTGTCCGGTGTGTTCGGTACGTCGGCGCATCGTGTTCGTGGACGCACCGGGCAACATGCGGATCGAGTTCATGGAGCAACTCGAACCGCCACCAACGCCTCCGGCTGAATAGGGTTCGCCGCCCATGATCATCGGCGCGCCGGAACTCGTCGTCATCCTGGTCGTTGCGGCGATCTTCCTGGTGTTCCCGCTGTGGTCGCTCGTCGACGCGAGCATGCGCACCAATGACGACTTCGATCGGATCGGCCAGAGTCGCGGGACCTGGATCGTCCTCTTGCTGGTGGGCATCTTCTGTTTCACGATCGTCGGTGCCGTGCTCGGCATCTACTACCTGCTCTCGGTGCGGCCGAAACTGCGGGTCCAGGGCTGACACCGTCCGCGGCCGTTACCCTTCTCCGATGGACCGGCGAGTACGTGAGCAGGGGGACGGGGCATGAGCGGGAACACGGCGTTTGCCATCTTGATGATCGATGCGTTCCTGTTGCTCTTTCGCATCTGGGCACTGATCGCGTGCGTGTCGAGGCCGCGGTGGATGTTCGAGGCGGCCCGCAAGAGCAAGACCCTGTGGGCGGTCGTGCTCTTCGTCTGCCTCTTCCTGCCCTTCGTCGGCTTCTTCATCGCCCTCTGGTACCTGTTCAGCACCGATCGGGCCGTGCGGAACCAGGGTCAGATCGGCCGGATCGGCTTTCCCGGTGGTCCGCCGCAGTACTGATGGGCCGTACCTGAGCTACCGGGTGCGCCAGCCCAGCCCGTAACCTGGTCCGTCGTGGCCAAGCGGTACCTGATCCGCACCTTCGGGTGTCAGATGAACGAACACGACTCGGAGCGCATCGCCGGGCTGTTCGAGGCCGACGGCATGACGCCCGCCGAGTCGGTCGACGAGGCCGATGTCGTGGTGCTCAACACCTGCTGCATCCGGGAGAACGCCGACAACAAGCTCTACGGGACGCTCGGCCACCTCAAGTCGCTGAAAGACGCAACGTCCCGACTTGCAGATCGTGGTCGGCGGCTGCCTGGCCCAGAAGGACCGGGACCTCGTACGCGAGAAGGCGGGGCACGTCGACGTGGTGTTCGGCACGCACAACGTGCATCGCGCCGTCGAGCTGTTGCACCACGCCGGTGAGTATGGGGCCGTCACGGAGATCTGGGAGGAGGCGACCGACGACGCCGACGCCTTCCCCTCTGCGATAGCGGTCAAGCGCGAGGTCGATCACGCCGCGTGGGTCACGATCCAGATCGGGTGCGACAACTCGTGCGCCTTCTGCATCGTGCCATCGGTGCGGGGGCGCGAGATCAGTCGCCCGTTCGACGAGCTCGTCGACGAAGTGCGGCGACTGGCCGAGGAGGGGGTGGTCGAGATCACGCTGCTCGGCCAGAACGTCAACTCCTATGGCCGCGACATCACCAGACGCCGACCGCTCTTCGCGGAGCTCTTGGACGCGGTGGCCGACATCGATGGCATCCGCCGCGTGCGCTACACGAGCCCACATCCGAAGGACTTGCGTCCCGAGACCATCGCGTCCATGGCCGGAAACGCCGCGGTCTGTCCGCACTTGCACCTGCCGTTGCAGTCGGGCAGTGACCGTGTGCTCGCATCCATGCACCGTGGCTACACCGCCCGCCGGTATCTCGAGAAGCTTCGAGCCGCGCGGGCGGGCGTGGCCGACCTGGCCGTGACGACCGACATCATCGTGGGCTTCCCCGGTGAGACCGACGATGATTTCGAACAGACGCTCGCCGTTGTGGCCGAGGCCGAGTACGACAGTGCGTACACCTTCGTGTTCTCGCCTCGACCGGGTACCGAGGCGGCGTCGATGGTCGACCGATTCGTTCCGGCTCCCGTCGTGGCTGAGCGCTACGAGCGGCTGCGTGTCGTGGTGGAGCGTTCGACCGCGGCCAAACATCGAGCACGAGTCGGACGCATTGAAGAAGTGATCGTCGAGGGTCCGAGCAAGACGAACCCGAGCCTCACCACTGGGCGCACGCCGCACAACAAACTGGTGCACTTCGATGCGGCAGAGCCACTCCGACCGGGCACCTTCGCCGCCGTTCGGGTATCGGCGGCCGGCGCCCATCACCTCATGGGCGAGCTCGTCGATGTCACGGCTCGGCCGCGGCACCGCACCCGTATCCCGGTGGTGGCAGGCTGACGCGACACCTCGCGCTCGTCGGTGCGACGGCGTCCGGGAAGTCGGCGGCCGCTTTCGCCCTCGCGCTGGAGCACCGCGACATCGAGATCGTCACGGTCGACTCGATGCAGGTGTACCGCGGGATGGACATCGGTACCGCCAAGCCGACGGCGGCGGAACGTGCAGCTGTCCCTCATCATCTTCTGGACGTAGCCGAACCATCCGATGAGTTCACTGTCGCCGCGTTCAAGTCGGCCGCGACGGAGGCGTTGTGTGAGATCGAGGCGCGGGGAAACCGCGTGCTGCTGGTCGGCGGCACTGGTTTGTATCTCCGCGCCATCATCGACGATCTCGATCTGCCCGGCCAGTATCCAGCCGTACGAGCCGAGGTGGAGTACGACGGAGACACGGTCCAACTCCATCACCGGCTCGCCACGCTCGACCCGGTCGCCGCGTCGCGCATGGAACCGACGAACCGTCGCCGGGTGGTGCGAGCCCTCGAGGTCACGCTGGGTAGCGGTCGGCCGTTCTCGTCGTTCGGCCCCGGACTCGACAGCTATCCGCCGACTGCCTTCCAGCTGCTCGGCCTTCGCGTGGAGCGCGAGGAGCTCGATGAGCGCATCGAGACGCGATTCGCCGCCCAGATGCAGGCCGGCTTCCTGGCGGAGGTAGAGGCACTGCGGAATCGTCCCGCGGGACTGTCGCGAACGGCCCGCCAAGCGCTCGGCTACAAGGAACTGCTGGCCCATATCGAGGGCGAGACCGATCTCGACGAGGCCGTCGAGCTCGCCGTCACCCGGACCAAGCAGTTCGCCCGGCGCCAGGAGCGCTGGTTCCGTCGCGACCCCCGCATCGGCTGGATCGACGCCGGAGCTGGGCAGAATGTTCTCGCCCATCTCGACGAGCTCCTGGGAGACTGACTCGGTGCGGCTCAGCAAACATCACGGTCTGGCGAACGACTTCCTCGTTGCTCTCGACGAGGTGAACGACCGCGCCCTGACCGTCGACGGCGAACTCGCTCGTCGGTTGTGCAACCGCCGCACCGGCATCGGGGCTGACGGGCTGATCCACGGCGCGCGACCGATCAACGATGCCGACCACATCGACGTCGTCATGCACCTGTTCAACTCCGACGGCAGCCGCGCCGAGATGAGCGGCAACGGCATCCGTTGTCTCGTGCAAGCCGTGGCTCAGGCCCGGCACTGCGAGGCCGGCACGTTCCGCGTCGCGACCGATGGCGGCGTGCGCGTTCTCGAGCTGCAACCGAGCAGTCCCGGCGTCGTCGAGGTGAGCGTCGACATGGGTCCCGCCCGTCCGGGTCCCGATGTGCCCTCGCCGGTAGCGAGCGAGCTCGGGAGCGCGGCACGCCACCGTCGACATGGGCAATCCGCATCTCGTGATCGAGACCGACGCGCCGGAGTTGGTCGACCTCGAGACGCGCGGCGGCTGGCTCGAGCAGCAGTTCGACGGAGGCATCAACGTCGAGTTCATCGCCAAGGACGACGGTCGTGCCGATGGCATCGTGCTGCGCGTCTGGGAACGCGGCGCCGGTGTCACGCAGGCATGTGGCACGGGCGCGTGCGCCGCCGCTCACGTCGCGCACGCTTGGGGTCTGGTCGGCGAGACCGCGACGGTCGAGATGCCCGGCGGTTCGGCGCGGGTGCAACTCGGCGAACACGTCGTTTTGATCGGGCCGTCCGAGTTCATCGCATCGATCGAGGTCGCCGATGCCATCACCTAGAAACGACACTGACTCGCATCGCGGCGGATTCGGCGAGTTCGGTGGTGAAGCCGGCGGTCTTATCGATCGCGCCTTCCGTGAGCGCATCGTGCTCGTGGGCGTCACGCGTCCGGCCGAGTCCGACGACGACACCGAGCGATCGCTCGACGAGTTGTCGCTGCTCGTCGACACGGCCGGTGCCGACGAGGTCGGCCGCACGCTGCAGCATCGATCGGCACCCGATCCGGCGACGTACATCGGGGCCGGCAAGGTGACGGAGCTGCGCGAACTGTGCGACGACGTCGATGCGGACACGGTTGTGTTCGACGACGAGCTCAGCCCCGCGCAGCAACGCAACCTCGAGCGCGACCTCGGCCGTACGGCGCTCGACCGCACGGCCGTGATCCTCGACATCTTCGCCCAGAACGCCCACAGCCAAGAGGGCAAGGCCCAGGTCGAGCTGGCCCAGCTCCGCTACCAACTGCCGCGGCTGCGCGGCAAGGGCAACCGTCTCAGCCAGCAGGCCGGTGGCATCGGCACCCGTGGTCCCGGTGAGACGCAGCTCGAGGTCGACCGTCGCCGTATCGAACGCCGGCTCCACAAGCTCGAAGGCGACCTTGCGCGCACATCACCAAGGCCCGGCTCACACAGGGCAAGGCCCGGCGTCGATCACGACTGCACACCGTGGCCATCGTCGGCTACACCAACGCCGGCAAGTCAACACTGCTCAACCGCGTGACCGACGCCGGCGTGCTCGTCGAGAACCGGTTGTTCGCCACGCTCGACGCCACCACGCGTCGTCTGCACCTGCCGGGCGGCGAGACGGTGTTGCTCACCGACACGGTCGGTTTCATCACCAAGCTGCCGCACCAACTGGTCGAGGCCTTCAAGTCGACGCTCGACGTCGTGGTCACAGCCGATCTTCTCGTACACGTCGTCGACTCGGCCACGCCCGAGCCCGAGGAGCACATGGCTGCGGTCGACACGGTCCTCCAGGAGATCGGGGCGCGCACGGTGCCCCAGCTCGTGGTGTTCAACAAGGCCGACCTCGACCCCGAGCGGGCGGCCAAGCTCGCCGCAGACCACGACGGTTCCGTGGCGGTGTCGGCCCGGACCAATCAGGGCATCGACGAGCTCCTGCGGGCCATGGCCGATCGACTGCGGGCGATGACCACCGTGCACGAGCTGTTCGTGCCCTTCGAGCGCGGTGACATCTTGGCGTCGCTCCACCGCGACGGTGAGGTGCTGGTCGAAACGGCAACCGAGACCGGAATGCGGGTGCGGGCCCGGCTCGATGATGCTGCCGTGTCGCAATGGACCGAGTTCGTCGTCGAGTGAAGCCATGACTGCAACCGTCGGTTTCACCCCGCCGCCGTACCCCTACGACCGGCTGAACGACCTGCGTGCCATCGCCGATCGCCACGCCGGCGGGTGCGTCGATTTGTCGGTCGGTACACCGACCGACCCAACGCCCGACGTGGTGGTCGAGGCGCTGGCCCGCTCGGGCGCCGAGCGGGGCTATCCACCTTCGATCGGAACCGTCGCCTTTCGCGAGGCGGCCGCCCGATGGGTGGGTACGCGGTTCGGTGTGACCATCGATCCGAACGATGTGGCGGCGTGCATCGGCACCAAGGAGTTCGTGGCCGGCGCGCCACACTGGCTGCGCTTGCGCCGGCCCGACCGCGACGTCGTGCTCTATCCCGCGATCAGCTATCCGAGCTACGCCATGGGCGCGGAGCTCGCGGGAGCGAAGCCGGTCCCGTTCCGGTCGACGCGTCTTTCCGTCTCGACCTCGATGCGATCGACGAGGACGATGCGGCGCGTGCCTTGTGCCTGTGGGTCAACACACCGGGCAATCCGGCCGGCGGTCTCGACGACCTCGCGGCGGTGGCGGCGTGGGGGCGAGCTCATGACGTGCCCGATGCTGAGCGACGAGTGCTATGCCGAGTTCACCTGGAAGGGTTCGCCGCACACGATCCTCGAACATGGGATCGACGGGGTTCTCGCCGTGCACTCGCTGTCGAAGCGGTCGAACCTCGCGGGCGCGCGCGTCGGCTTCTACGGCGGCGACCCCGACCTGGTCCGCTACCTGAGTGAGGTGCGCAAGCACGCCGGCTTCATGGTGCCGGGGCCGGTGCAGGCAGCGGCCATCGCGGCATGGGCCGACACCGCTCACGTCGATGAGCAACGGGCGCGCTACGCCCATCGGCTGGAGCGCTGCCAGGGTCTGTTGGGCGAGATCGGCGTCGACGTCCCGCTGCCGGACGGCGCGTTCTATCTCTGGGCTCCGGCCCCGGACGGCGATGCGTGGGCACTGGCCGCCCTCCTGGCCGAGCAAGGCGGGATGCTCGTCAGCCCGGGCGAGTTCTACGGAGTCGCCGGTGCGCCGTTCGTACGGCTCGCCATGGTGCAGCCCGACGATCGGCTCGACCTCGTGGCCGAACGGCTGGCTCGGGTCTGACGACACACCGGCGAGCCCGCGGCTCGAGGGTCGAGGTGCGTCACAATGGTGGGGTGACATCGCCCACCGGGCCTCCCGGTCCGTACCAGATGCCGCCGGCCCAGCCACCGATGGCCACGACCGGACGGAAGGTGTCGCCCGCGGGCTACTGGATCGGCGGTGGGATCCTGGTCGTGGGCTGTGGCATCGCCATCATCTGGTTCGTCGTCGCCATCGTCGGTCTCGTCGATGCTCCGAACGACTTCGAGCGCATTCGCGTGCCCGGCAAGGAGGTCGTGACGCTCGACGACGGTGACTGGACGATCTACTACGAGAGCACGCTCAACCGCGACTGGTCGTACGGCTTGCCATCGGTCGACGTGACCGCGCCGAACGGTCGAGCGATCAACGTGGAGTATTCGACGGACAGCTACTCGTACTCCGTCGGAGGAAATCACGGCGAGGCGCTGTACGAGTTCCACGCGTCGACGCCGGGTGCGTACACGATCGAGGCGACCGACGGTCGGCGAGCCCGGCGCTCGTGCGGGCGATCAGATCGCGATCGGCCGTCCGCTGTTCGACGGCGGCAGGGTCGGCGGGATCCTCGGGTCGATCGCCCTCGGCGCGGTGTCGTTCCTCGTCGGGCTCGTGATCCTCATCGTCACCATCGTGCGGCGCAGCCGGGCCCGTCGGCGACCGGCCTACGCGCCGTACCAGCCGCCTTACGGCGGCGGTCCCTACGGCGGCCCACCGACCGGCGGTCCCTACGGAGGCCCACCCCCTGGCACCGCGCCGGGATGGGGCCAACCCGCGCCCGGGCCTGGAGGGTGGGCACCGCCCGCAGGCCCGCCGGCATCGGCCTGGCCGCCGCCCGCACCGGGTTCGTCGCCGTGGCCCGCGCCCGGCACGACACCACCGTCACCCGACGAACCGTCGGCCGCGCCTCCCGGCGCCTTCGCCCTGGCCCGCGCCCGACGACCGCCCACCTTCGGGCTGAGGTCTCGGCGCCTTGTTGCCGCCGCCCCTCGCGCCGCCGCTACCCAGCCGACCGACGCGGCGCCCTCGCCGCCGGATCCCGTGGTTGGCGCTCGTCGGCTTCGCATTGGTCCTCATCGCGATCGTCGGCGCCATCGGTTGGGTCGGCGCCTTCTCGCCTTACGGCTTCGTGCGGTTCTCGTTGCTGCGGGCCGAGCGCACGATCACGATCAGTCGGCCCGGCGACTATCTCATCTTCGAGGAGGGCGCCGGCGCGACCGACCCGCGACCTGCCGCCGCCCCTGGCGATCACCGTGGTCGACGAGCGTGGGCAGTCGGTGCCGGTCGAGTCACTCGTCGCGCCCGGATCCAGCGCGGCGCCCTTCGCCTACCACGTGCCACCGAACGAAGGCCGGGCCATCGCTCGGTTCAACGCGCCGCGTCGCGGGGGGTATCTGCTGCAGGTCGCAGCCTCTCGACCCGCGACAGCATCGTCGCCGCGAACTATCAATCCGACCTGCCGTCGAGCCTGGCCGTGGGCCGCGAGCTCGGCATGGCGTGGTTGCGCACTCCGTGGGGGTTGCTCGTCCTGGCCGGCGTGCCGTTGGCTGCCGGTGTGGTCGTGTTGGTGGTCGCGCGGCGGCGTGGCCGCCGTGAGCCAGTCGCGAAACCCCCAGGGAGTCCGGTGGAGTCGGTCCGGTAGCCTGCCGAACCATGGCCGACCTGCAGGCAACCATCGAGGACATCTGGGATCGTCGAGCCGACTTGAAGCCCGACGACGTCGATGCCAATCAGTCGATCTTCGACGCCATCCGCTTGCTCGACCAGGGCGAAGCCCGCGTCGCCGAGTGGGGCGACGACGGCCAGCCGGTCGTGCACACGTGGCTCAAGCAGGCGATCTTGCTCTACTTCAAGCAGTCGGAGATGGCGACGATCGAGCTCGGGCCCTACGAGTTCGCCGACAAGATCCCGCTCAAGCGCGACTACCAGGCGGCGGGGGTGCGGGTGGTGCCCGGCGCGTCGGCACGGTTCGGTGCGTTCCTCGATCGCGGTGTGGTCATGATGCCGAGCTACGTCAACATCGGCGCCCGCGTCGGCAAGAACACGATGGTCGACACGTGGGCCACCGTCGGGTCGTGCGCGCAGATCGGCGACAACGTGCACCTGTCGGGCGGCGTCGGCATCGGTGGCGTGCTCGAACCACCAGGTGCCGTGCCCGTGATGGTCGGCGACGATTGCCTCATCGGAAGTCGTTGCATCGTCGCCGACGGCGCTCGGGTCGGTGACGGTGTCGTGCTCGGTGCAGGGTGTGTGCTCACGGGTTCGATCCCGGTGATCGACGCCGAGACGGGCGAAGAGCTCGGGCGCGGTGAGGTGCCTTCGTGGTGCGTCGCCGTGGCCGCCACGCGCCCACGCTCGTTCCCGGGTGGCGATTTCGGGCTGGCGTGCGTACTCGTGCTCAAGCGCCTCGAGCCCGGTGAGCGTCACGACAAGTCGAAGCTGAACGACGTCCTGCGCGATCACGGCGCGGCGACCTGAGGTTGCCGTGACCGATCTGCTGGCGTTGACCGCCGAGCTCGTCGATATCCCGTCGGTCAGTTGGAACGAGCAAGCGATCGGGGACCGGATCGAAGCCGAGCTGCGCGCCGCGCCGTGGCTCGAGGTCACGCGGCTAGGCGACAACGTGGTGGCGCGGACCGCGCTCGGCCGGTCCACTCGCGTGATCCTGGCCGGCCACACCGACACCGTGCCGCCCAACGGAAACGCCGGGGCCACGGTCGAGGGTGACCGTCTGCACGGGGTGGGCGCCGCCGACATGAAGAGTGGTCTGGCTGTGATGCTCGAACTGGCTCGCACGGTCGACGAACCCGGGGTCGATGTCACGTACGTGTTCTACGCACGCGAGGAAGTTGCTTCCGAACACAGCGGGTTGCGCGAGATCGAGGCGGCCCGTCCGGACCTGCTCGAGGCTGACGTGGCGCTGCTGGGTGAGCCCACGGCCGGCGCTGTCGAAGCCGGTTGCCAGGGCACGATGCGTCTACGGATCGTGCTGCGCGGCGAGCGGGCCCACACGGCGCGGCCATGGATGGGCCGTAACGCGATCCATCGTCTGGCCGGTTTGTTGTCGACGTTCGAGCTCTACGACGAACGCCGGCCGGTACTCGACGGCTGCGAATACCGCGAAGCCCTTCAGGCGGTGAGGGTCGAGGGCGGTGTGGCGGGCAACGTGGTGCCTGATGAAGTCGAGGTCGTGGTGAACCATCGGTTCGCCCCCGATCGTTCGCCGGCCGAGGCCGAGGCGCACGTGCGCGAGGTCGTGGCTTCGGCCGTCGACGACGGTGACCTGGTCGAGGTCGTCAACGTGGCCGGCGCCGCCGCACCGGGGCTCGGGCATCCCGTATTGCGCGGACTCATCGAGCGCAACGGCCTCGAGGTGCGGGCCAAGCTGGGTTGGACCGACGTGGCGTTCTTCGCCGAGCGCGGCATACCGGCGGCCAACTTCGGACCCGGCCACAGCGAGGTGGCGCACACCGCGGGGGAGTGGGTCGACCGGGCCCAGATCGAGTCGGTGCATGACGCGCTCCAGGGGTTGCTCGGCGCTCCTCCGGATTGACCTTCGCCTGACATATCGAAGTCGATATACTCACCGTCATGTATGGACCCTTCCTGGTGCAGGTCCGGCGTTCGCGTGGCCTCACCCAACGGCAGCTCGCTGAGGTCTCCGGCGTCAGCCAGCCGAACATCTCGGCCATCGAGAACGATCGGCGATCCCCGTCAATCGAGACGCTGAATCGATTGGTGGTGGCTTGTGGCTACGAGTTGGCCGCTGTTGCGGGTTCCGACATCGTCTACGGACCGCTTCCCAAGGTCGGCTGGTTCCCTGATGAAGACCTTCCGCCGTCGCTCCCGGGGGACCCGCCCGACGAGGTTGCGACGGTCGGTCCGAACACCCCGATCGATGAACGGGTCCGCGTCGTAACTGCGGCGCTCGAGGCCAGTCGACCGACATGAGCGTCATCGACATGGTTCTGCAGGTGCACGAGCGGTTGCAGTCGACGAGTCGCTCGCACGCGTTCGGAGGTGCGCTGGCGCTGGCCTACGTCGCCGAGCCGCGAGGAACAGTGGACGTCGACGTGAACGTGTTCACCCCCCTCGCCGAGATCGATGAGGTCCTGACGGTGTTCGAGGCCATCGGTCTGGAACCGGAGCGTGCACGCGCCGAATGGATACCGGCGGCGGGAATCCGACTGCGCCGCCGAGACGACCCGTTTCCCGTCGACGTCTTCCCGTCGCTCGACGAGCAACGGTACGCAGAGGTCGAGCGCCGGTGTGTGCGTCACCCTTTCGGCCCGACTGGCACGGAGCTTCCGTTCTTGTCCGCCGAGGATCTGACGATCTTCAAGTTGTCCTTCGGGCGCGACAAGGACTGGGTGGATCTGCGGGCCATCGCGGTCGCTCGGCCCGACCTCGATGTCGGTTATGTCGAACGACAGCTCCTGGGCCTGCGGGGTCCGCACATGCATCCACGAATAGCCCGCCTTCGTCAGATCCTGCGCGGCGACCTCTAGAGTGTGCGACGTCTGTCGCCCGACCATCGACCACGAAACGAGCAACTCCGCATGCCTGTCAACATCGGTGACGAAGCACCGGATTTCGAGCTGAAGGACCAGAGCAACGAGGTGGTGAAGCTCTCGAGCTTCCGCGGCGACAAGCCCGTCACCCTGGTCTTCTATCCGTTCACGTTCACCGGCGTGTGCGAGGGCGAGCTGTGCCAGCTGCGGGATGACTTCAGCACCTACGAGGCCGCCGGGGTGCAGGTGCTCGCCGTATCGTGCGACACCCGCCACGCCCAGCGGGTCTGGGCCGAGCAGCAGGGCTACCAGTTCCCCCTGCTCTCGGACTTCTGGCCCCACGGTGAGGTCGCCCAGGCCTACGGCGTGTTCAACGACAAGCTCGGCTGCGCCAACCGGGTCACCTTCGTGATCGACAAAGCCGGCAAGGTCGTCGACACCTTCGCCAGCGCCGACTTCGGCACGGCTCGACCGGCTGATCGTTACGAAGAGGCCCTGGCCAAGCTCTGATCGCGGGCGTTCAGCCCTCGCCCAAGCCGCGCAGCTGGCCGTTCTCGTCGATGGTGGTGCCGGGCGCGAAGACGATCTCCCAACGGTTGCCCTCGGGATCGGCGACGTAGCTGGCGCGCGGCCCGTACGGGCGATCGGTGGGTGGATCAAGCGGCGACGCGCCCACGGCCACCGCCGCGGCGTACACGACGTCCACTTCCTCGGGTGCAGCCACGTTGATGGCCAACGTGACGCCGTTCCAACCGGGGGCCGGTACCGTACTGCCGGGTGCCGCTTCGGCAGTGAGCGCGTCGAGGCCATAGAGGCAGAGGTACACGCCCGCGAGGTGGAACGCGACCCAGTCGTCGGAGCTGGCCGGGGCTTCGACGAACCCGAGATCGCGGTAGAAGCGTCGTTGGGCGGACAGATCACGGCAGCCGAGTGTGACGGCCGTGAGCCGGCCCGGTACCGGCGACTGGCTCACAGCTTGCGGAGCACGCTCACGACCCGCCCGAAGACCGAAACGTCGGACTCGTCGAAGCTCATCGGCTCGAGCGAGTCGTTCGCCGGAACGAGCACGACCTTGTTGCCCTTGCGGCTGTAGGTCTTCACCGTGGCCTCCTCGCCCGGGATGCCCGCCACGACGATGTCGCCCTTGTCGGCGACGGTCTGGGCGTGGGCGACGACGTAGTCACCATCGAGGATGCCGGCGTTGATCATCGACTCGCCTCGAACGCGCAGCATGAACAGATCGCCCTCGCCGCAGAAGTCGACAGGTAGGGGGAGCAGCTCCTCGACGTTCTCTTGCGCGAGCACGTCGGTACCGGCCGCGACGTCGCCGACGAGCGGGACGTGGCGCACCGGTCGCTTCTCGACGGCGGCGCCGGAGTTCGGGTCGTAGCGCACCTCGATGGCCCGGGGCTTGGTCGGGTCGCGCTTCAGATAGCCGAGTCGCTGGAGGGTCGCGAGGTGGCTGTGCACCGTCGAGGGCGAGGTCAGGCCCACGGCCGTGCCGATCTCCCGTACCGACGGCGGGTAGCCGCGTTCGTTCACCGTGCGCTCGATGAAATCGATGATGTCCAGCTGACGCTGGGTCAGCTCCGTGCTCGGCGTCATGGCTCCACCTGTTCCTGACTGGCCGTTCTCTGATCGGGCCGTTGGTTGTGCGAACGTGTGTTCGAGAGCCTAGCGACCTGTTCGGCCGATCGCAAACATCTGTTCGATTTTGGGTCTTGACCACGAACGAATGTTCGTGCCACGCTGACCGAGCCACGAACGTCCGTTCCCGAACGAACGTTCTAACACATCGAGCCGGCTGACCGGCGGCTTTGCGCCCCTGTCGCCCTCCGAAGGACTCAGTGTCACACCACCTCGGGAGACTGCCCACATGGCTGCCGTGATCATCGCCTCGCCCAACTCCATCCAGCCCGCACCTCGCCCGGCCCAGCCGCGCCGGCCCGATCTACGCGTCATCCACGGCGGCCGGTCCTCGGTTCATCGAGGCATGCAGCGGGTGTACCTGCGTCGCCGGCTCGGCGTCGGCCTCGTTGTCCTCATCGTCACCGCCGTCCTCTGGATGGCGGTGGTGGGCGCCCTCTCCTTGGTCGGTGGCAGCCCAACAGATTCGCAAACCTCGGCCGCGACTGCTGCGGCTTCGCCGGCCGCGGCCGAGGAGTATTACGTGCAGCCGGGCGACACCCTCTGGGTGATCGCTCGTCAGATTCATCCGTCCGGCGACATTCGGTCGCTGGTGGATGAGCTGGCTGATCGGGCGGGCGGCCCTGTGCTGCAGGCGGGCCAACGCATCGATCTCCACGGCCTCACCGGCTGAACCGCGCCGCGATGCCCACTCACGCGGCGGTAGCGTCGCCGCCGTGCGCTGTCCGTCCTGCACCGAAGTCGACGACAAGGTGGTCGACTCGCGCATGGCCGACGACGGCGGCACGATTCGGCGCCGTCGCGAGTGCTTGGCCTGCGGTCATCGCTACACCACTTTCGAGCGGCACGAGGAACAACCCGTCGTGGTCGTGAAGCGGTCGGGCGACCGCGTGCCGTTCGATCGAGGAAAGATCGAAGCGGGCATCGTCGCCGCGGCCAAGGGGCGGCCGGTCACGCTCGAACAGATCGGTCTCGTGGCCGAGACGGTCGAGGACCAGTCGCGACTGCTGGGTGGCGAGGTGACGAGCGACCAGATCGGCCTCGCCGTGCTCGAGGAGCTGCGTGAGCTCGACGAGGTCGCGTACGTACGGTTCGCCAGCGTCTACAAGGACTTCGACGACGCCGCCGACTTCCAGCGCGAGATCACCTTGCTCACCAAAGAGACCGCACCCAAGCGGCACTGAACGGCTTCATGCTGCTGCGCAGTCAGCGCACACTGAGATAGCGGAAGAACACGAAGCCGTCGTCCAGCAGCGCGCGGTCGAGTTCGAGTGCGTCGGGCGGATGCACGGTCGGGCCGTGGGCCATGCGGGGATCATCGCCACTCACCAGCACCGGTGCGACGGTGAGGCACAGCTCGTCGACCACGCCACTCGCGAGTAGTGCGCCATTGAGGGTCGGGCCGCCTTCGCAGATGACGACCTTGGCGTCGCGCTCGTGCAGTCGGGCCAGTGCCAGGTCGGGGTCGACGTGGGCGTCGCCGGCGACGATCACATCGGCCACCGGTTCGAGCGCGGCGCGCCGGCCTGCGTCGGACGTCGTCGTGGTCAGGACGATCGGGCGCGTGGGTGAGTCGACGAACACGCGGGCCGAAGGATCGAGGTCGAGACGACCGGACACCATGGCGATGGTCGGGAACGGTGCCTGGCCGCGGGCCACCCGCGCCGCTTGGTCGTCGGGTGACGTGCGCGGCGGCCCGTAGTTCTCGGCCCGCACGGTGCCGGCTCCCACGAGGACCACGTCGGCGACGCCGCGCAGGGCGAAGAAGATCGCCTTGTCGCCCGCACCGCTGAGTCCTCCCGAGCGGCCCTCGACCGTCACGGCGCCGTCCACACTGGCCACCATGTTCACGGCCACCCACGGCCGATCGGGGCCCGCGGGCCGCTCATCGGCGGTGTAGAGCGCGGTGGCGTCGACATCGGCGACGAAGCGGGGAACGACCTGGTCCACAGGGGTGAACGTACTCGGATCGCCCCGTAGCGGCTTTGTTGCAATGTGGTTGCGGAGCGTGTTCGGTCCGCCGCGCCCCGCCGACGCTCTACTAGAACTTCGACGCCCGGCGTTTTGGCCGGAAACGGCCTTGGGTGGGAGCCTCGGGGGAAGCGGACCGGCGGGCCGGTCCGGACTGAAGTGGGGATCGGTCATGGGAGTGGTGCAGCGAGCGGTTGCTCCGGTGGGGGCGGTGTTCCACGCCGCCCGTCGGCCGACCACCTACACCGGCCAGTTCCGCGAGATGGCCTCGACCGTGATCACGATGGGGATGTGGCCGCTCGGGTTCGCCGACAACGGCGCCGCCGGGGTCGAGGCCTTGGTCGACAAGCCGTCGCAGGTCGACACGCCCGGTGCTGTTGGTTCACGGCTTCGGCGCCAACAAGTCCAACTGGATGTTCCTGCGTCGGTACTTGCAGCAAGCAGGGTTCGGGCGCATCCACGCGCTGAACTACAACGCGCTGCGGGCGGACATCCCGACGCTGGCCGCGCTGTGCGCCGAGCGGGCCGAGGAGCTGTGCGACCGCTTCGGTGTTCCGCGTGTGCACGTGGTCGGGCACTCGCTCGGGGGCGTCATCGCTCGCTACGCCGTGCAGGTGACCGGTCTCGACGCCGCCGCGGTGTGCGTGACGATCGCTTCGCCCCATGGTGGCGTGCGGCTCGCTCGCTACGGCAGCCCGTTCGCGCTCGTGAGCCCGCTCGCGAGCGGGTTGCAGTTACGCCCTGATTCGCGGGTGATGACCGAGCTGCGGCGGTCGGCTCGGCCCCTGGAGACGCGGTTCGTGGCGTACTACTCGAACCTCGACCTTTTGGTGCCGGCCCGCCGGGCGATGATCCTCGAGCCTCATCTCGAAGCCACGAACATCTTGGTCAAAGATCAGGGCCATCTCTCGATCATGTTCTCGCGGCGGCTCGCGCAGTCGGTGGTCGACCAGCTGGCCGCGGCCGAGGGATTGCCCGGGTACGGCACGCCCGTGGTCGGTATCGGTTCACCCCAGCCGACGGGTGCAATCGCAACGGTTGCCGACGCCTTCACGTCCGTACGCCGGGCTCGCTGATTCGACCCCGCGCCGGGCTTGCCGCGCTGCGTGGTCGGCCTGTGGATGGAGCACGCGAAATCCACCGCGAATTCACAGGTTGTTCCCTCTTTTGCCCCACAGGCAGTTGTCCTTAGGTTCGAGGGGTGTCAACGAGCGCTGCGGCGCGAACAGCGGATGGTGGCTGGCGTCACCCGGTTGTTGGCTGGCAGGACGACTGCTTGGGGGAAGGATCGTGGTGGGTGGAGCAGGCTTGCCCAGCGCCCGCGGAGCTCACCCGACGTCCCTTGACCTGCTGCTTCGCGTCGCAGCTTTCGTTGACGAACGGGCTCGAGAAGGTTTTTCGGCCATCGGCGCCTTCAACCATTGACAGCCCTGTAATTACGGTGGTGTAATCACCGGCACATCTTGTGGCCCGGGGGGATCGGGGGGCCAGTACGCCACAACATCTTGTGGTTCTGCCTCCCCTCGCGCGCCGGTATCCTGGACGACCCAGTCTCGGATGGCCGACGACGCTCTCGAGCCGAAGATACGCAGCTCAACGCAGGTTTCTGACCGGGAGGAAACACCAATGGCTCTGGCCCCCGAACAAGCGGCGATCGGCATTCGCCGCCGCTTCACCACCGAAGGCGTACATCCCTACGACTTGGTGGAGTGGGAGCGGCGCGACGCCCGCATCACGAACTACCGCGACGGTTCGGTGGCCTTCGAGCAGACCGATGTCGAGTTCCCGGTCGACTGGTCGCTCAACGCCACGAACATCGTCGCCCAGAAGTACTTCCGCGGCACGATCGGCACCCCCGAGCGCGAGTGGTCGCTCAAGCAGGTGGCCGACCGGGTGGCCGACACCATCGCCGACTGGGGTCTGCGCGACGGCTACTTCGTCGACGAGCGTGAAGCCGACGCGTTCCGCGACGAACTGAAGTACCTGATCGTCACCCAGCGGGCGGCGTTCAACTCCCCGGTCTGGTTCAACATCGGCGTCAAGGGCGTGCCTCAGCAGGCCGCGGCGTGCTTCATTTTGGCCGTCGACGACACCATGGACTCGATCCTCAACTGGTACACGGAGGAGGGCACGATCTTCAAAGGTGGCTCGGGTGCCGGTGTGAACCTCAGCCACATCCGTTCGAGCCAGGAGCTGTTGAAGGGCGGCGGCACGGCGTCGGGCCCGGTCAGCTTCATGCGGGGCGCCGACGCGTCGGCCGGGCACGATCAAGTCGGGTGGCAAGACGCGGCGCGCCGCCAAGATGGTGATCCTCAACGTCGATCATCCCGACATCGAAGAGTTCATCTGGTGCAAGGCGCACGAGGAGAAGAAGGCGCGTGCGCTCGAGGCCGCCGGCTTCGACATGACCCTCGACGGCAAGGACATCACCTCGGTCCAGTACCAGAACGCCAACAACTCGGTGCGGGTCACCGACGAGTTCATGCAGGCCGTCGTCGACGACGCCGACTGGCATCTTCGGGCCGTCATGACCGGCGAGGTCGTCAAGACGGTCCAGGCCCGCGACCTGATGCGTCAGATCGCGCAGGCCACGTGGGAGTGCGCCGATCCGGGCATGCAGTTCGACACGACGATCAACCACTGGCACACCGCGCGCCAACACCGGTCGCATCAATGGCAGTAACCCATGCTTCCCCGGCGATGCCATGGTCCACACCGACAAGGGCCTCATCCCGTTCGTGGATCTGATCGATCGCACCCGCCTCGGCGAGACCTTCGGCGTCTACACGCACGACGCAACGAATCCCGACGAGCCGTCCGAGCGTCTCGAGATCACCTCGCCCGAAGCAGTGATGATCACGGGCATGAACGAGATCGTGAAGCTGCGGTTCTCGAACGGCGCCGAGCTGCGCTGCACGCCGAGCCACCGCATCTTCACGGTGAACCGTGGCTACGTCGAGGCGCAGGAGCTCACGTCCGATGATCGAGTGAAGACACTCGATCTGCCCGCGCCGGCCGTCGCCGCCGACTACCACCTCCCGGTATCCACCGACGTGCGCGACTACGCCGATCGTGATGCCCGCACCTGGAAGGGTGTGCAGCTCCCCGAGAAATGGAGCGAGGAGTTCGCCCACTACCTCGGATGGCTGGTCGGCGACGGATGCATCTCCGATGACGTGGCGACGACGGTCTACGGCAGCGACGACGACCGGGTCAGCGTGATGCCGCGGCACCGTGAGCTGCTCACAGACCTCAACGGAGGACGTGAGCCCAAGCCCTCCGTGCAAGCCGAACGGCACCCTGCAGCTGCGACAGACTCGCCACGCGATCGCGCGGTTCCTCGAAGCGCTTGGCGTGAGCGGTAGCAAGGCACCCCAGAAGACCGTGCCATGGTCGATCAACGAAGCACCGACCGAGATGGTCGCGGCCTTTCTGCAGGGCCTGTTCGACGCCGACGGATGTGTCTCGCGACGGGGCCAAGGAGAGGTATGTCGGTCTCGGCTCGTCGTCACGAGCGCTCTTGTTGGACGCCCAGAAGCTGCTCTCGACCTTCGGTGTCTTCAGTCGCATCTACGAGACTCGCAGTCGCTCCGAGGAGCCGGCGTTCACGTACGTCCGCAAGGACGGCACGTTCCGGCTCTACGACGCGGGTCCGATGTTCGACCTGCGCATCACCGGTCGTTCGCATGGAGCGATTCGCTGACGCCGTCGGCTTCTCGCTGCCGAGCAAGTCCGATAGCGCTCGACCGCATCCTCGAGCGAGCACGTGCGCTACACGACCGACACGTGTGTCCGCCTCGTCGAGCGCACGGACGACGGTGTTGAGCTCACGTACAACCTGAGCGAGCCGCGCAACCACTCGTACATCGTGAACGGGCTCGTTGTAAGGAACTGTTCGGAGTACATGCACCTCGACAACTCGGCGTGCAACCTCGCCAGCCTCAACCTGCTGAAGTTCCTCGACGACGACGGCACGTTCGACGTCGAGAGCGTTCGAGCACGCGGTCGAGGTCTTCTTCACCGCGCAGGAGATCATCGTCGGCAACGCCGACTACCCGACCGAGGCGATCGGCGAGAACTCGCGTCGCTTCCGTCAGCTCGGGTCTCGGCTACGCCAACCTCGGCGCCATGCTGATGGCGCTCGGCCTGCCCTACGACTCCGACGGTGGCCGGGCATGGGCCGGCGCCATCACCGCGCTGATGACCGGTCATGCCTACGCGACGTCGGCTCGCACGGCGGCTCGCATGGGTCCGTTCGCCGGCTACACCGAGAACGAGGAGCACATGCTTCGGGTGCTCGACCAACACCGCGCCGAGGCGGCGAAGATCGACGAGGAGCTCGTGCCGAGCGAGCTGCTCTCGGCCGCCCAGCGTTCGTGGGACGACGCGTGCGACGTCGCCAGCCGACTTCGGCGTGCGCAACTCGCAGGCCACGGTGCTCGCTCCCACGGGCACGATCGGCCTCATGATGGATTGCGACACCACCGGCGTCGAGCCCGACCTCGGGCTGGTGAAGCTCAAGAAGCTGGTGGGCGGCGGCACGATGTCGATCGTCAACCAGACGATGCCCCGTGCGCTGCGCAACCTCGAATACACCGAGGCCGAGATCGACCAGATCATCGCCTACATCGACGAGCACAAGACCATCCTCGGCGCACCCAACCTCAAGACCGAGCACCTCGCGGTGTTCGCCTGCTCGATGGGTGACAACGTCATCCACTACCTCGGGCACGTGAAGATGATGGGCGCCGTGCAGCCGTTCATCTCCGGCGCGATCTCGCAAGACCGTGAACATGCCCGAGGACGTCACGCGTCGACGACGTCGAGCAGCTGCACATCGACGCGTGGCAGCTCGGCATCAAGGCCGTCGCGGTCTACCGCGACAACTGCAAGGTCGGCTCAGCCGCTCGCCGATGGCCAAGAAGGAAGGCGCGAGCGACGACGCCGTCGGCCGGCGCGACGCAGGTCGTCGAGCGGATCGTCGAGAAGATCGTTCGTGAGCCGTCGCGCACGAAGCTGGCCCGCACCCGCACGTCGCGCACGTTCGAGTTCCGGGTGGCCGACTGCAAGGGCTTCGTCACGGTCGGCGAGTACGACGACGGCCGACCCGGTGAGATCTTCGTGCGGGTGTCGAAGCAGGGCTCGACCCTGGCCGGGATCATGGATGCCTTCGCCATCTCCGTGAGCCACGGCCTGCAGTACGGCGTGCCGCTGCGCAGCTTCGTCGAGGCGTTCACGGGTATGCGGTTCGAGCCCGCCGGCATGACCGACGACGAAGAGATCCGCATCGCCAACTCGCTGATGGACTACCTGTTCCGCAAGCTCGCCGTGATGTACCTCTCACACGAGGAGCGAGCCGAGCTGAACATCCTCACCACCCAAGAGCGCATGCAACCCACGTTGCCGGGTGTCGAGGAAACCGTCGTCGAGACCCGGCAAGGCAGCGAGCTGCCGCCCGACCCGCCGTCGATCGAGTCGGCGTCGACGCTGTTCGAGCACGAACCGGCGACGACCACGACCGAGGTGCGGCACAGCGACGCTCCGATGTGCATGCAGTGCGGTGTGCAGATGCATCCGGGCCGGTAGCTGCCACGCCTGCCCGAGCTGCGGCACCACCAGCGGATGCAGCTGACCTGGATCTAGGTCACCCTCCAGACGAACGGGCCGGGTCGCGCCACATCGTGGTGACGATCGGCCCGTCGTCTGGGAGCTGGAACTGCCCGTAACGCGTGAACCCCACCGCCGCGTAGCGGTTGTCGTTGGCCGGGTTCGACGACTCGAGGTAGGCCGGGGTGTGTTGCTCGTCGATCTGAGCCAGGTCATGGGCGAGCAGCTGCATCCCGATGCCGTGACCTCGGTGGTCCGGGTGAGTGCCGAGCAAGGTCAAGTAGAAGTGCTCCGGCACATCGGCCGGTTGGTTCTGTTCGATCAGCTCCAGGGTCGCGGCGACGCGGTGGGCATCGTTCCCCGCGACTTCGTCGATCAGACCGGGCAGAGAAGCGGCGTCCTCCGCCAGCAGCTCGGTCCCGCCGGGTGGGACCCAGATGGCCACCGCCTCGACGTGATCGGTGGTCGACACCCGTCCTTGCGCGATCGCACTGTGTACGAAGGGATGCCACCAACGCCGGTACTGGCTCAGCCGAGCGTCCGGATCGGGAAACGCCCAGGCCCAGACCGGGTCGGAGAGAAACGCCAACGAGATCGTCTCCACGACCGCTCCCAGGTCTTCCTCGTCCGCTCGCCGGATGCCGAAGTCCACGCGTCACCTCCTCCGAGCCCGAGACGCTAACCCGCGGTTCGGATCGGCTCGGAGCGAACCCGTCCCCATGGGCATCGGGCCCCACCGCATCTTCTCGTGCGGCGCCCTGACAAGGCCTCCGCACGCGGTTGGTCCGCCGAATCCTGCGGTGCCGAAACTACGGTGATCTCCAAGTTGACGGAAGGCTGACCGCAACGGTCAGTCCAACCGGCGATGCACCGGGCCCGGGTTGTACCCGGGCCCGCGTCGCGGGGAGGTCGCAGCCAGATGGTCACCGACGCGACGAACCGTCACGCATTTCCGAGCGTCTGCTTGATCACGGGCATCTCGGCGGCAGGGAAGTCGACGGTGGCGCAAGTCCTGGCCGAGCGGTTTCTCGCGCGGCGTGCATGTTCGCGGTGACCTGTTCCGGCGCGCCATCGTGACGGGACGGGCAGAGATGTCGCCGATCCCACCGACGAGGCGATGCGCCAGCTGCTTCTTCGGTACGAGCTGATGGCCACAACCGCCGACACCTATGCCGCGCACGGCTTCACCGTCGTCGCGCAGGACGTGATCCTCGGCCCCGTGCTGACATCGGTCGTCGAGCATGTTCACGACACGCCCTCTCGGCGTCGTCGTCCTGGCGCCGTCAGCTGACGTCGTGCGCGCCCACGAACGTGAGCGCACGAAGGTCGGCTATCACACCTTCACGCCCGAGCAGCTCGACGCATCGCTTCGCGCCGAGACCCCGCGTCTCGGACTTTGGCTCGACTCGTCGTCGCAAACGCCGCGCGGAGACCGTCGACCGGATCTTCGAACGGATCGATCCCGACGGCTTGGTTGGGTGACTTCACAGAGTCGGGGAAGCAGTCGCCCCGACCGAGCTCTGCGAGCCCGCGCCGGTCGCCAGCGGCGTAGTCGGTCACGACACCCGTGGTCTCCGGGTACATGAGCTGCGACGTGTCGTTCACGTGGTCGAGGCCGACGAGGTGACCGAGCTCGTGCTCGATGATGCCTTGCGCGACGAGCGGACCAGCAGCCTCGATGGCCGCCCGCACGTCGGGACCGTCCAGCACCACCGAACCGGTGACGTACACCGAGCCGTCGGTCGTCTGCAGCCAGTTGCTTCCGGAGAACCCGGCGATCGCGCCGGCGAGATCAGGGGACTCGGAAGGGTCCGACCAGGCCACGAGCACGGGTGCCCACCGGTCGGGATACCGGTCCGGTTGGTAGATCCGCCGGTCCGCACCTGGTGTCTCGGCGGTCGCGCCGTCGACGACGAACTGCAGTCCGGTCGCGCCGCTCACCGCGTTCAGCGCGTTGCGGAACAACCGGTCGCCATCAGGCGGCGCGGTCCGGGCATTGACGACGACGTGGATCGGCCGGCATGGGTCGTACGCCACCGGGTCCTTCCCGTTCGACTGCATGGCCACGAACGTGAACGGGCCGTTGTTGGCAGGAAGGGGAGCCGGCTCACCGATCGGCTGCGGCTGTTCTTCCCCGCCGGCAGGGGGCTGACCACCTGAGACCTGGATGGCTTGGCTCCCTGACTGGTGGTCGAACGGGTTCGACTGTGACTGGCTGCCCCCGGAAGGCGACGCGGTGGGCCCACCACCCTCGTGGGAACGCACGACGAACAACGTGATCAGCATGACGATCACGACGAACAACGCCCACGGCCGACGCTTACGAGGTCGCGGCGATGTCGGCATGAGCTGTGGCCGCGTTCTCGATTCCTCTCGGACGTGGGCCCGGGCTTCTTCGACGATTCGGCGATGTTCCTCGTCGATCCGCTCCATACGGGCCATGCGATCCGATGCCGCAGCTTCACGAACCTTCGCGTCGTTGATGAACGCCTCGTCGAGGGTCAAGCCGTCGAACGGATCCTCCCCGTTGACGTCGTCACCCCGTTCGGTCATCCGGTGAACCTCGGGGTGACCTCGTCCGCTTGGTCGACCGGACCTGAAGCCAGCTCACATTCCCCGGCGACGGCTGTACCTCGGTTCACCGTGATCGTGTACGAGTCGCATGCCACGCCGAACACCCGCCATCCGCCGTCCACCTGCACCACATCGACCTCGGCAATGTTGGTTCCACCGACGACGGGTGCACCCACGCCGCGATCGGGTACCCACACGTCGAAGGTTCCGCGGCCGTCGCCGGCCAGCTGCATCGTCGACGCGACCGCATCGCTCTGCAGCGACGACACGCGGCCCGGCACTGCTCGCGGATAGGGCCTCGTGACGCCCAGCTGCCATTGCGGTACAGGCCCGAGGTCGACATCGCCCGGACATTCGCTGGCCTTGTAGTGGATGAGCAGCGGAGGGGGAGTTCCACCCGGTGAGCCGATCGAGTGCGGGTCGCCACACGCCTGGATCCATTGCCACCACGCGCTGCCGAGCACCATCTCGTCCTCGATTCCCGCGTACTTCAAGACGTTCGCCTGGTTCACCTCCGGTTCGCCGAACCAGCCGTACTCGCCGATCCACAGCGGCGCGCCGTACTGGTCGGCTTGGAAGCCGAAGTAGGTGAAGATCACATCCATCGGTAGCGGGGTGATCGAGTCGCCGTAGTTGTGGCCCGAGAACACTTTGTTCTCGTCGTCGGTGAAGTCGTACGGCACGGTGGTGCCGACGACCGTGGTCTCGAAGATCGCCATGTGTGAGAAGCCATCTGCCGCTTGCTCGCCGGCGCGGATCGCGGCGATCGCACGGTCGAAGTAGTTCCCGAGCTGTACGACGGCGTTGTCGGGATTCGTGCCGAGGTTCGGTTCGTTCAGCAGGTCGTAACCGGCAACCGCGGGCTCGTTGGCGAAGGCTGCGCCGAGCACGCGCCACACATCAACGAGCTCGGACTGGATGCCATCAGTGTCGGCGTAGAAGTTGTCCCACGACTGCTGCGCCGCGCTCGAGTCCTCCCGCGACCCGGGCGTGCAGGTGTTCTCGTTGTTCGGTCCTGGGTCGAACAACGTGGCCCAATCGGGCGCTCCGTCCCAGCCGTTCGCGATGCTGGTGCCCGGAGCACAGATCGTCCCCGGCGGGGAGGCGATGTACTTGCCCCAGGCGTCCTGATGCATGTCGACGACGGCGTACAGGCCGTGCGCCTTTGCTCCCGCGACCGCGCTGCGCACCTGATCGAGGTAGGACTCGGAGATGACACCCCGCTCGGGCTCGAGTGCCGACCAACTCACGAGCAGACGAACCACATCGAAACCTTGCGCGGCGATGTTCGCGAAGTCTTCGGGCTGCAGCGGCACGGGTGCCGGGTACGCGGGGTTGGGCAGGTAGTAGTCGCCGAGGGCGCTGAGGTTCACGCCGCGAAGTAGCACTTGCCGTCCCTCGCTGTCGACGATCTGGGCGTCGGTTCCCTGCGTCGCGTGAAGGGGAAGTAACTCGGGGAGTGAGTTCGTCGCCGAACTTGCCGGCGCGTTGAGCCCGGGCGCCAGAAGGCCGATGAGCAGGCCGAGAACGACAAGGACGGGAACGAGCAGGCGGTGGCGCACAGCTGGCAGCGTAAACCGGGACCCACGACGGGTGGGAGTGCCTCCGTCGCGGGCGACTCGCGCTCGCCCGTGGCGCCGACACCTTACGGTTCAGCGCCATGGGCAAGCAGTATGACCAGGCCTACTTCGATCGCTGGTATCGGCGCGAAGGTTTCGGTTCGCGGGCCGACCTCGATCGCAAGGCCACCTACGCCTTGGCGAGCACCGAGTACCTGCTACAGCGACCCGTCCGATCCGTACTGGACGTGGGATGCGGCGAAGGCGCGTGGCAAGTGGCCCTGAAGCGACAGCGGCCGCGTGCTCGGTACACGGGTGTCGATCCGAGCTCGTATGCCATTGGTCGCTATGGAGCGCGACGAAATCTCCTGCTCGGAGGGATAGGCGACCTCGAAACCGTGCTTGGCCGCGACCGGTTCGACCTCGTGGTGTGTGTCGACGTCATCCCGTACGCGCCCGCGTCCGATGTGCAGCGCGGCCTTGCCTCGATGGTGAGCCGGCTGCGCGGCGCGGCGTTCATCGAGTTGTTCACGTCGACCGATGACTTCGATGGCGACCTCACCGCCTACCAGCGGCGCAGTCCGGCGACGTATCGCCGCTGGTTCGCCGCGGCTGGTCTGGAGCGGATCGGCCCGAGCCTCTTCGCCGGGCCGCACTTGCTTCCCGAGCTGTCGACGCTCGAGCGGGGCCGATGAACTACGAGGTCGGCGGTTGCGCGGGGACACAGTCACCCGTGACCGAAGCGCCGAGACCGATCCCAGTGATCACGCCGTACTGCCGATCGATGGGGCGCACGGGCGAATCCGTCATGACCGGATGATCCTGGGGTCGACTGGCTCGCGTGGATCCCCGACGCGGCGCGCCCCGATGCGCCAAACTCGGGGCCGGCTAAGGAGGACACATGGGCGGATTCATCCCCGGAACGATCGTTGAGATCACGGCGGAGTGGTTGGAGGACGAGTTCCGGACCGAAGACGTGATCGGAGCCACGGATCGGATCACCGGAATCACGGTCGATGAGCTCGGCGAGGGCGTCGGGATGCTCGGAGATCTGGCTCGGGTGGCGATCGAGTACGAGCCGGCCGGAGCGGGTCCCGCGAGCGTGGTGGTCAAGCTGCCCACCGGTGCCGATGTCAACCGCAAGCGCGGCATGGCTTTCGGGTTCTACGAGCGCGAGGCGAACTTCTATCGCCACATCGGCAACCCCGGGCGCACCGGTGGGTTGCGTGTGCCGCAGTGCTACGCGAGCCCGATGGATCCTGAGGGCGAACGGTTTGCGTTGGTGCTCGAGGATTTTGGTGCCGACTTCCGCATGCCAGACCAAGTTGCCGGTCTGCAACCCGACGATGCTCGTAGGGCCATCGGCGCGCTCGGCCGGTTCCATGCCGCGTGGTGGGACAAGGACGAGCTGAACGCGCTCGACTGGCTTCCACCGACCAATGGCCCGATCACGAAACAGGCGGGACCGCTGTTTCGGCAGGCCTGGCCCCTCTTCGTCGAGCGGTTCGGTGATCTGATTCCCGAGGGTGGTCATGCCATCGGCGAAGCGGTGGGCCCTTGTTTCGAGCAGTTGCTCGACGAAGGTGCCGATGGACCGCAATCGATCGTTCACACCGACTTCCGTCTCGACAACCTGTTCTTCGACGGGCCCGACGACGATGTCGCGCTGATCGATTGGCAGCTCATCACCTCGGGCGGTGCGGTGTACGACGTGTCGTATCTGCTGGGACAGAGCATGGATCGAGTCACCCGTCGTGACAACGAGCGCGATCTGCTGCACCTGTGGCACGACACCCTCGTAGCCAACGGTGTTGGCGGGTACTCGTACGACGAGGCGTGGGACGGCTACCGACGCTCGGCTCTGGTGAACCTCGTCATCCCGATCTCGCTAGCCGATATGGACTACGGCAACGAGCGAGGTCTTCAGCTCGTGCAGATGCTGAGCGATCGCGCCTTCGGTGCCGCGGTCGAGCTCGACGCCGTCGAGCTGCTGCCGTCATGATGGGGTCGTGAGCGACAGCACCCCGTTGCCGGAACCGGACACGGTGACCGAGGCACTGGCGGTACTCGAAGCCGACGGTTACACCGAATCGTTCTCCGTGCGTGATGGTCGAGTGCGTTGTCACGCCTGCGATTCCGATCACGACGCCGAAGGCGCGGTTGTCGAAAGGATCTATCGGTTCGAGGGTGCGAGCGACCCGGATTACGAGGACATCGTGTTCGGCCTGGGCTGCCCGGTCTGCGGAGCCCGGGGGACGCTGGTGTCGGCCTTCGGCCCGGGCGCCGACCCCGAGGAGCTCGACGCGCTACGGATCCTCGGCCGCGGTCCGCGCTGATCAGGCACTCGAGCGCGGTTGCGCCATGAGCTGGTTTCGGCGGTTCGTGGAGGGCGTCCGGTGGGACGGCACGGTCGGTCCGCCACGCTCCTCGAACGCGGCCTCTTCGTTTCACCTCGCGTGGGAAGCACCGACCGGTCCGTGGATCGGTGCGGAGGTCGTGTTGGAGGTCACCGAGCCGCCCACCGTTCCCTCGCTCTACTTCTGGGCCCTGCAGGTTTCGTTCGAGGACCGCGGTCGCGCCGCGGGTGGAGCGCACTTCGGTCTTCAGTGGTACCCGCCTCATCCGGGTTCGACCGCCATCAACTGGGGTGGTTACGCGCCCGACGGTGGCGAGCTGACCGGTACCGAGTCATCGCTCGTGAGCGCGACGCGCAATCCGAACACCCGAGACTTCGCGTGGAAGCCGCGCACGCGGTACCGCCTCTCGGTGGCGCGCGGTGACCGCACGCCCGACGACCGTTGGGCCTGGCGTGCCGACGTCACTGACCTGCAGTCGGGGGAGCGCACCCATGTTCGCGATCTCGTCAGCGCCGGCTCGACGCTGACCGCACCCATGGTGTGGTCCGAGGTCTTCGCCGATTGCGATGCGCCGTCGGCTGTCGTGCAGTGGAGCCAGCTCGCGGTGGATGGAGCAGACGGTGAACGTCGACCGGTGGATGTGGCCCGCGTCAACTATCAGGCTGTGGGCGACGGTGGTTGTACCCGCACGAACAGCTCCGTCGTCGGGGAGGTGTTCGAGCAACGCACCACTACCGCGCGAACCACACCCCAAGGCTCCCGACTTCAGCTATCGCGCTCGTAGTACCAGCCGGACTCCAGCATCCACAGCCGATGCCGTCCGCCTTCGGTTGTGGCCTCACTCGTGTCGTAGCCGGCATCTCCGTGATAGAGCGCGACGCCACCACCCTCGACTCCCGCGAAGCGGGTGCTGAAGTACTCGGGTTCGCCCGCGCCGAGGCCGGCCAACGCCTGCTCGACCGTGTCATAGACGGCGAGCTGCTCGAGGGTGATCCAGGTCGGAGGCCCGAGTTCGATCTCGCCGGCGTTTCGTAGCCGCATGGCATCGAGCGGCTCGATCCACTGGTGGTCGTGGATCTCGCCTCCGTCGATCGTCACTCTGCCGTCTGGCGCGCGAGCCACGAAGAACCATGTGGCGAACCGCTTCGGGCTGATCGACGGCGGTGTCCAATGCGAGAACCAGACCAACGCTCCGCCGTCGATGATCAGACCGGCCTCCTCGGCGGTCTCGCGCACTGCAGCTCGCCGAGCGGCGCCGAGCACGTCGTCGGGATCACCGAGATAGTCGTCGGCGTCGATGCGCCCGCCGGGCCAGACCCACATGCCACCGGCGAACGCCAGCTTCGAGTTGCGGCGCAGCATCAAGGTCTCGATGCCGTCGGCCCCGTCGCGGAGCAGCACCACCGTGGCGGCCGGAATGGCGGGCTGCTCGTCGGTTGCCGTCATCGTGCGTCAGGTGTCGGACCCGAACCGCGCCAGCTCTCGTTCGAGGTCGAGTGGGAGTGGCACTTGCGGTGTGCCGTCGCCCCACTGCTCGCGTGGCGTGGCCCACATGATCTCGAACTCGTTCCCGTCGGGATCCTGGGCGTACAGCGACTTGCTCGTGCCGTGATCCGAAGCACCGACGAGCGCGTCCATCCGTTGGAGCGTCTCGGCTGCGCCCGCGAGGTCCTCGATCCGGCCGACCTCCCATGCCAGGTGGTACAGCCCGACGCGACCGGCCTGGGGCCCCGGCGCATCGGCGCCGAGTGAGAACAGCCCGAGGTCGTGGTGGTTCTCGGATCCCGCGGCCCGGAGGAACGCCGCTCGCCCGGGAATCTCCTCGACCACCTCGAAGCCGAGTGCCTCCGCGGTAGAACGCGACCGACCGATCGACATCGCGGATGTAGAGCACGGCGTGGTTGAGCCTGCGTACCGGGATCATCGGGCCTCCTGGGGTCGGCACCCAGTCTGCACCCGAACCGACGCCGTCCGGGTCGGGTGGTTGATCGCTTCCGAAGGGGCTGGCATGCTGGGGAGAATGACATTCTCCCAGGGCGAGACCGCGGGTGTCCCCGAGATCGAGACGCCAGCCTGGCAGGCCCGGGCGCTCGATCGGTCGCTGGCCGACACCCGTGCTCGCTCAGTGGCCCGCTTGTCGCAGTTCGTCGCCGCCGCCCGGTCGCTCGCCGAGGAGACGGGTAGCTCCGCCTTCACCGTGCAGCAGGTGGTGGCGCGCTCGGGCCAATCGCTGAAGAGCTTCTACCGCTACTTCGAGAGCAAGGACGATCTGTTGCTCGCTCTGCTCGAAGAGGACGTCGCAGTGGGAGCGATCTTCTTGCGCGCGTTGATCGACGTCCACGACGACCCGGTCGAGCGAGTCCGCGAATGGATCGTCGGTCTGTTCGGTCTGATGAGCAGTGGTGATCAGGGCTACGTGTCGGTGTTGGTCCGCGAGCACCAGCGGCTGTCGGAGACGCGCGCCGATCAGATGGACGTCGCCGTCGCGCCGTTCGTCGAACCGTTGATCGACGAGCTCGAGCGCGCGGCGCAGCTCGGTGTCGTACGCGCGGGCGACCCGCGGCGCGACGCGCGGCTGGTCTTCCAGCTCTCTCTGGCCGCGATCCACGAGATGGTGAGCGCACGTGATCTGCGTGACCCCAATGATGTCGCGGAACACCTTTGGGACTTCTGTTGGGGCGGGCTGCGGGGCCGAGACGAGAGCAGCGACTGAACGTGACGCTGCCCGGCATCATCTCGGTGGACGACCACTTGGTCGAGCCGGCCGATCTCTTCGTCGACCGGTTGCCGAGCGCCCTGCAGGACCGTGCGCCGAAGGTCGTCACGCAGTCGGACGGCACGGAGTTCTGGGAGTTCGAGGGCCGGAACTACCCGCAGATCGGGCTGAACGCGGTCGTCGGGCGGCCGAAGGACGAGTGGAGCATGGAACCCGCTCGCTTCGACGAGATGCGACGCGGCTGTTGGGATCCCGTTGCCCGTCTCGACGACATGGACCTCGACGGGGTGTGGGCCTCGCTGTGCTACCCGTCGTTGATCGCCGGCTTCGCCGGTTCGGTCTTCTCCCAGACGTCCGATGTCGCGCTCGGGCTGGCGTGCATGCGTGCGTGGAATGAGTGGCATCTCGACGCTTGGGTCGGGACCAATCCGGCGCGCTTCATCCCGGTGCAGATCCCTTGGCTGGTCGACCCTGTGCTCGCGGGCGACGAGGTTCGCCGCAACGCCGAGCGGGGTTTCAAGGCGGTGTCGTTCCTCGAGAACCCCGTCGACCTCGGCCTGCCCTCGATGCACACGGAGCATTGGGATCCGTTCCTGGCGGCGTGTGAAGAAACCGACACGGTCGTCTGCCTGCATTGCGCGTCCTCGGGTTGGTCTGCCTCGCGCTCTCCTGGGGCACCGCTCGAACTGCTCACGACGTTGTTCCCCGTCAACGCGTTGGTGACTGCGGCGGACTGGCTGTGGTCAGGGGTGCCGACGCGGTATCCCGCGTTGCGCATCTGCCTGGCCGAGAGCGGCATCGATTGGGTGCCGATGCTCATCAATCGCATCGATTACGTCATGGACCACTCGGCCACGGGCCAGGGCGCATGGACCGATGCCGCGCATCCGACCGAGGTCTTGCGGCGCAACTTCTGGTTCTCGGTGATCGATCTCACCTCGACACTTCAGTTGCGCGACGAGATCGGTGTGGGCCACATCGTGCTCGAGAGCGACTACCCCCACGCTGATTCCACCTGGCCCGAGACAAGGGCTCGTGCGCAGAAGGCGTTGGCCGATCTGCCCGTCGACGAGGTCGAACAGCTGTGTTGGCGCAACGCCAGCGGACTGTTCCGCCACCCGGGACCACGCTGATGCTCGACGTGCGGTTGGTCGGAGGAACGGTGGTCGACGGCACGGGCGCGCCGGCGCGCGTGGCCGACGTCGGCTTCCGCGATGGTCGCATCGTCGGCGTCGGCTCGGACGATGAGCCGGCCGATCGCACGATCGACGTCACCGGATCGGTCGTCGCGCCCGGCTTCGTCGACCTGCACACGCACTACGACGCGCAGCTCTTCTGGGATCCGACGGCCAGCCCGTCGCCGCTGCACGGTGTCACCACCGTGTTCGGCGGCAACTGCGGTTTCGCGCTCGGCACCTGCCGGGCCCGAGCACGCCGACTATCTCGCCCGGCTCATGTCGCGCGTCGAGGGCATCCCGTTGCCGGCGCTCGAAGCCGGCCTCGATTGGGAGTGGAGCTCGTTCGCGGACTGGTCGGCCCGACTCGAGCAGTCGGGCATCGCGGTCAACGCGGGGTTCCTCGCCGGGCATTCGCCGCTCCGTCGTCTGGTGATGGGTGACGACGCGGTTGGCTCGCCGGCCACACCCGACCAGATCGAGGCCATGGCCGCGCTGCTGCGCGCGTCGCTCGCGGCCGGCGCGATGGGCTTGTCCACGTCACGCGCGCCGACCCATCACGACGGCGACGGCAACCCGGTTCCCTCTCGTGCCGCGACCGACGACGAGTTGCTCGCGCTGTGTGCGGTGGTCGGGGAGTTCCCGGGTACGCAGCTCGAAGCCATCGTGCCCGGCTGCATCAACGGGTTCTCCGACGACGAGATGACCCTGCTGGCGTCCATGTCCGTTGCCGCGAACCGACCGTTGAACTGGAACGTGCTCGGCATCGGTGACCCGGAGTCGTACAAAGGTCAGCTCGTCGCCTCGGACCGGGCACGCGAGCGTGGTGGTCGGGTCGTTGCGCTCACGTTGCCGCAAGGGATGTCGATCCGGCTCACGTTCTTGTCGGGCATGATCCTCGACGCGCTACCTGGTTGGTCCGAGTTGTTCGGCCTGCCCGTGCCCGGTCGCATCTCCGCGCTGCGTGATCCGGAGACGCGGCGGCAACTCGACGAGGGCGCGCAGTCGCCCGACGCCGGCATCATCGGGGCGCTGGCCCGTTGGCGGAATCTCACGGTGATCGAGACCTTCGCCGACGAGAACGCATCGTTCGAGGGTATGAACGTCGGCGACATCGCGGCGGCCACGGGCAAGACCGAATTCGACGCGCTGCTCGACATCGTCGTCGCCGACGAGTTGCGCACCGGCTTGTCACCCACCATGCCCCCGGCCAGTGACGAGGTCTGGCGGGCGCGCGCCGACGCGTGGACGGACGACCGCACCGTCGTGGGTGCATCCGACGCCGGTGCGCATCTCGACATGATGTGCGGAGCCACGTACAGCTCGTTCCTCGTCGGCGAGGCGGTTCGCGATCGCGCGCTGCTCACGATGGAGGAAGCCGTGCGTCAACTGACCGATGTCCCGGCGATGCTCTACGGCTTGCGTGACCGCGGGCGGCTGGCACCGGGCTACGCGGCCGATGTGGTGGTGTTCGATCCCACGACGGTCGGGCCACGAGCCGAGCGAACCCACGACGATCTTCCCGGCGGGGCGAGCCGATTGATGGCCGAAGCCGACGGGTTTGCCCACGTTTTCGTCAACGGCGTCGAGATCGTCGACGCCGGCACCTTTACCGGAGCGACGCCGGGCCGATTCCTGAAGAGCGGACAGCACACTCACACGGTCGTGCCGTGATGAGCAACCAACCATGGAGCACCTGATGAGCACCCACGACGCGGTACGGCCCCACAAACGCGAGGCCAACCCGTACCTACCCGAGGTGGCGGCCGAGCCGGTGCCCTTCTACGCCGCGCTACGCGAGCACTGCCCGGTTGCGACACTCGAGGGAATCGAGGGCACGCACGTCATCAGCCGGTACGAGGACGTGAAGTTCGCACTCCGCCATCCCGAGATCTTCTCGTCGGACCTCGTCGCCGTCGACATCGGCCAGGACCGGCCGCTCATCCCGTTGCAGATCGATCCCCCGGAGCACGCGAAGTATCGCCGGCTCATGGATCCCCAACTCGGGCCCAAGGAGATCGCGCCGCTCGAGGCCGATACCCGCAAGCTCGTGAACGAGATCATCGACGGGTTCGCGACCCGTGGAACGTGCGACTTCCACGCCGAGTTCTCGGTACCCGTGCCGTGCACCGTGTTCCTGCAGCTGAGTGGACTGCCGCTCGACGAGCTCGACCAGTTCACCGTGTGGAAGGACAACATCATTCGCCCCGAGGTCCCGTTCGGCGACATGAATGCCGCGCAGGAGATTCGTAGGTCGACGGGCAAGGCCATGTACGCGTACTTCGGCGACGTGATCGACGATCGGGTGGCGAATCCCGGCGACGATGTCATCTCCCGGTTCGTCCACGGTCTCGTCGAGGATCGGGCGATGAGCCGCGACGAGATCCTCGACATCTGTTATCTCTTCATCCTCGGCGGTCTCGACACCGTGACCTCCACGCTCGATTGCAGCATCGCCTACCTCGCGCAGCGCCCTGAACATCGTCAGGCCCTCGTCGAGCGACCGGAGCTCATCCCGCAATGCGGTCGAGGAGCTGCTGCGTCTCCATACACCGGTGATGCAGGTGCTTCGGGTCGTGGCGCAAGAGCACGAGATGCACGGTGTGACGATGAATCCGGGTGACACGGTGATGGTGATGCTCGGCGCGGCGGACACCGACCCGGCGGAGTTCGACGAGGCGCACGAGTTCTTGACCGAGCGTGAGACCAATCGGCACCTTGCCTTCGGTGGGGGACCCCATCGGTGTCTCGGCTCGCACCTCGCGCGCTTCGAGCTGAAGATCGCGTTGGAGGAGCTGCACAAGCGCATCCCCGCCTATGCGGTCGCGGATGGTGCCGATCTGGAGTACTCGCCCGGCATTCGAGAGATTCGCGAGCTGCCGCTGGTGTTCGAGCCCGAGGTCACGACTTCGTGAGGATCATCCTCGACGAGGCTGCGTGCACCGGTCACGGCCGGTGCTACGCGCTCGCCCCCGACGTCTTCGACGCCGACGACCAGGGGCACTGCGTGATCAAGGATCGACGACGTTCCCGATGATCAACAGGCGGCTGCTCGAGTGGCAGTCGCCAACTGCCCCGAGGTCGCGCTTAGCATCGAAGACTGATGCCGAAGCCAGCACCTTCCGCCGACATGCGCGGCAAGGTCGTGGTCATCACCGGCGGGAACTCGGGCATCGGCTTGGCCGCGGCCCGCGAGATCGCCAAGCGCGGCGCAACCGTTGTGATCACGGCGCGGAGCGAGATGAAGGGCGCTACGGCTCTCGACATCATCCGCCGCTACTCCGGTAACGACGCCGCCGCGGTCCTCCCGCTCGACCTCGTCGAGCTTCGCCTCGATCCGCACGTTCGCGGACCGGCTGCTCGCGGAGTACGACCGCCTCGACGTGCTCGTGAACAACGCCGGCGGGCTGCTCTCGAAGCGACAGCTCACGCAGGAGAGCTACGAGATGACGTTCGGGGTGAACCATCTCGGTCACTTCCTGCTCACGGAGTTGTTGCTCGATCGTCTGCGCGACTCGGCGCCGTCGCGCATCGTCAACGTGTCGTCGATCGGACATCGCTTCGGCGCCATCTCGTTTGCCGACCCCATGTACGAACGGCGGCCGTACAACCCGACCGAGGCCTACAACCAGTCGAAGCTGGCCAACGTCTTGTTCTCCGGCGAGCTGGCGAAGCGCCTCGACGGCACCGGCGTGACGGCGAACTCGATGCATCCCGGCGCGGTGCGGACGGGTTTCGGGAGTGCGGATGACACCGCCGGCTTCGAACGCGTCGTGATGGCGATCGGTCGGCCCTTCATGATCAGTGCTCGGCGCGGCGCGAAGACCATCGTGTATCTCGCGTGTTCGCCCGAGGTCGCGACGGTGTCGGGTCAGTACTTCGTGCGGTGCCGGCCTCACACGCCGAGCAAGAACGCTCGTGATCCCGAGGCGGCTCGTCGACTGTGGGAGCTGAGCGACGAGCTCGTCGCCGCCCACCCACCCCCCACCCCCGAACGAACTCGCTGGTGAACTCCGCGCCAGGGCGCGCACTTTGCCAGCCGGAACGAGAGAGGCGCGGTCAGGCGAGGCCGGCGAGGCGCAGCATCGACGGCGGGACATCGGCGTCGCCGCGGGCGAGCATGGCGGCGCGCTCCACGTTGATCTCGTCGAGATGTCGGTCGGTCCACTGGTCCCAAGGGCCGGGAGGGATCGAGCTCACATCGCCCTCGGCGTCCGCGCACGCGTACAGGTAGGCCTGCAGGGCGACCACGTCGTCGGGCCCGCCGATCGGGCCGATGCCGGGCACGATCCGCGATGCCAGCTCGCTCAGTTCGCCGAGCGCGTCGGCCCACGCGAGCGGATCGCCGTCGAACGCGTTCGGCGTGACACCGAACGTCGCCATTGCGCCGGCGAACAACACGTCGGCCTCGGGCACCAATGCGACGAGGTTCTCGCGTTGTTGCCCCGCGACCGGCACCACGCACACCGACTCGGTCAGCCAGGCCGCTTCGTTCACGGTGTGCGACACCGGTCGCGTACCGAACTCTTCGTCGAAGGCGTCGGCGTCGCTCGGGTACAGCCGGCGATAGACGTCGATGTTGGGCGGTTGGTCGAGCAACGCGCTGGTCTGAGCGCGCCCGTAACGAGCCGCCATCCAGAGCTTCGACGACCCACCTACGAACTCGACGTGACTGGTCGTGTAGACCACCCGCCGCAGCGGCAGCTCGAGCTCGGCCACCGCCTCGACGAGGCGCTCGGCCCGTTCGGGCGTGAGCAGGCAGTCGATCACCGTCAGACCGTCGGCGTCGAGCACGATGCCGGCATTGGTGTGGCCGTGGCCGGGGTCTGCCGCGATCCATGCCCGGGCCCGTTCGGCCAACTCGATGAGGCTCGCATCCGCTGCCGGCATGGTCGCACCCTACCGAGAGCGGGCCGAGCCATCCGCTGCACTCCTCTAGACGCTCTACGATCCCGGCGTGCCGATTCCAGACCCGAAGTTGTCCGTCGACGAGCTCAATCACTTTCTGCTGAACGCGTTCGACGCCGAACGCCCGTACCGCGTCGAGTCGGTCGACCGCGGCCGCGTGGTGCTGACCCTCGACGAGCAAGCGGCGTGGTTGCGGCCTGGCAACACCGTGGCCGGCCCGGTGTTCATGATGCTGGCCGATGCCGCGGCCTACGCCGTGGTCCTCGCCCACATCGGGCGTGTCGCGCTCGCCGTCACGAGCAACCTCGACATCAACTTCTTGCGCAAGACCGAGCGCGCTCGGATCACGGCCACCGCGGAGTTGATCAAGCTGGGTCGTCGCCTCGCCATCGTCGACGTGCGGATGACATCGGCGACCGAAGCCGATCTCGTCGCTCAGGCGACGGTGACCTACGCCATTCCTGCCGGCAACGGCTGATCAGACCGCCACGTCGGCGTGGCGCGCCTGCACCATGCGCCGAAGGCCGTCCTGCCATGAAACCGAGGTATGCGCCGGCGAGCTCGCGCCGTTTCGTGTTGTCCACCGTGACGCTGTCGATCGTCTCGGTGGTCTCGTCGAACGTCGCCGTCTTCCCGACGAGGTCGGCGAGGAACGCTGACCACTCCTGTATCGACACCGTCTCGTCGCCACCCAGGTTGACGATCGTCGCCGGCACCGAGGCCGCCGCCACCAACGCGGGCAGCATGCGGATGATGTCGTCCTCGTGGATCGGGTTGAACACGTTCGGCCCGCCGGGGAACACCGCCACCGGCGCGTCGGCCAGGATCAGCTGCAAGTGCCAGTCCGGCCAACCGCCGTTGTTGCCGTAGGGCACGTTGAGGCGAGCGATCGTGGTCGGAAGTGAGAGCTGTCGACATTCGGTGCGCACGACCGCTTCGGCCGCGAGCTTGCAGATCGAGTAGGTCGGCATGATGGCCCGGTGGTTGTCGCCGAGCGGATCCGTCTCGAGTAGGGGATGGTGACCCGCCGGCTGGTAGACACCCGTCGACGAGCAGTGCAGGAACGCGGATGCGCTCTCGTAGTGCGCCATCAGCAGTCCGGTCGCCTCGGCGTTGGCGCGCAGGTCGACGTCCCACCGGCCCGACTTGATCACCGCGAAGTTCATCACCAGGTCGACGTCGTCGGGCAGGAGCGACAGGTCGGGGTCGGCCAGGTCGACCGGAACGCATCGAATGCCATCGCGCTCCAATGGTTCCCGTGCCGCGGGGTCACGGAATCGGGCCAGCGCGTAGACCTCGTTGTCGGCCGCCAGGGCCCGGGCCACGGGCTCGGCCACTTGACCGGTCGCGCCGGTGATCAGAATCCGTTGTCCCTTGATCGGTTCGTGCATGCTCGCAAGGTAGCGGCCGCGAACCATGGGAACAGACCGTGGCCCAGGCCTCGCAGCAACCGGAACGGGTGACCTATCCGCCGAGCCTCTAAAGTGCCCGCCCGTGGCGAACCGGAAGAAGACGAAGAAGAAGCGGAAGCCGAGCAGGCCGCTGCCCAAGGTGGGATCGGCGAAGGACAACGAGTATCGGCTCCACCACAGCCGTCACGATGTCGACGACTTCGGGCTGGCCGAACCGAAGCGGGGGCCGTGGAACGTGATCATCGTCGTGAGCATCGTCGTGCTCCTGGGGCTCGGCGCGCTGGCGTTGATCCTGTTCACCTGAGGACGCCCGCCCGCCCCCGTCAACTGGTCGTCGAGATACCGCCGTCGACGGGGATCACCGCGCCGGTGAGGTAAGCACCGGCCCGCGACGCGAGGAAGATCGCCGTGCCGGCCATGTCGTCGGGCTCGCCGATACGACCGAGCGGGCACTGCGAGCGGATCACATCGCCGAAGGCCTCGAGCGTGGCCGCCATCATCTTGCTCTCGAACGGCCCGGGCGCGATGGCGTTGACCGTGATGCCCTCGCGCGCGAGTCGCTTGGCCAACGTGCGTGTGAGGTGGTGAACGGCCGCCTTGCTCGCCGAGTAGGAGTATGTCTCGAACTCGGGAGTGTGCAAGCCGTCGATCGACCCGATGTTGATGACGCGACTCGGTTCGCCCGGTCTCGATGCGTCCTTGAGCGCCGGCACCAGCTCCCGGGTGAGGTGGAAGACACCCTTCACGTTGAGGCTGAGCACCCGATCCCAGGCGGCATCACCGAACTCGGCGATGGGTGCCGCCCAATTCGCACCGGCGTTGTTCACCAGGATGTCGAGCGCGGGCTCGCGCTCCGACAACTCGGCGGCCAGACGTATGCACTCGTCCTCGGTGGACAGATCCGCCGGCAGTGCGAAGCACTCGCCCGAAGCGGATAGCTCGGCTGCGACTTCGGCGCACACATCGGCCTTGCGCGACGAGATGTACACCTTCGCCCCTGCGTCCACGAAGCCGCGGGCGATCATCAGACCGATGCCCCGACTGCCGCCAGTGACGAGCGCGGTCTTGCCCGCGATCGAGAACAGGTCGCTCATGCGGGATCTCCCGGGTCGATGAGCTGGGAAGGGTCGAACAATAGGTGGTTCGACACATCACCGAACATCTCCGGGAGCATGCAACGTTCGCGGAACGCCCAGCGGCCGTCGACGAGCTCGAGCTGATCGTGATAGCGGCCTGCCGCGATTGGCTGGAGCGGGCCGTCGTCGACCTTCTGGAGCACGACGAAGTAGGAGCGAACCGCGGCCCGGCGGCCGTCGTCGGACAGCTCGACGATCGAGTTGGTCGTGACGTGTTTGGTCTTCGGGGTGCCATCTTCGAACCGGCGGGTCGTGGCCGCGAACAGGTTGGCGACCCCTTCCTCGCCTCGGGCGATGACCGAACCCGACGGATCGGTGATCACTGCATGGGAGAAGAGGCGTCCGACACCTTCGAAGTCGCCGGCGTCGATGCGTTGGGCGTACTCGGCGAGAAGGGATTCGGGGCGGGTGTCGAATGTGGGCATCTGGAGGTCGGGCAGCCGCTCCCCGTGGGCAAGGTCGCTCTGCGGCATCTAACCTACGCCCTGGGTCACGAAGCGAGGTGGCCCGCGTGGCGGGGCGAGGGGGCACCTGCGGCAACGCAGGAGTTTCGCCGGCACGCGTTTGGAAGGAACGGAGCCAGAGACCGGGGATGACCGACGAGCCACCGCGCCCCCGTGGCGTGGCCCTCCCCAATCGGGCCGACGACGACGGCCCTGATCTGGCGCGCTATGTCAACAGGGTCGCGGCGGTCTTCGATGCGGCGCCGATCGCGGTCGCCGTGTGGTCCGTCGACGGCGAGCTGGTCCACCCCAATCCGGTCTTCCGGGATCTCTTCGGCGAGGGCCGTGAAGAGCTCCTGGGGCGCCGGTTCGAGGAGTTCATCGACCCGGCTGACGTGCCCGCCCTCCGCCAGGTGATCGAGCAGCTCTGGCTCGGTGAGCGCAACGCCTTCGAATGCAGCATTCGGGGCCGGCGGCCCGACGGCTCTGACATCTGGGTCCGCGCCCACGTCACCCCCGTGTACGGAGCAGGCGGCGAGCCCGCCTATCTGATCTCGCAGGTCTTCGACTTCACGAGCGGCCGCCAAGAGGGTGGGCCCCAACGTCTGGTCGACAACGTGCCCACGCTCCTGTGGCTCACGGACGACATGGGCATCGCTCGTTCGGGCAATCGGGCGACCTACGACTTCCTCGGTCGGTCCGAGCTCGAGGGCGACACGGGCAACGGTCTGCTCGAGATGGAGCATCCCGACGACGAGGAGCAGGCCACGCGGTTACGCGATCGCCTTCGTCGCAAGCTGCCGATCGAACAGACGGCGCGCGCTCTGCGGTACGACGGCGAGTGGCGCTGGTTGCAGCACCGCGCCAACCCGTTGTTCAACGATGACGGCCGCTTCGAGGGCTACGCGGGTGGCAGCGCCGACATCACCGAGCTCGAGGAGCACCGCCGCCAACTCGTGCAGGCCAACGAGCTCTACCACTCGGTCGTCGAAGCGGGCCCCGCGGTGGCACGCCTCGACCGGCGCGGCCGCATCATCTACATGAACTCGCGTTGGGACGAGGTGCTCGACAATCCCGAAGGTCAGCTCCGGGGCGCGAACTGGCTGCGAATCCTCAACGACGATCAGCAGCGCGAGATGATCGAACGCGGACGAGAGTCCGTCGAGACGGGTGAGCCCTTCCGCATACGTGTGGCGCCGGTCGAGTCCGCGCACTTCGCCATGGACCCCGCCTTCCACGTACCCGGTATGCGCTACTGGGCCGAACTACGCGTTGCGCCGGTGTACGACGTCGACGGCGCACCCGACGGATGGGTCGCCACCCTCACCGACGTCACCGCGGAAGTAGCGGCCGGGTCGCGCGCCGACCGGCTGGCTCGCGTGCTCGACGCCGGATCCGACATGTTGATGATCGCGGAGCGCAACGGCGTCATCTCCTACGTGAACAACGCCGCCCAAGACGTGTTGGGTGTGCTCGTGCCCGACGGCACGAGGACCCCCAGCTTCTTGATGGACGTGCTCGAGCCGGACTCGTTCGAGTTCTTCCACGACGTCGTCGAGCCCATCCTCGGAGACGAGGGCATGTGGCGCGGCGAGCTCAGCTTCCGCACCCAGTCCGGCAATGTCATCCCGGTGTCCGCCGTGTTCCTGGCCCACCAGAACGAGTTCGGTCGCGTCGAATCGATCTCCGCGGTGGCGCGCGACATCAGCGACCTCAAGGCGGCGCAACGCCAGCTCCACGAGATGGCGACCCACGACTACCTGACGGGCCTGCCCAACCGCGTGCTGCTGTATGACCGTCTCGAACAGGCGCTGGCGCGCTTCCATCGCTACGGGCAGCCCGTCGCGCTCCTCTATCTCGACCTCGACCGGTTCAAGCCGGTGAACGACGCATACGGCCACCACATCGGCGACAAGGTGCTGCAGCAGATCTCGGATCGGATCGACGCCGTGATTCGCGACACCGATACCGCCGCCCGGATCGGCGGCGACGAGTTCTGCCTGCTGATCGAGGGCATCGGCGACGTGGCCCTACTCCAGACCGTCGCCGAGCGATTGATCACCGCGATCAGCGAACCGATCGAGGTCGATGGGGCAAGAGCGGAGGTGGGAGCATCAATCGGCTTGGTAGCTGTCGACGAGTCCTGCGCCGAGGCAGACTCTCTGATGGCACTGGCCGATGAGGCGATGTATCGAGCGAAGGCCGCAGGCCGGGGTCGATGCGTCGTCTACGAACCCGGAGATTGAACATGCCCGTGGCTCCTCAGCCCGGCCCCATCGACGCCCTCCATCACATCTCGCTCACCGTCTCGGATCTGTCGACGTCCGTGCCGTGGTACACGGAAACCCTCGGCCTGGGCGTCGTCGGTGACCAACAACACGCGGACGGGCGCACGGTCGTACTGGCGCCCGACAGCGGAGCGTTCGTCATCCTGTTGCAGGAGCACAAGGCTCACGAAGGTGCGGGCTTCAGCGAGCATCGCCCCGGCCTCGATCACTTGTCCTTTCGCGTCGACGGTCTCGACGCGCTCGACGAGTGGCGCCGTCGCTTCGATGAGCTCGGCGTCGCCCATCAGGCATTGCGCCAAGAGCAGTTCGGCGCGGTGCTGATCTTCCGCGATCCCGACCGCATTCAGCTCGAGCTCTTCGTCGATCCCCGGGCCTGAGCTCGTTCGTCAATCGGCGGGCCCGAACTCGTGACGGCCCGGCGGTCGCTCGTACGTGCGCCCGCCGAACTCGATCACCGTGTCGATCGGGCTGTCGATCCGCAACGTGTCGCGGTCGACCTCGAGGCGTAGGAACCCGGCCGGAGTCGGGACGGACCCTTCGGCGCGGTCGAGGTCGCCGAGAGCTGGCGCTATCCGGGCTCGCGCGTAACCCGGCTCCGCGGGAGTGACACCGAGGGTGTACTGCACGAGGTCACGCGTCGGGGTCGAGCTCCAACCGTGGCAGTGGCTGCCGCCGAACCAGGTCTCGCGCCATGTGGTGGTCTCGGGTCCGAGCAGCGCGTCCCAATCGCGACAGAGCGCCGGGATGCGATCGGCTTGTCCCGCGGCGGCGACGGCGTCGTGCACGACGTAGCGGAAGAACGGCTGCGCGGCCACGATCTGATACCGGACGTCCCACCACGGTTCGGGTGTGCCGGCGACCAAATATTCAAAGCCGGCATACATGTTGCCGTCTCCTTCGAGGGTCGCCTTGCGTCCCGGCGCCAGCCACGCCGCGTGCACGATGCGCTCGGGATCGCAGATGGCGTCGACGATGCCGGCGGCGCGCCCCAATGGCACGATCCCTGCCGCGATGGCAGTCGCGTTCGTGTGTTGACTCAGTGGCGGTTGTTGCACGCCACCGACGGCATGATCGACGTAGAGCCGGCGCTCTGCGTCCCACAGCTTCTCGAAGCCGTCACGTACCGCGTCGAAGCGGTCTCGGGCCCATTGGGCCCGATGGGCGTCGCCCAGCCAGGAGCTGATCTCGGCGAACTCGCGTAGCCCTCGCCCCCACAGCGCGTTGAGCGCGCCACTGGTGCCGCTCGCGCTCACCGCGCTCCAGTCGATGAGCACCCATCCGGTGACGTCGTGGAGAAGCCCGTCCGGTCCCAGGTACGGCTCGAACCACCGCAGCACTCCTTCGGCGACCGGCAGCAACGCGGCAATGGCCGGCGCGTCGCCGAGGTAACGCCAGGCGTTGTGCAGGGCGTGGATCCAGTGCAGGGCCCAGTCGGGGATGAAGTCACCGTTCGCGGCCTCGAAGTCACCTCCCGCCGCCATGGGCAACATGCCGTCGGCTCGCCGCGACGCGCCGACGTCGAGGTTCCAGAGAGGGAGGGTCCAGTCGGGATTGGTCGTGAAGTCGACCATCTGGTGCACGACCGCGTCACCCGTCCACGCCCGCTGCTCGCGCGACGGGCAGTCGAGGTAGGCATCCTGCGCGCACAGGTCGACCGTGCGGGCGCCGATTGCCCAGATCCGGTCGAGCGTAGGGTCACTGCTGGCGAAGGCGGCACCGGCGGGCCGTGGTCGAAGCCGTTCGCGACACGAGAGCGACTCGAGGGTGACCGGTCCCGGCGATCGCACGGCCAGCTCGACGAAGCGCAGGCCGATCCGATCGAACGACTCGAACTCATCGTCGACACCCCGTGCCAGATAGCGGAAGCCGTTGTGCTGATCGAGCGGCGCGAGCCTGCCGTCGGCATCCACTGCCTCGGCCACCCGAGCGTCGATCACCGCGCCTTCGGGCGCTTCCAACCGCAGACGAAGGTGGCCCGCCGTTTCCTCGCCCAGATCGACCAGCACCAGCTCGACCACGTCGTCGCCACCGTCGACACGGATCGGCCAATCGGATACTGCCTCCCACCGGTCGACGCCGGCAGAATCGGCCGCCACCTGTTGGACGGGGTCCGGACGTAGGCGGTCACCGCGCGCCGTGCGCGCAGTCGCGCGTGGTCGGGCGTCGATCTCTCGTCCGCGGAGGGGTGGCAGCGGGCTGGGCGTCAGCGCTCCGTAGGGCGGGGCGGGTGGGTGATGGTGGCCGGGCCAACCGACATGGTTGGTCGACAACTCGACGGCCGGCGACCACTCGGCGTCGTCGTAGTCGAGCTCGCGCCATGCCGCGTCGAGCTGACGCGCGTCGACGGTCTCGGCGGGTTGGCCGCCGATCCCTCGGTCGTCGGTCACCGCCCAGCTGTCGCTGGTTCGGGCGCGCCACGACGCGTCGGTCACGAACCAGTCGTCGCCCGCCCGGGCCTCGAGGGTGAACGCGCCGCCGCCGAGGCCGTACGTGGGTGCGGCCGGCATCCACCAGGGGTTGGCCCGACCGTAGTGCCGGGCCAACACGGCAACGACGTTGTGGCCTGGGCGCAGGTACGGCGCCAGGTCGAAGTGATCAGCGTGCAGCCGCATCCAGTGCCCGCGGCCCGGACCGCGCGTGACCTCCTGTCCGTTGACCCACAGGACGTACCTGGAGTCCGCAGTGCATCGGGCCGGGACGACGGGCGGAACGGTCTCGAGCGTCCAACGGCGACGCAGCAACGTCTCCGAACGGGCGCGCCCTCGGTCGATGGTCGGGTTGATGCCGTCGTAGCCGAGCGGCGTAGGCGAGCTCCAGACCCATCGGGAGCGCCAGCGACCGACCGGGAAGTCGCTCATCGAACGGTCATCCGCACAGGTCGATGGCCGCGCCGTAGCTCAGCCGTTTGTGCTGAGCGATCACGTCGCGGTTCTTCTCCGTGAACTGCTCGGCCCATGCCACCGCGTTGTCGAGCACCTCGGCTTCGGTCGCGGTGCGATGCACGATTCCGGCCTCGAGCGCCTCGGGCGCGACATAACGACGACCGGTCATGATCGCCTCGTGCGCGCTCACGCGCGGCAGTTTGGCGGTGATCACCGCGTGCATCGCCGCGGTGAGCGGCAGGCCGAGATCGACCTCGGGAAGGCACCAGTACCCGCGGTCTTCGCGCATGACGACGAAGTCGTGAGCGGTGGCGAGCATCGCGCCACCGGCGAAGGCGTGGCCGTTGAGCGCGGCGATCGTGATGCCGGGGAAGCCGAGCACGCGCCCGAACAAGCGGTGCACGCCCGCCAGTAGCGGCTCGGCCTCGTCGCGATGTTCTCCCATCCAGTCGAGGTCGAGCCCGTTCGAATAGAACTTCCCGGAACCGGTGGTGACCACGGCGAGCGGGCCCTCGACGGCCGTGAGCTCATCGAGCACGCCGTGCCACGCCGCGATCGAATCGCCGTTGAAGCGGTTCTCGCCGTCGAGCGCGTGCACGATCGCCACGGCACCCCGGCGCTCGATCTCCAGCACAGCTGAAGCGTAGAGCGGGCCGGTGGCCGCTCGACGAGGCTCCCGCCTAGCCTGGCCGCGATGGCTGACTTCCGCCCCCCGCTTCGCGACCTGGCCTTCGTCCTCGGCCACCTCGTCGACATCGATTCGCTGGCCGAGCTGGACGGCTTCGGTCACGCCGATCTCGAAACCGTGCTCGGGTTGCTGGAGGAGAACGGCCGATTCGTGGCCGGCGAGGTCGCGCCGCTCAACCGCGTGGGCGACCTCGAGGCGAGCACGCTCGATCCCGCGACCAACTCGGTCCGCACGGCGACGGGGTTCAAGGAGGCCTACGCCACCTTCGTCGACGCAGGCTGGGGCGGCGTGCCCTTCCCCGAGGCCTACGGCGGTGGCGGGTTCCCGTGGGTCGTCGGCATTGCGCTCCAGGAGTTGCTCTCCACGGCGAACATCTCGTTCTCGCTGGCACCCTGCCTCACCCAGGGAGCGATCGAGTTGCTCATGCACCACGGGAGCGAGGAGCAGAAAGAGGTCTATCTGCGGAAGCTGGTGACCGGCGAGTGGACCGCCACCATGAACCTCACCGAGCCGCAGGCCGGTTCCGACGTCGGCGCCGTGCGGACCAAGGCCATCCGCCAGGACGACGGCTCGTACCGGATCAGCGGTACGAAGATCTTCATCACCTACGGCGATCACGACATGGCCGACAACATCGTCCACCTGGTGCTGGCCCGCACACCCGACGCGCCTCCCGGCACCAAGGGCATCTCGTGTTTCATCGTGCCGAAGGTCTTGCTCGACGACCATGGATCACCCGGTGAGCGCAACGACGTCACCTGTGTCTCGCTCGAACACAAGATGGGCATTCGGGCCAGTCCGACCTGCGTGATGTCGTACGGCGAGCACGATGGCGCGGTCGGGTACCTCGTCGGCGAAGAGAACCAGGGCATGCGCTACATGTTCACGATGATGAACAACGCGCGTCTCTCGGTCGGGTTGCAGGGTCTCGCGCTGGCCGAGCGTGCCTATCAGGACGCGCTGCAGTACGCGCAAGAGCGGCGGCAGGGACGAGCGCCCGGAGCCCCCGCGGGGGAGCAGTCGTTCATCATCGAGCACCCCGACGTCCGGCGCATGTTGATGACGATGAAGAGCCTCATCGACGCCATGCGCGCCATCATCTATGTCTGTGCCGGGGCCATCGACCTCGCGGAGCGCCATCCCGAAGAGTCGGTACGTGCGTCCAACCAAGAGTTGGTCGATCTGCTCATCCCTGTCGCCAAGGCGTGGTCGACCGACATGGGCATCGAGGTCACATCGCTCGCCATCCAGATCTACGGCGGCATGGGTTTCATCGAGGAGTCGGGCGTCCCGCAGCACTACCGCGACGCGCGCATCACCGCGATCTACGAGGGCACCAACGGCATCCAGGCCATGGACCTGGTCGGGCGCAAGCTGCCGATGCGCGGGGGTGCGGCGATCGCCGACTTCTTGGCCCGGATCGGCACGATCGACGCCGATCTCGAGAAGGCCGGGCCCGACCTCGCCGGGATCCGCACCGAGTTGGCTCGCGCCCTCGCGGCGCTCGCCGACACGACGCGTGACGTGATGGAAGCCGGCCTCCGCGATCCGCGTGATGCGTTGGCGGCGGCCTCGCCGTACCTGCGCATGTTCAGCCTCGTCACGGCCGGCTGGCTGATGGCGCGGCAGGCTCTGGCCGCCGTCGCGGCGCTCGACGACGATGGGGCGGACACCGAGTTGCTGAACGCAAAGATCGGTACCGCCCGTTTCTTCTGTGAGCAATTGCTCCCCGGGGTGCACGGGCTGGTGCCCGCAGCCACCGCGGCGGCCGACGCCTTGTACGCGCTCGATCCTGCCGGCTTCGGCGGCTGAGGTGATGCTGCTCGACGGTCTGGCGCTCGTCGCGTCCATACCGAGTCCCAGCTCGAACCGGATCGGCCCGCTGCGTGCGTATGGGCTCATGATCGGCTTGGGCGTGATCGCGGCGATCGAGCTCGCGAGCCGGCGGTGGAAGGCGGCCGGTGGTGACCCGAACGACATGTGGTCGATCGCGGTGTGGGCGGTGCCGGCCGGTTTGATCGGCGCGCGGCTGTACCACGTGGCTACGGACTGGAAGACGTACTTCAGCGCCGGTGGGCGCCCGATCGAAGCGCTCTACATCTGGCAAGGCGGCCTCGGCATCCCGGGCGGCATCGCGCTCGGTGTCTTGGTCGGGGTGTACGTGGGTTACCGCAAAGGCATCCGCCTACCGCTCGCTCTCGATGCGGTGGCGCCCGCCCTTCCCCTTGCGCAGGCGATCGGCCGTTTGGGCAACTACTTCAACCAAGAGGTGTTCGGCCGGCCCACCACGCTGCCTTGGGGGCTCGAGATCGATCCGGTCCATCGCCCGGCGCAGTACATCAACGAGACCACCTTCCACCCCACGTTCTTGTACGAGGCGCTCTGGAACCTCGCCCTCATGGGCTTGTTGATCTGGATCGGTCGAAAGCGTGTGCTGCGACCCGGCAACCTCTTCGTGTTGTACGTCGGCGGGTACGGACTGGGGCGCCTGTGGGTCGAAGCGCTTCGATCCGACACCGCGAGCCTGATCTTCGGCCTCCGCGTCAACACCTGGATGAGCTTGTTGCTCATCGGAGGCTCGATCGTGGTGCTCGCCGTGCGCGGGGTCAAGCGGCGGCCCGACGACTCCGAGGAGCCCTACCGCGTTCCACCCGAGCCGGTCGACGTCGTCGAAGACGCAGCGGACGAGCCCGCCGGTTAGTGCCGCCTAGCTGATCTGCGCGGAGCGAGCGAGGGGAGGCGGGCCGGGCAAAGGTTCACCGAAGTCCGGTGCGTCCCACGCGAGCTGGCCGGCGAGGGGGCGCAGATGACTGCGACCAAGGATGATGTTCTCGAGTCGCTTGTGCGGATGCCACTCGGGCAGATCTCGTGTCGAGCCTTCGATCGGCTTCTACTCGCACCTCGTCGAGGAGATCGCGCACGTCGTAGGCGATCGAGTACGAGCTCGGTGCGATCGAGCTCGTACTCGTGCGCGAAGAGCTCGGGGTAGTACTCGGCCAACCAGTACGGAACGGCGGCGTAGTCCTCGACCCGCGTGCGGTCGGCGTACTCGGGTGCGACGAACCAGTGCGGGTGCGCGCAGAATCGCAGGAACACGTCGAGGTCGAGATCGGGCGGCGCGCCTCGCGCCCACTCGAGGTCGAGCAACGGCCGTCACCGAGAAGCCGTCCCACAAGACGTTCTGGAAATGCAGATCGCCATGGATCAGCGTGGTGGTCGGAGTACGGCTCGAGCGCGGCGGTGGAGTTGAGCACGAAGTGGCGGGCGTCAGCCAGCAGCGCCCGTCGAAACGCCGTAGGTCCCGGCTCCCCGTTCGAGTTCGTCGAGCGCGGCGTACAGCGGCTGTGACAACCGGCATCTGGGTTGGGTCGAGCAGCTGAGGGGGCTGGTCGAGCTGGCTCAACTCGGGTGGAACGGCCATGTTGTGCAGCTCGCGCAGCATCCCGGCGAGCTGGCGTACGGCGTTGCGGCGTTCGAATTCGTTCATGTCGGGCCAGCACACGCTGAGCATCTCGCCCGGTCGACGCTCGGCGATGAGCCAGTCGGCTCCGAGCTCGCCTCCGTAGGCGATCGTCGTCGGGTACCCGACGCTCGCGGGCAGAAGCGGACCGAGGAACGCTTCGCGGCGGAGTCGATGATTCGGTCGGCGGTTCACCCGGATCACGTACTCGTCGCTGAGCCACACCTCGTTCGTGACGCTGCTCGCGCGAGTGAGCGGAGCGTGCTCGTTGAACCCGGCTTGGGCCAGGGCCTTGCGGGCGCGCGCCATCGCGAAGGAATCGGTCACTCGGAATGCCGTTCGTTCGTCAAGGTCAACTCCGCCGTGGGCGAGTCCGGTCGCGCTCGACCCACCTTCAATTGTCGGCGCGCGAGCTGCTCTTCCTGAGGGTCGGACGGCCCTTCTGCGTCGGATCAGACGATGTCCCACACCATCTTGTGGTCAGCCGGTCCGGAATCACCGTCGAGCAGGTCAGCCGGATCTTGCTTGTCGATGTGGCCGATGAGCCCGTTGTAGACGCTGTAGCCCACCAGCTCGCGCAGTCGTTTCGGGAAACCCCGGGCGATGTCACGGGGAATGCCGAGCTGCTGGTTCTCTTGTTGGCGCACGTACCCGGCGCAGTAGTTCATGGCGATGCCGACCCGACGCTCACCGGTCTCGTTGGCGCCGCCGCCGTGCCAGAGACTTCCGTGCCAGATCAACACGCTCCCGGCGCCCATCTCGGCCGGCACGCTCGGGTACGGCTGGCCGTAGTTCGGATCGTGGTCCCACAGGTGCGAGCCCGGCACCAAGCGGGTGGCCCCGTTCGCCTCGGTGAAATCGGTCAGCGCCCACATGGTGTTGCAGACGACCGGCGGGTGCGGTTTCGGGATGGGGATCAGCTGGTCGTCGGCATGAATCGGTTGTGCCGTCTCGCCCGGATCGATGGCGATCGACGACAGCGAGGACACGAGACACCCACGATCGAGCACCCCCTCGACGACCGGCAACACGTGCGGGTGCACCGGTATGCGCTGGTACAGCTCGCCGTGGACCAGCAGGTTGTAGATGCGGATCGTGTGGTGACCCTCGAAATCGTTTGTCGACGGTTCGACGGCCAGCTCGCGCTCGAGCCGAAGCAGATCCTCGTTCAGGGCGCCGATCAGCTCGGGCTCGATGGCATCGGCGACGATCGTGTAACCCTGCTCGGACAGCTGGTCGAGGTGGGCGTCGTGCATCGTGCTCCTGGCGGTCGGGCCGACGGGCGCCGGAAATTCGTGAACAACCATCCATCGTAGGATGCTTCGCCGACCGCAGGCGGTGCGCTCCGGGGCCGAGCGGTCGCCATCGGAATAGGGTCATGGGGCGTCCTGTTGTTCGACGCCGACCGACGCGTCACCCGACCGACCTGTCACCCCGACGGACCTGCGTCCCTGAACGTTCGTGAGAGGAACCCGCATGGCGATCTACGACCACGAGATCAATCGGCTCGACGGCACCCCCGCCGATCTGCACGACTACGAGGGCCAGGCGGCTCTGGTCGTGAACGTGGCGTCGCAGTGCGGGTTCACGCCGCAGTACGAGGGCCTCCAGCGGCTGTACGACCAGTACCAGGACCGTGGGTTCACGGTGCTCGGGTTCCCGTGCAACCAGTTCCTCGGCCAGGAGCCGGGCACGGCCGAGGAGATCGCCACGTTCTGCAGCACCACCTACGGGGTGTCGTTTCCGTTGTTCGAGAAGATCGAGGTCAACGGCGACGACCGCCACGCGGTGTTCGCGGAGCTGACCGAGACCGCCGACGCCGACGGCAACGCCGGCGACATCGGCTGGAACTTCGAGAAGTTCCTGGTCGCGCCAGACGGCAAGGTGGTCGGGCGCTTCCGTACCGGGGTCGTCCCCGAGGATCCCCAGGTCATCGAGGCGATCGAAGCCAACCTGCCCCGCTGACCCGCTGGGGTACCCCAGTGGGGTCCCTGCGTCGAACTACCGTCCTGCCTGACGACGAAATCAGCCGTCGACCGCTGAAGAATGCCGCCCCTGCGCCGACAGGAGGGGTGGCTTTGTAGCCGTAGCCCGTCTGGGCTGCACGTTCTTGGCGATGAGGGCAGGATCATGACCGCAGATGGGACGAACGAACGGGGCGGTCAACCGCCGCGCACGTTGTTCTCTCTCGGCCGCGAGGGGTCGAAGCGCCGGCGCGGCGGCACCGACGTGGCCGAGGTGGAGGCCGAGCCGGAGCGCCCGGCCCCGATCGGCGAACCCTGTGCCGAATGCGGTGCCGAGCTGATCGTCGGGGCGGCGTTCTGTGGCGAGTGCGGCACGAGCGTGGCCACCGCGGAGCTGATCGATGAGGACTTGGAGCTCGACGAGGCCGGTTCGTCGGCAGAGCTGATCGACGAGGATCTCGCTCTCGACGACGAGACGGCCGACGCCGAGCTGCTCGACGAGGACTTCGAGCTCGACGAGGAGATCCTGGCGCTCGGTGTGATCGAGGACGATGCCGCCGAAGACGGCGTGGCCGGACAGGGTCTGGCCGAAGAGGGTCTGGTCGAAGAAGACCTCGCCGAAGCCGGTGTGGCCGACGAAGCCGACGTGGTCGACGATGACGTGGTCGACGACGATCTGGTCGACGACGACGATCTCGAGGCTCGCGACGACGAAGCGCTGGTCGACGACCCGACGGTGGACGACGACTTGCTCGAGGAAGAGCTCGTCGCCGACGACGACGGCGAAGTCGCGGCCGAAGACACGGCGGCCGAGGACACCGCCGCTGAGGACGCGGCCGCCGAGGACGCGACCCAGGAGAACGACGACGACAAGAGCGTCGCTCCCGCGTTGGCATTGGTCGGTGGCGCGGCGGTGGCCGGCGCGGCGGCCAAGAGCAAGCGCCGAGGCAAGAATGACGAAGACGACGCGGAGCAGAGCGAGAGCGGCTTGGCCGTGCTCGCCGCAGCTCGCGAACAGGGCCCGCCGCCGAAGGTGGCGAAGGCCGACAAGGGCCCCGGTGGCGGCAAGCGAGCGCCGATCGGTTGGATCATCGGTGGCATCGCCGCCGCGATCCTGATCGTCGTCGGGGTGGTAGCGCTGGTCGGCGGGGGCAGCGGCGACAAGACCGATGTGGCGTCCTCGGAGCAGTCGACGACGACCACCACGCGAGCGAGTACCACCACGAGCACCGCGGTCACGACCACGACGCAGGCGACCACGACCACGACCGAAGAGGCGACTACGACGTCGGCCGCACCGGTCACGCAGGCCCCGCAGACGACGATCATCAACACGGGTCCGGCGCCTGAGGGTCCGAAGGCGCCCGCCGCGCTCCGCGTCGCGGGGGTCACCTGCCCGCTCGGCAGCAACCCCTGCACGATCAGCGTCGGCGGAACCCTGACCGTCACCCTCGTGAACGACGGCGGCCTCGCAGGGTCCTACTCGCTTTCCGGTCCGGGGCTCCAAGGCCCGAACGGTGTGCTCACGGGCGGCGACTCGGTGTCGGTCACGGTGCGAGACACGGTGGAACAACACGATCGGCTGGCACGACTGTCGATCATCGGTGCCGGTGGTCTCGATGAGTCCGTCCCCGTCATCGTGAAGTGACGCCGGCGGCGTCGACCGCCGGCTCGTCGCGTACGGCATTCCTCGACGCCGTCGCTGACTCACCCCGCTCCCGCTTCGTCGGTGCTCGCCGCTGTGGCGCGCCTGGTCGCGCAGACGGACGGCCCGCGGGCTCGACCATTCGACAGCAGCAGGCCCACTCCTCGACGGCACGATCGAGCCCGCCGCGCTCGATCCGCTCGCGATTGCCGACCACGAGCTCCAGCCCGAGCTGTTGGGCGACGTCCTCGACGTGATCCGCGACCGCGACGAACGCCGACGCCGTGGAGCGTTCTTCACGCCCCATGCGAGCGCAGCGATCGTCGTCGATCGGGCCACCCTGGCGTGGTCCTGGCCATCCCGGCCAACGGTGTGTGATCCGGCGGTCGGTGGGGGTGCCTTCCTCCTGGCGGCGGCCAAGGTGCTCGAGGCTCGTGGGCTGGGGCGCGACGAGATCGTGCGCGACCTGCTCTGGGGCGCCGACGCCGACCCGCTCGCCGTGGCGACCACACGCGCCGCGCTGGCGATCTGGGCGGCGGGAACGCGAGACGCCGATCGGGCCGGTCACATCGGCGACCACATCGTGCAGGCCGACACGTTGGTGAGTGGGCTCGAGGCGTGGTCGTCCGCGGCCGATCCCTTCGACCTCGTCGTCGGGAACCCGCCGTTTCAAAGTCAGCTCGCGACTCGGACGGCACGCACGCGGGCCGAAGCCGGGGCGTTGGAGGCGCGCTACGGCGACCTCGCACGCGGTTACGCCGACTCGGCGACGCTCTTCCTGGCCGCCGCAGCAGGTATGACACGGCCCGGCGGACGGTTCTCACTCATCCTGCCGGAGTCCTTCCTCGCGGCACGTGACGCCATGCCGGTACGGCGAACCATCGCCGTTGACTCAGCGCTGGTCGGCGTGTGGCTCCCGGGCGCGCCGCTGTTCTCGGCTTCGGTCCGGGTGTGCGTGCCCGTATTCGAGGCGGGCGGCAACGGACCGTCGAGCATTCACCGGTGGCGCGGGCTCGACGCCGAGCCCGCCGCTCCGATGTCGAAGGCGTCGGCCACCGCGCTCGCTGACGGAGCGACGTGGGCGCCATTGGCTGCCGATCTCCTGGGTGTCCCCGACGTGGCCCTGGGCGACGGCGAGCGCGTCGGCTCGCGGGCCTCGGCGACTGCCGGTTTTCGTGACCAGTTCTACGGGTTGCGCCCGTTCGTGGCCGCAGCTTCCGACAACGATGGTGCCGTCGCGCGGTTGGTGACCAGTGGCGCAGTCGATCTCGTCCACGACCTCTGGAGTCGGCGATCCACCAAGTTTGCCGGCAATCGTTTCACGCAACCGGTGGTCGATCTCACTCGACTCCGACGCGATGATCCCGCGCTCGCGCAGTGGGGTGAACGCGTACTTGTTCCCAAGCTCCTGGTGGCCACCCAGACGCGTGTCGTCGAGCTGCTGGTCGACGAGCGAGGGGAGATGTGGCCGTCGGTGCCGGTTGTGGCGGTCGTCGCACCGGTCGATGAGTTGTGGTTGTTGGCGGCGGCATTGGCCAGCCCTCCCGTGACAGCGGTCTGCCTTCGGCGTCACGCCGGCGCCGCGTTGAGCAGTGATGCCATCAAGCTCTCGGCCAAGCAACTGCTCGACGTGCCGCTGCCGAGCGACGAGCGGGCCTGGCACGAGGGCGCCGAACTGCTTCGCAACGCAGCCGCGGCCGCGACCGAAGGTCGGGCGGGGGACTGGCGTGATGGACTCCACGCGTTCGGTACGGCGATGTGCGGTGCCTACGCGGTCGGCGAAGAAGTGCTCGTGTGGTGGTTCGATCGGCTGCCGCCGTTCCGATGAGTACGCTCGACGGACCGTGGCCACTACGCAGACTGACCCGCCCGGCGATCGGCTTCGCTCGCAACTGGAGGAAGAACCGGTATTGATGCCGGGTGTGTGGGATCCGCTGTCGGCCCGTATGGCGGCGAAGGCAGGATTCCGCACGGTCTTCGTGTCCGGCTATTGCGTGGCGGGCGCCTCTCTGGGTGTTCCTGACGTCGGCCTGCTCACCCAGACCGAGATGGCCGATGTGGCCTCGCGCGTGTGTCGCGCGGTGCCCGATGTCAATGTCGTCGTTGACGGTGACACCGGCTACGGCAACGCGCTCGAACGTGGCGCGCACGGTGGACTTGTGGGAAGCGGCGGGCGCGGCGGGCATATTCATCGAAGACCAGGTGTGGCCCAAGCGTTGTGGTCACTTGGCCGGCAAACAGGTCGTGCCTCAGGCCGAATGGCTCGCGAAGCTCGAGGCCGCCGTCGCACGGCGCGATGCGACTGTTCGTGACGGCGCGTACCGACGCACGGGCACCCCTCGGTCTCGACGAGGCGATCGAGCGCGGTCGTCGGGCCGCCGAGGTCGGCGTCGACGCCGTGTTCATCGAAGCGCCGGAGTCGCTCGAGGAGCTCGAGCAGATTGCCGCTGCGCTCGAGGGCGAGGTCCTCGTGGCCAACATGGTCGAGCGCGGGCGCACCCCGCTGCTCTCGATCGACGAGCTCGACCAGCTGGGCTTCCGACTGGTCGTCTCGCCGCTGTCGGGACTGTTCCGGGCCGTGCGGGCGCTGGAAGAGGCCTTCGGTGAGCTGCGCCGCGAGGGCTCGCTCCAAGGCCATCTCGACGACCTGGTGGGCTTCGAGGAGTTCACCGAGCTCGTCGACCTGGCCGGGTGGTTGGAGCTGGACGGCCCATCTGCTTGACGCCCAGCCGGGTGCGGTGGCGTACCCTTGTCCCCTGACATCAGGAGTGGCCCGGTCTACCGGGTCCGGCAACCTGGGACGGACACCCAAGGTGCCTCCCGCTTCGATCGGGTGAGAGCCCGTACGGATCGGGGATGTGGTTCCGAGTCGAGAGACTCCGGGGCAACGAAGTGTCCGGGCGAATTCCGCCCGTTCGGTGCCACGGTGTCCCTCCGGACAGCGCAGAGGGTGTCCTCCCGAGAAGGAGCGAACCGACCGTGACGGGCCCCGACGAGCGAGCGCCACTGAGCGCGGACGCGCTTCCTGCGTCGGGAGCGTGGCGGGTCGGCGATCCCATCGGCGCGCGCCACTTCGTGTCGTTGGCCGTCGATCGTCCCTTCGTCCTCGAGGGCGGTGGCCGGTTGCGCAACATCGAGGTGGCGTACGAGACGTGGGGTGAGCTCGCGGCCGATGCGTCGAACGCGGTCTTGGTCTGTCACGCCCTCACGGGGGACTCGCATGCGACCGGGCCGAGCGAACCGGGCCATCCGTCACCGGGTTGGTGGGATGGCGTCGTGGGTCCCGGGACGCGCGATCGACACCGATCGCTACTTCGTCGTGTGCGTGAACGTGCTCGGCGGCTGTCAGGGCACCACGGGGCCGGCATCGCTCGATCCCGCGACGGGCAAACCGTATGGTGCGCGCTTTCCGGCGACGACCATCCGCGACATGGTCCGCGCCGAGGCCGCGGTGGCCGACGCGCTCGGTGTCGATCGTTGGCTGGCGGTCGTCGGTGGCTCGATGGGCGGCATGCAAGTGCTCGAGTGGGCCGTCATGTATCCGCATCGCGTTCGATCCATCGTCGCCCTCGCGACCACTGCAGCTGCCTCTGCCCAACAGATCGCGTGGAGCGGCGTGCAGCGGACTGCGATCGCGCTCGACGCGCAATGGCGTCGCGGCGACTACTACGACGCCGCGCCCGGCGAGGGCCCCCACCGCGGCTTGGCTCTTGCCCGCGAGATCGCGCAGATCACCTACCGCAGCGACGACGTGTTCAACGACCGATTCGGGCGGGGCACGGTCGACCCGATGTCGGACGTCTTCACCCTCTGGCAGCGGTTCGATGTCGAGGGCTACCTCGACTATCACGGCGCGAAGTTGGTGCGCCGCTTCGACGCCAACTCGTACCTCGTGATCAGTCGGGCCATGGACCTGCACGACATCGGCCGCGGGCGCGGGGGAGTCGCCGGCGCGCTTCGCCGTCTCGTCGCGCCAACGCTGATCGTCAGCATCGACTCCGACACGTTGTACGCCCCGTATCAGCAAGAGGCGATTCGGGACGTCCTCGCCGCACAGGGGACCCCGGTCGAACATGCGGTCATCCGCAGTCCCCACGGCCACGACGCCTTCTTGCTCGAGATCGATCAGGTGAGCGAAGCCCTCGTCGGCTTCCTCGCCGAAGTGGAGAAGAACCATGACTGAAGAGGAACCACGGCAGCCCGAGACGCCGCTCCAGCCCGAGACAATTGCCATTCGGGCCGGCCGCGCCGAGAACGGTGGGGCGCTCGCACCGATCCTGTGGGCGACCACCACGTTCGTGACGCCCTCGGTCGACGAGGGCCGACGCATGGCGACGATGGTGGGCGCGTCGCAGTTCTACAGCCGCTATGGCAACCCTTCGGTGTGCGCGTTCGAGGACGCCATCGCCCAACTCGAGGGTGCCGAGCAGGCGCGAGCATTTGCGTCCGGTATGGGCGCGGTGAGCGCGGTGGTGCTCGGTTTGTGTTCGTCGGGCGATCACATCGTGGCCCAGCGCCAGCTCTATGCGGGCACCCAGTTGCTCCTGCAGTCGGCGTGTCCCCGCTTCGGCATCGACGTCACCTTCGTGGACGGCACCGAGCCCGGCGCGTTCGCGGCCGCGGTGCGTCCGGGCAAGACCGTGCTCGTGTTGGCCGAGACGCCGGCGAACCCTCGCGTCGAGCTGGTCGATCTCGATGAGGTCGGTGGCATCGCCGGGCCCATCACCGTTGTCGACTCGACGTTCGCCACTCCGCTCGGCCAACAGGCGTTGCGTCACGGCGTCGATCTGGTCATCCACTCGGCCACCAAGGCACTGTCGGGCCACAACGACGCCACTCTCGGTGTGGTGGCCGGCTCGAAGGACCTCGTCGACTGGCTCTGGAGCTTCGCGGTGTTGCAAGGCGCCAACGCGTCGCCGTTCGATGCCGTGAACGGTCTCCGTGGCCTGCGCACCCTGGCGGTGCGATTCCGCCAGCAGACGGAGTCGGCGTTGCAGCTCGGCGAGGCCCTCGAGGCGCACCCCGCCGTCACCACCGTGATGCACCCCGGCCTCGACTCGCACCCCCAGCGCGACTTGGCCAAGCGCCAGATGGCGCTCACGGGCGGGGTCCTCTCCTTCGACGTCGCCGGCGGGCTCGAAGGGGGTCGGACCTTCGTGGAGTCGGTGCGGATCGCTCAGATGGCGCCGTCGCTCGGCGGGCCGGAGACGCTGGTGACCCATCCCGCCTCGACCACGCACGTCAATCTGACCAATGAGGAGTTGTCGGCCAACGGCATCGGTCCAGGCACGATCCGCGTCTCGGTCGGGCTCGAGCATCCCGACGACATCGTCCGCGATTTCAGCCAGGCGCTCGATGCCTCCCTGATTTCGGGGCGTCGCGGGCCCGTCCCGGAATGAGTGCTCCACCGGCCCGTATGGGCCGGAACGGGTCATCTGACTAGGTCGCGCGACCTAGTTTTCGCTTCAGTCGTTCGGCGCCTCACCCGATATCAACCGGGATGGCGCGCTGTAACAGTTGTTCCGCGGTGCTGGCGATGTCGGACCGGTTCTGCCCGGCCTGTGGCACGCCCAACACCGGGGGAAAGCTCCATCCGAGGTTCGGGCCAGTGCCGGACGAACCGCCTGGTCCTCCAAAGCGACCGTCGGCTCCCCCCACCGACAAGCCCTTCTGCCCACGTTGTTGGGCAGTGGTGCGGTTGCTCGATCCCTACTGCGCTCGCTGCGGCATGGATCTGGAGGGCGTACGCGAGGAGGCGGCACTGGCCGGGTACTTGGGCGTGTGGACCACGCCCGGCCCGACGAGCACCCGCGGCTACCAGCCGCAGCGGTCGCTCACGTTGGCGCTCCGGGCCGCGTTGGCCATCGTCGTGCTGCTCGCGCTCACCGTTTCGGCCACGGCGGCCATGTCGCTCGCCCGCTACGACCAGCTGTTCTCGGCGTTCCAGCTCGAGCCTGGCGCGGTCACGCGGTGGGAGGGCGTGCTGCAACTGACGATGGTGGCTGCGGTCGTGGCCTCCGCGGTCTGCTTCCTCGTCTGGGTGATCCGCAGCTATCGGAACCTGCCGGCGCTCGGAGTGCAGTCGCTGCGCATGAGCACCCGCCGAGCGACCGTCGTGTGGTTCATCCCCTTCGTCAACCTCGTGCTCTCCAAGGAGGTGGTCGACGACCTGTGGCGGGCCAGCGATCCCTCCGTTCCCCCGCTTTCCCCGGCGTGGCGGCTCCAGACGGTGCCTTATCGCGTACATCTGTGGTGGGTTGCCCTGCTCACATCAGGCGTACTGCTCGTGGCCGCGCAGTGGGCAATGCCCGAGTTCGGGACCTCGGACGCGGCTTCGGCTCGTGCCGGGCTCGTACTGGCCATGCTCGCCCATCTCGCGGCCGCCGCCACGGCCCTCCTCACGCTGTTCGTGGTGAAGGAGATCGCTGACCGCCAGGAAAGCCGCGTCGAGCGCATCGGCGTGGTGCGCGGGGCCAAGCGGCCCGCTCGGCTTCCCGCGATCGTCGACGAGCCCGACCAGCCGACGCCGCGCCCGGAGCGTGTGCTGGTTCACGCCAACACCGGCGCCAAGCCAGTGTGGGGTCGTTACTGACGAGCACAGTCTCGCGGTGGCTCCCAGTGTCCCGGCGCGAGCCGGTAGACAGAGCGAGTGCCGGAGATGCTCGAAGTGGAGTCCTACCGCCTGCTCGCCGAGCGAGTCGTGGGCCGTCGTATCGCCCGGGTCCGCACGCCGGACAGCTGGATCCTGAAGAACGGAACCACTCCCGCACAGTTGCGCGCCTTCGTGGGGCTCTCGTTCACCGCGGCCCGACGCCGCGGCAAGCTGCTCCTGCTCGACACCGACGGGGGCCCGAGTCTGGGGCTGCGGTTCGGTATGACGGGTGTGCTCGAGGTGGACGACCTGGAGGGTGTCGAACAGCTGCAGTACGCGAGCGGGCGTCGCGATCTGAAATGGATTCGCTTCGAGATGCTCTTCGACGGCGGCGGACGGTTGGCGTTGCGCGATGCTCGGCGTCTCGGTGGAGTCGAGTTCGACCCGGACGACTCGGTGTTGGGACCGGATGCGTTCGACATCACGTTGGCCGAGCTGCGTGTCGCACTCGACAGTGCCGCGCCGTTGAAGGCGCGTTTGATGGATCAGCACCGCGTCGCGGGTCTCGGCAATCTGTTGACCGACGAGTTGTTGTGGCGGGCTGGTCTCGATCCGGCGCGATCGGCGCGTTCGCTGACAGCGGCCGAGGAACGTCGGTTGCATCGACATCTCCACACGACACTGCGGCAGCTCACGGAGCGCGGTGGCTCTCATACCGGCGATCTACAGCTTTCGCGTGAACGGGGAGCGTTCTGTCCGCGAGACGGTGCCGTACTGGAACGGCGCACCGTCGGCGGTCGGACCACCTACTCGTGCCCGGTCCATCAGCAGTAGAGGGCCGCGTTCGGCGGCTCGGTCTGCCGACGGTAGGGTTTGGTGCTCGCCGAGGCGCGGGCGATCGGCCCCGATGGTGTTGCGATGAGCGAGCGGAGCCGCGAGTGAGTCCAGTGCGAACCGACATCCGGATGCGAGTGATCGTGGTGCTGTCGCTCGCGTGCGTTCTGTGGTTCACGTTCTTCACGGCTCGAGCCGGTGCCGGCTCGGTGCCGAGCGATCCGTCGACGTCCTCGTCGAGCACGACGGCGACGACCGAGCCCACCACGACCTCGACGGCCGCTCCGACGACGACCAGGCCCACCACATCGAGTACCCGGCGGACGACCACCACAACCGCCCCACGGGCGTCGTCGACGTCCACCAGCTCGACCACGATTCCGCCGACCTCGACCACCGTGGTGGAGCAGGCCCCCGTGATCGTCACCGACGACACGCTGCCGCCTCGGTCGAGCGGGACCGAGAGCAGCGGCCTGTCCACGGATACCAAGTTGGCCTTGGTCGTGGGAGGCCTCGCCGCGATCGGCGTGTTGATCGGCGTTCTCACGTTCTTCTACTGGCGACACACGCGGCCTCAGCGATACATGACGGCGCTCGATGCACTGGCCGAGGTGGAGCAGAAGGTCCCCAAGGACCCGACCGATGCGCTGACGATCGAGCAGCCGGCGGTGAACCCCGTGGCCGGCGGGACTGCGGCCGCGGGCGCCACAACGGCGGTGCGCATCCTCGATGCCGAGGATGCGCCGGCGGCGCCGAACGGGGACGAGACGGTCAAGACCGATCCGGAGTCCGTCACCCTCGACGAGCCGACGAAGATCACCACCGTCGAGGACATCCGCACGCGCGACGCGTTCGAAGGAGACTGACGAGGCGCCCGGGTGGCCGACGCTACGGTGTCGCCATGGCTGATGGCTTCGATGTCGACGCGATGATCCAGCGTTTCCGCGACCGGGCCCACGCCGTGAAGAGCCGCCCCCTGCCGCCCGTGGCCGGTGACGAGCGCACCCGCTTCATCGAGCAGGCACAGGTCGACTTTCAGGACTTCGCGGTCATCGGCGACGCCCAGGCCCAGATCGAGGATGGTTTCTTGGTCTTGCGGGTCGATCTGCGCCCGCCTGACCAGCGGGACGGCTGACGGGTACGCCGATGTGCGCGATGGATGGCGATCGATTCGCCCGCGCCATATCGGCGATCGACGAGGCAAATGCGGGTGACCCGAACACGATCGTGGTCGACGGCGAAGCCCGCCCGAAGGAGTTCGCTCACGCCGAGATGATGACGGACTGGGTGCAGCGTCTCGATCCCGACGCCTCGGCCGCACAGTTGCTGGCCGCTCGAGCGCATCATCTGCGGCGCTGGGTGGTGCCGCGGACGGACTACGCGGAGGGTCGGGCCGGATACCTGAAATGGCGCGCCGACGCCAAGCGGCGACACGCGGACGAGGTGGCGGCGATCCTGCGCGATTGCGGATACGACGACGCCATGATCGAGCAGGTGCAGCAGATCATTCGCAAGGAACGGCTGAAGACCGATCCTGCGGTGCAGGTGCACGAGGACGCGCTGTGCCTCGTGTTCCTGCAAACACAGCTCAGCGACGTTGCCGCCCAACTCGGTCCGGAGAAGGGGCGGGACGTGCTGACCAAGACGGTGGCCAAGATGTCGGCCAAGGGACGAGCCGAGGCGCGAGCCTTGTCGCTACCCGACGGCGAACGATCGCTGGTGATCACTGTATTGGAAGAGGTAGGCGGCTAATGTTCGCGTCGATGCGGTCGAGGAGCGAGGTGAGAGATGGTTTGTGACTCGTGCGGTAACACGAGCCCTGACGGCTCGAAGTTCTGTATCCATTGCGGCAGCGCGCTCGGTCAACCGACCGTCGCTGCGCCAACACCCGCGGCTGCTCCACCGCCCCCTCCGCCACCGACGGTCGAGGAGACGAAGGTCGAAGCGGTACCGGTGCCCGAACCCGCGGTCGAGCCCGAACCCGCGGTCGAGCCCGTACCGGTGGTCGAGCCCGAGCCCGAGCCGGCACCGGTCGTCGCCCGCGTGCATCCGCCGCCGGTGGTCGCCCCTCCTCCACCACCGCCGATCGAGGCACCGGCGCCGCCCCCGCCAGCCGCCCCGAGTCCGATTCCGCCGCCACCTCCGCCCATGCCGGCGGCGATGCCGCCACCGCCTCCGGGAGCGCCGGTCGGGGTGGCACCGGCCCCTCCACCACCGCCGCCGCCCGAGGAGCTCGCTCCGGCCGAGCCCGAGTCGCCGCTCGGCATCGTCGATCCCGCCGAGCTGGCTCCCGCCATCGGCCGACTGTCGGCGAACGCGCAGCGGGCCGGTCGGGTGGCCGCCGCCGTCCTCTCGGCCTTGTTGCACGACGGCGAGCACGTCGACGCGCTGGTGCAAGGCCGGTATCAGAGTCAGGCCGGAGTGGCGGTGCTGACGAACGAGCGGGTCCTGCTGGTGAACGACCACGAATGGCGTCCCGACGTCCGTGAGGTCCCGATCGTCGCCGACCTGGTGGTGCAGGGCTGGCAGGACGACCGCACGGCGTCACTGGTGTTCGTCACCCAGGGTCAGAGCGTGACGATCGAGATGATCACGGACCGGCCGTTGGCCCAGGAGATGGCGCATCTGATCCGGGCTCGGGTGGCCGATCTCGGGGGGTGAGGCCCCGAGCGCCTTCGCCGGGTACGCGGCAGGGTTGCTATCCTCGTCAATCCACGCGGACGTGGCTCAGTTGGTAGAGCATCACCTTGCCAAGGTGAGGGTCGCGAGTTCGAATCTCGTCGTCCGCTCCAAGAGAACGAGCAGATCAGGGCACCTAAAGGGTGCCCTGATTCGCCTTCGGGAATAGTTGCGCGTACCTGTCGGACGTGACCCTGATCGAGCTGTGCCCGAGGTAGTCCTTCACTTCCTCAAGGTGGCGCCCGGCGTCGATCAAGAGCGTTGCGCAGGTGTGTCGGAGATCGTGCCGCGGCTACGGCGTGGTGCATCACCGCCGCTACGAGCACGCCCGCGGCTGGTGGTGCTCGTGCGAAGCACGAACCGACCAGTGCCCACACCTCACCGCGTTGCGCTTGGTGGCGATCCGGGGCGCCCAGCGACGACGGCGATCACGACGAACCGACCGGCAATGGCTGTCTCACGGCGAACGGTCGGGACAGAAACCGCCTGGCGGCTCCGGAGCAGCGTTGTCGAAGTCGCAACCGACCGAGGAGAACCGCGATCGTGGGTCCGGGGAGGATGGAACGAAGACCACGAGAACGACAATGAGGATACCCACCACGGCGAGGAAGCCAATGCCCACCAAATAGCCATAGCGGTTGTCCTCCATCGCACTTCAATCGACCTGGGCTCGCCGTTCGTTGAGGCCAACGCGATGACTTCTTGCTCGCGGCGTCCCCGTTCAGTCGCAAGCCAGACGAGCAGTCGGAACGCGAGGCCTATCGCCAGACCCAGGAGGCAAGCGCCTATGAACCGCGGCCAGCCCGGCCAACTGAAGAGGTCGAGTTCGTACCCGTGGGTGCGGGCATGCCACTGCCGGTAGGTGGTCAATACGGCGATGACACCAAAGACGATGAGGAAGTTCTCCGCCACATCCACGGCCGTAGTCTGACAGCAGCGGAACCTGAGCCGACGAACGACGCCGAACGGAGACCGGACGCGCCGAGAGCCGCTCCAGTCAGCTTCTCGCGGTCGTCGACGGTGGGGCTGTACGGGTGCTGGTGGGCGTTGCACCTCTGGCCGCTTCAGTTGCTGAGCGAGCCGACACAGTCACTCAAGTCCTTGCGGTGCCGGAGCGGAAGTTGATGCTCCTCGCCAGCTTCTCCGAGGTGACTGCTCTCGGCGACTACGGTGCGCGATGGCGGACCGCTCGACTCTGCTGGGATGGCTTGGTCATCGAAGGAGTCACTGGCGACGTCGTGAACTGTTCCGGCGAATTCATGCCCACTGCAACTTTCACACTGGACCTCGACTCGGGCGCGCACCTCGATGGTCCTAAGTTCCGTGACCCATCGGCCTACGACCGGCGGTGAGTTTGAATCCGGCGGAGTACCTCCACCACCACACACCCTCGGCGACCCCCGAGCGGTATGCCGTACACTCGCGCCGGAGAAGTCAATGGCGGCGGGATCGACCGGATGACGAGAACAAAGGCCGACACCGCTCTCGGCAGGCGTTTCCGCCCGCGGCATATCGCCGTTCTACTCACGCTGATCGTGCTCGCGGCGGCCTGCGCGGCGGCGCCAGGTGACTTCACCGGCGACCGCAAGGCCGACCTGGTCAAAATGGACTGGTCGACCGGGCAATGGACCGTGGGTTCCTCGCCTCTATACACGGGCCAACCCGCCGATTGGCCCGTCGCCGGTGACTACAACGGCGACCTCAAATGGGAGCCAGCCGTGGTGCGCGGCACCACGTGGATCTCGAGTGCGCTCGCCGATCCGATCGTCTACGACCCGGCCGGGATGCCCACAGGTCCGGCGCCCCTACCCGTGAAAGTCCAACCACCAGTCGTCACGCTGCCCGTGCCCGGTGACTACGACGGCTCCGGCAAGACCGTCCCGGCCTATTACGACCAGGTCGACGCCTCGTGGTGGATCATGGGCCGGGCCGCGCCAGTCCAGTTCGGCCTCCCGCCCACGACCGGCGGGACGCTCGGCTACGACGTGCCCGTCCCTGCCGACTACGACGGCGACGGAAAGACGGACATCGCCGTGTACCGCCCGACCGACGGAAGCTTCCACTACCTATCGAGCACCACCGGCACCGAAGTCGTGACCACACCGACCGTCCCGGCCGACGCCGTCCCTCCCGCCATCATCCCCATACCCGGTCGCTACACCACATCAACCCACGCCGAGGCAGCCGTTACCGACTGGAACGGCTCGGCCTGGTACGTCGCAGGCAGCAGCACACCCTTCGCCACATTCGCCTTCGCCCCCTTCACCGACAACTTCTTGCCCGCCCCCGCCGACTACGACGGCGACGGCAGGACCGACGCCATGCTCATCGACGACATCACCGGCGTGTGGTGGCCCGCGGGACAACCTCGGCCCACCGGCACCACGAACTCCGGCAACAACGACAGGTACAACTCCGCGGTGTTTCCGTTTGCGGTTGTCAACAATTGGATACGGCTCACGATCTATGCATCGTGCCTCTTGCGCCCAGAGTCGGAGAACTGCACCGGCGTCCTCTGACCAATCGGCAACTCGACGGCGATGGCGCTCAGGGTCGCTGGTCGCCCATCTGCTCGGCAAGGAAGCCGAGGGCGAGGACCGCACCGTGTTGCGGGAGTACGTCGCCGGAGTCGCGGCGCGACTTGCACTGACTCCGACGTAGATTCCCTAGTGGCGAGCTAGTCGCCGCTCAGGCCGTTCAGGAACTCTTGCGCTTTCCGTTTGGAACTGAGCACGTGTAGTGCCGTGTGTGACCCGTGCTGCGAGACGATCGCGTGTGCTCGCTCGGGCTCTGAGCGGCGGCCACGCCAGATGCGACCGATCACTCCCCACTCATCGTGCAACCGTCGGATCACAGAGTCGTCGCAACCGTCGGGCATCACAGTGCCAACTGGCCTTCGAACTCCGCGCACGAACGCACGACCCGCGCATATCCACCACGGCGTGTCCAGCACTACAACGGTCTCGGCGCGTTCGAGTTGAAGGTCGAGCGTCTCGTAGTAGTTGCCGTCCGCGATCCATGCTTCGCGCGCGAGGAGAAGTCGTTGCTTCTCACGCCACTCGTTCTCAGACGGCTTGACCCATCCAGGCTTCCAGTAGTGGAGGTCGAGATGAATCACTGGCAATCCCGTCTTCGCCGAGAGCGCTCGAGAGAACGTGCTCTTGCCAGACCCGGCCATCCCGATGACGAGGACTCGACGGCCAATGGATGCGTTTCTCATCAAAGCGCAGTGTCCCAGAAGCGCCGCACAGATTGTCGATCAGGAATCTCAGGTCGGTGCCGCGTCGCCGAGGTAACACAACGTCACCTGGCACCTCACCCGTTAGGGCAAAGGTATTGCGTTGCAGCAGCGCCTAGCTGCGAGGCGCGAGCCATCGGCTGGTTGTTCTCGACGGACCAGTTCCGGATTACGTCGGCGCGAGGAAGGCTCGGGTTCTTCTCGTACCGTTCGCAGATGTCGTAGCCGTACTCCAGCATCTTTGGCGGATTCGTGCCGATGCCGTATGCGGTCGATGTCTGGTCCTCGAAAGTCGACTCGTTAGGCGTCAATGGTTGGGCCGCCCAGTCCTGGTATGTCCACGCGTATTTCGGATTGACCGTCGTCGCGCTCGGAGTAGCCGTGCCTGATGAGCCACAGGCTGATGCAAACAGGACGAATGGAATCACCCAACTGAGCCGCCGCATGGCTCATGAGCGCACGCGCGTGAAGTTGCTCGAAGGTGCTTAGTACCGAGATCGTGAGCGCCTTCCGCATCTTCGAGCAAACAGGTGAGCATCTTCGGAAATGGATCGCGCTCCGCCCGGTCGAGCCGTGGTCCACATCTGGTCCACACTCCGAAGGTGCGAAGGTGACCAACCGTCGTGCCTTCGAGCGTCTTTGTGTGACACCGCATCACCAGCACGAACGCCGTCTGTCGCGTCGCGTTCTTCGCGGTCCCTTGAACAGGCGCGAAAGCCGAGACCATGAGATTGCCAAGGTGAGGGTCGCGAGTTCGAATCTCGTCGTCCGCTCCAAGAAGCACCTCTACTGCCGATTCAGTCCTAGCCGGACGGGCGGTGTCAGGATGGCGCCGTGACGCGCATGCCGAGTGCTCGGGCGGCAGCCGCCATGCGGTCGTCGTAGGTGACGACGTGGTGGAGCTCGGCGTCGAACTGTTGGGCCGTTGCGAGGTGGATGGCGTCGAGTGAGCGGAGCTCGGGCGGTGGGAGGTCGCCTGCGACGGTGAGCGCGCGGTCGTTGATGCGGACCAGGTCGAGCGTGCTGAGCACGTCGAGGCCCCGGCGGACCGCCTGACCACCGAGAGGTGACAACGCGCGCACCACCTCGGTGCGGGCGAGCGCGCTCGACACCAGCGGCCGGCGTCGGCGTAGGTGGGTGCGAAGGGCGGTCGACTCGGGTTCCCGGACGGCCAGTTTCACGATCGCCGACGAGTCAACGTAGGTGACTCGCTCAGCGCTCATCGGCTCGCAGTCGTGCGAGCACTGCAGATGGTTTCTCCTGGTCGCCTTCGAGCTCGATTGGAGAGGGGAGGTCGTCGAAAGATGAGTCAGCTGAGACCAGATCGCCCGACGCCCGGAGGCGCTCGGTCGGCCCGGGGTCGCTCAGAGGTGCGAGGACGGCCACTGGTCGCCCACGATCAGTGATCTCGATCGTCTCGCCGCGCTCGACCTGGCGGAGCAGTTCGCTCGCCCGCTGTCGCAGCTCTCGGATGCCGACGGAAGTCATGTATTACTTGTAGCACATTTTGCGTGATCTTGCCGACATCCGCTTACTCGCCGCTCAAGAAGTTCCTGGAGGCACGGGGGTAGACGTCGAGCGACCACTCCTGAAACCAGGGATCAACCGTCGTCGTCGAGGATCGTCACCGTTGCGGGGCTGCCGACGACGCTGATGCCGGCATCGACACCGCCGGGCAGGCACTTGCCCGCGGTCGGCAGCGTCACACCGGACACCGTGACCGTCAGGGTCTCGTCCCCCTCGGAGGTGTCGTCGCCCAGTACCGGCACGATCAGCGTGGTCGCCACTTTGCCGGCGGGGATCTTGGCGAAGTAGTTCGTACGGGTCCGGTAGTCGTGGCTGCTGTCATGGATGGTCGACTTCGCAGCCCCTGTCGCCGTGCCATCAGTCGTGGAGAACGCGACGCAGAGCACCGACGAAGGGAACGGCGCAGACAGTGCGATCGGCACCGCGGCCTTCGTGGTCGACAACGCGTTGCCCTCCGGTACGGCCACGCTGCCGACCGTCAACCTGCTGGCCGCTAGCGGGTCGTCGTCGAGAATCGTGACGGTGCCCGATGGCCTCGGGCTGACCACGTCGCTCACGATCGGGTCGCTCGATGTACAACTCCTACCGGATGGCTGTCGCACGGCGAACAAGTTCACGAAGAACGTCTCGTCGGACTCGTCGGTGCTGTCGCCCACGACCGGCACCGACATCAGCGCCGAAACCTGTTGGGGACCGAACTTCACCGGCTTGAGCTTCGGTTGGTAGTCGACGTCGGGCGTCGCCGTGCCGTGCGGGGTGTACAGCCAGACGCACAACGTGGTGCCGCTCGGTCTCGACAGGCTGACGACCACCTTCGCTGCCGTTGACGGCCCGGTCCCCTCGGGGATCGACACGTCGCCGACCCGAACTTCGAGGGGAGGCACATCGGCCCCGGCCGGCGTCGGTGCTGCGGTCACGCTGGCCACGCCACCGCCCAGCAGCGCGGCTGCACCCAACAAGGCGACCATTCTCCGCTTCGATCGGCCCATCTCTCTCTCCTGACTCATGACGCAGAATGGAGGAGACGATGCGAGCGTAGTCCGCTCAACATTTTGCCGACACAATATTCTCAGCTGTCGTTAAGGCCTTTCAACGCTGCGTTACGACGGTGTCGTCGCTTCGGTGGCCGCAGGCTTCGGCAGCCGGATCGTCACCTCGGTGAAGGCACCGACGTCGGACTGGATCTCCATGTCGCCGGCCAGGGCCGCGACCGCGGCATGACATTGAGGCAGACCCAGGCCTATCCCTTCGCTCGGGCCCTTCGTCGTGAACAGCGGATTGAAGACTTCGCTGAGGATGGCGGGGTCGATCCCGGTGCCGTTGTCCCAAACGACGACCTCGACCTCCGCGCCGAGGTCGCTCACGGTCACCGCGACCGCAGGCGAGAACCGCGAATCCTCGTGACGACGTTCGGTGACCGCGTACAGGGCGTTGGCGACGATGTTCGAGATCGCACGCGTGAGGTCGTCGCCGTTCGCGTAGATCGGGTCGAGCTCCGTCGTGGGTGCAAAGGACACGGCGGCATCGACGGGTCGGCCCCGGAAGCTGGCCTGTTCTCGGGCTCGGTCGATCGCGTCGGTGACCACGTCGTTGAGATCGACCCACGACAGGTCGCTCTCGCCGGCGATCTGGGCCAGCATCCGCCGCACGATGGAGCTGGCGCGCCGTCCGTGGTGCGCGATTCGATCGCCGGCGGCGACGATCTCGTCGACCTGGCGAGTGAGCATGCGGGCCTCGTCGTCGGGAATCGCGTCGACTGTCGCGAGTCGTATCCGCAGTTCGGAAGCATCGTCGCGCACCGACTGGGCGAAGTTCACCACGAAGTTCAGCGGATTGTTGAGCTCGTGCGCGACGCCGGCCGACATCTCGCCCAACGCCGCGAGCTTCTCGTACTCGACGCGCCGCTGTTGTTGTTCCGTCTCGGCGGTGACGTCGAGAAAGTGCACGACGTAGCTACTCGCTTGCGCGTGTTGCTCGAACGGCACGACGTCGACCCGAAGCGCAAGGACCGTACCGTCGCGTTCGAAGTCGACGAGCTCCGAGGGTCGCCGTTCGCCCGACGCCGCGGCCTCGACCAACAGGCGAGCTCGTTCGCGATCGGCCGACGCCACTTGCTCCAGCCACGCCCGTCCGTCCTGGCGGTCGACGATCGATCCGAGGAGCTGGCGAACCCGACTGTTGCGTTGCAGAACGTTCCCGTCGTGGTCGACCAGCAGCATTCCCTGCGGCATGACGGTCGCGGTTTCGACGACATTGCGATCCGTGGCGGCGCTCGTCGGGGTCGCGTCCAGCCTTGGATCGATTCCGGTGTGCAGCGCGACCAGCACCTGCCCGATGACGTCGTCGTCGGGCAGATAGACGAAGTCGACTGCGACCTGGAAGAAGACATCGGGCTCTCGTGGATGCGAGATGCGGACCCGGATCGAGCCTTTCGTTCCCGGTTGGAGTCGCGCCTGTTGGTACGAACGGCGTACGAGGTCGTGGTCATCGGGATGGATGAGCTCGAGAACCGACACCCCCTCCAGCTCGTTCGGCACGAGGCCGAGCGCGGCGGCCGAACTCGCCGGCGTCCACGTGATGATCAGATCGCTGTCGATCGTCACGATCACCTCGGCGAGCTCGCGCACCGTCGATTCGAGGCGTCGACGTTCCGTGATGTCGCCGAACACGGCGATCACGACGTCGCCTTGCTCGGACAGGTGAAGCGAAAAGACGCGACGCGGTGGTTCGCCGGCTGAGCGAACGGTCACACGCGAGACCCCCTGGTTCCGAGCCGCCGCGACGGCGTCGTCGAACGCCGGCAGGTCCTCCGTGAACAGTCGTGCGCGCAGACCGTGGTCGAGCAGGACCTCGGGCGAGCAGTCGAAGAGCAGCCCCGCCGCCTCGTTGACGTGGGTCACGAGGTCGCCGTCGAGGGCCACGGCGGGAACTGGTGACGCGGCGTGGTCGGCGAAGGGCGGTTGCGTCGGCTCTCTGGTCAAGCGCTGCCCCTCGGCCAGGGCTTTTCGGACAGGAACCAAGGTACCAACGGCAGTCGAGCCCGGTGGGTACCTGGCTCCGACCCGCGACCGCGGCGCCCCGGTTGTGCCCTAGGGTCCCTCGCCGTGAAGCTCCTCGATCGGCTGCTGTGGCGGTGTCCGGTGTGCTCGTCGCGTACGCGCCAGCAGCATCATCATTGCCGCACCTGCGGAGCCTCGCGAGACGGCCTGCCGCCGTTCCCGTCACCGGAAGACGTCGACGCCGACCGCTAAAACCCGGCGGGCGACCCGCGTCGCCCTGCAAGAGTCGCCGCATGATTCGGTTGCCGGCGCCGGTCCAGAACATGGCCCTTCGTGTGGGCGCCGCCGGCTGGCTCGAGGCGCTGCCGGCATTGGTGGCCGAGCTCGAAGCAGAGTGGTCGATCACCGTTGGTTCGACCTTCGGCGACGCCACCGAAGCTTTCGTGGCCGAAGCCATTCTGTGCGACGGAACACCCGCTGTCCTCAAGTTGGGCATTCCCCGCGAAGGCAACGCGACTCGCAACGAGGCTCGTGTCCTGCAGCTCGCCAACGGTGACGGCTGCGTCGGGCTCTTGCGTTCGGACATGTCGCGGGACGCACTTCTGCTGGAGCGGTTGGGCCCGTCGTTGTACGAGCTCGAGTTGCCGATCGCACGTCGCCACGAGATCTTGTGCGCCACCGCGGAAGGGGTCTGGCGTCCGGCGGCAGGCTGTGGGCTACCGACTGGCGCCGAGAAGGCCGACCGGCTCGTCGAGCTGATCACCACGATGTGGGAGGAGCTCGATCGACCTTGCTCTGAGCGTGCGGTGGATCACGCCCGCGCGTGTGCGGCGCGCCGTGCGGCCGCGCACGACGATGAGCGCGCCGTGCTCGTACACGGCGATGTTCATCAGTGGAATGCGCTCGCCGCGGAGGGTGGATTCAAGCTCGTCGATCCCGATGGCCTGTTGGCCGAGGCCGAATACGACCTGGGGATCATCATGCGCGAGGACCCCATCGAGTTGGTCACCGGTGATCCGCGTGAGCGATCGCGTTGGCTCAGCGCCCGCACCGGCCTCGACGAGATGGCCATTTGGGAGTGGGGCGTCATCGAGCGCGTGTCGACCGGTCTGTTGGGGACGAAGGACGAGTTGCAGCCGGTCGCTCACGAGATGCTGGCCGCCGCTGACCAAGTCGCGGACTGAACGATCAGTCGACGTCCGGTAGATCGGGTAGCCGTCGCTCGACCAGACCCTCATACCGCGAGCGCAGTTGGTCGCGATAACTCGGCTTGGTCGGAATGAGGAAGGTGCCAGTGCGAATGGCGTCGATCACGGGCGCAACGACATCGTCGGGGGCGAGCCCGTCCGCGGTCATCGACCGTAGGTAGTCGGCGCTCATGGCCGCGTCCTCGGTGCGGTCGACGCCGTGGCGATCGGGTCGTACTCGGGACGAGTCAGCGATGCCGGTTGCGATGGCACTCGGCACCAGGACGGATACCCCGATCGTCGACTGCACCGCGGCCAGGTCGTGGGCCAGGCACTCCGACAGCGACAGGGCGGCTGCTTTCGATACGACATACGGCGCGCTGTAAGGCCCGGACACGAAGGCGGCGACCGACGCGGTGTTGACGATGTGACCGTCGGTCGCCTGCTCCAGCATGCGCGGCACGAAGCTCGCGATCGCGTGCACGATGCCGTACACGTTCACGCCGAACGTCCACTCCCAGTCGCTGGTGCTGCGTTCCCACGTGAGCCCACCCTGGAAGACTCCGGCGTTGTTGCACAGCAGGTCGACGTGGCCATAGGTGTCGAAGACGTAGTCGGCGAGACCGGCTACCGAGGTCGCATCGGAGACATCGACCCTGCGTACGCGACCGCTCCGGCAGTGCGTCGAGGACTTCCGTCGCCGCGGCCTCGTCGACATCGGCGCCCACGACGACCATGCCCTCGGACGCGAGGCCCCGACACAAGGCGGCGCCGATCCCGCTGCCCGCGCCCGTGACAACCGCGACGCGCCCTTCGAGTTCACGCAACACGTCAGCTGCGGGCTCGCCGGTTCGAAGCGTGTGTCGGCTGCCGTCATTATTCGACGCCCTCTCCGTGGACCACCGCTGACAAGATGTCCGACTCGTGGAGCAACTGGAGCAGGAGCAACTCGACAACGCCGGTGTGGCATGCGTTGCGCGGACCGCATCACACGTTAGCGGAGGCGTCCGGATCGGCTCTTCGGTACCGATCCTCGGTGTCGCCCTTTGCCGGCATCCCGGATGACGCCGACGAGGCGGCCTGGTCGGATCTCGCCGACCTCGTCGGTGCCGGCAACATCGCGGTGTTGTTCCGCGACGAGGTGATCGCTCCGACTGGCTGGAACGAGATCGAGCGCATACCGACGTATCAGATGCGCGCCGACACGGTGACCGGCGAGACGATTGCCGGCGGCCGAACTGCTCACCGCCGCCGATGTCGACGAGATGCTCGCGCTCGTCGAGCGAGCGGAGCCCGGGCCCGTTCGCACCCGAGACGATCTTGCTCGGCAGCTACTTCGGGGTGCGCGATCGAGGCCGGTTGGTGGCGATGGCAGGTGAACGGTTTCGCGCCGACGGACTCACCGAGATCAGCGCGATCTGTACCGACGCCGACCACCGGGGTCGAGGCCTCGCGGCCGGGCTCACCCGGCACCTGGTCGCGCACATTCGCCAGCGGGGCGACGAGCCGTTCCTCCACGTTGCGATCGAGAACGAGACCGCCCATCGCCTGTATCGCCGACTCGGCTTCGTCGAGCGGCGCGAGGTGGTGGCGTCGATCCTGCAAGCGCCGGCCGGCTGATCAAGCGCCCGTGACGTGTGCGACGACCTCATGAAGTGGTGTGCGTTCGAATGTGACGACACCCGACGAACGTCGATCCTGCCCAGCGTGGGTGCGTGTGTCGAACGGTACGTCGACGGTCGACGTTCGGGCCTGCTGTCGTGACGAAGATAAGGTGACCCTTTCCGGCGGCGTAGCCGAGTGGCTCAGGCAGGGGCCTGCAAAGCCCTAGACGGGAGTTCGATTCTCCCCGCCGCCTCGCAGGCAGAGCTGGGTCGATCGGCCTGGCCCAGGTGGCGGACTTGGCCGGAAACCCCCGGATTTGCTTGGACGGGCGTGACACGTCACGCGCGCGTCCATTAACGTGCCTTAACCCGTTGTGGTGACGGGAGCAGCAGTTTCTCTGGTCTGGGGGAGTGGCGATGCGTAGGCGGAAGCTCTTTGGTGCGTTCTCGATCTTTGCCGTTTTGGCGACGGTCGTGGTGATCGGTGCGACGTCGGGATCGAACCCGGCCAGCGCGTGGGTCGGGCCGAACAACTCGCTCACGACGACGGTGAACCTGGACTGTCTCGCGACGGCGCCGATCGTCGGCGACGTGCGCGACCACGCAGGACATCACCCTCACCACCAGGCCCCGAACAAGGTCGAGAGCGGCGAGACGTTCGACATCCTCGCCCAGTCGCCCTCGCAGGTCGCGCCGACGCATCGTTCACCGGCTACGCGATCAACTACCTCAAGGACATCGAGGTTCGCATCCCGTTACCGCCGGGCACCACACGGTTGGTCGGCGAAGCGATCGTGCCCGCGACCGGCTTCAACTACGGCAGCGGCGCGACCTTCACGCTGGGACGCCGTGAACAGCCGTTACATCCTCAAGACCAGCGGCAACATCGCCGGCGGCTACGACCTTCCAGCTCCCGCAGGTGAAGCTCCACCTGCAGGCGTCGGCGCGCCGGGCAGCGATCGATCCAGCCCAAGGTCGGCGGCAACAGCAAGTCCAACTTCGGCTTCGCGCTGACGGTCAACGGCAACTTCCCGTCACCGGTCGGCACCGCGGACATTCCGACCGCCTGCTGGCCGAAGAACCCGAACCCCGCGCTCTCGCATCGACCACGATCATTCCGATCGACACGGTCGGCCCGACGATCACCGATGACGACCCCCGTCGACGCGGGCACGTATGGCCTGAACGTCGTCGCCAACGCCGACTACTCGTGCAATGACGGCGTGAACGGCACCGGTTTCGCCACCTGTGCCGGTCCCGTGCGCCAGCTGGCGCGCCGATCGACACCTCGAGCTCGGGGTCCATTCCTTCACCGTCAATTCGAGCGACAACAAGGGCAACACGTCCTTGAAGACCGTCACCTACACCGTGGTCGACTTACCGACCGATCACGGTCCAACCGACGTGGACCACCGAGGGCAGCCGGGCATCTTCACGCTCGAACCTCTCGAAGCCATGGCCGAGTTCCGGTGAGCGTTCAATACAACACCGGCGACGGCACGGCGACGCGGCCCCCGATTACACGAGCGACCACGGGGACGCGCACGTTTGCCGCCAGTCGATCACCACTGGTACCATCAGCGTTCCGACGGTCGGCGAACACGCGACCTATCAGGGCAATCGCAACTTCAACCTGCAGCTCTCCGGCATCTCGTAACGGCCTGCTCGGCACCAACCCACGGCCGAGGGCCGCATCCTCGACAACGAGACGCCGCCACCGTCGGCGACGGGCAAGACGGTCACCGAGGGCGTCGACCCGGCCGTCGATTTCGACGTGAGTCATTCCCGTTCGACCCCGGCGTACCGGTCACCGTCAGCTACCAGACCGTGAACGGTTTCGCGATCGCAGGCAACGACTACCAGTCGCCAAGTCCGGCACGCTGACGTTCAACCCCGGCGGTCCGCTCACGCAGACCGTGTCGGTCCACGTGATCGACGACGCCCAGGACGACGGCTACGCGATCGACTTCTCGCTGGCCGTCACCAACGTGGGCACGGGCGAGGTGGGCAAGCCGGGCGTGGCCGTGATCGTCGACAACGATGGTCCGGTGCCTCAGGCGGTGAACGTCGGCGCCAACATCGGCGACAGCTCGATCGTCGAGGGTGACGACACCACTCGTTCCGCGTGGCTGAGCGTGCGCCTCGACCAGCCGGTCACCGCCCCGGTCACGTTCTCGTACCAGACGGCCGACGGCACCGCGACGGCGGCGGGCAAGGACTACAAGGCCGAGAGCCGGCGTGCTGACCTTCGAACCGGGCCAGACCACACGGACGATCAACATCAGCATCCTGCCCGACACCGTGAACGAGGGAGACGAGCAGTTCTACGTCGATCTGACGTTCGTCGGTGGTGGCAATCCGCTGGGCGACACGCACGGCGTCGTCACGATCATCGATGACGACAACCCCACGGCGTCGGACTACGTGGTGTCGGTCGGCGATGCCCAGATGTACGAGGGCAACGCCGATCTCGGCGAGGTCGACCTTCCGGTGACCATCAACAGCAAGCGGCCGAAGGGCGCCGTCGACGAGAACGTCGAAGTTCAGATCGACATCGCCTACGGCACGGCCGGTGCTGCCGACGTCTTCGTCAAGAACCTGTCACCTCGACTTCACGTTCCCCGGCGGCGTGAACAAGAACATACAGATCAAGGTGCGAGGCGACACGGCCATCGAACCCGACGAACAGCTGACGGTGACGGCATCGGCACCGTCGAATACGCCCGCGAGCTCGGTGAGCTTCGGAAGACCGGTCGGCACGCTCACGATTCGCGACGACGACGGCATCCCCGGTACACCGTTGCACCCAAGGCCACCACGAGTACGACGAAGCTCGGCTACGTCGACTTCTCGTGGAGCGAGCCGTTCACCGGCTCGCTCCAACGGACTACGAGTAGCGCGTCTCGACCGACGGCGTGCTCGACAGTCGAGCCGTGGGTCAGCACGGCACGGGGCTGAATCGCAAGATCGAGCACAACTGCGGGCTGGCGCCACGTGCCAGTACCAGGTGCGGGCTCGCAATCTGCTCGGGCACCGGCCCGAGAGGGGGAGCGTGTCCGGGACCGGGTTGGCCGATGCGACGGCGCCGAACCTGCTCGTCTTCGCCCCCGAAGCCCGGCGCGAACCTCGAGGACTAGCGACGCTGTTACGTACAACGGTTTGATCGGCACCGACATCGGTGATGCCCGGGCGGCGATGGTCAAGGTCTACCCATGCGCGAACTGCACGAACATCGCCTGCGATCCAGTCCCTCCCCGCCCACGATGGCGGGCGCGGGTTGGTCGGCGACCGGTCCGGCCTTGCCGGCAGGCGTGTACACCGTGCAGGTCCCCAGACGGATTGGGCTGGGCACACGACCGAATCGGTGACACGCGGCATCGAGACGCGTAACGCCGTGTTCGTGTCGCCGCACGGGCAACGACGCGAATTCGGGTACGGCGGCGTCACCGAAGCAGACGATCCTGCCGGGCGTCAACACGGCGGTGGTGCCGGCCGCCCGCAAGTGGCGGTCGGTCAGGGAACGTATGGAGACTCAGCCTCAGCGCCGCGTCCGGCGGCACGACGATCAATGGCGGTTTCGACCAGTACGCCGGTTGGGTCGTCCGGGCACAGCGGGTGTAGCCGGTACGCCCAATCAGGACCTCACCAACATCGAGGCTGCGCCGGCCGCAGTCGTCGGCGGCACCGACGACTCGTGTCCTCAACGGCCTCAAGATCCACGGCACCAACACCGGTCCTGCCGTTGGCAGCGAGCGTCTACGGGCTGCGAGCGACAATGGGGCCGGCGTCACGTTGCAGAACGTCAAGGTTATCGCTGACAACGGCGTCGCCGGTACGAACGGTACGAACGGCACGAGCGGCCGATGGCGGCAGCGGAGTCGCGGGCTCGTTGGGTGGCGAGCCCTGCACCTCGTACATCCCCGCCGGTGGCGGTACGGGAACCGGCGGGGCGAGCAATGGTGGGAAGGCGGCACGGTTCATGCAACAACAACGGGCTCGCCGGTGCGGCAGGTGCAGGACCGGGTGGCACGGCCGGTGGCAGAGGTGCGAAGTCGAGCGGCCCACTCTGTCACCTGTCCCGATGGCAGTCCCGGCGGTGGCGGCGGTGCCGGCGTCGGCCGGCGTAGCGGGCACGACGGCCGGCACCGCGGGCTCGGGCACGGCTGGTACGACGTGGACCGGCAACAACGGCGGCAACGGCAGCGCCGGCACGGCCGGTCGTGGAGGCGGCGGCGGTGGTGCCGGCGGCGGCCAATCCAATCTCTTAGTGGCTGTGGTGGCAATGACGCCGGCGGCAGTGGCGGCGGCGGCGGGGCCTCCGGCGCTGGTGGCGCCCTCGGAACGGGCGGTACCGCCGGTGGCGGTTCGTTCGGCGTGTACTCGCAGATGCCTCGACCGTCAACCTCGACGCCCTGACCGTCGTGATCACCGGCACCGGCGGCGCCGGTGGCACCGGTGGCAATGGTGGCAAGGGCGGCAACGGTGGTGCTGGTGGTGCGGGCGGCTCGGTCACGAACCAGAACAACGGCGGTTGCCCCGGTAACAACTCGCCCACCTATCTCGGCCTGCCGCTCTGCGGTCTGTTCGGTATCCCGGCGTGCTACGCCGACGCGGGCGCCGGCGCCGGCGGTGGTGGCGGCGGCGCCGGTGCTGGTGGTGCCGGTGGTGGCGGCGGTACGGCGGCCCAGCGCGCCCGTGCTCACCACCGCGGCGGGCTCGTCAACCTCAACGGCGCGACCCTGACCAAAGCTGCCGGCGGTGTCGGTGGTACCGGGGTCTGGCGGGGCCGAACGGTACCCGAGCCGGAGCCGGCCCGGCTGCGCTCGGCAGCTGGTCGAACGGGGCCAACGCCGGTGCACAGGGTGGTGCCGTCGTGGCCGCCCGGCGGCCGGTGGCAACGGAGCTGCGGGCTTCTCCTGCAGTCGTTGGGACAACGGCGTCTGCACGCCGTAAACGCTCACGGTACGAACGACAGCGGCCCGGCCTCGTGCCGGGCCGCTTCGCGTCTCAGGCCGGATTCACGATCGCGGCAGGTGTGTGCGTGCTCTCCTGAGCCTTCGCGCTCAGGCCAGCTTCGCGATCGCGGCCAAGGTGATGTCGATCTCGTCCGCGGTGTTGTAGCCGTGCGGGGCCAGGCGCACGGCACCGCCCCGGGCTCGAGCGAGGATGCCTTTGGCCTCCAACGCGTCGACCAGTGCGTCGGACTCTCGGTTGGCGAGCGTGAACGACACGATGGCTGAGCGGTTCTCCGAGTCGTGTACCGACCTGAGCTCGGCTCCCAGATCCGTGAGACCGCTCGCCAAGCGCTGACACAGTCCGTCGACGTGATGCCAGATGGCTTCGACGCCCGCGTCCAACAGCAGGTCGATCGAGGCCCCCATGCCGACCGTCGTGATCACGTTCGGGCTACCACCTTCGTAACGCCGCGCGGTCTCGTCGAAGTCGAGCTCGAGGTTGTCCCATTCCTCGCGATAGGGGACCGACGCCCACCCCGGCTGTTGTGGCCGTAGCTGTTCACGTGCCCGGGGCGATACGGCGGCGATGCCGATGCCATGCGGACCGAGCAACCACTTGTGCGCGTCCGCACTGGCCACGTCGACGCCCCACTCCTCGAACTTGGCTGGCAACACACCCAATCCTTGGATCGCGTCGACACACAGCAATGCGTCGTGCTCGCGACACAAGGCACTCAGTTCGGCGAGATCGGTGCGCCATCCGTAGCCGAACTGCACCCAGCTCACGGCGACGACACGTGTCGGAGCCACTTGCAACGCGTCGGCGAAGAGCTCCATCGGGAGCTCGCGGCGATCACCCACAGGTTCGATCAGATCCACTCGCACATCGCGATCTCGCAAGGCGATCCATGGATAGACGTTCGAGGGGAACTCGTAGTTGGGCACGATGACGCGGTCGCCCGGCTTCCAGTCGAGGCCCGACGCGGCCAGAGCGATTCCCTCGGTGGTGTTCTTGACGAACGCGACGTCGGCCACGGGCACGTCCATCAATGCCGCCGCAGCAGCGCGGGTCTGCTCCATCAACTCGTCGTAGCGCTCGTAGACCAACCCGCCGTCATCTCGAAACGCAGCGGCCGCGGCGGCGATGGCGTCGGTAGCGGCCGCAGACAGGGGACCGACGCCGGCGTGGTTCAGATACACGTAGCGGTCGGCCACGGGGAACTGGTCCCGGGGGAGGGGGGTGTCGGCCATTCGGCCATCCTGCCTCAGGGCTCGTCGGCTCGCCTTCGGTCAGGACGCTCCGGTCGAGAGTTCGTTGTGAACGGCGTTGGCGAGCGCGAGCCCGAAACGATGGGCGCCCGAGGACCAGACCGGGCACACGGTCTTCCCGCCTGTGTCCAGGGGACAGAAGTGCGTGCCGTCGACGGACCGGACGGCGATGGTGCCGTCGGGGGCACACCCTTGTTCGGCGTGTTCGTTCGGGAGGCACGGCAGGCGGGGGGTGAACGTGCGTTCCGGCGTCAACAGCAAAGCCGCGGTGTCGACGTACGACACGGGCTCGCCGCGTGCATGCCACTTGATCGCAGTCCACGAGTAGATGGTGTTGACTTCCTCGGCGCGGTCCGTGAACGCGGTGCGCGGCGCCGCCGCGAGCACGACACGGGACCCACGCGATCGAAGGATCGATATGACCGTGTCGACATCAGCGGCGTACTTGTCGACGACGGCGGCGTCGCTGAGTTCATTGCCGTCCGCATCCTGCATGCACGGCGTGAGGTTGTTCCCCGAGAACTGCAACACGGCGACATCGGGAGCCTTCTCGGGTGCGCGCTCGAGGGCACCGATCAGATCGCACATGGCGACACCGGGCAGCGACGACGAGTCGAACCGCACACTGTCGCCCAGCAGGTCCGCCACGACCTGAGCCGATTCGAAGCCGAGCGAGTCCGCGAAGAGCGTCACGGTCGGCCGATCATCGGCGGCATCGATCGACGCCGTACTGGTGGAGCCCACCGGTATGGCCGAGGATGCCGCGTCCTCGCGTGGTGCCGAGCCGTTCGCGCCGGCCGCCCAACCGATCGTGAGCAGGACGAGAAGGGCCACCCCGACGGCCCCGAGGACTCGAAACGTTCTCGACATCAGGACGATCCGCCAGCGGTGAGGGTCACCTCCTTGTTTTCGGACGCGACGGGTCGACCTTGATGTTTGTCACGGAGGTGCCGCGAGTGACGTGGTCAAGGCGGACATCCGGCGTCCTCGTCGAATAACCAGGTCATCCCGCTACCTGGTCGAGATGACCGGCTCGGGTAGCTAAGCTGTCTCGTTCACGGGCCGTTAGCTCAGTTGGCTAGAGCACTTGCATGACGCGCAAGGGGTCACAGGTTCGAGTCCTGTACGGCCCACTCGTGTGACCAGCGCTTCCACCCTTGTGATCAGGTCGGCGGCGGGATCAGATGGTCTGTTGACAGCCAACCTGACAGTCATTTAGTCGCTGGTGCCTCGGGTCGCGTCCTCTGAGGATCGAGAGGAGTTCCGCGGCGATCGTGCGCATCGACGAACTCATCTTCAACACTGCTCAGAACCCCTGCGCGATACTCGGACGATGACCGACCGACTGGTGATCTATGTGGACGTTGACGACACACTCGTTCGAAGTGTCGGGACGAAGCGCATCCCAATGCCAGCGGTGATCCAACACGTGCGTGACCTCGCCGCGAGTGGAGCAGAGATTTTCTGCTGGAGCACGGGCGGTGCCGACTACGCCCGCGTGACAGCCGAGGAACTTGGGCTATCGGCCTGCTTCGTCGGCTTCCTGCCAAAGCCGAACGTTGTCCTTGACGATCAGGCCGTAGCGGACTGGCGGCGATGCGTCCAAGTGCACCCGCTCTCGACGTCGAGTGAGACCTTCGAGACTTACGCACAGCGCACAACCCGCGGCGGATAGCCCCGGCGCACCGCTAGCGGCATCGGCTAGCTGAGACCGAACACGTCGTCCATCGGGTCCGCTGCGTGGGTTACGACTGGTTCGATGATGTGGCGATAGATCCCCGCAGTTACGTTGGCTTCGTTGCCAGCGACATCGGCGATGCGCTCCGTCGATATCCCCGAAGCCGAGAGAATGGAGACCATCGAGTGACGAAGCAGTTCGATGCTCGGCCAGCGGGTGGAGTGCCGGTGTGGGACGCTCGGGACGTGCTTCGACGCCGTGACAACGAGGGCACGGGTCCGTGAAGCGCGGTGAGCCGTCGGTGACCGCACGGCGTGTGGCCGCGTACCGCTCGAGCGTTGGACGTGCGCCGGCGCCGCACGGTGATGCCGAGGCTGATGATCGGCTCGGACGCAGCGTTGCCGGCCCCATGACGTCAGAGGCAACACCGATGGGTGCCTACATCGAGGGCCGCACGCGATTCTTCGATCGCGTCGTGGTGGGCGCGATCGACCGAGGGATGAGCCAGATCGTTGTCGGTGCCGCAGGCTATGACGGCCGTGCTCTTCGATACGGAAAGCCGGGTGTGCGATGGTTCGAGGTGGATCACCCGGACACACAGCTCGACAAGCTGCAGCGGCTCGACCAGCTCGGTATCGGAGCCGGCCATGCGCAGTTCGTCGCTGTCGACTTCGAGGTCGACGCAGTCGACCAAGCCCTGATCGATCAAGGCCTCGACCCGACGACTCCGACGCTGTTCCTGCTCGAAGGGATCATCGTCTATCTCGATCGAGCCGTGATCGAAGCGATCTTCCGCCAGCTCCGAAACGTTGCCGCGGCCGGCAGCGGATTGGCGGTGAGCGTTTCTGTCGGCGATGAGCCCGAGCTGGCTCCACGGCGGGATGTGTTCCAGGCTGCGGTGGCCGCGGTTGGCGAACCGGTTCGTAGTCACCTACCTCCTCCCGAGGCCGACCACGTCCTGGCCTCCGCAGGGTGGCGGGTCGTCCCGCTGCCGAGCGATCGAGGTGGCGGAGGCGGACGAGGTCCCCGCCATGCCGGCTTCCTGCTCGCCGAGCCGGCAGTACGGCTCGGCCCCGACGCGCGGTCGAGTTGACGAAGATCTCGATTCGATCAGGACCGTCACGCGGCGTCGCATGCTCGATGACGAGCGACGGTAGGGCCGAAAGTCTTGTAAATGAACGACTCGTCAACCCTGATCTCGTGACCTCCTCACCGATAGCATCGAGGTCGGCTCCGAGGAGGAATATTGATCGCGTCTCAAGCGTCGCTTCGTCGCCGATCGGCTCGTGCAGCTGGATTCGATGATCTCCTGGCCGTTGCGACGAACTTGCGTTGGACCTGGCACGCGAGGGCGCGCGACCTCTTCGCCAAGCTCGACCCGGCCGGAAGCCCCGCGTCGAGCGAATGGCCGCGACAACTGCTTTTCGCGCTCGGACGGACCGCGGTCGAGCGGCGGCTGGCATCCGATCCCGACCTGGCGGCGCTGGCCACACAGGTTGTCGAGGACGCAGCTGACTACAACTCGCGGCGCTCGCGGACCTGGTTCGCGCGGATGCACGGCCGTCGCAACCCGCTCACCGTCGCCTACTTCGCGGCCGAGTTCGCGCTCACCGACTCGCTGCCGATGTACGCCGGTGGGCTCGGCGCTGTGGCCGCCGAGCAGCTGAAGTCAGCGAGCGCTCTCGGCGTGCCGCTCGTCGGTGTCGGGTTGCTGTATCGCGAGACGTCGCACCAATGGCTCGACGACGACGGGTACCAGCAGGAATCGTGGGAGGTCCTCGATTTCGGGCAACTGGCGATCGAAGTGGCACGCGACTCGCTGGGCCGGCCCGTTGCAGGTCGCCGTGCCCTTCCCCGGCCGTGACGTGATCGCCCGGGTCTGGCACGCGCCGCAGTCGGCCGCAACCAGCTGTTCCTGCTCGACACGGCCGTGAGCCGGAACAGCCGGGCCGACCGCCGGATCACGGCGCGGCTCTACGGCGGCGACGAGCAGACCCGCATCCAGCAGGAGTTCGTTCTGGGCGTCGGCGGTGTCCGCGCCCTCGCTGCTCTCGGGCTCGACCCCGACGTCCTGCACCTCAACGAGGGTCACACCGCCTTCGCCGCGCTCGAACGGATCCGCGCGCCTGATGGCGCGCGACGGGTTGTCGTTCGCAGAGGCTCGGGTGGCCGCCGCGCCCGGGCTGGTGTTCACGACCCACACTCCGGTCGCCGCCGGGCACGACTACTTCGCCAACGACCTGGCCCAGGAGTACCTGCGGCCCTACGTGCCGCTGCTCGGCGTCGACCTCGAGACGCTCACCGGGCTCGGCCGCTTCCGTCCCGACGATCCGACGACTCGTTCTGTCCCACGGTGCTCGCCATGCGACTCGCGGGCGCCCGCAACGGCGTGAGCCGGCTGCACGGCGACGTCACCCGGCACCAATGGGCGCGGGCTGTGGCCGCGGCTGCCCGCATCCGAGGTGCCGATCGGTCACGTCACCAACGGCATCCACTACCAGTCGTGGATCTCGCCCGAGATGGACGCGCTGTTGGACCGGCAGCTCGGTCCCGACTGGCGCTCGACACCCGGCGACCGGGCGTCCTGGAAGCGGCTCCTCGACGCCGACGACGGCGCGCTGTGGCGGGCCAAGTGCCAGGCGCGCGCCCGTCTGGTCGAGCTCGCCCGCGACTCGGCGACGCGACCAGCTCGCGCGCCGGGGCGCCGACGCGGAGCACCTCGACCGCCATCGACGATCTGCTCGACCCGGACGCCCTCACGATCGGATTCGTCGGCCGTTTCGTCGCGCTACAAGCGGCCGACCTTGTTCCTGCGCGATCCCGACCGCCTCGAGCGGATCCTGTCCGACACCGATCGTCCCGTGCAGATCGTGTTCGGCGGCCGCGCCCACCCGCGTGACGAAGAAGGCAAGCAGTTGCTCCGCGAGGTCGTCGACTTCGCCCGACGCCGGAACCTCGAGCACCGCATCGTGTTCGTCGAGGACTTCGACATCACGATGGATCGGACGCTCTCGCCAGGCGTCGACGTGTGGCTCAACACGCCCCGCCGCCCACTCGAGGCGTGCGGCATCGGCGGCATGAAGGCCGGCGCCAACGGCGCGTTGAACCTCAGCACGCTCGACGGCTGGTGGGACGAGGCCTGGACGCGACGCCGATCCCGCGGCCGCTCCCATCGGCTGGTGCATCGGCACCGACCGACTCACTACGACGATCCGGGACGCCAGGACGAGGCTGGATGCCGCAGTCGCTCTACGACAAGCTCGAGCACGAGATCGTGCCGTGCTTCTACGACCGTGACCCCGCCGGGGTGCCCCGGAGCTGGCTGAGCTCGATGAGGCAGTCGATGGCGACGCTCGCGTCGACCTGGCACTCGCACCGGATGGTGCAGCAGTACGTCGAGTCGTTCTACTTGCCGGGGGTCGAACGGGCGCGCTGGCTCGAGGAAGGCGGGGGTGCTCGTGCCCGCGATCTGGAGGCGGGCCTCGAACGGCTGCGCAGCGAGTGGCCGGAGGTCATCGTCAGCCCGCCTGTGGTGACCGCGCAGCCCTCCGGGGAACTGAAGGCCGAGATACGGTGCGCCTCGGTGCGCTCACGCCGGCCGATGTTGCGACCCAACTGTGGATCGCGACCGCCGACGGCGACGAGTTCGCCGAACCGGCCCGGTTCATCTGGCTGGCGCGACGGCGTGGCGTACTACGACGCGGCCGTGCTGGCCGATGCCGCCATGCCGACCCCGGTCGTCGGGTCGTGTGCTGCCCCAGCACCCGCTGCTGCGTGACCCGCGGGTGCCGGGGCTGATCGCCTGGTCGGACGCGACGACCCTGTGACGGAGCCCCGCTCCGGTTCCCGCCCCCGTGGCCGCGCTGGCGGCCGACTACGGCGTCGTCACTGACTACTTCGACGGCACGGGGACGCACCGCACCGCGTCGATGGACGCACTTCTCGGGGTGCTCGCCGGCCTCGGGGCGCCGGCGACGAACCCGCGCGACGCCGCGCGTCGGTGCTGCGGCGCGCCGTCGTGAGCGCGTCGCCGCATGGTCGAGCCGGTCACCGTGCTCGGACGAGGTGACCCGGCGGCGAGATCGAGGTGCGCTTGCGACCGGCGGACATGTCGCTCGAGTGCGCGCTCGAGACCGAGGACGGCGAGCGCGTCGAATGGTCGATCTCGCGCGACCAACTCGCTGGCCTCGGTCGCGTGACACCGTCGACGGGCGCGAGGTGTACGTCGGCCGCATCACCCTTGCCAGGGCTGCTTGCCGGCCGGCTACCACGGCTTCGCGGTGCGGGCCGCCCGCGGCCGCACAGGGTCGGCCACGCTCATCGTCGCGCCCGCTCGCGGCGCTGCGGGGCCGGTTCGCCGACGACTGGCGCGCCTTCGGGATCGTCGCGCCGCTCTTCGTCGCTTGCACTCGGCGCGGAGTTGGGGGTCCGGCGACCTCGGCGACCTCGACGACCTCGCCCAGTTCGCCGCGTCCGAGCAGGCGAGCGTGGTCGCGACCCTGCCGTTGCTGGCCGGCTTCGGGCCCGAGTCGTTCGAGGCCAGCCCGTACCTGCCGGTCAGTCGCCGGTTCTGGCACGAGCGCTGGATCGACCTCGAGCGGGTGCCGGAGCTGGCGTGGTCGGCCACCGCACGCGCTCGCGTGTCGGCGACGAGCGGCTCGCGCATCCGGCGCGAGGTTCGCCGACGGCTCGATCGTCGACGGCGCGGCGGCACTGGCCGCGAAGCGGGCGGTGCTGAGCGAGCTCGCCACGGCGGTTCGCGCGGTCCGGCCGCGCCCGCGAGGCGGGTCTGCGCGACTTCATGCTGGAGCACCCCGAGGTCGTCGAGTACGCCCGGTTCCGTGGGGCGAGCCGAGCGCTTCGGCCTCGATTGGCGAGGTGGCCGGCCCGACTTCGCGGCGGTCTGTTGCGGCTGGGACGACGTCGACCCCGTTGCGGAGCGCTATCACACCTACGTCCAGTGGATCGCGCACGAGCAGATGGTCGAGCTCGCGGACCGTCTGTCGCAGCGCGGTCAGACCCTCGCTCTCGATCTACCGGTCGGTGTGCATCCCCTGGGCTACGACGTCTGGCGCGCCCCGACCAGTACGTGGCGGGGATGTCGATCGGTGCGCCGCCCGACGGGTTCTTCGCCAACGGCCAGACCTGGGGCTCCCCACCTCCTCATCCGGAAGCGATCCGCCGCGACGGCCACGCCCAGTTCCGGGCCGCGCTGGCGCACCACTTCGGGTCGCCGGCCTGCTCGCGCATCGACCACGTGATGGGACTGCAACGTCTGTTCTGGATCCCCGACGGCGCCGGAGCCGATCGACGGCGTCTACGTGAGGATGCCAATGGACGAGCTGTTCGCGGTGGTGGCGATCGAGGCGCAACGGCATCGCGCCGACGTCGTCGGCGAGGATCTCGGCACGGTCGACGACGGCGCGCGCGAGGCGATGGAGCGCTCGTCGATGCGCCGCACCTACGTCGCCGAGTTCGCCGTCCGTCGCGACCAGCGACCGAACCACTCGAGAGCGCCACCCAACGGGTTCGGTCGCCTCCTTCTCCACCCACGACCTGCCCACGTTCGCGGGGTGGTGGAGCAGCCCGCGACATCGACGAGCGCGTCGAGTCGGGCCAGCTCGACGACGAGCACGCCGAGTCAGGCACGCGCCGAGCGATCGCAGGACAGCGCCGCGCTGGCCGGCCTCGCGGAGGACGACGCGCCCACGCCCGGCTGAGGTGCTCGCCGGGGTACATCGGGAGCTGGCACGCAGCGACGCCGGGTTGGTGCTCGTGCAGCTCGACGACTTGGTGGGCGAGCGCGACGCCGTCAACCTGCCCGGCTACCGGACCGGCGCGACCCAACTGGCGGCGCCGGACGAGGCCAACCCTGGAGCAGATCGTCGAGGACCCGTCGGTGCACGACGTCGCTCACCCCGCTTCGCGAGCACCGTGGGCGTGGCATCGCCGCCGTCCACCACGGGTCGGGTGCGACCGCCCGAGACCGTGTTCGGAGTGAGCCGGCTGAACGCGACCGACCTGCACCTGTTCAACGAGGGAAGGCACTTCCGGCTCTACGAGAAGCTGGGTGCGCATCCCATGATCGTCAACGGTGTCGCGGGCATCTACTTCGCGGTGTGGGCGCCCAACGCGGAGCGTGTCGCAGTCGTCGGCGACTTCAACGGCTGGAGCGGTGAGCGCTACCCGCTGGCCCCGCACGGCAGCTCGGGCATCTGGGAGGGCTTCGTGCCGGGTGTCGAGGCCGGCGCGCGCTACAAGTACCGGCTGCGCTCGCAGCTCGGTGGGCCCGAGTTCGACAAGGCGGATCCATTCGCGCGGTCGCGGCGAGGCACCACCGAGCACGGCCTCGGTCGTCTGGACGCCGACGTACGACTGGCGCGACACCGAATGGATGCAGCGCCCGGCGGGCGCACCAGCGGCTCGATCAGCCGATCTCGATCTACGAGGTGCATCTGGGATCGTGGCGCCGGGTTCCCGAGGAGGGCAACCGCCGGCTCACCTACCGCGAGCTCGGCCCCGCAGCTCGTCGAGTACGTGCGCGACCACGGCTTCACCCACGTCGAGCTGCTGCCGGTGATGGAGCATCCCTTCTACGGATCGTGGGGCTACCAGGTCACCGGCTACTTCGCGCCGAGCGCGCGCTACGGCACGCCCGACGACTTCGCTGCGCTGGTCGACGAGCTGCACCAGGGCGGCATCGGCGTGATCCTCGACTGGGTGCCCTCGCACTTCCCGGCCGACGCGCTACGCGCTCGCCGAGTTCGACGGCACCCACCTCTACGAGCACGCCGACCCACGCCAGCGGGTACATCCCGACTGGCAGAGCTGGATCTTCAACTATGGGCGCAACGAGGTGCGCAGCTTCCTGCGTGAGCAACGCGTGTTACTGGTTGGACCTGTTCCACGCCGACGGGCTGCGCGTGGACGCGGTCGCCTCGATGCTCTACCTCGACTACTCGCGCGGACCGGGCGAGTGGATCCCCAACGAGTTCGGCGGCAACGAGAACCTCGACGCCATCGACTTCCTGCGCGGCGTGCAACACGGAGGTCTACCGCGCGTTCCCCGACGCGCATGATGATCGCCGAGGAGTCCACCGCCTGGCCCGGCGTGTCGCGTCCGGTCGACCAGGGCGGTCTCGGCTTCGGGTTCAAGTGGGACATGGGTTGGATGCACGACACGCTCGACTACCTCGCACGCGAGCCGATCCACCGGTCGCTGGCACCACGACTCGCTGACCTTCCGCGCCGTGTACGCGCAGACGGAGCATTTCGTGCTGCCGCTGTCGCACGACGAGGTCGTGCACGGCAAGGGCTCGCTGCTGGAGCGCATGGCGGGTGACGTACTGGCAGAAGTTCTCGAACCTGCGCCTGCTGTTCGGCTATCAGTTCACCCAGCCTGGCAAGAAGCTGTTGTTCATGGGCGACCGAGTTCGCCCAATGGACCGAGTGGCACCACGAAGCGAGCCTCGACTGGCATCTGCTCGACTTGGCCCACCACGCCGGAGTGGCACGTTGGGTGCGTCGCCTCAACGCCCTGTACCGCGACGAGGCGCCGCTGCATCGCGACGACCTCGTCGATGGCGGCTTCGCGTGGATCGATTGCACCGATCGGGCGAACAGCGTGGTGTGCTACGAGCGCCACGACGACCGTGAAGAGGTGCTGGTGGTCGTCGCCAACTTCACACCCGTGCCCCGGACCCCCTACCGGGTCGGCCTGCCGCGCGGCGGGCGGTGGGAGGTGGTGGCCAACAGCGACGCGCCCGAGTACGGGGGCAGCGGCTACCTCGTGCCTGGCTCCTTCGAGGCGGACGAGACTCGTTGGCACGGTCGCGACCACAGCGCCGACTTCGTCCTGCCCCCACTCGGACTCCTCGTGCTGCGTCCCGCCCGCTCCGACCCGGCGCCATGACCCACGCCGTCTGCTTTCATCTTCACTGCTATCAGCCACCCCGCGAGGATCCGTGGCTCGGCCTCGTCGAGCCGGAGTCGAGTGCGTTCCCGTATCACGACTGGAACGAGCGGGTGACGGCCGAGTGCTACCGACCGAACACCGCGGCCGCCGTGCTCGGTGCCGATGGCCTGTTGACTGAGTCCCATGACAACTTCGCGACCGCGAGCTTCGACGTCGTCCCCACGTTGCATGAGTGGCTCGCTGAACACGCACCCGACATCGATGCCGTCGTGCGGGCCGCGGCGCGACGACGACCGTGGGAAGCCGAGTGGGGCTGCGCTCGCGTCGCCTGCCTTTCACGCGATCCTGCCGCTCGCTCACCCCGACGATCGCGACACGCTGGTCGCTTGGGGGATCGCCGACTTCGTGGCGCGTTTCGGTTTCCGACCTGAAGGCATGTGGTTGCCCGAGACGGCGCTCGATCTCGACACGCTCGCAACCCTGGCGCGCCACGGGATCCGATTCACCGTGCTCATGCCACAGCAGGCGCAACGCGTGCGATCGCGCAGCGGCCACTGGACCGACGTGGGCGCGGAGCAGGTCGATCCCACTCGTCCGTACTTCGTGCGGTTGCCCGGCGGCGGCCGAATCACGGTCGTCTTCGGGCACGGTCCTCTTTCGCGTGGCGTCGCGTTCGAAGGCCTTCTCGACGACGGCACCGCGCTGGCGGCGGCGGCGACCGGGGCCCTGTCGCACCGCGGCCGTGACGAGCTGGTTGCCGTCGTCACCGACGGCGAGACGTTCGGCCACCATCATCGATTCGGTGAGATGGCGCTTGCGTCGGCGGTGCGCTCCCTGCAAGCGAACGGCACCGAGGTAGTGAACATCGGCACGTGGCTGCGAGCCGGCATCCCGCGACATGGGAGGTCGAGCTGGTGTACGCCGTCCGTCGTGGAGCTGCGCCCACGGTGTCGATCGGTGGCGCGCCGACTGCGGCTGTACGACAGCCGGCGAGCCCGGCTGGAACGCAGGCCTGGCGCACGCCGCTGCGCGACGCCCTCGACTGGCTGCGTGCCAGGCTCGTCGGGCCGGTGGACGAGAAGCTGGACGTGCTGCTGGGTGACGCCCGCTGCCGTCATCGACGACTACTCGCTCGGTGCTCACGGAGCGGAGGCGCCGGCCGAGTTCGTGGCTCGGCACGCGAGAGGCGACCGGCTCGGACCTGCGACCCTGACGAAACAAGCTGCGCGCTCGAGCTGTTGGAGCTGCGGCGTCATCTGCTCGCTTCGACGACGAGCTGCGCGTGGTTCTTCGCCGACCCGGTGCGCGTCGAGACGCAGCTGTCGTTGACCCACGCGGCGGTTGCGTTGGATACCGCTCACGCGGGTGCTAGGCATCGACGCGGAAGAGGAGTTCCTCGCTCGACTCGACGCCATGCGGTCGAACGGCGACGCCGAGCTCAGCGGCCGCCGGCTATGGGCGACGACGGTGGCGCCCCGATCGGTCGACCCGGCCATTATCGCCGCGGACTTCGCCATGGAGGGGGCGGCGAGCCGGGCGGTACCGCTCGACGGCCCGGCGCGGTGTGTGGCTCGTAACCCCTCGGGAGATGCATCGGGCGGACGCAACGTTGCGGGACAGTCGTCGTCGAGCACATGCCGACTCTGCGGCGGACCGAGGTCGAGGTCGACGCCGTGTGCGTGGGGGCGATCGGGGTAGAGGCGCGGGTGCGTCACGTGCGGGCACGGGACTGGAGAGCGCGCGCTCTCGGTGACGCGGCTCGGATGTCATCGCGACGGGTCGGCGCCGCCCGCTGTACCGGCAGCGGCGACGCCGACCCGCTGGCAGGTGCTTGCGGGACTTCACGGTCAGATCTGCGGGCTCGGCCGGCAGAGGTCGATGACGTTCGCGTGATGTCAGCGCTCGTCCACGCCAGTGGGCCTCTTCACCGAAGAGGACGAGGGGCAGCGTGCGGGCGGCTCTCTCCGTGCTCGAGGCCAGGCGGCGGCGGCGGAGGAGGTTCGCGCCGCGCTTGGCCGCCCTGGCGGGGCTGGCGGCTGCGGTCAGGGGTGGAGTGGCCGGCCGCCGGACGGGACCGCCGGCGATCGGACCCCACTAGCGTCGTGGCGATGACCGTTCCTGCTGAGCCGGCGACGGCACCGGATGACGGCGCTCGCGACATCGCTCGAGCGGTGGATCGCCTCGCGCGCCGGATGCCCGAGCCGCTCCAGCCGCTCGCCCGCATCGCGTACAACTACCGATGGTCCTGGACGCCGGGCGGGCGCGAGTTGTTCCGGGCGCTGGGCGCGCACCGGTTCGGGCTCACCGGCGAGAACCCCGTGCGTTTCCTTCGGGATCTCACCGAGCGCACGCTGCTCGAGGCGGCGACCGACGACGAGTACCTGGACCGGGTGGACACCGTCGACCAGCGCGCTACTCGCCGACCTGGCCCGACCCCCGTGCGAGCTGTTCGGCGATCGGCCGCTTGGCGTTCCTGTGCGCGGAGTTCGGCGTGCATCGCGTCGCTGCCGGTGTACTCGGGCGGTCTCGGCGTGCTCGCCGGTGACTTGTTGAAGGAGGCGTCGGATCAGGCACTGCCCGTCGTGGGTGTGGGCTTGCTGTACCGCCGCGGGTATTTCCACCAGCGAGTCGACCGCAGCGGCTGGCAGCACGAGTACTGGATCGAAGCCGACCCCGAGGCGCTTCCAGCGGTGCGGGTCACGAACTCCGACGGCGCTCCACTCACGACGACGGTTCCCGTATGGGACCAGAGCTCGTCGCCTACGTGTGGCGGGTCGACGTGGGCCGGGTGCCGTTGTACTTGCTCGATGCCGAGCTCGCCGAGAACACACCGCTCGAGCGCTGGGTCAGCTCGCGCCTCTACGAGGGCAACCGCGCCATTCGGCTCGCGCAGTACGCACTGCTGGGCGTGGGCGCGGTGCGCGCCCTCGACGCCATGGGGATCGATCCCGCGCTCTACCATCTGAACGAGGGCCATGCCGCACTGGCGGCGGTTACGCTCGCGGCCGACATCGAGGCGGCGGAAGGCCTCGGCCGGCGGGGGATCGCGACCGCTCTCGAGCACGGGCACGATCGGTTCGTGTTCACGACGCATACACCGGTGCCGGCTGGCAACGAGACGTACGGCCGTGAGGAGCTCCTCGGCGGTGCTAGGCCGGCTGGCGGACGAGCTGAACTTCGATCGGGAGTCACTGCTCGCACTTGGGCCGCGTGCATCCCGACCGACGCCGGCGAACCCAGTCGGCCTCACCCCACTCGCGATTCGTGCCTCGCGGTCGACGAACGCAGTGAGCGCTCGTCACGGCTCGGTCGCTCGGGGCATGTGGCACGAGATGTTCCCCGCGGCACCGTCGACCAGGTGCCGATCACCCACGTCACGAACGGCGTGCACCTTCCGACGTGGATGGCTCCCCCGATGCGCCGTTGCTCACGAGCATCTCGGTGAGGGATGGGAGACCCGCGAGCGTCCGATGCAGACGTGTGGACGGGGGTCGACAAGATCTCCGACGAGGAGCTGTGGGCGGCTCGATGCGAGCTGCGGACGGGCAGCTCGTCGACATGCTGCGGCGCAAGGTCGTGAACGATCGTCTGGCACGGGGTGAGGACATCGATTTCGTGCTCGTGGGAGCGGCAGCCTTCGACCCCGGAGTTCCTCACGATCGGGTTCGCTCGGCGCCTCGCCACGTACAAGCGTCTCAACCTGCTCGTGCACGACGCGACGCGGGCGCTGGCGCTGCTCGACCACGATCGTCCGATGCAGCTCGTGTTCGCAGGCAAGGCCCATCCACTCGACGACGGCGCCAAGGCGATCGCCCAACGGATGTTCGAGTTGAAGCGGTCGCCGGCCGTCGGCAACCGGGTCGTGTTCGTCGAGGACTACGACCTGCGGGTGGCCGGAACGATCGTCGCCGGTTGTGACGTGTGGTTGAACCTGCCCCGGCCGCCGCTGGAGGCGAGCGGGACGAGCGGCATGAAGGCCGCGTTGAACGGCGGGCTGAACCTGAGCGTGCTCGACGGCTGGTGGCGGGAGGGGTTCGACGGCCAGCAACGGCTGGGGGATCGACGGGAGCGTCGACCCCGACGAGGCGGGACAGGACGCCCGCGACGCCGAGGCGCTCTACCTGACGCTCGAGAACGAGGTGAAACCGCTCTTCTACGAACGCGACGAGCGGGGGATTCCGGTGGACTGGCTGGAGCGGGTAAGGGCATCGTTGCGCAGCCTCGGCCCCCGATACTGCGCGACACGCATGCTGGACGAATACGTTCAGCGTGTCTACACGCCGGGCAAGAGCGAACCCCGTGGCTGACGCGGCGACGTTTCTGTCCCGGAGCGAGTTCTGAACGCCGATGTCGGCAGTGCACTTGGTAGCCCGCACATCCTCACCAACTGCATCCGAAGGCCGGGGAGCGTCGATGCGCGAGGTCAGGGACGCCGCGCGCAGATGACGGCGTCGACGCCGGTGCCGACCATGGCTCGCGGACGCTCCTCGGCGATGACGATGTTCCAGTGACCGGGGTCGAGCGCGGCGACCGCGGTGTCGACCGAGACCTGAACTTGGCCGGCTGCAGCCGTTTCGGCTCCCGTGGCCGGGTCGATCGGGCGGTGGCCGACAAGGAACAGTGTCCCGCCAGGGGCGACGCCTGTCGCCAGCCGCCGAACCATCGCTTCCACCGATCCCGCCACGTGGACGTAAAGGGAGACCGCAAGGTCGAAATTCTCCGGCTGCGGCGTCCAGGTCGATAGATCGCCCTCGACCCAGTCGATGCGCTCGGCGACGTCCGCGCCCATCGACTCGGCTGTTGACCGGGCGTAGGTGAGGGCCGCTGTCGAGAAGTCGACGGCAGTGACGCGCCATCCGTGCGCGGCAAGCCAGAGCGTGTCTGATCCGTGACCGCAGCCCGCGTCGAGGGCGAGCCCCGGTCGCAGCCGCGCGGCCTCAGCGATCAGCTGTGCGTTTGGAGGCCGATCTGCAACTCGATCCCCGTGCTCGCGCAGAACTTCCGACCAGCGCTCTTCCCAGAAGCTCCGGTCGTACGTCGGCGTCGGCACGGGGCCGACGGTATCCACGCGGGATCTCGTCCAAAGCCTGGCTGGGTACCCCTGCGGTGCTCAGCCAGGCTTTGGTCATGTCGACCGCGGTCAGCAATCGGTCAGGTTTGGGCCACATCAGCCCGTCGGGCGTCATACAGTCTTGGAATCGGTGCGTGCTTGCGCCTTCGTGTTCCGTGAGAACACGGTGAGCATTGCGCTGTTACCGGAGGGCTCGCCCCCGGGCTGACACGGGAGAACCACGATGGCCACACCGCTTGATCGGCCGAGCGCTCCCACCGCGAAACCCGTCCGTAGGGTGCGATGGCTCGGGGCCGTATTGCTCGTGGGCGCGGCTGGTTTGGTCGTCTCGATAGCCCACGCGGCACCCCAGTCGAGCAACCCAGCGACGGCGGCCGCCGGCGATGTGGCCACCGACGGGAGCAGCGACCACGACCACACGGCTGCGTCGTCGGACGCCGCCAGCGCGCCGACCGATCTCAACGGCCACGTCATCGATGGGGTGAAGGCGCAGGACGTCGCCCACGAGACCGAGCCCGACCAGCCTCTCGACCCCGCGACCCGTAGCGAGCTCGCGCTCCAGCTGATGGCGGCGCGAGACGCCGCACTGAAGTACCCCACGGTCGCGGACGCAGAGAACGCCGGCTACCACCTCGTTGGCGGTGGCTTCGGGCCGGGCGCTGGCGCGCACTACATCGGCTTCGGAAGCGGCGCCTTCGGAGGCTTCGACCCGTCCAAGCCACCGACGTTGATCTATTCCGGCACCAACCCGACGTCGCAGATCGTTGGACTCATGTACCTCGGCGCCGGGCAGAACGATGCGGCACCCGAGGGCTTCGCCGGACCGAACGACCACTGGCATCGCCACAGCGGCGTCTGCCTGAAGGGGGCCGACGTCATCTCCCCGGTCGACGCCAACGTGACCCAGGACCAGTGCACGGCCGCGGGCGGCAACTACATGGCGATCACGACCTGGATGGTGCACGCCTGGGTGGTGCCCGGATGGGACAGCCCCGCCGGCGTCTTCTCCCACGAGAACCCCGACCTCCGCTGCGCTGACGGCACCTTCAACACCGACGACATCGGACGCTGCGAAGGGACCTGACCGAGGACTGCGTGCCACGATCTCGTGGAAGCAGTCACCGGAAAGGGATGAAGTTGTCGGCGCGATCAGGAAAGCCCGCTGACGATCCGTTCGGCGGTCGGCACCCAACCAGTCACGAACAGATGACGGGACTGCCGTGGGACGCGTCGTATCACGACGAGCCTGCGCCTTGGGATATCGGCCGGCCACAGCCTGCAATTGTTCGTTTGGCATCCGAAGGCGGATTCTCCGGAGCTGTGCTCGACGCGGGCTGCGGTACCGGCGAGAACGCGCTGCATGTCGCCTCGCTGGGACTGTCGGTTCTCGGCATTGACGTGGCGGAGACTGCCCTGGCGATCGCTCGAGAGAAGGCCGACGACCGTGGGATCGAGGTCGAGTTCGCTTCGGCTGACGCGTTCGGGCTGGAGGGCTTGGGGCGCAGTTTCCAGACGGTGCTGGACTGCGGACTGTTCCACACCTTCGACGGCGACGAGCGACCGCGGTACGTGGCGAACCTGGCGTCGGTGACCGAGCACGATGGAACCCTGTACGTGTTGTGCTTCAGCGACGAGGGTCCCGGTCTGGGTCCGCACCCCGTCAGTCGGGACGAGCTGACCGCGGCGTTCGACCCGAGTAATGGCTGGAGTGTCGCCGCCATCGAACCGGACCGTATTCAAACGAGGTACCACGACGCCGGCGCACCAGCCTGTTTCGCGACCATCAAACGGATTTAGCTACGTCGCTTATACCTGCTTCAACCAGGTTGTCTCAGCTCATCGGCACAACCGCACCGATGACGTTCTCCGTTTGCCGGCTTCAGGCCAGCTCGTTCCGTGCCAAGTTGGGGCTGATGGGTACCCACTCAGTCGATCCAATCTCGGTCGTTCTCGCCGCCGATGACGGCTACGCCCTTCCGTTGACCGTCGCGGCGCGCTCGGTCATCGACTCCCTCGACCCGCGATCCGAACTGTGCGTCTACGTGCTGGACATGGGGATCGAAGCGCAGAATCGCCAAGAGGTCGAGAGGTCGCTCCGCGGCGACAAGTCGGAGGTCGTTTGGATCGATTCCCTGCAGTCGCAGGTGCGTGATCTGCCGAACACCTGGCACGCGATCACCCGAGCGGGGTATGCGCGAATCTTCATCCCGACCGTCGTACCCGACGACGTTCACCGCGCGATCTATCTCGATTGCGACGTCATTGCCATAAGAAGTGTCCACGAGCTGGCATCTAGTGAGATGAACGGCGCTGCTGCGATGGGGGTGCCTGATCTGCAATCGCCGTTCGTGTGCTCGCCGGCTGCCGTTCCCCGATGGTTCGAAGCAGGACGGTCGGCGTCGGAACTGAACTTCAACTCCGGCGTCATGCTCATGGATCTAGACGCATGGCGCGAGCGTGATCTGACGTCGAAACTGCTCACCTATCTGACCGATGGCAGCCACTACTTCGGTCAGGACCAAGAGGCGATCAACGCAACGCTCGCGGGCCAAATCGGTGAGCTCGACCCACGATGGAATCAACAGTCCGAGCTCTTCCAGCTCGAGTACGAGGTCACCCTCCCGTACTCCCGTGAAGAGCTGGCAGACCTCAAGGCTGATCCGTGGATCATCCACTATTCGAACCTGGGCAAGCCCTGGCAATTCGGCTGCCAGCACCCGATGCTCGATCGCTGGTTTGCCAGCCTTGATCGAACGACCTTCGCCGGATGGCGACCGAAGCGATCGCGCCGCGACTATTTGGCGATCGGTGAGCGGCAAGCGCGCTCCGCGGCGCGACGGCTCAAGATCATCTAGGCGTTGACCAGGGAGAGCACGCCGTGCGGTCAGCGTCGCACCCTGAGGGGCGCGCCGGGCCGCGAACGCCTAGGCTGCGGGGCGTGTGGAATCGGGGGCGGATGAATGACCGTCACGCAACGTGGTGGAACGTCGTGACGGCACGGTGGCGTGGCTCCGAGCACCAGGGCTCGACTGTTTCACGATCGCGCAAGCGAACGGCGATCGTGGCGATCGCGATCTCCTGCACCTTCCTCCTCAGCAGCTGTTACCTGTCGGTCACCACCGGCTACGGCGGCGGCAACCTCCGGGCCGGTTGGTTCAACAACACCACGACGCTCACTCCGGGTCTCGTCAGCAGCGGCACGTTCGGTGAGATGTGGAACACGAGCGTGAACGGCCAGGTCTACGCCCAGCCGGTCGTCGACAACGGCACGGTCGTGGCGGTCACCGAGGCGAACCACATCTACGGCTTCAACGAGTCGACGGGTGTGCAGACCTGGCATCGGCAAGTGGGTGTCCCCTTCAATCCGAGCGACGTGAACTGCAGTGACCTCACACCCAGCATCGGGATCACGGGCACGCCGGTCGTGGACCCGCAAACCCACACCGCCTACTTCGTCAACAAGACGTACCTGAGCGGGACGTCCGGGCCGGCCGCGTACTACGCCCACGCGGTCGACGTGGGCACGGGCGCGGAGCGGTCGGGTTTCCCGCTCCGTCTGCAGGGCACCGCGGCCAATGATCCGGCCACGACGTTCGACGCCACGGAGCACTTGCAGCGGCCGGGACTGCTCCTGATGGATGGGGTCGTGTACGCCGCGTTCGGTGGCCATTGCGATCACCCGAACTACCAGGGTTGGATCATCGGCTTCACGACCACCGGCCAGGTGTCCACGCTCTGGGATGACGAAGCGGGGGAGACGGGGAACCCGGGTGGTGGGATCTGGCAGTCCGGCGGCGGCATCGTGTCCGACGCGCCGGGCGAGATGATCGTCACGACCGGTAACGGCAACATCCCGGACTCGGCCACCCCGAGCTCGACGCCACCGTCGGCGTTGGGACAAGCCGTCGTCCGCTTGAAGGTGCAGCCTGACAAGTCGTTGCTGGCTACCGACTTCTTCACGCCTTACGACTCGGCGTTCCTCAACACGTGGGACGCCGACCTCGGCTCCGGCGCACCGGTTGCGCTCCCCACGGACAACTTCGGCACGCCGTCGATCCCGCGCCTCGGGCTCCAGATCGGCAAGCAGGGTTACCTCTACTTGCTGGACGAGACGCACCTCGGTGGCTTCCGACAGGGACCAAGTGGATCTGACGACGTCGTCCAACGGCTCGGACCGTTCGGCGGCGCCTGGTCGAAACCGGCGGTCTGGGGCGGCGACGGAGGCTACGCGTACATCACCACGGCCTCGGGTGGGGACACCGGATTCGGGACGTCGGGGACCCTGCAGGCGTTCAAGTACGGGCTCGACGGCAACGGGAAGCCGACGTTCACCCGGGTCGGTTCGTCCTCGGACGCATTCGGTTTCGGCTCGGGCTCACCAGTGGTGTCCTCGAACAAGAGCCAATCCGGGTCCGCCCTCGTCTGGGTCATATGGGCGCCCGATGGTTCCGGCGCCAACTCCCAGCTGCGCGCTTACGACCCGGTTCCGGTGAACGGCACGATGAACCTGCGCTACTCGATCCCGATCGGAACATCATCGAAGTTCAGCGTGCCGGTGGTCTCCAACAACCGCGTGATCCTCGGCACTCGGGACGGCAAGATCCACAGCTACGGCTCGCCGATCAACACTGCGCTGTCGGGTTCGTCGTTGACCTTTCCTGACACCACGGTCGGCCAGAGCAGCGTTCGGACGATGACGCTCACGGCGAACCTCGACATCGACGTGTCACAGCTGTCGACCAACGACGCCCGCTTCGTCGTCGGCACACCGTCAACGTCGATACCAGCCCATCTGCTCGCCGGGCAGAGCCTCACGGTCCCGGTGACCTTCACGCCTACGACCGCGGCCCTCAGCTCGGCGTACCTCACCGCGACCACGACGGCCGGCAACGTGGCCTTCGGGCTCGGCGGCACCGGACTCGCCACCGGCGCCCAACTCGTCTCGACTCCGCCCGCGATCAGTCTCGGCGGCGCCATCGTCAACGGGACACCCGTCACCGGCTCGGCGACGCTGCGCAACGCGGGAAGTGTGGCGCTGACCATCAACTCCACCAGCCTCCCCGCCGCGCCGTTCTCGGTCAGCGGACTGCCCGCCGTGGGCTCGTCGCTCGGTCCCGGAGCGCAGATCAGCGTGAACGTCACGTTCGCGCCCACGACGACGGGCGTGTTCACCGATGAGATAGATCTGTCGTCAACGGGCGGCGACATCGTGATACCGGTGTCGGGTACCTCATCGACCGCGCCGCACATGACGCTGAGCGCTACGACGATCCCCTACGGCAACGTCGTGGTGGGGAGCACCAAGTCGCTGAGCTTCACGGTCACCAATGACGGTGGCGGACCGCTCAGCATTACGAAGTCCAAGCCACCGCTCGGTGTGTTCTCGGCCACCACGACGATCAACGAGGGCACAACCGTCCCGCCCGGGAGCTCCGTCACGGGGACCGTCCAGTTCGCGCCGGGCGCACTCGGAGCCGCTTCTGCAGGCTGGGACATCAACGGGAACGACGGCTCGGGTCTGCATACGATCACGTTCACCGGCACCGGCGTTGCTCCCGGGGCGCCGAACGCGCCCTCCGCGGGGGGATGGCAGTTCAACGGCAACGCGGCGTTGAGCGGAGCGAATCTGATCCTGACGACCAACGGGAGCGACGAGGCGGGCTCGGCCTTCTGGCCCACCGCGGTCTTGGCCAACGGCCTCACGGTCGCGTTCGACGCGACGATCGACCAGGGCACCGGCGCGGACGGGATGACGTTCACCTTCGGCGATCCGGCATTCGGAGCGAGCCCGACGTCGCTCGGTGACAAGGGGGGTGGACTCGGTTACGCGGGTATACCCGGCGTCGCCGTCACGTTCGACACGCACCAGAACGACTTGGACCCGGCGGACAACTTCCTTGGTGTCGCGACGTCGGCCAACGGGGGCAATGTCGACTACTTGGTCACCAACACGAGCATCCCCGTGCTGCGCAACTCGACCCGACATGTCTTGATCCGCTACTCGAGCGGAACGCTGCAGGTATCCATCGACGGCACGCTCTACGTGAGCCAGGCGGTCACGATCCCCCCGCTGGCCTTCGTCGGCTGGACCGCCGGAACGGGCGGATTGACGGATCGGCACCTCGTCAAGAACGTCACGTTCAGTTACAGCTGACGAGGCGCGTTCGGCCGTGTCGCCTCGGCGGCACCGGGGTACGGTTCCACCGAATCCTCCGTTCGTAGCCATCCACCTGGGACGCCGTCGCTGTACGGCTTCTGCGGTGAGGGTCGCGTCCCCATCGGAGGTGAGAGGTGCACCATGGCCCGCAGCCGAACCCACCCATCGGGAGCCGAGGATCGAGCAACGGACACGGCCGAACGCGCCGAGGTCGTGTTGGATCTGCGTGGCAGCGCGCCGCTGATCGACCTGCGTGACGCGCCGACGGTCCGACTCTCGGGACCGCCGGTGCTCGAGCGATCGTCGGATGCAGAGGGCATCGCGGGGCCTCACGGGATCGAACGCCGTGACGCCACCCAACGCGCGCGTTACGTCGCAGTGATCGTGATCGCCGTCCTCAACATCCTCGACATCATCACGACCTACATCGCCATATCCATGGGCGCCCACGAGGGCAACCCGATCGTGGCCTGGATGATCTCGAGCCGGTTCATCATCTTCGCCAAGATCCTGACGTGTGGCGGTCTCATCTTCGGCGCCCTCCTGGCCAGCCAGCGCCGTCGCCGCGTGACCCTGCCGGGATTGTGCATCGCGTGGGCGGTGGTCGGCGTGTATTCGCTCGTCGTGTTGCTCAACACCTTGAACGTGCTGTCGCGCCTTTGATCGGGTGGCCCTCGCCGGGGTGGCGAACGTCCGGTCCAGGGGCAAGGATTCGTCCATGTTCGATGTGATCGTGGTCGGGACGGATGGCTCAGAGTCGGCGCAGGTGGCGGTGCGGCGAGCAACGCAACTCGCGGCGTTGACGAACGGAGCTCTGCACATCGTGTCCGCCTATCACCCGGTGTCGGTGGGCAGTGTTGGATTGGCAGCAAGTGCCGGCGCGGCGACCGTCGATGTGGAACATGTCAATCGGAGTGTCGCCGCTGTAGCTGAGGAGACGTGCGAGCACGCAGCCTCCGAGGCGCGACGACAGAACGTGTCCGTCGAGACCCATGCGGTTCCGGGCGATCCCGCCGACGCGCTCGTCACCCTTGCCGAAAACGTCGGCGCCACCTTGCTCGTCGTCGGGAACAGAGGGATGAGTGGAGCGCGACGTTTCGTCCTAGGCAGCGTTCCCAACAAGGTCTCGCACCACTGTTCCTGCAGCGTGCTCATCATCGACACGACTACCGATCACGCGGCCTCGTCCGACTGACCAGCGGCGGTAGCGGCCGTCAGCTGTCGATCTTCAACCCGCGTGCCAACGCGATCATCAGTTCGTGGTTGGCTCGCTTCGACACGGCGGCGTTGGGGATGAGCGCGGATCCGTGGAACGTGCCCGGGTAGCTGTGCAGTTCGACGCTCACGCCGGCTTCCATGAGGCGTAAGGCGTAGACGATGCCCTCGTCGCGCAACGGGTCGTACTCCATCGTCGTGATGTAGGCGGGTGGGAGCGCGCCGAGGTCGGTCGCGACAGACGGCGATGCGTAGGGCGACACCTCGCCGTTGTGGTCGGCGCCGAGGTACATCTGCCAGCTCTTGATCGCATTGCCGCGATTCCACATCGGCGTATCGACGAACGAGCGCATGCTGGTGGTCTCGAGTCGGTGATCGAGCTCCGGGATGCCGAGGAACTGAAAACAGACCGGGGGACCACCGCGGTCCCGGGCGAGGAGCACTGTGGCCGCCGTCAGACCACCGCCCGCGCTCTGCCCGCCCACCCCGATGCGATCGACGTCGATGCCGAGTTCGCTTCCTTGACCGTGCAACCACACGAGCGCCGCGAAACAGTCCTCGACGCCCGCGGGGAAGGGGTGCTCGGGAGCGAGTCGATACTCGACCGTCGCGACCGCGATTCCGAGTTGGCGGGCCAATGCGACGGCGAAGCTGTGCTCCATTTCGATGGAGCCGAGTACGAAGCCGCCGCCGTGGATATCGAGGAAGGCCGGCCGACCGCCGTCGGGCAGAGCGCCGTCGGGTGCGTACATCCGCACCAGCACGTCGGGCGATCCCTCCGGTCCGGGCACCTGATGATCGGTGATCGCGATCCCTGCAGTGTCGACCCCTTCGTTGAGCGGTCCGACGATGTCGAGCAATCCGGCGCGAGCGGCCTCGAGATCGTCGAGCGACGCCGCCGGCAGAAGCTCGACGATCGGTGCCAGCTCGGGGTCGAAGTCGTAGCTCATGGGTGTCATCGTCGCACAACCTATGCTGGGCGAGTGCACAACACACCTCGGTTCAGGGTCGTTCAGTGGACGACAGGCAACGTCGGCAAGAGCTCCGTGCAAGCGATCGCGGCGAACCCCACGCTCGAACTCGTCGGGTGCTACGCGTGGTCGCCGGAGAAGGTCGGTCGCGATGTCGGCGAGCTGTGCGGCATCGACCCACTGGGTGTTGCCGCTACCGATGACGTCGACGCGCTGCTTGCGCTCGAGCCGGACTGCGTGGTCTACAACCCGATGTGGATGAACACCGACGAGCTGGTGCGCATCCTGTCGGCCGGCGTGAACGTCGTGGCGACGGCCGCGTTCATCACCGGGCACAACCTCGGTGCCGAGCGCGACCGGATCATCGAGGCATGCCAAATGGGCCGCTCGACGATGTTCGGCACCGGCATCAGCCCGGGTTTCGCCGAGCTGTTGGCCATCGTGTCGGCAACCATCTGCGACCGCGTCGACAAGGTCACGGTCAACGAGGCGGCGGACACCACGTTCTACGACTCACCGGCAACCGAGATCCCGGTCGGCTTCGGCAAACCGATCGACCATCCCGACCTGCAGGCGATGACGGCACACGGCACGGCAGTCTTCGGTGAGGCCGTGAAGCTGGTCGCCGACGCGCTCGGTGTGGAGCTCGACGACGTGCGCTGCGAAGCGGAGTACGCGCAGACCACTGCCGACCTCGACCTCGGTTCGTGGACCATCGCGGCGGGATGCGTCGCCGGTGTCGCGGCGAGCTGGAAGGGATCGGTCGGCGACAGGGTCGTGGTCGAGCTCAACGTCCGGTGGCGCAAGGGACAGACGCTCGAGCCGGACTGGAAGATCGAACAGGACGGCTGGGTGATCCAGATCGACGGGCGGCCGACCGTGACGCTCAACGTCGGCTTCCTCCCGCCGCCCGACTTCGAGGCCGAAACGATCGCCGACTTCATGGTGCTCGGGCACATCATGACGGCGGCGCCGCCGCTCAACGCGATCCCAGCTGTCGTCGCGGCCGCGCCGGGCATCGCTACCTACAACGACCTCTCGCTGGTCCTTCCCCGTGGCCTCGTGCCGCTCGGGTAGCGCGCTGGATCAGATGTACATGCCGCCGTTGACGCCGATGATCTGGCCGGTGATGTAGCTGCCCTCGTCGGAGCAGAGGAACGAACAGGCCGACGCGATGTCGTCGGGCGTACCGGCCCGGCCGAGGGGGATCATGGGTCCGACGACGTCGACGCCGGGGAAGTCGCCGTCCGCGACGGCCTTGTCGACCATCGGTGTGTCGACGAGGCTTGGTGGGATCGTGTTGACGGTGATGCCGCTGCGGGCGAGCTCGACCGCGAGAGCTCTGGTGAGCCCGATGACGCCGCCCTTCGACGCCGCGTAGTGAGCCATCCTCGGGGCGCCCGACTGCGCGCTGGACGAGGAGATGGTGACGATGCGTCCCCAGCCCGCAGTGAGCATGTCCGCTACTGCGGCGTGCACGCACGTGAAGGTGCCGGTGAGGTTGACGGCGATGATGCGGTCCCAGATCTCCGGAGTGATGTCGAGCACCCCGTCGAAGGATTCGACGCCCGCGCTGGTGACCAGGATCTCGACGGGTCCGAGCTCGTTGCGGACCTGCGCGAACCCCGCGTCGACCGAAGCCCAGTCGGCGACGTCGACGTCCACCGCCAGCGCCGTACCACCCGCCGATGTGAGCTCGTCGGCGGCCGACTTGGCGGCGGCGCCGTCGCGATCGAAGACAGCGACGCGGTAGCCGTCGGCCACGAACCGTCGGACGACGCCGAGCCCGATGCCCGACGCGCCCCCGGTGACGACGGCGACCCGGCTCATCGCGGCACGTCCACGGGCTCGAACTCCAAATGCACCCTGGTGAGGCCACGGAGGATCCATGTCGGTTCGTAGTGGAACCGGCGGGCTCCCGCCGGGCCGTGGTGCTCCTCGGAAAGGCGAATGTCCCGCATCCGGTCGAGGATGCGCTCGAGGCTCACCCGGCCCTCGACGCGGGCGAGCGGTCCACCGGGACACGAGTGCGCGCCGCGCCCGAACGCCATGTGGGCTTGGGCGTTGGGCCGGTCGATCCGGAACTCCCCGGGGCACTCGAACCGTCGGGGGTCGCGATTGGCCGCGCCGTTGAGCAGCATGACCGGAGTGCCGGCCTTGATGTCGACACCACCGATGCTCGTCGAGCGGCGTGTGAGGCGGAAATCGGTCTTCACGGGACTCTCGACCCGAAGCACCTCTTCGAGGAAGTCGGGAATCTGGTCGCGGTGCTCGCGCAGTTGGTCCTGGATCTCCGGATGCTCGGCCAGATGCTTGAGCGCGGCAGCCAGCAAGCGCGCGGTGGTCTCCTGGCCGGCGGCGAACAGGAACGTCGACGTGCGCACGACGGCAGTCACGTCCGGCATCGTGCCGTCGGGGTAGGTCGCCAGTGCCAACTTGGTGAGCACGTCCTCGCGCGGCTCCCGGCGACGGTCCTCGATGTAGTCGGCAAACCATTCATCGAGCCAGGCAAGGGGGTTCTCGCCAGGGCTACCGTCCGCGCCGGCGCCGACCTCGCCAACGGTGCCGGTCAACCCGAAGCCCTCGCGGAACTTCTGGTGGTCGACCTCTGGCACACCCAACACGTCGGCGACGACGAGCATGGCGAAGGGCTGCGCGTAGGCGGTGATGAACTCGCACTGGCCGTCGGCGACGAACTCGCCGAGCTGCTGGTCGGCGAGGCGCCACATGAACGCCTCGTTGTCCTTCAGCCGGCGCGGCGTGAGGAGCCGCATCAGGATGGCCCGCTCGCGCGTGTGGTCCGGCGGGTCCATGGTGACCATGTGCTCGTGCATCGGCAGCTGGTCGCGGTACTGGGCGACGATGTCGGTCACGTCGTCACCCTCGAGCGGCACCGGGAACTCGGCGTACGGGCCGATCACCGAGTTGCACGACGAGAAGCTGTCGGTGTCCTTGTAGATCTCCCAGGCCTCGTCGTAGCCGGTCACCGCCACCACCCCCAGGTGCGGCAGCGGCAGCACCGGGCATTCCGAGCGGAGCTCGTCGAAGTAGGGGTACGGGTCCACGAGCAGGGACTCGTCGGTGAAGTAGTCGATCGTCGACCAGTCGCTCAAAGTCGTCTCTCCCTCAGAACCCGAAAATGCTGAGCACATGCTTAGCATCGAACGGGGTGGACTTTCACGAGTTGTTACCGGGCGGGCTCGTGTGACGGGCGCCCTGCCGCGTCTCGGGCCCCGTCGACCTGCAGTTTTGCTGCGGTACGCTCTGCGCACGTCCGATGCGAGTGACGCTTATCACCAAGGGGGCCGGCCGTGGACACCGGGTTCATCCAGTACGAAACGGCCGGGCGCATCGCGACGATCACGCTCGATCGACCCGAAGCGGCGAACGCGCAGACACTTCCACTGCTCGACGATCTCGACGAAGCCTGGCGGATGGCGGCGGAGGACGACGACGTCCGCGTGATCATCCTCCAAGCGAACGGCAAGCACTTCTCCGCGGGCCACGACATCCGAGCCGTCGGCGACGACAACGGTGATTTGCCGACGAAGTTCACGCTCCAGTCGATCTACGAGATCGAGGCGAAGCGCTTCCTCGAGTACTCGTTGCGTTGGCGCAACGTGCCCAAGCCATCGATCGCGGCAGTGCAGGGCGTCTGCATCGCCGGCGGCCTGCTTCTCTGCTGGCCGTGCGACCTCATCATCGCGGCCGACAACGCCAAGTTCTCCGATCCCGTGGTGAACATGGGTATCGGCGGCGTGGAGTACCACGGTCACACGTGGGAATGGGGCGCGCGCAAGGCCAAGGAGTTGCTCTTCACCGGCCGCGCCATGACCGCGCAGGAGGCCGAACAACTCGGGATGGTCACGAAGGTGGTCCCGCTCGACGATCTGCGCAACGAGACGCGGCGAACTCGCTGAGTTGATCGCCACGAAGCACCCGTTCGCGCTGCGCCAGGCCAAGCGAGCCGTGAACCAGACGCTCGACGTGCAGGGCTTCTACACCGCGATCCAAGCCGTGTTCGACATCCATCAAACCGGCCACGGTCACGCGCTGAGCGAATCGGGCCTGCCGATCCTGATGCTCCTCGACGACATGAAGCAAGAGGTCGCCGAGTCGAAGTCACCCTGAACAAACCTGAGGATTCAAACCGACAAACTCGCTGTCGCAGGGCGTCGAGGCCGTGCAAGGGTTCGCGGGTGCTTCGGGACTACTTCGGCGAGGACGTCGCAGCCCACTACGACGAGAGCGCCGGTTCGATGTTCGATGCCGAGGTGCTCGGGCCGACCGTCGACGTGCTGGCCGAGCTCGCCGGCGACCACGCTGCGCTCGAGTTCGCCGTCGGCACCGGACGGGTCGCGTTGCCTCTGGCTGCTCGAGGGGTACGCGTGTCGGGCATCGATTCTTCGAGGGCGATGGCCGAGACGGCTCCGTGCCAAGGATCACGAGCAGCGGATCCAGGTGTCGATCGGCGACATGACCGAGACGCGAGTCGAGGGCTCCTTGGGCTCGTCTACCTCGTGTACAACACCATTGGGAACTTGACCACCCAGGATCAGCAGGTCGCGTGCTTTGCCAACGCAGCCGCCCATCTCGAGCCCGGTGGCTGCTTCGTGATCGAGGTCGGGGTACCCCGGTTGCGCCACCTCCCGCCTGGCGACGACGCGCATGTCTTCTCCCATGCTCCCGGCTACGTCGGCTATGACCGCTACGTCGACCTCGTCGCTCAACAGGCCGTGTCGCACCACTTCTACGCTGACGGGTCAGCTGTTCGCGAGTTCAGGACGCCGTTCCGCTTCGCGTGGCCGTCCGAGCTCGACCTCATGGCGAGGCTCGCGGGTATGTCGCTGTGCCATCGGTGGGCCGGCTGGGATCGAGCACCCTTCACGGGAGAAAGTAGGTCGCACGTCTCGGTGTGGCTGAAGTCCGAGCGCTAGCAGGCCGAACTCACCGCAGGGTCCAGTTCGGGCGCTGACCTGACGCGAATCGCTCCTGGCCCGCCTTGAACGCAGCCGCGTCCGAGCCGATGCGGGTGAAGAGGTTCGCCAGCCCGATGGCCTGGGTGCGAGGAATCTCGAGTGCGGTCCACAGCGCTCGCATCGTGCCCTGCACGACGAGCGGTGGAGAGTCGGCGATGATCTGCGCGACCGCGCCGGCACGCTCGCGAAGGTCGGCACGCGGCACGACCTCGGTCACGAGCCCGATCTCGCGGGCCCGCTCGGCGCGACATCCGCTCGTGCACACCCAGCAGCGACATCCGCATGATCTCGGGGAACGGCATCTTGTTGAGCATCTGGATCGGCTCGAACGCGGCGGTCATGCCGTAGGTGACATGAGGGTCGAAGAACGTGGCGTCGTCGGCCGCGATGATGAACTCGGTCTCGCCGAGCATGTAGAACGCGCCGCCGCACGCCATGCCTTGCACGGCGGCGATGACCGGCTTCCAGAGATCGCAGCTCTTCGGCCCGACGTCCCGTCCGGGGTCGTCGTACATCCATGGGGTCGGGTAGCCCGGGATAGTCGCCGGCAGCCATCGACTCGTTGTTCTCGTCCGATACGGCCTCGGCGCGGTCGATGCCGGTGCAGAACGCGTCGCCCTCGGCGGCCAACACCACGCACCGCACCTCGTCGTCGTACCGAAAGCCGTGCCACAGCTCGTGCAACTCGGTCTGCATCTTCTGGCTGATCGCGTTTCGTACCGCCGGACGATTCAGCGACACCCACGCGACGCCATCCGACTTGTCCACCAAAACGGTCTCGTACTCGGCCATGACTGCAGGAGCCTAACCGTCCACCTCGATAGGACCGATGCTGTCGAACGGCCCGGCGACGAACACAGCCAGTAGTGTCCGACCTCGTTCCGAACCTTCGAGCGGCGCGCCCGTGAAAGGAGCTGGCTGTGGACAGCCTCGAGACCCTCCTCTATGAGGAGCAGGACCAGGTCGCGATCGTCACGCTCAATCGACCCGAGGTGCACAACGCCTTCAACCTCGCGATGCAGCACGAGCTGCGGCACGTGTGGACGTCGCTCCGGCGCAACGACGACGTTCGGGCCGTGGTGCTCACGGGTGCCGGTGAGAAGGCGTTCTGTACCGGCATCGACCGCCAGGAGAGCATCCAGGAGGGCTACCTCGACAAGAAGAAGGTCGCGGAGTCGAGCGGCCGGGTCTCGACGCCGTTCATGTTCAACGACCCGGGCGACAACATCAACCCCAAGCAGAACGATCTCTGGAAGCCGGTTGTCGCCGCAGTGAACGGCATGGCGTGCGGTGGCGCGCTGTACATGCTCGGCGAGTCCGACATCATCATCGCCGCCGAGCACGCCACGTTCTTCGATCCCCACGTGACCTACGGGATGGTCGCGGGCTTCGAGTCGATGCATCTCCTCCAGAAGTTGCCCCTGGGCGAGACGCTTCGCCTCGTGCTGCTCGGCGCCCACGAACGCATGTCGGCCGCACGTGCGCATCAAATGGGATTGGTGTCGGAGGTCGCGCCGGCCGATGAGTTGCTCGACCGCGCGATGTGGGTTGCCCGCGCGATCGCGTCGGCGCCGCCGTTGGCGATCCAAGGAACGCTGCGCGCGGTCTGGATGGCCCAGGAGCAATCGCGACGAGCGGCGCTCTCGCAGATGTCGACGATCGTCTCGCTCGGGTCGGCTCAGGAGAACATCGACAGCGGACAGCAGACGTTCAAAGGCACGCGGCCCGAGTGGAAGCTGCGCTGACGCTTACGAGACGAACTCGGCCACCCGGCGGTGGAATCGCCACGTGCCGTCGACGTGGTGGAGCGTGTCGTGGTACCGGCCCACGAGCTGGATCGCCCACCCGGAGTCGCCTCTCAGCAGGAAGACGACGTCGCTGATCGCTTCGGCCTCGCGGTCGTTCCAGTCGGTGACGAGGGTGTTGAGCACGAGGTGGCGCTGAGGCGACCGCGGTGTCCACTTCGCATAGGCGGCCCGGAGCGCGTCGTGGCCCTCGTGCGTGCCCATGCCGGGGATGTCGCACACGCCGTCGCGGCAGAAGGTGGCGACGACATCGTCGGTCCGGCCATCGTCGAGCGCTTGGGTGTAGTCCGCGAGCGTGGCGCGGATGCCCTCGACGACATCTGCGTACCGCATCAGAACCCGAGATCGACGATCGGCCGGTCGAAGGGGTAGACGTTGACGGCTTGCAACGCGGGCAGCAGCTCGTCGGGAGTAAGGCCGGCGAGGAAGCCGTCGATCGTCCGTTCGAAGTTCGAGATGTGGCCCTCGAGTTCTTGCGACAGTCGCATGTACTCGAAGCCCCTCGCGTGCAGACCCCGCTGCTGTCGGGGCAAGTTCGAGAAGTCCTGCGAGGGGATCGTCGGCCACCGCGAGTCGTCGCACTCCCAGACCTCCGGCCGCGTCGGTGGGTCGGGTTCCTGACCGTCGGGAAAGCGCGTGAGCGACCAGATCTCCATCAGCGTCTCCTCCGGGCCCAGAGGGCGGAAGCGATACGAGGACGCGCTGCTGTACATGGGCAACACGAAGTAGTGCGGGAAGCACTGGAAGAACTCCTGGTCGATGCCGCGCCCCGCCAGCTCGTTGAGATCGGGGATGTCGGCACCGCGGTCGCGGTGCGCACTCGTCACGGCCTCGTTGAGGGTCCGCTTCCACGTGGCCATGGCACCTTCGGCCTCGGTGGGCAGTTCGATGCCGCGCAGACCTTCGGCGATGTGCACGTCGTCGGCGTGGACCATCCCCGCCATGCCTTCGCTCATGGCGCGCAAGTACCGGATGTCGGCATCGATGAAGCTGTGCTGATCGAACGACTCGCCGTCGCGCAACCCGTACCGGGTGGGGATGACGAGCTGGGGATGGGCCTGCACTACGTGGTACGCCTCGATGAAGGCCTCGACGGCGAGCTTCCAGTTCACGGGGAGACGGCAGGCGTACCACCACTCGGTCCGCAGCGACTCGACCTTCCACGCGTCGAGCGTGCTCGCGGCGGGCTCGAGGCACTGGCGCAGCGGTGGCGCGTCGTCGTCCAGGTTGATCCACGCGCACCCACCCCACACCTCGCAGCGCACCGGGACGAGGTCGAGCTCGGCGGGCTGCAGGTTGTGCTCGGCGAACGTCTTCTTGCGCGGGATGTAGGTGTTCTTGCCGTCCGGGCCGTAGCACCACCCGTGGAACGGGCACGTGAATCCGGTCTCGCAGTTCCCGCTTCCCTCGGCGAACCGGACGCCGCGATGGCGGCACGCATTCTGGAACGCCTGGACATCTCCGTCGTCGGTCCGCACCACCACGACGGACTGGTCGAGGATCTCGTAGGTCGCGAAGTCGCTGCGCGTGCGGGATCTCCTCGAGTCGGCACGCCATCTGCCAGACCCGGGACCACAGCTGCTCGGTCTCCAATTGGTAGAAGCCGGGGTCGAAGTAGCGCTCTTTGCGAACCCGGTCGGGGAGCACCATGGCATAGGGCACCGCGGCGAGGGAGCTCGCGAACGGCGCCCGCTTCTCGTCGACGGCCACGAGCAAACCCCCGATCCTCTGGTGCACGTCCGGCCGTATACTAACCGGTCGGTACAATGTCGCCCGCATGACGACCGCCACCGAACCCGACGTCGACGTGCTGGTCGTCGGGGCCGGCATCACCGGCATCTACCAGCTGTATCGCGCGCGCGAAGCCGGGTTCTCCGTCCGACTGCTCGAGGCCGGCGACGGTGTCGGGCGGTACGTGGTTCTGGAACCGCTACCCCGGTGCCCGGTTCGATTCCGAGAGCTACACGTACGGCTACCTGTTCTCGAAGGAGCTCTTCGAGGAGTGGGAGTGGCGGGAGCACTTCGCGGGACAACCGGAGATCGAGCGCTACCTCAATCACGTGGTCGACCGGTTCGACCTGCGGCGCGACATGCGGTTCGGCGTCAAGGTCACTTCTGCGGTGTACGACGAGGCTTCGGGCATCTGGCTCGTGTCGACCGACGACGGCACGACGAACGGCCACACGTCGATCAGGGCTCGCTTCCTCGTCGCCGCGACCGGCGTGCTGTCGGTGCCGTACATCCCCGACGTGCCCGGCCGCGAGCAGTTCCGGGGCGTGCAGCACCACACGGGACGGTGGCCGGCCGAGCCGGTCGACGTCGCCGGCAGACGGGTCGCGGTCATCGGCACATCGTCGAGCGGGGTACAGGTCGTCGCGGCCCTCGTCGACGAGGTCGCGTCGCTCACCGTCTTCCAGCGCTCGGCCAACTGGTGCACGCCACTGAACAATCGACCCATCACCGCCGCGGAGCAGGCCCAGCTGCGCGCCGACTTCGAACAGCTGCGAGAGGTGCTGAACACCTCGATCCACGGGTTCCACCATCCCGTGAACGACACGCAGCGCCTTCGACGACTCGCCGGAGGAGCGGTCGGCCTTCTTCGAGCAGATGTGGGCCAGCCCCGGTTTCATGAAGTTCACCAGCAACTACGTCGATCTGCTCGTCAACACCGAGGCGAACGAGGAGTGGTGCGAGTTCATCGCCGCCAAGATCCGCGGCATCGTGCACGATCCCGACACCGCCGAGCTGCTGATCCCGAAGGATCACCGCTACGGCGAGAAGCGCCCGCCGTACGTGGCCGGCTACTTCGAAGCGTTCAACCGGCCGAACGTGACGCTCGTCGACCTGCGCGACACCCCGATCGTGCGGGTGACCGAGACCGGCATCGAAACGACCGACGGCGTGCGGGAGTTCGACGTCATCGTGTGGGCGACCGGGTTCGACTTCGGCACCGGTGCCATGGCGCGCATGGGGATCCGCGGCCGCGGAGGCGTTGCGCTCGAGGAGCACTGGGCCGAGGGTCCGACGACGTTCCTCGGCATCCAGACCACCGGCTTCCCGAACCTGTTCTTCCCGGGCGGCCCGCATGCGGCGGCGGGCAACAACCCGCGGTACAACGGCGACCAGGTCGACTTCATCACCGACACGCTCATCTACACCCGCGATCACGGTCACGACGTCATCGAGGTCACGCCGGCGGCCGAGGAGCGGTGGACGAGCATGATCGATCGGGCCGCGTCGAAGACGCCGTTCGGAACGATCGGCCAATACGTCGGGGGCAACATCCCCGGTAAGCCGAAGCGCTACCTGCTCAACGCGGGCGGCCGCCCGAAGCTCTTCTCGACCATCGCCGAAGTCGTCGCGAGCGACTACGCCGACTTCACGTTCTCTCAGGCGGACGAACCCGCCGAACGGGCAGGCTGACCCGGGCGACGCGTCGTCACACCGTCGCGACCGGCGTCAACGGTGAGCCGACGGCGCCGGGCAGGCGAAGCGGCGGCGCGGTGAGCAGGAATCGGCTGCGGTCGTTCGCGCGCAGCCACGACGCGAGCTCGTGCAGGTACCACATCTCGCCGAGGGGAACGCCGAGCTTGAAGAGGCAGAGATGGTGGATCGGGAGGAACGAGTGCCGGCTCGGGTCGCGGTCCTTGCCGAGCAGCCCCTCGACCGCGTAGTTGTCGGCCACCAACGCCGAGATCTGTGAGTCGGCTATCCACTCGAGCAATGACTCGATCTCGCGCATCGAGGTAGGTGCACGTGGTGAAGATCTTCGCGGGGTCGGGGTTGCGATCCCAGTTGAGGATCTCGGTGGCGAAGCCGGTGTGCAGCAGCAGCATGTCGCCCGGCTCGACCACGACGTGGTCGGCCGCCATGACCTCCTCGAGCGTCGCGAGGTCGACGCCGCGCCAGTCGTGGCCGAGGTGGTGGGCCAGGTCGACGAGAACGCCTCGCCCCTGCACGCCGGTGTAGGCCATGTGCTCCAAGCCGAGGTGACGCGCGAAGCACCGGTGGCCGGCCGCCGTCGCCGGCCGCGTCGGGCTTCGGTCCGACGAGGTCGACCTCGGCGCGGTACCCGTTGTAATAGACGGCCTCTTCGATCCCGTCGCCGTCGGCGTCGAACTCGGCACCGACGTGGGCGAGCGAGTCCCACTGCGTCGAGTACTGCAGCGACAGTGTCACCACGTCGTCGGCCCACACGTCGACGTACTTGGGGTCGCCGAAGTCGGGCATCTCGCTCATGTGGATGTTGTAGAAGGTGCCGGCATTGCCCGCCATGTCCTCGGTCGGCGCGAGCGCGGGTGGGTGCCGCCGCTGGTTCAAGGCGGTGCCACCGGGGAAGTCGAGGGGGAGGCTCAGACAGAAGCTGATGCCGGCCTCGACCTCGCGCACACCGTCGAGCACCTTGGCCGGCGTGAGCAGGTTGATGCGGCCGAGCTCGTCGTCGTCGCCCCAATCTCCCCACGTCGAGCCGGGCGGGCGTTGCTTCCACCGCTTTGTCACCGCTCCCTGCCTTTCGTTGCGTTGTACCGACCGGTTGCCTTAGCCTCGGGAGACAGGTTCGCGCAGTTCGCGAACCTGGTTTCCGCATCGCACCGGGGAGGTCGGTCGCATGGCGCAGAAGGACTTCGTCGTCTCGGCCGATGGGCACCTCCTCGAGCCGATCGACCTCTTCAAGACCCGGCTGCCGGCGAACCTGCGCGACATGGCCGTCTGGGAGGAGGAGTTCGAGATCGAACCCTTCGTCGAGGGCGGCGCCCGGGTCTTCCGCAAGCTGCACACGCCTGGTTTCGAGGGTTGGACGGTCTCGCGCTACCGCCAGACGCGGGGACGGACGCCCGAAGGTGATCCCGACCTCATCCTCGAGGACATGGATGCCGACGGCGTCGATGCACAGCTCCTCCACCCCAACCTGTCGCAGTTCGGCCTCTTCACCGACCATCACGAGATGTCGATCGCGCACGCTCGGGTCTACAACGACTACGTGATGGAGCGGTTCACGCCGTACTTCGGCCGACTGGCGCCGACCGCACCCATCCCCCTCACCGACATCGATGACGCGGTGAGCGAGATCGAGCGGGTCGCCGCCGGCGGGTTCAAGGCGGTGCTGCTGCCCGCGACCGCGCCGATGCCGTACTACCGGCGCGAGTACGACCCGGTGTGGGCCGCGATCCAGGGCAGCGGGATGAGCGTGTTCGTCCACACCCAGACCGGCGGCATCAAGGTCAACGATCCCGAGGCACTGACGCTGAAGGTCATGATGGAGAACGCCCAGCAGGTGAACCAGCCGATGACCGAGAAGATGGCGTCGAAGCGCATGGTCACCCAGGCGGTCATGCAGCCGGTCGTGCCCCAGACCCTCATTTGCCAGCTCATCGGCGGCGGCGTTCCGGAGCGGTTCCCCGACCTGCACTTCTCGCTCATCGAGTTCAACGCCTACTGGCTCGCCTCGCTCGTCGGCTCCATGGACAAGTGCTGGGTCACCGGCATCGGCCAAGACCCCGACTGGTGGATCGGCGTGTGGGACGAAGACCGTCCCGACGACGACCAGCCCGGCATGGCCCAGCTGTTCAAGCTCAACGAGAAGTGGCCGTACCCGCTCATGCCGAGCGAATACGTCAAGCGCCAATTCCACGTCTCGTTCCAGGACGATCCCGTCGCCGTGGCCTGCCGTCACATCACCGGATTGTCGACGATCGTGTGGGGGAACGACTACCCCCACGCCGAGGGCACCTTCCTCGGCAGCCAGGAGCTACTGCAACAGCAAATGGCCGGCGTTCCCGACGACGAGCGCAAGGCCATGGTCGGCGGCACCTTGGGCGGACTTTTGGGCTTCGAGGCCCCGGTCTCAGTCTGAACGAGCTCGGTTTCGAGGGCCGCGTCGCGATCGTGACGGGCGCGGGGCGCGGCATCGGCCGTGCGTACGCACTGCTGCTCGCGGCGCGCGGTGCCCGTGTGGTCGTCAACGATCTGGGCGGATCGATGGAGGGTGCCGGTGAGGATGCACAGCCGGCGAACGATGTCGTCGCGGAGATCGGGGCCAAGGGCGGAACGGCGATCGCCGACACGAGTGACGTGTCGAAGACTGCTGGCGCCGAGGCGCTGCTCGCGTTGGCGGTCGAGGAGTTCGGACGCGTCGACGTCGTGATCAACAACGCGGGCATCATGCGATGGGCGGGCATGCCCGAGGTCGATGCCGACAACCTCGCGAAACATCTCGCGGTCCACGTCGCCGGCTCGTTCAACACCGTGCGTGCCGCATGGCCACTCCTGGTCGACCAGGGCTACGGCCGCATCGTGATGACGACCTCGGCGGGGATGCTCGGACTGCCCAACAACACCTCGTACGCGACGGCCAAGGGCGGCGTGGTCGGACTGACGCGCAGCCTGGCCACCGCGGGCGCCGAGCACGACATAAAGGTGAACGCCATCGCACCCGCGGCGTGGACGAGGATGGCGGGCGGAGCAGGTGGGGGTCGGATGGAGACCCAGATGTCGCCTGATCTCGTCGCGCCGATGGTGGCGTTCCTGGCGCACGAGTCGTGCCCGGTCACCGGTGAGATCTACGCGGCCGGCGCGAGGCGGTTCGCGCGCCTCTTCATCGCGTCGACCCCGGGGTACGTGCATGCCGAAGGGGAGCCCACGATCGAGGACGTGGCGCGGCATTGGGACGCGATCAACGACGAGACCGGTTACTACGTGCCCGCAGACCTCACCGCATGGTCGGCGGCGTTCATGGCCCACCTGCTCCCGGACGACCCAGCACCCCCTGGCGATCAGGGGGCCTGAGGGTTCGAGTCCCGCCGAGCCCACGATGATGTCGCATCGACAACAGGTTGCCCACTGAATGATCCCGGGGCTTATCGGTCGCCAACGAATGTCAGCGGAGAGATTCTGGATTCGAACAAACTCTGGACTAATTCCAGAGTTCGGGTTAGGTTGCCCCGCATGGCGACGGCACCACCTCCGGACTTCGCGGCGTTGCTGCGCAGCCGAGGGCTCCAGGTGACCGCGCAGCGCTTGGCGGTACTGCGAGTGATTGCCGCCGCACCGCATCGCACCGCCGACGAGATCGAGCAGATGGTGCGGGCCGAGCTCGGTGCCATCTCGCGCCAGGCGGTGTACGACGCGCTCGGGACGCTTGACCGACAAGGGCCTCCTGCGGCGGATCCAGCCGGCAGGGTCGCCGGCCCGTTACGAGGACCGCGTCGACGACAACCATCACCACCTCATCTGCCGGGTCTGCGGCCGCGCCGTCGATGTCGACTGCGCGGTTGGCGACACCCCGTGCCTCGTCGCGTCGGACGACTCGGGCTACGAGATCGACGAGGCCGAAGTCATCTACTGGGGCCGATGCCCCGATTGCGTCGCGGCAGCCGCCGCGACTTGAACCCATCAACAGCCGACGAACGATCACCAAAACTGCGTTCCAGAGGAGTACCGACATGCCTGACAAGAGCGAGAGCGAAAACCCGGCCATCGACGCCCCCACGCCCAAGCCGACCGGACCTCGGACCAACCAGGACTGGTGGCCGAACCAGTTGGACCTCTCCGTTCTCCGCCAGCACGCGGGCGGGTCCGATCCGAACGGTGACGACTTCGACTACGCGAAAGCGGTCGAGACGCTCGATGTCGAGGCGCTGAAGCGCGACGTCATCGAGGTCATGACGACCTCGCAGGACTGGTGGCCGGCCGACTACGGCCATTACGGGCCGCTCTTCATTCGTCTGTCGTGGCACGCGGCGGGCACCTACCGGATCTCCGACGGTCGCGGCGGTGGGGGGCAGGGCGCGCAACGCTTCGCCCCGCTCGACAGTTGGCCCGACAATGCCAACCTCGACAAGGCCCGCCGGCTGCTGTGGCCGGTCAAGCAGAAGTACGGCCGGAAGCTGTCGTGGGCCGATCTACTGGTCTTCGCGGGTAACTGCGCGTTGGAGTCGATGGGGTTCGAGACGTTCGGCTTCGCGTTCGGCCGTCCCGACATCGCCGAGCCCGAAGAGGTCTTCTGGGGACAAGAGGACGAGTGGCTCGGTGACGAGCGCTACAGCGGCGATCGCGACCTCGCCGACCCGTTCGGCGCCGTCCAGATGGGGTTGATCTACGTGAACCCCGAGGGACCGAACGGCAACCCCGATCCGCTTGCGGCCGCCCACGACATCCGTGAGACGTTCGCGCGCATGGCCATGAACGACGAGGAGACGGTTGCGCTCATCGTCGGTGGCCACACCTTCGGCAAGTGCCACGGCGCCGTCGATCCCGAGTTCGTCGGTCCGGAGCCCGAGGGTTGCCCGATCGAGTCGCAGCTCATCGGCTGGAAGAACAGCTCCGGCAGCGGCAAGGGCGTCGACGCCATCACCAGCGGGCTCGAGGGAGCATGGACTACTGAGCCGGCGAAGTGGGACAACGGCTTCCTCGACCATCTCTACAAGTACGAGTGGGAGCTGACGACGAGCCCTGCCGGCGCCAAGCAGTGGAGGCCCACTGACGCTGCCGCGGCCGACACCGTGCCCGACGCGCACGATGCCTCGAAGCGGCACGCGCCCATGATGCTCACCACCGACCTGGCGCTGAAGGCCGATCCGATCTACGCGCCCATCTCGAAGCGCTTCCACGAGCACCCCGACCAGCTCGCCGACGCGTTCGCCAAGGCGTGGTTCAAGCTGTTGCACCGCGACATGGGCCCACGGTCGCGCTATCGCGGGCCGTGGATCCCCGAGTCGCAGCTGTGGCAGGACCCGGTGCCCGACGTCGATCACGACCTGGTCACGGCGGCGGACGTCGCGGCCCTCAAGGCCAAGGTGCTCGCGTCGGGGCTGACGATCCCACAGCTCGTCGCGACCGCATGGGCGTCGGCCGCGAGCTTCCGCGGCACCGACAAGCGCGGTGGCGCGAACGGCGCCCGCATCCGTCTCGCACCGCAGAAGGACTGGGAGGCCAACGAGCCGAGCGAGCTGGCGTCGGTACTCGGAACGCTCGAGCAGATCCAGCAGGAGTTCAACGGTTCGCCGTCGGGCGGTACGAAGATCTCTCTGGCCGATCTGATCGTCCTCGGCGGGTGCGCCGCGGTCGAGCAGGCGGCGAAGGACGCCGGCGTCGTTGTCACCGTGCCGTTCGCGCCGGGGCGCACGGATGCCTCGCAGGAGCAGACCGACGTCGAGGCCTTCGAGGTGCTCGAACCCCGAGCCGACGGATTCCGCAACTACCTGCGCGCCGGCGAGAAGCTGTCGCCGGAGACCCTGCTGTTGGACCGCGCCAACCTGTTGACGTTGACCGCACCCGAGATGACCGTGCTGATCGGTGGCATGCGCGCCCTGAACGCGAACGTCGGGCAATCCGCGCTCGGCGTGTTCACCGACCGGCCTGGTGCGCTGACCAACGACTTCTTCGTGAACCTGCTCGACATGGGCACGGAGTGGAAGGTGTCGGCGTCGTCGGAGAACGTCTACGAGGGCCACGACCGCGCCACCGGCGAACTGAAGTGGACCGGCACCGCGGCCGATCTCGTCTTCGGCTCGCACTCGGTGCTGCGCGGGCTGGCGGAGATCTACGGGGCAGACGATGCCCACGAGACCTTCGTGCGCGACTTCGTGGCGGCCTGGGACAAGGTCATGAACCTCGACCGCTTCGACCTCGCCTGATCGTGCGGCGCATCGATCGACGAGCGCCCGAGGCGCTCGCGCTTTGATTCGTCTGATCACTTGTGGGGGTATGTGAGCGCCGAGACCCTCACCTGCCGACGCACGAAGATCATTCCCGACGGAATCTTCTCTTTGGGTACACTCTCGGAACGTTTCTTTCCGTTATGGTGGCTCTCAGCTCGAAAACTTCCGGTACGCCCATGCCTCGCAGACCATCTTCATCCTGGCCGACTACGCCTGGAACGGTGTTCTTCGCCGGCGCAGCAGCGCCGGCGACGCTCAGCCGTGCCGTCGACGATGGCCGCATTCGCCGACTGGCCCAAGGCGTCTACTCAGCGGACCTCGGGGCGGGCGCCGAAGCACTGGTGGAGCGGAACCGATGGCTGATCGTTTCGCACTTCGTACCCGACGCTCTGATTGCCGATCGATCGGCCGCGAACAACGGGTTGCCCCAGGACGGGGTGCTCTACGTCGTCTCGAACGAGCGAGTCCGCGATCTGGAGATGCCGGGCCTCGTCATCAGCCCACGGAAGGGACCTGGCCCACTCGACGACGATCCCTCGTGGGCAGACGGCCTCCATGTCACCTCGGATGCGCGCACCCTGATCGACAACTTCGCGATCTCACGCGGTCGAGCGGGGAGGACGGCCCGGACGCTCTCGCGAGGCGAACTCGAGGATTGGGTCGTTCGGAAGATCCGACTCCGTCCCGATGGCTGGCTGCAAGAGCTACGAAACCGCGCGAGCGAGATCGCGGAGCAGTTGGATGTGCCTGATCGGCAAGCGCAGGTCGACGAGCTTGTTGGCGCCATCGCTGGTACTCGACCCGTACGCGCGGGCGCTGGCCGTCTGCTCGCCGCCCAAGCGGCAGGTGGTGAGTGGGACCCCGCGAGGATGGAGCGGTTCGACGAGCTCGCGGCCTATCTTGCCGCCGTACCAGCGGAGGCAGATGTTCCGGTGACGCTGGAGGCACCCCATGGTGACCTTGACGGGACGTTGCCGTTCTTCGAGGCCTACTTCTCCAACTTCATCGAGGGAACCGAGTTCACGATCGACGAGGCTGAGCAGATCATCGCAAGCGGCGAGGCCTCCGCGGACAGGCCTGAGGACGCGCACGACGTCCTCGGCACGTACCGGGTCGTCAGCGATCCCGTCGGCCGCGCGACCGTCCCCAACGATGCTGACGAACTCTTGCACCTCCTCCAGCTTCGCCACGTCGCCATCATGAGCGGTCGGCCAGAGAAGCGCCCCGGACGGTTCAAGGAGAAGCGAAACCAGGCGGGGTCATATGTGTTCGTGGACGCTGACCTCGTTGTCGGAACGCTTGCCGAGGGCTTTCGTCGTCTCGACGACCTACCGCGGGGGTTCCCACGGGCCGCCTACCAACTCTTCCTCATCTCTGAGGTGCACCCGTTTGACGACGGGAACGGGAGGGTGGCGCGGGCGGCCATGTGCGCGGAACTCTCCGCCGTCGGGCAGTGCCGCGTCCTCGTGCCCATCGTGTTCCGAAACGAGTATCTGACCGCGCTGCGAGCCTTGTCGAGAGATGCTCGTGCGGAGCTGTACGCGCGGACGCTCGCGTACGCCTGGCGCTGGACAGCCGGCATGCCGTGGCACGACCGAAGTGGAGTCGATGGCCGGTTGCAGGCGACGAACGCGCTCATGGATTCGACGGACGCCGAGCGTTCCAGCGTCCGACTCGAGTTGCCGTGAGTCAGATGTGCATGGGTTGACCTAGATACATAGGGCGTCCTATATTTTCCTGGTGGCCACCCAGGAAGAGCGCCGGGCCGAGACGCGTCGCCGCTTGCTCGACGCCGCCGCCGAGCTGTTCGCCGAGCGGGGCATCGACGCCGCCTCCATCGACGCCATCGCCGAGCGGGCCGACCGGACGTCGGGCGCGGTCTACGACCACTTCGGGGGTAAGGACGGGTTGCTGTTCGCGCTGCTCGAAGGGTGGGTCGACGATGTGTCGGCCGTGATCGGGGCCGAGCTGTCGATGGCGACGACCCTCGACGAGCGTCTCGGCGTTTTGTGGCGCAACGTTTCCTCACCAGTCGCGGGCGACGGCAACTGGATCGCCCTCGAGCACGAGCTGTGGACCTACGCCGCTCGCAACGCGGCAGCCCGTGACCACCTCGCGCGTCGGTACCGCGCCGCGTCACTCGGTGTCGCCGAGGCGGCGAGCGAATGGACGGGCGAGTCCGCCGACGCCGGTCCCGCGGTGATCGGGTTGCTGTTCGGCCTCGAGATGATGCGCCGCGTCGACCCCGATGCGATCACCGACGATCTGGCGATCGCCGCCCTGCGGGGTGTCGTCGCCGCCACGACTGAAGGAGCCGCACACCCGTGACACTGATCCAGGAACTGGACGGCATCGACTTGCTGGCCGACACGTGGGGGCGCAACGTGCCGCACGACCAGTTCGACCGGCTTCGGCGCGAGGCGCCCGTCTACTGGCACCCCGAGCCCGACGGTGCCGGTTTCTGGGCCGTCACCCGCCACGCCGACGTTCGCGCCGTGAGCCATGACTGGGAGACGTTCTCGAGCGAGCTGGGCGGCACGTTCATCCCCACGCAGGACGAAGAATCGCTCGCGCAGTTGCGCCTTTCGATCCTCAACATGGACCCGCCCAAGCACAATCGGGCCCGACGCCTGGTGTCGAAGGCCTTCACCCCGCGCATGATCGCCGCGCTCGTCGACGAGATCGACCGCCGGGCCGAGGCCGTCGTCGACGCCGTCATCGATCGGGGCGAGTGCGAGTTCGTCGCGGACATCGCGGCGCAGGTCCCGGTGCAGATGATCTGCGAGATGATCGGCCTCGAACCCGAGCAGTGGCCGCGGATGTTCGAGGTCTCCAACGACCTGATCGGGGCTCGTGACGACCCCGACTTCGCACACGTCGACATCGAGCTGGCGTCCACCGAGATCTTCGCCTTGTGCGACGCCGTCGCCGACGACCGCCGCCGCAACCCTCGCGACGATCTCATGACGGCTCTGGTCGAAGCCGAGCTCGACGGCGAGAGGCTCGACAACATCGAGCTCAATCTCTTCTTCATCACGCTCGTGGTCGCCGGCAACGAGACCACGCGCAATCTCATCAACCACTCGATGCTCGCCTTGGCCGAGCATCCGGACCAGATGCAGCGCCTTCGCGACGATCCGTCGCTCTGGGACAGCGCGGTCGAGGAGATGTTGCGCTGGGGGAGCTCGATCCACAACTTCCGGCGCACCGCCACGCAGGACACCGAGTTGCGCGGCGTGCCGATCGCGAAAGGCGACAAGCTCGTCATCTACTACGCCTCGGCCAATCGGGACGAGGAAGTGTTCGACGCGCCGCACACCTTCGACGTCGGGCGCACGCCCAACGATCACGTCACCTTCGGTGGTGGCGGCGTGCACTACTGCCTCGGCGCCAGCCTGGCCCGGTCCGAGATCAAGGCCACCATGCGCCAGGTCGTCGAGCGCCTGCCTGGTATCGAGCTGGCTGCGCCTCCCGTGCGTTTGACCAGCGACTTCGTCAACGGCATCAAGCAGATGCCGGTCACCTGGTGAAAGGAAACAACTGATGCGTACGCCGATTTGTGACGACCTGGGGATCGAGTTCCCCATCTTCGCCTTCACTCACTGCCGTGACGTCGTCGTCGCGGTGTCGAAGGCCGGTGGCTTCGGCGTGCTCGGCGCCGTGGGCTTCTCGCCCGAACAACTCGAGATCGAGCTGAACTGGATCGACGAGCACATCGGCGACCATCCGTACGGCGTCGACATCGTCATCCCCAACAAGTACGAGGGGATGGACGCCGACATGTCGACCGAGGATCTGACGAAGATGCTCCAGGACATGGTGCCCCAGGCCCATCTCGACTTCGCCCGCAACCTGCTCATCGACCACGGCGTGCCGCTGCAAGAGGACGAGGACGACAACACGCTGAAGCTGCTCGGCTGGACCGAAGCCACGGCGACACCGCAGGTCGAGATCGCACTCCGTCACCCGAAGATGGCGCTCATCGCCAACGCGTTGGGCACACCACCCAAGGACATGATCGATCACATTCACGCCGAGGGACGCAAGGTCGCGGCCCTGTGCGGCTCGGCGTACCAAGCGCGCAAGCACGCCGACGCCGACGTCGACATCATCATCGCCCAGGGCGGCGAGGGTGGCGGTCACTGCGGTGAAGTGGGCTCGATCGTCTTGTGGCCACAGGTCGTGAAAGAGGTGGCACCCCGGCCGGTGCTCGCCGCCGGTGGCATCGGCAGCGGTCAACAGATCGCTGCCGCGCTGGCCCTCGGCTGCCAGGGAGCGTGGTCAGGCTCGCAGTGGCTGATGGTGGAAGAGGCCGAGAACACCCCGGTGCAGCAAGAGGCCTACATCAACGCCTCGTCGCGCGACACCGTGCGTTCACGATCGTTCACCGGCAAACCATGCCGGATGCTCCGCAACGACTGGACCGACGCCTGGGAGGACCCGGCGAATCCCGATCCCCTCGGCATGCCCCTGCAGTACATGGTCTCGGGTGTGGCGGTCGCGGCCACCCACCGCTGGCCCGACCAGACGGTCGACGTGGCGTTCAATCCCGTGGGCCAGGTCGTCGGCCAGTTCGAGAAGGTCGAGAAGTCCGCGGCCGTGATCGAGCGTTGGGTGAACGAGTACCTGGAGGCCTCGGGTCACCTCGACGAGCTGAACGCCGCGGCCGCGGGCTGATCGCCGCCCCGTGATCGCCGCCCCGCGATCATCACGCGAGACTGAGCTGTACCGGTCGGTCCAATAGGATCGGCCGATGGACTTCTCGCTTCGCGAACCCGAACGCGACCTGGTCGGGCTGTGCCGCGACTTCGCCCAGAACGAGATCGCGCCGCGCGCCCCGCTCGCGTGGGAGGAGGGGCGGTGCCCCACCGATCTGCTCCGCGAGATGGGCGAGCTGGGCCTGCTCGGCATGCTGATCCCCGAGGAGTGGGGCGGGATCGGCATGACGACGATCGGCTTCGTCGCGGCGATGGAGCAGATCGGGCTGGCCGACCAGTCCGTAGCGGCGGCCTGGCAGGCCCACGTGACGATTGGTTCGTTGCCGCTCTACCTGTTCGGCGACGACGCGCAGCGCGAGCGCTGGTTGCGACCACTGGCCGAGGGACGCGCGCTCGGTGCGTTCGGGCTGACCGAGCCCGATGCCGGCTCCGACGCACGAGGCATCAGCACCCGCGCCGAACGGCGCGACGGCGGCTGGCTCATCAACGGGCGCAAGACGTTCATCTCCAACGCCGGCACCGACATGTCGTTCGGCGTGACGCTGCTCGCGCGCACCCAGACATCAGGCACCGACAAGCCGACGTTCGCGAGCTTCGTCGTCGAGAAGGACACGGCCGGGTTCACGATGGGCCCGAAGATGCGAGGCATCGGTTGGCGGGGCCTCGACACGCGCGAGCTGTACTTCGACGACGTTTGGGTTCCCGACGAGAACCTCGTCGGCGATCCGGATCTCGGCCTCAGCCAGTTCCTGCGCACGCTCGAGGTCGGGCGCATCTCGATAGCGGCACTGTCACTCAGCCTGACCCAAGCTGTACTCGACCTCGCGCTGGACTACGCACGCCAGCGTGTGCAGTTCGGACAGCCCATCTCGAAGTTCCAAGCCGTGCAGTTCAAGTTGGCCGACATCGCGACCGAGCTCGAGGCGGCCCGCTGGCTCACCTACCGCGCCGCGCACCTGCGCGACGAGGGTCAGCCCTTCCAGAAGGAAGCCGCGATGGCCAAGCTGAAGGCCAGTCGCGTCGCGACGTGGGCCGCGTCCGAGGCCGTGCAGATCCACGGCGGTCTCGGCTACATGCTCGAGTCACCGGTGGCGCGCTTCTACTGCGACTCGAAGGTGCTCGAGATCGGTGAAGGCACCAACGAGATCCAGCACCTGGTGATCGCCCGCGCCCTGGGTTGCTAGGAGTAGCTAGACCGCCGCGAGCCGTCGGATGGCTTCGGTGATGTCGTCGCGGTCGGGCAGCCAGGCCCGTTCGAGCTCGGGCGCATAGGGGGCGGGTGTCGGTGCCGAACCGATGCGTTCGATCGGCGCGTCCAGGTCCCAGAAGCCGTCGCGCGCGACGGTGGCCGCGATCTCGGCCCCGATGCCGAAGGGAACGACGGCCTCGTGCGCGATCAGTAGCCGGCTCGTCTTGTGCACGGAATCGAGGATGGTGGCCGTGTCGAGTGGCGCGACCGTCCTCAGGTCGATCACCTCGACGGAGATGCCCTCGCTCTCCACCCGCGCCGCAGCGGCGAGCGCCTCGTGGACCATGCGCGAGATCGAGACCACGGTGATGTCGGTGCCGGGACGCACGATCGCGGCTTTCCCGATCGGAAGGACGTAGTCGGCCGGTGGCTGCGGACCTTTCATGCCGTAGAGCAGTCGGTTTTCGATGAAGATCACCGGGTTCGGGTCCTGGATAGCGGCACGAAGCAGGCCATAGGTGTCGGCCGGTGTCGACGGCATGACGACAGTCAATCCCGGGATGTGCGCGAGCAGCGCTTCGAGGCTCTGCGAATGCTGGCTTCCCGAGGAGCGCCCCGCGCCGAACTGGGTGCGCACGGTCAGGGCCATCTCCGCGGCCCCGCCCGTCATGAACGGCAGTTTGGCCGCCTGGTTGAGCAGTTGGTCGAAGCACACGCCGAGGAAGTCGAGGTACATCATCTCGACCACGGGGTGCATGCCCGCCATGGCGGCGCCCACGCCGAGCCCGACGATCGCGGTCTCGGAGATCGGGGTGTCGCGCACACGCGCGCCGAACTGCTCGGCGAGCCCGCGCGTGAGCCCGAAGACGTTGCCGCCCGCGCCGACGTCGATGCCGGCGACGAACACGCGGTCGTCTTCGGTGAGCTCGATTTCGAGCGCAGACCGGATCGCGTCCATGGTGCGGAACACGGGCGCGTCCTGGGGCGGCGGAGGTGGCTCGACGCGCGCCGGACGCGCTCGCACGACGAAATCGGTCAACGTCGCGGTGGCCGGACTCGCGAACCGTCGCGCCGCATCGACCGCATCGTCGAGCTCGTGGGCAACCGAAGCCTCGAGCGCCTTGATCTCGTCGTCCCCGACGCCGGCGGCTCGGAGCACTCGCTCGTGCGCGCGGAGCGGGTCGCGCGCTTCCCATTCGCGGACCTCGTCGCTCGATCGGTAGTGCTCGGGATCGCCTTCGTAGTGGCCGTGCCAGCGGTAGGTCGCGGCCTCGACGACCGTGGGCCCGCGACCGGCGCGCGTCGCGAAGACGACGTCCTCCATGACCGCGGCCGTGGCCGTGACGTCGTTCCCGTCGACCGCTACGTACGACACCCCGTAGCCCGCCGCCCGCTGTTCGAGTGTGGCCGCATGCTGGGTGGCCGTCGGCGAGAACTCGGCGTAGCCGTTGTTCTCGCAGAAGAAGATCACGGGCAACTCCCACACCGCAGCCAGGTTCACGGCTTCGTGGAAGGCACCCTGCGCCGGCGCGCCGTCGCCGAAGAACGCCACCGCGACGCTGGCGTCGGCTCGGAGCTGCGCGGCCGCGGCCGCACCTACGGCGATGGGCAAACCGGCGGCCACGATCCCGTTCGCGCCGAAGATCCCGAGCTTCGGGTCGGCGATGTGCATCGAGCCACCGCGCCCGCGATTCGTCCCCTGGTCCTTCCCCATCAATTCCGCGAACATCCCGAGCGGGTCGAGTCCTTTGGCCAGGCAGTGGCCATGGCCGCGGTGGGTGGAAGTGATGACGTCGGTCGGGCGCAGCGGCCAGCACGCGCCCACGGCCGTCGCTTCCTGCCCGATCGAGAGGTGCACGAAGCCGGGCACCTCGCTGTCGCGATAGAGCACGGCCACGCGCTGTTCGAACCCGCGGATGACCAGCATGCGGCGGTGCATCTCGACCAGATCGGCGTTCGAGAACGCGGGCGGCGGAGTCGGGCCTGAGGTCACGAAGGATGTATTGTACTGGTCGGTACAACCAGGGCCAGGACAGGCAGGGCCAAGACGGGGGCCAAGACGAGTAGGTAGAGGGCGATGGCCGACCAGATCGAGATCCCGGAGTCGTTCCCGGGCCCCGGCGCGGTCGCGGGGAGGCGTGTGGTCATCACCGGCGCCAGTCGCGGGCTCGGAACGTTGTTGGCCCATGCGTTCTCGCGTGCCGGAGCGTCGGTCGCGCTCGTCGCCCGTACCGAGAAGGACCTCAAGGCGGTGGCCGAAACGCTTCCCGGCCCTCACTTGGTGCTGAGCGGTGACGTGACCGACGAGGACTTCAACGAAGCGGTGGCCGATGCGACCGTCGCGGAGTGGGGCGGACTCGACGTGTGGATCTGCAATGCGGGGATCTCGCCCGTCGTCGGAGGCCCCGCGAGATCGACCCGTCGATCTGGCGGCAGATCCTCGAGGTGAACCTCACCGGCGCGTTCCTCGGAGCGCGCGCCGCGGCCCGGGTGATGGGCGAAGGAGGACGGCTGATCTTCACGGGCTCGGTCCTCGGCGAACGACCCCGGAAGGGACTGACGGCATACAGCGCGTCGAAAGCCGGGTTGGTCGGCTTGGCCAAAGGGCTCGCGCTCGACTTGGCGCCGGCGGGCATCACCGTGAATGTCGTGGCCCCGGGCTGGTTCGATTCACCCTTGGCCGACGGTTGGAAGAAGAACGCGGAGGTCGCAGCGGCGATCACCGGGCACAGCGCGCAAGAGCGTTGGGGAGCACCTACCGACCTCGCGGGGGCGTACCAATTCATCGCGTCCGATGCAGCCGCGTTCATCACCGGAACGGTGATCAATGTCGACGGCGGGTACCTCCTCGTATGACCGCGATCGACACGCGCCGAGTGGTCGTAATCATGGGTGCGGGCGGCGCGCTGGGTGCCGCCGTATCCGCTCGACTCGCAAGTGAGCCGGCTACTGATCTGGTGCTGAGCGACGTGAGTGAACCGTCACTCCAAGCGACGGTCGCCGGCCTCGCCGAACCCGGCGGGTCGGTCGAGACCGCGCTCGCGAACGTCAGCGAATTCGAGCAGGTGGCATCGGTGGTCGAGTTGGCCGTCGAGCGCTTTGGCCGCTTGGACGTACTGATCAGCAACGCCGGGGTGCTCTCGCCGAACGGCCGCATCCACAACCTCGCTACCGAGGACTGGGAACGGTCGTTTCGGGTCAACGTCCTGGGTGCCGTCAACGGCATCAAGGCCGCTGTCGCGGTGATGCGTCCCCAGCGGTCGGGCTCGATCGTGCTCACGGCGTCGGTGTCCGGACTGACGGCCTGGTCACATGCCGCGCCGTATTGCGCGACGAAAGCGGCGGTGATCCAACTCGCGAAGGTCGCCGCGGTGGAGTACGCGCGCGACGGCATTCGCGTGAACTGTGTCTGCCCGGGCACGTTTCGCTCGACCATCCACGACGATCTGCCGCCCGAAGCGCTCGACACGATCGCGGCACGACACCCTCTCGGTCTCGGCGCGGCGGGCGATCTCGCGGGGGCTTACTCGTACCTCGCCGGTAGCGATTCGCGATGGACCACCGGGTCGGCGTTGGTCGTCGACGGCGGCTACTCAGCGCCTTGATCGGGCTTGGTGTGCGCCGGGCTCTCGATGCCTCGCATGAAGATCTCGGCGAACGGCTTCGCGACATCGCGAGCCGACAGTCGGCCCCCCGCCTTCAGCCAGAGATACGTGTAGTTGTGCATGCCGAGCCAAGCTCGAGCCGTGAGCCAGGGGTCGAGGTCGCGGAACTCGCCCGACTCGACGCCGGCCCGGAGCACCGCCTCGACTCGTTGCTCGTACCGGCCCCGCCGATCGCGGAACTGCGCGGCCCGGTCGCCCGTGAGCGCGGGGAACTCGTGCAGGAACACCCAGACGTGATCCGGATAGCGATGGATGACGTCGAGCAGCTCCTCTCCGAGCATGGCCAACTGGGCCGAAGGGGAGCCACCTGCCTCCGCCACGCGATCGGCGCCGAGCATGACTTCGTCCATCACCCGGTCGTGGATGGCGGCGAGCAGCGCTTCCTTGGAGCCGATGTAGTGATAGAGCGCACCCTTACCGAGATCGTTCGCCTCGCAGAGCTCGGTGATGCCGGTGGCGTGGTAGCCCCGCCTTGCGAACAGGGGCGCGGACGTGTCGATGATCGCCTCACGACGCGCCTGCCATTTCGGGCTGCGCCGAGAATCGTTGCTCGCGTCCGGTCGAGGCACAACGGCGACGCTAGCGGCCGTCACCAGGGAGGGTGCTCCTCGTGAATCCCGCACCGACGATGCCTACCTCCTCTGGCGACCCGGCGGACATGAACTGGTTCGCGGTGCTCGCCCACCACGCGACCCGCACGCCGGACAAGGCGATGACGATCTTCAACGGCGAGACGACCACCTACGGGCAGATGGCCACGCGGGCGGCCGCTTTGGCCGATGGGCTGGCCGAGCGCGGCGTCGGTCGCGGTCAGGTCGTCGGACTTCTCTCGTACAACTGCCCCGAGTTCCTGGAGACGCTCTTCGCCGCGAACTTCCTCGGCGCTATCGCCATGCCGATCAACTGGCGCCTGGCCCCGCCGGAGGTGAGGTACATCCTCGAGCACTCCGAAGCTCGCGCGTTGGTGTGCGACGAGTCGCTCGTCGAGCTGGGGAACGAAGCGACGAAGGGCCTCGAGGCGACGCTCGTGCGGGCCTGCGTTTCGCCGCGCGCTCCGCGGAATGGACGACGCTCGCCGATCTGCGCTCGAGCGACAGCACGCGGGTGCAAGTCGCGGCGGCGGCCGACGACGTCCACCGCTTGATGTATACGTCGGGCACGACGGGGCGCCCCAAGGGCGTGATGATCACTCACGCCAACCTGGCGTGGAAGAACCTCGCGCACATCGTCGAGTTCGGCTTCACGAGCGGCGATCTCGGACTGGCCTGCGGGCCCCTGTACCACGTCGGTGCGCTCGACCTCACGACGACGTCGCTGATCGCCGCGGGGGCGACGACGATCATCCATCGGGCCTTCGAAGCGGCCGACGTCGTCGACGAGCTCGAGCGCTCGCGGGTGACCACCGTGTGGCTGGCGCCCGCGATGGTCAACGCGATCATGGCGCTGCCCGACATCGATCAGCGTGACCTGTCGTCGGTGCGAGTGATCATCAACGGCGGCGAGAAGATGCCCATCCCGCTCATCGAGCGGATCCAGCGCACCTTTCCCTCGGCGTGGTTCGCCGATGCGTACGGCCTCACCGAGACCGTTTCCGGCGACACCTTCCTCGATCGGGAGAGCATCGTCACCAAGCTCGGGAGCGTCGGCCGTCCGTGCCTGTACCTCGAGCTCGACATCTGGAACGAAGAGGGCAGCTCGGTGCCGGCGGGGGAGCGGGGCGAGATCGTCATGCGCGGCCCCAAGGTCTTCAGGGGGTACTGGCGCGACCCGGACGCGACCGCTGCCGCGTTCGACGGTGGCTGGTTCCACACCGGCGACATCGGTGTGCGCGACGACGACGGCTATCTGTTCATCGTCGATCGACTCAAGGACATGATCGTCTCGGGCGGCGAGAACATCGCCGGATCCGAGGTCGAACGCGTGCTCTACGAACACCCTTCGGTCCTCGAGGTGGCCGTGGTGGCCCGCTCCGACGAGCGATGGGGTGAAGTCCCCGTGGCATTCGTCGTGCTTCGCCCGGACATGATCGTGACGGCCGACGAGCTCATCGAGCACTGCCGCGGTCAGCTCGCCCGCTACAAGGTACCGAAGGACATCACGTTCCTCGACGCGCTACCGCGCAACCCGTCCGGCAAGGTTCTCAAGCGCGACCTCCGCGACGGGGCGTGAGCCGCTACGGCCCCGCCGGCGTGGGCTCGTAGCGCTGGAGCAAGTCCTCCATCAACGCGAGCGCCTGTTTGTGCCCGGTAGTGAGGCCGAGCTCACGTTCGAGGGTGAGGGTCACCGTGAGTCCGGTCATGAGTACCGCAACCGCATCCGGGGTGACGACGGAGGCGTCGATGCCGTGGTCGTCGAGGACCTTCCGAAGCGTCCGCACCTGGAGCTTGCGGAAGCGTCGGCCGTAGTCGGCGATCTCGGATCGCACGGCGGTGCGGTGCCGTGACAGCGCGCTGAATTCCATCAGCAGTACACCGCCGCGTTGCTCCTTGCTCAGCTGCCAGAGCGCGCGGAGCGGTTGTTCCGATTCAGCCGCTCGGGTCAGCCGCTCCATGTTCCGCTCCGCGCCGCGCCGGAAAAGTGCGACGAATAGGTCGTCCATCGACGGGAAGTAGTAATGGACGAGCGCAGGCTTCACGCTCGCGGCGGCGGCGACTCGACGCGAGCTGACGGCGGCGTAGCCCTGTTCGACCATGAGTTGTTCCGCGGCGTCGAGGAGCAACCCGCGTGTCTTGGAGCTCTCCTTGCCGATCCTCCGGGTCACTGCCATGCCTCGTCCTCTTGCCGTACCGACCCCGAGGGGCGCGGGCATTGTCGCATGGTTGCCGGGCAGGCCGGGAAAGGCGCAACTACCATGCTGAACACCTGCCCAACTTCTTGTCGACCGGGTCCGAAGCGGACGAGGTGGCCATGACGACAACCAGCGAAGCCGCGGTCTACTACGACCCCTACGACGTCGACATCAACGCCGACCCGTACCCGACCTACCGGAGGCTGCGCGACGAGGCGCCGATCTACTACAACGACCGCTTCGACGTGTGGGCGCTGTCGCGGCATGCCGACGTCGACGAGGCGCTCGTGAACTGGCAAACGTTCTCCAATTGCCGCAGCGACATCCTCGACATCCTCCAGGCCGACGTCGAGCTCCCCTCCGGCATCGTGATGTTCGAGGATCCTCCGCTCCACACGATGCATCGCGGGCTGATGTCCCGCGTGTTCACGCCGAAGCGGATGGCTGCCCTCGAGGACCAAGTGCGCGAGTTCTGCGCAAGCTGCCTCGACCCGCTCGTCGGCACCGACGGATTCGACATCGTCACCGCGCTCGGCGAGGTGATGCCGATGCGCGTCATCGGCATGTTGCTCGGCATCCCTGAATCCGACCAGACGGCTGTGCGCGAGAAGTCCGACGCCTTCTTGCGAACGGAAGCCGGCGCGCCCATGGCCGTTCGCGAGGACGCCATCGCCAACGGCGACATCTACGCGGAGTACATCGAGTGGCGCGCTCAGCACCCGTCCGACGATCTCATGACGGCGCTGTTGAACGCCGAGTTCGAGGACGAGACCGGCACGACGCGAAGGCTCACCCGACCCGAGGTGCTCACCTATACCCAGGTGTTGGCCGGTGCGGGCGGCGAGACGACCGGGCGCCTGATCGGGTGGTTGGTCAAGGTGCTCGCAGAACACCCGGATCAACGACGGGAGCTGGTGGCCGATCGATCGCTGATCCCGAACGCGATCGACGAGACCCTTCGCTTCGAGCCGACCGGGCCGCACCTCGCGCGGTACGTCATGCAGGACGTCGAGTACCACGGCACGACGGTGCCGAAGGGCAGCGCCATGCTGTTGCTGGTCGGTTCGGCCAACCGCGACGAGCGGCGCTACGAAGATCCCGACGTCTTCGACATCCGTCGCGATCAGGGGCCGCACCTCACCTTCGGCTACGGCTTGCACTACTGCCTCGGGGCCAACCTGGCTCGACTCGAGGGCCGGGTCGCCCTCGACGAGATGCTCACCCGATTCCCGGACTGGGACGTCGACCTCACCGAGGCGAGGCTGGCGCCCACGTCGACGGTCCGGGGTTGGCAGAACCTGCCGGTCGTGCTTCCGTGACCGTCCTCGCTGCTCAACGGCACAATTCGACCTTCTCAGGGAACGGAAGCTACGTTACTGCTCGTTGAGAAGCAGGTTCTCACCGAGCAGACACGGGACGCGAGCACGATGCGCATCGGCGTGATGATCGGTCCGGAGCGCGGCCGATACGCGAGCAAGGTCGAGCGACTTCGTCGTGACGCCCGTTGGGCCGAGCAAGCCGGACTCTCGTCGATCTGGATCCCCCAGATCCCCGACGAGTTCGATGCGCTCACCGCCGCGACGATCATCGGCGCCGAGACGTCCTCCATCGAGATCGGCACGGCTGTCGTGCCCGTGCAGCCGAGGCACCCGATCGCGCTCGCCCAACAGGCGCTCTCGGTCCAGGCCGTGTGCGAGGGGCGCCTCGCGCTCGGTCTCGGTGTGTCACACCACTGGATCATCGACGAGATGCTCGGGCTTCCCTACGAGCGGCCCGCCGCGACGATGCAGGCGTACCTCGATGTGCTCGACCCCGCCCTGGCCGGCCCGGGCACCGTCGACGTCGAGAACGACTTCTTCCGCGTGCACAACCCGCTCGACGTCACCGACGTCGAGCCGACTCCGCTACTCCTCGCAGCTCTCGGCCCCAAGATGCTGGAGCTGGCGGGCGCGCGGACCGACGGCACCATCCTGTGGCTCGCTGACGAGCGGGCCATCGCCGGCCATGTCGCGCCGACGATCACCGCGGCGGCCGAGCGGGCCGGGCGGTCGGCCCCACGGATCGTCGCCGGTGTGCCGGTGTGCCTGTGCCGCGACGACGAGGTCGACGCCGCGGTCGAGCGCACCAACCGGATCCTCTCCGAGGCCGAGGTGTCGCCCAACTACCAGCGGCTCCTCGACCTGGGTGACGCCACCAACGTCGGCGACATCCTGGCTGCGGGCAACGAGTCGGCCGTCGAGAAGCGACTCCGCTCCTTCGCTGACGCCGGCGTCACCGACCTGTCGGTTCGCGTCGTTCCCCTGGGCAACGACCGAGACGAGCTCCTGTCGTCGATGCAGCGAACGCGTGAGTACCTTGCCTCGCTGACCGGCACACTCTGACGGTCGGCCCCCGACCTCCAGCGCCCTGACAATTCGTGATTCCGAGGAGCCATGGACTTCGAACTCGACGATGAGGAGCTCGAACTGCGACGGGTGATCCGCGACCTGGTCGATCGCGACTGCCCGCCATCGCTGGTGCGTTCCGTGGCCGAAGGCCGAGACGAGGCTCGCGACGACACCGAAGCGCTGTGGAAGACGATCGTGGGCATGGAGCTCCCAGGTCTCACGGTGCCCACCGCCAGCGGGGGGAGCGGCGCCGGTGCCGTCCAGCTCGCCATCGTCCTCGAGGAGCTCGGTCGAGGCGCCGATCCCACGCCATTCCTCGCGACGACCAGTCAGTACGTGCCGATGGTCCGCGACGCGTTCGGCGACGCGCAGCCCGGATTGCTCGAAGCGGTCTGTCGGGGCGGAACCGGGGCGGTGGCCTTCGCCGACGGCGACATCCAGGCCGAGTCGGCCGGTGACGGCTGGCGGCTGTCCGGCACCGCACACCATGTGATGGACGCCGACCGAGCTGACGAGATCGCGGTCGTCGCGCGCCTGCGCGATGGTGCCGCCGACGCTCTAGGCGTCTTCGTCATCCCGGCCACCGACCTGTCGACGACGCGTACGCCGTCCTTCGACGCGACGATGCCTGTCGGTGTCATCGAGCTGGCCGACGTGACGGTGTCCGCCGAGCGTGCCGCCGTGGGATCCGACGTTCGCGCCGCTGTCGAGCGCGCGCGTCAAGAAGCGGTCACCGGGCTGGCCGCCGTCACGGTCGGCGCGTGTCAACGGATCTTGGAGCTCGTGCTCGACCACGTGAAGTCGCGCAAGCAGTTCGGCGTGCCGATCGGGTCGTTCCAGGCGGTGAAGCACCTCGCCGTCGACATGTACGTCGCCATCCAACGGGCGCGGGTCCTCGTCCAGTTCGCCGGTCTGACGATCGCCGAGGACGACGAACGCCGGGCGATGGCGGCCTCGATGGCCAAGTCGGCGGCGGGCGATGCCCAGCGCCTCGTCAGTCGAGACGGGATCCAGCTCTTCGGTGGCCTCGGCTACACGTGGGAGAACGACCTCCAGCTCTTCGTGCGACGCGCCAAGGCCGGTGAGCTGCTCTTGGGCACGAGCGTCGAGCACCGAGCCGTGGTGGCGCGGGCCGCGCTCCGGCGGAACGCTCCCGAGGAGGCGCGGGCATGAGGCTCAGCTTCGACGAGTCGACCCAGGCGTTCCGCGAGGAGTTCTCGACCTGGCTCGACGAGAACGTCCCGGACCCGTCCGAGACCGCGGAGCGTTCCGCTTCGAGCGCCCACATCCCCGAGTGGGCCCGCCGGTGGCAGCGCAAGATGTTCGACGCCGGCTGGTTGGTGCCCGGCAACCCGCCCGAGTACGGAGGCCGCAACGCCTCGCTGATCGAGCAGTTCGTGCACCTCGAGGAACTGAGCCGGCGAAGGATCGACACGAGCTTCAACCCGCAGGGTCTCGGCATCGTCGTCCCGTCGATCCTGTCGTTCGGCACCGAGGAGCAGAAGCGGCAGTGGGCCGTTCCCATCCTGCGAGCCGAGATCACCGCCGCCCTCGGCATGAGCGAGCCCGACGCCGGCTCGCGATCTCGCCGTCGCTGCGCACCCGGGCCGAGCTCGACGGCGAACGGTTCATCGTCAACGGCCAGAAGGTCTGGACCTCGGGCGCGCACGACGCTGACGTGATCCTCACGTTCGTCCGCACCGACCCCGACGTGCCCAAGCACAAGGGCATCAGCGTGCTGATGATCCCGACCGACACGCCGGGCCTGACCCGGCGCCCGTTCGGATCGATCCTGTCGCCCGACGAGCTCGACTTCAACGAGGTGTTCTTCGACGACGTCGAGGTGCCGGCCGAGAACCTGATCGGTGAGCTGAACAACGGATGGCGCGTGGCGACCGGTTCACTCGGCCACGAGCGGGCCATGCTGTGGCTCAGCTACGCCGAACGCCTCGACGACATCGTCGAGCACGGGGGCGACGCGCTGCGTGAACACGGCACTGACCGACGACGCGCTGGTGCTCGACTGGTACGGCACGCTCGTCATCGACGCGCAGGCCCTGCGCCTGCTCGGCTACCGGACCCTCGCGCAAGGCGCGACAGGGTGAGGAAGCGGCCGAGCAGTCGATCCTGAAGCTGTTCGGCTCCGAGGCGATCCAAGAGGCCGACATCTGCATGCTCGAGGCGCTCGGTCCCGACGCGCTCGACACCACCAAGCGCAGCGCCCCGACCCAACCCCTGCACGACGACATCTTCACCGTCGGCTGGTTCGACCTCTACCTGCGCAGCTTCGCGGGCACGATCGCCGGTGGCACCTCGCAGATCCAGCGCAACATCATCGCCGAGCACGTGCTCGGCCTCCCGCGCTGAGGCTTCGGCTCTTCGCCGCGGGCGCGCCTACAGCGGAACCAGCGGGGGTACCTGTCGGGTCCTCAGCAAGTCCGTACCCATCGCCCGCGTCAACGACCGCGCGTCGCCGAGAAGGCCGTCGAGCACGAGGACCCGCCGCACGTAGCGGTGCAGCGGGTGCTCGGCGGTGAACCCGATGCCGGCGAGGACCTGTTGGGCGTGTCGGGCAACGGTCTGCGCGTTCCGCCCCGCGATGGCCTTGGCCGCCGCTGCCGCGAGCGTCGAACCGTCCTCCCACGCGGCTCGGGTCGCGGCGTCCGCGCTCTCGACCGCGACGAGTGCGTCGGCGAGCCGGTGGCGCACTGCCTGGAAACGCGCGATGGGCTGGCCGAACTGGATCCGCTCGACGGCATGGACGCGTGCGAGCTCGAGCATGGCCCGCGACGCACCGACGAGCTCGTGGGCGATGGCCAGCTGACCCACGGCAACCGCAGCAGGCCACGTTCCTTTGGTCGCCGGCGCCGCATCGGCGGCGGGCACGGACGCGGCGGTCACCGTCGACCAAGCCGAGGGCGGGATCGAGTCCGCGGATCGTGCGCAAGGTCAGGTCCTCCGTCGCGACCGCGACGCAGCTGTGGTCGTAGGCGACGAGGGCGACCGGTGCGTGCTGGAGAGCGAGCGTGCCGAGGCCGCGCACCTCGACACCGTCGGCCGTCGACCGGCCGGGCACGGAGGTGCGACCCATAGGCGGGAGGACGACGGCGACGTCGATCGAGACCTCGCCGCCGAGCGCGTTCGCCAGCACGGCCTCGAGCGCGGACGAGGTCGCGCCGGCCCGGCCCTGCGACTCGAACAGCAAAGAGATGGCGGTCGGTGCATCGACTGCGAGCGCGTCGTGCCAGCCGACGTCGCGCAGCACGGCGTCGAGCGCGGCACCGGTGGCACCTGCCGTCGCTCGGGTGAGCACCTGCGCGAGCAGCTCTCGCTCGGAGCCCACGATCATCGATCGGGACCGAGATCGAGGAGCCGACGGGCGACGATGTTGCGTTGGATCTCGGCGCTGCCGCCGTAGATCGTCGCCGCACGCGAGTACAGGTAGCCCGACCGCCATCGGTCGCTCGCGTCGCCGTCGCCGACGAGCATCTGTTCGGCCAAGCCGTGCCGAGCGAGGTCGAAGACCGCCTGTTCCGACGCGGCCACGAGGATCTTGTCGACCGAGGTCTCGGCGCCGAGCTTCTCCCCGGCGTGCATCCGATACTGGGTCGCCCTCGAGCGCGCGCGGAACGCGAAGAGCTGTTGGAAGACGGTGCCGACCTCGTCCGCCGTCACCGCGTCGTCGGGGACCTCGTCGAGGAACTGCTGCAGGCGCCGATGCAGGAACGCGCCGCGGTGCCACAGTGCTGTGCTCCGCTCGTACGGCAGCAGGTCCATGGCGACGGCCCACCCCTGGCCCTCCTCACCCAGCATCCGGTCGACGGGCACCCGCACGTCGTCGAAGAAGACCTCGCAGAACTCCTCCTTCTCGTGCATCGTCTCGAGCGGCCGGACGGTGATCCCCGGCGAGTCCATGTCGACGAACAGCGCGGTGATCCCGCGGTGCGCGGACTCGGGCGTTCCCGTGCGGGTCAGCAGCACACAGCGCTGCGCGTACTGGGCCAGGCTGGTCCACACCTTCTGGCCCGTGACATGCCAACCGTCGTCGATGCGTGTGGCTCGGCACGACAGCGACGCGAGGTTGCTGCCGGTGCCCGGCTCGGAGAAGCCCTGGCACCACGTCTCGTCTCCCCGCAGCAGTCGCGGCACCATCGTCGCCGCCAGCTCGGGTGACGCGAAGTCGAGCATCGTCGGGGCCAGCACCTCGGTCATCGAATAGATACCGGGTTCGACGAGGTCACGCGCCGCGAGCGCCTCACCGAGGTAGGCCCGCAGCAACGTGGAACCGCCGAAGCCGCTGACCCGCTCCGGCCAACCCCACCGCATCCAACCGGCGTCGTAGGTCGAGCGCTTCACCGCCGACAGGTGAGCCATCTCGGCGTCGAGCGACCGTTCGGCCCCCGGATCCGCAGCGAGCTCGTCGTGGTGCTCGTCGAGCCACGCGTCGAGTGACACACGGAACTCGTCCAGCTCCATCAGCCGCGCCCCGGCGCCGGACGGCGGGGGTCGTGGGCTCGGCCCGAATCCCGGCCGCCGCTGCGCCGTAGGAACGTCATCGAGCGCGTCGCCAACCGCCAGCCGTCGGCGGTGCGCCGGTACGTGTCGGTGTACCAGCCGATGCGCATGTCGTGGTTCGTCTGGTCGACGAAGCACAGCGGCTGTTCGCCCGTCGCGGTCTCGCCGTCGAGCTCGATCGCGGGCGGCCCGACGAGGAAGAGGCCCTTCGGGGCCGCGGCGACGAGGGCGGGGAAGTCGGCCAACGGGTAGGTGTCGCCGAAGGCCGAGTAGGTGCCATCCGGAGTGAAGACGTCGACGACCGCGTCGACGTCGTTCTTGGTCATGCCGACCGCATAGCGCGCGAGCAGCTGCTCGAGCTCGAGAAGGTCGGCTTGGTCGGACGGCTCCATGGTCAGGCTCCTTCGAAGCCGTAGCGGACACTGACCTCGGGTGAGGTGGGGACGGCCTGGCACGTGAGGATCCAGCCCTCGTCGAGCTCGTCGTCGGCCAGCGCGTTGTTGACGTGCATCTCGACGGTTCCCTCGAGCACACGCGCCATGCACGTCGCGCAGCTGCCCGACTCGCACGAGAACGGCGGGGACAGGCCGAGCTGCCGAGCAGTCTGCAGGATCGTCGTGCCGGCCCGATGCTCGGCCACCTCGCGTTTGCCGTCGAGCTCGATCGTGACTCGGACCGCCTCGTCGTCGGCGTTACTCGCATCGCCGGCCGCGCCATCGACGGATGCAAGGTCGGCGGCCGGCGCGAAGCGCTCGACGTGGATTCGCTCGTTCGCAACACCCGAGCCGACCAACGCGGCCTCGACCACGTCCATGAACGGCGCCGGGCCACAGAGGTAGTGCCCGGCGTCGGCCTGGCCAGAAGACAGGGACCGAGGGTCGCCGAGGAACGCCCGCACCTCGGCGGCGTCGACGAAGCCCCGTGGACATCGAATTCGTCGACGTCGAAGTGGTGGACGATCTCCAACCGCTCCCCGAACGCGGCGGCCAGCGCGTCGAGCTCGGCGCCGAAGATCACCGAGTCGCGATCACGGTTGGCATAGAGGAGCCGGACCCTGCGGTCGGTCCGGTGCAGCGCCGTCTTGAGGAGCGAGAACACCGGGGTGATGCCGCTTCCGGCGGCGAACGCGACCAGCTCGCGCTCGTCCGACCCGAGCAGGAATACCCCTGCCGGCACCGTGACCTCGAGCTCGCTTCCCGGCTCGACGTGGTCCAGCAGCCAGTTCGACACGGCGCCACCGGGCACGCGTTTGACGGTCACCTGGAGCTCGCCGTCGACGGTCGGGGCCGACGACATCGAGTAGCACCGGAGCAGGGTCTCGTCGTCGACCTCGACGCGGAACGTGCAGAACTGACCGGCCTCGTAGGCGAAGGCCTCGGTGAGCTCGGTCGGGACGTCGAGGACGATCGAGCTGGCATCAGGGGTCTCGGCGACGACGCGAGCCACGTTCATGCGGTGGAACCCGTGATCATGGGTCGCGGTGCCAATCGTGCTGCCGATCGCGGGGCCCGAGCGAGTGACCGCCATGGAGCCGATGATAAGGCCATTCTCCGAATCCGGCAATTGCATATCCCCTGGCTGTCCCCGCTCTGTCTTCGGCCTATTCTCCCGAAGTCGGGGACGATCCCGCCAGGGGGCGATGGTGACAGCAGAAGGCAGTGGGTCGGCCCGGTGGCCGCTTCGTGAGGTACCGGGCGAGCTGCGCGAGCGCTATCTCGCCGAGGGCTGGTGGACCGACGACACGCTCGGCTCGATGGTGGAGAAGGGCCTCGGGACGATGCCCGACATTGCGTTCCGGGTGCACTCCGAGATCCGCCCGTGGGCGGGGACGTTCGGCGACGTCGACCGGGCGGCCCGCTCGCTCGCCGGCGCCCTGCGGGCGCGCGGCGTCGGGGCCGGCGACGTCGTGGTCTTCCAGCTCCCCAACTGGGTCGAGGCCGGCATCACGTTCTGGGCCGCGGCCTATCTCGGTGCCGTCGTCGTGCCGATCGTCCACTTCTACGCGGCCAAAGAGGTCGATTACATCCTCGGCGCCACCCAGCCGGCGGTGGTGGTGACACCCGATCGGTTCGGCCACACCGACCATCTCGAGATCTACCGCGAGGTGCTGGACCGCCGACCCGGCCCCGAGTGGCTCGTCGTGGGCTCGACACCGGCGGCCGATCTGCCGGCGGGGGCCGTCCCGTTCGAGTCGCTCCTCGACGCTGACCCTGTCGCCGGTGTCGCGGCGATAGATCCCGACGCGCCGGCGATCATCGGCTTCACGTCGGGCACCACCCGCGACCCCAAGGGCGTGGTCCACTCCCACCGCACCATCGGGTTCGAGAGCCGCCAGCTCGACTGGATGTTCCCCAAGATCGGGCCGGCCCAGATCACCGGCGCGCCGGTTGGGCACTTCATCGGGATGGTGAACGCGTTCCTCCTGCCCCTCCTGCGGGTGCGGGCCGTCAACCTGGTCGACGTCTGGGATCCCGGTGTCATCCTGAAACTGATGCTCGATGAGGGCCTCGGCATGACCGGCGGGGCGACCTACTTCCTCACGAGCCTCCTCGACCATCCGGACTTCACCGAGGAGCACCTCGCGCTCATGCCCGTTGCCGGGCTTGGGGGGTTCGAGCGTGCCTGCGGCGGTCACCCGCCGCGCCGCGGGGCTCGGCATCGAGGTGTTCCGCTCGTACGGGAGCACCGAGCACCCCTCGATCACCGGCGCCCTCCTCGAGGAGCCGGAGGAGAAACGACTCACCACCGACGGCCACATCCTGCCCGGCGTGGAGATGCGACTGGACGAGCACGGCGAGATCTCCAGTCGGGGGCCCGACCTGTTCATGGGCTACACCGATGGTGCGCTCACCGAGACCGTGTTCGATCGCGAGGGTTGGTACCGAACCGGGGACGTGGGCGTCCTCGACGACGAGGGCTACCTCACCATCACCGATCGCGTCTCGGACATCATCATTCGCGGCGGCGAGAACATCAGCGCCCAGGAGATCGAAGAGCTCGTCGCCGGCGTCGACGGTGTCGCCGAGGTGAGCGTGGTCGCGGCGCCCGACGAACGGCTCGGCGAGCACGCCGCGGCGATCGTGCGGATGCTCGACGGCCGGCCGGCGCCCTCGCTCGACCAGATCCGCGAGCACCTGGCCGCCGCAGGTCTGGCCCGCCAGAAGTGGCCGGAGTCGATCCACCAACTCGTCGACTTCCCCCGCACGCCCTCGGGCAAGGTCCAGAAGTTCAAACTCCGTCAGCAGCTGCGTGATGGCAGTCTGGAAACGTAATTCTTGTCTGATTAGAGTGGGACTTACACCTCGAGCCACAGGGAAAGGCCCAACCCGAAAGGTAGAGGGTCGATGACCGTCATCACGACCGAGAAGCTGAGCCCCACGGTGGGCGCCCTGGTCGAGGGGGTCGACCGAGACCATCTCCTCGATGACGAGGCGTTCCCCTCCTGGTGCCTCGACGCCCTCGAGCAGAACGGCGTGCTGGTGTTCCGCGACCTCCACCTCGACGACGCCACGCAGGTGGCCTGGAGCCACCGCCTGGGCAAGGTCGAAAAGCTCGGCCAGGGCGAGTTCCCCGAGATCTTCCGCGTCACCCTCGACCCCGCGAAGAATCGGTCGGCCGCGTATCTCAAGGGCACCTTCCACTGGCACATCGACGGCTGCACCGACGACATCCCGATCATGGCGACGATGCTCAGTGCCTACGCCGTGGCCGAGACCGGGGGCGAGACCGAGTTCGCCAGCTCGTACGGTGCCTACGACGCGTTGAGTGACGACGAGAAGGCGTATGTCGAGTCACTGCGCGTCGTCCATACGATCGAGGCGTCTCAGCGCCTGGTCAATGCCGACCCGACCCCGGAAGAGGTCGAGATGTGGCGCTCGCGTCCGGCCAAGGAGCATCCGTTGGCGTGGACCCACCGATCCGGGCGCAAGTCGCTCGTCCTGGGTGCGACGGCCGATCACGTCGTCGGCCTGGAACCCGACGAGAGCCGGGCGCTGCTCGACGACCTCCTCGCCCGCGCGACGACACCCGATCGCGTCTACCGCCACGCATGGAAGGTCGGCGACGTCGTCATCTGGGACAACCGAGGCGTGCTCCACCGGGCGCTGCACTACGACGCCGCCTCGCCGCGCGACATGCATCGCACCACCTTCACGGGCGACGAACCGATCCAGTGAGCGACGCCATCCAATGAGCGACCCGGGATGAGCGGCAGAGTCGCGATCGTCACCGGCGGGGGATCGGGCATCGGGTTGGCCATCGGTCGACGACTCGCGGCCGACGGCACCGCTGTCGCGCTCTTCGACCGCAACAGTGAGGCGGCTCAGGAAGCGGCCGTCGAGATCGAGGCGTCGGGCGGGACCAGCATCGGCCTGTCAGTGGACGTCACCGACCGACCCGGCATCGAAGCCGGAGTGGCCAAGGTGGTCGACGGGCTCGGGCCGCCCACGATCCTCGTCAACAACGCCGGGCTCCAGGGGTTCGACCCGTTCCTCACGATCTCGCCCGAGAAGTGGCAGCGCATCCTCGACGTCAACCTGACCGGGACCTTCCACTGCTGCCAGGTGGTGCTGCCCGCACATGATCGAGGCCGGCTGGGGCCGGATCGTCAACATCTCGTCGTCGAGCGCGCAGGGCGGGCAGCCGCTCATGACGCACTACGTCGCGTCGAAGGCGGGCGTCATCGGGTTCACCAAGGCGCTCGCGCTCGAGTTCGGGCCCCAGGGCATCACGGTCAACACCATCCCTCCCGGCTTCATCGACACCCCGATGCTGCGCGCGAGCGAGGAGAAGGGTCTGCTCGGGAAAGGTGTCGAGTTCAACGCGTCGCGCACACCGGTGCGTCGGATCGGCCAACCCGAAGACATCGCCGCCGCGTGCGCCTTCCTCGTGAGCGACGAGGCCTCGTACGTCACGGGCCAGGTGATCGGGGTCAACGGCGGACGCAACACGTGACGATCGAACCGTGACCAGGCTCCCGCCGCTGCCGCCCGACGAGTGGCCCGAGTCGATGGGCGACGCCCTCGCTGCGCTCCGGCCGGCCGATCCTCGCCATCCGTTGCCGGCGCGGGACCCCTCGAGGCCGAAGGGGTTGAATGCCCTCGGGCTTGCTGGCCCGTCATCCGGCGCTCACCCGCGCCTTCAACACCTTCAACGGCCACGTGCTGTTCGCGACGACGCTGTCGCCCCGCCAGCGGGAACTGCTCGTGCTTCGGGTGGCCTCGCTCCGCGACTCGACGTACGAGTGGACCCAGCACGTCGTGCTGGCCGGTGACGCCGGGCTGACGCCGGACGAGATCGAGCGGGTGGCGGAGGGATCGGGGGCCGAGGGCTGGTCGCCCTTCGACCGTGCCCTCGTCGCCGCGGCCGAGGAGCTCGTTGCCGACGCAAGGGTCGGCGACGCCACGTGGACGGTGCTCGCCGCCGAACTCGATGACCAGCAACTCATGGACGTGGTGTTCACCGTCGGCGCCTACGACCTGGTCGCGATGGCGTTCAAGACCTTCGACGTCGAGCTCGACGACGATCTGCGGAAATGGGCTTCTCCATAATTGAGATCTTTGCTATCGTCGGGTGGAGACGGTTATTCCAGAGGCGCAGCCAGAGGAGAAGGGCTGAAACATGTCGCACTTCCCGAAGCCGGCCGAAGGCAGTTGGACCGAGCATTTCGGTGAGCTGGGTACCGGGCCGGTGTCCTACGAGGACTCGATCGACCCCGCGCACTACGACGCCGAGCGGGACGCGATCTTCCGCAAGACGTGGCTGAACGTCGGGCGGATCGAGCAGCTCCCGCGGGTGGGGAGCTACTTCACCAAGGAGCTCGACGCGGCGCGGACGTCCGTGGTCGTCGTGAAGGACCGCGAGGGCGTAGGTTCGGGCCTTCCACAACATCTGTCGTCATCGCGGCAACAAGCTCGTCTGGAACGACTACCCGACCGAGGAGACCGAGGGCACCTGCCGCCAGTTCACGTGCAAGTACCACGGCTGGCGCTACGACCTCGACGGGGCACTCAACTTCGTCCAGCAAGAGTCCGAGTTCTTCGATCTCGACAAGGACGACTTCGGTCTCGTACCCGTGCGTGCGGAGGTGTGGCAGGGCTTCATCTTCGTCAACCTCGACCCGACCGACGCCACGCCCGTGCGTGAGTACCTGGGTCGGCTCGGCGCGGGGCTGGAGGGCTACCCGTTCGGCGAGATGACACAGGTCTACAAGTACCGCGCCGAGGTCGGGAGCAACTGGAAGCTCTTCATCGACGCGTTCGCCGAGTTCTACCATGCACCGATCCTGCACGCGAAGCAGGCCGTGGCCGACGAGTCCAGAAAGCTGGTCGGCTATGGATTTGAGGCCTTGGCCTACGACATCGACGGACCGCACGGGATGGTGTCGTCGTGGGGCGGCATGTCGCCGCCCAAGGACCTCGACATGGTCAAGCCCATCGAACGGAAGCTGCACAGCGGCCTGTTCGGGCCGTGGGATCGCCCCGACATCGGCCTCGAAAGCCTGCCTCCGGGCCTCAACCCGGCGCGGCACAAGGCCTGGGGCCTCGACACGTTCGTGTTCTTCCCCAACTTCATGCTGCTCGTGTGGGCCACGGGCTGGTACCTCACGTACCACTACTGGCCGACGTCGTACAACACCCACATCTTCGAGGGCACGCTGTACTTCGTGCCGCCGCGAAACGCCACCGAGCGCCTGCGTCAAGAGCTCGCGGCCGTGACGTTCAAGGAGTACGCGCTGCAGGACGGCAACACGCTCGAGGCCACCCAGCGGATGATCGAGTCGCGCGCCATCACCGAGTTCCCGCTCAACGACCAGGAGGTCCTGCTGCGTCACCTGCACAAGACCGCACGCGACTACGTGGCCGCACATCAGCAGCAGACCGCGACCCCGGTGCGGGTCTCGGTCCCCTCGTGAGGGAGGAGCGAGCGTGACGGTCCTTCCCGAACAGTTCGCCGACCTGGAGCCATACGCCGATTGGTGTCTGGCCACCGAGGCCGAGCGTTACGCCAAACGGCTCGCCAGCTCGATGGACGAGCTGCAGGCGTTCTACGACGCGGCCTTCCCGCGCCTCGAGGAGGCCGCGGCCTATCTCGACAGCCTCCCCTTCGACGCTCTGCCCGACGACGCAACCCACCTGCTCTGGTTGTACTACTCGGTCGTGAACGCGTCGTTCCCCGTCGAGGTGTGGCGACAGGCGCGAGTGCCCGACAGCGGGGCGGCCCGGGTGGACGTGGTCCTCGAGCCCCGGGTGTGAACATGTTCGAGAACAGGGTTCTCGGCGAGCAAGAACGGTAAGCTTCGAACGTGGCGGCCGACCCGACAATCGCTGAAGAGACCCCCTCTTGGCGTGAGCTGGCCGTCGCCCGGTCGCTCGACACGGCCCGGGCCCGGGCCGAGAAGCGGGTCCAGCGCTTCCTCGACGCCGCCCTCGAGCTGATGGCGACGTCGGACAACCAGGACTTCACCGTCCAGCAGGTGGTCGAGCGTTCGGGACAGTCGCTGCGGAGCTTCTACCAGTACTTCGAGGGCAAGTACGAGCTACTGCTCGCGCTGTTCGAGGAGTCGATCGCGCAGACCGCCGAACAGCTCGGCGAAGCCGTCGCCGACGTGACCGATCCGCTCGAACGCGTGCGCATCTTCGTCGCCGAGTACTACCGCCGCTGTGCTCCGCCGCCCAAGGGCAAGAACACCGGTCGCGGCAACCCGAACCCACTGGCGATCGCCGAGTTCGCGCAACAGCTCATGACCGAGCACCCGAAGGAGGCGAGCAAAGCCTTCGGGCCCCTCGTCGACTTGTTCGTCCAACTCCTCGACGACGCATCCGAGGCGGGCGTCGTCCGGTCGGGTTTCGATCATCGGCGCGTCGCCGGCGTGGTGCTCCAGTCGATCATGTTCAACTCGTTCGCCGCCACCGTCAGCGGGCTGTCGGTGCGCGACGGCGACGAGGCGCTGCTCGATCTGCTGTTGCACGGCATCGCCACGCCGTAGCCGCGTCAGCCCCGAACGTCAGCTATCGGAGCGGTAGATCGTTCCGTCCTTCATCACGAATCGCACCTGCTCGGTCGCGGTGATGTCCGCGAGCGGATCGCCTTCAACCGCGATGACGTCCGCGAGCAGCCCGGGTTCGAGCCGACCGCGGTCGTCGACGGCGATGAGCTCGGCCGCCATCGTGGTCGCAGCGCGAATGGCCTGGATGGGCGTCATGCCCCGGTCGACGAGCGCAATGAGCTCCTTGGCGTTGCGTCCGTGGAAGATCGCAGGCGCGTCGGTGCCGCAGGCGATCTTCACGCCGCGCTGAATCGCCTTGGAAACGGTCTCCTTCGCCCGGGGGAACACCTCGGCCGCCTTCTTCTGGAGGGCCGGATCGGCGTGTGAGACGTCCATGCCGTCGGCCAGATAGGTGGTCGGTACCAGGAAGGTGCCGCGCTCGAGCATGAGGCTCATGGTCTCGTCGCTCATCAGCGATCCGTGTTCGATGCAGTCGATGCCGGCTTCGACCGCGGCGCGGATCCCGTCGTCGCCGTGGGCGTGCGCCGCGACTTTGAGGCCGGCCCGGTGCGCCTCGTCGACGACCACTCGCAGCTCCTCGTCGGAGTATTGCTGCGCGCCGGCGGGTCCGGTGTGCGACATCACGCCGCCCGACGCGCACACCTTGATCAGTTCGGCCCCGTACTTGATCTGGTACCGCACGGCCTTGCGCACCTCCGCGACACCGTCGGCGATGCCCTCCTCGACGGTGAGTGGAAGGACTCCGGGGCCGAGCTTCTGGAACATGGTGGGGTCGAGGTGCCCGCCGGTGGGGGAGATGGCGTGACCCGCCGGCACGATGCGGGGGCCGTCGACCCAACCGAGGTCGATGGCCTTCTTGAGCGCGACGTCGAGCAGGATCCCACCGGTCTGCACGAACAGACCGAGGTTCCGCACTGTCGTGAACCCCGAGCGCAGGGTGCGGCGCGCGTTGGCCACGCCCCGCAGCGTCTTGACGACCGGATCGTCCTGGACAGCGACCAGAGGGCTCGCGTGGTCGGGTCCACCCATGAGCAGGTTGACCTCCATGTCCATCAGACCCGGCAGCAGGGTGAGGTCGCCCAGGTCCACGACCTCGGCGTCCTCGGGGACCGACGCGGGTGACACGGCGACGATGCGCGTGCCCTCCACGAGGAGGACCCCCGGCTCGACGTAGGTACCGGCGTCCACGTCGAGCAGCCGGGTCGCTCGCACCAGGACCGGTGGTCGGGGAGTTCGTTCGCGGGCCATGCGCAATTCCTCCTGATCGGGCGTCCTGGCACGGCAAGGGCATTTCCGTTTCGCGGAAGTGCGATTATCGTAGCCAACCGAGGCGGCAGCAGGAGAAGCAGCGATGACCACATCCCGTCAGATGTCCCTGGTCGGTTTCATGCAGGCCAGCAACGTCACCGTGTACGCCGGTTCGTGGCGTCATCCTGCGACTGAGCACGGATTCCTCACCGGGCGCTACTACCAGAAGTTGGGGCGGATCCTCGAAGAGGGCTGCTTCGACGCCATGTTCTTCGACGACCGGCTGGCGATGCCCGGTATCTACGGCGGTTCGGTGGCCGATGCGGTGCGACTGGGCGCCCGGCCGGTGAAGCTCGATCTCAGCATCGTGTTGGGCCTCATCGCCGGGGTCACCGAACACATCGGGCTCGGTGCGACCTACTCGACGACCTACTACACGCCCTTCCACGTCGCTCGGACCTTCGCGACCCTCGACCATCTCTCGGGCGGGCGCGCGGCCTGGAACGTGGTGACGTCGGTGAACGACAGCGAGGCGCGGAACTACGGGGTCACCGAGCGCATCGCACACGACGAGCGCTACGACCGGGCCGACGAGTTCCTCGAGGCCACGACCGGCCTGTGGGACACATGGGAAGACGACGCGCTGGTGCTCGACCGTGAGTCGGGCTACTTCGCCGACCCCGACAAAGTCAGGCCGCTCGACTATCAGGGTAAGTGGATCCAGACACTCGGACCGCTCACCGTGCCTCGCGGTCCGCAGGGTCGCCCCGTGTTGTTGCAGGCCGGCTCGTCGGGTCGCGGTCGCGACTTCGCCGCGCGTTGGGCCGAGGTCATCTTCACCGGCGATCCCGGTATCGAGGTGGCCACCTCGCACTACGCGGATCAGAAGCAACGCATCACCGAGTTCGGTCGCGACCCGAGCTCGGTGCGGATGCTCCCGATGCTCTACACGGTGGTCGGCGAGTCGAAGGCGCACGCGGAGGAGCGCGAGCAAACCTTTCTCAACGACCTGGTCGACCCTCAGGCATCGCTCACACTTCTGTCCGAGCTCATGAACCATGACTTCGCCGGCTACTCACTCGACGCGCCGATCACTGACGAGCTCGTCGAGAACATCTCCGGCATCCGCGGGCTCGTCGAGAACCTGCGGGCCCACATCGGCGGCGAGGTGACCCTCGCCGACCTCGCGGGCCACCGTGCCACCCTGCTGCAGGGCCCGCGCTTCGTCGGCACCGCCACCGACGTGGCCGACCAGATGCAGCAGTGGTTCGAAGCCGACGCGTGCGACGGTTTCGTGATCGCCGCCACCCACACACCCGGTGCCTACGAGGACGTCGTCCGCTTGGTCGTGCCCGAACTGCAGCGCCGTGGCCTTTTCCGCGATCGGTACACCGGATCGACTCTGCGGGAGACCCTTGGTCTGCCCCGGCCCGAGGTGGACACTTCCGCTCATGCCTGAGGGGCGAGCGGGGGGGCCGCTACAAGGACTGCGAGTGGTCGAGGCCGCGACGTTGGCCGCCGGACCGATGGCCGGTACGGCGCTCGGCGAGTTCGGCGCCGAGGTCATCAAGGTCGAGCAGCCGGGAAGCGGCGATCCCATGCGCACCTGGGGTGACCGTCGCGAAGGCATCGGGCTCGCCTGGAAGAGCATCAGCCGCAACAAGCGCTGCGTCACCCTCGATCTTCGTCGGGCCGAGGGACAAGACCTCTTCCATCAGCTGCTGGCCGTCAGCGATGTGTTGATCGTGGGCAACCGACCGAGCGCGCTCGCGCGCTGGACGATCGACTACGAAACGGTGCACGCCCGACACCCACACATCGTCATGGCGCACATCACGGGCTACGGGCGCGGCGGACCGAAGAGCGACCGACCTGGTTACGGCACCCTCGCCGAGGCCATGAGCGGGTTCGCCCACGTCGTGGGCCAGCCCGACGGACCGCCGACACTCCCGCCGTTCATGCTCGCCGACGGAGTCGCGTCGCAGGCGGCCGTCTACGCCGTGATGATGGCGCTGTACCACCGCGACGTGCACGGGGGCACCGGCCAGCTCATCGACATCAACCTCATCGAACCGCTGGCGCGGTTGATCGAGACCTCGACCCTGTCGTTCGACCAACTCGGCGTCGTGCCCGGACGGGTCGGCAACCGGCTCGACGCCAGCGCGCCGCGCAACGCGTATCGAACCGCGGACGATCAATGGCTGGCGATCTCGGGCGCGTCGCCCAACATCGCCAAGCGGATCTACCGGGCGATCGGCCGACCGGAGCTGGCCGACGACCCCGACTACGTCGACCCTGTCCGGCGCCAGGAACGCGCGCGCGAAGTGGACGAGCTCGTCGCTCAGTGGGTCGCCGGCCGCACCCTCGACGAGGCGATGGCGGTTTGCGAGGCCGAAGAGGTCACCGCCGCGCCCGTGTACGACGCCGAGCAGCTCCTCGCCGACGAGCACCTGCGGGCTCGCGGCACCTATCTGTCGGTCGACGACCCCGACCTCGGGCCGATGACGGTCCAGGCGCCGGTCGCGCAGATGACCGAGACCCCGGGACGGGTCGAGTACCTCGGCCGTCCGCTCGGTGCGGACAACGACGCCGTGTTCGGCGAGCTGCTCGGCCTCGACGCCGACCGCTTGGACGATCTCCGAAAGAATGGGGTCTTGTGATGCGGGCGCGACGATCCGAGTTGGCCACGCCGGCCAGCAACGAGCGCATGTGCGAGAAGGCCGCGAGCTCGGGAGCCGATCTCGTCTTCCTCGATCTCGAAGACGCGTGCGCGCCGCTGGCCAAGAAGGAGCGCGGGCAATTGCCGTGGCCGCCCTCACCGAGCAGGACTGGGGCCACACGGTACGAGCGGTGCGGATCAACGGCGTCGACACCCCGTGGTGCCACGGCGACATCATCGAGGTGGTCACCGGCGCGCGAGACGCGCTCGACGTGCTCATCGTGCCCAAGGCCCGAACCGCCCGCGACGTCTGGTGGGTCGACGTGTTGCTCACCCAGCTCGAGACGAAGCTCGGGCTCACCGAACGGATCGGCCTCGAGGTGCTCATCGAGGAGTCCGAGGGCCTGGCCAACGCCGTCGACATCGCGCGGTCGAGCGATCGCCTCGAGGCCATCATCTTCGGTGCAGGTGATTTGTCGGCTTCCCAGCGGGCGCGTGTCGACGGCAACTTCGACCCCGTAGGCGAGTACCCCGGCGACTTCTGGCACTTCGCGCGCTTCCAGGTGCTCACCGCGGCTCGGGCCGCCGGCATCGATGCCATCGACGCGCCGTATCCCGCGTACCAGGATCCCGATGGGTATCGGCGGAGCGCGTCGCATGCCAGCCTTCTGGGCTTCGACGGCAAGTGGGCGATCCATCCCAGCCAGATCTCGATCGCACACGAGGTCTTCTCGCCCACGCCGGCCGAGATCGCCGACGCCGAAGAGGCAATGGAGGTCTATCGGCGTTCCGAGGCGGAAGGCGTCGGCGCCATCGGGCGCGACGGCAAGTTGGTCGACGCGGCGCACATGCGTCTGGCCGAGAACGTCTTGTACAAGGCGCGCCTGAACGAGCAGGGCTCGTCGTGACCGATGACCTCGGCTCGCCGTGCCTTCGACTGGAGCGCGAGGGCTCCCTGGCGTGGTGTGTGATCGACCGGCCCGGGGCTCGGAACGCGCTGACGCCCGCCATGTACTACGGGCTCAAGCGAGCGGTGCGGCTCGTCAACACCGACCCCGATCTCGCGGCGTTGATCATCACCGGCACCGACGATGTCTTCGCACCTGGGGGCGACCTCGGCGGGCGCGCCGAACCGGGAGAATCGGTGCCCGACGAGGTCGGCTACGACGTTCTGCCGTTCTTGGCCATCCGCGACAGCCAGGCGCCCGTGATCGCGGCGGTGAACGGCATCTGCCAGGCCGGCGGCCTGTTGATCGCCATGCTCGCCGACATCGCGGTGGCCAGCGATCGAGCGACGTTCCGTGCGCCGGAGTTGCTGCGCGGCATTCCGGACGCGACCTATGCGGCTGTGCTGCCCGCGCATGTCGGTGTGGCGGTGGCCCGCGACCTCCTGCTGTCGGCGCGGCGATTCGACGCGGCCGAGGCCGTGCGCCTCGGTGTCGTCTCGCGAGTGGTCCCGCACACCGATCTCCGTCGGGCTGCGATCGAAGCGGCGCGCGAGGTGTTGCAGACCGCGCCCGCCGCACGAATGCACGTCAAGCGAATGCTGAACGAGCACTACGGCCCCATCGACTATCCAACGATGTTCTGGGCGCTCGAGCACTCCCCGGAACCGCGCGAGGGCATGCAGGCGTTCATGGAGAAGCGCCCGCCGAACTGGATCCCCGACGACCTGGGCCCGGTGACGAGATGAGACGGCTCGCGAGGTCAGCGACGAACGGAAGCTCGCAACAGGGGTGCTGCGGCGCCGAGCCACTCGTCGATCACCGTCGGGAGCTCGGGGATCTGGCCCTCGGTGATGTAGATACCTCTGGTCGGAACGCTGCCACCGATCTCGATCAGCACCGGCCGGAGGTGGACCTCGACGGCCAGCGCATGCGCGGGGGACGCGCCGACCATCACCGGCACCACGGTCACGCCGTCGAGACCCGTGGTGCTGAACCAATCGAGGAAGCTCTTGAGCAGGCCGGTGTAGCTCGCCTTGTACGTGGGCGACGCAACCACGAGAAGGCTCGTGGCCGAGACCGCTTCCATTGCATCGCGGACCTCGGCGGACGACCAGTCGAAAAGGCCGGTGGCCAGATCAGCGAGATCGATCTCGACTGCGGCCTCCGACAATCCGACCGTGTCGGCAGCCGCGTGGGCGACGGCTCGCGCGACGTCGAGTGTGCGCGATTGCGGCTTCGGGTTTCCGACGACGATGCCCAGTTGACTCACGGCCGCAAGCCTCGCGCGGACGGCCGCGAGGCTCGACCTCGTCGTTGCTACTGTCCCCGCGTGATCGCTGCGGGTCGGGTCCGCTGACGGTGGACCACATCGGATCCCTCCTACTGGGACTGGGCAACGGGGCGGTGTTCGCCGCGATCGCCGTCGCGCTGGTCGTCACCTACCGCAGTTCGGGCGTGATCAACTTCGCGACCGGCGCCATCGCCTTGTATGTCGCCTACACCTATGCCTCGCTCCGCAAGGGTGAGTTGCTCGTCCTCATCCCCGGCCTGCCCCAGTCGATCGATGTCGGATCACCACTCGGGTTCTGGCCGGCGGCGGCCATATCACTGGTCGTCGCCGCCCTCGTCGGGGCACTGCTCTATCTCCTCGTGTTCCGCCCCTTGCGCGAGGCACCGGAGTTGGCCCGCGCGGCCGCCTCGCTGGGAGTGCTGGTCGTGATCCAGGGCACGATGGCCATTCGGCTCGGTACCGCCACGGTCAGCGTGCGACCCATCTTCCCGACGGGCCGGTGGGAGCTCGGGTCGATCGTGGTCCTCGCCGACCGTGCGTACCTCGCGCTCGACGATCGTCGGCCTGACGGTGGCTCTCGCCGCCGCGTTCAAGTACACGAGGTTCGGCCTCGCGACCCGCGCGGTGGCCGAGACCCAGGTGGGCGCGTACGTCAGCGGCGTGTCGCCCGATCGAGTCGCGCTGTTGAACTGGATGATCAGCGCGGTTGTCGCCGGCGTGGCCGGGATCCTCATCGCCCCGATCAGCCCGCTGACGCCGGTGACCTACACGCTCTTCATCGTGCCCGCGTTGGCGGCCGCGGTGGTCGGTCGGTTCCAGTACCTCGTGCCCGCCGTTCTCGCGGGATTGGCCATCGGCATGCTCCAGTCCGAGGCCGGATCGCTGGTGCAGAAGTACGACTGGATGCCGCGAACCGGGGCGGCCGAGCTGGTGCCGCTGCTCGTCATCATGGTCGCGCTGCTGTTCTTCAAAGGCGGGTTGCCGAGTCGCGGCGAGCTGGTGCGCACCACACTCGGGCGGGCACCGAGGCCTCGGTCGCTCCTGATGCCGACGGTGGTCGGTACCGCCATCGGCGCCGTCGCCCTGCTCGTGACGGCCGGCAGCTGGCGAGCCGCGGTGATCGGGACCTTCATCGTCGCCGTCTTGGGGCTGTCGCTCGTCGTGGTCACGGGCTTCGCCGGACAGGTGTCGCTGGCGCAGTTGGCCCTCGCCGGTACCGCGGCCTTCAGCCTGAGCTTCTTGAACCAGAGCTGGGGCATCCCGTTTCCGTTCGCGCCGCTGTTGGCGTGCTTCGTGGCCACGCTCATCGGGGTGGTCGTCGGCCTGCCGGCGTTGCGCGTGCGCGGTCTGATGCTCGGTGTCGTGACGCTGGCGTTGGCCTACGCGATCGAGGCCGTGTGGTTCCGCAACACGCAGATCGTGAGTGTCTCCGGCGCGCGGGTCGACGACCCGTCGCTGTTCGGTCTCGATCTCGGCATCGGGAGCGGAGCGGCGTTCCCGCGGCTCGAGTTCGGGTTCCTCTGTCTCTTCACGCTCGTGGCCGTGGCGTTCGGCGTGGCCAAGCTGCGCATGAGTCGGTTCGGCTCGGCGATGCTCGCGGTCCGCGCCAACGAGCGCTCCGCGGCCGGCGTCGGTGTGAATGTCGTGCGGGTCAAGGTCCTCAGCTTCGCGCTGGCGTCGTTCATCGCCGGGCTCGGCGGCTGTCTGCTCGCGTATCGCCGCGGTGTGGTGACCTTCGACTCGTTCACCGCGCTGGGCGGACTCGGGCTCGTCTCCACCGCGTATCTCGCCGGCATCACGTCGGTGCTCGGCGGGCTCACCGCGGGTGTCCTGGCTGCATCGGGCATCGTGTTCATCGCCATGGACCGCTGGGTCCATCTCGGTGACTGGTTCTCGGTCATCACCGGCGTCGCCCTGATCCTCACCCTGATCTTCCACCCCGAGGGCGTGGCCAGCATCGGTCACCGCGTCGCGGACTGGCTCGCGCAACGCCGAACCCAACGCTCACCGGCCGAACCGCCTGACAAGCCTCGGGACGAGACGCCACCACCGACGCCGCGTGCCGATGTGCTCGCAGATGCACACCCTGGGTCGTCCGTGCCCGCGCTGGAGGTGGAGTCGTTGACCGTCCGCTACGGCGGCGTGATGGCGGTGTCGGCCGTGTCGCTCCAAGTGGCCACCGGCGCGATCGTCGGCCTCATCGGTCCGAACGGTGCCGGCAAGACGAGCGTGATCGACGCGATCACTGGCTTCGCGGCGGCAAGCGGCGAGATTCGCCTGGGTGGCGCGGACATCGCCGACCTGCCTCCACACGCTCGGGTGCGGGCCGGCATGGCGAGGACGTTCCAATCCATCGAGCTGTACGACGACCTGTCCGTCGAGGAGAACCTGAGCGTGGCGGTGCTCGGCGCGGACCGCCACCATCGGCACCATGCGGTGGGCCGGGCGCTGGCGCGCGTCGGCATCGAGAACCTGCGCGACCGGCCGGCCGGCGAGCTCAGCCAGGGCGAGCGGCAACTCGTGTCGATCGCACGAGCGTGTGTCGCCGATCCGCAGGTACTGCTCCTCGACGAGCCGGCGGCCGGGCTGAACTCGACCGAGAGCGCGCTCCTCGGGGAGCGGATCCGCGAGATCAGCCAGGCCGGTACATCGATACTGCTGGTCGACCACGACGTCCGGTTCGTCCTCGACGTGTGCCACCCGGTCTACGTCCTCGACGTCGGTCGGATCATCGCCGAGGGGAGCCCCGAGGACATCCGCTCGAACGCGGAGGTGGCCGACGCCTACTTGGGCACGACGCACAGCACCACGGCGGCGAAGCCATGAGCTCGGGCCTCGCGTGCCGCGGCCTCACCGGTTGTCGCGGCTCGATCACCGTCTTCCGTGATCTGGATTTCGAGGTCGAGGCCGGGAAGGTGTTCGCCCTGCTCGGGCCGAACGGCGCCGGCAAGACCACGCTTGCTGCTGACCCTGGCCGGCCTGCTCCCGCGGCCGGCGGGTACCGTGGCCGTCGACGGAACCGAACTGCGTGGCGGCCCCCGAGCCGCGAACCGGGCCGGCGTGGTGCTCGTGCCCGACAATCGCGCACTGTTCACCAAGCTCACGGTGGAGCAGAACCTTCAGGTCGCTCGCCGGTCGGATGGACCCCAGCCGCGCGACATGCTCGACGTCTTCCCGGCGCTCGAGAAGCGGTGGCGGGTCCCGGCGGGCGCGTTGTCGGGCGGTGAGCAGCAGATGCTGGCCATGGCCCGGGCCCTCATCCAGCGGCCCAAGGTCATGCTGGTGGACGAACCGAGCCAAGGCCTGGCGCCGCTCATCGTCGAGTCGTTGTTCGACACCATTGCCCGCGTGGCCACCGAGCACGAGGCCGCGGTGGTGCTCGTCGAGCAGCACGTCGAGCTCGCCCTCGAGGTGGCCGACGAAGCGGCCGTCTTCCAGCGTGGCACGATCGTCTTGCGGGCCGACGCCGACGAGGTGCGCGACCGGCACGAGGAGCTGGAACGGGCCTACCTCGGCGGCATCGAGGCAACCGACCGATGAGCCTACGAGTGGGAGCTCTGCTAGAACTAACACTGACGTCACTCTGAGAACTGCGTTCTCAGTCCGGACGAGGACGACTTCCGACCACCCGATGGGGAAACGGGTGCGAGGACCGAGACGGGGGGATCACATGCGCAAGTCGATGAGCATCGTCGGGAGGATCGGCAGTCGGGGAGGACGGGTCTCGGCGGTGGCCCTCGCCGGCCTGTTGCTGGTGGCGGTGGTGGGGTGCAGCAGCGACAAGAACGCCGACGGCAACGCAGACGACGGGCACGACGGCCCAGAGCGCGGCCGAGCTCCTCGGCCCCGACAAGCCGGCGACGGGTGATCCCGTGCGCATCGGCTTCGTGTCCGATGGCAAGACCGATGCCTATGACAACACCGACGAGCTGCGCGCGGCCCAAGCCACGGCCGAGTACTTCAACGCCCACCAGGGTGGCATCGGCGGTCGGCCGATCGAGGTGGTGACGTGCGAGGCCAAGGGTGATCCGGGCGGTACGACCGACTGCGCGAACCAGATGGTCGAGAAGGGTGTCGTCGCGGTGAGCTGGTCGCAGTTGGCCGCGGCCCAGTCGCTGTGGGAGCCGCTGCACGCCGCGGGTGTGCCGACGTTCGCCGCGGCCGCGTTCGGCGACGACATGGAGCGCGACACGCAGTCGACCTTCCTCATGGCGAACCCGGTCTCGACCTTGCTCGGCCTACCGATCGCCGAGGCCAAGGCCGACGGCGCCGACAAGATCGCCTTCGTGGTCATCGACGTTCCGCAGGCGGTCGACCTCCTCCAGTCCTCCGACGGCCAGTCGACGCTGCAGAAGTCCGGGCTCGACTACGACCTCGTGCGGGTGCCGGTCGGCACCGCCGACATGACGAGCCAGATGCAAGGGATAGTCAACAGCGGCGCCAAGGTGGTGTCCGTGATCGGAAACGATGCGTTCTGCATCGCGGCGTTCCAGGGCCTGCACGCGGTGGCGTACGACGGCGCCATCACCGCGGTCACGCAGTGCATCACCGACGCCACCCGCGAGGCGATGCCCGGCGGCCTCGAGGGAATCAGCGTCGCGGCCTCGGTGGCGGTGGGCGCAACCGGCGATCCGACCTACGAGAAGTACCGGGCCGTCATGAGCACCTACGGGCAAGACGTCAAGGACGTGAACAACCTCATCCCCATGTGGGCGTACTCGGCCTTCTCTTCGCTGGCCACCGCCGCCCAAGGAGTGACCGGGGACATCACCACGCAGTCGATGGCCCAGGCGATCAAGTCGATGCCCCAGGCCGAGGTCGCCGGAGGCGGCGGCACGATGTACAAGTGCGGCGGGTCGGCCTACCCCGCGCTGCCGGCGGTCTGTTCGAATCAGTGGCTTCGCACCAAGCTCGACGCCGACGGCAAGCCCACGACGTACACGATCGAGGACTCGACAGCCATCCTGCCCTAGTCGGTGCTCGCGTCAGTCCTTTGCCGGCTTACCAGATAGCTCTACAGCGACGTATTCAGGGTCGTCCTCGTCGCGCATGCTGAACTGCCACTTGCAGCACACGTCGTCGGGATCCTTGCGAGGCGGGATAGCGAGGATGTCGACCTTCATGTTCGGGTTGTACATCTTGGTCGTCACGATCATCGACTTCGGACAAGTCGAGTGACAGTTCTTCTCCAAGATGTCCGGCCGCCCCATACCCTCCCACTGGTCGACGGCCACACAACGGTTGAACGTCATGATGCCGACGTCGGGCTCGGGCATCTCGAAGCTGAGGTCGAAGGCCTTGCCCGGCAGCGCGGTGGCGTCGAGCTGGAGATCCTTCATCCAGTCCGCGACGGTGTCGCCGTTGATGCCGAGGTACTGCGCCTTGAGCTTCTTCACCGCCGGCAGCACCGTGTCGCCCCACAACGTGAACTGGATGTCGAACATGTCGTCGAGGCTGTAGCGAACGGTGATCTGGGTCGCCCACGCCTCGATGCATTGCAGGAGGTACTCGTGGCTCCCGAGGAACCATGTGACCAACTGCTCCTTGGTGAGCTCGGTCGCGTTGGGAGGGGGTGTGAACAGGCCGCCGTAGACGACCCGGGTGGTGGCCCGGTCGCTTTCGGGAACCTGCTGGTTCGGATCGATGTACGCCGTGTCGGCCGGAAGGAACTCGGCCTTCATGCGCTCGAGCTCGGGGACGATCTGGTCGTTCCATGCCGCCCATTCGATCTCGGCCATCGTCTCGGGCCCATAGCGCTTGGCGACTTCTTTGGCCCAACCGTCGACGCAGATCTGGAGGTACTGCGCGCTCCAGGGCAGGAACCTGGTGGCCAGTGCTTCCGCGGAGAAGTCGGTGAAGCGCAGGTCGGCGCGGTAGGGCCCGCTGTAGTCGGCGAGCTCGGCGCCGGAGTCGACGTCGAGCTGCTGGCGGATGTCGAGAGCCGCCTTCGGATAGGTGACGCCGTCGTCGACGCGGGGGAACTTGGGGAAGTTGACGAGGTCGACCCCGAGCATGAGGACGAAGTCGTCGGGCACGACCTCCGCTTCGAGGTGGGCCCCCGGCTTGCGGATGGCAAAGAACTCGTCGAGCTGTTCGTCGGTCTCCGGCATCGTGGCCTCCTCCGGGCAGATCTCTCGACGGTAGCCAATCGGCTAGCCAGGGTCAATAGCCGATCGGCTACCCTGACGGGCCGATGAGTGTCGCGAACCCCCGAACCCTGCGGCTGGACGCCGATCGCTACAGCGCGGCCCAGCTCCGCGTGGTCGCGGCCGCCCTCGACCTGTTCGCGGAAAACGGTGTGAGTGGCACGTCGCTGCAGATGATCGCCGATGCCATCGGCGTCACCAAGGCGGCGGTGTACCACCAGTTCAACACCAAGGAAGCGATCGTCCTCGCCGTCACCGAGGTCGAGTTGAGCCGGCTGCAGAGCGCGCTCGAGGAGGCGGAAGCCGAACGCGACCCAGACCGAGCCCGCGAGGTGCTGCTCGAGAACGTCATCGCCATGGCCGTCGAGCGTCGGCGCTGGGTCCGCGCCATCGAAGGTGATCCGTCGATCATCCGCCTCCTCGGCGAACACGAACCCTTCGTCGAGTTGATGACCCGGGTCTACGCGCTGCTGATCGGAGAAGAGGCGGGTCCCCGCGTGGCGGTGCGCACCGCGATCCTGTCGGCTGCCATCGGTGGGGCAGTGGTCCATCCGCTGGTCGCCGATCTCGACGACGACACACTCCGGGCCGAGCTCCTCGCCGTCGCCCGGCACCTCTTCGAACTGCCGGCGTGACGCGCGTCAGGCGATGACGCCGCGCACCTTGAGGTCGACGATCGTGTCCCAGTCGAATCCGAGATCCGTGAGGATCTCGTCACCGTGCTCGTTGAACTCGGGTGCCCGCTTCGGTGCGGCCGGCTCCTCGTCGTACTGGACCGGCGCGGCGACGAGCTTGAACGGTGTGCCCGTCGACGTCTCGCAATCCTGTATGTAGCCGTTGGCCACGGTCTGCGGGTCCACGGTGGCCTCGAGCGTGTGCTGCACGACGCACCACTGGCCATCGAAGGCCGCGAGCCGCTCACGCCACTCTTCCAGCGGCGCGGACGCGAAGACCTCATCGAGGATCTCGATCGCCGCCGGACCGTTCTCGAGCAACGATGCTTGGTCGGCGAAGCGCGGGTCGTCCTTGAGTTCGGGTCGCCCGATGATGTCGCAAAGTGGCGGCCAGTACTTCGCTGCTTGCAGGCAGGTGAGAGCGACGGCCCGACCGTCCTTCGTCTCGTAGTTCTGGGTGAGCGGGTTCGTGAGTCGCTCGCGAGCGGGAGGGGCCCAGGGCATGTCCAGGATGAGCGAGAGCGCGATCGCCTGGCCCATCGCCCACAGGCCGGTGCCGAGGAGCGAGACGTCGACGACGGTGGCTTCGCCCGTGCGTTCGCGGTGGAAGAGCGCTCCCATGATCCCGCCGGCGATCGTCATCGCACCGATCGAGTCGCCGAAGCCGGGGGCCGGCGGCACCGGAATGAGGTCGTACTCGGGCCGCTTGGCACCCAACGCGATGCCCGAGCGGGCCCAGAACGCCAATGAGTCGTACGACCCGCGGTCGGCCTCGGGGCCACGATCGCCTTGACCCGTGCCGCGCACGTAGATGATGTCGCGGTTGTGAGCGCGGATCTCCTCGACGCCGATCCCGAGCTTCTCGCGGACGCCGGGGAGTTTGTTGGTGAGGAAGACGTCGGCGGTCGCGACGAGCTTGTGGAGTACGTCGAGGCCGTCGGGTGAGCTCAGGTCGAGCCCGATGCTCTTCTTTCCCCGGTTCGAGTGCTCGAGAAGGGCGTGCACGTCGGTCGGCATGATCGCCACGCCCGTGGAGGCGAGGCCGCGCATCGCGTCCCCGCGAGTCACGTGTTCGACCTTGATGACTTCGGCGCCCCAATCCGACAGGAGCGCGGACGCGGCCGGCACGAAGGTGTGCTCCGCGACTTCAAGGATGCGAACACCGTTCAGGATTGCCGTCATACGGTCACCACCTCTATGTCATGCGTGCGCCGCGACGACTCGGGCTCACTCGGGAGGGAAATCGCAGGTCTACTTGGGCGGGAACCGCAGGGCGCCGTCCAAGCGGATGTTCTCGCCGTTCATGTACGGGTTCCGGGCGATCGACTCGACGAGGAGGGCGAACTCGGAGGGCTTCCCCATGCGTTTGGGGAACATGATGTCCTTCTCGAGGTTCGCCCGCATCTCCTCGGGCACGCTCATCATGATCGGGGTGCCCATGGTGCCTGGTGCTATCGCGCACACGCGGATGCCGACGGGCGCGAGGTCGCGCGCCATCGGCAGCGACATGCCGAGGATGGCCGCTTTGGCCGCGCCGTAGGCGAGCTGGCCGGTCTGGCCTTCGATGCCGGCGATCGACGCGGTGTTGACGATCACCCCGCGCTCGCCCTCGTCGTCGGGCTCGTTCGCCGCCATGGCTTGGGCCACGAGGCGCGACACGTTGAACGTGCCGACCGCGTTCATCTCCATCGTCTTGACGAATGAGTCCTTGTCGTGCGGCGTACCGTCGCGGCTCACAGTGCGGCCGCCACCGACCCCACCGCCGGCGACGTTGACGAGGAGGGACAGAACGCCGAGCGAGGTCGCGGCGTCGACGGCCGCGGCGACGTCGTCGTCGGTGAGCGTGTCACCACCGACCGCCGAGACGGCGTCGCCGAGCTCCTTCGCGAGCTGCTCGGCCGGATCGGCGGCCTGGTCGAAGACCACGACCTTCATACCGATTTCGACCAGCCGACGGACGGTCGCCGAACCGAGTCCACCCGCACCACCGGTGACGATGGCAGCACGTCCTTGGAGTTCCATTCGGCGGAACGTACCACTTTTGACTGCGACGTCAGTGTTAGCTACGTTCCGCTTCGACGACCGGTCGAGCACGTTGAACCGGCCGGGGGAAGGGTGCGTGCATTGACCGAAGTAGCCGAGCTCCATCCCGAGTCGAGGATGCTGATCGACGGCGAGCTCGTCGATGCTGACTCTGGAAAGACCTTCGAGAACCGCAATCCGGCGACCGAGGAACTCCTGGGCGAAGTAGCCGACGCGTCGGCGGCTGAAATGCAGCGCGCGATCGTCGCGGCCCGGCGGGCGTTCGACGAAAGCGACTGGTCGACCAACCGGTCGTTGCGCAAGCGCTGTCTCGAACAGCTCCAGGAAGCACTGGAGTCCGAGCGCGAAGAACTGCGCGAGCAGCTCATCCTCGAGGCCGGTGCACCCCGCCTGCTCACTGGGGGGCCGCAGCTCGACGCGCCGTTGGATGCGGCCATCAAGTACCCGGTGAAGCTGATCGACGAGTACCCGTGGGAGGTCGACCTCCCCGACGCCGTCAACCTGCAGGGCTCGACCGACAGTCGTCGGATCGTGAAGGAGCCGGCCGGCGTCGTCGGTGCGATCACGCCGTGGAACTTCCCCTTCGAGGTGACGATCAACAAGCTCGCCCAGGCCCTCGCCACCGGCAACACCGTCGTGCTCAAGCCGGCCCCGGATACGCCGTGGCACGCCACGCTCATCGGGCGTCTCGTGGCCGAGCGCACCGACATCCCCGCCGGGGTGCTCAACGTGGTCACGGCGTCCGACCACCTCGTCGGCGAAGAGCTGACGCTCTCGCCGATGGTCGACCTGATCTCGTTCACCGGTTCCACCGCGGTCGGAAAGCGCATCATGGAGAAGGGTGCGGCCACGCTGAAGCGGCTGTTCCTCGAGCTCGGAGGCAAGTCGGCCACGATCGTGCTCGACGACGCCGACATGCCCACGGCCGCGATGATGGGCCTCGCCGTGTGCACCCATGCCGGGCAAGGTTGTGCCATTCCCACCCGCATGCTCCTCCCGCGCAGCCGCTACGACGAAGGTGTCGAGTTGGTCACCCAGATGATGTCCGTCGTGCCGTACGGCGATCCGCAGCGCCCCGATGTGCTCCAAGGTCCGCTCATCTCGGCCAAGCAGCACGAGCGAGTGCTCGGCTACATCGAGAAGGGCAAGCAAGAAGGGGCGCGCCTGGTGCTCGGCGGTGGGATCCCCGAGGGGTACGAGAGGGGATACTTCGTCGAACCGACACTGTTCGTCGACGTCGACAACTCCATGACGATCGCCCAAGAAGAGATCTTCGGTCCGGTGCTGACGGTGATCCCGTTCGACGACGACGACGATGCCGTCCGCATCGCCAACGACAGTCACTACGGCCTCGCGGGCGCTGTCTTCTCGGCCGATCTCGAGCGCTCGCTCGCCATTGCGCGCCGGGTCCGCACGGGGATGATGTCGGTCAACGGCGGTCTCACGTACGCCGCCGACCTTCCGTTCGGTGGTTACAAGGAGAGCGGCGTCGGGCGCCAGAACGGCATCGCCGGGTTCGAGCAGTACCTCGAGCTCAAGGCGCTCGCCTGGCCTGCGTCATGACGCTCGCCCACGACGCGGTCTACTACGACCCGTACGACTTCGACATCGACACCGACCCGTATCCGGTCTTCCGTCGCCTACGCGAAGAAGCCCCGCTCTATTACAACGACAAGCACGACTTCTTCGCGCTGAGCCGGTTCCACGACGTGGAGCCGGCTCTCGTCGACTGGCGCACGTACAGCTCGGCCCGGGGCACACTCCTCGAGCTCATCAAGGCCGACGTCGACATGCCGCCCGGCTCGATCATCTTCGAGGATCCGCCGCCGCACGACAATCACCGCGGCATCCTCTCGCGCGTCTTCACGCCGAAGAAGATGGCGGCCATCGAGCCCAAGGTGCGCGAGTTCTGCGCCAACAGCCTCGATCCGCTCGTCGGCTCGGGCGGATTCGACTTCATCGCCGACCTCGGCGCCGAGATGCCGATGCGCACGATCGGCATGCTGCTCGGCATACCCGAGGAAGACCAGGTGGCGATCCGCAATCGCATCGACGACAGCCTGCGCATCGACGTGGGCGAGGCGCTCGCCGATCCCCGGCAGCTGGCCGAGGAGATGGCGAAGCTCTTCGAGGACTACGTCAACTGGCGCGCCGACCATCCTTCCGACGACCTCATGACCGAGTTGCTCCAGGCCGAGTTCGAGGACGAGACCGGTACCGTTCGCCGGCTCACGAGAAGCGAGGTGCTGAACTTCATCAACTTGCTCGCGGCGGCCGGCAACGAGACGACGACTCGGCTCATCGGCTGGACGGGCAAGGTGCTCGCCGAACACCCAGACCAGCGACGCGAGATAGCCGAGAACCGAGACCTCGTGCCCCAGACGATCGAAGAGATCCTGCGCTACGAAGCTCCGTCGCCCATCCAGGCTCGTTATCTGACGAAGGACGTCGAGCACCACGGTCAGACCGTCCCGGCCGGAAGCGCGATGTTGTTGATCAACGGATCGGCCAACCGTGACGACCGCAAGTTCTCCGATGGCGATCGCTTCGACATCCATCGCGAGATCGACCACCACCTGGCCTTCGGGTACGGCCTGCACTTCTGTCTCGGCGCCAACCTCGCCCGCCTCGAAGGACGGGTCGCGCTCGACGAGGTCCTGAAGCGGTTCCCCGAGTGGGATGTCGACTGGGACCATGCCGAACAGGCGCGCACCAGCACGGTGCGAGGTTGGGAACGCCTGCCCGTCGTCACCCCCTGACGGGAAGGGTTCGATGGCAACGGCGATATCGCGACCGGTCCCTGGTCGGGCCCGGGCATCGACGAACGGCGTGGTTGTCGCCGAGTCGATGTCGGCCGTCCGGGTCGACCGGCCCGACGCGGCGCCGCTCCTGTGGTTCCCGCGCACGGATGTCGACGACGCGGCCCTCGGTCGCCTCGACCTAGCGCAATGGAAGGTGGGGGAGGGAGGATTCGCCGACCGCGTCGCTTTCGATGACGAGCAGATCGACGTGTTACTCGTCGACGACTTCGGAAGCGGCGACGAGCGGGACGTCACGCTGAAGCGCTTCCCGACCTGGGGTGATGTCACCGACGTGATCGAGCTCCTCGACGTGCGCCCCGACGGTGAGGCCCGATACCGCGCCGAGGCCTACGCCGACTGGCGCCGCCCGGTCGTCGAGGGCAGCCAGATCCTCGGGCAGGCCATCGTCGCGGCCGGCCGCTTCTCGCCCGGCCGACGCGTGGTGTCGGCCTCGATGGTGTTCGCCCGCGCCGCCGACGCTCGTGCACCGTACGCCATCGAGCTCGATCCCATCGCGAACGGACGGACGTTCACCGCGCTCGGTGTGCGAGCGACGCAAGGCGAGCGAACCTGCGCGTTCGGCACGCTCTTGCTCGACGTCACCGCGCCCGATGTGATCCGTCACGCTGATTCCGCACCCGATGGGCCCGGCCCGTACGAGTCGACGCCGTGCGACATGTCGGTGACGGGCCAGGACGTCCGGATCGTGGACGACGCCTACACCGGCGACCCCGACGCTCCAGTCGGCCCGCCCGAGATCGGTGCGTGGGTTCGATTCCGTGACGTGCCCGACGATCAACCGATCCATACCGGGCTGCTCGCGCACTTCACCGGCAACCTGTCGATCGCCGCGGCCCTCCGCCCGCATGCCGGCATCGGGCAGGACCAGGCGCACCGGACGTTGTCCACGGCGGTCAACGCGATCTCGCTCTCGATCCACGCGGACGTCCGCGCCGACCGGTGGCTGCGGTATGACCACCACTCGACCTTCGCGGGCGACGGCATGACCCACGCCGAGTGCCGCGTGCACGACGAGCACGGCGACCTCGTGGCGTCGTTCACCGTCGACGCCATGGTCCGAGCCTTCGCCGATCCCGCCAAGGCCGACGGCCGAACCGCGATGTGAGCCGGACCGCCCCGCCCTTCCTGTACGCAAATTGGGGGCCATAGCCCCCGAAATGCGTACAGGTTCGCCCGGGGAGGGTCAGTGTCAGGACGATCGCGCTCGGTCGAGCATGCGGGCGAGGTTCGACTGGAACGCGGGCTCGTCGAACGATGCCGTCTCGGTGGCCATCGCAGTCGGGAGCGCCGAGTCCACCACGCCGCGCAGCGACGTGTTGAGGAGCTCCTTGGTTGCTTGCACAGCCTGAGGTGGCAGCGCGGCGAGTCGCTCGGCGAGCTCGATCGCGGCGGCACCGGCCTCGCCTTTGGGGACGACCCGGTTGGCGAGGCCGAACGCGACCGCATCCGTCGCGCTGACGCGCTCGCCCAACAGGAGGTACTCCTTGGCGCGCTGGAGACTCGTCAGCAGCGGCCAGGTGAGGGCGCCGCCATCGGCAGCCACGAGACCGAGCGCGACGTGTGGATCGGCGAAGTAGGCGTCCTCCTCGATCAGGACGAGGTCGCTCATCGCCGCGATGCTGCACCCGAGGCCCACCGCCGGGCCGTTGACGGCGGCGACGATCGGCACGCGAACTGCCGTCATCGAACGGACGATGGCAGCCGCCTCCTCCATGATCCGGGCCCGCAACGAGCGGTCGGAGACCATGCGCTCGAGGAGATGGAGATCGCCGCCCCCGGAGAAGGCCTTCCCGGCGCCGGTCACCACGATGGCTCGAACGTCGGGATCCTCGCCGAGCGTGGTCCAGATCGTCGCCAGCTCACCGTGGAGGGCTTCGTCGGTCGCGTTGAGGGCGTCGGGACGATTCAGCGTCACGACGCGAACGGCATCGCGCACCTCGACCAGCAGCTCGCCTCCGGGGCCGTACCGGGCGGTGGTCATTTGGGAGTGGTCGGGCTCGTCATTGCAATGGATCGTGGCATCTTTCTAATATCGACGTCAATGTCACCAGCGGGGTCATCAGCGGGGCCATCAGTGGGTTCGTCAGCAGTGGGGTCACCGGCAGTAGGCGCCGTCGCATCAGCGGACCCCCTTCTCGACCTCCAGGTCTTCGCGTCCGAGCTCGACGCGTGGCTCGACGAACGGCCGCCGGCGCTGGTGTGCGCCCAGGCCTCGATCCCGGATTTCGCCGAGCGTGTCGCGGCGATGCGCGAGCTCATGGCCGAGCTCTACGTCGCCGGCTGGGCGCGTTACGGCTGGCCGGAGGCCGTTGGCGGCCTGGGAGGACTGATCAGCCACCGCGCCGCCATGTGGGAGGCGGTTGCCCGCCACGGAGTACCCGGCATGGCGCTGTTCGAGCACCTCGAGGTGCTGGCCCCGACGCTCGTTGCTCACGGTCCCAGGCCGTTCGTCGCGCGTGCGCTGCCGGCATTCCTGTCGGGCCGCGAGCTGTGGTCCCAGGGCTTCTCCGAACCCGGGGCCGGCTCCGATCTGGCCAACCTTCGGACGGCGGCGACACGCGACGGCGACGGCTACGTCGTCACCGGCCGCAAGATCTGGACGAGCTGGGCCCGCTACGCGACCTGGTGCCTGTTGCTTGCCCGAACGGGCACCGCCGAGTCGCGGCACCGGGGCCTGACCGCCTTCATCGTCGACCTCCGGTCACCAGGTGTAGAGGTGTCCGCCATCGAGCAGGCCAACGGGACCGACGAGCTCGCCGAGGTCGCGTTCGACGAGGTGCGGGTCGAACCCGACGCCATCGTCGGCGAGCTCGACGGCGGGTGGGCGGTGGCCATGCACATCCTGAGCCACGAGCGCGGGACCTACGCCTGGTTCCGGCACTGCTTCCTCTACCAGCAGTTGCTCGAGTGCCTCGAGCACGACGACGGCCGCGATGACGGCGCGATCGGTGACGCCTTGCTCGATCTCGCGGTTGTCACCGCGACGGGGCACGCGGGCCTCATGGCGCACGAAGCCGAGGCACCGCTCGGCGCGAAGGCCGCGTACACCAAGCTGTTGTTGTGCGCGGCCGAACAATCGGTGCAGGACCGTGCGCTCGCGGCCGATCAGGACCTCGCCATCGGCGTGCAGACCCCCGAGATCGCGGTACGGCGGCAGGAGTACTTGTTCTCGAGGATCGTCACCGTCTACGGCGGGTCGCAGCAGATGCAACTGGAAACCATCGCCAAGCAGATCCTGCGTCTGCCATGACCGCTGACCACGACGAGTTCCTCGAGGTGGCGTGCCGGGCCCTGAGCGGATCTGACGCGACCAGGGCGCTCGACTCACTCGGCTGGTGGGACCTCCTCGTCGACCTCGACGGCGACAGCCGCACGGCCGTGTTCGCCGTCTTCCGCGCGCAGGGCCGCGAGCTGGCCAGCTCACCGGCGTTGGGTGGACTCCTCGCCCAACCGTTCCTGGAAGGAACCGCGATCGCGCCAGGGTCGGTCGTGGCCGCGGTGCGGCGCCGGTCGACGCGTCGTGGACCGGTGTGGGTCGTGGTCGGCGATGTCGGGGAACGCCGACTGTTGTTCGACGACCCCGAGCGGGGCGTGATCGTGGTGGATGCCCAAGCGGTCGCGCTCTCGCCCGTCGACATCCCGGGCCGGACGGTCGTGCACGAGGTCTCCGTCGATCTCTCCGCTCACCAACCGCTCCTCGGCCCAGCCGACGCCGAGACGGCCGGGAGACGGAGCGCGTATCTCGGCCGGGTCGCCGCGGCGTCGGAGATGCTCGGCGCGGCCGAGCGGGCGGTCGACCTCGCCGTCGAGCATGCGTGCAATCGCGAGCAGTTCGGCCAACCGATCGGCACCTTCCAGGCCGTGCGCCACCTGCTGGCGTGGGCCAAGACCGACTGCGTCGCGCTCGACGCCGTCGTCCGTAAAGCGGTCCTCATGCTCGACGGGCCACCCCCGCGCTACGACGAGGTCGTCAAGGCACTCGCGGGGCGCAACGGTCGCCGCGCCTGCGAGCGCTCGTTACAAGTGCTCGGTGGCGATCGGCTTCACCGCCGAGCACACCCACCACCATCACCACAGTCGTGTCCTGCTCCTCGACGCGCTGCTCGGTACGCTCCGCCGAGCTGCGCCAGGACCTCGGTGCCTGGCTCCGGACCAGTGGCAGCGATCCGCGTTACGCGGAGGCCTTCCTGACCGGCTGCGGCTGATCGACGGTCGTGCCCTCCCGACCGACCGGGATCTACATTGACGTCGATGTCATTAGAGTCGCATCCGTAGTGCCGGCAGATAGCGAGTCCGCATGCCTCGAAGCGATACCGACCGCCGACCCGCTGCCGCACCTCGTTCCAAGAAGGGTGCCCAGACTCGAGCGCGCCTGCTCGAGTCCGCGAAGGAGGTCTTCGAGGAAGCCGGCTTCCTCGACGCGCGCATCTCCGACATCGCCGAGAAGGCCGGCCTGTCTCACGGGTCCTTCTACCATTACTTCGACTCCAAGGAGCAGATCTTCCGGGAGGTCGCGGAGGCGCACGAGGCCCATCTGACCGCGCCGCCCGCGGACGGCTGGGGCGATGACACCGAGCCGACCGAGCTCGAGCGGCTCCATCGGGCGAATCTGCTGTACCTCGAGCGGTACCGCGAGAACGGCACGATCATGGGCGTCATCGAGGAGGTCTCGCGGTACGACGAGCTCGTGATGCAGGCCCGGATCCAGCGCCAGAAGCACTTCGCCGATCGCGCCGAGAAGGCGATCCGGCGATTGCAGGATGTCGGCGCCGCCGATCCCGACGTCGATCCGGAGATCGCCTCGCTCGCGCTGGGTTCGATGGTCGCGCGCTTCGCCGAGCTGTGGCTCGTCGATGATTGGGGTGACTTCGATCTCGGCACTGTCGCCGATCAGTTGACCCGGCTCTGGGCCAACGCCATCGGCTTACACGAGAACGAACCGCGACCCGCCCAGCGCTGAGCGCCTGGCGGTCAGAGCACGCCGATCCCGGCGGCCTCGTTCTGCTGCTTCCACTCGGCGCGTGACATCCGCGAGACATCGACGTCGACGGCTCGGGCTCGCAGCGCTCCCACGGTCGCGTCCTCGCGTGCCGTGTGCTGGAACGGGTCCCATCCGAAGAAGCGGGTGGCGTTCTCCCACGTGATCTTCTGGATCTCGGCGTCGGTGCAGCCCGCGTTCTGGAGCTCCTTCCACGCGAACTCGGGCGACTCGGGCCATGTGGTGTCGGTATGGGGGTAGTCGCACTCCCACGCGATGATGTCGACGCCGATGCGATCGCGCAGCTGTAGGCCTGATGGATCGGTGATGTAGCACGCCAGGATGTGGTCGCGAAACACCTCTGATGGCAACCGCCCACCGAAGTCGTCGCCGTCGTGCAACCAGCTCTGGTTCTGGAAGTGCCGATCGATCCGATCGAAGTAGAAGGGGATCCATCCGATCCCGCCCTCGGACAACGCGACCTTCAGGTCGGGGAACCGGCGCAGGGTCGGCCCGAAGAGCAGATCCTGGGCGGTGATGGCGCTGATCTGGCACGCCAACACCATGAGGTGGTCGACGGGTGCTTCCTCGGGCCGCTGGATGACGTCGAAACCCGCGCCGATGTGCAGCGAGAGCACCATGTTCTCGTCGCACAGCGCCTTCATCATCGGGTCCCAGTACCCCGAGAGGAAGCTCGGGAAGCCCTGCACGTGCGGCGTCTCGAGGAAGCTGATCGAGCGGCAGCCCTTCTTGCCGAGCCGGCGCACCTCCTCGACGGCCTGGTCGACGTCCCACATCGGGACGAGACCGAGCGGGATGAACCGGCCTGGATAGCTCCCGCACCACTCGTCGATGGCCCAGTCGTTGTAGGCGCGCAGCATGACGAGGGAGACGTCCTTGTCGATGGACTCGTTGAACGTCCGGGCGTTGAAGCCGGCCATGGTCGGGAAGTTCATCGAGGCCAACACGCCGTTGGCATCCATGTCGCGCACGCGTTCGTGCACATCGAAGCATCCGGGTCGTAGCTCCGTGTACGAACCGGGGTTGAAACCCCACTCCTCGCGGCGCCAGCCAACCGTCGCAGCCATACCGAACGGAGTCGAGGACTTCTTGCCCTGGAACACCCACTCGTCGACGCCGGATTCGTTCCGCACGACCTTCGGGGCCAGGTCTTTGTACTTGGCCGGCACATGGTTCTCGAACATGTCGGGCGGCTCGACCATGTGGTCGTCGATGCTCACCAGGATCATGTCGTCCATCTCCATGGTGTGCTCCTCTCAGCTGGTGATGCGGGTGACGGTCAGAGGGGTCGCCGCGGCGTGACGGCGACCGAGGGGATGGTCGCGGTGGCGCCACACCGCAGGACGACGTCGACGATGTCGATGAGGTGTTCGATGTCCATGAGCTTGTCGGTGATGAGCCCGCGCTCGGACCACATCGGGTACATCTCCATGGCCAGGTCCATGTCCCATCCAGCCGTGAACTGCGACATGGCGTCGCCCTCGCCACCGCCGCATTCACCGACGATGACCCGGGTGAAACCCACCTCGGGGTGTTCGGCCCGCCAGGCCTCGACGAGCTTGTCGAGCGCGGCCTTCGACACGATGTACGAGGCGAGTCCCGGCCAAGGCGCGGTCATCGACGCGCTGACCGACGAGAGGTAGGCCATCGCGCCGGATGATGCCTTGAGATGCTCGAGCGCAAGTGAGGTGAATCGGTTGGCGCCGATGACATTGGTCGCGAAGACGCGCTCCACGTCGCACTGTCGAGTTGGTCGACCCGTGCGAGCACGCCTATGCCGGCGGCGTAGATCACGGCGTCGATGCCACCGAACCCGTCGACCACGGCATCGACCGCGGCGCGGCACGATTCGTCGTCGGTCACGTCGCAGCTGATCGCCAGCGTGCCCTCGCCCGCCTCCTTCGCCGCGGTCTCCAGCATCTCGTGACGCCGGGCGAGGAGCGCGACCTGCGCGCCCCGCTGCGCGAGACCGACCCCGAGGCATCGGCCGAGTCCGCTGGACGCCCCGACCACGACGACCCGCATCAACCCGACCTTCCGAAGCTCGTCATCGTGGTACGGGACCCCCTCGTCCTGCGGGCTACTCGCCGCGCGAATTTTCGATTTCGACGTCAACACTAACCGTCCGAGCAGGGGTTCGTCTCACTTTTGATACTGACGTCAGAACCATTTATTGTGCCTGTGTCACGCTCGGGTCGTCCACTTGACCGGAAAGGGGCCGCGGGATGTACGTCCCCATCTTCGACGCAGACAACCACATGTACGAAACGCGCGGACGCGTTCACGAAGTTCCTCCCGAAGGAGTACAAGAACTTCGTGCGGTACATCGAGGTCGACGGCCGCACCAAGCTCGCGGTGAACGGCACGATCAGCGAGTACATCCCCAACCCGACCTTCGACGTCGTCGCCCGGCCCGGTGCCCTCGAGGACTACTTCCGCCACGGGAACCAGGGCAAGACCATGCGCGAGATGTACGGCGACCCCATGCGGGCGACCGATGCGATGCGCGCTCCCGGCCCCCGCCTCGAGCTGATGGACGAGCAGGGGATCGAGCGCTCGCTCATGTTCCCCACCCTCGCCAGCCTGCTCGAGGAGCGCATGCGTGACGTCCCCGAGGCCACCCACGCCGTGATCCACGCACTCAACCAGTGGATGTACGAGACGTGGCAGTTCGACTACGAGGGTCGCATCTTCGCGACGCCGGTGATCACGCTGCCCATCGTCGAGAAAGCCATCGAAGAGCTCGATTGGGTCGTCGAGCGGGGCGCGAAGGCCGTGCTCATCCGACCGGCACCGGTGCCCGGCTTCCGCGGCCCACGCTCCATGGCGCTCCCGGAGTTCGATCCCTTCTGGGAGCGGGTGGTGGAGCACGACATCCTCGTCACCTTCCATTCGTCCGACAGCGGCTACGACCGCTACACGAACGACTGGACCGGACAGAGCAGCGAGTACCTGCCCTTCCAACCCAATCCCTTCCGCTCGTTCAGCCTGTGGCGTCCCGTGGAGGACACGGTCGCGTCGCTCGTGTGTCACGGCGCGCTGACGCGGTTCCCGACGCTCAAGTTCGCCGTCATCGAGAACGGCGCGACCTGGGTCGAGCCGCTGCTCAAGACGATGGCCGAGTTGTGGAAGAAGCAGAGCCAGGCGTTCGGCGAGAACCCGGTCGACCAGGTGAAGCGCCATCTCCACGTGAGCCCGTTCTGGGAGGAGGACCTGGGCGCCATGGCCGAGCTGCTCGGCGAGGATCGGGTGCTGTTCGGTTCTGACTACCCGCATCCCGAGGGTCTCGCGAACCCGCGTGGCCACCTCGACCAGCTCACGAATCTCGACATCGAACTTCAGCGAAAGATCATGGGCGGCAATCTGAGCCGGCTCATGAACGTCGACTCCGAGGTAACCGCTTGACGATCCCGGCTCTGCTGGCGGACGCCGCGGACCGGTTCGGCTCGCACCGGGCGATCGTCGTCGACGGCTCGACGATCACCTACGGCGAGCTCCACGCGGCCGCCCGTTCGTTCGCCGCCGCGCTGGTGGAAGCCGGCGTCGAGGCCGGCGACCGGGTTGCGATCTGGGCGCCGAACGGCGCCGAGTGGATCATTGCCCTGTTCGGTCTCTCCAGTGCCGGCGCGGCGGTCGTCCCGGTGAACACGCGCTTCAAAGGCACCGAGGCCGCCGACATCCTGCGCCGCAGTGGTGCGCGGGTGCTCGTCACTGCGACCGACTTCCTCGGTACGGACTACGTCGCCATGCTCCGAGACGCCGGCGCCGAGCTACCGGAGCTCGAGACGATCGTCGTCGCCTCGGGTCCGCCCTCGGCGGGCACGGTCTCGTGGGGCGACTTCGTCGCGACCGCCACCGATGAAGCACGGATCGAGGTCGAGGCGGCGCGTCACGGCCCTGACCGACGACAGCACCTCCGACATCTTGTTCACGTCGGGGACGACCGGCGTCGCCAAAGGCGTCGTCCAGACGCACGGCGGCACGCTCGGCGTGGCGCGGGACTGGGCGAGCATGACCGGGCTGACGGCCGACGATCGCTACCTCATGATCAACCCGTACTTCCACATGTTCGGGCTGAAGGCCGGCATCCTCGCGTCGGTGTCGGTGGGCGCCACGATGTTCCCCGAGCCGGTCTTCGATGTCGATCGCGTGCTCGGACGAGTAGCCGGCGCACGAGTGACGGTGTTGCCGGGTCCGCCGACGCTCTACCAGTCGATCCTCGACCACCCCGCAGCGGGCAGTGCCGACCTCTCGAGTCTTCGCGTGGCCGTCACCGGTGCGGCCGACATTCCGGTGGAGCTCATGCGTCGGGTCATCGACGAGTTGCCGTTCGAGTCGGTGATGGCGGGCTACGGCCTGACCGAGGGCGGCACCGCGACCGCGACCGAACGCGGGGACGAACCCGAAACCGTGGCCACGACCGTGGGCCGGGCTCGACCCGGGTTCGAGCTCCGCATCGTCGACGGCCGGGGGAACGACGTGCCAACCGGCGAGGCCGGCGAGATCCTCCTCCGGGGCCCGAGCATCATGTCGCACTACCTCGACGATCCCGCGGCGACCGCAGACGTGCTCTCGCCCGACGGGTGGTTGCGCACTGGCGACATTGGGTCGCTCGATGGCGACGGACGGCTGCGCATCGTCGGGCGGTCGAAGGACATGTTCATCGTGGGCGGGTTCAACGCGTACCCGGCCGAGATCGAGAACGCGCTGCTTCGCCATCCCGACATCCGACAGGCTGCGGTCATCGGTATCCCCGACGAGCGACTCGGCGAAGTCGGTATGGCGTTCGTCGTGCTCGCACCCGGCGCGACCGCCACGGCTGACGACGTGATCACCTGGTCCGGCGAGCAGATGGCCAACTACAAGGCGCCGCGACGAGTCGAGATCCTCGAAGAGCTCCCGGTCAACGCCGCCGGCAAGGTCGAGAAGTTGGTCCTGCGGGACCGAGCGGTCGGCTAGTCGGAATCGGGCTCCACCGCTGTCACATCCAGGCGCAGCCGCGTCAGCCGAAGCGACGCGATGTGCCAGGCGCCGCCGATCTTCTCGTAGGTCTCGTGGTAGTGGCCGGCGCCGTGCAACTCGGCGAGTCCCGTCTCGGGGGGAAAGCGCAGCCGGTCTTCCATCGCCCAGACACCAGTTGCCGTCGTCGGCGAGCTGAGCTCGATCTCGGGCATGTGGCCGTGGTGGACGGTGACGACGTTCTGCAGCGTCGGTACCAACATGGCCATGAACTCATCGATGCCCTCGAACACACCACCGCCGTCGGCACTCACGTCGACGACCACGTGGGGCGCGAAGAGCGCGCGAAAGCCGTCCCAGTCCTTGGTGTCCATCAACCGGAAGTACCGCGCCTTCAGCTGTTTGATGGCCTCGATGTCGGCGGTCTCATTCACGTTCGGCTCATTCACGTTCGGCTCGTTCACCTACGGCGGCTGGCCGCGAGGGCCGCCTGGATCGCGGCATGGTGCTCCGCCACCACGGCGTCGAGCTCACCATGGGTGACGATGTAGGGCGCACCCGCCACCACACCCGCCACCGCGTGTCTCGCGGCCTCCTCGGCGGTCGTGAGATCGGCGTCGCTCATCGGGCGGCTCGCCATCATGGCCTCGAGGTCTTCGTCGGAGACGTTCCCCGGCCCGAGGGTCGCGGGCCGAGCCTCCGCGCTGCTCTCGAGGTGACGGGTGAGCATGCCCGAGGGATAGACGATCGATACGCCGATGCCGTCGGCGGCCAGCTCCTTCCGCAACGTCTCGGCCAGACCGACCAGGCCGTACTTGCTGGCTTGGTACGCGCCGAGCCGTGCCGTGGGCGCGAGCACGTTCGCGGACGCCGTGAAGGCGATCGTCGCGGTGCCAGCGGCGCGCAACAGCGGCAGGAACGACTGCACGGTCCGCACCGCGCCCACCAGGTTGACGTCGAGCACCCAACGCCAGACGTCGGCGGGGGTGGTCTCGATGCTGCCGAAGTGCTGCACGCCGACGTTCACCCACAGCAGATCGCAGTGGCCGAGCTCTTCGGTGATGGCCGCGGCCGCGGCGGACAGATCGTCGCCCGAAGCCACGTCGACCGCTCGACCGATGGCGTGGACGCGATGGGCCGCAGCTATGGCCGACGCTTCGTCGCGCGGCACGCGGTCCGTCGATGTCGAGCAGCGCGACATCTGACCCCGAGGCCGCCAACTCCGACGCGACGGCACGACCGAACCCCGACGCGCCGCCGGTCACCACCGCCGCACCGACCGTCATCGGCACACGATGTTCACCCCGGCCGTTCCCGGCGCGCCGTACAGCTGGGCGTAGCCCACCCGCGGTTCGCCCGGCACCTGACGATCACTCGCGTGGCCGCGCAGCTGGAGCACGATCTCATGGACCTGACGCAGTCCGGACGCACCGATGGGCTCACCATTGGCGATCAGGCCTCCGTCAGTGTTGACCGGTAGGGAACCGTCGATCTCGGTGGCGCCATCGGCGATCAGCTTCTCCTGCTCGCCGTCGGCGCAGAACCCGTTCTCGGCCAGGTGGATCACCTCGGCCCCCGCATCGGTGTCCTGCAGCTGGATCACGTCGACGTCTTCGGGGCCGATGCCCGCCATCTCGTAGGCCGCCTTCGAGGCGTAGACGGTCGGTGCGACGTCCTCTTGCACTGCGGCCCACGAGTTGTGAACCTCGTACGCGCCGTAGGTGCGAGTCCTCATCGCCGCGGCCTTCAAGTAGAGGGGGCTGGACGTGTAGCGGCGGGCGATGTCGGCCCGGCACAGCACGACCGCCGCGGCGCCCTCGTCGGGCGCGCAGAACATGTATTGCGTGAGCGGATAGTTCAGCATTCGTGACGACAGGATCTCGTCCTCGGAGATCGGTTTGCGCCGGAACGCGTTCGGATTCAATGCGCCGTTGCGGTACGCCCGCGCCGCGACCCGCGCCAGCGTCTCGTGCGAGATGCCGTAGTCGTGCATGTAGCGGTTGATCTTCATGCCGAAGAACTTGGTGGTGAGGAAGAACCCCATCTCGCCGTACCACGACGGCGCGCTGTAGTGGACGGGATCCGCCGTGAACGCGCCCGGCAAGTGCTTGTCCATGCCGACGGCCACGCCGATGTCGTACATCCCCGACTGGATCGACTGGGCGGCGAGCTGCAACGCCGTCGCCGCTGTGGCGCAACCGTTGTACACGTCCATGAACGGGATCCCGGTCAGGCCGAGCTGCGCGACGACGGCGTCGGGGTTGTCGACCTCGTAGCTGCCGCCGAACGCGAACTGCACGTCCTTCCACGCGATTCCCGCATCGTCACAGGCGGCGCCGATCGCCTCTGCGCCCATCTCGATGGCGGACTTGGGCCCGAACCGGCCGAACGGGTGCAATCCCACTCCGATGATGGCGACGTCGTCCATGGCGTGCGCGCTCCTCAGGTCGGTCGGAAGGGTCAGGTCGGTCGGAAGGCGTAGGTCATGATCTCGGTGCCGTCCTCGTCGACGCGGAACGGCACGACCACCAGTTCCATCTCCATCCCGATGCGGAGCACATCGGGATCGGCTTCTGTCAGCCGGGACTCGACACGGACCTCGTCACCCAGTTGCACCATCCCGACGCCGTAGGGCTGGAAGGTCTCGACCGTCTCGCCACTTGCGTAGGGCTCCTTCGGGAGGAAGTCCTGGGTCGTGAAGGTCCACAGCGTCCCCTCGCGGGGGAGGAGATGGCGCCCCATGTCGCCCGAACCGCAGCGTGGGCACGTGCCCTGCTGGGGGAACGTGACCGCCGCGCACTGGGGGCACTTGCTCCCGATGAGCTGTGGTTCGTCGGCCGGCCAGGTGAAGACGTCGGGTGCGAAGGCGGTCTGGGCCACGGCGGCAGCGTAGTCGTGTCGACCGGACTTTTCGACTGCGACGTCAATGTTGATTAGGTTCCGGCGCGCCGGCGGTAGGGATGCAAGGGTGACGACATGTACATGATGCGCTTCGACCTGCGCGCGCCGGGCCGGTCGCCGGTCGAGCGGTCGGCACTTCATCGAGCGGTCGTCGACATGTCGGCGTGGGCGGACGAGCAGGGGTGTACGGCGATCGTCGTGTCGGAGCACCACGCGTCCGACGACGGTTACCTGTCGACGCCGTTCATGCTCGCCGCGGCCATCGCGGCCGTCACGGCCAACACCCCGATCGTGGTCGGAGCCGCACTTCTACCTCTCTATGAACCCGTACGCCTGGCCGAGGAGATCCTCACGCTCGACCACCTCAGCCAGGGTCGTGCCCTCGTCGTGCTCGGCCTCGGGTACCGGCCCGAGGAGTACGAGCTGTTCGGGGTCGACTTCACACGACGCGGACGGATCGCCGATGAGAAGCTCGCTTACGTCCTCGAGCTCCTCCGCGAGGCCGGCGCCGGAGGGGACAGCCCCCGTGTCACACCACCGCCGTTCACCTCACCGATGCCCATGCTGGCCTGGGGTGGTGGGAGCAAGGCGGCGGCGCGCCGAGCCGGCCGGAACGGCGTCGGTTTCTTCGGCCAGGCCAACCGGCCCGGTCGTCGAGGAGGCCTACCGGCAGGCTGCGCTCGAGGCCGGCTACGAACCGGGCCTGTGCGTGCTCCCGGACCCGACGGCTCCGTTGATCGTCTTCGTGCACGACGACGTCGACGCCGGTTGGCGCGAGGTCGGGCCGTCGATGCTCGTCGACGCCACGAGGTACTGGGAGTGGAACGAGGCCGCTGGGACCGCCGAGGGAACCGCCAGCCTGTCGCGGGGTAGCACCGTCGATGCGTTCCGCGCCGAGAACGGCGCGCACCGGGTCGTCACGACCGAGGAAGCCGTGAGGTTGGTTCGCGCCCACGGTCCGCTGGGTCTGCATCCGCTCTGCGGTGGCCTCGATCCGGAGGTGGCATGGCCCTACCTGCGCCGCGCCGTCGAGGCCGCGAACGGACCGGTCGAATGAGCACGGCCGTGAGCCCGGGTTTCCACCTCTTCCTCCCGCAGATGCGGATGACGCACGAAGCGATCGTCGAGCGCGCCGCTCGCCGCCGAGGCGTCCGGCTTCGAGGGCATCGCGTTCATGGATCACCTCGCCCCGCCGCTCGCGCTCGATCAGGACATGTGGGAGGCGATGTCGATCGCGTCGTGGGTGCTGGCGCACACGACGCTCGCTGACCGTCGGTCATCTCGTGCTGTGCGACGCCCTGCGCCACCCGGCGGTGTTGGCTCGTCAGGTCACTTCGCTCGATCATGCATCCGGCGGCCGATTCGAGCTCGGCATCGGATGGGGCTCGGTGCCGACCGAGCTCGAGACCTTCGGTATCGGAAGCCCTACCCGGCGGAGCGAAAGTTCAGCGGCTCCCGCTCGTGTCGGTCGTCTCGCCGAGTCGCTCGCCATCCTCCGCGGCCTGTGGACCGGAGACGTGGTCGACCACGATGGCGAGCACTTCCGACTCGTCGGCGCGCAGCAACGACCTGTCCCCACTCGGCCGATCCCGATCACCGTCGGCGGAGTCGGTCGGCGCACGCTCGGGCTCGTCCGCGAGTACGCCGATTGGTGGAACGTTCCCGTCCACGAGCTGCACCGACTCGACGAGCTCCGCGCTGATGCGGGGACCGCGCGAGTCTCCGTGCAGCTGATGGTGGCGCTCGCGCCGTCGGAAGCCGAGCTCCCGGCGGTGAGGGAGCGGATGCAACGACGATTCGGCAGCACCGGGCTGGGTGACACCCTCGTCGTCGGGACCGCAGCTGATCTGACCGAGCACGTTGCACAGCTCCATGACCGAGGCGTCGAGCGCTTCTACATGTGGTTTGCCGACTTTGCACCGGTCGAGACGCTGCATCGCTTTGCCGAGGTGATCGCATCGGTCGGGTCGGGCTCGTGACCTCCTCGTTCCATCCCGAGTTGCGTCGTACGGCCCGGCGGTTGCCGCGACGGGCAGTGAGCGAACGGACGTTGTCGCTCGTTCGTCTGCCGCTGCGACTGATGGCACGTCGCCGCCCTCCCGACGTCGAGGTCCACACGGTCGGCGACGTGTCGGTTCGCCTGCACCGCCCGCCGGGTGGTGTTCCTGGCCCGCACCCGGCGATCCTCTGGATCCACGGGGGCGGCTACGTCATGGGCACGGCGGCGCAGGACGACGCCACCTGTCGGCGATTCGCGGGCGAGCTCGGAGCGCTCGTTGCGGCCGTGGAGTACCGGCTCGCGCCCGAGCATGCCTTCCCGACGGCTCTCCACGACTGCTACGACGCCCTGGCCTGGCTCGCCTCGCGAGCCGATGTCGACGCCGACCGGGTGGCGATCGGTGGCGCCAGTGCGGGGGGCGGGCTCGCGGCGGGTCTGGCGCTGCTCGCACGGGATCGCGGCGAGGTGAGGCCGGTCCTGCAGGTGTTGGCGTACCCGATGCTGGATGACCGCACCGTCCTGCGCGATGACATCGACGAACGGAACCTGCGCCTGTGGGACAACCGGGCCAACCGGTTCGGGTGGGCGTCGTACACCGGCTTGCCACCGGGCTCGCCGGCGATCTCGAGTCTCGCCGCGCCTGCTCGGCACGACGACCTGGCCGGTCTGCCTCCGGCCTGGATCGGCGTCGGGACCCTGGACCTCTTCCACGACGAGGACGTGGCCTTCGCCGAGCGACTTCGCGCGCGGCCGGCGTCGATTGCGACCTCGACATCGTCGACGGCGCCTTCCACGGCTTCGACAGCGTGTGCGCGGGTGCTCCCGTCTCGAAGGCTTTCGCGGCCGCGCAAGTCACCGCGTACGCGGCCGCCTTCGCCCGTTGACGCGTGCTGCGTTGCGGTGGTCACGTCGACGGAGCGATGTCGAGCACGACCTTGCCGATCGCTCGGCCGTCGGCGACGTACTGCAGCGCGTCGGCGACGTCGTCGAGCGCGAACGTTGCACCGATGTGCGGTACCGCGCGGCGCTCGGCGAGCAGTTCGAGCAGCTCGCGCTCGTTGCGAGCGAGCTCGTCGGGTGCGTGCGTGACGAAGTCGATGAGCTGGAACCCGAGCACGTGCACGCCCTTGAGCAGCACGAGGTTCAGCGGGATGCGCGGGATGACGCCCGACGCGTAGCCGACGGTGACGAAACGGCCGCCCCAGCGCAACGAGCGCAGCGCCGGTTCGGAGAGGTCGCCGCCGACCGGGATCGACCACGACGTCGCCGCCGGTGGGCAAGGAGCTCGCGCAGCGCTTCGCGCAGCGGCCGCGCGCGATGGTCGACGAGATGTCGCGCGCCGTTGGCCGCCGCGACCTCGAGCTTCTCCGGCGTCGAGGCAACGGCGGTGACCGACGCACCGAGCACGGTGCCGAGCTGGACCGCGGCGAGCCCGACGCCTCCGCCCGCGCCCAGGACGATCAGCTCCTCGCCGGGCTCCAGCGCGGCGACCGATCGGAGCACGTTGTACGCGGTGCGGTGCGCGACGCCGAACACGGCCGCGTGTCGGTCGTCGATGCCGTCGGGCACGAGCTGCAACGACGCGGCCGGCACGACGACCTCGTCCGCGAACGCGCCGTTGAGGCACGAGCCGAAGACGCGCGCACCGACGGCGATGGTCGGTCGATGTCGTCGGCGACCTCGACCACGACGCCTGCGAACTCGCTACCGGGGACGAACGGCAGCGGCACCGTGAGTCTGGTACTTGTTGGCGACGAGCAGTACGTCGGGGAAGTTCACGGCCGCGGCATGCACACGCACCCGGACGTGTCCGGGCGCGAGCGGCGGTGCCGGAATGTCGTCGACGCGCACGACCTGCAGGATCGCCGTACTGCGCGACACAACGCGGCGCGCACCGTCAGCTCACCGGCCCTGCCAGACGCGGTGGCCGCTTCTCGACGAACGCCTGTGCTCCTTCGCGTGCGTCCTCGCTGCCGAACACGACCGGCTGCAACTCTCGCAGCCGCGCCCGGGCGTGCTCGGTGTCGTCGAGCCCGAGCCGGACGAGCTCCTTGGCCGCGCTGACCGCGAGGGGACCGTTGCGCGCGATGCGCTCGGCGATCTCGACCGCGCGTGCCGAGGGCCTCGTCGCCGGGGACGACCGCGTTGACGAGGCCGAGCTCGTAGGCGCGCGCGGCGGTGATCGGGTCGCCGGTGAGCGTCATCTCGAGCGCGACGCTCAACGGGATCCGCGTGCCGAGGAACGTGCCGCCGCCGCCGGGAATCAGGCCGCGCTGCACTTCGGGAAGGCCGAACGTGGCGTGCTCGGCCGCGACGATGACGTCGCAGCCGAGGAGCAGTTCGAAACCGCCGGCGACGGCGGCGCCGTTGGCGGCGCCGACGAGCGGCACCGAGACGTCGACCTTCGAGCAGCCGATAGAACGCCTGGGCGACGTCGTCGTCGCCGAAGCCGAAGCGCGCCGCTGGCCGCGAAGGCGCGCAGGTCCATGCCGGCACAGAACGCGCGATCGCCGGTGCCGGTGAGCACGACGGCGCGTAGATCGGGATCGCGCTTCCGCGTCGACGATGGCCGTACCGATCGCGCGAATGAGCTCGGGCGTCAGCGCGTTGCGCGCCTCCGGACGGTCGAGGGCGCGATGAGGACCGCGCCTCGCTGCTCGCGCGCGAGCGGCGCGGCATCGGTCATCCCTTGTAGTCCGTGGTCTCGGCGAGCTCGGCCGCGCCCTTCATCAGGTCGAGCACGATCGGGCCGAACGCCTGCAGCTTCGGGTCGTCGGCGGCGCGTTGGTAGCCCTGTTCGAGCACCACCGCGAGCTTCCACTTGGCGAGGATCACGTAGTAGTCGATGTCGTCGACCTGGCGGCCCGACACCTCGGCGTAGTGCGCGACCACCTCGTCGCGCGACGGCATGCCGAACATGTCGACGTAGCTCGATTCCGCCGCCTCCGGCGCGTTGGTGTCCTCGGGCCAGCTCTGCACGGTCCAGCCGAGGTCGAGCTTCGGGTCGCCGACCGTCCCCATCTCCCAGTCGACGATCGCCGCGAGCCGCGCCGGCGCACCGTCGCGGTACATCACGTTGGCGAACTGGTAGTCGCCGTGCATGAGCCCCGGGATGAAGTCGATCGGGCGGTTGGCGCGCAGCCACGCCGAGGCCTCGTCGAAGCCCGGCAGCTCGCGGCCCTTGATGCGCTCGAGGAACGCGGTCCAGCGGTCGACTTGGCGTTCGTGGAAGCCGTCGGGCCGGCCGAGGTCGTCGAGGCCCTTGGCCTGCCAGTCGACCTTCGACAGGAGCGCGATGCCTTCGACGAGTTGGAACGCGAGCCCCTTGCGCGCCTCGAGATCGGTGTCGAACGGGGCCGGCCAGCCGTCGGTGAGCTCCATCGGCGACCAACCGTCGACGAAGCCCATCAGGTAGAAGGTGCGACCCAGCACCGAGGGGTCGGTGCACAGCGCGACCGCTCCGGTGTGCGGCACGTCGGTGCCGTCGAGCGCCTCGATGATGCGCCACTCGCGCACGATGCCGTCGTCTCGCGTCGCGGGTGCGGACGTCGGGGGGATGCGAATCGCGCAGTGCAGGTCGCCGCGCCGCAGCTCGTAGATCTCGTTCTGCGATCCGCCCGAGATGTAGCGCTGCTCGAGCGGTTCGCCCTGGCCGGGCAGCCCGACCGTCGTCCATCCACGCGCCGAGGCGCTCGACATCGATCACCGGGTTCACAGGTTTCCCACCTCGTGCTCCAGGTACTCGGCCAGCTTGGCGCGCGCCGCGTCGCGGAGCTTCGGGATGTGTTGCGTAGGCCACATGTCGTCACTCGGGCGGTAGTCGCGCAGCACCTGACGTGCGACCGTGACCTTGTGCACCTCGGTCGGTCCGTCGGCGAGTCCCATCACGCCGGCGCCGAGGATCATCGAAAGGAACGGCATCTCGTTGCTCACGCCGAGCGCACCGTGCACCTGCATGGCTCGCCACGCGATGTCGTGCAGCACGGTGGGCATGACGACCTTCGCCGTCGCGATGTCCTTGCGCACCTTGCGGTAGTCGTTGTGCTTGTCGATCGACCAGGCGACGTACAGCACGAACAGCCGGAACTGCACGAGTTGCGCGTACGAGTCGGCGATGTAGCCCTGCACGAACTGCTTGTCGGCCAGGATGCTGCCTTGCGTCGTGCGGCTGAGCGCCCGTTCGCACATCATGTCGAGGGCTTTGTTCGCCATGCCGATCGTGCGCATGGCGTGGTGGATCCGCCCGCCGCCGAGCCGCGTCTGCGCGATGGCGAACGCTTGCCCTTCGCCGCCGAGCAGCGCCTCGACCGGCACGCGCACGTTGTCGTAGTGGATCAGCGCGTGCGAGCCCTCACCTTCGGGCTCACCGGCGAGCCCGACGTTGCGGACGATGTCGACTCCGGGCGTGTCGGTGGGAACGAGGAACATCGACATGCCCTGGTACGCGCTGATCTCGGGGTTCGTCACGACCATGACGATGAGGAACGACGCGGTCCGCGCGTTCGACGAGAAGAACTTCCAGCCGTTGATGACCCATTCGTCGCCGTCGCGTTCGGCGCGGGTCGTGAACATCGTCGGGTCCGCGCCCGCGTGTGGCTCGGTCATCGAGTAGCAGGAGAACATCTCGCCGTCGAGCAGCGGGCGCAGGTAGCGCTCCTTCTGCTCCGGCGTGCCGTAGTGGGCGATGATCTCGGCGTTGCCGGTGTCCGGCGCTTGGCAACCGAACACGATCGGCGCCCACGAAGACCGGCCGAGGATCTCGTTCAGGAGCGCGAGCTTCAGCTGCCCGTAGCCCTGACCGCCGAGCTCGGGACCGAGGTGGGTGGCCCACAGCTCGTGCTTGCGCACCTCGTCCTTCAACGGGTCGATGGCGCGCCGGCGCGTCTCGTCGAGCGGGGTGAACTCGAGGCCACGCCAGACGAGATCGAGGGGCTCGATCTCGTCGCGTACGAACGCGTCGACCCAGTCGAGCTTCTCTTGGAACTCGGGCTCGGTCTCGAAGTCCCATGCCATTGCACGACCCTTTCGCCGTGCGTCAGAATATGATTCTGATGTCACAGAACGCAATTCTTCCGACGAAGGACAGGGCGGGGTCCCGGCGCGGATGTGGCCGGCGCGATCGCGTCCCGGCGGGTCGCCAAACGCGAGGAGCAGTACGCCCACGAGGTGCGGCGACTGCTCGACGCGGGCCTCGAGGTCATGCGCGCGTGCGGCACGGCGTCCAGCCCGCGAGTCGCCGACATCGTGGCCGCCGCCGGGCTCTCGAACGACGCGTTCTACCGCCATTTCGCGTCGAAGGAAGCACTGGTCGCCACCATCCTCGAGGACGGCACGGTGCGCCTCACCAGTTACCTCCGTCATCAGATGGAGAAGGCGTCGAGCCCCGAGGATCAGGTGCGGTGCTGGGTCGAGGGTGTGATGGCGCAGGCGGCCGACGACGACATCGCGGCGACGACGCGTGCCGTGCTCTGGAACGGCGGCAGTCTCAGCGAACGCGTCGGGCCTGACCGCCCGTCGGCGGCGACATCGCTCGCGACCTTGCTGCATGAACCGTTCGCGCAGCTGGGCCGCACGGATCCGCAGACCGATGCCACGCTCGCGGCCCACGCCGCGGTCGGCCTGTTGGCGGACTTCCTGTGGCAGCGGGCGCGCCCGACGCGTGCGCAGATCGATCACGTCGTCGACTTCTGCCTCGCCGCCGTGGCTGCCGGGCCTGCCGCGGGCCGCTGACCGGATCGCATGACCACCGCTGTCATCACGGGCGCCGCGAGCGGCATGGGTCGCGAGTGCGTCGAGACGTTGCGCGACCTCGTCGAGGTGGTCGTCGCCGTCGATCTCGAAGCGCCGACGATCGACGGAGCCGTCGGCGTCGCGTGCGATGTCGCCGATCCGGCCGCCGTGGCTGCGCTGGTCGACGAGGTCCGAGGGCTCGGACCGCTGCGAGCGCTGGTGCACGCGGCCGGCATCTCGCCTTCGATGGCCGACGCGCGCCGGGTGTTCGAGGTCGATCTCGTAGGCACGTGGTCCGTTCTCGACAGCTTCCAGGCGCTGGCGCAGCGAGGATCCGCGGCGGTGTGCTTCTCGTCCTCGGCGGCCTATCAGATCGCGCCGTTCGTCGATCCTGATCAGGCCGTCCTGCTGGACGATCCCGGAGCTCCTGAGTTCCTCGATCGGATCACGAGCGTCATCACCGACAGCGGACATGCCTACGCCTTGGCGAAGTGGGGAGTGATTCGCGCCGCTGGTCGAGCCGCGGTCCGGTGGGGTGCCTTCGGCGGACGCGTGAACTCGGTGGCGCCCGGCTTGATCGACACACCCATGGGTCGCATGGAGTTGGAGCGCCAGCCCGCCATGCGCCAGATGTTGGAACGGACGCCCTTAGGCCGCCTCGGCGACCCGAAGGAGGTCGCGGCGGCCGTGCGCTACCTGCTCTCCGACGATGCGTCCTTCGTCTCCGGCATCGACCTGCTCGTCGACGGCGCGATGACTCGAGGTCAGACGGATCCGCGATGAGGGCCGAGCCCGCGTAGGCGGCCGCATCCTCTCCGGCCCCGTCGCAACGGTGACTTGGGATGACATCAGTGTTCGAGAGTCGTCGGATATCTGGAACACCCCTGGGTGGAACCCGAGGGCTACGTTCTAGATCGGCAGGTCGTGGCCTGAAAATGTCGCTGGCAAACTAGTGACGCGACCGTTACAGACACAGCGCAAGATCACGCTCGACCAAGTGGTCGGGTTTGGTTTGTCTCACCGTGCCGATGGGTCGAGCCCGTCACGTCGACGAGATGGCCACCGCGGCCGTCGTTGGGTCCGGATCTGGCGAGCTGAGACGCTCGTGAGCCGTGCTCACGCAGTCGAGCACGAGCAGCCGCGCCCGACTGCCGACCGAGGCCCACTCGTGTCTACGTGCTGAAGCATCCGGCCTGATCGACACGGGACGAAAATGAGATCGTGGCTGGGTCGCAGTGTGCGACCCAGCCACGATCCTCGATGGTGCAAGCGTGGGGACCCGCACCGATTGCGTGTGCCCTTAGGCCAAGTTCAGCTGCCCGAGTCCGATCGGCGCCTTGGCGAGCTGGGGAGTGGTCGTCGAGCCGAGGTAGGTCGGTCCGACCAACGCGGTGACGCTGATCGACGACAGGATGTCGAGCGTCGTGGCGGCGCCACTGTCGTTGCCGGCGAAGGCACCGGAGATGGACGGAGCGGCCGTGGTGCCGTGGGCGGCGTCGTGGCCGATCTGGAACAAGGCATAGGAGTCAGTGAAGTTCCCACCCGGGCTCCCGACACCACCGTTGAGCTGAGTGAACGTCACGGTGCTGGTGGGCTGGACGAGCTTGGCGGCGCCCGACGCGGTGGCCCACTTCGCGCTGATGCTTGCACTCGACACGGTCTGGACGCCGGCGAGGGCCGTGGCGAAGTTGTTCGCGAAGGTGAAGGTGATGGTCCCGGACGACGCCTTGAGCTTGACGTTCGCGTTGTCGAGGTCGGTGCAGCCGTCGAGCTTGACCTTCGCGACTGCGGTTGCCGAGCCCGTGCCAGGGAAGACACCGGTGATCGGCGGGGTGATCGAGATGCTGCCTGTCATCGTGGTGCAGGTCACTCGGTCATGGGACACGTCGATCGGTGGCGGTCCGGCCGCGTCCGACGACACGGCGAAGCCTCCGATCAGCGCAGTGACGGCGAGGCCCGCAGTCAGGGCCTTGAGCCGGCGGTCGAACTTCATGGTTTTGTACCCCCCGTTTCGAGGGCAGGGACGTCCTGCCCGCTCCTGGCGCCTGCTCAGGCAGAGACAGGCTCTTCCGATCAGCCCGCGACGAATCGAGTGGATCGTTGTTGGTAGTACCCGCTGAGCGCGGATCCCGACGCAGCAAGGATGCAGTTGATTCCCCCAGGCATCTCGTTGTGATTTATAACAGTCATGTCACCAGCACGCCAGGGTTTCGTGAACAACGCCGGGCTACAAGGACTCGCACAGGGTCCAAGACCCGGGGAACAGGGTCGATCGGCCCGAATGGTTCCTGAACCGGCAGCGTGCGATCGACTCCCCTGCTCTGACAGTCGCGTCATTCTTGGATCGAACGGGTCGCATCTGAGCGCTGCCGGGCTGATGGCGCTCCCCGTCCACGTTTCCTCATGGTGTGGCTGATGACGCGCGCCTCCGGTCCGGTGTGAGCGGGGGAAAGCCGATAGGCCCCAAATGAAGGTCAGTGGCCGAAGGCGAGTGGTGGCCGGGGGACCGAAGCTCGGCGCGCTGCCCCTGCGGATCGGCCAGATCGCCATCGGCTAGCCCGAAGGGACATACCTCACAGCGGTCCCCCCCCGGCTGTGACATGGTGGGCCGGGTCGTCTCTCGACGACCCGGCCATCACCATGTTTGGTAGCACGCGACGCGGGAGGATGACGTGTGACCACTCCAGGTGCGGCGCGATGAGCGGGCGCGTCGTGTTCAACCATGTCGGGCAGTGCGTCTCGGACCTCGCGTTGTCGCGGCGCTTCTACGAGGATCTGCTCGGTTTCGAGTTCTGGCGCGAGATCTCACCGCCGGACCGGGCGACGGCCCAGCTGCTCGCGCTCGACGGGCCGCTCGCCATGACGGCGTGCTACCTACGTCGCGACGGGTTCATCCTCGAGCTGCTCCACTACGCGGACCCGTCCCATCGGCGGGAATCGGCTCGACGCTCGATGGACGAGCCCGGGCTCACGCACATCTCGTTGTCGTGCGACATCGAGGGGGTCTGCGCGCGTGTCGCGGAGTACGGCGGCGAGGTGCTGACCGACACCGACATCAAGGCTGGCATCTTCATCCGTGATCCGGACGGCCAACTCGTTGAGCTGTTACCGCTCGGCTACGCCGATCACGTACGAGAGGCCTAGGCGAGCTTCGCGGCCCACCCTCCGTCGACGGGTATGACGGCGCCCGAGACGAACGAGGCCCGATCCGAGGCCAGGAAGGCCGCAACCTCGGCCACCTCGCCGGCCTGGCCGCCCCGGTTCAACGCCGCCTTCTCGAGGATGCCCGGGATGTTCTCCCCGCCCGCGCTCATCGCGGTGTAGATGAAGCCCGGGCAGAGGCAGTTGACGCGGATGCCCTGAGCCCCGTATTCGACGGCCGCGGTCTTGGTGATGGCGATGACCCCCGCCTTGGCGGCCGAGTACACGCCGGTGAACATCGAGCCGTTGAGCCCGCCCGTCGACGACCAGTTGACGATCGACCCGCCCTCGCCCGACTCGACCATGGCCCGGATCCCATGCTTCGTGCCGAGCAGCACGCCGCGCAGATCGACATTCATCAACCGGTCGTACTGCTCCATCGTGACGTCCGCGAGCATCGCGGCATCGGCGATGCCGGCGACGTTGCACACGACGTCGACGCGGCCGAACGCGCTGACGGCCGCCGCCACCATGGCTTCGACGTCGTCTTCCTCGGAGACATCGCAATGCACAGCCAGCGCGTCCGGGCCGACTTCCGCCGCCGTGTCCTGCTCGGCTCCGCTGACGTCGGCCGCGACGACCTTGGCTCCCTCTCGGGCGAACACCTCGACCGAGGCCTTGCCCATGCCCGAGCCCGCACCGGTCACGACCGCAACCTTGCCGTCCAACAATCCCATCAGGAGACTCCCTCGTCAGTTCGTCGTTGGTTTCGGAAGAAGGTGCGCACGTCGTCGACGAACAACTCGGGTTGTTCCATCGCCGCGAAGTGTCCACCGCGCGGCATGTCGGCCCAATGCGTGACGTTGTAGCGCCGCTCGACCCAGGAGCGCGGGAAGCGCACCACCTCCTTGGGGTAGCGCGCCACGCCGGTGGGCACGCCCACGTAGCCGGGCTCGCCCTCCCCGGAACCGCGGTGTTGGTGCTCCCAGTAGAGACGGGCTGACGAGGCACTCGTGCCGGTCACCCAGTACACCATCGCGTTCGTGATCAGCTGATCTCGGGTGAACACCGTCTCCGGGTCACCGTCGCAGTCGCTCCAGGTTCGGAACTTCTCGACGGTCCAGGCCAGTAGGCCGGCGGGCGAGTCGTTGAGGCCGACGCCGAGTGTCTGTGGCTTGGTCGATTGCTCGTGGGCGTAGCCCGACTCGTCGCGTTGGAACTGCTGCATGGCTGCGAGGTCGGCCTTGTCCTGCTCGGTGAGTTCGAGCCGCTCCTCTGGAGGCTCGCCGATCGGCATGTTGAGGTGGATCGCCGTGCAGTGCTCGGCATCCAGTGCGCCGATTCGCGTCGTGACCTGCGCGCCCCAGTCGCCACCCTGCGCGCCGTATCTCGAGTAGCCGAGTTCGTTGCATCAGCTCGACGAACGCCCGAGCGATGCGCCAGGTGTCCCAGCCGCGTGCTTGGGTGGGTCCGGAGAACCCATAGCCGGGCAACGATGGCGCGATCACGTGGAAGGCATCTGCGGCCACTCCACCGTGCGCCTCTGGATCGGTCAGGCGGGGGATGACGTCGAGGAACTCCACGATCGAGCCCGGCCAACCGTGTGTGATCAGTAGCGGAAACGCGTCCTCGTGCGTCGAGCGTGCGTGCACGAAGTGGATCGGCTGATCGTCGACGACAGTGCGACGGTGCGTCGAGCGCGTTCAGTCGCGCTTCCTGCGTTCGCCAGTCATAGATGTCGCGCCAGTACTTCACCAGCTCGCGCAGGTAGTCGACCGGGATTCCGTACTCCCAGCCGGTGCCGTCGATCTGGTCGGGGAACCGGGTCTGCTCCAGACGGCGACGCAGGTCGTGGAGTACGGCATCGTCGACGCGGATCTCGAAGTCCTCGATCACGGGAAGTCCTGCATCATCGCGTGACGACCGGCAGGGTCTCCCATCCACGCACGGTGGAGGTGGGCGACAGCCGGGCGTTGTCGAGATCCACGTCCCACGTGGGAAAGCGTTCGAGGACCTCGTCCAGTGCGATGCGCCCCTCGAGTCGGGCCAGCGCGGCGCCCAGACAGAAGTGGATGCCGTAGCCGAACGTCAGGTGCTGGCCGACCTCGCGATGGATGTCGAAGGAATCGCCATCGGGGAACCTTCGATCGTCGCGATTGGCCGATCCCATCAGCATCATCATGATGCTCCCTTCGGGCACGATCTCGCCGTGGTGCTCCACGTCGCGGGTCATGTACCGCGCCACGTGCGGTGCCGGCGACTCGTAGCGCAGGAGCTCCTCGATCGCGTTCGGGATGAGGCTGCGATCTTCGACGAGCTCCCGCCGTTGATCGGGATGGTCGCTCAGCACCTTGCCGGTCCAGCCGATCAGCCGCGTTGTCGTCTCGTTGCCGGCGCCCGCGACGACGTTCACGTACGTGAGCACCTCCTCGCGCGTGAGCCTCCGCGTCGTTCCGGTCTCGTCCTCGAACTCGGCGTGCAACATCTCCGTCATCAGGTCGTCGGACGGGTGCTCGGCCCGCCAGTCGATGTACTCCTCGAAGGCTTCGCCGGATGCGATGCGGTCGGGTGCGACGCGCATCGGTTCTCCCGGCTTGGTTCGCAGGTTGGCGTCCGACTGGTCGCGAATCGCCTCCTGGTCTTCCTCGGGGATGCCGAGGAGCATGCCGATCACGCGCATCGGCATCTGCGCGCCGAGGTCGCGGATGAAGTCGAACCCATCCGCCCCGACCAGCGGATCCAGGCTGCGAGCGCAGAACTCCCTGATCTGCGGTTCGAGGGCGTTCATCTTCTTCGGCGTGAACACCCGGGACAGGAGTCCTCGATGCATCGTGTGGATCGGTGGGTCCTCGAAGATGATCACCCCGGGTGGGAACTCGATGTCCGCCCGGATCAGCTCGACGATCGCGCCGCGGCCGGAGATGTACGTCTCACGGTCGACGAGCGCGCGCTCTACATCGTCGAACCGGCTGAGCGCGTAGAAGTCGTACTCGTCGTTGCGGTACAGCGGCGCCTCTTCTCGGAGCCTGCGGTACACGGGATACGGATCGGCGTTTATCTCGACGTCGTACGGGTCGTACGAGACGCCGGTGTCGGTCGTGTTACTCACGGGCAACGTCCTTTCAGGCGATCTCGGGCCGAGCGCCCGGCGGTTGGTCGAGCACGTCGAGCTGCGTGCCGTCCTGGCGGATGAGCGTTCCGTTGACCAGCACGTGGCGCAGGCCGATCGGTTCCTCCGCGGTGAGGCGTTCGCCGTCGGCCGGGAAGTCGCGCACACGCTTCGTGGGACCGGGTGCAACCGTCTCCGGATCGAAGACACACACATCGGCCCAGTAGCCCTCCCGCAGGTAGCCGCGACGTACGAAGCCGAACATGTCAGCCGGCTCACCGGTCAGCTTGCGCAGGGCGTGCTCGAGGGTCAACACCCCGCGCTCGCGTACCCACGTACCGAGCAGGTCGGTGGGCAGCGGAGCATCGCAGAGCTGATCCACGTGCGCACCCGCGTCGGAGAGACCGAGAGCCACGTGGTCGTGCGTGAGCAGATGACCCACGGCGTCGACGTCGTCGTTGGCGATGTAGGCGCGAAATCGCGTCTTCAGGTCCTCGGCCACGGCCAACTCGCACATCACGTCGAGCGGCGAGCAGTCGCGCTCGCGCGCCAGCTCGCTCACCCGGCGACCCTGCAGGTCGGGGAACTGCTGCGACTCGGAGACCTCGAACGTTTCCCAACGCGGTCGCATCGGCGAATCCTCCAGGTCCACCGCCGCCCGTGCCCGCCACTCCGGATCGCGGTAGGCCGCGATCCGCGCCTCCCGGCCGCCCTGTAGCAGCTCGCCGAACACCTTGCCGGTGTTGAGGCTGTACGGGTCGGCGAGGGTGAACTGCATCGTGAGCGGCCGAGGTGTCACCTGCGGCCACACCTGCGCGCCATGCGACAGGCCTTGCTCGTGCAGTGCGACCGGTTCCAGATGCTTTCCTCCGGGCGCCGCGAACAGTGGGTAGGTGAAGGGCCGCCCGACGCGAGGCTGCCACTCGTAGACGTCGGCGTAGGTGCATTGCTCGCCGGGGGTGATGAGTATCACGCCCTTGCCCGTCTCGCCCGCGGCGCGGAACAACGCGTGGACCTCGTCGCGCTCGGCGAAGCGACTCGGGACGGGCTTGCCGTCGACGCCCCGATGCGCGTACGAGAAGCTGGTCGAGAAGCCCGCCGCGCCTCCCGCGATCGCCTCGCGCACGATCTCGCACATGCGGTCGATCTCATCGGTCGTGGCGGCCCGCTCGTACGCGGCATCGCCCATCACGTAGAGCCGCAACGGCGAGTGTCCGATGTAGGCGGTGAAGTTGAGCACCGTCCCGCGCCGGCGAATCGACTCCAGGTACTCGGGGAACGTCTCGAAGTCCCAGGAGATGCCGGCTGTCAGCGTTGCGGCGTCCATGTCCTCGACGTTCTCGAGCGTGCCCACGATCGCATCGCGGTTCTCGGGGCGGGTTGGTGCGATCGCGAACCCGCAGTTGCCCGCCACGACTGTGGTGACCCCTTGATACGACGACGGCCGGAGTGCCGGGTCCCAGAACACCTGCGCGTCATAGTGGGTGTGGATGTCGATGAAGCCCGGAGCGACCGCGCAGCCCGACGCGTCGAGCTCCCGCTCGCCGCGCAGGTTCGGTCCGATCTCACGGATCACCGCTCCCTCGATCGCCACGTCCGCCGGCCGGCCGGGCGCGCCGCTCCCGTCGAAGACCGTTCCACCGCGGATGACGAGATCAGCTGGCATCGGAAGGTCCTTTCGCGGGGGACACGGTGACGTCCTCGAGCCTGGGCATGGGCGGTCCGGCGGTGGTCCCGCCGTCGACGGGCAACACGATGCCCGTCACCTGGGCGGAGAGGTCGCTGGCCAGATAGACGATCGCGTTCGCCACGTCCGTCGGCGAGCCCACACGTTGCAGCGGCTGCATGCGTCGCACGATCTTCGTCTGGTCGAAGGATGAGTTGAGGCCCGTTGGGATGTGGGCGGGCGCGACGCAGTTCACCCGAACTCCGTACTCGGCTACGTCGATCGCGATGCACTTGGTGAGGTGGATGACCGCGGCCTTCGACGCGCGATAGGTCATCAGCCCGCCACCGGCGTTGATCCCACCGATCGAGGTCGTGTTGATGATCGAACCACCGCCATGCTCAGCCATGTGGAGGGCGGCCCGCTGGCAGCCGACCATGACGCCGAAGACGTTCACGCGCATCAGCTCGTCGAAATCGCTCAGCTCGTCGTCGAGGAAGCGGCGGTGGGGACCCCCGATGCCGGCGTTGTTGCACATGACCTGCAGCCCCCCGAACCGCTCCACCGTGAAGTCGACCAGCGCCCGGACCTGGTCCGCCTCGGCGACGTCGGTCCGCTTGAACGCGGCCCTCTTGCCGAGCTCGGCGGCGAGGTCCTCGCCGCGTTCGGCGTCGAGGTCGGCGATGACCACCTCGGCACCCTCGTCCACGAACACCTCGACGATCCCGCGACCGATGCCACCGGCGCCGCCGGTGACGATCGCAACCTTTCCCGTGAGCTGACCCATGGTGCAGTCCCCCCGACCGGTCAGTCGTCCTCGATCCAATAGTCGGGCACGGTGTTGACTCCGTGTCTTGCGAAGATCGCGTCGATCTCGGCGAGGTCCTCGTCGCTGATCGACCAACCGATCGCGCCGACGTTGTCCTCCAGCTCCTCGACCGTTCGGCATCCCACCAACGCCGTGCTGACCGCCGGATGCGAGGTCGCCCAGCGGAGCGCGAGCTGGGGGAGGCTCCGGTCGTAACGGGCCGCGATGCCCTTCAGTTCCTCTACCGCATCGACGTTGCGAGGGAAGGACTCGGCGCCGAAGAGCGACTCGAACATCTTGATCGAGCCCATCTTGCCTTGGCGGGCGCGCCAGTCGCCGCTACCGAAGTCCATGTCGGCGGTGAAGGTGCCGGTCAGCAGTCCGAACGCGAGGGACCCATACGCCATGAAGCCCACGCCGTTCTCCTCGCAGTACGGGAAGATCTCGCGCTGCATGCGGCGATCGAACATGTTGTAGCCGTACTGGACCACGTCGACGCGGCGGGTGCCCATGCAAGCCTCGATCTCGGCCGCCTTGAAGTTCGAGACGCCGACGGCCCGTGCCTTTCCGGCGCGCACGACGTCGTCCAGCGCACTCATCGTCTCCTCGAAGGGAGTCTCTCGATCGGGCCAGTGCACCATGTAGACGTCGACCCAGTCGGTGCCGAGGTTCTCGAGGCTCTTGTCGATCGACGTCATCACCCGATCGCGGCTGCTGTCACGAAGGTTCGGCTTGTCCCGGTAGTTCATGCCGAACTTGGTGACCACGATCGCCTCGTCACGGCGCGAGCCCAGCGCCTGTCCGAGGGCACGCTCCGATGCGCCCATGCCGTATCCCTCGGCGGTGTCGAAGCAGTTGATGCCGAGGTCGAGCGCCCGCCCCACGGCGCGGGCGAAGGCGGGCTCGTCGACCTCTCCGTAGCCGCCGCCGACCTCCCAACAGCCGAAGCCGATGGCCGAGACGTCGAGCCCCGTACGTCCGAAGGGTCGATGTTCCATGAAGTCTTCCTGTCTCGTCAGTACGGTGAGCGGTTGAGCGTCCACACGAGGTCGGCCCGAGCTGCGGCCGGTTTTTCCGCACCCCTGGCGAGACGACGCGCACCCCGGTCTCGTCGTTTGCTCGTTCCGGCGACCCCGGTTGCAAGGCCGGACTTCAGCTAACACATGAGTCAACGCACCGTAGCACTGGCTGGCCAATAGCGCTCATGGCCGTTGTGGCAATGCGGCGTGTACTAACGGTAGTGTCATCGAGAAGCCCAGCCAGTGTCGAGGAGCCCGGAGATGAGCGACGACGAGCAAGACGGGCGGTCCGACGCTGCGGTCGCGATCGTTCGTCGCGCGCCGTTCTCCGACAACCCGAAGGTCGGGGTCCGGGGGCTGCGGACCCAGCAGCGGATCCTCGACGCCGCGTTGCTGGCGTTCGGTGAGGATGGCTACCACGGCTGCAGCGTCGACCGGATCACGAAGCTCGCGCAGTGCTCGCGGGTGTCCTTCTACCAGTACTTCGCCAGCAAGGACGACGTCTTCAAGGAACTAGCGGGACAAGTGGCCCGACAGGTGAGCGCGTCGACGGAGGCTCTTGACCCGCTCACTCACGATGCGCAGGGCTGGGCCGCGATGCGCGCTTGGGTTGCGCGCTACGCGGAGACGCACGCACGCTACGCACCGGTCTTCCACGCCCTCGAGAGTGACGACGTGCTTGCGGCCGTGGCGTGGCGCACCGGCGAGGAGACGGTGGCGCGGATCCATGCCCGGCTCACGACCACGACGCTTCCGCCGCGCCAGCTCGATCCGGTGATCAGACTGCTCCTCGAGTGTCTGAACCACACACTCGACATCACCGGAATCCTGCGCTCCGCGGCGCCCGACGCGTATCCACGCGAGCACGTCGAGACCGTCATCACCGATGTACTGCACCGCACCTTGTTCGGTCTGCACGCCGACGTGAACGTGCACCCCGCCGAGGGCGCGTCGATGCCTGTGCTCGCGGCCGACGCGGGGATGCTCGACACGCTTCGGCCGGACATCGCCGTCCAGCCGGCGGCCTCGGAGAACCGCGCGCTCGAAGCCCTGCTTGCTTCCGGACGCGAGGTCTTCGTCGAGCTCGGCTACCACAACACCCGCGTCGACGATCTGGTCACTGCCGCCGGCGTCTCACATGGTGCGTTCTACCGGTACTTCCAGAACAAGGAGCAGCTCGCTCGGCTGCTCACCGCCCGAGCGGTGCAAGCCGTCGGGACGGCGGTCCTGGAGATGCCCGACCTCTCTGGGCTGGATGAGGCGACGGGCCGCAGCGTCTTGCGCCGGTGGCTCCGGCGTTACAACTCCGCCCACGCCAACGAGGCGGCGATGCTGCGCATCTGGGTCGACGCCGCCCACCAGGATCCCTCACTCCGGACCGAGTCCGCGCCGCTGCTCGATTGGGGTCGTCGGCGGATGTCCCGGTACCTGCGCCCGCGAGGGTTCGGTGACTTCGACACCGAGGCTGTCGTGATGGTCGGGCTGCTCGGAGTGTTCGGCGCACGGGAGCGGCCCACGGCCGAGATCGACGCCGCCGCGCACATCATCGAGCGCGGCCTTCTCGGTCGCAGTCCTCTCGGATCGGTGTAGCGGTGAGCACCTCCGAGTTCGACGAGATCGACTACTTCCGCGCCACTTCCCTCTACCAGGACCCCTACCCGTACTACGAGTACCTCCGCGAGCACGGCCCGGTATGGCGCGAGCCGCATCGCGATGTGGTCATGATCACCGGCTTCGAAGAAGCGATGGCGGTGTACAACGATCCCGCCACGTTCTCGTCGTGCAACGCGGTCAGCGGGCCCAACGTGGCTTTCCCCGTCCCACTCGAAGGTGATGACGTCAGTGCGCTCATCGAGGAGCACCGTGACGAGTTGCCGTTCAGCGATCAGCTGCCGTCGTTCGATCCGCCGAAGCACACCGCGCATCGGGGCCTGTTGCTGCGTCTGATCACGCCGAAGCGCCTCGACGAGAACGAGGAGTTCATGTGGCGGCTCGCCGATCGCCAGATCGACGAGTTCGTCGTCCGGGGTGAGTGCGAGTTCAACGACGAGTACGCCAAGCCCTTCACGCTCCTCGTCATCGCCGATCTGCTCGGTGTCCCCGAAGCGGATCACGAGACGATTCGCAAGGAGTTGCAGGGTGAGAAGCGGCCCACTCGTCGCAACGAGGGCGGCGCGATGGCGCACAAGCCTCTGGAGTTCCTCTACGACCGGTTCACGTCCTACATCGAGGAGCGGCGACGCGAACCGCGCGACGACGTCATGACCGGTCTGTCCACCGCCACGTTCCCCGACGGCTCCCTGCCCGAGGTTCGCGAGGTCATGCTGATCGCCGCCAACTTGTTCACGGCGGGCGGCGAGACCACGGCCCGGTTGCTCGGCTCGATGCTCCAGCTGATCGGTGAACGCCCGGAGCTCCAGCAGCTGCTGCGCGACGAACGCGAACGCATCCCGAGCTTCATCGAGGAGACGGTGCGGCTCCAGAGCCCGATCCAGGGCGAGTTCCGCTTGTCACGCGTTCCGACCACGGTCGGCGGGGTCGACCTCCCGGCGGGTACGACGGTCATGGTTCACAACGGCGCGGCCAACCGCGACCCGAGGCAGTTCGAGGATCCGGCCGAGTTCCGCCTCGACCGGGTGAACGGTCGCCAACACCTCGGCTTCGGGTTCGGCATCCACACCTGCGCCGGTGCGCCGCTCGCGCGGGCCGAGGCCCGCGTCAGCCTCGAGCGCATCCTCGACCGGCTGGATGACATCAGGATCTCCGAAGCGGAGCACGGCCCGGCCGGCGATCGGCGCTACGAGTACACGCCGATCTACATGTTGCGTGGCCTCGAGCGCTTGTATCTGGAGTTCAACAGCGTGATCGAGCTCCGGGGGGAGATCTCGGCGCAGGACGAGGCAGTTCCGCGACGAGCTGCGCGCGTGGCTGATCGAGCCACCCGGGTCCCGCCGTCGACATCGCGACGACGCGCGAGGAAGCGGACGCGTTGCGCGCCTGGCAGCGCACGCTCCACGAGGGGAAGTGGGTCGGCATCCAGTGGCCGGTCGAGTACGGCGGCCGCGGCGCGTCGCCGTCGCAGATCGCGATCTACAACGAGGAGCTCGCCCGCGCCGACGCGCCGCCATTGATCGGACGCGGGGGAGTCAGCCTGGTCGGCCCGACGCTGATGTCGCACGGCACCGAGGAGCAGCGGCGCACGGTGGATGCCGAGGATCCTCGCCGGCGACGACGTGTGGTGTCAGCTCTTCAGCGAGCCCGATGCCGGCAGCGACCTCGCCGGACTGACCACACGGGCCGAGAAGCACGGCGGGGTCTACGTCGTGAACGGCCAGAAGGTGTGGTCGTCGTACGCGCAGTTCGCCGACTGGGCCATCGCGTTGGTGCGAACGGATCCCGAGCGCTCCCAACCACCGTGGGATCTCGATGCTGGCCATCCCGATGACGGCGAACGGCGTCGAGGTTCGCCCGCTGCGCCAGATCACCGGCAAGAGCGAGTTCAACGAGGTGTTCCTCGACGAGGTCGAGGTTCCGGTCGAGAACCTGATCGGGCCCGAGCACGAGGGCTGGCGCGTGACGAACACGACCCTGGCCAACGAGCGCGGCGCGTCGTTCGTGTGGAAGGAACAGGTGCTGCACGAGGTGGCCATGGGTCAGCTGATCGAAGCGTGCGCGTCGCGCGGACCGCTCGGGCGACCCGCACGTTCGGCAGCGCCTCATGACGTCGTGGATCGAGGTCGAGATCTTCCGCCTGCTCAACGCGCGCACGCGGACGCGGCTGGCCCGGGGCGAGCCGCTCGGTCCCGAGTCGAGCATCGTCAAGCTGTTCTGGGCGGGCATGAGCCAGCGGCTGTACGACACGGCCATCGTGGCGACTCGGACCGGATGCACTCCTGATGCCGGGCGACGACCAGGCCATCGATGACGGGCGGTGGGCGCTCGGGATGCTCTCGTCGCGCGCCACGTCGATCATGGGCGGCACGAGCGAGATCCAACACAACATCATCGGCGAGCGGCTGCTGGGTCTCCCGCGGGAGCCGAAACCGCAATGACCGCCGACGTCGACGTCCTCGATCTGATCGATCCCGAGCGCTACGCGCGGGCCGGGTATCCGCACGACGTTGTGGACGCGTCTGCGCGCCGAGGAACCGGTGGCGTACTTCGCGCCCGACGGGGTACGAGCCGTTCTGGGCGATCACCAAGCACGCAGACATCCTGGAGATCTCGAAGCAGCCGCTGCTGTTCTCGAGCGCGCAGGGAATCACGTTGCGGCGTGCCGGGGTGGTGTTCCCGCCGTCGGAGATGGTCGTCATGCTCGATCCCCCCGAACACGGGCCCGTGCGTCGGGTCGCGAACGGTCGCTTCACGCCGCGTGCGGTGCGCGCGCAGGGCCCCGAGATCGAGCGCATCGCCGTCGAGGTCCTCGACGCCGCGGCGCCCTCGGGAACATCCGGTGAGCTCGACTTCGTCGAGCGCATCGCGGCGCCGTTCCCGCTCGCGGTGATCGCATGGATCCTCGGCGTACCGAGCGACGACTGGCCGTTGCTGTTCCGCTGGACCAACGAAGTCATCGGCAAGGACGATCCGGAATACCGACAGCCGGGCGAGACACCCGGTCAGACGATCAAACGCGCACGCGGCGAGGTGTACGCGTACTTCCAGACGCTGATCGCACAACGCCGTCGCGATCCGCGGGACGATCTGGTCAGCGAGCTGATCCGAGGTGAGATCGACGGTGTAGCCCTCACCGAGACACAGCTCATCTCGTATTGCGAGCTCCTCGTCGAGGCCGGCAACGAGACCACCCGCAACGCGATCAGCGGCGGGTTGCTCGCCTTCTCGGAGCATCCCGGCGAGTGGGAGCGGCTGCGCGCCGATCCCGAGCTGCTTCCGAGTGCCGTTGACGAGATCCTGCGCTGGTCGAGCCCGATCAGCCACTTCACCCGCACTGCCACCGAGGACTGCGAGGTTCGAGGGGTGAGGATCAGCGCCGGTGACCAGCTCGCGTTGTACTTCGCCTCGGCCAATCGGGACGAGGACGTCTTCGATGATCCGTTCGCGTTCCGGGTCGATCGGCAACCGAACCCGCATCTGGCGTTCGGCTTCGGCGAACACTTCTGCATGGGCGCCCAGGTCGCGCGGGTCGAGCTGGAGAAGATCTTCCGCCACTTGCTGACACGACTGGAATCGTTCGAGGTGGCCGGCCCGGTCGAGCGGCTGAGCGCCATCGTCAACGGCAGCATCAAGCACCTGCCGCTCGAGTACGCAACGACGGATACATCTACGGTTGACTGAGAGCAGTTCAAAGTGAGGCCAGTCCAAATGAGAATCGAGAGCAGATGAGCACCACCCAGGCCACGACCGCACCGGCTCTGCACGCCGATCGGTTCTTCATCGGGGGCGAGTGGGTCGCACCCTCGACCGACGCGACCATCGACGTCATCGACTCCACTACCGAGGACGTGTACTACCGCATCGCGGAGGCGGCGCCCGACGACATGTCTCGAGCGGTAGCGGCGGCGCGACGAGCGTTCGACGAAGGCCCCTGGCCGCGACTCACGCATGCCGAACGGGCCGAGTACATCCGCGCGCTGGGCGCCGGCCTCGAGAAGCGCAATGACGTACTCGGTCAGCTGTGGCCGCGCGAGTCCGGTGCGCTCTTCCAGTTCGCGCAGTACGCCGGCATGATCGGGTCGGGTGCCCTCAACTCGTACGCCGCGCTGGCCGACACGTTCCCGTTCGAGGAGGAGGCGCAGCCGACCCTGGGCGGCGAGTTCGGTCTGCTCGTGCGCGAGCCGGTCGGCGTCGTCGGCGCCATCATCCCGTGGAACGCGCCGATGGCGCTCATCTGCCACAAGATCGGCCCAGCCCTCCTCGCCGGCTGCACCATCGTGCTCAAGTCGTCGCCGGAGGCGCCCGGTGAAGGCAACGTGGTCGCGGAGGTCGCGGAGCAGATCGGCTTGCCTCCCGGCGTGCTCAACGTCTTGACCGCCGACCGCGAGGTGTCCGAGCTACTGGTTCGGAACCCCGATGTCGACAAGATCACCTTCACCGGTTCGACGGCCGCGGGGCGCCGTATCGCGTCGCTGTGCGGCGAGCGGATCGCGCGCTGCACGCTCGAGCTCGGTGGGAAGTCGGCCGCGGTCATCCTCGACGACATGGACCTGGCGATCGCGGCCAAGACCCTGGCGCGTGCCGAGTGCGCTATCTCCGGGCAGGTGTGCTCGTCGCTCACCCGCATCGTCGTGACGAAGAACCGCCACGACGAGCTCCTCGACGCGCTGGCTGCCTCGTTCTCCAAGGTTCGGGTGGGCGACCCGTTCGACGAGCAGACACAGATGGGCCCGTTGGTGGCGGAACGGCAGCGTGACGCGCGTCGAGGGCTACATCGCCAAGGGCATCGACGAAGGTGCGACGCTCGCCGCTGGTGGCGGTCGTCCGAAAGACCTCGACCGCGGTTTCTACGTCGAGCCGACGGTGTTCGGCAACGTCGACAACGCGTCGACGATCGCTCGCGAGGAGATCTTCGGCCCCGTGCTGAGTGTGATCCCGGCCGCCGACGAGCAGGACGCGGTTCGGATCGCGAACGACACCATCTTCGGTCTCAACGCGTCGGTGTTCACCCATGACGTCGACCGGGCCCGCGCGGTTGCCAGCGAGCTTCGTTCGGGCACGGTCGGCCACAACCACTTCCGCACGGACTTCGGCATGGCGTTCGGTGGGTTCAAACAGTCGGGTCTCGGTCGCGAAGGCGGCAAGGAGGGCTTGCTGCCCTTCCTCGAGACCAAGGCCGTCATCCTCGAAGGCACGCCTGAGGCGTACAAGACAGAAGGCTGAGCCACCCGGTGCGGCTCTCGGTCTCCCTGCCCACGTTCGCCGCCGAGGATCCCGGCAACTGGGATCGCGTCTTCGATCTCGCGCGCGCCGCGGACGAAGCCGGCATCGATCGCGTCGTCGTCTCCGATCACGTCGTGTTCGGAGAGAACCTCGAGGCGTACGGACAACCCGACGCCGGCGGGGTCGAAGGCGGACGGCAACCCACCGGCCCCGACGGGCACTGGCTCGAGCCGCTGACGGTGCTCACTGCGGTGGCGGCGCAGACCACGCGCGTTCGCCTCGGCACCTACATCCTGTTGGCGGCCCTGCGACGGCCCGTCGTGCTCGCCAAGCAGTTGGCCACGCTCGATGTCCTGTCCCACGGTCGCGTCGACCTCGGCGTCGGTATCGGCTGGCAGCGGGAGGAGTACGAAGCAGCCGGCTTGGACTTCGGTGCACGTGGCCGCTTGCTCGACCATTCGCTCGCGGTCTGCCAGACGCTCTGGCGCGATCAGCGCGCCAGCTTCTCGTCACCCGAGCTCTCCTTCGAGGCGATCCACGCCATGCCCAAGCCCGCCCAAGCCGGGGGTGTGCCGATCTGGGTGAGCGGGAGATGCAACGAACGGGTCGCCCGGCGGCTCGCGCGCTTCGGTAGTGGCTGGATTCCGTGGGGCGACGACGCCGCCAAGCTGGGGGCGAGCGTTCCTCGCATGCGCGCGGCCGTCGACGAGGCCGGTGGCGACGGTGCCGCGCTCGCGGTGCTCGGCACGCTGGCCCTGCCTCGAAGCGAGGTCCGATCGATCGACATCGAGAAGCTGACCGACCAGCTAGCCCAACTCGACGCGGTCGGCGTGGCCGACGTGCTCGTGCACGTGCGAGCACCGGACGCCTACGCCGCCGCGCAGGACACGTACGGAGAACTCGTCGCCGCGATCGAGGAAGCCGCTGGTCGCTGATGGCGCTCGAGATCTCGATCGACCGCGATCAGTGCATGGGTTCGGGCAACTGCACGTTCTCGGCACCCGGCGTGTTCGGTCTCGACGCGGACGGCATCGCCATGGTGCTCGATCCGGACGCGCAGCCGGAGGAGAAGGTGAGCGCCGCGGCGCGGGGCTGTCCGACCCGAGCGATCGCGGTCATGAAGGACGGTGAGCGCGTCGTCTGAGCGGGCTACGTCCCGTCGCGTCGAAGAAGCAGCACACCGGAGGGCGTACCGCCGCCCGAGGTGACCACCGCGGTGCGGGCGTCGGCCACTTGTCGATCACCCGCTTGCTCGCGCACCTGCGCGATCGCTTCGTAGATGAAGCCAAAACCGTGGGTGCGGCCTTCCGAGAGTTGGCCGCCGTGTGGGTTGACGGGAAGGTCGCCGTCAAGTGCGATGCGCCGGCCGCCGTCGAGCCAATCCTTCGCCTCGCCCAGCGCGCAGAAGCCGAGGGCCTCGAGCCATGTGATCGCGTTGAACGTGAACCCGTCGTAGACGAGCGCGAGGTCGACGTCGGCGGGCGTCAGGTCCGTGCGGGTCCAGAGGTGGGCGGCCTGTCCGAGCACCTGTGGCTCGTGGGTGAGCGTGTCCTGGTCCCACGAGAGCCGCTCGTTGATCTGGGTTCCAACCGCCTCGATCCGAACAGCAGGGTGCGGGAGGTCACCGGCGACGGCGGCGTCCGACACCACCACGGCGATCGACGCGTCGCACGGAACGTCGCAGTCGTAGAGCCCGAACGGCGTCGTGATCGGACGAGCGGCGAGGTAGTCGTCCATCGTCATCGGATCGCGGTAGATCGCCGACGGATTGCGCGCCGCGTTCGCTCGTCCGTTCAGCGCGATCCAACCGAGCATCTCCCGCGGGGCGTGGTAGCGATGCAGGTACTGGTTCGCGTTCATGCCGATCCAATTCGCCGCGGACATCGCGCCGAATGGCGCTCGCCACTCGTGCAGCGCACCTGACACCCGGCCACCACCACCGCCACCGAGCCGGAGCGTTGCGTAGGTCGACTCCCACACCGTGCGAAAGCAGAGGACGTGCCGGCAGAGTCCGGCGGCCACCGCGAGCATCGCTTGGATCACCGCGCCTCCGGGGCCGGGCAGTTCTCCGCCGCCGTTGATCCAGGTCGGCCGCAGACGAAGAGCCTCTTCGACGGCGGTGACACCGCCCTCGCTCATGCCCATCGGGGCGGCGCCGGGGTACGTCGAGAGGCCGTCGATGTCGTCGAGGGTGAGGCCGGCGTCGGCCACGGCCTCGAGGCACGCATCGACGGTAAGCGACAGCGGATCGCGCATCAGGCGACGCCCGATGGCTGATCGTCCGACACCGGAGAGCACCGCTCGGTGTTCGAAACGGTCCTCGCTCACGGGAGGTCTCGGCGTGGGGCGTCGAGGTTCGCTGACGCGGTCGATCGGATCGGTCTCGCCGGTCGCCTCGAAGAGCGGGATCCACACGTCGTCATGCGGTTCGAAGCGCACCGACACGATCTGGCCGATGTGCACGTCGTCGGGATCGCAGTCGACGATGTTCGTGGTGAGGTGGACAGTCGGGTCTTCGGCGAGTGCAACGTTCGCGATCACGTAGGGCGGCTCGAATCCCGGCAGCCACTGGTGCTGGTTCACGGTGAACGCCACGACCGTGCCCCGGCCCGACATCTCAGTGGGCGTCCACGCTCGGCTGCGACAAACGGGACAGATGGGCACCGGTGGGTGCACGAGCGTTCGGCATTCCGAGCAGCCCTGTATGCGCAGGCGACCGTCGGCCCCCGACTTCCAGAACCATTCGTTCGCCGGCGTGAGCTGTGGCAGCGGACGCACGGCCGGTTCCGCGTCGTTGGCTGGGGAGCTCGCGCTCACGTGTCTCGCACTGTCCCACTCCGCATGTCTGACGCCTCCTTGTCGCTCACGCGAATGTTAGACAAGGGTTCATGCCGACCCCTGAGCCCTCGTCATCCGGAAATGTCCGCGCGGAAAAGTCGCAGCAACCCGTCGACGCGCTCGCGGGAAAGCTCATGCGCACCGAGATCCAGCACCGCGATTCGTCGATTCCGGGGCGGGAGATCGTGCAGGTGCTCACCGAGATCCCCTGCGGGGTCGAGTCCGGCTGGCACATCCATCCCGGCGAGGAGGTCGGCTACATCGTCGAGGGCAACGTCGAGATGATGGTCCTCGGGCAACCGACGCTCCACCTGCACGCGGGCGACGGATTCCTCATGACACCGCGGTTGCCTCACAACGCGCTCGACGTCGGTCCGGAGACGGGTCGAATGTTGTCGACCTACATCGTCGAAGTCGGCCAGCCCCTGGCGACGTTCGTCGATGGGCCGTCTGACTGAGTCAGCTCAGGTCGTCGCCTTGACGGCGGTGCGAATCACGTCGGCATACGGGTCGGGGTTGGCGATGAACCCGACGTGCGAGGCGCCTTCGACTTCGGTGAGTGTCGACCCGGCCCGCCCGGCCATGAATCGGAGCGCGTCGTTGTTGATCATCAGGTCGCCGGTGCCGAACACGGCCCACGAGGGGAGAGCCTTCCACGAGGGTGGGCCGGCGGGCGTGCTGAACGCCTCGGCGGTCGCCGGACGTTGCGTGCGAGCCATCACGGCCGCGACGTCAGCGGACACATCCGCGCAGAATCCGGCGTGGAAGAGGTCGACGTCGAGAATGAACTCCGTTCCGGGGTCGGCCACCTTCGACCGGGAACGTCTGGGTGCGGAGCGCCGGGCCGAGGTTCGTGTCGGGATACCGCCCGTTGATGTCGAGAAGCGTCTCACCTTCCTCGGGTGCGAAGCCGTCGATGTAGACGAGGCCGACGACGTTGGCGGGCTGCCGCGCGCTGATGACGTTGCCCGCGTAGGAGTGGCCGACGAGCAGAACCGGCCCGTCGATCTGCGCGGCCAGGGCAGAGATGTACGCGTTGTCGGACGGGCCGCGGAGGGGGTTCGCGGGTGCGGTCACGTCGATCCCGTGGGCGACGAGGTCCGTGATCACGCCCGCCCAACCAGAGGCGTCGGCGAAGGCGCCGTGTACGAGGACGACGGTTGGGGTGTTCGGATCGGCCATGGCGTTTCTCCATTCGAGGGATTGGCGGGCCGGTTTGGTCCGTGCATGCTGGACGCTTCCACGGTCGCGCGGGTGGGACAAGCAAACAGTTGAAACGTCAGTCCCGGGTAGTGGCCGGCGATCCTGAGGAGCACGCTGACCAGAGGCTGACGACCACGGTGACGGCGACCGCCGTTCCGAGGGCCCAACCCGCAACGACGTCCGAGGGCCAGTGAACTCCCAGGATCAGTCGACTGAGCCCGACAACAACCGCGAGCCCGAGGCCTATGGCGATCAGCAGAGCGCGGGTTGCCGGGGTGCGTGCGCACGTGATCGCCAGCACGAGCGAGAGCGCGACGAAGAAGGCGGCCGCGTCGGTCGCGTGGCCGGATGGGAAGGCCGACAAGGTCACGGTGGTCTCGTGAAGGACGAGCGGAGGTCGTTCCCGTTCGAAGAACGCTTTGGCGCCGGTCGATGCGAGACCACCCACCACGAGCGAGAGCACCGGAGCGAAGGCCAGCAGCGGATGGATACCCCGAAGCCTGAGCACGAGGCCGATCACGGCCGCCGCGACGAACAACACCGCGAAGGCAGCGACGGCGCTCACCGCGTTCGCCACGTCGACGTGCCACGCCGTGCGATGAGCTATGAACCAGTCGAGGATCTGGCGGTCATGGGCGATCAGGCCACCGCCATCGTGAACGTCCTCGGCCAGGACCACGAAGACAACCAGGCACGAAGCCACCACCACGGCTGCGGCCAGCCACATGGCGCGGGTGGGGCCATTGCCGACCGGGCCGGCCGAAGCGTTCTCTTCCGAGTTCACGCGAAGCGGATGAGGCTGGCCGCCCCCACAACCAGGCAGTAGATGGCGAATGGGGTGAGCGTTCGCGTCTCGAAGAACCGCACGAGGAATCGCACGGAGACGTAGGACGCCAGGCCGGCGACGACTGCACCCACCACGGCTTGGCCGCGGATGCCGTCACCGTTCGGGCCGAGCAAATCGGGGATCTTGTACAGGCCCGCGGCCAGGATCACCGGGGTCGCGAGCAGGAACGAGAAACGAGCGGCGTCCTCGTGGTCGAGACCGCGGGCCAGCCCGGTCACCATGGTCACTCCAGAGCGACTGATGCCCGCAAACAATGCCGCGATCTGCGAAGTGCCGACGATGGCGGCATCACCCAACGCCAATGAGTCGAGTCGGCGTCCCGGCTCCGGGTGTTCGTGTTGCGGGTGCGCGGCGGCGAGAACTCGCACCGATGCCCGACGTCGGTACCACTCGCCGGCAAAGAGCACCAACCCGTTGAGCGTCAGGAAGATCGCAGCCGCAGTCGGCTTGGCGAACACAGTGCGCAGCGTGTGCTCGAAGAGGAGGCCCACCACTCCGACCGGAATGGTTCCGACGATGAGGAGCCAGGCCATGCGTTGATCCGAGGTCTCGATGCGTCGGCTCCGGAGCGTCTGGATGAAGCCGATGGCGATGCGCCTCCACTCCTGTCGGAAGTACACGAGGAGCGCGATCGCGGTGGCTACGTGGAGCGCGACGAGAAAAGCGAGATAGAACGATTCCTCGGCTGACTGGGCCGCTACGACGTTGTTCCAGCCCAACCACTCGGGGACGAGCACCGAATGCCCGAGGCTCGAGATGGGGAACAACTCCGTCACGCCTTGGATGAGTCCGATCACGATCGCCTGGAAGTAGCTGATCACCCTGCTCCTGAGTCACGCGTGGACGGCGCCGAAGTCGTCGTGCGAAGCGTACGAGACTGCGCCGCCCGTCCCCCGGCGGTCCCGGAGGCATCGACCTGTCTTGACGGGGATCGTTAGGTCACCTTTACTGTTCCAGTGTCCTCGACCTCGATAGCCGTACTCGGGGCGATCGCCGGGTCCACCATCTTCCTCGGATTGCCTGTTGGCCGGCTTCGCAACCTCAGCCCACAGGTGCGCGCGTTCTTGAACGCAGCTGCAACCGGGGTGTTGCTCTTCCTCCTCATCGACATCGTGAGCCACGCCAACGAACCCCTCGAGAAGGCCCTCGTAGCCGCGACCGACGGTGATGGGAGCTGGGCGCGGTTCGTGTGGCTCGCGGTGGTGGCGATCGTCGGGTTCGGTATCGGACTGCTGTCGCTCGTGTACTACGAGCGTTGGATCAATCGAGTGGCCCGGCCTTCGTCCGGCGATGGACCCGGTGCGGCGCTCGCGACGGGCCGAGGTCGCAGCGTGTGGATGCGTTCCAATGGGCATCGGCTCGCGCTTCTCATCGCAACCGGAATCGGACTCCACAACTTCGCCGAGGGTCTCGCTATAGGTCAGTCCGCGGCCGCAGGGGAGATGAGTCTCGCCCTCCTCCTCGTCATCGGCTTCGGACTCCACAACGCGACCGAAGGGTTTGGGATAGTCGCACCACTTTCGCTGGAGGCCATCCGCCCGAGCTGGGGTGAGCTGGCGTTGCTGGGAGTGATCGGCGGCGGTCCCACATTCTTGGGCACGATCCTCGGACAGCGTGTCGTGAACGACACGCTGTACCTCGCGTTCCTCGCGCTCGCGGCTGGGTCGATCCTCTATGTGACGATCCAACTGATTGGAGTCGCGCAGAAGCTCGGTCTCAAAGAAGCGTTGGCATGGGGGGTGTTCGTGGGGATGTTGGCCGGTTTTGCAACCGACTACATCCTTGTCGCGGCAGGCGCGTAGTCATCTACCGCGCTCCTCAGCGCCCGACGCGTTTGAGGTGATCGCGCACGGCCGCGATCCAGGCCGGCGGGTTCTCCTCTTGGGGGCTGTGGGCGGCGTCGGGGATGATCACCTCTACCGAACCGTCGATCGCTTGCAACATCGCGGTCGTTGCCCGGCGCAGCCCGATGTCGTTCTCTCCAACGATCACCGTGGTGGGGCAACGCACTTCGGCGCGGAGTCGGTCGAGCAGCGGGTCGAAGCTGATCAGTTCGTGGCCGAGTCCGAGGTATGCCTCGAGATCCATGTTGGTCAGCTTGTGACGAACCCGTTCGAGCATGACGTCGTGGCGCTCGGCAGCCACGCGCTGTCCCGCGGACTCGTACTCGAGTGTTTGTTCGAGCACCAGATCCATCCCGCCGTCGCGAGCGGTGTCGACCATCAGCTGGATGATCTCGACCGGAATGGCATCCGGAGTAGCGAGCGTGTCCATGAGGATCAACGATCGGACACGATCGGGTTGCGCCAGCACATACATCATGGCCACGATGCCGCCCATCGAGTGACCGAGGAGGTCGAACCGCTCGAGGTCGAGCTCGTCGACGACAGCCTCCATGTCGGCTGACAACTGGTCGAAGGTGTACGTCCCGAGATCGCCGGTGTTGGTCGAGTCCGCGTGGCCCCGGTGATCCCACGCTACGACCCTTCGGTCGGTCGCGAGCTCGTCGATGACGTCGGCGAAGTCGATGCGACTGCCCGTGAAGCCGTGCACGAGCACCAGCGGCACCCCACCACTGCCACGGTCATCGACTGCGATCTTGATCCCGTTGACGCCGACGATTCGATCAGGCTCGTTCACCATCGGAGCATCATGCCGCAATCGTTCTCGGCGAGAGAGATGAGCTACGTCACGGCAGTGTGTGGCCCTTTCGTCGCGCTCCGATCTCCTCGGGAACGTTGTGATAGAGCGCGAGCAGGATCAGGTCGTAGGCCATCTTGGTGAGGCCGGCGATGACGAGCGGCCAGCCGAACGTCGAGTGGGCCAGCAACACTCCGGCCAGCAGCGGTGTGGCCGCCGACGCCAGACTCCGGGGAACGTTGGTGACGCTCGACGCCGCGGCACGCTCGTCGGCCGGTACGACCGCCATGACGAATGCTTGTCGCGCCGGAACGTCCATCTGCGCGAACAAGGCGCGCAGCAGTAGGAGCGCGATGGCGACTCCACCCGTGGGCGCGAACGCAGCCAGCACGAGCAGCGCGTTGGCCGGAAGATGTGTGAAGGCCATCGTCTTGATGAGCCCGAAACGGGCCGCGAACCGAGGAGCGAGGAACTGCGAGCACCCTCCGAGCACTCCTGCTGCGAAGAAGACCGCACCGGTCACGCCGGCCGAGAGGTCGAAGCGGAGATACAGCCAGAGCACGAGTAGCGAGGTGACGACGAATCCACTGCCGGCCGAGTCGAGGCTGAACAACGCGGCCAACTCGAACACCGTTCGTCGCGAAGATCGCAACGCGTGGCGTCGACCGGTTGCCGCGTCCGCGGGCAGCTCCGCGTGACTGCGGAGCTGGCGATAGATCAAGAAGATCACCACCGCGGCGAAGGCGTAGAGCACGAATCCGAACCGCTGCGCCGACAGCACATCCCAGCCGCGCCATTTCGCGAGGATCTCGGGCAGTCCCGAAGCCAACGCACCCAGGGCGCCGGCCCAGATCCCGGCGAGGTTGTAGGAGGCGAACAGACGAGGCCGGTGAGGCGGTTCGACCAGTGAAGCGACGAATGCTTGTTCCGTCGGTAGGAAGACGCTGACGTCCCCAGCAGAGGGGTTGAGCGTGCCGACGATCGCGACGACGAACAAGGGTAGGAACCAAGTGAAGCTGGCGAACCCGACACCGGTCGCGGCCATGATCCCCGTGGCGATCAGGAGCAGCGTTCGTAGGGGATAGCGATGAGCTCGCAGGCCGAAGACGAGCGTCAACGCCGCCGAGCCGAGCAGCGTGCCCGTGACGATGGCGCCGACTTCGACGGGTGAGAACCCGAGCCCCGTCAGATACTGAGCCAGCAACACGCTGACGAAGCCGTCGGCGAACCCCCTGACCGCTCGACCGGAAACGATGCGAGCGACGTCGTCAGGCGCATCAGACGGAACGAGGCGCGGCCCCTGTGCAGTCACATCGCACCGATCTCCACGAGCCGAAAGCCTACGCACCGACCCCTGGTCCGGGTTGGGCGGACCAGAAGCTCGGGATCGGGACCAGAATGTGGAGGATTTCGGCGCGGCGCTGTCGATTTCCTGGCTCCCCGTTCGTCTTGTGGGGGACCATTCCCAGGAGGAGCAAGCGATGAAGTACATGTTGATGATCCATCAGGGCACCACCCCCACGCCGTTGGACCCCGACGCTTGGGCGACCCTGTCGGACGACGAGCAGCAGGCGATCTACGCCGCGTACAAGACGGTCAACGAAACCCCGGGTGTCACGCCGGGCAACGGACTGCAGCCCCCCGAGACCGCGACCACCGTGCGGGTGAAGGACGGCAAGACCATCACGACCGACGGGCCCTTCGTCGACACCAAGGAGTCGCTCAACGGGTACCTGATCTACGAGGCGGACGACCTCGACGCCGCCATCGAGCTGGCGGCGCTGATCCCGGCGGCCCGCCTCGGCGGGGCCATCGAAGTGCGCCCGGTCATGGAGTGGTAGCGATCCTCGATCAGACCTTCCGCGACGAGTGGGGGAGCGTGCTCGCCGCCCTCATCGGTTTCCTCGGCGACTTCGATCTCGCCGAGGAAGCCGCGCAGGAGGCCTTCGCCATCGCCGCTGAGCGTTGGCCGCGCGACGGAGAACCCACCAACCGGCGCGCTTGGCTCGTGCGGACCGCCCGAAATCGGGCCATCGACCGGGTCCGCCGCGACCAGACGCTGGCCGCGAAGACGGGCCTGCTCCGACAGCAGGAGAAGGTGAACGACGAGATGGACGCGACGACGTTCAAGGACGAACGACTCGAGCTCGTCTTCACCTGCTGCCATCCGGCACTGGCCGTCGACGCTCAGGTCGCGCTCACACTGCGCACGCTCGGAGGGTTGACCACCGACGAGATTGCCCGCGCCTTCCTCGTGCCCGAAGCGACCATGGCGCAACGATTGGTACGGGCCAAGCGCAAGATCAAGGCCGCCGCCATTCCGTTCCGCGTCCCTCCCGACCATCTGCTCGCCGAGCGGCTCGATGCCGTGCTCGCGACCGTCTACCTGATCTTCAACGAGGGCTATGGGGGGCGTGGCGACCTCTCGGCCGAGGCACTCTGGCTCGGCAGCTCCCTGGTCGAGCTCATGCCCGAGCAGGCCGAAGCCCACGGGCTGCTGGCGATGATGCTCCTGCACGACTCGCGGCGCGAAGCAAGATTTCGCGACGAGGAGTTGGTCATGTTCGAGGATCAGGATCGATCACTCTGGGACGCGGACGAGATCGCTCGGGGCCAGGTCGTGCTCGACCGAGCGCTCGGCCTGGGTGGTCGCGGTCCGTATGTGGTGCAGGCCGCAATCGCGTTCGCGCACATCCAGGACCCGCGTGATTGGCGGCACATCGCGGTGCTGTATGGCGAGCTCGCTCGGCTCACCGACTCACCGGTCGTGGAGCTGAACCGCGCCGTCGCGGTGGCCGAGGCCGAGGGGCCCGAGGCCGGCCTCGTGATCGTCGATCGACTCGCCCTCGATGACTACCGATATCTGCACTCGACGCGGGCCGAGCTGCTGAACCGCCTCGGTCGAATGGACGAGGCGCGCGATGCGTACCGGCGGGCGCTCGCCCTCGTGAACGACGACGCCGAACAGCGCCTCTTCGAGCGGCGTCTCGCCGCCCTCGACACTGCGGATGGGCCGTGATCCACCGACCAAGACCTCGATCAACCAGTAGGGAGGACGACAACCATGCTCGGCCGTAACACGTACACCAAGGACGAAGTCGACCACGCCAAGACCGTGATCCGCGCGCAGCTTGCTGCCTACAAGAAACTGCGCAAAGCCGCGATCGCGGACAAGAAGGTCGATGCGACGTTCAGTGCGTTCGACCCGCTCTTCTTCAACAACCTGACGCTGGCCCTCGACCGACCCTTCGTCCACCGCGTGCGCCCGGTCACGGGGAAGGATGGCAATCCGCTCAACGAGGTCGAGATGATCTGCGACTCATTGATGAAAGAGAACGGAGTGTTCACCAAGAGCACGGTGATCAAGATGGATCCCGAAACGTCGGTCCTGGGGCTCGAGTTCGGTGACACCATCGCACTCACCGCACCAGAGTTCGAACGCCTGTCGACCGCATTCTTCGCCGAGCTGGAAGCCAAGTTCCTCTAGGTCCCGCGGTAGAAACGGAGCCGAACGTGCCGATTCCATCCCAACCGACCGAGCCGGTCGATGACGATTCGATCACCAAGACCGAGCTGGCCTTGGCGACCCGCAACCATGGGATGCCGCTCGAATCGATGCGGTGGGATCTCACACCGGTAGGTCTGCACTATCTGCTCGTGCACTACGACGTACCGCTCATCGATGCGTCGGCCTGGCGGCTCGACATCGGCGGCGCCGTGTCGGCGCCCGCGACGCTGAGGCTCGAACAGCTCCGAGCGATGCCGAGCTCGACCGTCACCACCACGATGGAATGTGCAGGCAACGGCCGGGCGCTGCTTCGTCCTCGGGCTCTCTCTCAGCCGTGGCTGCTCGAGGCGGTGGGCACGGCCGAGTGGACCGGTGTGCCGCTGGTCGACCTCATGCGTGAGATCGGCGTGCGAGACGACGCGGTGGAGCTCCTGTTCACCGGCGCGGACTGCGGGATGGAGGCGGGAGTCGTGCAGCGCTATGAGCGCTCGCTGTCGATCGACGATGCGGTGCAGTCGAACGTACTGCTGGCCTACGCCATGAACGGCCATCCGCTGCCGCCACAACACGGGTTCCCCGTTCGGCTGCTGCTGCCCGGCTGGTACGGGATGACGAACGTCAAATGGTTGACCAACATCACCGCGATCACCGAGCCGTTCACCGGCTATCAGAACGCGAGCGCCTATCGGCTTCGTGAAGGCGCTGACGATCCTGGCACTCCCATCACCCGCATCGTGCCTCGGTCATTGCTCGTACCCCCCGGCATACCGGACTTCTACTCACGCCAGCGCCTTCTCGCGTTGGGGCCGTGTCTGCTCGAAGGACGAGCGTGGTCGGGCTGGGCACCGATAGAGACGGTCGAGGTCAGCACGGACGGTGGCAACACGTGGCAGCCGGCGGCGCTCGACCCTGCCCCCGACGACCCCCACGCTTGGCGACGGTTCACCTTCCCGTGGGCGCCACAGTCCGAGGGTGACTACGAGCTGCAGAGCCGGTGCCGCGATCGTGCGGGGAACGCGCAGCCCGCGGAACCCGTGTGGAACCGGGGCGGCTACTCCAACAATGCCGCCCAGCGAGTGCTCGTGACGGTGGTCCGACGAATAGAAGGCCGGCAGGGCCGACGGTCGTCAGGACTTTCGACCCTGTTCGCAGACAGAGGGGCATGTGACCCTGCGAGACGAGGCTGAAATCCAGCCGCCGTCTCTGCGAGAGGAGCATCGATGTCGTCCACCCTGTCTCGGCCAACGGTCGCCGGGGCCGTCGTGCCCGATCCGATCCCGGTTCAGCGCACCCGCACGGAAGCCGAGGGCGAGGAAGCGGAGTTCGCCGGCTTCGTCCGAGCCATCGCTACTGGAGTGTTGCTCGGTGTTCCCGTGGTCGGGCTGCTCATCGTCGCCATCCTGAAGTTCGCCGCACCCGAGATGGCGGCCGCGTCCGTCTTCGCGATAGCGGCGTGGGTCGCGGTCTGGACCGGGGTGTTCCTGGGCGGGACCGTCACCGTCGGCCTGTGGAGCGCCCAGCAACATCGAGGCGACGTCTAGTTCGCCGAGGCTCAGCTGTTCGCACGAATCCTGCTAGCACCCTTTCAGAGGTTCACGCTGCGATCGACTGAGTCGATGCGTTTAGTTGCGTTGGTCTATGTCGCGACCGGAGCGGTTGGCGCCGCTCATGCCGTCCGCCGGAGAAGACCGGCGCGCCTCGCTCGTCTGCGGGATGTTGTTCATCGTTGGCATTCTCGGCGAACCCGACACATGGTCGACGCTGCGGCGCCCGACTCGGTCACAGTCGGTGTCCGACCGAGGCTCAGAGACTCATCCTCTTGACTTTGCTTTCGTCTTCGATATCGCTTTGCCCTTCTTGGTCAGCTTGGCGATGTGTCGAAGCGCGGTGGTATGGATCTTCTTCTGCGCCTTGGGCGAGAGGCGTTCAGCGGCCGTGGATGCCGTGGCCACTTCGTCCAGGATCTTGATCAAGGGACTGTGCGGCGGGACATGGATGATCTTGCCCGACGGCGTGACGATGAACCCACCCCCGTCCACGGCGATCCCACCGAAGACGCGTACGCCCCCGCCGGAGATCAACGGTCGCTTCGCGACATGCTTGACCGTGATCGTGGCGGTGTGTGCGTTGAGATCGAATGATTCGATGGTCACTGCGGTCCCACCGAACACACTCAGGCCCGTGTCATCGGGACCGTAACGTTGGCCTGGTTGCCAGTCGTTCACATAGTGGGCCGGATCAGACGCAATGATGACGGCGTTGGTCCCCACCATCTCGTGGATCAGAACCGCCGGTCGGGCCAGACCGGCATCCCAGGCGTCGTTTGTTCTGAACTCGATGTAGACGTCGCTGACGCGCGCGGCCAGCAGGCCGGCGATCTCCGGGTGTCCCAACGACACCAGCTGGACCTGCTGCACGCTCGAGTTGTTCGATCCGACGGGGTTCCACACCCGCGTGATCGAGCCACCCCATCCGGTCGAGGTTCGGCGTTGCCAGCAGGGGGCCGGCCGGGGCATACGTGGAGTTCGACTCGGTGTCGACGTTCATGGCACTCATGATGTCGAACGTGTCGAAGTACTCACCGGGCGACGACCAGTCAGCGTCCTTCCGAGTCGACTGATCGTAGGAGTGGTCGAGTCCGAAGGTGTGGCCGGTCTCGTGGGCGAGGAACGTCACGTTGGTGTCGCCCGGGCCACACAGGACGCCACTACCGGCATTGCCCGAGTCATCCGGCGCGATGTTGAACACGGCGATGACTCCTGTGAACGCGCCACGGTTCAATCCGGGAAACGCGTCGATCGCACCCTGGATCTTCCCCCAGCGACCGACGTGTGACGCCACGAACTCGTCGTGCGTTTGCGTCAGGGTCGTCCACCCGAAGACCTGTGATCCGTCGAGGTCGATGTTGCCGAGCGAGGCCGACCGCCAATAGTCGTTCAGTCCAGCGTTCCCCACGGCAACGAGTTGTTCGTAGTAGCTCTTCGGATGTGGTTCGGTCGCTGCCGTCCCCTTGAACTTGCAGAGCAGGATCGCGAAGGGCTGGCTTCCCGTGCGTGGCGCCATGGTCTTCCCCCAAATAGTGGATGTGGGTCATCCTTCCACGACCTTTTGCCGGCGTGGCAGTACACGCGGGCCGGACTTCTCAGTCCTGGGCTTCAGCAACGCTCACGAAGTTGGGCAGCAGCGCGTTCCATCCACCGGTGTTCGCCTCGCGGTAGGCCGGGCCCTCGGCCCCGAGCCGTTCCCAGCCGGTCTGCACGACGTCGAGTCGTGTGGTGTCGTCACCCAGATCGACGAAGGTCAGCTCGACGTCAGTCGCCTCGGTGCGGTCGCGAGTGATGTGCCAGAGGTAGCCGAGACGGTGAGGTGGATCCCACGTCGTGATCTCGCCCCACTCGATCTCGGTTCCGTCGGGTGTCCGTTCGTAGATGCGGCCACCTTCACGGGGCTCGAGGGTGACGGCCGTATCGGGATCGCCCGACGCCGAGTGTCCCTTGGGCCACCAGGCCGACAGCCGTGTGGTCCACACCTCGAACGCGTGGCGTGCAGAGCAGTTGATCTCGAAGCTCAGCCGTAGCGGTTCGATCACGATCGCCTCGACCGGGCGCTGGACTTCTTCGGCTCGGTGTTCTCCGCCATCAATCGAAAGCGCGCGACCGCGTCGCCCCACACCTCGGTGAGGTAGGCCTCGACGGCTTCGACGCCCTCGTCGTGCAGTCGGTAGATCCTGCGATTGCCCTGCGGCTCTTCGACCACGAGTCCCGCCTCCTTCAGCAGTCGCAGGTGACGCGACACGGCCGGCCGGCTGATCGGCAGGGAGTCGGCGATCTCCTGTACGAACTTGCCACCGCGACCGAGCAACTCGACGATGGCGCGACGGTTCGGATCGCCCAGCGCCTCGAACGGATCACCCGCGAGCGCGCTCACGACACCCCGTAGCGGTCATTCGCCGATGGCTCGCATGCGGTTGTTCCGCGCGTTGTGTTCGACTTCGGCCAGTCCGAGCTTCTCCATCACGGGCGGAACATAGTTGGCGAAGCGGCCGCGCAAACCCTTCTTCAGTCCGTACCAACCACCCACCGGGTTGTCGTCGGCGCGTGCCCAGGCCTCGACCGTGCCCTCGGCCGCCGGCTTTTGTTCGTCGACGCTGCCCAAGGGAATCCAGTCGCCCTGGTGCACGAGCATGGAATGCAGGTCGTCGAGGCACGCGAGGCGGTAGCGAAGTTCCGTCTTGCCGACTTGGACGACGAGCGCCGGCGGATCGAGCGATGCATCGCGGTAGGCCGTGTACTCCGACCCTCCACTCGGCGTCTGCAGGACCCAAGGTTGTTCAGGTGTTCCTTCAGCCGCGGTCATGCATCGCTCCTCGGGTCTTCGGGGAAGAAGCGGTAGGCGCCGACGACCGTGGCCTCCGAAGCAACCGGAGGTTCGTCGCATCGAGCGCCGACGTCGCGAGTGAAGTCCGCGAACGCGGCCGTCGCGGTCAGCGGGTTGGTCCCGTCGTCGGTTTCGACCGACGCGATGTGTACGAAGCTCACGCCGTCGGCGAGCCGCAGCGTTGCGTATCGCAGACCCGCCGGCGCAGTCGCCGCCAGCTCCGCGAACACCTTTTCGACGAGGGCTTGATTCTCGTCGGCCCGCTCCGGTTTGGTCCTGTAACGCACGACGACAACGCTCATGTTCGTCCCCTTTGGTAACGTGAAGGTTACCGTAACACGCTCGTTACGATTCGGGAAGATCTCGCTGGTGGGTGGGGCGATCGACCGGGGTTGCGCGGTCGATCATGGTAGAACCGAGCCGCAGAGAAGTGAGCTCCGGACCAACGAGAAGGTCGTGGCCATGCCGATCATCGAGCCCATTCCGATCGACCAGCTGGCGCCCGAACCGCGCGAGATCATCGAGGACGGTGTTGCGAATGGCGTGTACGCCACGCCGATTCCGTTGCAGATCTTCGCCTATCAAACGCGCCAACTGCTCACCATCCACCAGAAGCGAACGGCCCGTGGTGGGGGAACGTTGCTCGGCGGCCGCATCTTGGAGCTCATTCGCATTCGAAGCGCACAGCTCGGCGAGTGCCAGCCCTGCATGCAGTCGCGCAAACATGATTCGATCACCGACGAGGACGTCGCGTGTCTCATCAACGTCTCAGCCAGCGAGCTCACTGATCAAGAGCGGATGGCGGTGACGTTCCTGGATCTTCTCTCCGCCGATCACCATGCCATCGACGCTGACTTCTACCGCGAGCTGGCCGAGGTCTTCACCACCGCACAGATCATCGAGCTCGGGTTCACGTGCGCGGAGACGATGGGCGTGCACCGATTCATCCACACGCTCGATGTGTTCGGTACCGACGAGCCCGTCCTGCCGTACTCGCCCGACCAAGTCGATCGGCGTCATGAGGTCCCGCCGCCTTCCAAGCGAGCCGATTCCAAGGTCTGAGGACGATCTGACCTCTCCAGTTGACCTGCGGTCCGCGTTACTCCAGCTCTGGTAGGCGTGCTCCGTGAACCGACATGCCGCCGTCGATCTGAATGCTCTGACCCGTGATGTAGCGAGCTTGGTCTGACAGCAGGAACGACACGAGATCAGCGATGTCCTGTGGTTCGCCGACGAACGGCGTCAAGACCCTGCGGCTGTAGCCGGCCAGCATCGCCGGAGGAATCTGCGCTCGGACCGGCGCCGTCAGGATCAGCCCGGGAACGACCGTGTTGGCTCGGATCCCTTGACGCCCGTACTGGGTGGCCACGTAGGCCGTGAACGCGGCGATGCCGGCCTTCGACACGCTGTAGGCGGTGCGGGTCAGGTCGCCACTGTTCGCGGCGCCGGACGACATGTTGACGATGGCGCCACCGCCTCGTCGGATCATGTGGGGGATCACGTGCTTGCACGTGAGCATTTGGCTGCGGAGGTTGACCGCCATCATCTGGTCCCACACATCGACCGTCATCTCCGTGACGGAGGTGTCCTTCGCCAGGACATCGGCGTTGGTCAGTGCGGCATTGTTGTCGAGGATGTCGATACCGCCGAATAGATCGACGGCGGTCGTGACCATGGCCGCCACCTCGGCCTCGTCTCCCAGGTCCACCTGGACCCCTGCCACGTCGCCGGCGGCGGTGGTGTTGATGTCGTCGGCGACCGCGTTGGCGCCGTCAGCGTCGAGGTCCGCGATCACGACTCGAGCACCCGCGGCCGCCAACGTCCTCGCGACCGCTTGCCCGATGCCTCCGGCACCACCGGTCACGATGGCGACTTTGTCCGCGAACGTGTTCTCGGGTTGGTGCGCCATGAGGGCGAAGCTAGCGCCGCTGGTGGCTACGAGGCCTCGGCGCCACTCACCGGCGGCCGGCCGTGAGCTCCTGGATCAGTTGTTCAGGCTGATCCACCGAGACGCGGAGCACGCCGAGTCGGATCGGGAACCCCAGCACCCTGGCCCCGTGGGGAGGGTCGATCTCCATCCGCACGATTCCCGACGACGAACCATTGACGAGCCACTTGCCGCGCCAACCGTGTACTCCCCACCCCAGGACTCGGTCGTGGTCATTGGTCGCGGACCGCACTGATGACCGGGGTATCTCGGCGGCGAAAGCCCAGCCCATGCGGACACGGATCCTGTCGGCACCCACCTCGACGTAGCACCGCGGTCGCGTGAGCCCGATCAGTCCCATGGTGCGGTTGGCGCCCGTGAACCGGATGGGGAATCGACGCGGCCGTCCGTTCATTGCGACCCACCGCGTTGTTCCATCCGACGGAACGTACTCGTCGGATCGCCCTCGTCCCCGATCGCGTAGCTTGATCCGCATGTCGGCCGACGAGCGCTCCACGCTCGAGTTCTTCTCGCAGCCGGGCACCATGACGTCTGTCGGTCGGTTTGCTGCGCAGGTCGACGCGCTACCGCGTGACGTGGCCGGCCTCGCCACGATCGGTCAGGGGCTGCTGATCCACGAGCACATGGTCGCGGCCTACGGGGTGAGCCTGACCGACGACGAGCGCAGCAGCGTCCATGTGCGACGCGTGGCCGACCTTCTCGAGCGCGTGGTGGCTCGCGACGATCGCCCACTCGACATGGCGCGGCCGCCGGCGGCGCGGGTGGCCGGCAATTGCCGGCATTTCAGTGTGTTGATGGTTGCCATGTTGAGAGCGCACGGCATCCCGGCCCGGGCGCGTTGCGGCTTCGGCGGTTACTTCCGGCCGGGCACCTTCGAGGATCACTGGGTGTGCGAGTACTGGAACGACGCGCAGCAGCGCTGGACACTCGTCGACGCCCAGGTCGATAGACCACAGCGCAGCTTCTTCTCCATCGACTTCGACCCTACCGACGTACCCCGCGACCAGTTCCTCATCGCCGGTGACGCGTGGCTGCAATGTCGCGGCGGCGCGGCCGACCCTGGCCGGTTCGGGCTGAGCTTCACCGACGAGTTCGGGTACTGGTGGATCGCCGGCAATCTCATGCGGGACGCCGCGGCTCTTGGCCACCTCGAACTGCTCCCGTGGGATGTCTGGGGTGCGATGCCCGGTCCGGACGACACGATCGGTGACGATCGGTTCGAACTGTTCGATCGGCTCGCCCCGCTGACGCTCACGCCCGACACCGCCTTCACCGAGTTGCGAGCGGTCTGTCAGGACGAGCGATTACGGGTACCTCCCGCCATCCACAACGCCGTGCTCGCTCGCGACGAAGCCCTCTGAACAACGCGTCGGGGGTCACGACGCGAGCCAGAGTCCGCCGATCCATGTCTTCGGCTGGAAGTTGGCGAACCGGACGTCACCGATCCCACCAAGCCCGCGTACCTGCGGTGCGGCGACCAGAGAAGTCGGGATGTAGTACATCCACAGGTTCACGGCGTTGATGTTCTGCTCCTCGACGAGCGTGTTGTACGCCTCGTGGCGAACGTTCACATCCTCGCTCTCACGACCTTGCTTCAACGCCTGCTCGGTCGTGTCGTTCGTGAACCCGGTGAAGTTGATGTTTACGCCGCCCTCGCCGGTGGCAGTCGATGCGGACCAGAAGTAGTGATTCTGATCCGGGTCCGGCGAGCTGTAGTTCGCGAACATGGCGACCTGGTAATGCGCGCCGACGACCTCGCTGATGAGCGCAGTCGCATCGAGACCGACGACCTTGCTCTTGATGCCGACGGCTGAGAGCTGCTGCTGCACGAGTTGCAGTGTGGTGAGCGCGTCGGTTCCGCTCGTTCCGAGGATCGTCACCTCGAGGGTGCTCTCGCCCGTGTCGTCGAGGTAGGCCGCCACCTCGTTCTTGGCCGCCTCGGGGTCGTAGTCGGGATAGCGGTTCTGGTCGGACGGTTGGCCCCAGGGATTGTCGGGAGAGAACGGCGACGTCGGCACCTGGACGCCCGGTCCCACCGATGCCGCGAGCGCATCCCGATCGATGGCGTGCGCCATCGCCAGGCGCGCGTGGATGTTGCTCATCGGATTGGGTTCGCCATCGGCGGTCGGCCGGACGTTCGTCAGCATCGCGTTGGGAGTGACGTCCCAGTTGCGCAACACCGTGAAGTTGCTCTCGAGTCGTGCCGCGTCGGTGGGGCTGTCGACGAACGCCATGTCGATGTCGCCCGCTTCGAGCGTCGCGGCCCGGCTCGTCGGATCGGGGATGGGCCGATACTCGATGGCGTCGAGGTGGGGCTCACCCGGACGCCAGTAGTCGCGGTTGGCCGTGGCCTTGAACGAGACGTCCGGCGTCCAGCTCTGGAACACGAACGGACCGGTCCCGACGGGATGACCCGACCCTTTGTCGTCGGTCAACATCGATGCGGGGGAGCGCATGAAGGCCGACTGGCCGGCCAGGAAGCTCGATGGGAACGCGGCCCATCGCGTTTTCAGCGCCACTTCGACGGTGTCGTCGTCGACGACGGTGACGTGATCGAAGAGTGGCTTCATCGCCACACCCGACAACGGCGCATCGACGATGAAGTCCAAGTTGGCCTTCACCGCCTCGGCGTCGAAGGGCGATCCGTCGTGGAACTTCACGCCGTCGCGCAGATTGATCGTCCAGACGTCGAAGGTTGCGTTCGGGGTCCAATCGGTCGCGAGCCATGGCTGTGCGACACCGTCACCGTCGAGCGTGGCCAACGGCTCGAGGACCGAGGAGCCGACCATTGCGCCCGCGGGTGCCCAACGATCGATGGCGGGGTTCCATCCGCTCGACTCGCTGTCGACGCCCACCACCAGCGTGCCGCCGTCGACCGGTTGCCCTTCGTCGCCGATCTGTTCGGATGCACCGGCGGGTCTGGAGCTCGAGCTGGCCGTGCCGTTGGAACTGCTGCCGCAGGCCGACGCGAGAAGCGCGAGTGCGATCACCGGTGCAACGATCGGCAGCCAAGCCGTCTTCATCTTCACGTCGTCGGTCCCCCAGGTCCACACGCCCCATTCGGCGTGGCGGATACTTTATACAATCCAGGTTCGGCGCCGACGTCGGGTGATACTCCGGCGATGGCTCTGGAGGTTTCCTGGTTCGCGCCGTCGTGTTGGGGCGACACGACCCGCCTGGGGGTCGCGGATCCTGCTCGGCGCGCCACGTTCGACTACAACGCGCGTGTCATCCATCTCGCCGACGAGCTCGGGTTCAAGAACGTGTTGATCCCGTCCAGTTTCGTACCGGGGATGGACCCGTGGACGCTGGCGGCCGCCCTCGGTCCGGCAACGCGCTCCACGCGACTTCTCCCAGCAGTGCGAGTCGGTGAGTTCGACCCACCCATGTTCGCCCGGGCCGCCAAGTCTCTGCAGCAGATCATGGCTGGCCGCCTCACGATCAACATCATCTCCAGTGAGCTCGCCGGGGAGTCTCTCTCGTCGGACGAGCGTTACCGCCGCACGAGCGAGGCCATGGCACTGTTGCGTGCCTTCTGGACGAGCGATCACGTCGATCACACCGGCGAGTGGTGGAACTACGACCTGCCCACCGACGCCACCCGCACTCGCACCCCACCGCCGATGTACTTCGGGGGCACTTCGGAGCCCGCCCGTGAGGCCGCGGCCGCCCACGCCGACTGTTACTTGATGTGGATCGAACCGGTCGCGTCGACCGCGGCGCTCGTCGAAGATCTTCGAGAGCGAGCGGCCCGACACGGTCGAAACCTCCGGTTCGGACTGCGGACTCACGTCATCGTGCGCGAGACCGAGGACGAGGCGCGCGCGGCCGCGGCCGACCTCGTGAGCGAGCTCGACCCCTACATCGGCCGGCGCCTGAAGGAGTCGTCGCACGATCATCAATCCGAAGGAGTGCGTCGTCAGGACGCGATGAGACAATGCAGCCGGCGGCGACGGATTCGTCGAGGAGGCACTCTGGACCGGAATCGGTGTCGCCCGCAGCGGCGTGGGTGCCGCGATAACCGGCAGCGTCGACCAAGTCGAGTCGAAGCTGCGCGCCTACGCGGATCTGGGGATCGACTCGTTCATCTTGTCCGGCTATCCGCTCGATGACGAAGCGGAACGCGTCGCCAAGCTCCTGCTCCCGCGTTTCGAGCTTGGCTACCTCGAGTAGCGGGCGGTGCGAATCAGAGGATGCGCATCGGCAGCGTGCGCGGGCCACGCACTTGGCCGGCTGACCACGTGACGGCCGACGGGTCGGTGAGCTCGAAGTCGGGATAGCGCGCCATCCATTCCTCGAGTGCGATGCGCAGCTCCATGCGGGCCAGATTCGAACCGAGGCAGCGGTGGATGCCGAGTCCGAAGGCGGCGTGGCGGTTCTCGGCCCGATCGATCTGCACCTCGTCGGCATCGGGGAACGACTCGGGGTCGCGGTTGGCGGCCGGGAAGGGCAGCAGCAGCCAGTCGCCTTCCTTGAAGGGACAGCCCTGGAACTCGAAGTCCTTCGCCACCAGCCGCGCCATGGTGACGGGGGCGTAGGCCCGAAGGAACTCCTCGACCGCCGTGGTCATGAGCTCGGGGTCGGCGGCCAGTCGGCGCCGATCCTCGGGGTGTTGGGCCAGATGCCACAGCGATGCTCCGATGGCCGACCACGTGGTGTCGATGCCCGCGATCATGAGCAACACCATCGTGCCGGCCACGTGATCGGGGTGAAGCTTCTCGCCGTCGAGCTCGGCCTCGAGCAGGAACGTCGTCAGGTCGTCGCGCGGCTCGGCGAGATGCTCCTCGATGCGCGCGTTGATGTAGTCGTCGAGCTCGCGCTGGTCGATCTGTGCTTGGCGCTCCTCGGCCGACACGTTGACGTCTTCGAGCACCATGTGGATGAAACGTCGGAAGACGTCGGCGTCCTCTTGGGGGAACCCCAGCATCTTGACGATGACGCGAAGGGGGATGTCTTGCGCGTAGTCGATCGCCGCGTCGACCGTGTCGGCGTCCGCGACCGCGTCGAGAAGCTCGCGACAGAGCTCGCGCGTGAAGGGCTCATAGCCCGCGATGACCTTCGGGCCGAAGGCGGGCAGGAGCAGCCGGCGCGCCAACGCGTGGAACGGGGGATCGGAGGTGATCGGGGGTGCGATGCCGATCGGTGCCGGCAGGTCGTCGTCGCCCGGCCGTAGCTCACTGACCACGACAGAGCGCGAGGTGAAGTGCTCGGTGTCGTAGGCGACGGCCGCGACGTCGTCGTGGCGCACGGGTAGCCAGGTGCCCCCGTAGCGGTCGCTGTGCGCGACCGGACAGCTCGTGCGGAGCTCGTCCCAAATGGGGAAGGGGTCGGCGACCCACTGCGGATCGGTGTGATCGAAGTCTGTCGACCAATCGGTGACCAACGGTCGTTCCGTCTTCATGTCTCCTCCGTCAACTCGATCGCGTGCTCCGGACAGTTCATGACGGCGAGTCGCGCCTTGTCTTCCTGCCCGGCGGGAACAGTGCCATCACCGACCTCATGCGCGTAGCCGAGGTCGTCCACATCGAAGAGATCCGGTGCGATCGAGTAGCAGCGGTTGTGACCTTGGCATTTGTCGTCGTCGACATGCACACGCATGCATTTCTCCTTCGAGAGATCTTGCGCTCAACCTACACGGCCGTCGCCGATCGGAGCCCAGGGGCTCAGCGACGGCGGGGGCGTGGACGAGCGGGCCGCACTGTTGTTTCGAGCGCGATGGCGAGGAACGCGGCGGCGGCGGGTGACAGCGCGCCCGACCGGTGGACGAGGCCGACGTCGCGGTGGAGGCGCGGAGTGATGTCTCGGAGCACGACGTCGTGGCTCGCCGAATCCTCGGCCAGACGACGCGGAAGCAGTGCCACTCCGGCTCCCGCCCGCACCAGCGCGGCGATCGACTCGCGATGGTCCGTCTCGACCGCAACGGTGGCCGAGAGTCCAGCGGCCGCGAACGCCTCCTCGACCTGACGACGGGTCGACGTGCCCAGCGGCGTCGTGACGAGCGGTTGTCGTGCGAGCGTCTCGACCGTCAGCCGGTGGGCCGGGAGCGTCTTCGCTCTCGCCGCCGGAACCAGCGCCACGAAGTCCTGCCGTTCCAGGACGTGCGTCGACAACTCCGGGTCGCGCAGCGGCAGCTCGGTGAATCCGATCTCGCTGGCCCCTTGACGGACTCGTTCCGCAACTTGGTCGGCGTCCTCGGGTTCGACCACTCGAACAGCTACTGCGGGGTGAGCACGACGGAAACGCCCGATGAGCGCGGCGGTGGGGTGCACCGCAAGCGTGGGTAGGCAGACCAGATCGAGCCGGCCCGCCGCGAGTCCCACGACATCGGCGACGGCGGCGCGAGCCGTTGCCGCGTCCCGCAATACTTGACGAGCCGGGCCCAGCAGCGCGTCGCCCGCGGCGGTGATGGTGACCGATCGGGTGGTGCGGTGGAACAGCGCTACGCCCAGCTCCGCCTCCAAGGCCCGCACCGCTTGCGAGAGCGAGGGCTGGGACACCTGCATGCTTTCGGCCGCCTGCGTGAAGTTGCGGTGGTCGGCCACCGCGACGACGTACCCGAGCTGGCGTAGGTCCATATAGGAAAAGACTATCAATTTCATTGACATGTCGTTGTTCTCCTATTGATGCGGCCGCGGTGTACTGGGCGAGTGGACACGTCAGCACTGATCGTCGGAGGCGGCCTGCTCGTCGGCCTGCTCTACGGCCTGTTCGGCGTGGGCTCTGCCTTTGCCACACCGGTGTTGTCGCTCTTCGGCGTGACGGGCATGGCTGCGGTGGTGGGGCCACTACCCGCTCTGCTCCCGGGGTCGGCTGCGGGCGCCTGGTCGTACTCCAAGCGCGGCAAGGTCGATTGGATCGTCGCCCGGCGGGCGCTGATGGGCGCGTTCCCGGCCACCGTGCTCGGCGCCGTCGTGAGTCGGTGGGTCGGCAGCCCGGTGTTGCTCGTCCTGTCCGGCGCCGTGTTGTTCGTCGTGGGTGTGCGCATTCTCCGGCCGGGCGCGACCGTGGCCTCCGATGTGGCCGACCGGCGCCGAGCGAGCGCGCCCTTCGTGATGACCGCAGCGGCGCTGGTCGGTTTCGCCGCCGGGCTGCTGGCCAACGGTGGCGGGTTCTTGTTGGTACCGCTCTTCCTGCTGGCTCTGGGTCTCGACATCAACGAGGCCGCCGGTACCAGCTTGGTCGTGGCCGCGGTGCTCACCGTGCCGACGCTCGTGACCCACGCCTTCATCGGCGACATCGACTGGTTCATCGCCGGGCTCTTCGCGTTGGGCCTGGTGCCGGGGGCCATGATCGGGGGCAAGGTGGCGCAGCGGTTGCCCACCGACAGGCTTCGCTACGCCTTCGGGGTCTTCCTCGTCTTCTTCGCGTTGTGGTTCCTCATGCGCCAGCTCGGCGGACTGATCGGCTGATCAACGAGTCCGGCCGGCGCCAGGCAACGATGGCCACACCCGCGAGCACACACGTCGTGATGTCGAGCTCGATGCGGTGACGAGGTATCCCGTAGAACACGGCGGCGAGAAGTACGGCAGCGGCGAGCGTAGCGACGAACGGGATGATGGTGATGCGGCGCCGACGGAGTTGCACGGCTCCGATCACTGCAAACGGCGCCAGGACCCAGAAAGTCACGAATCCGGTCCATGACAACGCGGCGGGCCGACCTTCCAGCTCACCGGCGTCCGCCATCTCCGCCGGTGCCCAGAAGCCGAAGATCCGCCCCTCCCGCGCGACGACGACGAGCGGAACGCGTCCCAGGTTGCCGCGCACGTACGTCCCGGCGTCGTCGCGAAGGTTCGCGGCATTCTGCGACGCGTCCAGGTCTGGGTTCAGCAGTGCCTTGGCGCAGTCGACACTCCAGTAGCCGATGCGGTGCGTGTAATAGGTCTCGTGACAGTTGGCGCCGGCCAACGTCAAGCCGTCGTTGGTCGAGACCAGTACCGGCTTGTCGAACTGTCCGTGGACCCAGACGCTCCACGGTGCGACCACCGCGACCGCACAGAGCGCTGCAACACCAATGCGCCCGAGCCGGGCGCCCCAGTCCAGACCGCGTGCCACGACGATGAGCGGAGCGATCATGAGCACGAGGAAGATGCCGGTTTCGGCTCGGGTGAGAACCAGAAGTCCGCAGAGTGCTCCGGCCAGAGCACTGCGTCCGATCGAGGGCCTCTGCACCAACTTGTACGCGACCCAGAGCAACAGGCCGTACAGCAATCCGGCCAGCGCCTCACTCATGATCAGCGCGTTGTTGATCCAGAGGTTCGGATTCACCAAGGCCACACCCGCCGCGAGCAGTCCGACACGTGAGCCGCCGATCTCGCGTCCGGCCAAGCCGATCGCGCCCACGGTGAGCGCACCGATGAACGACATCGTGAGGCGCTGTGCGAGGGGGCCGTCGAACAGACGTGACGTAGGCACCAACACGAGGACCGTCAACGGTGGGTGATCGGCGGCTGGCGCCAACGTGAAGGGATCCTGGAACCAGTTGCCGTTCGCCACGTTCGCGGCGGTGAGGCTGTAATAGAACGCGTCGCCCTCGTCGAGCAGGTTGTCGTCGTCGGCCTTGGTCAACAAGGTGTACGAGACGCTCAATGTCAGCGCCGCCAGGACGAGCAACGTGAGCGCGGCGCCGAACGACAGCCGCCGACGGCGAGGTCGCGCCGAGGTGACGACGTCGGCGTCGTTCGCCGGACTGGGACGGGTCGTTTCGACGATCAGCCTGCTGACGGTGTGCCGATGAGCTCGCGCATGTTGTCCCGGTAGAACTTGTCGCGTGTGGTGTCGTCGAAGCGTTCCATGTGGGCCCGGAACCGACCGATCGGGTCGCGTGTGCCTTCCGGGTGGGGGAAGTCGGTCGAGAACAGCAGCAACTCCGGACCGACGTTGTCGAGTATCCACCCGACGTCGTCCTTCGGGAACGGGGTGAACTTCACCTGGCGCCGTATGTACTCCGAAGCCTTGAGGGGGAGCGCGGCGAGGTCGGGCTCGGTGCGGGTGAACTGCATCGCTCCGTCGAGCTTCTTCAGCATCGAAGGCAACCACTCCGCGCCTTGCTCGATCGACGCGCCGCGGAGGCCGGGGAACCGTTCGAACACACCGTCGAGCGCCAGGCACGAGAGGAAGTTCTCGGGCCAGTATCCGATGTTGATGAAGTCCTTCGAGCGGATGTTCTCACCACCGCCGAGGAAGTCCGGGGGAAGAGGACGGCCGTTCTCCCGAAACCCCGGCGGCACGAGTCGCCCGCCCGTGCCGACATGAGTGACGAAGGGAACATCGGCGTCCTGCAGTCGAGCCCAGACCGGGTCGAGCGCCGGATGGCTGGGTGCCATCGTCTTCGACGGCGCGGTGCTCGACACCAGGATGCACCCGGGTGCTTGGGCCAACGCGAAGTCGAGCTCGACGATCGCGCGATCGACGTCCGCGAAGGGGATGAGCGGTGCGGCCAGCAATCGCGGATCGTGCGAGCAGAAGTCCGCGAGCGCTCGCGTGTGGGCGCGCACGCCCCCGTACAACAAGTCCAGATCCTTGGAGAGGAACTGACCCGGAGCGAACGTCGAGAACACCAACTGCAGATCGATGGCGTACTTGTCGAGCAGGGCCGACCGTTCGGACGCGTCCCACGCGCCATAGGCCTCGTATCCCTTACCCCAGAGGCGTTCGTCACTCAACGCGTCGTCGGCTGGTGCATCAGCGCGAGCCTCTACGATCGCGGCGGCTCCGATGTTGTCGGGTGCGAGCGGATTGGGCAGCGTGCGCAACCGATCACGAATGTCGGGATCGGCGTAGGGCGTCAGCCAGTCGTTCGGCTCCAACACATGGCTGTCGGCGTCGAAGTATCGACGCTCGGCCTCGGCAACGGTCATGCCCATACCCCCTGTGCGACCTCGCCACGGTAGCTTTTCGAGGCGGCCTGTAGTGTCGGTCCACGACGAAGAGGCGATCGACGGAGAGGCATGAGACGACGAAAACGAGTGGGAACATCCGCTCCCTCTGCGCTTGATCGTTTCTCCGAGCCATTCCCGCCCCATGGCGCATTGGCGGCCGAGGGAGCAGCCAACCTCCTCGGCCGGCCGAGGTTGGATCCGCTCGTCGTACTGGTTCGAGAGGCGGTGCAGAACAGCTGGGACGCGCGACGCGATGCCGGCGGGTCCATCGGTTTCGGGCTGCGTCTGCAGGAGTTACAGGCCGACCCCATGGCGCGGTTGCGCAACGACGTCTTCGGTGACGTGCCCGCGGCCGCGAGTCAATTGCGCGAGGTCCTGTCGCGGTCGCACCTCTCGTTGCTGTCGCTGACCGATACCGGCACGGTGGGCCTGGGCGGTCCGGTACGCGCCGACCAACCGGCGCCGGCCGGCCAGCCTTCGAACTTCGTCGACCTCCTGTTCAACATCGGACAACCCGCCGATCGTGAGTTCAGCGGAGGCGCGTACGGCTTCGGTCGCACGATCAGCTTCGTCGCCAGCGAGGCTCGCGCCGTACTCATCTACTCCCGGACCCACGTGGGCCGGAAGCGTGAGTCACGCTTCATCGCGGCCGCCTTCAGCGACCACTTCAGCGAAGGGCGTCGACGTTTCACTGGTCGTCACTGGTGGGGACGAGCCGTCGACGGCTCGATCGAGCCGTTGGCCGGTGAAGAAGCGGATCAGGCGGCACGGTCAGTGGGGCTCGATGTGTTCGCCAGTGATCAGAGCGGCACGACCATCAGCGTCGTTGCACCCGACCTCCGCGGCCGCACGCCGCTACAGGCCTGCAACTTCCTTGCCGGTGCACTGGTGTGGAACTTCTGGCCGAAGATGCTCGACGACGGACCGGGACCGGCCATCGAGTTCTCGGTCGCGCTCGAACGACGTCGGGATTCCCGTGCCTCGTCCCGAGGACTTGCCTCCTCTGCCGGCGTTCGTCGCCTCCTTGCGAGCACTGCGCGCCACCGAGGAGGGGGACCCTTCGACCGACACCGTCGTCGAAGAGGTCGTGCTTCCGCGGACCGGAGAACGCATCGGTCGCCTCGCGTTGACACGTTCCTCCATCGCTCCTCGGCCCCTCACCGACGAAGGTACGTCCGAGGCCGACGAGCTCGGACCATCATCGAGCTTCGAAGGCCTGGCCCATCACGTCGCGCTGATGCGCGAACCGGAGCTGGTCGTCCAGTATCTGGCGACGGCCGAGCTCGCGTCGCTGTCATCGGAATACGGCGGCGTGTTCAAGCCCGAGCGCACGATCGATCGGGCGTTTGCCCGAGCCGAGCCGCCGACGCACGACGCGTGGCACCCCGAGCTCGTTCCCGAAACCAAACTCCGACGCTTCGTCGCTGTCGCGTTGCGAACGATTCGCGATCGCACCAGCCGCTATGCGGAGCAGATCGGCTCGCACCACGGCGGCCCGAACGTCGCGCCATTGGCGCGAGCGCTCGATCCTCTCTTCGCTGAACGCGCCGCGAGCGTCGAGCATGCGCGGCGGCAGCTCCCCGATGCCGTCATCGGCGAGGTGACGATCGATCGCGTCGGTGGGTACCTCGTCAGCACCGTTCCCTTCGTGGTCGAGCACGCACCTGGCTCGGTCGGCAGCAACGTCGACGCGACGGCGTACGTCGCGACCCACGACGGTTGGACGGCCGAGCGGGATCGAGCGGAGGCCCCGGACGAGCCTGCGGTAGTGGTGCTCGGGTTCCGTGCGGGAGGCAGGACCATCGAGGCGACGCACCTCCGGATCGGCGCGGATGATCCTGCGGGGTGGTCGCTCCAGGTCCAATCGAGTCCTCACGTTGCCGTGGCGGTGGACCTCGTCGCTCGGGCGATCGAGACGCAAGCATGACCCGCGTCGCGGTGCTGCCTCACCGCGTGAGCGCGCGGGGTGTGCATGCCGGTCGGTGGTCGGTTCGAGTCGGCGGCGTCGAACATGACAGCACCATGCGCATCGTGGACTGGGATCGCGCTGTCCCGCTCGAGGTTCGATCGGAGATCGCCGTCGATCCCGACCTGATACGCGACGAGTGCGGGCTCGACAGGCGTGCGCCGCTGGCGTTGATCTCGACTTGGCACGCGACGACGACGAATGTTCGTCGCGTCGGAATGAACATCGACATCGACGAACGGAGTACGCGAACGATCGGCTTCGCCATCGATCCGACTCTCGCGGCGGGAACCGTGCGACTCGCCCGCGCCGTCGTTCTGGCCCGCGATCACGAGAGTTCCGATCCCTTGGCCGCATGTCGCGCCGGCACGATCCTCTGGCGCGAGCGACCGGCGTCGGCGACGACGTCTCGACCTGTATTCCACGGCCGGTCGCTTCAGCATCGAAGCCATCGATTTCGCCGAGCTCGAGACCGTCGACACCAACGCCGCCTGGTTGCTCGATGTCGACCTGTCCGAGCCCTATCGCGAGGCGTCCGGCGCCTTCCGCCTGGTCGCGAACACAGCGCATCCCGCCGTCGACGAGCTGCTCGGCACCGAGTACGCCGAGCACCGGAAGATCATCGAATCAGTGTTGCGGTGGGACGTGGCGCGGACCGTGATCGAACGAGCGTTGGATCAGCCACGGTTCGTCGACGGTTACGGCGAGTTCGCACCGGACACGGTGGGAGGTGTCGCGCAACGCCTACTGCAGCTTCATCTCTCGGACATCGGTGTCGACGAGTTGGCGGCCATGCGCCGGCATGCTCCCGAGCGACTCGACGTGTTGTTGCAAGGCCGACTTCGGATGTTGAGGCCGGAATGACGGAACCACCGCGTCTGTCGCGGACGCGGGCGCTCGAGTTGCAGCGCTCGATCGTTCTTCTCTCGCCGCAGCAAGCGCGTGACGAGGCGCGTGGCCGAGCAAACGAGACTGGGGCCGGCCGGTCGTTTGGCCGACAACCTCCGAGGCGTTGCCGATCTGCACGGTTGGCCCAACCCGATCGACCGGGTCACTGGCGAGCGGGTCGATCGAGCGTGGTCGCACGCGCTCCTCCAACACATGGACATCACGCCGGTCATCGCGGCCGAGGAACCCGTGTGGAACTCCCTTGCAGCTGGTCGCGTTGCCGGACCTGGTGCGTTGGCGCTTCCCCGATCACGGGGTCGAGCGCTACGTCGGCGTGGCCGACCACACCTTCGGGCGGTTGTGGTGGCGCGCCTTCGTGCTCGGCGCAGACTTGATCGACGGGCTCGGATCCGAGCCGTTGACCGAGGACGAGCTCGTCGCGTTGTTCCGGCGACGCGATCTGGTGGCGAATCCCGCGGTGGCGCAGGTGCTGTCGGCCGCCGTGCTGCGTTCGGCGGTCGCGGGGCCACCGCGACTCGCACTGGTCAAACACGTGACGCTCGCGTTGTTGCGCCTCACACCGATGATCGAGATCGACGCCCTCGCCTCCGACGACCTCGAACGCCTGGTCGGGCGACTCATCGAGAGCCGACATCCAGTTGGATCTCGGTCCGGTACGCATCCAGCGATGGGCCGTCACCGTCGTAGCTTGCTCGGTGCCGGGCTGATGTTGCTCGTGCTCCTGGCCACCTCCTTCGGTCTGGCCGCTTCCTTCGCCGCCTCGGCCGAACGCGATGCCGGTCCGTCAACTGCGCGCATCGTCGAATCACACGCCGACCACGCGGTGATGCCACCCGCGAGCGCGATCGGTACCGCGGCGCGCGAACGGGACGTAGCGAGGGTCTTGCGGGTGCTCCCGTTCGTCGCCTTCCTCCTGGCTCTGGCGTTCGCGGCGGCGTCGCTCACGTCGTCATCCTCTCGTCGGCCTGGTGGCCGGTGGGTCGGATCACCTCTCCTCCTCGCGTCCGGAGTCTCTCGGCGCGGTCCTCCTCTCGTCGGCTGATCGACCCGTGGTCCTGCGCTCACGCGCGGCCACCTCGTCCAGACCCGACATCCGAGAGGACCCCGCATGTTGCGTGAATCAACCCTTTTGTCCGTCGACGCCGCCCTTCTCGAGGCACGCGTCCTACTGCAAGACGACGACATCGAACTGCTTCGTTGGCCCGCCGACGAAGACCAGCGCGGCCGGCTGGCCGCCGACGGCGTACCTCGGCTGCTCCTGCTGGCCGAGGACTCGGTGCCGCCGAATTCGGCCGATCTCCTCGAGGATTGGGTGCGGTTGCCGCTCGACCCCGATGAGCTCTTGGCCCGGCGCAACGCGCTCGCTCGCCGCGCCACCTGCTCGACGCACGGCCCCGAGGTCGACGCCGATGGACTGCTCTGGTGGGGCGACAAGTGGGTCGCGATCCCCGCGGCTCAGCTCCCCGTCGTCGAACTGCTCATCGCTCGCGGTTCGCGACCTCGTCCGTCGCGACGAGCTCGTCTCGGTCTACGAGGCCACGGGTGGCAGCCCCAATCCGATCGCGGTCAAGGCGATGCTCGGTCGCGTGGTCAAGCGGTTCGCCGAGGTCGGGTTGGTGCTCCAGAGCGTTCGGGGTCGGGGGTACTTGCTCGACGCAACGAACCCGTGTCCGCTGCACGCGGCACAGGCGCGGGCCGACGACCTTGCCGCCGGCGGATAAGAATCCGACCGCCAATCCACCAGCGACTGTTATGCGAGTCTGACTGCCCCGTTAACGGCTCAGAAACACGAAACCCTCACTCTGTCGCGGGCTTCAAACCGCGACAGAGGAGGGAACGTGGATACCGGGAACACCGCTTGGGTGTTGGCCTCTACGGCACTGGTGTTGTTCATGACGCCGGGCTTGGCCTTGTTCTACGGAGGCATGGTCAGATCGAAGAACGTCCTCGGCATGCTCATGCAGAACTTCTTTGCCATGGGCCTGCTCGCAGTCGTCTGGGTGGCGGTCGCCTTCAGTCTGGCGTTCGGCAATTCCGGAGACGGGGGCTGGATCGGCAACCTCGACTTCGCCTGGATGCGCGACATCGGGCCGGGAGCATCGCCGGAGGCGTTCTTCAGTGCCCTCACCATTCCGTGGGTGTTGTTCTGCGCCTTCCAGATGACGTTCGCGATCATCACGCCTGCACTCATCACGGGTGCCATCGCAGACCGGATGAAGTTCAGTGCCTACGCCGTGTTCATCGGTGTGTGGCTCGTCCTCGTGTACAGCCCGGTTGCGCACTGGGTGTTCGCCGGCGGTTGGCTGGCCGATCTCGGTGCGCTCGACTTCGCCGGCGGTGCCGTCGTGCACATGAACGCCGGTGCCGCAGCGTTGGCGCTGGTTCTGCTGCTCGGGAAGCGCAAGGGCTACCCGGATCATCCGATGCCGCCGCACAACCTGCCGATGACGCTCATCGGTACCGGGATCCTGTGGTTCGGCTGGGCCGGTTTCAACGCCGGCTCCGCGCTCGCCGCCGATGGCGTTGCGGCACAGGCCATCCTCAACACCTTCCTCGCCGCGTCCGCGGCCATGCTCGGTTGGCTGGTCATGGAAAAGCTGCGGGACGGACACCCCACGACGCTCGGTGCGGCCTCGGGTGCGGTGGCAGGTTTGGTCGCCATCACACCGTGTGCCGGTTTCGTCGGCGGGATGGCGCCCGTCTACATCGGTGCGATCGCTGGTGGCCTGTGTTACCTGGCCCTTGGGATCAAGAAGGCATTCCGCTTCGACGACAGTCTCGACGTCATCGCTGTCCACCTCGTCGGCGGCATCGTCGGCACGCTCCTGCTCGGCTTGTTCGCCGATACGGAGATCAATTCGTTGGTCACCAACGAAGGTTTGTTGATCGGCGGCGGCTGGGACCTCCTGATCGACCAAGCCATAGCCGCCGTCGTCACGATCACATTCGCCTTCGTCGCCACGCTGATCATCGGGAAGGCAATCGACCTCGTGATCGGCCTGCGGGTCGACGAGGCCGAGGAGGAAGAGGGCCTCGACCTCAGCGAGCACGCCGAAACCGCATACGTCAACTGAGGAGCGAGACGTGAAGTTGATCACCGCAATCGTGAAGACGTTCAAGACCGACGACGTGAAGGCGGCGCTGAAAGACGCCGGTGTCACGGGCATCACGGTCAGCGAGGTCCAAGGAGTCGGCCGTCAGGGCGGCCACACCGAGGTGTATCGCGGTACCGAATATGCCATCGACTTCGTGCCCAAGGTGAAGCTCGAGATCGTGGCCGACGAGGCTGACGTGCCGACGATCACGGACGCGATCGTCGGCGCGGCCCGTACCGACAAGATCGGTGACGGGAAGATCTGGGTCACGGCGGTCGAGGAGGTGATTCGCATCCGGACGGGGGAACTGGGCGCCGATGCGGTTTGATGAGGGTGGCGATGGGTCTGTGTGCCTTACGAGGAAGCCGTGGATTGCGCGGCAGTCGGTTGTGCGGGGTAGCGCCGCCCCGGGATGCTCGTTGCCATGCCGGTGATGAGTGGGCTTATGAACGACGGTACTTTCGGCATCGTTGAGTGCTCGACGTGTCCGACGTCGAAGCCTCCGGCGGAAATGGTGTCCAAGGTCGGCCTGTTGCACTCGCAACCCACCAGGAACCGGTTCACAACGTTCATGCGGTCCTGGTGCCGAGCGAGTCGGGCATCGCTGGAGCGAACGTGCTCGATGAAGCGCAACTCACCGCCGGGCCGCAGCACCCGGTGCAGCTCGCGCAACGTACGGGGTTGATCGCTGACCCCGCACAGCACCAGCGTCGAGATGACGACGTCGAAGCTGTCGTCTTCGAACGGCAGGTCCTCGGCGGGGGCGCGCAGCACGGTGGCCGCCGGCGAGGTCTGTCCGGCATGTTGCTGGAGGCGTCGCAACATCGCCGGCTCCGGCTCGGTGAGCGTGAGTGCCTCGACCTCGACGCTGTAGTGCGGGAGGTTCGCTCCGGTGCCGGCGCCGATCTCGAGTAGCCGTCCGCTGGCCGCCGCGACCAGCTCGCGGCGGCGCGCTCGCAGCCCCGCCCGTTCGACTTTGGCGAGCTGGCGGTCGTAGGTGATCGCGAACAGTCTCGTGCGCAGTCCCATGGTTGCCTCCTTCCCTCGTTGCGAGGGTGTCGTGGTGGCAACGTACGAAAGGTAGTTCTTTCGATCATGGGGCAACTGCCCCATCTATCGGTGCGGTCTCACCTGAGCTCGTCGTCGGGGACGAGGCCGTGCTGCATGGCGAACAGGCTCGCCGTCACGCGGCTGGACGCACCCGTCTTCGTGTAGATGTGCTCGATGTGGTTGCGGGCCGTCTTGGGTGAGATCACCAGTTCCGTCGCGATCTCCTTGCTCGACAACCCCCGAGCGAGCAACCGCAGCACGTCCACCTCACGGGCGGTGAGTCCCGCCGGCCCTTCGCGCCGGCGACCGACGCGGTGCCCGGCGGCGGCGAGCACCGCGTTGACCGCGTCGGCGTCGAGTCGTCCGGCTTTGACGTCGGCCTTGAGTTCCGAAGCCGCGGCCTCGGCCGTCAACGCCGGCCGGTATGGGCGGGTTTCGCGCATCGATTGGTAGGCATCGGCGACGGCGAGCACCCGCGCCGGCCGCGAGATCGCCGGGCCGGACAGGCCGCGCGGGTACCCCGAGCCGTCGAGGCGTTCGCGGTGCTGGATCGCCAACGCCCCGAGCGAGGCCAACGCGTCGGATTGCTGCAGCATCCGCCCCGTGAGGTACGGCTGCATACGGACCCGCTCCCGTTCGCCCGAGGCGAGAGGACCAGCCTTGTCCCAGATGGCGTTCGACACTCCCAGTCGACCGAACCCATGGACCAAGCCGGCGCGCTTGAGTGCCTGGACCTCACGGTCATCCAGGCCGAGCTCGGCCCCGCCGCGCTGGGCCAGATCGGAGACGGCGCGGGAATGGCCGAGCGTGAATGGCGATTTGAGATCGACGAAATTGGCGATCGCCAACAAAGCCAAGTCGAACTGCTCGTCCGACAACACCACAGTCAACGATGGCTCTGCGTCGATTACGGCCGACCAGGTCTCGGCCGTGTCGAGGCCCCCGAAAACTGCATCAGCTCCAGCGTCGAGGCATTCCACCAGTTTGGGATCGAACTGGGTGCCTGCGCGCCGCTCGGCGAGGGCCCGTGCCGCGTCCACGCCGTGGATTCGATTCGCGACCTCGAGATGCTCGGCCATCAGGGCGATCCGAGCCGCAACCGGCACGTCCTCTCCCGCCAGCTGTCCTGGCCAGCCCTTGCCGTCCCACTGCTCGTAGGCGGCGCCGAGTGCGGTGCAGGCGGAGTCTCCCAACCCGAGTTCCTCGGCCAGCATCTGGGCCATCTTGGCGTGCCCGGCGATCATGCCCTCGACATCGCGGTGCCCGTACAGCGCGAACTCGACGCCCGTGCGCACCCGCTGCAGGGGCGGAGCCCCGGCACCGAACTGCCGGAGCATCGACACGGCCCCGCGGAAGCTCTTGAACTCATAGTCGTATTTGGAGGACTTCATGTCGATGTCGTCGCCAAACCACTTCGCCTGCTCGTGGGCGTCTGTGTGGCAGCCGACATTGATGAGCAGCGCCGTGTAGTAGACGCCGGCTCGCTCCCTGTCATCGAGGCCGATCCGCTCAGCGAGCCGAGTGGCGATCAGACACTGGCGCAACACGTGCTCCATCGGTTGCCCGAAGCCCAGATCGATTCCGAGAGAAAGGGCCGCGACGAGCTCGGCGAGTCGCACCGGGGCTCGAACGGGTGTGTCACCCATGGGCGAAGGCTACTGCTGCCCGATATTCGGTGACCGGTCCGCTCCCACCGTCCGTGCTCAAAGATGGGGCAGTTGCCCCATGACCCTCACCAGGCCATTTCGTACGTTGACCCCGCACAGCGCACGAGACGCGCGACGACGAGCCGAACGAAGGGATTGAAGATGACAACGACCGAGACCGCGTTCGATCCGGCCAAAGTTGAAGCTTTCGCCGGCCACCTGATGCCGATTCTCAAGGGCGGACTGCTCACGTTCATGATCGACATCGGCGATCGCACCGGGCTGTTCGCTGCCGCCGCGCAGGGCGCGGGCACAAGCCAGGAGTTGGCCAACCGTGCCGGGCTCCAGGAGCGCTACGTGCGCGAATGGCTCGGGGCCATGGTCACGGGCGGCATCATCGACTACAAGCCGGCCGACCAGACCTACATGCTGGCGCCCGAGCACGCCGTGCTGCTGACCGGCCCGTCGAGCATGGCCCCGCTGGCCGCGGGAAACCGTGTCCTCGCCAAGCACATCCCTGAGCTCGCTCGCGTGTTCCGCGACGGCGGCGGCATCCCGTACGAGGACTACACGCCCGACTTCACCGACGCCATGGACGCCATGGGTCGTGGCGCGTTCGACCAATTCCTCGTCGACGCCTACGTGCCACTCGCTCCGGGTCTGACCGAGAAGCTGACCGCCGGCGCCAACGTCGCCGACGTCGCCTGTGGCGCCGGGCACGCACTCGTGCTGCTGGCCAGAGCATTCCCGGCCTCGACGTTCACTGGTCTCGATCTCGACCGCCACGCCATCGATCGGGCCCAGACCGAAGCTGCGGATGCGGGACTCACCAACGTCACGTTCGAGCTGGCCGACATCACCGAGCTCAACCCCGACACGCCCTTCGACGTCGTCTTCGTGTTCGATGCCATCCACGATCAAGTCGATCCGGAAGGCGTGTTGCAACGAATCCACGCATCGCTCGCACCCGACGGCATCTTCTTCATGCGCGAACCCCACGCGGGCGACTCGCTCGAAGCAAACTTGGAAAATCCGATGGCCGCCGTTCAGTACTCGGTCAGCACGATGCACTGCCTGACCGTGTCGCTCGCCCACGGTGGCGCGGGCATCGGCACGGTGTTCGGCGAGCAACTCGCGCGCAGGATGCTGGCCGAAGCGGGCTTCGACGACCCCGCGGTGCACCCTGCCCCCGGGCAGCCATTCGATGCGGTGTACGTAACGCGTCCCGCTTGATCGCTCCCGGGCGCCGAGTTCGGTCGTGCGTCACCACGTCGACGTGCGGCGACCCCGCAGCGCACCAGGACGATCTGACGTCAGGTCCGCTCGGTGAGGGCCGGTCTCTGGGCGCTCGCTGAACCCTTTCTGATCCGTACTGGCGTGACGCGCTCGACGATGATGGAGGCTCCGGTTTTCTACGCGTCGATGGCGCAGCCGCGCCCGCTAACACATGTGGGGCAACATGTCGGCATGCACGTCGACGCAGTGTCCGAGCTGATCATTGCGGCTCGGGTGGAGCAGGCGGCTGCCTTCGCTGCGGACCCGGAAAACGCCCCGCTCTGGTACCAGAACATCTCGTCGGTTGAATGGCTCACGCCAAAACGCGTCGAGCTCGGATCGAAGGTCGCGTTCGTCGCCCGCTTCCTGGGGCGCACGCTCCGATACACCTACGAGATCGCCGAATACATCCCGGGAGAACGGGTCGTTATGCGCACGACCGATGGCCCGTTCCCTATGGAGACCACCTACACGTGGTCGAGCGCAGGCGACGGTCAGACGCGAATGACGCTGCGGAACCGCGGCGCGCCCTCTGGATTCTCGAAGTTGATGTCGCCATTCATGGCGTCGGCGATGCGCCGAGCGAACCGCAAAGATCTCGCCAAGCTCGCCTCGATCCTGGAAGGGGTCTGACGTCAGGGCCTTTCGCCGGGCCCGGTCGAGTCCGGAGGATCTGACGGGGCTTCGTTCTGGTCCGGTTTCTGCGGCCGGTGAATGAAATGCACGATCACCTGACGAATGAGGAGGACGCCCATCAATAGACCGACGATGGCCAGGGCGAGTAGCCATCTCGCCTCATGTGCGGGTGGGGCCTGAGCAATCACGACGTGACCCTCGGGTCAGCCAACGTTCGTCTCGCCGGATTCGGACGGTTCGGGGGGCGTCGACTGCTCGGCGCGGTGCTGGTAGGGCGACACGGATTCGTCGCCCATCATCAACTGGGCTGCGACGGATGCGATGACTCCGGGGACGACGAAGCCGGCGCGGCCCGTGGCCTCGGCGACGAACACGACTCCGGCTAGCGGTGTTCGGTAGCCGGCCCCGAGAAAGGCGGCCACACCGATGAGGGGGAACAGCGTCGAGTTCGGGTCGCCTACCGCGACGCCGCAGATCTTGCCCACGATGGAGCCAGCGACGACGAGCGGGATGAACAACCCACCGACGCCGCCTGCTGCCAGCGTGACGGCATTTGCGGCGACGCGAAACGCAAGGAGCGCGACCAGCAGCCAGAGGCCGGTCGCGGGATCGGCCACCAGACTCGATGGCGCTGTAGCCGGGTCCGTTGGAGGCACCCTGGTCGAACACAGCGTAGGAACCGGCGAACAGCGCGGCCATGACCGCGCCAGCAGCGAGCGCCCGGATTGCGGGGTGGCCGAGTTGTGCGACGCGCTTTGCCGCTCGCACGAGGATCGAGAACCCGCGCGCTCCGATCCCACACACCAGACCGAGTGCGAGTGCACCACCGAGGTCACGCAGGTCGAAGGGTGGGCTCCCGCTCACCTGGAACAGCGGGGTGGTGCCGACGATGGTCACGTACGTCAAGTAGCTCGTGGCGGCGGCAATGAGCGCGGGCAGGAGCATGCGGTGCGCGGTGTCGTCCTGGTACGGAACCTCGAGGGCGAAGATCGCACCGGTGGCCGGCGTCTTGAAGATGGCCGCCACGCCGGCCGCCGCTCCGGCGACCATCAAGACCTTGGTATCGGAGGGCGAGAACCATCGGCGCCAGCGTGCTTGCAGTCCGGAGCCGATCGCCGCGCCGAGATAGAGCGACGGCCCCTCGAATCCGAGTGCCCCACCGAACCCGAGTGTCGCAACGCCGGCCACGATCCGTCCGAGGACCGGTTTCAGGGCCAACGGTTCGTCGTGATCGTGGAAGTTCTGGATGTATTCGTCGGCCGTCGACGGCGTCGCCCGCCGGGCGAGGTATCGAAGTGAGAGCGCAGCAAGGACAAAACCGACAAGTGGTGCGCCAGCCTGCGCGACAAGCGGTGCGGTGACGAAGACGGTCGTAGAGCTGTTCGCGAGTGACCCACTCGAAGGCAGCGACCCCGAGCCCCACGAGCAGCCCGGTGACGGCCGCGAGCAACAACTGCCGCCGGGTTCGGAAGATGAGACCGGTGATACGACGTCTGAGTGGTCTCATCATGTCCACCCCATGAACCACGCGTCATCAGGCGGCTCGCCCGCTGCGAGAGCGAACTCCTCCAAAGCAGCGATCAGATCGGAGCGGCGCCGCTTGCTCATCTTCGCCACGATGCGTTTGATCTCCGCACGGCGTCGTCGCGTCACCGCGTTGACGATCCTCGTTCCCTCGCGCGTGATGGTGAGCTCGACTTCCCGCCGGTCCTGAGGCCCCGCCGCGCGTCGGATGAGCCCTTTGCGCAGCAGGCGATCGCACATGCGGGTTGCCGTCGACGGTACGACCTGGAGTTCGTCGGCCAACTGCTGGAGGGACTGTGGCCCCTGAGCTCGCAGGACCACGAGGGTTCGGTACTGGGGAAGGGTGACCTCGTTGCTCGCTTCCATCAGCGATCGCGCGGAGATCCCAACCAGGACCCGGGACGCAGTCAGTACGGACTCCACCAGTGAGTCACTGGCGTCGTTCGATGTTATAGATTGCATACACGAAGTATTGCATACTGCAATAAAGTGGATCTGCTGGCGGAGGGCGCCGCCGTTGGGGCCTCAGCTGATCGGTCCCGGTGATGCCATGAGGGCCTGGAGGCCGGCAGGGTCGAAGAAATCGGTCGGCGAGAGAGTGCCGGCGGTTACGCTCACAAACGCGTCCATGGCGGGTTGGTTGCCGTGGATCGCACCGAGCAGTTGTTGCATCTCGGAAGGTGGTGGCTCGAGTGTCGCGAGTTGGGTGGTGAACTCGTAGAGCGCCATCGAGTGACTGTCCCGCTCGGCCTGATAGCTCGCCATGGCGTCGTCGAACGACTGGTCGCCATCGAAGGTGGCGTTGAGCGCGGCCGAGCACAGTTCGGCGTCGCGGAATGCGTTGCTGATGCCTTGCGCGGTGATGGGATCTTTCGTGTATCCGGCATCACCGACCAGACCCCACCCCGGCCCGTACGGCTTGCGGAAGAAATTCGGGACCGGGCTCCCATGGAAGCGGTCCACACGGGTCGCGGCGCGGACCCGCTCGGCGAAGGCCGGCGATAGCTCGAGGCTCTTGAAGAAGTTGCCTTCCACATCGTGCTTGTTGGCCGCCTGCTCGGCGTACGGCCAGCCGAGGACCACCAGCGTCAGGTCGTCGTTGGTCGGTAGCGCGGCCCAACCCCTCTCGGGTCGGATGGTGATCTCGAAGCCGTCGACGGGTAGATCGGCGAAGTACGAGTAGTAGCCGGCCTGCAGGATGGGCTTGTCGAGATACTGGTCGGGCTCGACCGCTTTCGCGACTCGGGAGTTGGCGCCGTCGGCACCGATCACGACTCTGGCTCGCTCGGTGACGCTGCCGCCGTCGCGGTCGCGACCTCTGATGCCAGTGACCGTTCCGTTCTCGATGACGATTTCGTCGACCGTGAATCCTTCGCGGACCTCGGCGCCGGCGGTGACGGCGGCATCGAGGAGGAGGGTGTCGAGCACCGTGCGGCGCGGCGCGTAGGCCGTCGAGCTTCCTCCTGCGGGCAGGGGCGTGCCCTCGATCGTGATCGGTCCGAAGTCGAACGAGTACGTGTCGACCGGAGGACATCCCGTGGCGACGATCTTGTCGAGGATTCCCCACCGCTCGAGCGCGGCGACGCCCGGCGCATGTATGAAGTGCGTGGACACCGTGTCGCTGGGGAAGGTCGAGCGGTCCACGACCAGCACGCGGTGTCCCTTTCGGGCCAGCAGCATCGCCGTGGGCGACCCAGCGCAACGTGCCCCGACAACGATCACATCGTAGGGATCAGCTCATTTCGGACCTCCAGGCTCGCGGTCGAACATGGCTCCACCATGACGGCTGCGGCCCTCGGCTACATCGGTGAGGTCACCTACATGCCAGCTGATTTCTCGTTGACGGTGTATACGGCAGCTTCAGCGCGGCTCCGCAGCCCCAGCTTTTCCGAGGATTCGGCTCACGTGGTGTTCGACGGTCTTGCGGCTGATGAACAGGCGGTCCGCGATCTCGGGGTTGGAGAGGCCGTGCCCGAGCAGCTCGAGAACCTCGGCTTCACGCTTCGTCAGAAGACCCGAGTTTCGCGGCGTCGGGCGCTCGACGCGAACCGAGCGACCGCATGAGCGCGGCCACGGCGTCCGCCTGGCGCGCGGCCGGAAGCCGCTCGAAACCTTCGAGCGCGGCGCGCGCTTCGACAAGAGCCAACGAGGGTTGGTCGCTTGCCAACGCTCTCGCGAGTTCGAAGTGCGATTGCGCTAGCTCGAGAGGCGTGCGTGCTTGCGTAAACCCCGATAGGGCCTCCCGCAGACAACTGCATGGATCCCCCGTTGTCTCTGCCAGACACAAGCGCCCGCGAGCGAGGGCCGCCGTCGCTCGCAAGTAGGGCGCGGGGTGTCGTTGAGCGCAACGTACGAGATCGTCGACCGCTGCTGTGGCTTCGTCGAAGTTTCCGTTGGCGACGTGGGCGTCGACGAGCGATGCGAACAATGGCCCAGCGGCGATGCTGGTGGGATCGACTTCGGTCAACGCGCGGGTGAGAATGCCGATGGCACGGTCGGGCTCGCCTCGCTCGAGGTTGATGACGGCCATCGGTCGCGCCGCGTCTGCATCGCCATCGAGGCCTTGCAGGAGTTGCTCGGCGTCCTCGAAGCGCCCCTGTCGTACCCGCAGCTCAGCCAAGCGCACGAGGGCGCCGGGGCGAAGCGAGCTGTGGCCGAGACTCCAGAGCTGGACGGCGTCGCTCAGCGTCTCGTCGGCTTCATCCCAACGTCCAGCTGCCGTGAGTAGCCCGCCGTAGTGAGTCCGACAGAACGCGGCGACGGCCGGGAGGTTGCGCCGTGCCGCGATGTCCTCGCCGATCCGAATCCATTGATCGGCCCGGTCGACGTCGTGGGCGTACTCGCAGGCCGCGAACAGTTGGCAGAAGATCTCTTCGACGACGGTGAAGTCATCGACGTCGCGGCCCGCGACCGCCGCGAGTGCTTCGTCGAGGAGCAGCATGCCCTCGTCAACGCGGTCGTCATGTACGAGGCTCGCACCGAGATAGGCGAGCGTGGCGAACTCGAGCGAGGCATCCCCCGTCTCTCGAGCGTGAGCGAGTGCGGCGCGGTAATGCGACTCCTTGGTTGCTCGATCGGATTCGAACATCCCCTGGTTCAGCGACACCCACCCGGTTTCCGGGCATGGCCCTTCGTCGGCGAGCAGCGACACGGCTCGTGCGAACCACCCCTGCATCACCGCTCGGTCGCCCATGACGCTGAGGTACATGTACGCGAGGGTCCTGGCGACGCGAATCGCCCCTACGCCGTCGCCCTCGTGCCGGTACGCCTCGTAGGCCGAGCCCCACACCTCGACCGCCATCGCGTAGTCATGGTCCAGGTAAGCGGTTCGTGCCGACCCCTCGAGGGCGGCACCGGGCTGCTCCGTAGCCAGGACCGAGTCGAACACGCGACGTGCTGTCGCGCTGTCACCCATCCGCAGTGCCGCGTACCCCTGCTCGATCCCCGTCTGCCCGGATCGGGTCATCGGCCAGAGCCTACGAGTGCCTGCGAGTGCACGCCGTGGTGGCCGCACAATCGCAGTAGCTTCGGGCATCCGATCTCACGTAAAGCCAGTGGACCTGGTACTTCCCGTGCTCGACGAGGCCGCGGCCATTCCGTGGGTGCTCGAGCGCATACCGCAGCACGTGCGTCCGATCGTCGTCGACAACGGTTCGACCGATGGATCCGCAGCGCTCGCCGAATCGCTCGGTGCGAACGTCGTCTACGCGGTACAACGCGGCTTCGGCGCTGCTTGCTATACCGGGCTGCAGGCGGCCACCGCTGACGTGGTTGCCTTCATGGACTGTGATGCCTCGCTCGACCCGGCCCATCTCGTCGATGTGCTCGAACCCGTACTGGCCAACCGAGCCGACCTCGTGGTCGGCGCCCGGGTCGCCGAGCCCGGCGCATGGCCCGCCCATGCGCGTGCCGCGAACCGATATCTGGCTCGTCGAGTATCACGCCGGTTCGGACTTCGGTTGACTGACCTCGGCCCGATGCGGGCCGCACGGCGCGAAATGCTCCTCGGGCTCGAGCTCGCCGATCGGCGGTCGGGGTGGCCTCTCGAGATGGTGCTGCGCGCCGGCACGCGCCGGATGGCGGATCGAGGAGGTGCCCGTGCCCTACTTGGCGCGGCGAGGTCGGTCGAAGGTCACGGGCACGGTGCGAGGCACGATGAGAGCCGTGCGCGACCAGCACCGCATGCTCCGCACGTTCAGCTGATGGCCGAGACGGGTTCTCGCATGACGGCGGCAACGGCCAGTGGGAACCGGCCCGTCTGGCAGAGGGACGCGACATGTCGAGCGTCGGCGAAGGTATCGACGTCGTCCAACTCCGCTACCAACTCGACCGAGCACCCAAGCCGTCGCAGTTGCGAACGCTGTGCTGCGCCGGTGACTCCAACGCTCATCGGGACATCGTCGAACGCGCTCGGTATGGGTGTTCGTAGTCCGATCAGCCAGAAGCCACCATCGGTGGCGAGTCCGAGGACGGCGTCGGCGCCGCGGTTCAGTCGCTCGCCCGGCATCCGCCAAGGTCGCCGGGTCCACCTGAGGCGTGTCCATGCCGATCAGGACCACCGGCTCGTCGGGCATGGTCGAGTTGCAGAAGGCGAACGCGGCGGCGAGCCGGCGGTCGAGACCACCATCTGATTGGTGCACCACCTCGAAACCTGGCGGCAGCCACGAGCCGACCGCACCGTCGAGCGCAAGGACGCGGCGGCGAGCTGGTGTGGTGAGTACTGCGTCGAGAGTGTCGGCCAACGAGGCCTCTGCGATCGCCGCCGCCTGCGTCATGGTGCACGGCGGCGTGAGACGGGTCTTGGCGAACCCCGGCCGGGGTTCCTTGGCTATGACGCAGAGTTGCATGGTTCGTTCCTCAGGTGCGAAGGGGATCGACGGCGAACTTCCGCATGCCGTCGGCAAAGCTCACGTGCGCGTGAAAGCCAAGGACCTCGGCAGCGCGCTGCGGTGAGGCAGTGATGTGACGGACATCGCCCGGGCGTGAGCCGCCCACTACCTTGGGCGGAGGTGCAGTGGCCGACGATCCGATCGCATCGACCAGAGCGCTTGCCATCTCGAGCACGGTGTGCGGATCTCCAGTTGCCACGTTGAGCGGGCCGGTGACCTCCGGATCGGACTCGAGCGCCAGCACGTTGGCCGCGGCGACGTCGGCGACGTGGATGAAGTCCCGACGCTGTCCGCCGTCCTCGAACACGAGAGGCGCTTCGCCGCGTTCGGCGGCCGAGCGAAAGATGCTGGCCACCCCCGCGTAAGGGGTGTTGCGGGGCATGCGCGGCCCGTAGACGTTGTGATAGCGCAACGAGAGAAGTGGTGAGCCGTGCTCGGCGGCGTAGGCCGCACACAAGTGCTCCTGGTGCAGCTTCGTTGCGGCATATACGTTGCGCGGGTCGAGGGGCGCATCTTCGTAGACCAGCTGCGTCACGAGGCTCGAGGAGCACGCTGGACAGGTCGGCTCGAAGGCACCAGCCGCGACGGCGCCAGGATCGCGCCGCTGCGGTCGTATCGGGCCGTGCACTTCGCACCGGTAGCTCCCTTCGCCGTAGACCACCATCGAGCTGGCTAGGACGATGCGACCGGTGAAACGTTGCTCGTGCAGTGCACGCAGGAGCTGCGCCGTTCCGAGATCGTTGTGCGTCACGTAGTCAGGGGCATCCGAGAAGTCGACCCCCAATCCGACCATCGACGCCTGGTGGCAGACTGCGTCCACACCGCGAACCGCGTTCCGTGCCGCATCGAAATCACGGAGATCGCGCCACCGGTAGTCGGCGCGATCGTTCAGGTAGTCAGGCTTCGATGCATGGGCCGCGGGGTGGAGGAGATCGATCACGACGACCTCGTGGCCACGATCGACCAGCTGATCGACAATCGCGGACCCGATGAATCCTGCGCCACCGGTAACGAGGACGCGCATCCGGCTCACCAGTTCGTCGCGATCAGTGCGGTGATCGAGATGGCCGTGAATGCTTGCAGCGCCAGCCAGCCTTGCGCCGCGCGCCTCGAGGTCCACAAGGCAACACCGATCGGGAGCACCCAGATCGTGAACGGCAACCAGATCCGCTCGACTTCACCGTTCGACAGCCCGCTGACGTTCGCGGCGGTCGCGGCCAAAAGGCCGCCACCGACCAGCAACCACAACCGTCGATCGCGTGCCCGCGCCATGCCGGCGACCGTGGCCGGCCCGAGCGCCAACGCCCATGCGGCCAGATTGATCACCAAGAACGGCACATAGGGGCGATCCAGGTCGAGCGTGCGGTATTCGTGCATGGTGGCAGACAACCCGTTGAACCATGAGTAGCCGACGAACGAAAGACTCAGCGTGACAATCGACGCCACAATCGCACTGATGAGCGCCGGCCGGACACGTCGTTGCGCGATCGCGATCACCAGAATCGGTAGTGCCAACAACACGAGGCCGTAGGACTGCAGTGCGACGGACGCGGCGAGAACTCCCGCACTGGCCGCGAGGACATCTCCGATCCGGTCGCGGCGGCATCCGGCGAAGACGAGCAAGGCGACCAGCCACGCTGCGATTCCCATGGTCAGCGCGTCGGTCGAGGTCGCGATCCAGATCGCCGCCGGGGCGAGCACGACGAACGGAGCGGCCCGACGAGCGGTTGGTTCTCCGGCCACCGTCCGCACCGTCATGAGGACCGCGGTCACACCGCTCGCACCCACCAACAAGATCGCGAATGCGGCCCACCCGGGCCCGGACAGTCCGAGGCGGTCGAGAAGGCCGAACAGCACCACGAAGCCGGGGGGATGTCCGCGCAAGGCGATTGGATACGACCCCAGGTCGGACACGTACGAATGCAGAAAGGTCCTAGGTCCGGCGGCTGCCTGCGACACCGCGTCGGCGTAGTCGACTTGCCAGTACAAGCCGCGGCTGAGCCCTCGTGAGCCATCGACCAGAGCCAGCGCGACCCACCAACCCAACGCCGCCGCTGTGCTCCAGCCCACGACCAGGTTCCAACGCAGCTGCTCGACGGCTCGAGGCAGAACGAGCACGATCGCGACCGCGGCTGCGATCGGCAACACCAACGCGACTGGGAGCTGTGTACGCGTGCCGCCGAGCACGGGCGGTGTGTAGAGGACGATGTTCAGGCCTTGATCCATCAGGCGCAGCGCCCAAGCACGACCAGCGAGCACGACGACCAGCCAGCCCGCCACGGCCAGCGCGGCGAGCAACCGGGACCGATGACCCGAGTCGGCGGGGCGGATTGGCTTCCTGTCGTCGCCGGTCGGACGAGCCCCAGGCGCTTCGGTCGCGATCACACCCGACCTCGTCGCACCAGTCGGACCGCCACGACCGTGCCCGCCGTCAACCAGATCAATGCGAGGACGATGGCGACGTTGTGCCCGTAGTCGAGAGGCAGGATCGTGGTGTTCGCCTCGCGTCGACCGAACGCCCGCAACAACGGATAGGCGAACAACAACACGATCCCCGACAGCGCCGCCGCACCGGCGACGGGCCCGCGCAACCAACGAGGCAGCACCCACGCCAAGAACAGCCCGGCTCCGGTCACCAATGACGCGATCAACGCATCGTGCACGACCAGTCCGCCCAGGACCCAGGTCGCCAGCTTCGCCGGACGGTCCTTCAACCACACGCTGTTCAGGACGCCCACGACGGCGAATCCCATCACCGACCAACCGATCACCAGGCCCACCCAGAACAACGGTCCATACGCGGGGAGGTCCGCCTCGATGGTGTCGGCGCGATCCCGATTCATGTGACCTCGATCCTCGAGAGCCACTTGGTCTGCATCACACCCGGCCGATTGGGCGCGATCAGGCGCACTGGGTACCCGTGGTCGAGATCTAGGGGGCTGCCCTCCGCCTCGAGCGCGAGCAAGGTGTCTCCCGCTCGAGCTTGTGCTGCGTTGACGTCCGACTGGGCGTACAGGCCGTTGCCTTCCAACGAGCGGACGGTGATGTGGGCGTTCTTGGGCGCACCGACGAGGTCGAGTACGTCCCGCAGGCGCACACCCCGCCAGCGGACGCTCGCGCTCCAACCTTCGACGCACGCGATCGGCAGCTCGGCGGTGGTCTGGGTCATGTTCTGTAGGTCGTCCAGTGACAGGTTGCGGGCGACCTCGCCGTCGCGGACGATCTCGAGCCGGTAGTCCGGCGATGTGGCCGCCGCAACCACGCCGGCTTCGACCGCGGCCTTGTTCACCGGGAATCCTTGCGGCCCGGTGGACGGTCGTCGCGGCGAGAGCAGGGCCAGTTTCTGGAGCGGCTCGACGGTCATGCCCACCGTGGTCGCGACCAGCAGTGCACTACCCACTCCGGCCAGACCGAGAAAGCGCCTTCGTTGGAATCGGTCTCCCGCCGGTTCGTCGGGGTGAGGCGCCAGCGCAGTGCGTGTGGTGGCGAGCTTGGCCGCGATGTGCACGATCAGCGCCCCGATCGTGATCCACGCCACCCAGTAGTGCGCCGCGGGAAAGAAGAACGGGAGCGGATACCAGAGATCGACGTTCGCGACTCCCGACCACAGCTGAAAAATGGCGCCGGCGATCAACGGAACGAGGCTCAACCGTTCGAGCAAGTGGGCCACGGACGTGAACGGCGGCCACTGGAACAGCTTGGGGTACACCGACCAGAGCTTGGCCAGCAGCAGCGGGATCGATGCGATGCCGGTGACGACGTGAAGTCCCTGCGTGACGCGGTAGAGGCCGGCAGGGCTCGCAGGCAAGGTGAACCACGACGGTGGGTTCTGCGCGAAGTGGGAGTAGAGCCCAGTGAGAAAGCAGGCCGAGAACGAGACGCCGAGCGCGATACCCAGGATGGCTGCCGTTCGCTCACTATGACGCGGGTCTTCCTCGATCGCGGTCTGCAACCGCGAGATCGCCCTCACTGCGATCCGATCCGCTGTTCAGCATCTTCGATCACGATCAGTTGGCGACGACGTAGGTCGAATACCGAGTGCTGACGGTGAAGTCGTCCGAGGCTCACGGCCGCGGGACCCAGTCGCTCGGGCAGGACCCACACCAGCTCGAGCCAGACGCGTCCGTCGTTCTCGAGCCATCCGCCGACATGTACATCGCCCTCAGCGAGTCGGGCTTGTTGGGTCGCGAGCCAACGCGTTACGCGGGACTCGTCCCAGACGGCGAAGGGAAAAGACCACGCCCGTTCCGGGTCGGCGCAGACCGCGACACCGCGACTGAGTGGTCGGCCCGTGTCGTGGTCGAGCGTGAAACCGCCGCATGCGCGCAGCAGGTGCCGAAGTGCGCGTGCGTCTACCGCGAGGCCCGCGGACGGGTCACACCCAAGGGAAATGTCGATGGGCAGTTCGCGAGTTGGTTCAGGGGCGAGCAACAGTGAGTCGATCCACTTCGAAGTACGGGGTCAGGGAGAACCTGTCCTGTAATTCGGAGCGGACACGCACGAAGGACGAAACGATCTCTAAACTCTCGGTCTTGTTGAGTCGTCAGGCGGCCGGAATGGCAAAGGCAACCTGACCGCCGACCGACGGCTCGATCCAGATGCGCCCGCCATGAGCCTCCACCAGACCGCGCGCGATCGCGAGTCCTAGGCCCGCGCCGCCCGTGCGCCGATTGCGACTCACGTCGGCGCGACTGAACTGATCAAAGGCTCGAGGCTCGAAGTCGACAGGGAACCCGGGTCCCTCGTCTGAGACACGTACCGTCGGACCGTTGTCAGCCGCGACGCTGACGATGATGGTGGACAGCTCGGGTGCGTGGCGGATGGCATTGTCGATCAGGTTGCGGATCACCCGTCCGATTGCCGTCGCGTTGCCCTGCGCCGCGACGCGTGCATCGGCGGCCAGCTCCAGCCGTTGGCCGCGCGTGGCCGCAACCGGTGCGAGCGCCTCGATGGCCTCGTCGGCGATCTCGGCCAGATCGAACACTTCGGGTTGGAGCTCTATCTCGTCGTGCTCGATGCGTGACAGGAGGAAGAGATCCTCCACGAGCGAGCTGATGGCCTGAATGTCGCGTTTCATCGAGCGCAGGTACCGGTCGGGGTCCGGAGCGATGCCGTCGGCGATGGCCTCCACCGATACCTGCAGCGCGGCCAGCGGGGTGCGCAGGTCGTGGCTCACGCTCGAGAGCAGGGCGGTTCGCTCGGCCTCGTAGCCTGCACGCTCGCGCTCGAGCAGATCCAGCCGAGCGTTGAGCTCGTCGAGCGCATGGGCAACATGTCCGAGCTCGTCGGCGCGGACCACCCCGGTCCGGGCCGATCGGTCGCCCGTTTCGATGTTGCGCACGGCCGTCTCGAGCCGACGGATGTCGCGGCCCAAAGGCTTCGAGGCCACGACCACGAGAAGGGCCGCGAGCACGGCCGTGGCCGCCAGCACGCCGAGTACCGTTCCCAGCTCGCTTTCATCGAGGACCATCAATCGAGCCAAGGCAATGGCTCCGGCCGCGCCGATCGTCAGCGATGCCAGCGTGGTTGCAAGGACCTGGTGGAACAGCGATCGCGTGCGGGTGCTCAACCACCTGAGAGCGAGCCCGGCGCCGACGGTGATGACCAGGAGGCCCACGAAGGCGCCGATGGACGCGGCGGGGTGGGCGGTGAGTGCGCTGAACCAGGAGTCCATCCCGAAGACGGTCATGGCTCGAACCGATAGCCGACACCCCAAACGGTCGTGATGCGGCGTGGGTCGTCGGGATCGGCTTCGAGCTTTTGCCGCAGGCGCCCGATGTGCACCGTGATCGTCGCCGGATCCTGGTAGTCAGGGGACGAATCCCAGACGTGCTCCAGAAGTTGGCGCCGGGAGAACACTTGACGCGGCGATGCCGCGAGAAAGACGAGAAGGTCGAACTCCTTCGGAGTCAGTGTCACCAGCTCGCCGTCGACGGTGACCTCACGAGTGCCGGGATCGATTTCGATCCCGTCGAACATGAGCAAACCCCCACGAACGGTCGAGCCGAGTAGCTGGCTTCGGCGCAACACGCGTTCGAACGCGCGCCGCCAATTCTCGCGGCGAGAAAGGCTTGATCACGTAGTCGTCCGCGCCCAGCTCCAGGCCGACGATGCGGTCGACTTCACTGGCGCGCGCCGTCAGCAAGATCACGGGGATCTCAGCGGTGGCACGAAGCTGTCGCAGTATCGAGAGTCCGTCGACACCCGGCAACATGATGTCGAGCACGACGAGCGCGGGCTGGTGACGAGCCAGGATTTCGAGCGCGGCGGTACCGTCGGTCGCCTCGAGTACCCGAAAGCCGTCGTTCTCCAGGTAACGCGAGACGACTTCGCACACCATCGGCTCGTCGTCGACGACCAGGATGGTTCCGGCCTCGGCTTTGGTGAGCACGAGTTGCAGGGTAGGTGCCATTCGTTAGAGCGGTCTTGCGAGCCGAACAGAGTTTCGTTTTCGTTTCGATCTCTGGGCCCGGCGTGACGAGGCTTTTGTGGTGCGAACCGGCACCATGGGCGGCCATGCCGGGTGCTGCCATCGCTGTTCGGAGCCTCACGCACGTCTACCCGGGTGCCGCGGGTCCGCTCACGGTCCTCGATGACGTGGCGCTCGACGTGGCCGCCGGCGGATTCGTCGCTGTCACTGGCGCATCCGGCGCGGGGAAGTCCACCTTGTTGTGTCTGCTCGGGGCGCTCGATGCGCCGCAGAACGGCTCGGTCGTGGTCGACGATCACGACCTCTCTCACGCCACGCGCAACGAGCTCGCCGATTTCCGGCGCGTCACCGTGGGCTTCGTCTTTCAGCACTTCGGTCTGCTCGACACGCTGACGGCGGCCGAGAATGTCGCGTTGGCGTGCACCCTCGCCGGTGAACGAGCGCGTGCGGGCCGGAAGCGGGCTGAGTCACTCCTGGAAACGGTTGGTCTCTCACACCGCCTGGATCATTCGCCGACCCGACTGAGCGGGGGCGAACGTCAACGGGTGGCCATCGCACGCGCCCTGGCCAATGAGCCTCGCCTGGTGCTGGCCGATGAACCCACCGGCAACCTCGACGAGGACAGCACCGGTCGGGTGATGGAGCTGCTCTGGTCGCTGCCAGCACAACACGAATGCACAGTCGTGTTGGTCACTCACGATCGGGAGTTGGCCCGGCAGGCGGATCACACCTTCCACCTCGAACACGGCCGCATCGACCTCGTGACATGAGGTGGCGTGCCGCGGTTGCGCTTGCGTTCAAGGGCCTCCGCCGGCGACCAGGCCGCGCCGCGTTGACCGTGCTGGCCGTGAGTCTTGCCGCCGCGCTGCTGACTGCCCTTCTGATCATCTCGGGCAGCGCGGAGACGCGAGTGCTCAACGAGCTCTCCAAAGGAGGGCCACTTGCGGGGATCAAGGTCGCCGCCGCTCGTCCCGATCCAGCTCAGATCGGGCGGGATGACGCTCGGCCCGGCGAGCCCAAGGATCTCGATGAAACGGCACTGACGACCATCCGAGGGCTACCCGATGTGCGAGATGTCATCCCGGTCACGGCCGCACGTGTGCTCGTTGTCTCGCCGACGGAAGACCGGGACGGGAACCTTCTCGAGCCCTTCATGGAGACGGCGGTCGGTGTCGACGTCGCGGCAACGAACACGCTGCCGATCACCGTGCTGTCGGGGCGCCTGCCCGCGCCCGGTGAGGTGACGGAGGTTGCCGTCACTGAGGGTTACCTGGATCGTTTGGGATTGCAGCGTCCGGACGCCGCCCAGGTTGTCGGAACGGAGCTCCGGCTTGGCGCCGCCCAAGCGTTCCAAGCGCGAGATCAGGTGCGGGCCCGCGGCCGATGGCAACGAGTGCAGATCGTGGGTGTGGTCGCCCAGGAGGCGGCCGACGGCCAGATCCTGGCGCCGAAGGAGCTCGTCGATGTCGCACGCGACTGGACGAACGGTGGTCTTGCCGATGAGGACCTCGGATTCAACTCCTCGCCATACGCCGGCTTGTTCGTCGTGGCCGATGGTCTCGACAATGTCGGAGCCGTTCGCAACGAGATCACCGCCGTCGGCTATTCGACGAGCGCGCCGGAGAACTTGATCGCAGCCGTGCGTCGCTACCTGCACGTCGTCGAGATCGTGCTCACCGCGATCGGGATCATCGCGCTGCTCGTGGCTGCCCTCGGTATCGCGAACGCGATGCTCGCCGCCGTCCGCGAGCGTCGTCGCGAGATAGGTGTGCTGAAGGCCATCGGCGCCCGCGACCGCGACGTGTTGCGCATCTTTGTCGTGGAGGCCGCTGTTCTCGGGTTTGTCGGTGGGGCGCTGGGAGCGATGGGCGGCTCGCTGATCGCGCGAGTAGTGGGTGGCGTGGTGAACGGTTACCTCGCTTCCCAAGGGCTCGTGCGAGTCCAGCTCGTTTTCCCCTTGTGGGTGTTGGCGGGCGCAGTGGTCGGGTCCACCCTGCTGGCCGCCGCGGCCGGGACGCTTCCGGCGGTACGCGCTGCTCGTCTGCCGGCGCGCGAAGCGGTCGGTGCGGTATGAAGTCCCGGCGATCCCTCGTCGCGGCCATCGGCATCCTTGTTGTGTGGGCCTTCATGGGCACGGCGTGCTCGTCTGGCTCAACCGTGAGCGACAGCGCGCCGCCGTTGCCCGAGCCGAATCAGGAGCGGGCCGTGTTCGTTGCGCTGGGCGGCGACGAGACGGTGAACCGAGAGCTCGACGACCCCTTTCGTGACGCGTGGACGCAGCGGGTGTTCTCAACGGCGCTTCCGCGATCAGCGGTGTACGTGAACTTTGCCCGCCCGGGTGCAACGGTGAGTGCGGGTTTGAGCGACCAGCTTCCTCAAGCACTCGCACTGGACCCCACTGTTGCGACGGTGTGGTTCGGGAGCGGTGATGCTCGCGGCGGCATGGACCAGGCTTCGTTCGAGCGGGACTTGTCCGACCTGGTCGGGCAGCTGCAGAACGCGGGCGCCCACGTACTGGTCCTAGCCCGTGAGCAGACGGATCCCGATGCCACGCCCTTCGACGAGATCGCAAAACACGTCGCGGCGACCTCAGGCGCCAAGTCGGTCGTCGTTCCAGACGGTGACATGCGGCTTGATGCAACCCAGGCCGGCCTTGCCGCGGCGGTCGCGGCCGGGCTCGCGTCATAGGCCAGGGGTTCGATGTCGGTTCCCCATCCCGTCGCGCCGGTAGCGGGCTGAGGAGACCGCTGGGCGCCCACCTGCCTGTCGAAGCAGGTGGGCGCGTAGAAATTCCGTAAAGAACGCGGCGATTGCCGTGTAGTTCGCGTTACCGCGCTTTCACCGGTGCGATGCATGTTCTAACGAATGCACCATGGCAGTCGCGAAATTGGAGCGGCACGGGGGTTCGACCACGACCTTCCAGGTTCATGTCTCGGGGTCCGCGCTGCCATCCCCGGACGCGCCGTCCGATGCCGACGGGATTGCTCACGAGATCCGGTGGTCCGTGTTGCGCTATCGCCGCGGGCCGAGGGCATCGCGCGATCGAGCAAGTCTCTGGCGCGATCTGCAGCTTCACCACGCCGTGAAGCTAAAACAAGGATTGTGGGCCATTCGTCACCATGAGGATGGCACCCAACCCCGCCTCGAATCGCTCGCGCTGATCGAAGAGGCTGGCGGGGACCCAACTCTCACCGAGATCCGGCCGGACATCCCTGATCATGACGCACTCCGCGCTCGACTAGACGCGGCATGCGATGCCGCGTGGGACCGGTTCTTTCATGACGTCGACCGCGTGATTGCGGCAGCGTCTGGAGGTGCCGACCGATCGCCGCAAGCCATTCCCGACTTGGAACGGTTGCGCGCCGGCTATCGAACTGCACTATGCCGCGACCTGTTGTGGGCCGAGGGCGCCACCCGCGCGGCGCGCCGCTTGCAGGAAGCCGAGCTCGCTGTCCTGGCGAACGTGCCGGAAGTTGCCACCCTCGGCAGGGAGTGGCGACGCCGGAGCATGGTCTCGTGTGCATATGCGAGTTGGCCATTGGACGACGGCACGGTCCGGTACGCATTGGAGATCGAACCCGCGGTGCCATTCGGCCTCGAACGCGCGTTTCTCAGATTCGAGAACCTGGTCTTGCACCCTGCTGAGGAGCGACCCCACCTCCGAGGCGGACTTTTCGAGTTCATTGCTCATCCGACACGGCGCGACGACCGAATCGCGGCCGTGAATCGCCGGTTGCGGTTGTTCCGGCTCTCGCTCGACTGACGTCAGCTTTCTGTCAGTTTGATCCGGAGCCGTTGAACGCTCGACGCCCTGAACAGGTAGTCGACCCGCTCGGTTAACGCTCGAGAACTCTTCCTGAAACGGTTCTTTCGTACCGTCAGCACGGTTTGGAGGCCACCGGCGGCCGCGTCTGGACTGCCGCGTGAAGGAGGAGGCAACCGATGGTTCATCTCGTCACCGCGGTCATCAAGCCCCACCGGTTGGAGGAGGTGAAGGACGCCCTCCAGCAACACGGGATCGCCGGGATCACGGTCTCCGAGGTTCGAGGGTTCGGCCGCCAGGGCGGCAAGACCGAGACCTATCGCGGCTCTGAATACACGGTCGACCTCCTGCCCAAGGTGAAACTCGAAATCGTCTGCGACACGGCCGATGCCGACATGGTCGCCGACACGATCGTGGCTGCGGCGCGCACCGGCTCGATCGGCGACGGCAAGGTCTGGATCAGCGCCGTCGACCGGGTCATCCGGATCCGCACCGGCGAACGCGACGTCGAGGCGATCTGAGCGATGGAGTGCATCGCTACCCCCGTCCCAGTGGCATCAATGCGAAGGAGTGAGATCGTGCACGGAAGCCGTCCTCGTGTTTCTCGACGGGCTCGATACGTAGTCGTCGCTGCGGTGGCCGCAGTGTCGCTACTCGTGCTCACCACCGGCACAGCCCTGGCTCAGGACTCCGAAACAGTTGATGGGACCACCGCAGTCAACAAGCTGGCGCAAGGGACGAACCTGCTCTGGATCGTCGTCGCAGCGGCGTTGGTCATGTTCATGCAATGCGGCTTCGCGTTGCTCGAGACCGGGTTCACACGAGCCAAGAATGCCGCCCATACGATGAGCATGAACATCGCTGTCTTCGGGCTGGGCGCCGCCGGGTTCTTCCTCACCGGCTACGCGTTCATGTTCGGCGGTTACTTCGTGTCGATACCCGGCAGTCTCGGCGTTCCCACCGCCGACTGGGGCTACATCGCGCCCATCGGAAGCAACCTGATCGGGTCCGGTCAGTGGGTCTTCCTCTGGAAGGGCGGCTTTGCACTGTCGGGCCTGCCGTCGAGCGTCCCGCCGGGCGCCATCATCGGTTTCTTCCTCTACATGCTGGCGTTCATGGACACGGCCGCAACGATTCCTACGGGCGCGATGGCAGAGCGGTGGAAGTTCAAAGGTTTCTGCGCATGGGGCCTGTTCGCCGGCATGATCTATTACCCACTGTTCGGCGCCTTCACATGGGGCGGCGGATGGCTGAGCCAGCTCGGCAACTCGATGGGTTGGGGCAACGGCTATACCGACTTCGCGGGCTCCGGTGTCGTGCACGCGGTCGGCGGTGTGGCCGCGCTGACGGGAGCGAAAGTGCTCGGGGCTCGCGTCGGCAAGTACGGCAAGGACGGCAAGTCGAGGGCGATCCCGGGACACAGCATGGCGTTGGCGGGCGCTGGAACGCTGATCCTGATGTTCGGGTGGTTCGGGTTCAACGCCGGATCGACGTTGCAAGTCACGGATCTCCAGTTCGGATTGGTAGCCGGCAACACTGCGTTGGCCGCGGCGTTCGGTTGCTGCGCTGCGATGTTCTGGGTGTGGTGGCGCACCGGCAAGCCTGATCCCGGCATGATCATGAACGGATTGCTGGCCGGGCTCGTCGCGATCACTGCACCGTGTGCGTTCGTCGAACCGTGGGCGGCCTCGGTGATCGGGTTGATAGCGGGCGTGTTGGTGGTGGAGGCCGTGTTCTTCGTGGACCAGAAGCTGAAGATCGACGACCCTGTCGGTGCCGTCGGCGTGCACTTCGTGAACGGCATATGGGGTGTCCTTGCCGTCGGGATCTTCGCCAGTGGCAAATACGGCATCGATGCTTTCGGCGCCGGCCTGGGCTGGAACAACACCACGACGCAGCTGAACGCCGACGGCCAGGCAACCGGTGTCTACGGCATCCTCTACGGCCACAGCGGCGGAGGCCAGTTCCTGTGTCAAGTGATCGGAGCGCTCGTGATCATCTTCGTCATGGGTGGCTTCTCGTACCTCTTCTTCAAGCTCACGAACGTCTTACTCGGCGGGATCCGGAGTGACACCGAAGACGAGATCGCGGGGCTCGATCTGCCCGAGATGGGCGCTCTCGCGTATCCCGATTTCGTGGGCACACACGAGAGTCTCGGTAGCGAGATCGAGATGGCCGGTCCCAAGACGTAGCCGAACCACAAAGCCAGGGCTATGCCTCGACCGTGGCGATGACCGTCGGCACGGCCTCGGCGAATAGCTCGGCCTCCTCGGCCTCCTCCATCGCCTGTTCTGTCGGGGACGCGCGGCGGTGGGCCATCGTCAGGATGATCGAGCTCAGAACGGCAGCCGTGATCGATGCCGCGAAGATCCCGATCTTGGCGTCTTCTTGCAGTACGACTTCGGTGAACGAGATGCCGGTGATGAAGATGGCAACGGTGAAGCCGATGCCGGCCGCTACGGCGGCACCGAACATGTGGAACCACGTGGCGCCGCGAGGCAGTCGGGCAACGCCGATCTTCACCGCCAGCCACGCCATGCCCGTGACGCCGATCGTCTTGCCGATGACGAGACCCAAGGCGACACCCCAGGTGATGCTCGAGTTCGCGGCATCGGACAAGGCAGTGGAATTCAACGGGATGGCCGCATTGGCCAACGCGAAGATCGGGATGATCAGAAAGCCTGTCCAGGGATGCAACATGTCCATGAGCCGCTCATCGACGGGCACCGACTCGCGAAGCAGGAACGAGGCATTCTTCACGTCGGCGGCCGAGAGTTCGGGCTGATTCTCGAGGCGATCGGCGATGGCCTCGGCCTCGATGCCCGGCCGCAACGGTTTCGTCGGCGTCAAGAAACCGATCACGACGCCGGCGATGGTGGCATGCACGCCGGAGCGGAGCATGAAGTACCAGGCGACGATGCCGAGCACCACATAAAGCGGAAACCACCAAACACCTAGCCGGCGGAGCAGGTACATGCCGAGGAACACGGCGAACGCACCGGCCAACCACCCGAACGCGAGACCATCGGAATAGAAGATCGCAATGACGCCGATGCCGCCCAAATCGTCGGCGACGGCCAACGTCAACAAGAACAACTTGAGCTGCACGGGCACACGCGAACCGAGCAACGATACGACGCCGACCGCAAACGCGATGTCGGTCGCCATCGGGATACCCCACCCGTTCGAACCCGGACCGCCGTGGTTGAAGGCGGTGTAGATGATCGCGGGCACGATCATGCCACCGAGCGCGGCGATGATCGGAAGCGCGGCCGCTTTGGGATCGCGTAGCTCGCCGCTGACCATCTCGCGTTTGATCTCCATGCCGGCGACGAAGAAGAACAGCGCCATCAATCCGTCGTTGACCCACTCCTGCAAGGTGAGGTCGAGATGGAAGCCACCGACATCGATCGCAACGGCGGTGTTCCAGAACGACTCGTACGAGTGCGCGGCGATGTTGAACCACACCAACGCGGCACGACGGTGCCGAGAAGCATGAGCATGCCGCCGGCGGCCTCGATGCGTAGGAAGCGCGCGACCGGTTGCGCGACCCGACGCGCGAGGAGCTGATCGCTCCCCATCCACGTCAGGTGCCAGTGGTGATGGTCGTGATCGGGGGTCATGGCTCCCGGTTTTCTAGCCAAGCCGGATAATCCGGCCGTTTCGGCTTTGTGACCGGATTGTTAACGCCCTTCTGAACGCCTCCTGACGTCAGATATGCGTCAGAAAGTCGGTTGGCGCGCGTAACACGCGGAAAATGACCGGGAAACCCTGCCTCCATACGGTCAGCAAGACGTCAGACAGGCGCCCCCGAGCATGCACGCATGTGAGGGCTGGGGCAGAAGGAGGAGGGATGGTTCATCTCGTTACTGCGGTGATCAAACCGCACAAGTTGGAGGAGGTGAAGGACGCGTTACGCGGGGCCGGTATTCAAGGCCTGACCGTCGGCGAAGTCAGAGGCTTCGGGCGACAGGGAGGCCACACCGAGACCTACCGCGGTGCGGAGTACACCATCGACCTGATCCCCAAGATCCAGATCGAGGTGCTCTGCGACACGTCCGAGACCGACAAGGTCATCGACACGATCGCCAACGCTGCTCGTACCGACAACATCGGTGACGGGAAGATCTGGGCGACGGCCGTTGACCGAGTCGTCCGTATCCGAACGGGGGAGCGCGATGTCGACGCTCTCTGAGCTTGATCGAGTGGAAAGGAGCACCGTGAGGAGATTGCTCTCCCCCAAACGGTTGGCGGTTGCCGGTGGCGTGGTCTTGGCCACGTCACTTGTCATGGTCGGAACGGCCATGGCGCAGGACGATGAGCCGGTGACCGCCGATTCGGTGAACGTGACCGTGACCAGTCTGAGCCAGACGACGAACCTCACGTGGATCGTCATCGGCGCGGCGCTCGTCATCTTCATGCAGGCCGGTTTCGCGCTGGTCGAGACCGGGTTCTGTCGGGCGAAGCACTCGGCGCACGTGGTGAGTACCAACTTCGCCGTGTTCGGGCTCGGCTTCGTGGCCTACTTCCTCGTCGGCTTCGGCTTCATGTTCGGTGGCTACAGCTACGTGCTGCCGGGGTTCGACTACGGGCTCAATCATGCGATTGGTGGCTCGGCGGCGAACCTGATCGGGAGTGGGCAGTGGGTGTTCCTGTGGAAGGGTGGTTTCGCCGGTTCGTTCTTCGAGCACGCGAGCCTGGCGTTCTCGGGCGCTGCGGCGGCGTTCTTCCTCTACATGGTGGCCTTCATGGACACCACGGCCACGATCCCGACCGGGGCCATGGCCGAGCGCTGGAAGTGGAAGAGCTTCTGTCTGTGGGCGCTGTTCTGCGGCGGGCTCTACTACCCGCTGTTCGGGGCGTGGACCTGGGGCGGCGGCTGGCTGTCGCAGCTCGGCAACTCGATGAACTGGGGTCAGGGCTATGTGGACTTCGCCGGTTCCGGCGTCGTGCATGCCATGGGCGGTATCGCCGGCCTGGCCGGTGCCATCGTTCTCGGTCCCCGCATCGGCAAGTACACCAAGGACGGCAAGTCGCGCGGCCTGCCGGGTCACCACATCCCGATGGCCATGCTCGGCACGTTCATCCTGCTGTTCGGCTGGTTCGGGTTCAACGCGGCATCGACATTCGCGGCGTCGGATCCGCAGGTCGGCACCGTGGCTGCGAACACCGCGATCGCGGCGGCGTTCGGTGCGGTCATGGGCATGTGTTGGGTCTGGATCCGTACCGGTAAGCCCGATCCCGGCATGATGGCGAACGGCATGCTCGCCGGGCTCGTCGGTATCACCGCCCCGTGTGCCTTCATCGATCCGTGGGCGGCCATGCTCGTCGGCATCGTCTGCGGTTTCGTCGTCGTCGAATCGGTGTTCTTCATCGACAAGAAGCTGAAGATCGATGATCCGGTCGGCGCTATCTCCGTGCACGGTGTGTGCGGCATCATCGGCGTGCTCTGGGTCGGCATCTTCGCCAACGGCAAGTACGGCACGAACTGGAACCTCACCACGACCTTCGTAGACGCCGCCGGCGCCCCGAAGGGTGTGACCGGGTGTGCTGTACGGCAGCGACGGCTGGGGTCAGCTCGCGTCTCAGGCTGCGGGCGCGGCGACCATCATCGTGGTGATGGGCCTCTTCGCCTTCGCCTTCTTCAAGATCCAGAACGCTCTCACCAAGGGCGGGATCCGGTCCGAGGAAGCCGACGAGATCGAAGGTCTCGACCTGCCCGAGATGGGCGTGCTCGCCTATCCCGAGTTCGTGCAAACGCGCGGCGACGGTGGTGGGGGAGAACCGGTTTCGGCGGGAGCGAGCTCCGCAAGTTAGTTGGCCAATTCCTGACGCAGCATCGTGCTGTTACGCCACGAGGGGCCGGCGGTTCGCCGCCGGCCCCTCGTGCGGTCATCACCTTCACCAGCGTCACAACTCGACGGGAGTCGAACCAGGCATGCCAACCCGAACCCACGTGGCCCCGCGCGATACTGCCGGCGTGCCTGAGGAAGAGGAAGCCGACGAGGTCAGTCCTACCCGCGTTCGAGTGGGGCTCGGCATCATCGCCGCCGTCATGGTCGTCGCGATAGGGGTCATGGTCACCGTCGACCAGCCAGCCGCCAGGTTCCTCTTCGGAGCGATCATCGTCATCGGGCTGTACCAGACGTGGAGGATCTTCCGCTCGCAGCGGCGGACGTAGCCCTCGGTCAAACGGCGTGGACCACCACGAGTGCGATGTCGTCACCGCCCACGTTGGTCGGCGCGTTCGCCAACAGGATCGCGTCGGCGAGCTCCTCGCCTCGAAGCTTCGACGGTGCCAGGTCGGCCGCCAACCGTTCGATGCTGACGAGCAGGTCCTCGTGGCGACGTTCGACGAGCCCGTCGGTGTAGGCGAGGAAGGTCGACCCCTTGGGGAACGAGCGGCGGGCCACCTCGCACGGGGTCGAGGGCGGAACACCGAGCACGGGTCGACGCCCGTCCATCAGTACCTCGACCGAGCCTTCGGCCGAGCGCAGCAACGCCGGTGGATGGCCCGCCGAGACGTACTGCACGCACTCCGCTTCCGAGTCGAACACGGCCACCATCGCGGTGGCGATACGGGTGCGCTCGTAGGCGGTGAGGATGCCATCGGCCACGGTCAACACTTGCTCGATCGGATGATGTGATCGCAACAGCGCGTGTATTGCGCTGCGCAGCTCGATCATTTCGGCAATGGCGGGCACACCGTGACCGGCGACATCGCCGACGACGAGCGCAACGGTGTGATCGTCCAGCACGACCGTGTCGTACCAGTCGCCACCCATCGTCAACGTCTGTACGGCGCTCTGGTAGCGAAACGACATGTCGAGGTGGTCGAGGTGCGGTGGTTCGCTCAGCGCGGAATGTTGCAGTCGTTGCACAAGAAGGTGTTCCGAGTCGTGCAGGCGGGAGCGTTCCAAGGTCTGTTCGCACAACTCGGCAACGGTGCGCAACAGTGCGATCGTGGTCTCGTCGAAATGCCGCGGCGTGTCCCATGCCACGCCGAGCAACCCGACGACTGCGCCGGTCGCGTCCTCGAGCGGTATGGACGCCAGCGCGCGGAACTCGTTGGCGACGAGAAGTTCTGTGACGGCTTCGGGATAGTCGTCCATCTCCTTGGCGACGTCTTCGAGCAGGATCCACTTGCCGGTCGAGCACCGCGCGCCCGGGTGGGCTGTTCGAGTTGACCGGCACCGGGCCGCGCTCGGCCAGCGACGCGGGCAGATCCTCGTTGATCACGGCCTGCAGCACCTGCTGGCTGTCGTCGAGGACGCGCACGCTGGCCGTCAGAGCGTCGAGCAGTGGTGGCACCTCGATGTGGACCGCATCGGCAACGGCAGCCGTCGTGCGGGCCTCTGCGAGCCTCTGGGCCAGGTCGGCGCTGCGGGCATGCCGACTGGCGTCGGCCGCGTGCTGGCGCTGCGCTTGAATGCGAGTCCAGAGCAGGACAGCGACGGCACCCGTGATCAACAGAGTCGCCACGCCGATGAGCCATGCCAGCGAGTAGTTCGGGTCCTTGCCGTCGTCGACCACCAACGTCCAATCGCGTTCGGCGACCGTGAGCGTTGTGGTGCGACCGTGGACCGGGGCCGGGTCGGTGGAGCCGACCACCGTGGCGCCGTCTTGAATCGAGAAGCGTGTCCCGCTCGGCAGCAGCGGCTGGGCCGCGTCGATCAGTACTCTGTCCTGTTATCGCGGTGGTCACGAATCCGATCGAGGCATTCGCTCGTTGAGCATCGTTCGTGAGCTCAGCGCCCAGTCGGTAGAGCGGCTTGACGACGAAGAACGACTGCACGCCGGTTGTCTGTGTCGGCACCGGTTCGGAGATGACGATCGTGCCCTCGGCCCGGGCCGTGTTTGCGGCCTGACCTCGTACGGACTCGGAGGCGATGTCGAAACCGATCAGCGCCGGGGGAGTTTGACCATCCTCCGACACGACGTCGGTCACCGGCAGATAGGTCGGGCGGCGCGCGGCGATGACGAGTGAGCCATCGGGCCCCCGCTCGACGATCGAATGGCCGATCAACGCCTCGAATGCGCTTCGGTTCGCGTCACTGACCTCGAGCTCCAGCGCGAGGTTGACGATGACGGTCGCGTTGGCTGCTTCGGTGGCGAACTGTCGCCAGCGATCGATATTGACGCCGAACCTGTCGTCTTCGACGATCGTGCTCGTACCGACCAGGGCGGCGACCAGCTCGTCGGTCGTCGAGCCGATGTCGGTCTTCACCAGCTCGGTGGCTTCACGCTCGCTCTCCTGGGCGTCCTCGTGTTCCCGGAGCGCTGCCAGCACGACGGCCATGGAACCGATCAGCAGCAGGGCCACGAGCACGATGGCCAGCGCAACCGCCAGCCCATCTCTTCGGGTGACACGCTCACGACCAGCCATCGTCCCCCGATCCTACGAGCGACATCGGGCCGCCGACGGGCCGGCCACCTCACGCCACGAGCGCCATCAATAGGTCGGTGAGCACGTGGGCCGCTGCTCGATCGGCGGTGTCGAGACTGGGGTTGTAGATGGTCACATCCATGCCGACCACACACCCGCTCGAGATGAGAGGTCGCGCCAGCTGCACCACCTCGTCAGGTTGCAAGCCGTCAGGTTGGCGCCAATCGACAGCCGGCATCACATCGTCGTGCAGACAATCCGCGTCGAGGTGCAGCCACACCCGGTCGGGCGCGGCGGAGGCCAGGAACGCCTGCGCGTGGCGGGCGCTCGCGGTGATGCCCGCGGCCCGTAGCTCACCGAGGTTCCGAACCAGCATTGGTGTCTCGTAGACATCGTCGCTTCCGCCGGCCAACTGCGCGGCGCGATCGCGGTGCCCGTAGACGACGCAGCACCGGTCTTCGAACAACGGGCCGCGTCCTTCGAGATTCGCGAGCGGGCTCGAGCCTCGGCCCGTCGCGAGCCACAGGTCGCTGTCGGACAGCTCCCCGGAACCGTGGCGCGGATTCCAGAAGTCGGTGTGTCCGTCGAGCAGCACCAGACCGGCGGAGCCGAGGCGGCGCAGGGCCAGTCCGCAGCCGAAGAGGACCGAGTCGTCGCCGCCGAGGACGATGGGAAAGTTCCCCGCTTCCACCATGGCGTCGACCCGCCCGGCCTGTTCGATCGCCAAGGCGGCGACCGCGGCGACGTTGCGCGCGCCGGTTGCCGCGTCGATCGCGTCGTCGAACGGCGGCGCATCGAGTCGGGGCACTACGGCGGCCCGCAGTCGGTCGGCCAGTCCGACATCGAGAAGCGCGGCGCCCAGATCCTCGACGCCCGTCGGTTGCAGCCCGAGGTTCGTGCGCACGTGGAGCAGGACCGGGTTCATCGTCCGGGACGGTACTTCTCGCCCCGCCGGGCGGCTCCGTGCCCAAAATTGGGGCGGTGAACAGGCTTTTCTCGCCTGGGGTTGCGCTCACGGTTCTGGTAAAGCATCCTTTACACGATGTCGGAACTGCTCCTGACGCCAAAACGAGTCCGGGTGGGCCTTTGCGAGCTCGCGACCGAGGGCGTCGTCCTCGACGTGGCCGGTCACCCGCAGGCCGTAGCGGCCTGGCCGGACGAGCGCCGGGCCGAGCGAGTCACCCGCCTGGCCACCCGTGTCATTGCGGTCGAGCTGTTCGATCTGGACACCACGCCTCGCGCCGAGCTCACCGCGGTGTGGCACCGAGTGCCTCACACCCGTGCGGTGCCCGTGGGCGCGGGCCTGGCCCTGACGCTCTCGGGCGTTCCGACCTATGTGGTCAGCGAGGCTCGGTCGTGATCGTCTGCCATTGCCGAGCGGTGTCCGACCGGGAAGTGGTCGCCGCGGCCGAGTCCGGCGCACGCGAGGTGAGCGATGTCGCCGAGGTGTGTGGTGCCGGTAGTGAGTGCCACGGTTGCCACGACCGCATCACGTCATTGCTCGAGGCCATCGACGATCGTCTCGTGCTCCAAGAAGCCTCCTGAACCATTCTGCTCGTCGGCGCGACACAGCTAGGCTCCGCGGCGTTCTGTGAGCACGAGCGAGGAGCAGAGGATGCAGGGTTCGCCAGCGGTCATCGAGATCCTGAACGAGGTCCTCACGGCCGAGCTGACCGCGATCAACCAGTACTTCATCCACGCGCGCATGTGCGACAACTGGGGCTACGACCGACTGTCCGAGAAGCTTCGGCACGAGTCGATCGACGAGATGAAGGACGCCGATGCGGTCATCGAGCGCATCCTGTATCTCGAAGGTGTTCCCAACATGCAACGGCTCGGATCCATCGCAGTGGGTGAGACCGTGCTCGAACAGCTGAATCTCGACGCGGAGCTCGAGCGCTCGGCGGTCGAGCGTTACAACCGGGGCGTCGCGCTGGCAGTGGCTGAAGGTGACAACGGCACTCGGGACTTGTTCGAGACCCAGCTGCGCGGCGAGGAGGAGCATCTCGACTGGATCGAGAGCCAGCTCGAGCTCATCCGGCAGGTCGGCCTCGAGAACTACCTCTCACAGCAGATTCGCGACTGACCCGGCCGAATATGCGGGGCAGAAGCCCTGGCTGATACGTACTGGACTTCCGAACCGTCAGGTCGTGGTCTGTCCGCCGTTGAGCTGGATCGATTGACCGGTGAGCCACGCGGCCTCGTCCGACGCGACGAACACCACCATGGCCCCAGCATCTTGGGGCGTGCCCAACCGCCCGACCGGAACCATGCGCGCGATGCGCGCCAGCACGTCGGAGCCATCGGCGGTGTCCGGGACCGAGTTGCCCATGAGCCCGAGGGCGATGGCATTCACGGTGACCCCATCGGTCGCGACCTCTTGGGAGAGATGACGGAGGAACCCCTCGATCCCGCTCTTGCTGGCTCCATACAACGACACGCCGATTTTGAGTCCGGATTGGGCGGCGCCGGACGAGATCTGAATGATCCGACCCCAGTGTTGCTCCCGCATGGCCGGTAGAACCGCCCGGATGCAGCGCATCGACCCGTACATGTTCAAGTCGACGCACCGGTGCCACTCCACCGGGTCCATGTCGACGAACGGCTGCATCGACATCTCGAGCGGTACACCGGCGTTGTTCACGAGTACGTCGATCGATCCGCCGAGCGCGCCGATCGCCTCGCGGACTCCCGATCCGACCGCGGTCTCGTCGGTGACGTCGAAGGGAACGGCTACTGCACGTGCGCCGAGCTCGACCAACTGATCGACGGTGTTCGCCGCGCGGTCCGCGTGCAGATCGTTGACAGCAACTGCGGCGCCCGCTCGCGCCAGCATCTCGGCGATACCGGCGCCGATCCCTTGTCCCGCTCCCGTCACGAGCGTTACGCGTCCACTCAGATCGAACACCGCGTCTCCTCAGAGCTGGGGCCCGGATGAACCCGGGCCATTCAAGCGCGTCGGGCTACGTTCGGCGGATCTCGTCCCCCGCGTTGCCGTCATTGGCCGGTCGGGTCGCGCTCGTCACCGGCGCGAGCCGGGGCATCGGTGCCGCGACCGCCGTCCGCTTGGCCGAGCTGGGTGCGCGGGTTGCCATCACGGCTCGGACGTCCACCGAGGAGCCGGGAGCCAGGCTGGCGGGAGCGCTGGAGTCCACCCTCGCCGCGATCGAGGAGGTGGGCGCCGACGGTTTGGCCATCGTGGCCGACCTCACCGACCCCGACGATCGGCAACGAATCGTGCCCGCGGTGCACGACGAGCTCGGTGCGATCGACGTTCTCGTCAACAATGCTGCGGCCGCCATCTACGCGCCCCTTGCCGAGATGCCTCTGCGACGGCGACGGTTGCTGTTCGAAGTGAACGTGCACGCGCCGGTCGACCTCGCGCAAGCCGTGGTGCCCAGCATGCGGGCGCGCGGGCGTGGTTCGATCGTGAACGTGACCAGTCGCCTCGCCGTCGGGGAAGTCGGCCCGCCGTACTCGGCCTCGGTGATCGGAACGACGGGGGGCTACTACGGCGCCAGCAAGGCGGCGCTGGATCGCTTCACACGCGGACTCGCGGCCGAGCTGTTCACCGACGGCATCGCGGTGAATGCGGTGGCGCCCGTTGCCGGCGTTCGCAGTGAGGGGGCCGAGGCGTTGGTGGGCGGCCTTCTCGAAGATGATGCCTTCGAGCCGATCGGCTATCTCGCGGATGCGATCGGACACCTCGCAGGGTGCACCGCAGCCGATCGCACCGGACAGGTGCTCACGAGTCAGGAGCTGCTCCGCGAGATCGGCCTGCTACCCAGCCAGCCCGATTGACCTAATGGCTGGCGAGCCAGCGGTCGCCGGCTCCGAACTCGTGCTCGAGCTGTTCGCTGACGCTGCCTTTCGCCCAGTTGGCGAGCTTGCCGCCGATCAACGGCACCTTCACGTCGAGTTGCACCTTCACCGAATAGAGGGTGCCCTCACCATCGGGCTCGAGTCGGGTCGTCGCGCTGATCTTCACCGGTGCACCCTCGGTGTCGACCAGCTGCTCGCCCGTACAGGTCCCGTCGGAGCTGCGTTGCCAGTCGTCCGTGGTGGTCACGGTGTTCGTCGGCTTGAGTACCCGCTTCGCGAAGCCCGGCAGGTCGACCTCGACCACGCGCCGCACCTTGATGTGGAAGTGGTCGTCGTCGTGCTCGGCTTCGAGCAGTTCGATGTCGCGGTGACCCATTTCCTCGAACTTGGCGAGGTGCGAGTCCGGATCCTGGAACATGGCCCAAACCGCATCGACAGGGGATGCGAACCGGTGCGAATCGGTGAAGTCCATCCCGACTTTCTACTGCAACGGCCGCGCCGTAGCGGCTCGATGCCGAGCGAGGTCAGGCGGCAAGTGCGGCGTGACCGGCCTTCGTGGCCGAGTACGTACCGTCAGCTTTCTTGACGAGACCATGACGGGTCTTGTTCGCGGTCGCCAGTCCCTTGTTCACGAGCGAACGAAGCGTCGCGTCGGTGATCCCCGGGCTGATGTCGGCAAGGCGTGCGCAATCCGTTGCGTCAACCGGACCCTTCTCGGCGATCACGGCCAGCACGTTCAACTCGTTCGAAGCTAGGGGCACGGCCCTCTATCGACCGCTTGCACCCAGAGGTTGAGCGCCCAGGATGTGGCATGAGGCACGGGTGGTCGTCATCGCGCGGAGCTGGCGAGCCAATCCACCGCTTTCGACAACGATCGCGGGTCGGCCTCCTCCATCACTCCGGTCATGAGATCGGCGATGGAACGGGCGCGCAGCTCGGCCTTCCACGCCGCTTCGGCGGCCCACATCGTTCGCGCGATGCCGCACGTGCGCGTGTAGCACTCGGCCGGCACCGCGCTCGGCCCGCGCTGGCGGATCTCGCCGCAGCGGAACGCCGGTTCGTCACCTTCTATGGCTTCGACCACATCGAGCACCGTGATGTCGCGGGCGGCGCGGGCCAGCCGGTAGCCGCCGCGCGGCCCGGCGGCGGACTCGACGATGCCGGCGCGGGAGAGGGCCTGGAGGTGCTTGGCCAGATACGCCGCGGGCACGTCGTGGTACTCGGCCAGCTTCGGGGCCGGCAGCGTCTGGTCGGGGGCGAGAGCGGCCAGCAGGGTGCAGCAGTGCACCGCCCATTCGACGCCTTCGCTGATCCGCATCCCCTCGTTGTAGGGGATGATCGCATCGCGGTCAACCACTGTCCGAGTTAGAGGCCGACCTGATCGTCGAGCCCGGGCCACGACGATCGCAGCTCCTCGGCGTAAGCCGCGAGCGTAGGCGCTCTCGGCGGCCATGGCATCGAGAAAGCCGTTCACCACGGCGCGGTAGAAGGGTGCGCTCTCGGGTGGCATCAGCGCGTAGCCCCGGTGGAGCGCGGCCTCGTCGAGCTCCGACGCCACCCGATGCAACGCCAGCGCCAAGAACTCGATCTGCTCGGTGTCGACGTCGGTGTCCCAGAGGAACACATCCGAGGTGGAAGCGATCAGTTCCCATTCGTCGAGGAATCCGACGAAGCCGGCCATCACCTCGGGCTGCAGGTCCGGCGCTCCGGCGGTGGTGCGTTCGTCGAGAACCCCTCGCGCGAAGACGATCCAGGCGGAGGCACTGTCGGCGGCGATCGGCCCGACGTGGACGTGCACCACACCAGCCTACGGCCCGGCTCGGCCGCGGACCGGGCCGCTGGGCACGCCGCGCCCCATGACGCGGTTTACGATCCTGCGGGAGACCACGTGGGAACGAACGACCGGACTGCATCTCGCAACGTCGCCGAACCGGAGGTGCCTCGCCGACGCTGGGGTCGGGCGCTGCTCTGGATCGGCCTCATCGGCGTGCTCGTCGTGGGCGCGGTCGTCGTGTCGGTCGCCGTTGACCGCAACGACCAGACCGACTCCGAGCACGTCATGGCCGCCGCGCCGGTCGACACCGACATCTTCTGTCAGACCGCGGCCCGCTTCAGCTCGTTCGATCACATCGACATGGCATCCGGGGGCGCCGACCAGGTGGCCGGGCTGGCTACGGTCGCGACGCAGCTCGAGTCGCTGTCGCCCGCGACGATCGATGACGACTTCGCTGCGGTATCCGACGCCCTCAACAACGTCGCGGTTGCCGTCAACGCGATCCCTGGTGATGACCCCGCGGGCCTGGCCGTCGTGACGCAGAAGCTCGACGAGGAACTGGGCTCGGTATCCGATCAGGCGAATCAAGCAGCTGACTACATCGAGCGTTGGTGCGGACCGCTCGACAGTCTGGGCACGAGCATCCCTACATTGCCCGAGGGCGTCACGCTGGACCCGTCGTTGTCGGACTCCTCCACCTCGAGCTCGAGCCTGCCGGGTCCCGAGGGCGGCTAGTAGCCGGGGTCACCAGTGCCTCGGAGTGACAGGGTCGGTCGAGCCATGCTTCACTAGTAGAACACGTTCTCGTTTTGGGACGCCCTGATCATGGGGCCATCGGGGAGGCGCCGGATGTACATCGGCTACGGGCCAGAGCACGAAGAGCTGCGACGGGAGCTGCGCGCGTACTACGACCAGCTGTTGACGCCCGAGATCGTCGAACAGCTGGCGAACAGCGAGGGCGTCGGTCCAGTGGCGCGATCGGTCGTGCTGCAGATGGCCGCCGACGGCTGGCTCGGCATCGGCTGGCCGAAGGAGTACGGCGGCCAAGGCCGAGGCTTCATCGACCAGTTCATCTTCTTCGACGAGTCCATGCGTGCCGGTGCGCCGGTGCCGATGCTCACGGTCAACTCCGTCGCGCCGACGATCATGAAGTACGGCACCCAGGCACAGAAGGACTTCTTCTTGCCCAAGATCCTCGCCGGCGAGATCCATTTCTGCATCGGCTACACCGAGCCTGACTCGGGCACCGATCTCGCGTCGCTGAAGACGACGGCCGTTCGTGACGGTGACGAGTGGTTGATCAACGGGCAGAAGATCTTCACGAGCCTGGCTACTGACGCCGACTACGTGTGGCTGGCGGTCCGGACCAATCAGGAAGCGTCGAAGCACAAGGGCATCTCGATGATCATCGTGCCCACGAGCACCCCTGGCTTCAAGGCCGTGCCCATCCAGAACTTCGGCAACTTCAACACGAACTACACGTTCTACGAAGATGTGCGTGTTCCGGTCGACAATTTGGTCGGCGAAGAGAACGGTGGTTGGGGTCTCATCACCAACCAGCTCAACCACGAGCGAGTCACGTTGTGCAGCTCGGGAATCATGGAGCGCGGGCTCGACGACACGCGTCGCTGGGCTCAAGAAACGGTGCTGGCCGACGGGACGCGGGTCATCGACCAACCGTGGGTTCAGCACAACCTGGCGTGGGTGCACGCGAACCTCGAGGTCCTGCGCCTCCTGAATTGGCAGGTCGCGTGGAACGCGGAGGCCGGCAATCCCCTCGACCCCGCGGCTGCGTCGACTGTCAAGGTGCACGGCACCGAGTTCTACATGGAGGGCTTGCGCCGACTGCTCGAGGTGATCAACACGTGCGCGTCGGTGCGCGCCGATTCACCCGACGTCGTACTGAAGGGCCGCCTGGCCACGTTGCTGCGCGGCCTGCACGTACTCACCTTCGGTGGTGGCACCAATGAGCTGCAGCGCGACCTCATCGCGTTGTTCGGCCTGAACATGCCGCCTTCGCCGCGCTGATCGACCCAGGAGCCATCGTGGATTTCGCACTCACCGAGGAACAGCACGCGATCGTCGATCTGGCCAAGCAGATCCTGACCGACAAGTGTGCGCCGGAACGACTGAAAGAGGTCGAGTCCGGTACCGAGTGGTTCGACCGTGAGCTCTGGGCGGAGCTGGCCAAGGCCGACCTGTTGGGCATCGTGCTACCCGAAGATGTCGGCGGTGGGGGCTTCGGCTTTCTCGAGGCTTGCCTGTTGTTGCAGGAACTCGGTCGGAACGTCGCGCCGGTGCCGTTGTACGCCACGCTCGTCGCCGCATTGGCCATCGCCGAGTTCGGCACCGAAATCCAACGTCAGCATCTCCTCCCGGGAGTGGCCGCAGGTGAGGTCGTACTCACCGCCGCGTTGGCCGAAGGTGATTCGGTCGATCTTCGAGCGCCGTCGACACGGGCCGATCGTGGGGAACGGGGCTGGGTGTTGCGCGGCGCGAAGACCGTCGTGCCCGCCGCGCACCTCGCCGCCGTGATGATCGTCCCCGCCTGCACGGCGGAGGGCGACGTGTTTCTGTTCCTCGTCGAGCCCGACGCCGACGGCGTGCAGGTGACGCGCCAGGACACGTTCAATCACGAGCCGACGTTCCACGTCGAGCTGGCCGACGTCGCCGTCGAGGAAGACGCTGTTCTCGGCGGCCTCGAGCTCGACGGAGCGAGCTGCGCTCGACTGGCTGGTGCAGCGGGCGACGGTGGCCGTATGTGCGGTGGCGTCGGGGGTCGCCGATGCGGGAATGCGCCTCACCGCCGCATACGCCACGGAGCGCAAGCAGTTCGACCGGCCCATCGCCACGTTCCAGGCCGTCGGACACCGCATGGCCGACTGCTTCGTCGACAACGAGGCGATTCGACTGAGCATGTTGCTGGCCGCGAGTCATCTCGCCGAGGGTCGGTCCGCACGCAACGAGGTCGACGTGGCCAAGTACTGGGCGTCGTACGGCGGCAGTCGCATCGGCCACGCTGGCTTGCATGTGCACGGCGGCATCAGCATCGATCTCGACTATCCGATGCATCGTTACTTCCTGTGGTCGAAGCAGCTCGAGTTCATGCTCGGCCCGGGCAACCAGCACCTCGCGACGCTCGGCGCCGCCCTCGCGGCCGAGCCCGTCGCCAGCTGAGACCCTGCACCCATCCGTTCCGGCTGGTGAACTGCGCGCCAGGGCGCGCCTTTGACCAGCCAGAAGACGGATTAAGGTGGTGGACCCTGTGACTGCACCGCCGGAACCGCCGCGCTTCTCGGTGATCGTGCCGACCTTCAATCGCGCCGACACGCTCGTGCGCACGCTCGCGGTGCTCGCGAATCAGACGTTCGGGGACTTCGAGACGATCGTCGTCGATGACGGGTCGACCGACGACACGGCCGCCGCGGTCAAGTCCGTCGACTTGGAGCGCCTTTCCTATCGCTGGCAGCCGAACGGCGGCCCTTCGGTCGCGCGCAACACGGGTGCGGACATGGCGACCGGCGAATACCTCGTCTTCCTCGACACCGGCGACCTGGCCCACCCCGATTGGCTCGCCGCGCTCGACACCATGACCCGTGCCTATGGCTGCGACGTCGTGTCGTGCGGCGCCGATTTCACCCGGGACGGAACGGTGATGCGCACCGTTCTGCCTCGCCAACTCGGCCTCGGAGCGGGCCGGGTCATCGCGTACTTCCGCGCCGGCTGCTTTGCGGTACGGCGTGATCGGTTCTGGGCCGTCGGAGGATTCGACACGGCGATGCGGTTCAGCGAGGTGTCCGAGTTCGGGATGCGGCTCGGGCAGAGCCTGTCCGGCCAGGCGAATGCGGTGACGCACGTGGCCCGCGGCTTGATCTCGGTCGAGCTGCCCGCGGGCGAGGGCTTCGGCGGACTGGCGACCTCGCTGGCGTACTCCGACGAACGCCGGCTTCAGACCGCGGAGTACATCCTCGACAAGCACCAGGCCGTGATGGAGCGCGCGCCGGCTCTGCGTCAGACCTACCTGCGAGTGGCTGGGGTGGCAGCGGCACGACTTGGTCAGTTCTCCCGCGCCCGCGGCTTCTTCACGCGTGCGTGGCGCGCGCAGCCCCGCGATGCTCGCGAGCTGTTGCGTGCGGGCGCGACCGCCATCCCGGGGCTGCGTTCCCGACTCTGGCCCCCGATCGGCTGAGCGATGTCGGCCCGAGTACGCGTCCGGCTGCAATTGGACACCTGGCGTGGCCGTGCTCGCCACGAACACACGGCACACTTCCTCCACCCCGGAAAGACGGCTGGCACGGCGGTCAAGTACGCACTGCAGAACGCTCCGCCGCCCACCAAGTATCGGGTGCGCATGCACACGCACGGTGTTCGCATGAGCGATCTACCTCGTGGCGACAAGTTCTTCTTCGTCGTGCGGGATCCGGTGGATCGTTTCGTCAGTGGCTTCTCGAGCCGTCAGCGCCAGGGACGTCCTCGTCACAACACTCCGTGGACACCGGCGGAGCAACGGGCCTTCGAGCGGTTCACCTCACCACAATCGCTCGCTGAGGCGTTGGGGAACACCGGCGAAGATCATGCCGCCGCGGTCGAGGCCATGAACTCGATCCAGCACGTGAGCGCGTCGTACTGGTACTGGTTCGGCGATCCGGCGTCCTTCCGTCGCCGTTGGGACGACGTGTTGTTCGTGGGCTTCCAAGAGTCGCTCGACGCGCAGCTGTCGGTGCTCGCCGAGCGGCTCGGTCTCGAGCGGCTCGAGGTTCCTTCCGACGACGTGCGGGCCAATCGTTCGACGACATCCGCGCCGCCCCCGCTGACTCCGGCGGCGCGCGAGGTGTTGGCCGAGTGGTACGCCCGCGACTTCGAGTTCGTCGCGCTGTGTCACGAGCTCGTGGGGGATTAGGTGACCACGTTCCAGGTCGTCACGCGTCGCGAGGGCACCAGGTCGGCGAGCACGTAGGGATCACCATCCGCGAAGGCCTCAGCCACGGCCTCCATGCCAGGAGCGAACACGAGCACTGCGCTGTCGGCATCACCGAACGCGCCGGCGTTCAAGAGCTCGCCACGCGCCTTTGGCTTCGTCGAGTCGGGCCAGATGGGCTTCGCGGTGGGGCTTGCGCCGCTCGAGCATGTTGTCGACGTACTCGTAGAGAACCACGGTGTACACCGCGGGTGTGAGGGAAGGAAGATCGGCCATGGCCCCATCATGGTCCGCCGGGTGTCAGGCCGCGGACCGGATGGAGCGAAGGAAGGGCCGAGGTACGTGCAGCTCGGTATAAGGCTGGAAGGTGTGGGTGCGGTGCGACGAGAACTTCACGCCGTCGTCACGCGAGGTGTGCAAGAAGACGGCCTGGTCGGGACGCTCGCCGAGTTTGGCTCGCAGTCGCGAGAGGTGCACGTTGAGGCTGTTGGCGCTGCGGTGGGTGGCGTCGTTCCACACCTGAGCCGTGATCTCCCGGCGGGCGACGTACGAACCGGAGCGGTCGATCAGGCACGTCAACAGTTCGAACTCCTTGCGACGGAGCTCGACCGGCCGGCCGTTCAGCGTCGCCGTCCGTCTCGCTCGGTCGATCAGGAGCCAGGTCGTCGTCTCACGCGCCGCGGCGCGATCCGGGGGAACACTCACAGCACACTTCCGTCTCGGTCGATCATCATGGGTGTGAGTTGTTGCTCGGCCTGGTCGAGCCGGTTCCCGAAATGGGCCGGACAGCCTGGTCGGTAGCCACCACGGGAACGGAGAACCCATGAGATTCGTCAGATTTCGCGTCGGCGTCGACGAACGGCTCGGTGTCGAGCTCGACGGTGAGCTCGCCGACCTGTCGGCCGTCGACCCGTCCGGGTTCGACGACATAGCCACATTGCTGATGGGTCCGGGCCGTGAGGCAGCAGAGCGGGCAGTCGCGCGGGCGCCGCGAGTTCGCACCGACTCGGTGGCTCTGCTCAACCCGTTGCCTCGACCGCGCATCGTCTTCGCTGTCGGGCTCAACTACGCCGATCACGCGGCCGAGTCGGGTCAGGCCATCCCCGAGTTCCCCGTTGTGTTCAACAAGCAGGTCAACTGCGTGACCGGTCCGTTCGACCCGATCCACTATCCCCGCGACAGCACGATGGTCGACTACGAGGGAGAGCTCGCGTTCGTCATCGGCAAGCCGTGCCGTCACGTTCCCGAAGGCCGCGGGCTCGAACCCATCGGTGGCTACACGGTCATGAACGATGTTTCGACGCGCGACTGGCAGTACCGGGCTCCGACCTGGACCCTGGGGAAGTCGTTCGACACGCACGGCCCACTCGGACCGGCGATCGTGACCGCAGACGAGCTCGGCGATCCGCACTCGCTCGACCTGTCGACGTGGGTGAACGACGAGCTGCGTCAGCACTCGAACACGAGCCAGTTGATCTTCGACTGCGGTCGGCTCGTCGAGATCCTCTCCACCGTGTGCACCCTGCAGCCCGGTGACGTGGTCAGCACCGGCACACCCGCGGGCGTCGGCCGCTCGATGGTGCCGCCGCGCCTGCTCGAGGTGGGCGACGTAGTACGCATCGAGATCGAACGCATCGGAACGATCGTCAATCCCGTAGTGCCGGAGCCGGACGCAACCACCCTCTTCTAGGGTCTCCCCATGGCTCGCACGATGTCGAAGGAAGAAGCACTGGCGTTCATCGGTGATGAACCGGCCCGCACGGCCAAGCTCGCCACGGTTCGGGTCGACGGTCGTCCACATGTCGCGCCGATCTGGGTGGCGCTCGACGAGGATCGACTCGTGTTCAACACGGGTGCCGACACGCTGAAGGGCAAGGCCATTCGGCGCGATCCCCGGGTGGCGCTGTGCTTCGATGACGAGCGACCGCCGTTCTCCTTCGTCGTCTACGAAGGAGAGGCGACCGTCAGCACCGACCTCGATCAGCTCCTGAAGTGGTCCACGATCATCGGGGGCCGTTACATGGGCGCCGATCTCGCCGAACAGTTCGGACGACGCAATGCCGTCGAGGGTGAGCTGCTCGTGATCGTCACGCCGACGTCGATCGTCGCCCAGGCGGACATCGCCGACTGATCAAGACCGATCATCGTGGCGGTGCGCGAACGCCTCCAGCACCGTGGGCAGCGTCGGGAAGATCATGTTCTCGCCGATCGCGTCGATCGCGCCGGCCGGCTCGAGCTCGTCGCGCAGATCTTGTTTGAGTCGGGCCACGCCGAGGGTGACATCGCGCGCGATGAGCTCGCGGTGTAGTTCGGCGAGGGCGTCGGCGGCGGTGATGTCGACCTCGACGATGGCCTCGACGTTCAACACGAACCACTCGACCGGGATCTCGGCCGAATCGACCGACGCCAGCGCTCGTAGGCGGAAGTTCTCGGCGTTGGCGAAGCACAGCGGCGCGTCGTACCGGTAGATGATCAAGCCGGGCACGGTCCTGGCTTCGGGGTAGTCGTTCACGTCGTGAAGGCCGGGTAGGCCGGGGACGGTTCCGAGCACGGCATCGTGCGGTCGGGCCACCCGGCGGAACAGGTCGAGCACCGACAACGCCACGGCGATGAGGACCCCGTACAGGATGTCGACGAGCAGCACGCCGGCCATGGTCGCCAGTGCCAGGGTCAGCTCGCTCTTGCGGAAGCGGGCGAGCCGGCGGAACTCGGCCACGTCGATGAGGCGAATGGCGGCGTAGATGACCAACGCACCCAACGCCGCCTGGGGGAACTCGGCCAGCAACGGGCGCAGGAACAACAGCACGAGTACCACGCTGACCACGACCGCGAGGCCTGTGAGAGGGCTGCGTCCGCCCACCGCGTCGCCGATCACCGTGCGGCTGGCACTGCTGCTCACCGGAAAGCCCTGAGTGATTCCGGCGCTGGCGTTCGTGATCCCGAGGGCCAGCAGCTCCTGGTTGGCATCGATCTCGTCGTCGTGGCGAGCCGCGAAGGAGCGGCCGGTGAGCACGACGTCCGAATACCCGACGACCGCTATCCCGAGCGCGGGACCGAGCAGCGAGCTCAATTCACCCCACGACACATTGGGCCATTCGAGCGAGGGAAAGCCGGCGGGGATCTCGCCGACTGTCTTGATGCCTTCGGATTCGAGGCCCAGCACGGCGACCGCAGCGGTTGCCAGCAAGACGGCGATCAACGGCATGGGGAGCTTGGGGAAGAAATGATTCCCCACGAACAGGAACACCAGCATGGCTGCGCCGAGTGCGAGGGTCGCGCCGTGAACGTCCCCGATGTTCACGAAGAACGAGCGGACTTGATCCACGAATGTCTCGCCGGTGACGGGAACACCGGTTGTCTTCTCGAGTTGCCCGGCGATCATGATCATCGCGACACCAGCCATGTACCCGATCAAGATCGGTCGCGACAGCAGGTCGGCCAGGAAGCCGAGCCGTAGCAAGAAACCGATGATGCAGATCACGCCGACGAGAATGGCCAGAGCGCTGGCGAGCGCGGCGTACTTGGCCGGATCACCAACGGCCAGGGGCAGGAGCGCGGCGGCCGTCATCACGGCCGTGGTCGACTCCGGCCCGACCGACAACTGCGGAGACGATCCGAAGATCGCGTACAGGGTCATCGGGGCCAGCACGGCCCACAACCCGACGATCGGGGGCAGACCGGCCAGCTCGGCGTAGGCCATGCATTGCGGGATGAGATAAGCGGCGACGGTGACACCGGCCAACAGGTCGCCGCGCAACAGGACGCGGTTCGTAGAGGCGCAGGCGCCACGCGTTGGGGATGAGGTCGGGCAGCCGCATGCCGGGCGTGCGGCGCTCAGCGCCCGAGCTGGGCGCTCACGAACGCGGCCATGCGCGCCCGGGCGACGTCGCGCCATCTCCGTCGGGAACGCGGCGAAGCCGTGGACGGCCTCCGGATAGATGGCCAGCTCGGCGTGCGAGCCGGCGGCGCGCCATCGCCCCGCGAGGAAGATCGAGTCGTCGAGCACCGGGTCGAGCGTGCCCGTCGTGAACAGTGCCGGCGGCATGCCGGTGAGATCGGCGTACAAGGGTGAGATCGAAGGATCGCGCCGGGCCTCGCGATCGAGTCCAGGAAGGAAGTGTCGGTAACAGGCTTCCAGCGTCGCGAGCGGAATGATCAACGCGTCCTCGCTGGTGCGTTGCGACGGCGTCATTCCGAGGTCGAAGGCGCCGGCGACGAGGTTGGCGGCGGCGATCGCGCCGAGTGCGTCGTGGCGATCGCGCAGGCGCAGCAGGGTGAGCACGCTCAGGTGACCGCCGGCGGAACCACCGCCGATCACCAACCGGTCGGTGCCGAACTCGGCCCGACGCATGCTCGAGTAGCCACAGCGCCGCCGCTTCGCAATCGTCGGGCCCGGCCGGAAAGGGATGCTCGGGCGCGAGGCGATAGTCGATGCTGACCATGGCGACGTTGGCCGTGGTGGCCAGGTCGAGCAGGCCCAGCTCGTCGTCCTTCGAGCTGCCGATGCACCACCCCCCACCGTGGAGGAACAGCATCACGCCCTCGACGATCGGCGGTATCAGTACGCGAGCGGGAATCGGCCCGGTCGGACCAGGCAGCTCACGGTCGATCGCGCTGTCGACGGTCAGACCGGCCCAGATGCCGCCGCCGTCGCGCAATGCCGCGAGCCCTTCCGCGGTCTCGAAGGACGGTGCGTTCGCAGTGCCGATGCGGATCGCGCCGTTCAGTTGTCGCAGTTCCTCGATGTCGGCTGCCGCCGCGTGCTCGATCGCGATCTCCATGGCCGCCATTGTCCTCGTTGTGGAGGTCAGGCCGGGGTGATGTCCACGGGGATGCCGTTCAACACTGCGTTCCCGGACAAGGGGTCGAGGATGCTGCCGTCCGTCAGCATGTTCGAGTTCACTCCGGCATGCGCGGCGGCGACGCCTAGCGAAGCGCCCGGTCGGTCGTGACCCCAACCGTGGGGCAGGCTCACGACACCGGGGCGGATCGCGTCGGTGACTTCGACCGGTGCCACGACCGCGCCGACGCGCGACGCCACGCTGGCCGATGCACCGTCGGTGAGTCCAAGTCGTTGCGCGTCGTCGGGGTGCACCTGCAGCGTGCAACGGTCCTTGCCCTTCACCAATACGTTGACGTTGTGCATCCACGAGTTGTTCGATCGCAGATGGCGTCGTCCGACGAGCACGATCTGGTCGTCGCGGTGCGCACCGAGTGATGTCGCCAAGCGATCGATCTCGTTGGCGATGGGTTCGGACGCCAGCTCGATCTTGCCGCTGACCGTCCGCAGCGCGGCCGGAAATCGCGGTTGCAACGGGCCGAGGTCGACGCCGTGAGGGTTGTCGGCCAGCGATCGGAGCGAGAGGCCGTCGGGTCGGGCACCGAACCAGTCGCCGTATTGGCCGGTGCGGATCATGGCGTCCACGACCTGGTCGACGGCCGTCGGGCCGAAGAGCTCGGCGCGCAGCTCGTCGAGGTCGCGATCGGCGATGGGCGAGCCTTCGGCCTTCTGCGCCTGGCTCAACAGGCCGTTGAGCAGGAGGTCGTCGATGACCGCCGGATCCGCGTCGGCACCTTGCCCGCTCGCGATGAGCGCGAGCATGGCGAGGATCTCGTGCTCGTCGGGGCCGTCGGCTTCGAACAGCGGCGGCGACCATTCGGCGTAGTTGTGCACCGCCAGCGCGAAGAACGCCATGTGGTACTCGCTGCGCTCCAGCGACGATGGTGGCGGCAGGATCACGTTGGCGTGGCGCGTCGTCTCGTTCCGGTAGATGTCGACGCTCACCACGAAGTCGAGCTGATCGAAAGCAGCGTCCAAGCGACCACTGTCGGGCGTCGACATCACCGGGTTGCCGGCGATCGTCACCATGGCGCGGATCTGGCCCTCCCCAGGTGTCTCGATCTCGTCGGCCAGCGTCGCAACAGGGAACTCGGAGCGCACCTCGGGAAAGTCCTTCACCCGGCTGCGATGCCGGCCCATCTTGAACCCGCGTCCGGGACCACCCTGCGGTGCTCGCTCGTGCAGCGGCGACGGCAACATCGCGCCGCCGGGCCGATCGAGGTTCCCGGTCAGCGTGTTCAACACATCAACGGCCCAGGCTGCGATGGTGCCGAACTCGACGGTGTGGGTGCCGATGCGTCCGTACACGGCGGCGCTCGGCGCGGCGGCGAGGTCGTGCGCCAGCCGTCGGATGGTGTCGGCATCGATGCCGCACACCGGGGCAACCGCCTCCGGTGTGAACGGTTGAGCGAGCGTCCGTACTTCGTCGACGCCGTTCGTCAGCTTCTCGAGGTGACCCAGCGCGACCAGCCGGTCCGAGAAGAGCACGTTGATCATGGCGAGCATCAGGTGCGCGTCGGTGCCGGGCCGGATGGCGACGTGCTCGTCGGCTTCCTCGGCCGTGCGGGTGCGCCGTGGGTCGACCACGACGAAGCGGCCGCCTCGTGCCTGGATGGCCTTCAGCCGACCGGGGAAGTCCGGCGCGGTGCACAGACTGCCGTTCGACTCCCACGGGTTCGCGCCGAGCATCAACAGGTAGTCGGTGCGGTCGAGATCGGGAACGGGGATGGCGAGCGCGTTGCCGAAGAGCAAACCACTCGACACGTGTTTCGGCATCTGATCGACCGTGCTCGCCGAGAACAGGTTCTTCGTGCCGAGAGCGTGGAGCAACGGCCGCACGTAGAGCACGCCGGCCAACGTGTGGGCGTTGGGATTGCCGAGGTAGACGCCGACGGCGTCGCGGCCGTGCTTGTCGATGATCGGGAGCAGTCCGCGCTCGATCTCGGCGTAGGCCTCGGGCCAGCTGACTTCTTCCCACGTCGCCGTGGCCGGATCGTCGCCGCGCCGCACGAGCGGTTGGCGGAGTCGATCGGGATCCTCGTGGATCCGCTGCAGGGCCGAGCCCTTCGGGCAGATGAACCCACGGCTGAACGGGTTGTCGCGATCGCCGCGGACGCGTACGACGCTCCCGTCGCGCACCGTCAGCTCCAGTCCGCAGCTCGCTTCGCACAGCGGACAGGTGCGGTAGTGGGTCTCGTCGGTCGTCGGCGTGTCCTCGACGGCGGTCATGGTGGCCTTCTTTCCCGGGCGCTCGTGGGCCGGGTTCATCCTCGCACGATCCTCGTCCGCCGGTAGTCTCCGCGGCATGGCTACGGGCCCGGTCGCCTACCCCGATCGGTGGGAGACCGACGTCGCCCTGGCCGACGGGGGCACGGTTCACATCCGGCCGCTCACGCCCGGCGATGCCCAGCTCGTCGAGGAGTTCCACGGGCGCCAGTCGCGGGAGAGCATCTACTTCCGTTACTTCAGCCCGATGCCCAAACTGTCGGACCGTGAGATCGCCCGTCTCACGAACCTCGACGAGCTCACTCACATGGCATTCGTCTCGTTGCTCGGCGACGACATCATCGGCGTGGCGAGCTACGACGTGTTGCCGGGCCGCAACGAGGCCGAGGCGGCCTTCATCGTGGACGACGCCCATCACGGGCGGGGGATCGCGACGCTGCTGCTCGAGTACCTCGCCGTAGCGGCACGCGAGCACGGGTTGGATGCGTTGACCGCGCGGTGTTGCCCAACAACCGGCGCATGGTGTCGGTGTTCCACCAAGTCGGCTTCGAGGTCGCGAGCGCGTTCGCCGATGGGCTGATCGAGGTCCGTCTCGATCTCGAGCCCACGCCGCAGAGCGCGGCCAAGATCGAGGAACGCGAGCGGCGCTCCGAGGCTCGCTCGGTGGAACGAATTGCTGTTCCCGTCGTCGGTTGCCGTCATCGGTGCCGGCCGTGATCCGGACGGGCTCGGCAATCGGGTGTTCCGCAATCTTCGGGCCCACGGATTTCGAGGACCGGTGTACCCCATCAACCCGCAGGGTGCCGCGGTCGATGGCGTGACCGGGTTCTCGTCGGTTGCCGACACCGCCGGCGACATCGACCTCGCAATCGTCGCGGTGCCGGCTCGTGCCGTGCCCGGGGTGGTCGAGGAATGCGGCCGCAAACGCGTGCACGGTCTCGTGGTGATCAGCGCCGGCCTCGACGAGGAGCTCGTCGATGGACTGCCCATCGAACGAACGGTCGTCGATCGAGCGCTCCGGTTCGGCATGCGCGTCATCGGGCCGGAGTCGCTTGGTGTGATCAACACCGCGCCCGACAGCCCCCTCTTCGCCACCTTTGCGAACGTCGACGGCCCGGGGGGCCCGCACCCCGAGGAGTCCGTGGGCTCGGTCGGGTTCCTCACGCAATCGGGGACGCTCGGGATGGCGGCGTTGGAGCACGCGAGTCGCGTCGGCATCGGTATCTCGACGTTCGTCGACATCGGCAGCCGACCGGACGTGAGTGGCAATGACCTGCTGCAGTTCTGGTGGGACGATCCGCGAACGTCGGTCGTCCTGCTGTACCTCGAGACGTTCGGGAACCCGCGCAAGTTCACGCGGATCGCACGCGAGATGGCGCGGACGAAGCCGATCGTCGCGGTGAAGAGTGGACGTACGCTGGCGGCCGAGCCCGAGGATCCGAGTGGGGGGCTCGCTGCGGTGTGGCCACCCGACGCGACCGCCGACGCGTTGCTCGCGCAATCGGGCGTCATCCGGGTCGACACACCACCCGAGCTGTTCGAGGTGGCGCGGGTGCTGTTGCATCAGCCGATCCCGAGGGGACGCACGGGTCGCTGTCGTCTGCAATTCGACCGGTGCGACCACCCTGTCGGTCGACGCATGCGCACGGGCGGGACTCGAGGTCGCGCGGGTGGAGACGATGACGTGGGCCGCCGGACCGGCCGAACTACGAGGCCGCAATCGAGGGCTGCGCTGGCCGACGACGACGTCGATTCGATCCTGTTGGTGTACGCCCCACCCGTACGCGAGCGGCGCGACGAGATCGTGGCGGCGGTCGGGGCAAGCGTCCACGAACACGCGGACGCAGGCGGTTCGCCCAAGCCGGTTCTGGCGACGTTCCTGGGCGGTGGACACGGAGCCAACGGTGTCGTCAGGCTCCGTCACCTTGCCGTTGTTCGAGTTCCCCGGCGATGCCGCCCGCGTGCTGGGCCTCATCGCACAGCACGGCTTGTGGTTGTCGCAACCCGAAGGCAAGCGGTTCGCGCCGGATCCCGCGGCGATCGAGCGAGCGGGCGCGGTGGTCGCGTCGCTGCTCGAGTCCCACCCCCGGGGCCGTTGGCTCGACCGTGAGGAAGCCGCGCTGCTCCTGCGGGCCGCCGGCTTCGACGTCGCCGACTCATCGCGCCGTCGACTCCGAGGACGATGCGGTCGTCGCGGCGCGGGACCTCGGTCATCCCGTCGTGCTCAAGGCCACCGGCGTCGAGCGCTATCACCGTGGTGAAGGTGGCGGCGTGGCACTCGATCTGCACGACGACGACGCAGTGCGTGCCGCCTATCGGACGAATGGACGCAACTCCTCGGCGAAGCCATGCATCCGGCGGTCGTCCAGGCGATGGTCGGTCCAGGGGCCGATGTGTTGGTCGGCGCCCACCAGCATCCTTCGTTCGGTGGGGTGATGAGCGTTGGCATCGGCGGGGTCATGGCGGCCGCCAACCCGGACCTGCCGACGCGGATCCTGCCCGTCACCGACGCCGACGCCGGACGGCTGGTTGCGTCGTCGCCCATCGCGCCGCTGCTCGCCGCGGAGTCGCCGGAAGGCGAGGCCACCGCAGCCTGCCGAAGGTTCCTGGCCCAACTGAGCGGCAGCGTCGAGCTGTTGCCCGAGATCGCCGACATCCTGCTGAATCCGCTGATCGTGCGGGCCACCGGCGTCTGCATCGTGGATGCGTGGGTCAGGGTCGCGCCGTACCGTTGGGATCCCTCGCCGGCGGTGCGTCGGCTCGCGTGATGCCGCGGGCTACGCGAGCTGCAGTTGGCGCAGGCGCGAGTAGGCCTCGTTGATGCGCCGCATCTGATCGAGGTGGAAGGCCCGGGTGGCCTCGTCGGCGCCGATGTGGCGGTCCGGATGGTGCTCTTTCGCAAGCCGCCTGAACGCGGTCTCGACCTGGTCGCGGGCTCGGTTCACCCTCGATGCCGAACACTGCGAGCAGGTCCTGCACGACCGGGTCCGACCGCGGGGGAACCTCCTCGTCGCTGAGCGCGTCGGCTCTCGCGGAACACGTCGTCGGTCTTCCAGTAGGAGGGAGGGGCCTCGGCCGGAGTGCCCTTGGATGCGTTGCTTCGCCGTCGCCCGCTTGGTGCGGAGACGGTCGGCCCAGTCGCGGTACTGCGCGGCGCGTTCGTCGGTCAGGGGAGGTTCGTCGAGGTCGATCGTGACGTCGTCGTCTGCCCGCGGGGGCACGGTTGGTCCTTCTTCCTGCCTGTTCCCCTGCCCCCTACCGTGCACGTCTCTCGCCCCTGCCGACCGACCGTCCGAAGGCGGCCGGAGTGATGGTTCCCGTTGCCGGAACGGTAAAGGACACGTCTCGGCAGGTCCACTCTTTGCGGCGATTCTGTGTTCGAGAGGGACTGAAACTTCATGAAACCCGGGCGCCACACCACTCTGTGTCGTTTCGGCCTGGCGTCAGGCCGGTGGCCGGGGCTCCCGCGGGAGCCCCAGGATCCGCTCGCCCAAGATGTTGCGCAGGATCTGGGTGGTGCCGCCCATGATCGTGTAGCCGGGCGCGTAACAGATCGACCGGCTCACCCGGTTCCACAGCATGGTCTCGGCTCCGCAGATCTGTCCGCAGAAGTCCGCCACCCGCTGTTCGAACTCGGTGCAGAAGGTCTTGGTTGCGGCGGAGAATCCCTTCGGCGCCTGCCCGAGTACCTCGCGCAGCACGAGGTGGCGACCGATCCGGTAGCACGACTCGATCTCGGCGATGCGTTGCCGAACGACGGGGTCGTCCCGGTTGGCGCGCGGGAGGCAGTCGTCATAGAGCGTGCGGTTCGACACGAGTCGATCGATACCGCCCCGCTCGTGTTCCATCTGGCGCATGATCTGACGAAAGCTGCCGTTCGGCTCACCGACGAGGTCGGCCGCATCGACGTGCACTCCGTCGAACGTGACCTCGCAGAAGTGCCGGTTGCCGGTCATGTCGGTGATCGGTGCAACGTCGATGCCGGGCGAGTGCATGTCGACGACGAACTCCGACAGCCCCGCGTGCGGAGGCGCATCCGGGTCCGTGCGGGCGACGACGTAGCACCAGTCGGCTTCGACCGCGCCGCTCGTCCAGATCTTGCGACCGTCGATGACCCAGTCGTTGCCCGCGCGAGTTGCGCGTGTGCGGATGGCGGCCACATCCGAGCCGGCGTCGGGTTCGCTCATCCCGATCGACCAGGCCGATCGGCCGTTCACGATGTCGGGCAGGAAGCGCCGGCGCTGGTCGGCGGAGCCGTATTGGAGGAGCGTCGGCCCGATCTGACGATCGGCGAACCACGACGTCGCGACGGGTGCACCGCCCGCGATCAGCGCCTCGAACACCACGACCCGCTCGATGGCGCTGCGCCCGTGGCCACCCTCGTCCGCAGGCCATGTCATGCCCAGCCAACCGCGCTCGGCGAGCTCCAATGAGAACAGTCGCGAGGTGCCGACGATCCAGGTGTCCTCGGGTATGTCCATCCGAGGGCGCCACATGGCCGCCACCTCGCGAGCCTCGGCTTGGAGGGCATACAACTCTGTCGACAGCCCGAACTCCACGGCGCCGATGCTCTCATAAGTTGTAGGTAGCCTCGCGGCCTGTGGAGTTCCACATCGCAGACATGTTCGAGGCAGTCGCCGACGCCGTGCCCGGTAACGAGGCGCTCGTCTGCGGCCGCGACGGTGTCGCCGTGACCCGGCTCTCCTATGCCGAGCTCGAACGGCGCGCCAACCGCGCCGCCAACGCCTTCTCGGCGCTCGGCGTCGGACCGGGCGATCACGTCGGCATCCACCTCTACAACTGTCACGAGTGGATCGACGCCATGCTCGGTCTGTTCAAGCTGCGGGCCGTTCCGGTGAACGTCAACTATCGGTACCTGGCGGAGGAGCTGGCGTATCTCTTCGCCGACGCCGATCTTCGGGCGGTGCTCACCGAGCCCGAGTTCGAATCGCGCATCGCGCAGATCCGGCCCGGGCTGCCCCAGCTCGAGGCCGTGGTCGTGCGAGGTGAGCAGTACGACTCGCTGCTCCAGGCGGCGAGCGAGGTGCGGCCGACCGTCGACGGGCGCTCGGCCGACGATCTCTACCTGCTGTACACCGGCGGGACGACAGGGATGCCCAAAGGCGTCATGTGGCGGCACGAGGACATCTACTTCGCGTCGTTGGGTGGCCGGGGCACACCGAGCAAGGGTCGGCCCGCACTCGAGCACGCCGACGAGGTCGGCGATCGCGCCAGGCAGGGCGACCCGATCGCCCGCCGGTTGCCGCTGTGTCCCCTGATGCACGGCGGCGCACAATGGGTGGCACTCCAGACAGTGCTCAACGGTGGCGCACTGGTGTTGGATGTCGATCGGCACTTCGATGCCGCTCACGCGCTGCGCCTGCTGTCCGATGAACGTGTCGAGCTCACGATGCTGATCGGTGACGCCACGGCGCGGCCTCTCGCCGACGCGCTGGCCTCGCAACCAGATCTGTACGACCTGTCGCCGCTGCAGGTGATCGCATCAGGCGGCGCGATCTTGTCGCCGGGTGTGAAGGAGCAGCTCCGCGACCTGTTGCCCTCCACCAAGATCGTCGACACCTTCGGCGCGTCCGAGACTGGTGGGCAAGGTCGATTGTCGAGTCGCGGTGGCCACGGGCCGCGCCTCGTCACCGACGAGTTCACCGCGGTCTTCGACGACGATCACCACGTGGTGCTGCCGGGCTCTGAGGTCGTCGGCAAGTTGGCGCGTCGTCGTTGGATTCCGCTCGGTTACTACAAAGATCCGGAGAAGACGGCGGTGACGTTCCCGGTGATCGACGGTGTGCGGTGGTCGATACCGGGTGACAACGCTGTCGTCAACGAGGACGGCACCATCACGTTGCTGGGCCGGGGGGCGATGTCGATCAACACCGGCGGTGAGAAGGTCTTCCCCGAGGAAGTCGAGGGTGCGATCAAGCGGCATCCGGCCATCTTCGACGCCATGGTGGTCGGCCTGACCGACGAGCGGTTCGGCCAACGCGTTGTCGCGGTCGTATCGCTCCGGCCTGACGTCTCACCGCCATCCGACGCAGATCTCGACGCCTTCACACGTGAGCACATCTCCGGCTACAAGGTGCCCCGCTCGTGGGTGAAGGTCGACCATTGCGAACGCCTGCCCACGGGCAAGCCCGACTACGCCTGGGCTCGTAAGATCGCCGAGGGTTGACCGGCCGCGGATAGCGTCTCGCCGCATGCGTGCCATCGTCCTCGATTCTTACGGCGGACCAGAGGTCCTGCAGGCACGTGACGTGCCCGATCCGGTACCGGGTCCCGACGAGGTCGTCGTCGATGTCGCGGCCACTGCGCTCAACCGAGCCGACGTGCTCCAGCGGCTCGGGCTCTATCCCGGCCCGCCGATGGAAGCACGAGATCCCCGGCATGGAGTTCAGCGGCACGGTGTCGGCGGTGGGTGAGCGCGCCACAGCGTGGAAGCTGGGCGACGCAGTGATGGGCATCGTGGGCGGCGGTGCCTACGCCGAGCGAGTTGCCGTGCACGAACGACAGGTGTTGGCCGTCCCCCCGGGTGTGGAGTTGCACGATGCGGCGGCGATCCCGGAGGTGTGGATCACGGCGTGGGACGCCCTCGTACTGCAAGGCGGTCTGACGTCGGGTCGTGTGGCGCTGGTCCATGCCGGCGCCTCGGGCGTAGGCACGGCCGCTATCCAGCTTTGTCGTTCGATCGGCGCTCGTGTCGTCGTCACTGCATCGACCGGCAAAGTCGATGCGTGCGCACAGCTCGGCGCCGACCTCGTCGTCGACTACACCGCCGATGACTTCGTCGAGCGAACGCGTGAGTTCACCGAGGGACGTGGTGTCGACGTGGTCCTCGACGTGGTCGGCGGCGACTATGTCGATCGCAACGTCGACTCGCTCGCCATCGGTGGACGAATCGTGCAAGTGGGCGTGATGAGCCGCGAACCTGGCCTCGTCAACGTCGGCAAGTTGTTACCGAAGCGCGCCACCATCATCGGCACGGTGCTTCGGCCCCGTCCGCTCGAGCAGAAGATCGCTGTTACGCAGCAATTCGGGACCGAGGTCCTTCCCCTGTTCGCGAGCGGAGAGCTGGTACCGGTGATCGATCGGCACTATCCGTTCGACGACATCGGCGCGGCCCACGAGCGCATGCAGTCGAACGCCAACATCGGGAAGATCGTCGTCGACGTCACTCCTTCATCAACGCGGTCAGCCGGCTGACCAGCGCGGTCAGGTGGCGGCCGTAGGCACGTTGCGATTCGCACGTCGCGCTCGCGGCCGACGCGGCAACACCGCGTCGTCGAGACGGGCACGGAACACCGTGAGCGCACGGCCGGCAAGGTGCACACGGTCGCCGGCTACCAGCACCCGGATCACCCCACCCCGCGCCGAGAGCTGATGGGCGAGCATCTCGTCTTTGCCAAGTTTCGGCGCCCAATAGGGTCCGAGCGTCGTGTGAGCCGAGCCGGTGACGGGATCCTCGTCTATGCCGGCACCCGGAGCGAAGAACCTCGACACGATGTCGTACAGGCCGGTGCCGACCGACGTGACGATCACGCCGCGTACGTCGAGGCGTCGTAGCGCCGCCGCGTCCGGTTGTAGGCCGGCGACCACGGTCGCGTCGGCCACCTCGACCAGGATGTCGCTGCGCCCTCGCGCCGTGGCGACGACCATCTCGTCGCGCAGTCCGAGTCCGGCCAGTAGGCCCGTTGGCGCTGGTGCCGGTGTCGGGTTGTCGGCGGGGAAGTCGAGCTCGATGAAGTCATCGGGTGTGCGCGACGCGGTGAGCACTCCCGATCGGGTGATGAAGCGGATCAGCGGGGCGTCGATCTTGCGCTGGGTGAACAAGTAGTGCGCGGACGCAAGCGTCGCGTGTCCGCACAACGCGACCTCGACAACGGGCGTGAACCACCGCAACCGCCACGTCGGCGGACCGGATTCGGCGACGTCCTCCGGCTCGGGCGGGAACAGGAACGCCGTCTCGGAGAGGTTCATCTCGGCCGCGAGCGACTGCATCCACGCTTCGTCAGGCTCGCGGTCCAGGAAGCACACCGCGGCTGGGTTGCCTTGGAAGGGCGCGTCGGTGAACGCGTCGATCTGGGCGAGGTCGGGACGCAACTGGTCGGCGATCTAGCGCTGATCGAGCGGCACGTAGTCGCGGGCCGGTGCGCCGTCGTACAGCTGGCGCGGCCGGGCGATGCGTGCGTCGCGATCGAGCAGCTCGAGCCAATGCGACAGCCACCCCGAGGTGCGGGGGATGGCGAACAACACCGGGAACAACTCGATCGGGAAACCCATCGCCTGGTAGATCAGCCCGGAGTAGAAGTCGACGTTGGGGTAGAGCTTGCGGCTGAGGAAGTACTCGTCTTTCAGCGCGACTTCTTCGAGCTTCAGTGCGATGTCCAGCAATGGGTTCTTGCCGGTCACGCTGAACACCTCGTCGGCAACCCGCTTGATGATGGTGGCCCGCGGGTCGTAGTTCTTGTACACGCGGTGGCCGAAACCCTGCAGTCGTCCCTTGCCCGCCTTCACGTCGGCGATGAAGGCCTCGACGTTGTCGATCGTGCCGATCTGCGTGAGCATGCGGATGACGGCCTCGTTCGCGCCACCGTGGCGCGGGCCGTAGAGCGCGGCGGCGGCTGCTGCGGTGCATGCGTACGGATCGGCGTGTGAGCTACCGACCACTCTCATCGCGGTCGTGGAGCAGTTCTGCTCGTGGTCGGCGTGCAGGATGAACAGCACGTCGAGCGCATGGGAAAGGATCGGGTTCGGCTCGTAGCGAGGCTCGGCCACCTTCCACATCATCGACAGGAAGTTCGAGCAGAAATCGAGGCTGTTGTCCGGGTACACGAACGGCATACCCACGCTGTGGCGGTGCGCCCCGGCCGCGATGGTGGGCATCTTCGCGATCAACCGGATCACCTGCTTCTGGCGAGCCGACCGATCGAAGATGTCCTTGGCGTCCGGATAGAAGGTCGACATCGCGGCGATGGTCGACACGAGGATGCCCATCGGGTGCGCGTCGTGATGGAAGCCCTCCATGAACCGCTTGCGCACGTTCTCGTGAATGAACGTGTGGTAGGTGATGTCGTGCTTCCACGCCTCGTACTGCGCGGTGTCCGGCAACTCACCGTTCACCAACAGGTACGCGACCTCGAGATAGGTCGACTTCTCCGCCAGTTGTTCGATCGGGTAGCCGCGGTAGCGCAGGATGCCGGCCTCGCCGTCGAGCTCGGTGATGGAGCTCGCGGCCGCAGCGGTCGTGCTGAACGATGGATCGAAGAACCAGATGCCGGGCAACAACTTGGCCCACTCCTGTGCGTCGACCCCGTTGTTGACTATGGGGACCTCGATCGACTCCCCGGTGCGGTTGTCGGTGATCGTCACGGTCTCGGCCACAGCAGACTCCTGAACCATGCGCCCAGGTGCGAGCGCTCTTCCAAACCCGCGGGTCAGCTTACGACGTGCGCAGACAGGCGCACGCCGCGAGGCAAGAGGGTGGCCACGGGCTCGCTCAGAGGGGCATGTTGTCGTGCGCCCGCCGGGGCATGGCCTGGCGCTTCGTGGACAGCACGGTCAGTGCTGTGGCCAATTGTGACCGGGTTTCGGCCGGGTCGATGACACCGTCGATGAAGCCCCGCTCGGCCGCGACATACGGGTTGAGCAGTCGTTCCTCGTACTGCTCTTCCAGCTCCAGGCGTCGGGACGGATCCTCTTCGCGGCGGTGAAGGATCTCGACGGCGCCCCGCGCGCCCATGACGGCGATCTCGGCACTGGGCCACGCCAGCGCGAGGTCACATCCCATACGTTTCGAATCCATGACGATGTACGCACCGCCGTAGGACTTGCGCAAGGTCACCGAAACACGCGGGACGGTCGCTCGGGCGTAGGCGAAGGCGAGCTGCGCGCCGTGGCGGATCATCCCGCGCCATTCGAGGTCCTTGCCCGGATAGAACCCCGGCGTGTCGACGAAGGTCACGATGGGGATGTTGAAGGCATCGCAGAAGTCGACGAAGCGCGCACCCTTCTGCGAAGCCGGGATGTCGAGGGTGCCCGCGACCAGAGCTGGGTTGATTGGCAACGACGCCGATCGGATGGCCACCGATGGTGCCCAGCCCGGTGACGAGGTTTCCGGCCCAGCCCGCCCGCAAGTCCAACAGCTCGCCGTCGTCGACGACGCACCGGATGATGTCGCGCACGTCGTAGCTCCCGGTGGGGGAGGCGGGAAGCAGGGCGCCCGCCTCCGGCGTCGTTCGATCTTCGGGGTCGGCGTTGCGGAACACGGGCGGCAGCTCGTCGGTGTTCGCCGGCAGCAACGCGAGCAGTTCCTCGATGGCGAGCCAGGCATCGGCGATGTCGTCCACCAGCAGACTGGCGACACCGGTGGCGCGGGCGTGAGTGCCGGCGCCACCGAGGCCGACGTTCGTCACCGGTACGCCGGTGAAGGCCTGCACCATGTGTGGACCGCTGACGAAGGCGTAGGCGTCCTTTGTCAGGACGACCTGATCGGCCAGCCCGAGGAGGAGCGCCGGGCCCGACACCGCGGGACCCGTCACCGCGACCAGGACGGGCACGACCCCCGAGCACTGGACGATGGCGCGGGCTGCCGTACCCCAGCCGTGGAGCGCCGCCACGCCGTCGTGCACGTCGGCTCCGCTCGACGCGAGGAACACCACCAGCGGAACGCGATCCTGCAGGGCGCGGCGGGCGGCGTTGGCCACCGATTCGCCGTCGTGTTCGGAGATCGCGCCTTGGCGGACCCTGGCATCGATCTCGCACACCACGACGTCGCGAAGCGCGACGTGGTCCCGGCGGGCCGAAACCACACCTGGGACGCCGGCGCGGAGGGGGGTCGCGCAGTACCAATCGAGGGAGCCATTCCCCGGTGCGACTCGCGCGCGTCGAAGACGGTTACTGCGGCGGCGCGTTCCTCGATCAAGCGGGTGCCGGGTGGATGCCGGGTTGATTCGGGCCCTCGCGCTCGACCAGGTCGCGTAGGACGTCGCGCAAGGCGCGTGCCGGGGCCGACAACATGCCGCGTCGCAAGGTCGCGAGGCCCACGGATCGTCCCGTCAACCCGTCGACGGGCACCCGTTTCCAGTCGCCGCCCACACCAGACGGTGCCGCGCTGGCCGGCAGCAACGCCGCTCCGAATCCCTGGAACGCGAGCGTGGCGAGCAACCGCATGCCATCCACCTCGGCCTGCGATTCGAGCTCGATGCCGGCGTCGGCACATTGACGGTCGAGTTGATCGCGGAACGCCGTGCCCTTGGGTTCGAGCAGTAGAGGCTCACCGGCCAGATCGGTGAGCGACAAATGCTCGCGGTCGTACAGCGGGTGGCCTCGCGGGACCACGAGCAGGCGGTCCTCGTCGAACAGCCGCTCGGTTTCGACGTCGGGGTCGTCGATCGGCTCGTTGATGACCGCCAGGTCGAGTCGACCCGTGGTCAGCTGCAGCAGGAGCGAGGTCGTGGTGGCGTCGACGACGACCACGCGCACCTTCGGGTGTCGGCTCGCCATGGCCTCGACGAGGCGGGGCACGAGCCAGCGCGCGGTCGTGCCGATGACGCCGATGCGTACGCCGCCACCGATCTCGTCATCGAGGCTGGCCAGGTCCGAGTTCATGGCTTCGAGCTCGGACTGGATGCGGCGGGCCCGGGCCGCGACCACCTCGCCCTCGTCGGTCAGAGCTCCCGAGCCACGGTCGATCAACGTGGCCCCGACCTCGGTCTCGAGCCGGGCGACATGAGTCGAGACGTTGGATTGGACCGTGTGCATGGCTCGGGCCGCAGCCGAGAACGAGCCATGGTCGGCCACCGCGAGCAGGGCATTCAGCTGTCGCAGGTCCATCGTCGAGGGCTATCTCTTTCTCTGATCGGCTATATCTCTAGGAACTGTTGGACAGATTATCCCCGGTGCCTCACGATGGGACGCACATACATCGCCGAAGGCAATCTCGTTCCCCCAACGAGGCCTTCGAGCCGGGCTTGGAGCATGGTCCCCCCATGGTCTCGGACCCAGAGACGAGAGCCGGCCCTCCCCCCGGGCCGGCTCCGTCCGTTTTCGTCTGCGGTTGATCTGCCTGCGGTTAAGGTGCAACCCATGGCGACCGAAGCGGCGATCTTCGACCTCGATCGCACCCTGCTCGCCGGAGCGAGCGGCCCTGCGATCTCGGCCGCGCTGCGCCAGGTGCAACTCCTGGCCGATCGGACGCTTCCGGGTGAGGACCTGTTGTTCCGGCTGTTCAACGTCGTGGGCGAGAACCGCCCGTCGATGATGTTGACCCGCCAGGGCGTGCGGCTGGCCAAGGGTTGGGCCCAGGACCGAGCGCGCCAGGCCGGTGAGATCGCGGCCAAGACGCTTCTCCCGATGGTGCAGCCCTACGCACGCGTGCTGATCGAGGAACACCAGGCGGCCGGTCGGCGCGTCGTCGTGGCCACCACCACACCGATCGACATGGTTCAGCCCTTTGCCGACCAACTCGGTCTCGATGATGTGATCGCCACCCGGTACGACACCGCGCACGGCAAGTACACGGGGGGTCTCGACGGTGAGTTCGTGTGGGGCAAGGGCAAGCTGCGTGCGGTTCGAGAATGGGCCGACGACAACGACGTCGATCTCGAGGCCAGTTGGGCGTACTCGGACAGCTGGTTCGACATCCCGTTGCTTACTGCGGTCGGTCATCCGGTCGCGGTGAAGCCCGACCCCCGCCTACGTGCGTTCGCGATGCTGCGCCGTTGGCCGGTGCAGTACCTCGACGTGCCTCCGGGCGTGCCGAAGTTCCTCGGCATCGAACCCCAACAAGCGATCTTCCCGTTCGCGCGCACGGAGCTCGTTCCTTACGCCCGCATCGAGATCGAAGACGTCGATCACATTCCCGCCGAAGGCCCCGCGATCATCTGCGGCAACCATCGGAGCTACTTCGATCCGCTCGCCATCGGGTATGCGGTCGCCAAGCGGGGACGGCCGGTGCGCTTTCTCGGCAAGAAGGAGGTCTTCGACGCGCCGATCGTGGGTGACATGGCTCGCGCCATGGGCGGCATACGCGTCGAGCGGGGTACCGGTTCCGACGAGCCGCTGAGAGAGGCGGCCGCCGCGCTCGAGGCGGGGGAGCTGGTGGTGATCCTGCCGCAGGGCACGATCCCGCGCGGCGAGGCCTTCTTCGATCCGGTGTTGAAGGGTCGATGGGGCGCCGCCCGGCTGGCGGAGATGACGCATGCCCCAGTCGTGCCGCTCGGGCTCTGGGGAACCGAGAAGGTCTGGCCCCGCAGCGAGCGGTTGCCGCGCATGTTGAACGTGACCCATCCGCCGCGCGTGCTCGTTCGGCTGGGCGAAGCCATCGAGTTGAAGGGTGCTGACCCGGACGACGACACGGCCCGGATCATGGATGCGATCGTCGATCTGTTGCCTCCGGAGGCGCGCGAGCATCACGTGCCCACGCCCGAGGAGCTCGCGCTCACGATGCCGTCGAGCCACAAGCACGACGACTCCACGTCGACCGATCACGAAGAGGCGCGTCGCCCCGGCACCGACTGACTCTTTGTCGTTCTGCCAATTTCGTTCGAGGGTTCAGGACCTCTGGCGGGCCCGGATGATGTTCAGGGCACCGCCGGCGCGGAACCACTCGATCTGCTCGTCGTTCATCGTGTGATTGCACGCGAAGTCGATCGTCGAGCCGTCCGGCTTGGTGATGCGCGCCGCAACGGGAGCATCCGGGGCCAGGTCGGCCAGACCCAGTATCGAGATGCGGTCGTCCTCGTCGATCTGGTCGTACGTGTGCGGGTCGGCGAAGGTGAGCGGCAGCACGCCCTGCTTCTTGAGGTTCGTCTCGTGGATGCGGGCGAACGAGCGGGTGATCACGGCCTTGGCGTTGCGGAAGCGGGGTTCCATGGCCGCGTGCTCCCGCGAGGAGCCCTCGCCGTAGTTCTCGTCACCGATGGCGACCCAGCCGACACCGGCCTCGTGGTAGTGCTTGGCGATGTCGGGGAAGGACTTCTGCGTGCCGTCGAGCTGGTCTTTGCCGACTCCGGCCTCGCCGGTGAACGCGTTGATCGCGCCGAGGAACAGGTTGCCGGAGATGTTCTCGAGGTGACCTCGGTACTTGAGCCACGGGCCGGCGGCCGAGATGTGATCGGTCGTGCACTTGCCCTTGGCCTTGACGAGGACGGGGAGATCGACGAGGTCCTTGCCGTCCCAGGCGGGGAACGGCGCGAGCAGCTGGAGGCGATCGGATGCGGGATCGACCTTCACCACGGTCTCGCCGCCGTCGGAGGGCGGGGGGATGAAGCCCGCTTCGCCGGACTCGAAGCCCTTTGCCGGCAACTCTTCGCCGACCGGCACCTCGAGACGGACCTCTTCGCCGGCGTCGTTGGTGAGGCTGTCGGTGCGCGGGTCGAAGTCGAGCCGACCGGCGAGGGCGAGCGCGACCACGGTCTCCGGTGAGGTGACGAACGCCAACGTGGACGCCAACCCGTCGTTGCGCTTGGGGAAGTTGCGGTTGTACGAGTTGACGATGACGTTGACGTCGCCTTCCTTGACGTCGTCTCGCGCCCACTGCCCGATGCACGGGCCGCACGCGTTGGCCAACACAACCGCGCCGATGGCTTCGAGGTCTTCGAGCAGCCCGTCGCGCTGGATCGTGGCGTGCACGCGCTCGGAACCCGGCGTGACCATGAGCTTGGTCTTGGCGGTGAGCCCCCGCGACGATGCGAGGCGGGCGATGCTCGCGGCGCGGGTGATGTCCTCGTAGCTGGAGTTCGTGCACGAGCCGACGAGCGCCGCGCTGATGTGCATCGGCCAGCCTTCGCCCTCGGCCTCGGTGCCCAGCTGGCTCACCGGTCGGGCGCGGTCTGGGGTGTGCGGCCCGTTGATCAACGGCTCGAGGTCTCGAAGGTCGATCTCGATGACCTCGTCGTAGTAGCCACTCGGGTCGTCGTACACCTCGGGATCCGAGCGCAGTTCCTGAGCGACGTCGTCGGCCGCGTCGGCGATGGCCTCACGATTGGTCGCCTTGAGGTAGCGCGACATCGCCGCGTCGTACGCGAACACCGATGTGGTGGCGCCGATCTCGGCGCCCATGTTGCAGATCGTGGCCTTGCCGGTGGCCGACAACGACTCAGCGCCGGGACCGAAGTACTCGACGATCGCACCGGTGCCGCCCTTGACCGTCAGGATCTCGGCGACCTTGAGGATCACGTCCTTCGCGGCGGACCAGCCGTCGAGCTCACCGGTGAGGTGGACTCCGATCAGCTTGGGCCAGCGGATGTTGAAGGCGTAGCCGGTCATCACGTCGACGGCATCGGCACCGCCGACCCCGATCGCGATCATGCCGAGCCCACCGGCGTTCGGCGTGTGGCTGTCGGTGCCGATCATCATCCCGCCGGGGAACGCGTACTGCTCGAGCACGACCTGATGGATGATCCCCGAACCCGGCTTCCAGAACCCGATGCCGTACTTGGCCGACACCGACTCGAGGAAGTCGTAGACCTCGTTGTTGTTCTCGAGCGCGGCGAGGAGGTCGACCCGGCCGTCTTCGCGAGCCTGGATCAGGTGGTCGCAGTGCACGGTGGACGGCACCGCCACCTCGGGCAGGCCGGCGGTCATGAACTGCAGCAGTGCCATCTGCGCGGTGGCGTCTTGCATCGCGACCCGGTCGGGATCGAGGTCGTTGTAGGACCGGCCCCGTTCGAGCTGCTGACCGGAGGGCCCGCGCAGGTGGTTGAAGAGCACCTTCTCGGAGAACGTGAGGGGACGGCCGAGGGTCTCGCGCCCTTCTGCGACCCGACCCGGGAGTCGCCCGTAGACGCCGTTCACCAGGTCGATGGGGGTGTTGGCAGCGACAGCCATGGCTGCTCCTCTCGTTCAGCCGACCTTCGACGGTCGGCTTGCGCTTGCGGCTCCAGACGAATGTATACAAGTATGGTACAAGTGCGCCAGACCCGGTACGACCAGATCGCCGACGAGCTTCGCACTCGCGTCGAGGCCGGTGAATACGGCGCCGGCAAGCTCCTTCCCAGCGAGGCCGAGTTGTCGACGCGATTCGGTGCGAGCCGGGTCACCGTGCGTCGTGCCCTCGAGGTGCTGCGCGACGAAGGCCTGGTCGATTCCCGGCAGGGCTTCGGCTGGTTCGTGGCCACCGATCCCGTGCGGCAGACGCTCGGGCGGCTGGGGACGATCGAAAGCCAGCTCGCGGCCGAGGGAGTGACCTCGGCGCGCAAGGTGCTCGACTTCCGGTTCATCAAGGCGCCACCTCGTGTGCGCCAGGTGCTCGGGGTCGACACGGTGCTGAGGGTGCGACGCCTCAACATGGCCGATGGCGATCCCTTCGCACTGGTGACGGTGTGGTGCCCCGAACAGTTCGGTGCCGACCTGTCCCGTTCCGACGTCGAACGCAGCCCGTTCTACGAGTTGATCGGCGTGCCGCTCGGTGGGGCGGTGCAGACGATCGGCGCCGCGGCCGCGTCCCGCGCCGAGGCCGATCTGCTCGGTGTGCTCGAAGGCTCGCCCGTGTTGCGGTGTGAGCGCATCACCAGCGCGCTCGACGATCGACCGGTGTTGATGAGCGAGCACGTCTTTCCCGCGCATCTGACCGAGTTCGTGGTCGACCTACCGCAAGCGGATGCGTCGATCGCACCCACGGGATTGCGGTTGGTCGATTGACGGGCTCGTTCAGCCGCCGGTGGTCGTGGTGCTCGTCAGCTCGTTCAATCGATCTCGGAGCTCGGGCACGGTCGCGAAAGCAATGAGCCAACCAACTGATGCGACGGTGCCGATGATGCCCAGCACGAGGCCCGCCAACGCGAGACCTTCGCCCTTGGTCATCCCACCCGATTCGCGGATGCGCCGGCGCGCGACGACGCCCAACACGATGCCGACGGGGCCGATCAGCAGGCCGAAGCAGCCGATGACACCGCACAGCGTGCCGAGGATGCCGCACACCAGTGCGCCGATGGCCATGCCTTCGGTCTTGGGTGGTGCGCCCCAACCAGGTTGCCCGTAGCCCGGCTGATATCCCTGAGGTGCGTAGGGCTGGGGCGACCACGTCTGCGACGGGTACGGCCCGCCCGCTGGTGGGTACTGGCCGTAATCGGGCCGCGGCATACCCGGGTTGCTGCGATTCCGGCGGAGTGGCGCCGGGCGGTGGAGGCCCGGGTGGCGACGGTGGGGGAGCCTGTCGGGGCCACTGGTCCGGCGGTAGCGGATTGCCCCAGGGATCGGTGGGCGCCTGATCGTCGGGCGTGTCGCTCACCGGGCCGACACTAGAGGACGATCACGACGATGGTGCCGATGATGGAGAGCGCGAGGCTGATGATGCCGAGCGTGATCCCGGCCAACGCGAGTCCCTCGCCTTTGAGCTCTTCGGGCGCGCCGAGGATCCGTTGTCGTGCCTCGACGCCTTCGTAGATCGCCGCGAAACCGAAGAGGCAACAAAGGAAACCCAGGATGCCGAGTACCAGCGCGGTGGTCGCACCCGAGTCGGTCTTCGGCTCGATCGGATAGGCGCCGGGTGCATAGGGGTAGCCACTTGGGTAACCGGGTGGCGGACCTCCGTACGGTGGCCACGCTTCGGGCGGAGCGGGCAGGGGCGGGTCGGCCGGTTCGTGATCGTCCCGCCCGTCACTCATCGCCTAAAAGGTAGTTCCCTCATGCGGCGAGAGAGCGCTGGCCGATCTGCAGGACCGCTCCGACGACACCGACGTAGACGACGACGACGAGCGCATCGGCAATCGTCGGCCGTACGGGTGCAACGTCGCGAGCGCGGCTATCGCGAGCACGGCCCATGGCGGCGTTGCGGGCGATCGCCAACCACGACAGCGGTTGGGCTGACGCCGCGCCGAAGCACGCGCAGGGCGCCACGACCCCAGCGCGCAAACGCGTGACGATGAACGTCGAGAAGAACGCGAGAAGCATCAGCGTGGCGATGCCGCCGACGGCGGGCACGACGATGAGGAGGACCGCGGCCGCGAACTCGGGCAGCGGCACGAGTCGAGCGGCCGACTCGGGGTTCGGCACGCCGAGTTGCTGGAACGACCGGCGGGTCTCGTCGGGAGCGATCGCTTTGGCAACGGCCGCGATGATCAACAGCGCGGCGAGGACGAGCGCGGCGGCGTAGCCGAGCCCCGCGAGCGTCACGTCAGGCGGCCGCCACGCGGGTGGCGGCAGTAGTGGAGATCCGCTGCACGCGTTCACGCGGAACGACGTGCCAAAGGTGCTCGACGGCGTCGGTCCACGTGTCGAGCAGTTCGCGGCCCCGAAGAGACTTCGTGAGCTCGACATGACGCTCGACCAACCACCGCAGTTCCTCGAGCGCATCGTGATCGGGGCGGACCACTTCGACGAGGTCGTCGTTCACGCGGGTGATCACGCGCTCGGGTACGGGATCCCACACGAACGCCTGACCACCGGTCATGCCGGCGCCGAGGTTGTACCCGATGCGACCCAACACGACCACCGTGCCGCCGGTCATGTACTCGCAGCAGTGATCGCCGACGGCTTCGACGATGGCGAGCGCGCCCGAGTTGCGCACCGCGAACCGCTCGCCCGCCGCGCCGGCGATGAACAGCTCGCCGCTCGTCGCACCGTACAGACAGGTGTTGCCGGCGATCACCGTGGACGAGCCCCGTGCTTGGTTGTCGATCAGTAGGGCGTCGTTCTCGGGTGGGCGGATCACGATCCGTCCACCACCCATGCCCTTGCCGACGTAGTCGTTCGCCTCACCGATCAGCTCGAGCTCGACACCGTGCGACAGGAACGCACCGAAGCTCTGGCCCGCGGCGCCTTCGAAGGTGACGTGCGCGGTACCTCGCGGTGGGAGCGAGCCGAATTCGAGCGCGATGGCGCCGGCGAGGGCGGCGCCGATCGAGCGGTCGGCGTTGCGGATCGGGTAGGACAGCGACACCTCGTCACCGTCCCACACGCCGCGGAAGGCGTCGGCGAGCAGGCGGTCGCCCAGCTCGGAACGCGGGTCTTGCAGCTCGACTCGCTCGACGAAGCGGCGATCGCCCTCGATGTCTTCGGGCGGTGCGAACAGCGGGCTGAGGTCGAACGCATCGGCTCGCGGGTCGCCCGTGGTGCGCTGGTGGAGCAGCTCGACTCGACCAACGAGGTCGTCGATGCTCCGGTAGCCGAGCTCGGCCAGATAGCCGCGCACCTCTTCGGCGACGAAGGTCAGGTACGCCGCGACCCCCTCCGGACTGCCGGTGAAGTTGGCGCGCAAGTGAGGTCGTTGGGTGGCCACGCCGGGCTTGCAGGTGTCGCGGTGGCACGCCCGCAACATGATGCAGCCTTCGGCGATCATCGCCGAGGTGCCGAAGCTGAACTCGTCAGCCCCCATGAGCGCGGCGAGCATCACTTGCCGACCGGTCTTGAACCCGCCGTCGACGCGCACCACGGCGCGAGAGCGCAACCCGTTGTCGACCAACGATCGTTGGATGTCGGCGAGCCCGAGCTCCCACGGCATGCCCGCGTGTTTGATGGACGAGAGCGGGCTGGCTCCTGTGCCTCCGTTGTTGCCGGAGATGTGCACCACGTCGGCCAGGGCCTTCACCACGCCGGCGGCGATCGTGCCCACTCCGTCCTCGGCCACCAGCTTCACGGACACCTGCGCGGCGTTGACCTGCTTCAGGTCGTAGATGAGTTGGGCCAGATCCTCGATCGAGTAGATGTCGTGATGCGGGGGAGGCGAGATGAGGCCCACCCCCGGTTGCGTGTAGCGCAGACGGGCAATCTCGCGCGACACCTTGTGGCCCGGAAGCTGCCCGCCTTCGCCGGGCTTCGACCCTTGCGCCATCTTGATCTGGATCTCGTCGGCGAACGCGAGGTATTCGGGCGTCACACCGAAGCGGCCCGACGCGACCTGCTTGATCTTCGAGTTCTTGTCGTTGCGCCCGAGACCGCGGGTGCGGAACCGTTCCGGGTCCTCGCCACCTTCCCCACAGTTGGACTTGCCGCCGATCAGGTTCATCGCCTGGGCGAGCGTCTCGTGGGCCTCCTTCGAAAGAGCGCCGTGTGACATCGCGCCCGTCGAGAACCGTGCCGCGATGGCAGAGGCCGGCTCGACGTCATCGATGGAGATCGGCTCGCGGTCCGATGTCCACTCGAGCAAGTCGTGGAGCTCGAGCGGTGCCCGATCGTTGACCATCGACGCGAACTTGGCGTAGATCTCGTCCGACTCGCCGGCAATGGCGCGTTGCAACAGGTGGGCGGCGGCCATGTCGGCCACCATCGGGTCGCGGTCGGCAAGGGGTGGCGCCTCTTGCACCAGCGTCAGGTCGTTCAGCGTCTGCACGGTCTCCTTGTCGAGTCCGTGTGCCTCACCGCCCTTGCGCACCCGGAAGTAGCCCGGTGACACCAGGTCGACCTGATCGTCGTCGGGGAAGGCTTGGCCGTGCAACGTCAGCACGTCCTGGCCGAGCGCATCCCAGCCGATGCCTCCGACCACCGATGGTGTGCCGGAGAAACAAAGATCGACGACGGAGCGATCGAGGCCGAGCACCTCGAAGATCTGCGCGCCCCGATACGAATCGACGGTGCTGATGCCCATCTTCGACAGGATCTTCAGCACGCCTGCCTCGGCTGCGGCCCGGAAACGATCCTGCGCCTCCGGGCTCACGACGTTCTCGCTCTCGCTCTCGTCGGCATCAGCGGCGACGGTCTCGAGCGCGAGGCGCGGGCAGATCGCGTCGGCCCCGTAGCCGAGCAACGCCGCGATGTAGTGCACGTCGCGCGCGTCGTCGCTGACCACCACGAGACTCGTGTCGCAACGACGTGCCGACCTTCGTGAGTCGGTGATGCACCGCACCGCACGAGAGCAGGCTCGGGATGGGGGCACGGGTGGGCCCCACGGCGCCGTCGTCGATGATGAGCACGCCGGCCCCTCCGGCGACTGCCGTCTCGGCTCGCGCCGCCAGGTCGCGGACAGCGGCTTCGAGACGCGCTGGCCCCACCGTCGACCGCGAACGTCGCGTCGAGCACGACGGTGTTGAAAGGATTGAGGTCGCGTCGTAGCAGCGCGGCGATGGCGGAAGGAAAGAGGAAGAAGGAGTCGAGCGCGAGCAGCCGGGCGGCCTCCGCTTTCTCGGTGAGCAGCGGTGCGCGCGGGCCGAGCAGCATGCGCAGGCTCATGACCAATCGCTCACGCAACGGGTCGATAGGAGGGTTGGTGACCTGCGCGAAGCGCTGCTTCACGTAGTGGTGGATGGGACGAGGGCGGCCCGCCAACGGAGGAAGCGGAGAGTCGTCGCCCATCGAGAAGGTCGGCTCGTAGCCCTCGGTGGCCATGGGTTTGAGGACCATGGCGAGCTCTTCTTTGGTGTAGCCGTGCGCGGCTTGCCGGACGACCAGGTCGTCGGGCGGCTGCTCGAGCGGTTCGCCGGACGAGAACTGGTAGAAGCCGTCGCCGGCCCATTCGGCGTATGGCGCGTTGGCCCCGAGCCGTTCCTTGATCACGTTGTTCCGCGCCACGCCGACGCTCGGAGTCACGAACAGCATGTGACCGGGGCCGAGCCGACCTCGCTCGACGCGCCCGTGACCACGAAGATCGATGGCGCCGGCCTCGGATGAACAGGCGACCAGGCCGTCCTCGGTGACGCTGTAGCGCAACGGCCGAAGACCGTTGCGGTCGAGCACCGCGCCGACGCCGACCCCGTCGGTGAAGATCACACCCGCGGGTCCGTCCCACGGTTCCATCAGGGCCGAGTGGTACTCGTAGAAGCCGCGCACCTCGGGGTCGAGATCGCGTGTCTCCTCCCATGCCTCGGGCACGAGCATCGCGGTGGCGTGGCACACGTGGCGGCCACCGCGCACCAACAGCTCGGTGGCTTCGTCGAGCTTGGCCGAGTCCGAGCCCGCAGCGTCGAGCACGGGATGGAACAGATCCTCGGGGCCGAGGCCGGCTTGCTCGGTTGCGAGGAACCGGCGAGCACGCATGCGGTTCTCGTTGCCTTGGACGGTGTTGATCTCACCGTTGTGGCAGAGCAGGCGGAACGGTTGTGCGCGCTCCCATGTGGGCAGGGTGTTGGTCGAGAAGCGCTGATGGAAGATGGCGAAGGGCCCGGCGAAACGCTCGTCGGCCAGATCGAGGTAGTAGCCCGCCAAGTGATCGGCCGCGACCAGGCCCTTGTAGACGATCGTGCGGAACGAGCACGAGGCCACGTACACGTCGGTGGTGGCGCGCTCGATGCGGCGCCGCAGACGGTAGGCCGCGTTCTCGTCGGTCGACCCGCTCGGATGACGGAAGACGACGTGCAGCATCTCGGGACAGGTGCGCACCGCGAGGTCGCCGAGCACTTGGACATCGACCGGAGGAACGCGCCACTCGACCAGCTCGAGTCCTTCGGCGTCCAGCGCCTCGAGCACCCCCGTGCGGGGGTCGTCACCCCGGACGAACAACACGGCCACGCCGTTCTGCTCGCCGAAGATCGCCGCCGGGATGGGAGCCAGGAACCCGCAGCCGTCGGAGGTCAGCGCATCCGCGGCCAGGGCGCCGCGATGTTTCACGCAGGCCAGCCCGTTGAGGGCCATCTCGACGATCGATCGGGAAGATCGGCCTTCGACATCGGCAACGAATCCGATGCCGCAGGCGTCCTGCTCTCGCATGGGTGCGTCCTTTGCGCGCGACAAACCGACTAGAGAAGTAGCGTGCCGGACGATCGGGGACGTCTTCGCCAGCGCTTCGCTGCGGCGGTGAGGAACGCGGCGCCTTTGCCCAAGAGCCCCGAGGCGGCTCCGCCGAACTTTACCCGGCGTTTCCGCTACCTGACTCTCGGATTCTTCGTGACCGCGGCACTTGTGGCCGCGACGGTCACGCTCGGCGCGTGTTCGAACGACGCCGTCAATCGTGACGAGGCGATCCAGCGGGTCGTCGACGAGGGCGACGGGCGCGTCACCGAGGAACAGGCCGGCTGCTACGTCGACCGCGTGCTCGACGAGATCGGGCCGGCCCCACTTCGTCCGGGGGCCACCATTCCCCCCGAGCAGATCGCTCGCCTGACCACGATCCGCGTCGACTGCATCGGCCTCGCCAACGTCGGCGCCGATTCGCCCGGTCCGGGGACGGTGGTGCCGCCCGAGGGAGGCCTGCCCGGGCCGAAGAAGAAGGGCGACGATGCCACGCTCGACGCCCTCTGGGATCAGTGCGCGGCCGGTTTCGGCCAGGCCTGCGATGACCTGTTCGACAAGGCCGGGCTCGGCACCGACTACGAGGCCTTCGGCGCGAGCTGCGGTCAACGCACCCGTGAAGACCCGTGCGCGGCCGTGTATCCGTCCCCGGGAGTCACGCTGCCGTCACCCGCGCAAGCCTCGACCACGGTGCCGCCGGCCTCGCCGTAGTGACCCGGTAGTGTCGCTTTCCATGCGTTGTTCCGGTTCGTTGGTCGGCTGTGTCGCTCGCGCGTCCTCGTGGTCGCGGGCTCGTTGACTGCTTGCTCCGAGTGACAGCGACCCGAAGCTGACCAACGACGAGGCGGTCAGTCGCCTGGTCGAAGCAGGGCTATACGCCGGAGTCGGCGCAGTGCTTGATCGACGGCGCGACGCAACAGAACGTCGATGTGCTCGACGTTCCTGGCTCGGGACAAGTACACCCAGCACGAAATCGACGTCATCGACTCGGTCGGTTCGTATTGCATCGAGCACTACGGGTCCACGGGAACATCGCTACCGGAGCACGGCACTACCACCTGATCGGTCAGCGTCTCAGACTGCGTTTCCGTTCGCGTCGCACAACGTGGGTAGTTCGAGTCCGAGTGCACTGATCGTCTCGTCCATGTGGACCAGCGTCTCCTCCATGGCGGTGGGCTTCAGACTGCCGGAGCCCGGACTGTACGGATAGTCGAGGAACCGAACGACGAGCAGTCCCGAGACGAGCATGGCAGTGACCGCACCTACGAGAACCGCTTGAACGAACGCGCCCTCACCGCGGTCGGCGAACAAGAACACGAAGCCCCATACGACCGCCGCGCTCAGCATCAGCACGAACCACAGGGGAGTGGGGATCACGCCTTCCTCACCGAGCGAGCGTTCCTGTCTCGCTTCCTCGCGATCAGATCGCTGGTCGAGCCATTTGGCGTAAGCGGCCTGCTCTGCGGGCGTCACCGGGTCGACGTCTTTCAGCGTGAGGAAGAGCTTGCTGTCCCACGAATTGATGCCGAGCGTGTGGCCCTGCCTCATCTGTGGCCAGTCCTGATAGACGACCGATCGCGCGTAGCACTGGAGCTCCGCGCTCAGCTCCTCGCGTTCGGCCGCCGGCAGCAGCTGAGCGGTCTCGAACTGCTGGGTCACGATCTGGGCCTCCAGCTCCGCATTCGAGCTCGAGTTGTCGTAGCTCTCGAAGGCGAACAGGACGACGAACGCGAACAGCACGGCAAAGAACGTGGCCAGGATGGTGAACACGCCCGACGCGCGGCTTGTGTCGCCGAAATGCCCGCCGTGTGGTGACCAGCGGCGGACGATCAGCAGGGCGACGATCGACGCGGCCGAAGCCACGATCACGATCACGGTTGCCCAGAAGAGGTTCATCGCGCGAACCCACGTGCCGCCGACATCGTGCTGACCGTAATCGCTTAGAGGCCGAGCCGTTAGGTCAGTCGAGGTCGGGCCACGCGGGCCGGCGGCGGCGCTTCGGTCCTCGCTCACCGAGTGCCCACGTTCGCCGCCACGCACCTTCTTCCGGACCTTGCAACTGCGGTGTCGTGCCGTCGTGCGCACGCTGACGGGCTTGCCACCAGTCGGTAGCCGCCTCATCACCGAGCTCGGCGACGGCTTGTTCGATGCGAACCGCGAACTTGCGCGAGTCCTCGCCGTCCTCCGGATGCATCGGCCAGCCGAAGGTGACGGTGGTGGCGGACGGCTGGGGCAGCGACTTGCCCTTCCGCAGGATGCGTCCGGTGCCTTCCACGTGAATGGGAACGACGGGCACGCCGCACCGAGCGGACAGGTAGGCCGCGCCGCCTCGGAACGGCTGGCCCCAGCCGTCGGGGCTGCGGCCCCCTTCCGGGAAGATCAACATGCTCCAGCCCTCGTCGATCAGCTCGGCCGCTTGGTCGGCGGATCGCCGGTTCACCTTGGCCCGCTCGATCGGGATTGCGCCGATGACCAGCGCCGAGAGCGTGCTCGTGACCCGGTTGCCGAAGAAGTAGTCGGCCGCCGCCCCGATGACGATGTGATGACGCCACGGTTCGGGGATCAGCGACAGCAGCAGTGGGGTGTCGAGGTGGCTGTGGTGGTTCGCCGCGAACACCACCGAGCCTTCGATGCCGTCGAGTCGGTCGAGGCCGTAGACCTCGGGCGCCGCCAACGCGCCGAGCGCGGGACGCACGACGCCCTCGACGAGCAGCACCCGCGCGGCTCGGGCGGGGTACGACCGAGCCCACTCGGTGTCGTAGTTCGCCCCCACCTTGCTCTCGGCGTCGAGCGGTTCGACCCCACCGGGCACCGTTGGCGGGCTGAGCGGGAAACGGGAGGCGACGCATCAACTGTGCGGCGGTGGGTCGCGCCATGCGCAGCGCCATCCCGCCGTTCACTGGCAGCCGCTTCTTCAGCTTGGCCACCTTCTCTTTCATGTCACGTCGGCCATGAGGATCGGTGGGTTGTGCAGGTGGGTGATGCTCGCGTCGCGTCCCACGACATCGCTGGCCATCTCGAGCGCGTCTTGCAACGTCGAGGCTGGACGGAAACCCAATCGCCGAACGGCTCGCGTGTCGCCGCCCACGATGATCACCTGCCCGAGGTGTTGCAACGCGTGGGCGCCCCAGTACCACATGTAGAACGGGTGGACGCCGTGGTACGCGTACGACGTGCGGTACAGGTGCCGGTACCACTCATCGTTCGCGAATTGCTCCTCGTACTTGCTCTCGATCTCCATGGGATCGGTCGTCTCGGCGAGTACCTGCTCGAAGAAGTCGATGTAGCTCGGGTGGTGGACCGGATGGAACTCCCACGGGGTGGGGTGGCTCAGGATCAACACGCCGCCCTCGCGCACCGGCGGTCGGCCGCGGTAGAGATTGAAGAAGTAGCCGAGACCGAGGCACATCACCAGAATCGGGTTCATGATCGAGTTGACGTTGTACGGGCAGATGTAGGGCAGCCCCATCGTCAGGATGTCGGTCTGGCCCTCGACCGGCACGAGGTGCTGTTCGTAGACGTGTGAGGTCGTCACTTCGTGCACGGCTTCGACTTCGCCGGCTTGCACCGAGGTCATGGCATGCGGCGCTTTCCACGACTGGAAGATCTGCCGGCGACGCTTGGCCGGCACCCGATCGAGGCCTTTCTGCATCGCGAGGAACGAGACGCGGTCGCGGGCAGACCATTCCCACTCGCGCTTTTGCAGCACGCTCATGGGTCCATCGGTGCCGAACACGTCGTTGTTCATCGTGGTCTCGATCTGGAAGACCTTCACGCCGGCATCGGTGAGCACCTTGCCCATGCGCCAGTTCGACGAGTGCAGCTCGCTGCTGTGCCGATCCATGAACGAGCGACTGTGCTGCATCGTCTGCACGTTGTGGTGATGACGCAGGCTGCGATAGCTGGAGAGCCCGGTGGCCGTGCTCTTCCAGCCGCCGTCCATCGCGACCAGGTTGATGTTGACGTAGATGATCAAATCGCTCTCGGCGGCACGCTTGTTGATCTCGACCTCTTCGCCCTTGTCGGTGTTGCCGAGGAAGGCGAGGTTGTCCGGATCTTCGGCGTCGTGGTTGTAGAGCAGGCCGTGCGGAGCGAAGGCGTCGTAGACACGATCGCCGACCGCGTGCCGAAGCTCGCTCTCGGTCATGCGTCGGTGCAGGGCGAGCGCGGCGATGAGGTGGACGTCGTCGACGCCCGCAGCGGCGGCCATGTCGAGCACCTGCTCGATGACGCGCTGGCGGATGTCGGGTCGCTTCATGGGCGGCAACGGAAGCGAGATGTCGTCGAACGCGATCGTCAGCTTCATTCCCGGCCGCAACAACGCGGGGAGCGGATCGGAGTCACCGATCGGGTTGAGCAACGCGTGGCGGATTGCGCCTTCGGGGTTGCTCAGCGGCTCCAGCGGCTCGGCCGGATAGATGACGCGCGAGCGGCCCGCGGGCAGCCTCTCGAGCCGGAATTGCTCGCCGTGGTGGAACAAGATCGGCGGCGTCGACCGATCGACCTCCAAGACGAACCCCGGTCGGGTGGTCACAAGCGCGTCCTTTCCTTCTCTGCGGTGAGATCGAATGCCACGCGAACGGCGCCTCGCGCACCAGCGTTGGCGGCGTGCGTGATGGCTTCGGCGAATCGACCCAGCGGGTAACGAGCCGACACGAGTCGTCCGAGGTCGGCGGCTTCGACGAGCTCGAAAGCCAAGTCGAACGTGCGTCGTTGCGTCCCGTCGTCCAGGGATTCGGTCCCGTACGCGTACGCGCCGACGAGCTCGACCTCGCGTTGCCACAGGCCGGTGAGATCCACGTGCACGTGTCCGGGCATTCCGACCATCGTGATGCGACCGCCGGGCTTCACGACCCGCAGTCCCTCGGAGATGCTCTGCTCGCTGCCGACGCAGTCGATGACGTGCTCCGCACCGCCCGTGAGTCGGACGATGTCACCGTCGCCCAGCGCCAGTGTTCCGGTGACCCGACGGACGGCCCGCGCGACTTCATCGGGTCCGACGATCACATCGGCACCGAGAGTTCGGGCCAGCTCGCGCTGCACGGGATGTTTGGCCACGGCGATCACCCGGCCGGCACTGGTGAATCGGCGAATGGCAGCGAGGGCGAGCAGCCCGAGTGCGCCCGAGCCGAGTACGACCACGGTGTCGCCTTCCGCGATGCCGGCACGGAGCACGCCGTGGATCGCGCACGCGGTGGGCTCGACGATCACGGCCGCTTCGTCGTCGAGCGCTTCGGGAACGGCGTGCAGTTGGCTTTCGTGCGCCACCATCAGCGTCGACCAGCCACCGCCGGTGTCGCAGCAGAAGCCACTTTGCAGTCCCGGTTCGAGGTCGCCGAACGCGATGCGCTCGCATGCGCCCAGGTCGCCCCGTGCGCACGCCGCGCACGTCGGTTCGATGCCGCGTGACACACAGCCGAGTACCGGTTCGAGCACGACGCGGCTCTCGCCGTCGGTGCCGTCGATGTCGGCCACGACTTCGTGTCCGGGTACGAACGGGAACGAGACGATCGGTTCGAAGTAGCGCGACGAGTGCCCATCGATCGTGCTGAGGTCGCTGCCGCAGATGCCGGCCAACCGGGGCTTGATGTATTGCCAGCCGGGGCCTGGAAGCTCGGGCGGATCGACGTCGCGCAACTTGAGCGGGCCGACTTTGGCGCCCCCGCCCGGCTTGACGCGGGCCGCCGCAGTGGCGGCCGCGTAGCGCGGGATGTTGCGCTCGAAGCGCAGTGCTTTCATCGGTAGAGGGCTTTCATCGGTAGAGCGCTTTCAAGAGACCCGCCCCGGGACGAGGGGATTGGCCAGGCCGCCCTTGCGCCGCCGCCGTGCGCCGATGGGAACGAGTGGGCTGCTGCCGCCCTCGGCCTTGCTCCACTGTTCGACGAGCCACCCACGTTTGCGGGCCAGCGCGGCGAGGCGCGTCTCGGGGTTGACTGCGACAGGGAAGCCGACGATGTCGAGCATGGGTAGGTCGCTGGTGGAGTCGGCGTAGGCGACCGACTCGCGCAGGTCGAGATCGTGCAACTCCGCGTAGTCCATCATCGCTTGGGCCCGGCTCTCGCCTGTCGGCGGCACCTCGAGTAGCTCACCCGTGTACACGCCGTTCTCGGTGGACATCTCGGCGCACACGATGTCGTCGAACAGCGGACGGATGGGGTCGACCACGAAGTTCAACGCGCCGGTGATCAACACCGTGCGATGACCGAGGCGACGGTGCTCCCGCACGCGACGGATAGCGGCGGGGAACGACTTGGCGAGGATCAAGGCCGAGAACATCTCGGCGGCGTCCTCGTCGAGTTGTTCGACGGGCGCGCCGTCGTAGCGGCGGTAGAAGAAGCGCAGGAAGTCCGAGCGATCCTTGCGGTCGAGCGCGAGCAAGGACGGCGCTTCGGCCAGCGTCTTCAGCACGAACCGCAATCGATCGTCAGCTGGTAGCCGCCGGGTGGCCAGCCACGAGTACGAGGCAACGACGTTCGAGGCGATCAGTGTGTTCTCGAGGTCGAAGGCGGCCAGGTGACGATCGGGCGAGAGCACCTGGCGTCGAAGTCGGGTGTCGCGGGCCTCGCCGGTGCGTCCACCCGGGGTAGTGCGCACGCGAGCGTGATCGACGACCGATGGGAGGTGGATGTTGCTCACGTACTCGTCCCAGTCGATCACCGCGGGATCGAAGCAGAACTCGTTCTGGTCTTCGCGGGGGAGTGAGTCCCACAGCTCGAGCAGGCGATCGACGCCGTAGATGGCTTCGCATTCGGCGTAGGCGCCGTAGAGCTCGACGTAGGCGAGGGCGCGCTCGGCCTCTTCGCGCTTCTCCTCGAGCGTCGCGTTCCACTCCGCTTGCTTGCCCCGCAGTGGCAAGGGTCTGAAGCACTCGCTCGGTGCGTTCGAGCGTGTTCTTGGCTCGCGTCAACTGTCCTTGCACGCGGCCGCGGCCAGGGAACGACCACTTCTTCACCACGATCGGCTGGCCGGCCGCGTCGTACAACGGGTGTTCGCTGAACCAGCCGTGCACCAGCTCGACCAGGCGGCGGTAGCGCAACGGGTTCCGCGAGCCCGAGGCGACCTGCACGACCTTCGGCTCGGGCTGCGGCCCTTCGGCGGCCGTCGCGATGATGGCTGCGGCCACGAGGTCGACGGGAATGACGTCGACGACGCCTTCCGGCACACCCGGGAACTCCTTCAGCAACCCCCGGGCGTAGGAGATGATCACCGGCTCGGCCATGCGGAAGCCGCGTATCCAGCCGGGGCGGGGCTCGGCGAGCGACGACTCGATGATCGACGGGCGCACGATGCTCACCGGTACGTCGCCGCGTGATTCGATCAGGGCGCGTTCGCCGAGGGCCTTCGTGTAGGCGTAGGCATCGGGCCATCCGAGCGAGGTCGCACGCGAACGGCCGGACTCGACCATGCGATCGGCCACCCACCGAGCGCGCAGCTGCTCGGTCTTCTCGGAGAGGAGCGGACCACCGGGTGCACCCAGTTCGGCCCGCGCTCGCTTGCGGAACTCTTCGAGCTTTTCGGGGGTTCGGCTCTCGGCTTCGGCATCGCGGCGAGCGCGGCGAGCGCCGTCGCGTTCCTTGCGCCAGTCGACGTCGACGAAGAACGGGCTCTCGTGCACGAGCTGCTCGGGCGCGCGGCCCCGGCGGTTGCCGGCGACATAACAGGTCGACACGGCAACGAGGTGCGGCGTGACACCGAGGTCGTGCAACGTCAGGGCGATGCGCATCGGTCCGAGCATGTTGACTTCGACCGCGCCGTCGAGCGGGGAGTCGAACGCGACCGTGGCCGCCGAGTGAATGACAGTGTCGCAAGAGGCCAACGCGGCGCGGCCTTCGTCGTCGAGGCCGAGGCCATCGGTACCGACGTCGCCCGGAATGGCCCGCACTCGGCGAGCGGTCATCTCGGCGAAGCCCTCTTTGCCCAGGTCGGCGCGCAGCCGGTCGAAGGCGTCGTTCTTCAGGATCTCGCGCTGCACCCGCTGGTCGACCGACGAGCGCTTGCCCGGGCGGACGAGCAGCACGATCTCGCAGTCCGGCACCGACCGCAGCAGGCGCTCGAGCACGGCGGTGCCCAAGAAGCCGGTGGAGCCGGTGAGGAAGAGCCGCTTGCCAGCCAGCGCTTCACGAATCACGCTTTACTGTCTACCATTTGGTAAGTGGCGGGGAAAGCAGCCAGCTCAGAGGACCTGAGCCCGACTCCTGAGGAGAAGCCGAGCACGCGGGATCGAGTGCTCTCGGTGGCGCTGGCATCCTTCGGTACGGCCGGCTTCGAGGCCACCTCGCTCGACCAGATCGCGGCCGAGCTGGGCGTGCGCAAGCAAACCATCCTCTATTACTTCCCCACCAAGGCCGTGTTGCTCGACGCCGTCGTCGACCATGCCGCGACCGACCTCACCATTGCTCTGGAGGAGGCGGTCGCTCGAGCGGGTCCGAGCTTTGCGCGGGTCGAGGCCATCGTGCGATCGGTGTTCCGACTCGCGTTGCGTCGTCCCGAGTTACTCGGCTTGCTGCGCGAGGTGAGCCGACTCGGACCGCCGACCGCGACGCGGCTTGTCGAGGCCCTCGAACCGTTGGTGCAGCGCGCGACCGCGTTCCTGGCCGACGAGATGGATGCCGGTCGCATGCGCGAATGTGACGCGCGCTTGCTGTTGCTCTCCGTCTATTCGACGGTGATCGGTGTCGCGACCGAGGTCGAGGTGCTGCGCGCCGTGGGCATCGAACCCACCTTGCGATCCACCACGATCCGGCGCCGCGAGCTACTCAACTTCCTGCGCTCGGCGCTGCTGGTCGAATCGCCAACCACGCTGGAGGTGTCATAGGTGCACCGAAACGGTGCGTTGGTGACACATCCAACTCGGATTGGAAGGGCAGATCGATGCCTGGACTACGCGACGTCGGGTTCGGATTCGACGTAGCCGGAGTACGGCACCTCGACCTGTGTTGCCTCGATGCGCGCAGACCGTTTGTCGATGCACTTCTGCGGGTTCGACGACGGCGCAGTGCAGATGAAGAGCGTGCGACCGTCGTGGCCGCCGAGCGTGCACGAGATGGCTCGCATCTCGCCCGTCGAGATCCAATCGATGGCACCCGTGCCTTCTTTGACGCGGATCACGCCGCTGTGGGCAGGATCAGCTGCCCAGATGGCGCCTTCGGCGTCGAGGCAGATGCCGTCGGGCACGTTGGGGCGCAGGTCGGCCCAGATCCGGGGGTTCGCGAGCGAGCCGTCGGGCTGGATGTCGTAGGCCGACAGTCGTTGTCCGAACGACTCGGCCACGATGAGGGTGCGGTTGTCGGGCGTGATGACCATGCCGTTCGGGAAGAGCATCTGCTCGACGACCACCCATGCCTCGCCGTCGGGCTCGACGCATACGAGCGTGGTGCCGGTCGGCTCCTCGCCGCCGTCGAGGTCGAATCCGAAGTTGCCGATGTAGGCCCGGCCGTTCTGGTCGACGACCATGTCGTTGCAATGGAACGGCGCCAACTCGGTCAGGTCCGCGACCTCGACCAAGTTGTCGCCGTCGAGTCGCAGCAGGCGCCGGTCGGTCATCGACACGATGAGCAACGTGCCGTCGGGCAGCCAGCCCAGGCCGGAAGGTTGGCCGGCTACTTCAACGACCGTCTCGGGTTTGCCGTCGTCACCGACGACGACCACGCGGTGATCGTGCATGTCCGAGAACCACAGGCGGCCTTCGTGCCAGCGGGGGCCCTCAGGGAAAACGAGATCGTCGATCAGGACGTGGGGGGTATCGGCCATGGAGTCAGGTGCGGCGACGTTTAGCCGCCCGACGATCGTACCGCTCGATGGCGAGCCGTATCAGTTCGTCGATGAGCTCGCGGTAGCCGAGCCCCGATGCTTGCCACATCTGCGGATACATCGAGATCGGCGTGAACCCCGGAATGGTGTTCACCTCGTTGAGCAGCAAGCCTCGGCCGCTCTCCTCGTAGAAGAAATCGACGCGGGCCATGCCTTCACAGCGCAAGGAGATGAACGCGTCGCACGCCAGACGCTGAAGTTCCTCGGTCACGTTCTCGGCGAGAGGCGCCGGGATGAGCAGCTTGGCCCGTCCGTCTTTGTACTTGTCGTCGTAGTCATAGAAGTCGGCGCCCGGCTCGATCTCGCCGGGTAGCGATGCTCGGGGTTCGAGGTTGCCGAGCACCGCGCATTCGATCTCGCGGCCGTCGATGGCTTCTTCGACCACGAGCCACTCGTCGTACTGCGCCGCTTTGGTGAGAGCGGCTCGCAGTTCGTCGGCGTCACGCGCCTTGCTGACACCGACCGACGAGCCCATGTTCGCCGGCTTCACGAACATCGGGAAGCCGAGCTCATCGCCGAGTTGCGGAATCAGATTGGGATCGTGGATCGCGGTTTCGTGAAAGCTCGACCATTCGGCTTGTGGCAGACCGTTGGCGGCGAAGAGCTCCTTCGTCTTGGCCTTGTCCATCGCCAGGGCGGAGGCCAACACGCCACAACCGACGTACGCCACGTCGGCCAGCTCGAGCAGACCTTGGACCGTGCCGTCCTCGCCCAGCGGCCCGTGCAAGAGGGGCAGGACCACCACTCGTTCGCCGGCGGTCGAAGCGATGGCTGGGAGAGGCGAGGTCTCGGTGCCAGTGGTGGGCAGAGCCTCGGGCAGGGCCTCCGGGCCGGCGGCAAGGGCTCGGGCCGCGTCGTCGGCTTGGATCCACCGCCCGTCTTTCTGGATGGCGATGGGCTCGATCTCGTAGCGATCGGGGTCGGTTGCGGCGAGGACGTGGCGGGCCGTGACCAGCGAGACCTCGTGCTCGGCCGACTGGCCGCCGAACAGTACGACGAGCCTGATTCGTTCGGCGTCGTTCGCGGCCATGGGCTGACGGTAGTCCGAGGCGCCTGGGTGGCCTGAGTACCAGGGTCGCCTGACTACCGTTTCGCGGGTGAGGTTCCTGGCATCGGAGATCGCGGCGTTGCTCGGCGGCGCGCTCGAAGGTCCCGATGTCGAGGTGACCGGTGCCGGAATCGATTCGCGGGAGCTGCGTCCGGGCGAGCTGTTCGTGCCGATAGTCGCCGAACGCGACGGTCATGAGTTCATCGACGCCGCGTTGGCCGCCGGTGCGCCGGCCTATCTCACCGCGAAGGGTCCGCGGGGTGGGACGGCCATCGTCGTCGAGGACACCGCGACCGCACTCACGTGCCTTGGATCGGCGGCGCGGGATCGACTCGGTCCCCATGTCGTGGGGATCACCGGATCGGTCGGCAAGACGACCACGAAGGACCTCGCGGCAGCCGCGGTCGCCGGTGGTCGTCGGGTGCACGCGAGCGAGCGCAGCTTCAACAACGAACTCGGCGTACCGCTCACGTTGCTGAAGGCGCCGGACGACACCGACGTGACGGTCGTCGAGATGGGCGCACGCGGCGTGGGCCACATCGCGCAGCTGTGCGCGGTCGCGCGGCCGACGATCGGCGTGGTGACCGCGGTGGAGCTGGTCCATACCGAGTTGTTCGGCGACCTGGCCTCGGTGGCCGGCGCCAAGCGTGAGTTGATCGAGGCGCTCCCCGCGAGCGGGACGGCGATCCTGAACGCGGACAGCGAGTTGGTGGCAGCCATGGCCGACCGGGCGGTGGCCGATGTGTTGCGCTACGGCTTCGGCGACGCCGATGTGCGGGCCGTCGACGTGGTGGTCGACCGTGAGCTGCGCCCGGCGTTCCGCTTGCACACCCCTTGGGGCGAGGCCGACGTGGCGTTGTCGGCGCGCGGTCCCCACAACGTGTCGAACGCACTGGCCGCGGCTGCGGTGGCTCTGGTGGTGGGTGTCGATCTCGCCGCGGTGGCTGCCGGGCTCGGTCAGGCCACCATGTCGCCGTGGCGGATGGAGATGCGGCGCACTGCGTCGGGTGCGGTGGTTCTGAACGACGCGTACAACGCGGGGCCGGCGTCGATGGAAGCGGCGTTGCGCGCGCTCGAACATCTCGATTCACGGCGGCGGATCGCCGTGTTGGGTCGTATGGCCGAGCTGGGTACCCATTCGGCCGAGGCCCACGCGCGCGTCGCCGCGCTCGCAGATGAGTTCGGTGTGTCGATCATCGCGGTGGACGCGCCCGAATACGGCGCACCCGTGGTACCGGACATCGAGGCCGCGCTCCAAGCGCTCGGTGAGCTCGGTGAGGATGACGCCGTGCTCATCAAGGGCAGTCGGGTGGCCGGCCTCGAGAAGCTCGCTCAGGTATTGCTCGATCCCTGAACCTCCGCCGGATCGCGGAGATCGGCGTAGAAGATCAACGCTGCCGCGACCGCGGCGCCGAAGAGCACGACCGCGGTGACCGACGTCCAGTCGATGATCGGACCGGCCACGAGCCCGCCCACGGCAACCGCGCCACCGAACGCCATCACCCAGATGGCCATGACGCGCCCGCGCACGCGGTCGTCGAGGCGCTTCTGCAACACCGTCGACAGCGAGGTGACGGTGGCGAAGTAGCAGAAGCCGACGATGACGGCCATGGGGTATGCGGGGGCCGGGTTGCGCAATAGAGCGAAGGCGGTGAGCGCGATCGAGAACCCTCCCAATCCGAGTCGCACGATGGTCTCGAGTGACTGACCGGCCAGGAAGGTGCCGATCGACAGCGCGCCGATCACCGCCCCGAGTCCGAAGCAGGCATACAGCAGGCCGTACGCGCCGCTCTTGGGTTCGATGCTGAAGTTCACCGCCGCGAGCACAGGCATCTGTACGACGAACGGCAACGAGCACAACGAGAAGATCGCCATGACGCTGAGGCAGCGCCCGATCACGTGGTCGTCGGCCGCGACCTTGAAACCCTCGACGACGCGGCGTAGGCCGCCGGGGCCGTCACCACGTGGCGGCACGGGGGGAAGCTTCACCATCAGCAGCGCGCCGATGATGAAGAAGTACGTCGAGCGCGTTGCCGAGGAACACCCAGGACGCGCCCACCTTGGCGTAGGCGATACCACCGATGGCCGGGCCGATGACGCGCGACAGGTTCATGTTCGCCGAGTTGAGCGAGACGGCGCCGGGCAGGTCTCGTCGCTTCACGAGGATCGGCAGCAGCGCTGAGTAGGTCGGCGCATAGATCGCTTGGCCGATACCGATGGCGGCCGTGACCAACACGAGTCCGGCGATCGACGGCTCCGATCCGCGTGCGATCCAGGCCAGCACGAGTGAGAAGATGAGCTGTTCGACCGACACCCAGATGAGCAACTTCTTGCGGTCGAAGATGTCGGCCATGGCGCCGCCGACCAGCGACAGCAGCAACAACGCACCGAGCTGGCTGAAGCTGACGATCGACACGACAGCCGCCGAGCGCGTGAGGTCGTAGGCGAACGCGGCGGTGACCACGTTCTGCATCCAGCTACCGATGTTCGAGAACAACGAGCCGAAGTACACGGTGCGGAAGGTCGGATAGCGCAGCGCGGCCCGGGCGGTGCCCGGGGTGATGGTGCGGTCACCCTCGAGCAGTGCGTCTTCGGCGTCCTCGAGGCTGAACGCCGGGCTGCCGTCGTCGCCGGAGTCGGCGTCGTCGGGCAGATCCGTCAGCTCGTCACGCACGGCGTGAGCGTACGGGCATCACCCTCCGATCGACCAAAGGTTCGTACCATCGCCGCTCATGCAGCAGCCCAAGAGGATCAGCGGAGAGGTGTACCTCGGTCGCGGCGAACGGTTCGTTGAGGGAGGCTCCGCCTGCGCAAACAGCGCGCTCCACTCATTGGAGCCCTCGCCTAGCGGCTCGGCCTCTAGCGCCGACGTCGCGCCCACCCGGACCGAAGCGTGTGATCGCTCGCGGTTCGGGACTTTCAGCGAGTGTCCGCAGTGTGCGGGTTCCATGCAGCCGGAGCACGCGCACTTCCGCTGCGGCGCCTGCGGCTGGCGCGATTCGTGCTGCGACTGACGCGACACCGCCACCCCCTCACCTCGCCGTAGAGCGGACGAACCCGGTGTCGCGGCGCCCGGCGGCTGTGTCAACGGCCGGTCCAGCTCGCGCATCCGCGGATTCGCAACGGGCGGGGAGAAGATGGCGGTGTTCGCGACTCGTCGGTGGTATTGCGGAGGACCCCGTCGAGTCGATCTTTCCAGCTACAGCAGGCGACGCCTTCGTCCCGTCACGGCGTGACGTGTGCGATCGCCTGCCGCTGACCTAGCCAGGTGGAGCATCCTCCGGTTGCGGGTCGATTCGAGCCACCCCAACCTCCTTCCCGAGCGCTGGAAGGTCCGCATCTCGCGGTTCGAGTTCATGCTTCTCCCGGCGCGCTGGGGTGTCAAGGGTGAGCTGCGGCACGTTGTGCCGTGACGATCCACGCCGCGCTGGGCAGCAGTACGCCGTCGTCTCGTACGTAATTTCGCAACCTGTCGCGCAAGGCCCGGCGCACCGCACCGAGGGCTTGGTCGCCAAGCGCGGCGCGCACTTCATCGCCGGCGTTGTCCTCGAAGAAGTCGACGGCGTCGTCGACATCGTCGGCGATCCATACGGGATGGCTGATGGCTCGGATGTCGATGCGTTCGAACGCCGCGTGGCTGAGCAGGCCACGCAACCGCTCCGGATCGGCCAGGGAGAAGGGGCAGACCTTCGGTGGTGACGGGCGCATCGCCGCCATGTCGGTTGCGGGCGTGTGCGTGAGGGTCTCGAGGACGACCCGCTCGGGCAGCGTCGACCACACGTTCTTGGTGCGGTGTTGCCAGGTCGCGAAGGCCAGCCGACCGCCGGGACGCAGGGCCCCGGACCACATTTTCGAAGCCGGCCTGGGCATCGTCGAAGAGCATCAGCCCGAAACGGGAGATGACGAGGTCGTAGGCGCTCGGCTCGAAGGGGTGGTCCTGAGCGTCGCCGCACACGAAGTCGACCTGGTGAACGTCCTGTTCCTCGGCTCGTTCGGCGGCGGTGGCGAGCAGGGCCGGCGAGAGGTCGATGGCGGTGACGTGGCCCTCAGACCCAGCGGACGTCGCCGCCATGATCGTGGTGGCGCCGGCCCCGCTGCCCACGTCGAGCACCCGGTCGCCTCCCCGGACCGCGGCCGCGGCGATCACCGCGTCGCCGAAGGCCTCGAGCATCCGGTCGTATCGGTCGCGATGGCGAACCCAGTGGTCCCCCCGTTGGCCGTTCCAGCCCGTCGTCGTTGTCGTCTTCATGTTGCATCTGAACTCCTTGCCAAAAGGCATGTTTGGGAAACAAACAATGTAATACACACTGTGTATGTCTGAGTCGTAGGCTCTGTCAAGTAACATCCGCCACATGGCACGGATGGAACCGGGTGGTCGAAGCCCGCGCGGCCGCAAACACGGACGCCACGGAGCTGGTGGTCGCAGCGCACGATGCCGGTGGATCGTGGAGCCCGGCGTGTGGGAGGTGCGGGCTCGCATCGAGCGTTTCGTCGAACCGGCGTTGCTCCTTGCGTTGCGGGAGGGCTCGGCGCATGGCTACGACCTGGCCGACACCCTCGAGGAGCTCGCACCCGATGAGCGCGTCGATCTCGGCAACTTGTACCGATTGTTGCGATCGCTCGAAGAAGAGGGCGTCGTCAGTTCGGTGTGGCGACGCGATCTACCCGGTCGTTCGAAGCGCACCTATGAGCTGACCAAGGAAGGCGAGGCGCTGCTCGACGCGTGGGCCGTCGCCTTGGAGCGCGCCGAGGAGAACTTGGCCGCGTTTCATGAAAGGTATGAAGGGACGAAGCGCCGACGGAAGCGCACATGAGTGTCGAGAGTCTGACCACGACGCGGTTGGTGGGGCGACCGATCGGCCGCCAAGACGTCGACGACATCGCGGCCATGTTCCAAGACGAGCGCGTGACTGCAACTCTCGGTGGGCCGCGCACCCGCGAAGTCGTCGAGCTGATGGTCGGCCGCTGGTCAGGACACTTCGACGAACACGGCTTCGGCCCGTTCATCTGGCACGACCGCGACACGGGCGAGTTCATCGGATGGTGCGGCCTGCAGTGGACGACGATCGCGGGGGAGCGCGCCATCGAGCTGCTCTACGCCATCGCGGCCGATCGTTTCGGAGAAGGCCTCACGACCGAGGCTGCGGCTGAGGTGTTGAGGTTGGCCGACGAAGAGTTCTGCATCGACGAGCTCGTGGCGTTCACCATGACGACGAATCGTGGATCGCAACGGGTGATGGAGAAGAACGGCTTCGTCTACGAGGGCGAGGTCGAACACGCCGACCTTCCCCACGTGCTCTATCGGAGGTCGAGATCGGGGTCCGTGTCTCGCCCGACGGTCTCGTCCCAGTAGCGAACGGTTTGGAGCGCCCAGAAAAGCACGAAGAGGCTGATCTCGACCACTTCGAGCACGAGCAGGGTGTAGTCCCAGTCGCGTCCGGCCAGAAGGATCACGAGGCCGGCGAGCGGCATGGCGACGGCGATGCCGACGTAGGCCCAGAACCAGGCATCGCGGTGGTCGCGCTGATCCCAGGCGTTGGAGGCGACCGCCAGGGCGAGGAGGACGAACATGGCCGCCGCCGCATAGCCGTGGGCGTGATCGAAGAAGCCGTCCCAGTAGTTGTAGGCCCACCAGCCGATCACCAAGACCAGGGCGATGGTGCCCAGTGCCGCCTTCGTGCTCGTCGCGCTGACCCGGAACGCGGTCCACGGGCTCTCGCCTTTGGTGACGATCGGGATGAGCGCCAGTGCCACTAGCCCGATCACACCCATGACGAGCAGCGCGGGCACGTTGTTGCGGACGCCGGCCACCACCCAGGGAGCGAGCTTGCCGTCGATCACAGGTTGCGCCGGTGGGTCGCTCGACCAGCACTGGCCCACGTCCGAAGTCGGGATGATGGCCACCACCGGGGCGAACATCCCCGCGATGCTCAACAGGATGTCCTCGGCCAACGTGCGACCGGAGATGAAGATGAGGGCCGCGCCGATGGCCATGAGGCCACCCACGAAGATGGTTCGGACCGGGGTGAAGTAGTAGGCGCTGATCGAGTGCTGGAAGCAGTCCGCGTGCAAGTGCTCGATGGCGACCGACACGGCGAGTAGGCCGACGATGCCGACCATACCGACGCGCAGGTACTGGTAGGTCTTGGTGGCCGCGTCGTTCGGCGCGACGGGTGTCAGCTCGATGGCGCCCACCCCCTGATGCGTTGGCCGTCAAAAGCGTAGGCCTCGAAAGGGCGCGGCTCGAGGGACCTACCGACGCTCGTGGCTCGCGTTCTGATCAGCGGGCCACCGGCGTAGCCGAACCGACAGCGGTCACCGTGGTGGAGTGAGCCACCCCCGGCAGTGCTCGGGCGAACACGTAGTCGACTGTGATGCTGAGCTGAACCCGCACCGTCGTGCCGAGGATCTCCATCTGCGGCGGTGCGGCCAAGTCGTCCACGAGTCCGGCGGCCGTGATCGATTGCTCCATCGCTCGGTGCGCCCGTACAGGATCGAGTGAGTAGCTCGCGCCCGTGCGGTACGAGGACTCATCGAGACCGAAGGTGGCGGCGTCGTTGGCCGCGGCCTCTGCGGCCGCGATCGCCTCGCGCCGTCCGAGATGCACGAGACTCAAGTCGACCGTGATGGCAGCCAGCACGATGACCACCAACGTCGCGGCCGGCATCAGCAGCAGCGCGCTCCCGCGTTCGCCGCTCAACATTCGGCTAGGCCCGGCAACCCGGCTCGATACGGATCGATGATCTCGCTATGGGTGGCGACTACGTCGAAGCCGTGTCCGTAGCCGCCTATCCACGGCAGTGTGAGCGCGGGGACCCGGTAGTCGACCGTCGCTACGACCCGAACACAGCGGCCCCACGCCCGACCGTGGTCGTGGTCGATGCGCAAGTGGGCGCGATCGGGATTGCGGCCCTGGCCCGCTATGGCGTCCGCGACACCCGAGCGAGCGCGAGCCACCGCGGCTGCCGGGTCAGGAGCCTCGACATAGGCCCGAGCCGCCTCTCGCGCCGCGCTGGTGACCATGAACTTGGCATCCACCACTGCCCACGCGTTGGCGACGAGCAGTGAGCCGACGACGAAGATGAGCACCCCGAACGGCAGCACCTCGACCCCGCCCACGACACCCGCGTCACCTTGCAGCCGCGCCACGGTCTCCGTTCCGCTCGTCGATCACTGCAGCTGCTCCACTCGCACCCGCACGGTGCGGTCCACATGACCGAGCGCGTGTCCGCTTCCCAGGTCCGGCAGGAGGAAGCGGGGCGGGTCGGCGCTGACCCGCAGCACCACGTAGTTCTGTGTGCTCGACGACCAGTCGAGGCTGACTCGGTCGCCGAACTTTCCCAACAGCTGACGCAGTCGCGTCTCGCCGCGGGCTCGGGCGGTCATCACGGCGGCGGGATCACCCTGGTTGACGGCCCCGCTGGCGGCCACGCGTGCTGCTTCGTGTGCGGCGCTCGTGACCACCGAGGTCGTGTACAGCGCCATCAGGAGCTGTACCGCGAACAGCAACAGCGCCAAGAACGCAAGTAGCGCGGAGATGCTGCCGATGAGGCCCGTGCCGACGTCGGCTGCGAGTCGGCGGCTCAATCCGATCCGATCTGCTGCACCTTTGTCTCGGTGTTGCGCTCCGCTCCTTCCCAGATTCGACGGAAGCCCACCCACATGAGCGCGCCGAGGAACGCCATGATCAAGACCGCGATCGCTGCCGAAATGACGCCTTCGCCGCTGTCGCCGCGCAGGCGTCGTGTACCGCGGGGTTGGGGAGCGTCGCGCTCCGCAACGCGCGACGCGTCGTCGTTGGACTTCGTCATGTCTTCCGCCTTCCGACCAGGGCCTCACTTCAAGCGAGGTCACATCCGCTCGTCGCAAGCTAGGTGTCCGGCCCCGCGCTGTCGTCATGACATGGTTCACGGGAACCGACGACGTCGTTCTGGCAATAGTGCAACGAGATCGTCGAGGTGCGAGGCCTCAGCTACTTCCACCGCTGGGAGCCGACCGAGATGGTCATCTGGGAGAACTGGCGGGTGCTCCACTCGGTGTCAGGCGCGGCGCCCGAGAACGGTCGCTGCATGCACCGCCCGACCATCGCCGGTGACTACGGCCTCGGCCGCTTCGAGGAGCAGGCTCCGGCGCGCTCCTAGGCCCCCTGCCCACGTGCCTCCAGGTCGTCACGCTGGGAGGTTGCAGGGCGAGGTGACCTCGGTCCGGTGGCCCGCCTCGCGGGGACGAAGGTTAGAGAAAGGCAAACTCCAGGCCATCAAGCCGCCAAGCATCCCAGACGGTCTTAGGTCCTCCGACCCATCCTGCCGATGTGGAACATGGGACGGGTATCCGCGGAAGCGAGGTGGGACACATGGAGCGACGCAAAGCCTTGGCCCTGTCGGCGGTGGCCGCTCTCCTCGTGACCGCGATGGTGGTGATGGCCGTCGCCCTCGTGCAGATGAGCGCTCAAACCAACGGCACGGATTCTGCGATGCCCTCCAGCCTTGTCGCGCCGAGCTCGACCGCTCCGTCGGCCTCGCCCGAGCCCGCAATCGAATACCAGGACGTCTACGACGTGAGCGGCCCGACGGTCGTTCCGACCGACCCGACACAGCCGGTTGCCATCACCAGCGACCTACCCGGGGAGACCGGACGTGGGCCGACGGCCGCACCTGCGCCCGTCGCCTCCAACTCGGTCACACCCCCGGCGCGTCCCACGACGACGACCACGCCACCGCCGCCGACGGTCACGACTTCCACGTTGCCTCCAGGCGTACCGGCGGATTGGCCGCCCGGCAAGCCGATCCCACCGATGCCGCCAGGCTGCCAGAAGCCGCAGCTGGAGGACAACGGGGTGTGGAACTGCGACCACTGACGTCGATCGTCGCCCTGATCGACTAGGAGCGTCTTCGGCAGGTTCATACAACGACCGCATCAAGCATTGCGACGGGTCGAGGTCAGCTCACCGAAACGCCTCAACCGCACAGGGGTCGGAACGAACACACGGCCATTGCTGCTGAAATCACACCTTCGCCTCGGTCGCCACTCAGTCGAGGTCTGGGCCCATGGTTTGGACGGTTGCGCGCGGTGCGCGACGCGTCATGCGACTCTGTCATCGTTCCTTCTTCTCGTTCAGCCCTCGCTTCACGCGAGGTCGTCATCCGCTCGTCGGCAACCTACGCGTCGTGCGCACTGATGTCGCCATGACATGGTTCACGGGAACCGCTTACGTCACACTGGCAACAAGGCCGGCCGTGCTCGCATCGGTGTATCTGCGCCTGCGGCCTGATCACGATCGCGACTCGGGGATGGTCGCGTCGTCACACGGACCGGTAGAGCTGCCAGGGCTCCAGCACACCCTTCAAGAAGTGTTCGCCTGCATCCTCGAAGTGCAACTCGGACCCGACGACGAGATCGCGCACGGTGCGTGAGACGAGGACCTCCCCCGAAACGGCGAGTCCCACGATTCGCGCCCCGATGTGCACACCGATCCCACCAATATCGTCGGCGCGCAGCTCTACTTCACCGGTGTGCAACCCGGCGCGAATGGGAACGCCCTCACGCCCTAACGAATCGGCTAGGGCGAGCGTGCAGTACACCGCCCGCGCCGGACTGTCGAACCTTGCGAGCGCCCCGTCGCCCGTGTACTTCACGAGGCAGCCGCCAAAGCGGTCGACGAACCGGTGTGTCTCAGATTCGTGGCGGTCGAGAATGTCGTGCCAGATCCGGTCGCCTACCTCGGCAGCCAAGCGCGTCGAGCCGACGATGTCGGTGAACATCACGGTTGCAAGCAGACGGTCGACGTCGGCGACGGACCGCGGAGTGCCGGTGAGAAATTCCTCCAACTCGTCGAGCACCGGTGCCCACTCGCGCGCATCCCACGCGCCGTGGATGTCGCCAGGCATCTCGACGAACTTTGCGTGCTCGATTCCGTCGGCGAGGGCGCGTCCCCGACCAGCACGGCACGACCGGATCGTTCGTGCGATGCATCACGAGTGTCGGCACCGAGATCGAGTCAAGGACTGGCGCGCGTCGATCTCGCAGTTGCGGCGCTGAATTTCGGCTGCGAGCCGGGGCGATGCACACGCGCGTTCGTAACGACCGATCTGTTCGTACACCGCGGGATCGTCGGGTGCGTGCACGAACGGCCCGAGCACTCTTCCGTTTCCCCAGTCCCGTTCGACGCCTGCGAGATACCGCTCGATTTCAGCCTGCACAGTCGGATCGTGCCGGTCGTCGTCTTCGAACAGGCACGCGAAGGTACCGTAGAGTGACAGGCTCAACGCGCGATCCGGGTAGGTTGCCGCGAACAGCAACGAGAGCGGCCCGCCTTCGGAGACGCCGAAGAGGTGCGCGCAATCCCACCCAGCGGCGTCCATGACCGCGCGGATGTCGTCCGTCCGTTCGGCAAGGCTGCCGAAGCCGAGATCGCGACCGGACAAGCCGGTCCCGCGTTTGTCGAACGCTAGGACGCGGCCGATGCGATCGAGCCGTCCGAGGAGCGTGCCGTAGACAGGCAGCTCGCGTGCGAGGTCGAGGTGCGAGATGAAGCCCGCGACGTAGACGATATCGATCGGCCCGTCGCCTGTGACCGTCCAAGCAACGTCGACGTCGCCGCTATGTGCGTATCGAACTTCTTGGCTCATCACATCACCATTCTGTCAGTCGGTCGACCTGGACTTCACCTAGGCCGCAATCGGCTCCCCGCCGACGCCCTTGATTGGAACGATATGGCGCTAGTACCTGATGGAGGCCTGACTGCATACACCGCCATTGCTGCTGAGATGACGCCTTCGCCGCTGTCGCCGTGCAGGCGCTCGTGGCCGTTCGTTTTCGCCATGATTTCCGCCTTGTGATCCGGACCTCGTGTCCGCCGAGGTCGTCATCCGTTCAGGCGGGAACCTAGGTGTCCATCGCACTCCTGTCGCCATGACATGGTTCACGGGAACCGTGTTGGGCATCGTGGCAACCCGGCATTTGATCACACGAGGTGCACAGCAGTGCAGCCGCATGCAGGCCGGCGCGAGGCTGTCGGAGTGGCAGTGTTGAGGGGCCGAGTATCGGGTGGACGAGGCGACCTCACGCAATGGATGACGAGGTACGCGGAGACGTACGAGCGAGTCGTCGGCGTACATCTCTTTCCAGGAAGCCTCAACGTGGTCTTGGATCACGAATGGACGCTCCCGGCTCAGCGGCTTCGCATCGATCCTGCGGAGTTGGGCGGAAGAGTCGCAATGAACATCGTTCCCTGCACGGTCGGTGGCATCCAAGCCTTCATCCTCCGGACGGACCAGAACGAGGCGGGCACGGGCCACCACAACCGGAACGTTCTCGAGATTGCAGCATCCCTGCGACTTCGCGACGCGTTGCACTTGGAGGACGGCGACGTCGTCGAAGTGACGGTGGACGGTCGGGACTAACGGGTGGTGGAAGATTCCTGCGCCGTCGTCGTTCGGCTTGTTTGGGGTTTGGCGTAGTGCGCGGACACAGTTCCCGGCGATGCCACGGCGATTGTCGAAGCTGGCACCGACGCGCGGCGATGCGGAACCGGTACCGCGTCGCGATAACCGCGGTCGGCCTGACAGTCAGTGCGGCTCAACCGCCCAGACGGGCTTTCAGTCGATCGGCTCGCGGTGTAACCACCCGACCAGGTCATCGGACGCGAGCTCCCGCACCCGCTCTGCGTACCGGACGAGGTCCTCCTCGTCGAGGAGGTCGCGCCACTGGCCACTCGTCCCGCGGCTGAAGAACGCTGCGGGCTCGATCCAGTACGACCGACCACCGCCGGGGACGGTCGTGTCGGCTTTGCTGCGCATCGACTCGAACGTCGCTGCCTCGACCAGTGGCGGCCACTGGCCCTCGTCGACCTCGATGCCGAGGCGCACGGCCAGCTCCCGCATCTTCCCCTCCAGGTCCGCCTTCAGGTCGTCGTAGTGCAGGACCACGACGTCGAGATCGTCGACGGCGTCCCAGAACGCCTGCAGGTGTTCCGCGGTGCGCCGTAGCGAGGACCCGATCTGGGTGGACGGAGTCTCGTCGTCGACCCACTGCCAGAAGCGGTCCCGCTCGCCGTCGGGGCGCGGCGGCTGTCGGTGCACGGCCCCGAGCTCGATGCCGTCGATCGCTGCCGCCCGCTCACGGGCCTCGAGGAACGCGCCGACGTCCGTGTTGTCGATGTGGCGGTCCATCGATAGCGCCACATCGCGGGGATCACGCCCGACGCAGATGTACGTGACCGTCGGATCGTTGGGGATCCCGTCGAGCGGCGTGTGGGTCTTGATGAAGCGGCGGTGCGTCTGGGCCGCCAGGTCAGCGAACACCTCCGTGCGGGCGCGGGTCATCATGTCGATCCACGGCGAGAGCGTGTCCAACGGGAGCGGCAACTCCGGTTCCTGCAGGACGAGCAGCGCGCAGATCATCTGCGTCCACGTCGTCCCGCACTTCGGGGGCGTGCTGATGATGATGTCGCCGGGGCGAAGCTCGAAGCCGTCCCACCGGCTGCTGTCGTAGACGGTCCCTTCGTAGCGGAGCACTGAGCGTCATCCTCGCAGCGGGTTTGATCCCGGGAGGTCCAGGAGCATTCCGGACACCGCGCCATCTTGCCCGCTTCCGGCCCCTCGGGTTGCTCAATCTTGACTCGCAATCCCGAGGTGCACGCGTTGCATAGTGACCGCTGCTGGCTGAGCTCGTCTGAGTCGGCGGCGGTGCAGAACATCTGCCCCGAGGGCAACGAGTTCTGCGTGCTCGGGATGAATCGCTTCGAGAACGTGCCGCTGCCGCCCAGCGTTCGCAAACACCGTCCCGGTCGGCCAGTCTGTGTCCCGTGGCCAAGGGAGCGGAGTTCTCACCGGGGCAGGCGTCGGGCATCCCACCCGAATGGGATCTGGTCTCTCCAGCGTGGATGACGTCGGCGTTGGCGTCAGCGTTTCCGACCGTGGAGGTGAGCGATGTCGAACTACTTCTCCGCGACGACGGCACGAATCGGCGGGCGCGATTCGGGCTGACCTACCGCGCGGTTCCGGACCGGCGACGGTCTTCCTGAAGGCTTCGGATCGGGAGCATGCGGCGCTGAACGCCCGCACCGGGGGTGTGTTCAATGAGGCGCAATTGTTCGAGGCTCGTGTGCCGCTGCCGGTCGACCATCCGGAGGTCTTTCTGACGCGGATTGATGAACCTCGACTCGACTTCATCATGGTGATGGAGGACATCGTGGCGAGGGGCTGCGATCCCGCGACGCGACTCGACCGATGACAGTGGAACAGGTTATGAGTGGCGTCGAGAGCTTGGCGGCGTTGCACAGTTCGTATTGGGGCGACCGCTTGGATGTCCGCGTCGAGCTCGCGTGGGTCGAGAAGTTCAAGGCGTGGACGGGGGTCATGGCCCGCGGCATCGACATCGGCATCCAACGTGCAAGCGATTCGATACCGCCTGATGTGCAGCGCATGACAGGCGAGGAGATCGAGAGCGACCTGTGGGCGAGGTTCATCGCCACCATCTCGCAGGGCCCACCGACGCTGCTGCATGGCGACCCGCATATCGGTAACACCTACGTGTTGCCCGACAACGATGTCGGCTTTCTCGACTGGCAGGTGGTACGGCGCGGGAACTACTCCATTGATCTGGGCTACTTCATCCAAGGCGCGCTGACGGTCGAGGATCGTCGCGCGAGTGAAGTCGACATCGTCGAGGCCTACCGGGACGCACTCGACGTGCCCGCCGATGAGCGTCCGTCGGGCAAGGAGGTCTGGCGACGCTACCGGGCCTCGACCGCACATGGCTTGACGATGTGGCTTGTGACCGCAGCTTCCGATACGTGGCAACGACCGGAGGTCTCGCTCACGCTTGCGCAGAGGTACGCCGCAGCTTTCGTCGATCTCGAAGGAGCTACGGCGATCGACCAACTGACGAGGTAGGCACAGCCAGCGGCCCGCACGGGGGTCGAAACGAACACACGGCCATGGCCGCCGTCATCACGGGCGCGGCAGTTGTCACAACCGGACGGTTGCGAGACAGGTCTTACCCGTCCTTTTCAAATACGGCTGTGATGTTCCCGGCTAGGTCGGGACCGGAAGGGCTCACGTAGCGGTTCGCCTCGACGTCCCCAGCGAACTGACCCCGGGAGAGTCGACGAGAGCCGTCACCACCGAATCCCCTCGCCGAGCGACGCCCGGGTCCCGGGGTGCAGACTCGGGGTGTGGTGTCGGAGTGTGGGGTGTTGGTGACGGATCTGGTCGGATCGACCTCGCTGGCGAGGGAGTTGGGGGCGCGATGGTCGGGTGTGCTCGCGCGGCACGACGAGATCGTGCGTGGCGTGTGCTCACGGCACGGGGGCCAGTGTTCGGGCGCGACGGGGGACGGCCTCTCATTCGTGTTCGACGGGGCTGAGGATGCGGTGGCCGCGGCGTGGGGGATCGTTCGGGGCATCGAGGCGGACGCTTGGCCCGAGGATGCCCGGGTGAGAGTCCGGGTGGGGGTGCACTTGGGTGCGGTGGTGCAGACCGGGGATGTGTTCAGCGGTGTCACGATCCATGAGGCCGCGCGGGTCACGGCGTTGGCGGGGACGTCGCAGGTGTTGGTCACCGACGTCGCGAGACGATTGACACGGTCGCTGCCCACGGGCACGGAACTGGTTGATCTCGGTCTCCATGTCGTTCGGGATTTCCCGGAGCCGGTCCGGTTGTTCCGCCTCGACGAGCTGGGTGCCGACAGCAGGGCGGCTCCGGCTCGTGATGCCCACCGGGCGGAGCTGGCACCGATCGTGGGGCGAGACGACGTGATCGACCGGCTGCGCGGGGAGCTGTCCTCTGGTCGTCTGGTCACGATCGTCGGTCCTGGGGGGATGGGCAAGACCCGGTTGGCGGTCGAGTTGATGCGCACCCACCCTGGGGATGTGGTGATGGCGGATCTCGCCGAGATCGAGCGGGATGACGAGGTCGATCCGTTGCTCATCGACTTGTTCCGAGTCGGAGGATCCGGACCGCACGGTGGGCTGGGTCGAGCTGGTCGGGTCGAGGGCGGTGCTGGTGGTGTTGGACAACTGCGAGCACGTCGTCGGTGGGGTGAGCGAGGTGTGTGACGAGCTGCTCGAGCGGTGCCCTCGTGTGAGGCTGCTGGCCACGAGTCGCCAGTCCCTCGGCGTCGTGGGTGAGCGTCCATGGATCCTCGATCCCCTCGACGCCGACGCCGCGGCGGAGCTGTTCATGGCCGGAGCGGGGCGGTCGGTGGGGGTCAATCGGGCATCGATGTTGGACCGGCGCATCGTCCGCCAGGTGTGTGACCGGCTCGACAACATCCCTCTCGCGATCGAGCTGGCCGCGGCCCGGCTACGCGTGTTCGGGATTGACGACCTCGACCGTCGGCTCGCCGATCAGATGGCGATCCTGGCTGACCCTCGGCGGTCGGGTGCTGCCCGGCAGAAGACCATGCACGCGACGATCGACTGGAGCGTCGGTCTCCTTGCCCCGGCCGAGCGCGAGCTGTTCTGTCGTCTGTCGGTGTTCCGGGGTGGAGCCCGCCTCGACGCTGTCGTGGCCGTCGCCGGTGGCGACGGCGGGGAGCTGGAGCTGTTGGACGACCTCGAGGAGCTCATCGCCCGATCGCTCGTGGTCCGAGACGACAAAGCCAGTCGGGCCCGTTACCGCCAGCTGGAACCCATCCGGCAGTTCGCCGACGGTCTCCTCGACCCGGCGACACGCAGTCAGTTGGAGGACCGTCACGCCGCCTGGGTGCAGCGCTCGGTACCGCTCCTGGCACGAGAACTGCTGGTCTCCACCGACGTCCGTGCCGCGATCGCAGCGGAATCGGCAAACGTCGTCGCTGCCATCGAGCACCTCGTCGAACGGCACCAGCTGGACCCAGCCCTTCGGGTCGTCGGAGCACTTGGCTACTTCTGGTTCTCCGAACGACCGGCCGAGGGGTGGCGACTCACCAGCTGCGTGCTAGACGCCTGCGACGGCAGCGAAACCCCCCGACTCCGCGCCCGGGCGCTCCTGACAGCAGGCCAGCTCCTCCAACAACAGCTCCGCCTTGTCGAGTCCCGCGACGCCGTCACCGAAGCGGTCGCCCTGATGGAGGGAGAACCCTCCTCGGCGCTGGGGTGGGCCTTGTTCCAGCTCGGCCGGACCGACGCGATGGCCGACCGGACCCTCGACGCCCGGGAGGTGTTCGAGCGGGCGCTGGCGGCCTTCCGGATTGGCGGCGACCTCGTAGGGACGGGGTGGACGCAGCTGTGGCGGGGAACCCTCTCGCAGGATCCCGACGAGAAGACCGCCATCACCGCCGAGCTCGTCGAGTTCGCTCGCAACGAGCGCCTTCCCCACCTCCTCGCCGGTGCGCTCGCGAGCCTCGCAGCTCCACAGGCGTTCCTCGACGGCGATCCCGGTCGCGGGCTGGCCCAGCTGGCCGAGGCGACCGCTTTGTTCGAGGAACTTGACGACACCTGGCAGACCGTCGAAACACTCCTCACCACCGCATCCCTTTGCCTCAGTTTCGACCGCCCAGAATCAGCCGACGCGCTCAACGCCGTGGCCCCACTGCTGGCCGAACTCGTCGATCGGGCCAATCGACAACGATTCGTCGGCCTCACAGCGGAGGCCCTTCGCCGACGCGGTCACGTGGAACGTGCGGCCGAGCTCGCCTGGGCGGTCGACGAAGGATGGCGACCGAACCGTGGCGACTTCGCAGAGTGGATCGACCGCTGCCGGGAGCAGGCCGCGCCGCCTCGCACCCCGATCTCACTCGAGGAGGCCTTCACGCTTGCGGTCGCTGAGGTGACGTCATGGTACGGACATTGAGTTGAAGCTCCAGTCAACCGAACCGGCTCGTGCGATCTGCGTCTGTGTCTTGGGGGCTTTCCGAGGATTCCGATCGCGAAGCTCGGGCGCCGCTCACATACATCGTGCTCGAGGAACCGACGATGCCTCGGTTCAGCTATTGCCACAGCTGCGGCCGCGTCGTCGCGCGGCACCAGAACGAGTGTTGATCGATCGCAACCCGCTTCGGTCCGTGCTCCGCGATCAACCCGTTGTGGGTGCCTGATTGAACACACGGCCATTGCTGCCGAGATGACCCCTTCGCCGCTGTCGCCGTGCAGGCGCTCGCGGCCGTTCGACTTCGCCATGGTTTTCCGCCTTGCGATCCGGACCTCGTTCCGCCGAGGTCGTCATCCGTTCAAGCGGAACCTAGGTTTCCCGAGCACTTCTGTCGCCATGACATGGTTCACGGGAACCGTGATTGCCGTCGTGGCAACGCGGCACGCGCCTTCATGAGTGGATCACCGCCGCCTATGCCACGACGGTTGCCGGCGGACCGCTCAGCTGCCTGGGGGCCGGTACGCTTCAGAGGCCGACCACCATCGGCGCGATCAGTGGTCTCGTTGTCAGCGTCGTTCCCGATCTCGTCGCCGCCGCCATCACCGACCTGCTGCGCCGCGCCGAATGAGCGTATGCAGCAGGTTGCCGATAGCGAAGCAGCTTCAGGCGCAATGTGAGGCAGCTACGCGAACCGTCGTTGCGATGAGTTTCGTGGTGCGCGGCGGTCCAACTGATCGTGGGCGCCCGCTTGGGGCGACGGGTTGCAAAAGGAGGGTTCGACCATGAACTCGATGGCACGCCGAATGTTCGAGCTGGTTGAACCGATCGGTGTCATCCCCTACTCGGCCGACGAGCCCAACGAGGCGATGTTCGCCCTGGGGTTCACCAACTACTGGGACACCTACTTCGCCGGGCGGGCGGCGCCCTTGGGCCTCGTTCCGGCGGAGGTGGTGGACGCGCTGTTCTACAACTTCGCTCCCGGTGAAGTGGCTCGCCACATTCCGAAGGTGTGGCGCACCACCACGCCAGAAGCGGCGATCGCCGCGCGCCAGATGGGCTGTGTGAAGGCGTTGCGGCGGATCCTGGGCGATCACATCGACCTTCCCGCGTTCGCACGCGCGGCTGACCTGTTGCTCGAGGCCGCGACCAGCGCGCCGTTCGAGGGCCGACCGATGTACGCCGCGCTGCGCACGATCCCGAACCCCGATGACGTCGTGGCCCGTCTCTTTCATGCCGCTTCCTTGTTGCGCGAGCACCGTGGCGACGGGCACATCGCGGCCCTGATGATCGAGGGTGTTGGCGGCCTCGAGGCGCACGTCCTCCTCGCTCTCGACATGGGCATGCCCGCGGAGAATTTCGGACGCATCCACCACCTCCCCGGAGCGCAGCTCGCTGCCGTGATCGACGGGATGCGCGATCGCGGCTTGATCGGCGATGACGGTTGGTTGAGCGAACCGGGTCGCGCCGTCAAACAGCGTGTCGAGGCGCTCACCGACAACCTCGCGGCGAAGCCCTACGAGAGCCTCGAGCCCGGCGAGCTCGATGAGCTCATGGCAACGCTCGAACCGCTGGCCACGCGACTAGTCGCCGCGCAACACGGGTAAACGCAGAACGACGCTCCTGTTCGCGGCATCGCTGACGAGCTCTCATCCGCCCAGGGACGCAGGCGTGCAACCACAAACGGCGACCGAGTGGCCACCAACATCCGACCCGGGGGACCGATGAGAAATGGCGGCGGCGCCGGTCTGATTAGGGTCCGCCAGGTGCCTGCGACCGCAGCAAGGGAGAGCAACCCATGAGACCGCTCCGATACTCGATCAACGTCACCCTCGACGGCTGTTGCGATCACCGGGTGGGGATCCCGGACGAGGAGTTGCATCGCTACCACGCCGCCAATCTGGAACGAGCCGATGCGCTGCTCTTCGGCCGGGTGACCTACGAGATGATGGAGGCAGCGTGGCGGCAGTCGGCGACGGGAACGTGGCCTGACTGGATGGCTGACTGGATGATCCCCTTCGCCCAGGCGATCGACGGGGCGAAGAAGTACGTCGTGTCGAGCACCCTGGACCGGGTCGATTGGAACGCCGAGCTCGTGCAGGGTGACCTGGGGAAAGCCGTTCAGCAGCTCAAGCAGGAGCCTGGCGAAGGCCTGTACGTGGGAGGCGTGACCCTCCCGCTGGCCTTGGCGGATCTGGGATTGATCGATGAGTACGAGTTCGTCGTGCAGCCCGTCCTGGCGGGCCACGGACCGACGTTGTTCGCCGGTCTGAGCGAGCGGCTCGAGCTGAAGCTCGTGGGGCGCCAGGAGTTCCGGTCGGGGGCGGTCGCTCTGCGTTACCAGCCCAGTCGAGTCACGGCCTGAAGGTCGGCTGCACCTGGGGCACGCGGGCCTGGCAACTCCGCGACAACGCCGAGGTCGACTCAGGCGTGCCCTCGAACGCCGGTAGAGGTCGCGTTCCCCAACGGGGGTTGTCAGCGACCGCATGGTCATCGCCCACTCGCTCGCTGGTTGCGTTGACACACCCCATCTCCGGGAAGACACTTCAGGCGCACCGGCGCGGTTGATGGCGTCCGAGCTCGAGGCGCGAATGCGCTTCACCGGAGAGGAACATGAGCATGGACTTCACCCGACTGAAGGAATCCGACGACTATCGGCGTAAGCGCGAGGAACTGCGAATCGCTGAACTCGACCTGATCGATCACGTCGAGCAGGTCGCGGCACTACGGAGAGGCCTGCCCGCCGACACGGTCGTCGACGACTACGAGTTGGTCGACGTTTCGAGCGGGAGTCGCGTGCGGCTGTCCGAACTGTTCAGCGCCCCGGACCGCGCGCTGGTCTTGTACCACTTCATGTACGGCAAGGCGCAGACGGAGCCCTGCCCGCTGTGCACGATGTGGATCGACGGATACAACGCAGCCGCGCCACACCTCTCGCAGAACATCGACTTCGCGGTGGTCGCCGCCGCCGACCCGGCCGCTTTCGACGCGCACGCAAGATCCCGCGGATGGAGCAACCTGCGCCTATTCAGCGCGGGCGACACGACGTTCAAGTACGACCTCGGTAGCGAAGAGGTCGACGGCACTCAGACGGAGTGGATCTCGGTATTCACCCGCGACCGCGACGGCACCCTGCGCCACCTCTATTCCAAGGGAGCGCAGATGGCGGACGACCGACGCGAACGCGGCATCGACCTCCTCAGCCCGGTGTGGCACCTCCTTGACCTCACGCCAAACGGCCGTGGGGATTGGTACCCATCACTGAGCTACTAGCCCGACCATCCTCGCGGGCAGTTGGGGCATCCTGGCGAACGAGATCATCCTGTATGTCACCGCCCGCATCAGGAGAAGTGCGGGCAGGAACATAGGCGGCTGCAGCCGACACCGCGGGCAGGCGTAGCCGTGGCATTGGCACGCCGGGCGGCTCGTCGCGATCGCGCGTCGAGGTTCACCGCCAGGGTCTCGGCCCCGACGGTGGCTCCGAGGCGGCGGTGCACGAGCGCGTCGACAGCGACGCTGGCGCCGAGGATCGCGCCCGCGGCGACGCCATCGAGCCACCAGTGGTTGGCGGTGACGGCCACGGCGAGCAGGGTCATCACGGGGTGGGCCACGACCAACCAGCGCCAGGGGCTGGTGCCCAGCAGAACGACTGCGGCACCGACCAGCAGGGCCCATCCCACGTGCAGGCTGGGCAGAGCCGAAAGCTGGTCGCTCACGCCGGTTCCCACGGCGCCGTAGACGCTCTGGCCGTAGAGGTGGGCGGTGTCGACGAAGCCGAGGTCGGGCACGAGCCGGGGTGGTGCGACCGGCAACAGCTGCACCAGCAGACAGGCGCCGGTCAACAGGGCCAGGACGTTGCGCACCCGCGCATAGCGGTCCCGGTGCCAGATGAACGCCCAAAGCAGCAGGGCTATGACGGCAGGTACGTGTGCGACGGCGTAGTAGAAGTTGGCGGCCTGCACCACGAGCGGGTGCGCCAGTGCCACCTGCTGGAGGGCCAACTCGCTCGGCATGTGCAGGGCCTGCTCGAGGTGCCAGATGGTGCGGCCACGGTCGAGTGCGTGGTCGACCTTCATCACCGACAGCCGGCCGGCGATGCGCCATAGCGCGTAGAGGCCCAGCACCAACGCCAACTCGCGCGCGAACGTGCACGCAACGACAGCCCGTCGGTCGCGCCACCCCCGCCCCGCCACGGCCACGCCACCCAGCACGAGGCCCAAGGTGAGCGCCGGCTGCCACGGAAGCCACATGCTCTGCGAGCGTACGACCGTCACCGGGCCGTTGCGTCGGACGCCCGGTACATCTCGGCGTGCCCGTACGACGATGGTGCTCAGGCCGCTCAGCCGCAACGATGCTTGCGGATGAAGTCAAGGACTTAGCCGGGTCAGACGGAACGTTGCTGCTGATCGAGCCAGGCGGTCAGCTCGTCACGCATTCCTTCACTCGCCCTGCGCCCCGACCGCCCTAATGCTTTGGTCGCGGACAGTTCGATTGTCGAACCGTCCACGGTGCGGACCACCACGCACCCGCTGCCGGCACGCCATTTCACCCGGAACTCGCGGAGTTCGTCGCTGCTCCACCGCCGGCTCCGGAACAGGGTTCGGGAAGTCAGCGAGGTACTGGACACCACAACCGAGAGTCGCAGCACGGCAACCACCATGATGGGCCCCACCGGGAGGAGCATGGCTATGGCCAACCAACTCCTGCCGGGACGGGATGCGGCGAAGACAACCCCTAGCTCGAAGAGACAAGCCAGCGTGACCGCCACGAGCCGATCAGCGCCCGACGGGCGAATCACCAGGGTCGGCTCAGTCTGCATCCGGAAGACCTCCGCCGTTCACGAGTCCATTCTCGCTGATCGGCTCCCTCTTGCTCCACTGGCGTCATTACCCCGATTACGAGCCCCATGTTCGGTTGTCAGCCGCGCCGGGGTGGTCCCGACGGTGCCCGCCGTCAATCGAGGACACGGCGTCGCCTCCGCACTCCAGACGACGCATCGGTGCTCGATTGACACCGATTCAGCGTGACACGATGCGCAGGTTCACGGGGTACGACCAGGCGTCGCCCCGCCATGCTCTTACGGCACCCACAACGCCGACGACATAGCCGTAGCCGATGATCAGCGCGAATACGGCCCAGAGGACGAACGCGGCGGTGTTCCAGCCGACGAGGGCGGCCGCGACGCCAAGTACGGTCGGTACGAGCGCGGCGAGCTGGAGATTGAGCACCTCGGCGGTGACCTCCCGCAGGAACGAATCGTGTCGAGCTGCGGTGAGTCGAACTACTGCAGCGAGAATGAGCAGGGGCCCGAGCCAACACCACAGCTCACAAAGCACCGCGATGACGCGAGTTGTTCGGGGCTCGGTCGGCGACGTCACATCGTCCTCATCGGCCCCGAACACAGTCGGAACACATAAACGGCAGAATCGGACGCTCCCACCCAAGCGCCAGGAGACTCCCTAGAGCAGCTCCGGCAGGTGCGCCTGCCATAGTTGTGGTGGTGGACGGCCAGGGCCAGCGACCCTATCGAGCGGGGCTGATCCGCTTTTGGTGGCTCGTGTGGATGGTGTTCACCATCCCCATCGTCGTGTTGCTCGCCGTGATGGCCGTTGTGCTCGGCACAACGGGGTCGAGCATGGCTGCGCCGACGGGGATATGTGTTGCGGTCCTGGCTTCTGGTGTCGTGCTCTCGTGGAGGGCGTGGCGAATCGGAATCGCCACGACCCCTGAAGGGCTCACCATTCGATCGTTGACCTGGTCCCGCGCCTACCGATGGAGCGATGTGGTGAGTGTGACCGTCAAGGAGCGTCGGAGCTTGCTCGGTCAGCGCGTTCACACCGTGTGCGTGGAGACGATCGACGGCAGCTGCCACTTTCACCCGCACTTGTTCTCACGGTCTCCACTGGTGCTCGGCGGTGATGATCCCGTCAGGATCGCCGCCGCCGTATCCCAGGAGCGTCCATAGGGGCTGCGAAGGCTGCATGATCGGGATTCCTCCTAACAGGAGGTGACGGGGTAACCGCCGCGGGACAAACGCGCGCCGAGATCGATCGGCCGACTGAAGACTCGCATCCCTACCGACTCCGACTCGACCGGCCGGATGATCAGAACCGAGTCCTGCCAGATCCTGGACCATGGCCCGTATGCGATCGAGGCGATCGAGTCAGCGCCGAACGTGTGGACGACCGAGCCGGGACGGGACCGACGTGTCGGAGCCCAGGTGATGCCGAATGCATCCGCGGTGAGTTGCCCGACGCTCGGCCGTGGCCCGCCGGGATCGATGGTCGCCATCGCACAGAACGAGTCTCCGCGCGACAACTGCGACCAGCGGCCTGCTCGGAAACGCAGGACGAGCACCAGCCCTGTCGTAACAACCAGGGCTGCCGCCAGCAGGATGGCAGCGACGATCGGTCCGAGGCGAAGGCCGAACACGATCGCAAAGGCGCCGAACACGAGGCACTTTGCGACTACCAGGAACTGCGATCGACGCCTGAGCGACGAACAATCCACGTTGCGCATGTTGTCACAGACGACAGGAGCTGAGCGCCGCGGCCACACCACCAACTCCGTGAGTTTCACCGATGCGTCTGTGGCCGCCGTCGGCGCCATAGTGCGAACACCGCAAGCCACGAGAGGGCGAGAGCCGGAAGGGCCAGCAACAGTCCGAGGGCGGGCAATGCCGCGCCCATCGACTCGGCGGAATGATCGGGGTGGATCACCGCGCTCAACCAGGCGAGTCCACACAATCCGACCCACAGGGACAACAGCACCGCGAGACCGACCGCAAGCCGAAGATCGAAACGGCTAGGCGCACCACGCGTTGCCTCGGTGGCGAACGGGGGCGGAGGTGGACGCGAATCACCCATCACCAGATGATCGCCCGTCCGGCCACGGCGCGCATCACGATCTGGGGGCGGCACCGTGCTCGAGGGCCATCGCCGTTGTCATCATGGACGCACCTCAGCGAGGGAGTACCCGGGAGTTCGGCGAGGTCCGCGAAGTCTTGCCGAGTGCATCTGACGCCTCGCGCTCGAAACCGCGCTCAGCGTATGCGACATGCGCGCCCGCTCGGCGGGAGTGGCCTGGGCCGCCAAGTGCTCGAGCTGCTGCAAGGCCGGGAACAGCGCGGTAAGGAAGCGGACCTGTAGCTCGGAGACCGCGTCCTTGTCAGCGACGCGATCGAGAGAACCGATGAGGTTGAGCCGCGAGCTGTCGACCCATTGTTGGAGGTCTGCCGCCTGCTGCCATTCGAGCTCGGTCTTCATCCCGCTCAACAACATGCGCACCCAGTCGAAGGGTGTCTGGGGCCATGGGTTGGGTGGGCAGAGGCGATTCTTCTCGGATGTCGTGCGGTCGGTGGTTTCGAGGAATCCGATCAATCCTGCCGACAGCGGAAGACTGACCCGGGTGACGACCTGGAGGGTGATCGTGTCGTCGGCGAAGATCGGCGTGGGCGGGTTGTCGCTCAGCCCGGCTGATGCGCAGTGGACGTGCAGATGGTCAGGGCTGGTCGGGATCGAGCCGTGCTCGAGCACGATCTCGTCGAGGTCGATCCGCTCGACGTGTCCGAGACGGACGACTTTGTCGATCCGACGGATTTGTTCGAGTTCGCCGACACTGAGCGTGCCGCCCTTCATCATCGTGGGTCGAACGCTCGGGTCGGTGCGGAGCATCATCTCCTGTTCTTCGAGCCGAGCGAAGATCTCGTCTATCGAGTCGCATTCCGCGATTGTTTCGATCTCGCGTACGACGCCCTCGAAGGTCGCCATCACACCGTCACCGGGCTGGAAGTAGGCGCGATTCAACAGCCACGAATCGCGTGGGCGAATCCATGTGATGTCGTCGGGTGAGGTTCCTCGGTCGAGCAACCAGCAGGCGGCATCGAGTGCCGTCTTGCCTCCCCCCACGATCACGTAACCGGCTGGTGACTTGTCGACGCTCGCTAGGCCTCCGACCGGGACGCATTGCGCGCCCGCGGCGACCTCGAACGGTGGAGGTTCGGTGGCCGGCACGCGAGACGCCATGTAGGTGGCGTCGACGACTCGCCGTCGAACGTTCACCTCGGTCTCTTGATTCGTGAGTCTCGAGCGGAAGCGACGATCGCCGAGGTAGTCGCACATCGGGAAGAAGCGCACTCGACCGGATGCCAACAACCGATGGCGCATGACCTCGTCGAAGTATCCGCAGATCTCGGTTCCGCTGGCCCGCTCGTAAAAGCCGGTGTCGCGTCCGTCGGGCTCGACTCGGTCCTGGCCGAGCGGGGTCGAATTGACGCCGTAGTTCATCGACGGTTGGTGCAGCTGGACGAACGGATACGAGTCGAGCCAGTGGCCGCCGGGCCGGTGTCGCCGCTCCACCATGACGATGTCGGCGTCGGAGTGCTCGATCACGCTGTCAACGAACGACATCCCGAGGGCCCCTGCACCGACAACTAGGTAGTCGGTCTGGAGCGTGCTGGTTTCACCCATCGGTCGAGAAACGCTAGTACTCGGCGACGCGGCGAGCAGCCTCGTTTGCCTTTGAACGGCTTCCGCAGGCTGAGTCCGGCGTCGTGAACCGCTCCCTCATCGACGTCGTTGACCGGGCGATGCTGACCGCTGCCAGCGTCCGGCCGCGGAGGTCTGGTCAGCGCTGGAGTAGCCGTGCCATGTGCGGGACGTGCTGCTCGTCATGCGGGAACGGGCTCTGCCCGTTCCCTGCGGCGTGCCGCGACCGCATGTCCGGTTCTCGTGAACCGGTCGTGCGATCCCGACAAGGGAGATTCCGTGATCTAACTCGGTGGTGACGGTGGTGGGCCGGAGTCGCCGAACACGACGATCGTCTTCATCTTCCCGTCGTCACCGAGCTCGGCAAAGTCGGTTCCGTATCCGCGGTCTTCGCCGAAGATCCAAACGAAACCACCGCGACCGAATCCATGATGCGCGTCGACCGGCGTCGTCAGCTCGACCCTCACCTCGACGCCTTCGGGCCAACCGGCCTGGAACTCGGCGATGGTGGCGTCGAGCTCGTCGATGCCTCGGACCTCTTTCTCCCAACCCTCCTGCAGAAACCTGATGTCCGGACTGCACGCCGAGACGAGCAGCTCGCGCCGTTTCACCGCATCCCGCTCGTTCCACGCCGCGGCATACCAGCTGGCCAACTCGTCGGGCGTCGCCATGCGGAAGGTGTACCAGTTCGACAGGAGGCCCGACCGGATCAGGCTGATGGACCACGTCGGTCGCCGGTGATACAACGAGCCGACGCCAGGGGGAGCCAAGCATGCCCGTCGCGGAGCTGGATGGCATCGAGATCGCCTACGAGTTGGTGGGTGACGGCCAACCCTGGGTGTTGACCCCGGGCGGGCGCTTCACCAAGGAAGTCGGTGGACTCCCCGAGATGGCTCGGGCGCTGGCCGACCACGGCCGGCAGGTGCTGACGTGGGACCGCCCGAACTGCGGCGCGTCGTCGGTCGTGTTCCGCGGGCCGTCGGAATCAGAGGTCCAGGCCGATGCGCTCGGCGCCCTTCTTCGTCACCTCGATCTCGGCCCGACGGTGATCGCGGGGGGCTCGGGCGGCGCGCGGGTGTCGCTGCTCACCGCCGCGCGCAACCCCGACGTCACGGCCGGATTGGCGATGTGGTGGATCAGTGGCGGCGTCCCCGGCCTGCTTCAGTTAGCCAACTACTACTGCATGCCGTCGGCGGACGCCGCGTGGCACGGCGGGATGGAGGCCGTCGTCCAGATCGACCAGTGGCAGGAGGTGCTGAAGCGCAACCCTGCGAACCGGGAGCGGTTCCTGTCGATTGACCGACAGGAGTTCCTCGCGGTCATGGACCGCTGGATGCTGGCCTACTGCCCGTGCGACGACTCGCTCGTCCCTGGGCTCGACGACGAGGACGTGGCCCGCCTCACGGTCCCGATTCTCGTGTTTCGCAGCGGTGTATCGGACATGTCCCACACCCGTGCCGCCTCCGACGCGCTGGCCGCCGGCCTGCCGCGGGCTGAGCTGGTCGACCCACCGTGGGAGGATGACGAGTGGAACGAGCGTCGAGCTGCAGTCGAGCAGGTTGGTTCGCTCTTCGTTCGTTGGCCGCGGCTGATCCCTCAACTCATCGACTGGGCCGATCGGACGATCGCCAAGTCGATCAGGTGAGGGATCGATGATCGAACGTTTGTGAGGAGCTGACCATGACCACCATCACCGTGCGTCCCATCCGCGACGATCTCTCCTTCGGTGCCCGCGTCGGTGGCATCACCCTCGACCGCCTCCGCGACTCGGAGGTGCGGGGCCGTCTCAACCAGGCTTTCGAGGAGCGGGGGCTGCTGATCTTCGAAGGGGTGGATCCGACACCCGAGATGCAGGTGGCGATCAGCACGGTCTTCGGTCCGCTGAAGGATCATCCGAGCTCGGCGACGCCCCGGGTCGGTGGCGACGACATGCTCGGTGTCATCGAGATCCGCCACGAACCGAACGACGGCGGCGTCGTCCGGGTGGATGGTCAGCTGCTGTCGCAGTGGCTGCCCTGGCACTTCGACCACTGCTACAACGATGAGCTCAACCGGGCCGGTGTGCTCCGCGCCGTCGAGATCCCCCCGGATGGAGGGATGACTGGTTTCGTCGACGGCATCGCCCTCTATGCCGCGGTGTCACCCGAGGTTCGCGACCGGATCGAGGGTGAGATGGTGATCTACGCGATGGACGTGATTCTCGACAACCTCCGGTTCGGGCGGCCCGAGGGCTTCGTCGAGGTCCAGGCGTCCCCGCAGGCTGCCAACGTGATGACCGAGTACGAGCATCGGCCCCGGGCCATCCACCCGGCGGTCTGGACCCGTCGCTCCGGTGAGAAGGTCCTCCACGTTTCGCCGTGGATGGCGAAGGGCATCGAGGGTCGCGACGATTCCGCCGCCGACGTTGTTGCTCACCGAGGTGTGCAACGAGATCGTCGAGGCGGCGAGAGGTCTCAGTTACTTCCATCATTGGGAGCCGACCGACATGCTCATCTGGGACAACTGGCGGGTCCTCCACTCGGTGTCGGGCTCGGCGCCCGAGGACGGTCGCTGCATGCACCGCACGACCGTCGCCGGTGACTACGGCCTCGGCCGTTTCGAGGAGACATCGGCGGGGAGCTCCTAGCGCCTCCCGCCATCAGGCTTCAGCCCGCCTGGGCTACCAGTGCCGCGGTGGCGGCGTCGTCGAGCGGTTTGCCCTGGTGCTGGATCGGTGCCGTCGGCATGCCCGGTTCGATCAGCTCAGTCCGCCTGTGGCGATCACCCTGTGGTCGGCCGAAGCCGTGACGGCCACGGCCCAGCCGAGGTGATGGCCGATGCCGAGGCGCATACCACCGATTTCGTCTTTGTCCGACCCGGCCTGCCTAGGCCGGGTCGGAGCAACTCGACCATTAGGGGAGCCCGACGAAGGTCCCCGACACCAGATTGATCGTGCCGAGATTGATGAAGTGGGCGGCGATGGTGGTGGTGTTGCCGGCGCCGGGGTTGATGGTGAGGGTGGCGCCGGGTTCGTTGGTGAAGGTGCCGGGGCTGCCGCCGCCGATGATGGTTCCGGCGCTGGTGGTGGTGAACGTCCCGTAGTTGAGGAACGACGAGGTCTTGGTGGTGAGGAGGTCGTGGGTGTTGGCGACGGTTTCGTTGAAGGTGCCGTTGTTGGTGAAGGTGTGTCCGCCCGACAAGATTCCGTTGCCGTTGGTGAACGTGGCGTTGGTGGTGGCCCCGACCGGCACGGTGGTGGTTCCTGCCGCGCCCATCGTGCCGCTCGTCCAGGTCAACGAGGACGTCACCGTGAGGTCACCGCTCTGGGTTCCCCCCAACAGGGTGAGCACGGCGACCTTTTGTTTGTTGAAGCTGACGGTGGCGGTCCCCGAGTTGATGGTCAGGTTGCCCACGTTGATCGTGGCGGGGGTGGCGAAGGTTCGGGTGTTGAGCACCGTCAGGTTGCCGGGACCGTTGTAGGTGCCGGTGTCGGATGTGGTGTTGGTTTGGGCCAACTGCAACGTGCTGCCGCTGGCGATGTTGACGGTGCCGAGGTTGTCGAAGTGGGCGGCGATGGTGGTGGTGTTGCCGGCGCCGGGGTTGATGGTGAGGGTGGCACCGGGTTCGTTGGTGAAGGTGCCGGGGCTGCCGCCGCCGATGATGGTTCCGGCGCTGGTGGTGGTGAACGTCCCGTAGTTGAGGAACGACGAGGTGCTCGTGGTGTCCAGGTCGTAGCTGTTGGCGACGGTTTCGTTGAAGGTGCCGTTGTTGGTGAAGGTGTGTCCGCCCGACAAGATTCCGTTGCCGTTGGTGAACGTGGCGTTGGTGGTGGCCCCGACCGGCACGGTGGTGGTTCCTGCCGCGCCCATCGTGCCGCTCGTCCAGGTCAACGAGGACGTCACCGTGAGGTCACCGCTCTGGGTTCCCCCCAACAGGGTGAGCACGGCGACCTTTTGTTTGTTGAAGCTGACGGTGGCGGTCCCCGAGTTGATGGTCAGGTTGCCCACGTTGATCGTGGCGGGGGTGGCGAAGGTTCGGGTGTTGAGCACCGTCAGGTTGCCGGGACCGTTGTAGGTGCCGGTGTCGGATGTGGTGTTGGTTTGGGCCAACTGCAACGTGCTGCCGCTGGCGATGTTGACGGTGCCGAGGTTGTCGAAGTGGGCGGCGATGGTGGTGGTGTTGCCGGCGCCGGGGTTGATGGTGAGGGTGGCACCGGGTTCGTTGGTGAAGGTGCCGGGGCTGCCGCCGCCGATGATGGTTCCGGCGCTGGTGGTGGTGAACGTCCCGTAGTTGAGGAACGACGAGGTGCTCGTGGTGGCCAGGTCGTAGCTGTTGGCGACGGTTTCGTTGAAGGTGCCGTTGTTGGTGAAGGTGTGTCCGCCCGACAAGATTCCGTTGCCGTTGGTGAACGTGGCGTTGGTGGTGGCCCCGACCGGCACGGTGGTGGTTCCTGCCGCGCCCATCGTGCCGCTCGTCCAGGTCAACGAGGACGTCACCGTGAGGTCACCGCTTGGGTTCCCCCCAACAGGGTCAAGCGGGCAACGGTGTTCGGATGGGCGGTGCCGGTGATGTTGAACTTGCCGTCCGAGATGCTGAGGCTGCCCGCGATCTGCGTGGCCGCCACTGTCTGGTTGGTGGAGGAGACGATGCTCGCGCCTGGAGCCGGCGCACACCGTGTCGGTGGCTGCGGGGACCCCCGAGGGGGACCAGTTGGCTGCCGTGGCGAAGGCTCCGTTGGCCGGACCGCTCCAGGTCTTCGTGCAGGACGACCCCGAGGGCGCGGTGGTGGTCGTGATGACGGCCGCAGGTGCGGTTGGGGACGCTCGTGGGCGAACACAGCGAAGCTGTAGGTCGTTGATGGGCTCAGACCCGTGGCGACCGCACTCGTGGCCGGTGCGGCAACGTTGGCGACGAACGCCCCGGCGTGGCGGAGACTGGCGGCGTCGTGCGCAGCGACCCGAACCATCGTCGGTGAAATCGGTGTCGGCCGGGTTCGTCCAGTTGAGCGTGACGCTCGATGACGCTGGGGTGGCCGAGAGCGCAGTCGTCGGGGCCGGCGGAGTCGTGTCGCAGCCGGCCAGCAGGAGCATGGCGGCGATGGCGGCGGCCACCAGCACCAGGGTGTGGCGCCAACGGCGCTTCGACTCATCGCTGTATCGCCCTGCCGGTCGCCCATTGCCGGATCGTCGCATCCCGCCCACCCCTGGTCGCGTGCTCACTCGAAACCCAGCGGCCGGCACGCTACCGGGCCGGTGGTGTAGGCGCACAAGGCGAGGAGCTCGTCGTCGCGCCCGCGCGACGTGACCCCCGCTGCTCGACCATCGAGGCGTACCAGCCACCGTTGCTTCGACGTTGGGCACTCCATCATGACGAACCTCCGTTGTCCTCGCCGTCCGTTCGTGACCAAGAGTCGCTGCGTCAGCGGGCGACGGTCACCACATCAAGATGAACGGTCTCGGCTGCGTGGGCCGTGCCGGGGCTGAATGCGTGCTCTGTGCGCGGCACGACACTTCGGCCGGCGCGTACCGACAGTTGGTCGGCGAATCTCGCGCCGAAGCGGCCGGGATCATCGAGCGGTCGGGGAGTAGGGTTCGCAGTCAGTTGAGGGTGGAGGGCCGTGTGATGAGCTGCGTGTTCGCCGGGGGCGCAAGGTGAAAGGCGAGAGCCTGCCGGGCGGCACGGTCACGTTTCTGTTGACCGATGTGGAGGGGTCGACCCGCATGTGGCAGCAGAACCCGACGGCGGCCGGGGCTGCCATGGCTCGCCACGAGGAGATCCTCGCGGAGACGATTGCCAAACATGGTGGCGGGCGCCCCTTGGACCAGGGCGAGGGTGACAGCGCATTGGTGGCGTTCGGTCGGGCCCGCGACGCGCTCGAGTGCGCGGTGACGCTGCAGTTGGCGTTGCAGTCGGAACCCTGGCCCGACGATGCTGCGCTACGCGTGCGGATGTCGTTGCACACCGGCGAGGCCGAGCTCACCGACGGCAACTACCGGGGCTCGGTGATAAATCGGGCGGCGCGGCTGCGCAGCCTCGCCCACGGTGGGCAGGTGCTGCTGTCGTCCATCACCGCGGACGTGGTGCGTGACCGTTTGCCGGTTGACGTGACGCTTCTGGACCTGGGCGAGCATCCGTTGAAGGACTTCCCTCGGCCGGAGCACGTGTTCCAGCTTGCGCACCCGGGCTTGTTTGACCGTTTCCCGCCGTTGCGTGCAGGAACGGTCGAAACCGACAGCTCCGAGTCGTGGTCGGTGCCTTTGCCGGCTGCATTCGCGTTCGGCGAGCTGACGGACCAGCTCGGGGGTTTCGTCGGTCGTGCCGACGAGCTGGAACAGCTTTCGAGCCGGCTCGAGAAGCTGCGGCCCGGTCGCGCCGAAGTGGTGATGGTGTCGGGGGAGGCCGGTATCGGCAAAACCCAGTTGTGCACCCGTTTCGCTCGAGCCGCCAGCGAAGAGGGTGCGATCGTGTTGTACGGCCGCTGCGACGAGGACCTGGGTGTGCCGTATCAGCCGTGGGTGGAGGTGCTGTCCCATCTCGTGACCCACGCTCCTCGAAACCTCGTCGCTCAGCATGGCGGCGTCGAGTTGGCCCGTCTGGTGCCCGCGGTGCGCCACGTGTTGCCTGATCTTCCCGCTCCCACCGGGAGTGATCCCGAGACCGAGCGGTATCTGCTCTTCGGTGCCGTGGCCGAATTGCTCACGGGCGCTTCGCAACATGCGCCCGTGGTGATCGTGCTCGACGACCTGCACTGGGCGGACAAGCCCAGCTTGTTGTTGCTGCGTCAACTCGTCACCGCGACCACCGGCGCGCAGATCCTCGTTCTCGCGACCTTCCGCGACACCGACGTGACCCATGGCGACTTCCTTGCTGATCTGCTCGCGACGCTACGACGCGAGCCGAACGTCGAACGTTTGACGTTGCGTGGCCTGGACGACCTCGAGTTGGTGCGGTTGCTCGAATCAGCCGCTGGTCACGAGCTGGACGAGGCCGGGGTGAGCCTGGCCCATGCCCTTCGCCGCGAGACCGACGGCAATCCGTTCTACGCGAACGAGATCCTGCGCAACCTGGCCGAGACCGGCGCGATCACCCAAGACGAGCACGGGCGATGGGCCCCCACGGCCGGCCTCGATCTCGCTCACATGCCGGCAAGTGTTCGTGAGGTGATCGGCCAACGCGTCGCCCGCCTCGGCGAGGACACGCGACGGGTGCTGTCGATGGCCGCGGTGATCGGTCGCGAGTTCGACCTGGCGCTGCTGGCACGCGTCGTCGATGTCGATGACGAACAGCTCGTCGACCTGCTCGAGGGTGCGATGACGGCCGCGGTCGTGGCCGAAACCGGGGCACCGGGTCGGTTCACGTTCGCCCACGCGCTGATCGAGCACACGCTCTATGCGGAGCAGTCGGCGGTTCGTCGCGCAAGAGCCCACATGCTGATCGCGGAGGCACTGGAGGAGATATGCGGTGACCGTCCGGGTGAGCGGGCCGGTGAGCTCGCGCATCACTGGGCCCTCGCCACCCAACCACAGGACATGTCGAAGGCGATCGAGTACGCCGCGACTCGCCGGTGACAGGGCCCTCGCCGGGCAGGCACCGGACGAGGCCGTTCGTTGGTATCGCCAAGCTCTGGAACACGCGGATCGGACCATCGATGACAACCCACAGGTCCGGGCCGAGTTGCTCCTCGGCCTCGGTGAGGCCGAGCGTCAGGCGGGGGACCCGGAACATCGAGAGACCCTGATCGCGGCGGCGGACCTCGCCGCCGAGATCGGCGACACGGACCTGTTGGTCCGAGCGGCGATTGCGAACAATCGCGGTTGGAGCAGCAGCACCGGTGTTGTCGACGAGGAGCGCGTCCGGGTGCTGCGGCTGGCGCTCGACCGGCTGGGCGACGTCGACACGCCCGAACGGGCTCGCCTTCTCGGAACGCTGTGCGCCGAGCTCCTCTTCGGTGCCTCCTTTCCGACGCGACTCGAGTTGGCGGACTCGGCGGTTGCCGTTGCGCGCCGGGCCGGTGACGAGCGGACGCTGCTCGACACCCTGATCCGCACCCAGGAGTCGATCGTCGCCCCCGCGACGTTGCAGCAACGGCGTGCGTGGACGAGCGAGGCCTGCGCGATCGCCGACCGGGTGGACGATCCCGTGATGCGCGGCCTGGCCTACGGCTACTCGCACTTGGTCGCGGTCGAAGCCGCCGATCTCGAACGGGCCCGACAGGACCTGGACGTGACGGTGGCCGAGGCCGCCCATATCGGACAGCCGACCTATCAGTGGATGGCGGCGGTGATGACTGCGATGGACCGCGCCATCGCAGGCGATCTGACCGAATCCGAGCAGACGGCCCTACGCGCGTTGCAATTCGGGATGGATGCCGGCCAGTCCGACGCGACGGGCGCGTTCGGGATGCAGTTGCTGACGATTCGCTTCATGCAGGGGCGTCTCAACGAGATGGTGCCGCTGCTCGAACAGACGCTGGCCGAGGTGCCGGGCATCGCCGCTCTGCGTTCGGGCTTGGCGTTGGGCAAGACCGAGGGCGGCGAGCTGGACGAGGCTCGCCAGCTCCTCGATGCCGAGGCCGCCACGGACTTCGAACGCGGGATGGGCAGCGGGTGGTTGGCGTCGAACGCGATGTGGGCCGCGGTGGCCTACCGCACCGGACACGTCGAAGCCGGACAAGTGCTGTACGACCGGCTCAGTCCGTGGTCCGACCAGTTCATATCCACCCACGTGACCGCACACGGTGCGGTCGCCCACCCGCGTCGGGCTCCTTTGTCGGTTGCTCGGCCGAGACGATGAAGCCGAGAGTCATTTCGCGCAAGCCCATGCCGTCAACACCCGAATGAACTCACCATTCTTCACCGCGTTCACCGATGTGGCGTGGGCCGCGCTGCTCGCGGATCGAGCCGAGGACGATGACCTCGCTCAGGCCCACCGGCTCGCGGACAGCGCGCTGGCGCTGGCAGTAGAAGGTGGGTTCGGCGGCGTCGAGCGGGACGCGAGGGCAGTTCTCCTGCGACTCTGACCGGTTGCCATCGCCGGGCCGCCGGCGCTAGAGGCGGCCGGCCTGCGTGCGATCGAGTGTCGACCGCAACTGCCGGACGAGCGTGGACGCGTTCGAGTCGAGCACCAACGTGTCGTGGTTGCCACTCACCTCGATGACCTCGACGCCACCCTCGGCCATCTCGTCCCAGCCGTAGGTCGGGCCCAGGTCGACCGCTTCGAAGGTCGGCTCGCCGGCCCGCATCAACACGACGCGGCCACTCCACGGGCGCAGGACGTAGCTGTCGGCGGCCCGCATGAACGAGTGCTGCACGTACGTGTCGCGCAACTCCACCGGCACCACGCCGCCGCTCGCGGCGATGTCCTCGGCGCGTCGCAGATCCTCGGCATCCCGGCGGGCGTCGATGCGGCGCATCAGGCTCTGTTTGATGTAGCCCATCCGGTCGTCGCGCAGCCACCGAAGGCGCATGGCGACGGTGATGTCGCGGTCGGGGATCTTCGGGGGGAAGGTGTCGAACAGGACCAACAGCGCGATTTCCTCGCCGGCGGCTTCCAACTGCTGGGCCATCTCGAAGGCGACCAGCCCGCCACCGGAGTAGCCGCCGAGCATGTACGGACCTTTCGGTTGGAGCTCCCGGATCTCCGTCAGGTATGCGGCGGCCATCTCCTCGATCGAGCTGTGCGCGGCGGTCTGGCCGTCGATCCCGCGCGACTGCAGGCCGTAGAACGGCTGGCTGCGCCCCATCGCCTGCGAAAGGTCGCGGAAGTTCAGCACGTTGCCGCCGGAGCCGTGGATGCAGAAGAACGGGATCAAGTTCTCGTTACCGCGCTGGATCGTCACGAGCGAGCGGAAGCCCGACTCGTCGGAGGCGAGCGGGGGCGGGACCCGGGCCGGCGTCGCGGTGACGTCCGGCGTCGTCGCCGTCCACGGCACCGACGGCTTCGTCGCTGTCGGGGTCGTCGACGATGCCGAGCTTGGCCGCCACGATCGCCGCGCACTCGGCGATCGTCGGGGCCTCGAAGAGCGTCGACAGCGGAAGGTCGATGGCGTACCGCTTCTTCATGCTGGTGAACAGGCGGACCGCGATCAGCGACTGTCCGCCGAGCTCGAAGAAGTCGTCGTGGCGACCGACTCGCTCGACACCGAGCACCCCGCGCCACATCACGGCCAGTTCGCGTTCGATCGGCGTGGCCGGAGCGACGAAGTCGGCGCTCAGGTTGGGCCGCTCGTACTGCGGACCGGCGTCGTCCGCTTCGTCATCGGACGCCGCGGCCTCGGCGTCGACCTTCGCCATCCAGGACTCGACGTCGACGGAGGACGCGACGACTTGTACTGCGAGCCCGGAGGCGACGATGCGGTCGAAGGCGTCGACGCCCTCGCCCGGCAGGATGCCCTCTCGCATCGCGGCGCCGACCGTCGACTCGATCCCAGCCGGCTCGGCGACCGCCGACTCGGTGCGGCGCAGCGAGGTCAGCGAGGTCGACCCGCTGATGCGACGCATCGTGAACGAGTCGATCACGGCCGCCTCGTTGCCGTGCTCGTCGCTGATCGTGATGTCGAACACCGCCAGGTCGTTGGCCGACGCCGAGCGCAGGCGAACGTGGCTCACCGCGGTGGCCGGGAGTGGGCCGCGTGACAGCACCCGCCCGTACGAGAACGGCACGTAGAACATGTCGTCGGGGGAGAAGCCGGGGATCAGCGCCTGGGCGCTCCCGGTGGCCACGTCCATCAGGGCCGGGTGCAGCCACAGGTCGCCCAGCTCGGACGCGAACTCGGGGGGCATCTCGGTCGTGACGAGGGCCTCGCCGTCGCCGTATTCGATCGAGCGGAGGCTTCCCCAACGCGGTCCGAACTCCATGAACGGTTGCTGCGAGTAGCCGTCGAAGCGCTCGACGCGCTGCGTGCACCGGGCCCGTACGGCAGCAAGGTCGTGCACCGGCGCGGGCTCGGGGTCGACGGGAACCACCGTCGCTGTGACGTGCGGCGATGTCTCGGTGTCGCTGAACACGGTCACGGTGCCGGTCGTGCGGTCGAGCTTCAGCTTCAGTGTCCGCACCTCGCCCTCTCCGACGACGAACGGTGAGAGGAAGAACATGTCGGTCAGCTCGACCGGCCCCTGCGGCTGGCCGCTGGTCGCCGCGCCGCGAACCAGCTCGAGGAAGCCGGTGCCCGGGATCAGCGCCTCGCCGCCGCGCACGACGTGCTCCGCGAGCAACCAGTGGCGCTTGCGGCTGAACCCGCTCGAGAACGTGGCGATCTCGTCGTCGGTGTCGACGGCGTCGAACAGCTGGGTCGCGGCGCCCGGGCCGTGAGTCCCGACCAGCGGGGCCTGGTCGCGCTCGACCCTGGCCGCGTCGACAGCCATGCCGACCTCCTGCCACGCGTTCCAGTTGACGGTGACGGCACGGGTGCCACCGTCGCGGTTCGCCTTCGCCGCATAGGCGTCGAGGAAGGCGTTGGCCGCGGTGTAGTCGACCTGGCCGGGCAGGCCGATGATCGAGCTCACCGACGAGAAGAGCACGAACAGGTCGGGCGGGTCGTCGGCGAGGACCCGCCGGAGCACCAGGGCGCCCCGGGCCTTGACGTCGACGACCGCCGACGCGGCCACCGGCGTGCGCAACGCGATGAGGGCGTCGTGGAGGATGCCGGCAGCGTGGATGACAGTGGTGATGTGCCCGTAGCGCTTGCGCGCGTCGGCGACGACGGTGGCCATCGCGTCGTCGTCGGTGACGTCGGCGGCGGCGACGACGACGTGCGCGCCGTAGGTCCGCAGCTGCACGACGGCATCGATGCGCCGGCGCGTCACCGGGTCGGTGTCCGGCGCCTCGAGCGCGGCGTCCCACGTCGACTCCGGGGGCAGCGCGCTGCGCCCGACGAGGACGAGCGTCGGCGAAACCGAGTTCTTGGCGATGTGCTCGGCGATCGACAGGCCGATGCCTCCGAAGCCGCCGGTGATCAGGTGCACGCCGTGCGGCTGCCATGGCGTATCGAAGGTCGGCGGCAGGGCCACCGGCTCGAGGCTGCGGATCCACCGCTCGCCGCGCCGCAGCACGACGACATCGTCCGGCCAATCGGCGTCGAGCTCGCGGGCGATGGCGTCGACGAGGGCGTCGGCGGCCGGGCGATCTCGGCTTGCGGCGCGTCGATGTCGATGGCAGACGGTGGCGACGTGACCGAGCTCGCGCGGGATGACCCGGACGGCGCCGTGCAGCAGCGCCCGCTCCGGCAGGAGCGGGTCGGTGGAGTCGAGGGCGTGCACGCCGCTCGTCACGAGCGCCAGCCGCACCGGCTCGGCGCGCGCCGAGAGCGCCCGGGCGAGGAACAGCACGCTGGCGTGATCGCGCTCGACGGTCTGCGCGGTACGCGACCAGCTCGTCGTCCCGGCCGAGGCCGAGGCGGCGGCGGCCACGGGACCGGCCGACGGCAGTCATGTGCACGATCGTGGAGGGCAGCGCGTCGTCGGCCGCCAGTGCGTCGACGAGCGCGCTCCAGTCGTCGGCGCGGTCGGGTTGACCTCGAAACCGCCGCCGGCCCGCCGCTGGAAGCGCTCACCCAGTACCACCGACACGACGCGGCGCGCCGGCGCCAACCGTGCGGCCAGGGCGGCGGCGAGAGGGTCGCCGTCGTCGATGATCACGACCGGGCCGGTGCCGGCCCGCTCGGCGAGCGGGCCGGGGACCGAGCGGCGCCACGACGGTGCCGAGAACCACTCGTCGAGGATCGGGCGCTTCCGGAGCACCCCCTTGGGCGTGGCCCGCGTCGTGCCGGCCACGTCGGGCTCGACCCAGTAGCGCTGGTGTTCGAACGGGTAGGTCGGCAACGGGACGCGATGGCGTTCCTCGTCGCCGAACAGCCGCGCCGGGTCGATGACGACACCGGCCTCCCAGGCCCGCCCGACGGCGGCGAGGGCGAAGCCGACGTCGGCTCCCGCCTCCTTCGGGTGGCGCATCGTGGCCGACACCGCCGCCGGCTTGGCCGGAGCCATGCGGGCCAGCGAGGCGAGCGTGCGTCCGGGTCCGATCTCGATCAGCACCCGGTTGGTGTCGGTGAGGATCGTGTCGATGCCGTCGCGGAAGCGCACCTCGTTGCGCAGGTGGCGCACCCAGTAGTCGGGATCGGTGACGTCGGCGGCGGTGATCCAGGTGCCGGTGAGGTTCGACACGTACGGGATCGTCGGCGCGCCGAACGGGATCCGTCGACAGAACGCCCCGAACTCGTCGAGGATCGGCTCGAGCATCGACGAGTGGGCGGCGACGTCGATGTGGATGCGGGCGCTCTCGACATCGCGGGCGGTCAGCGTCGCCTCGAGCTCCTCGATGAGAGCCTCCGGCCCCGATGCCACGCACAGCTCGGGCGCGTTGACCGCCGCGATGCTCAACCCCTCCGGGAGCAGCGCGCGCAGCTCGTCCTCGGCCAGCGGCACGCTGACCATCGCGCCCTTCGGCAGCGTCTCGAACAGGCGGCCTCGCAAGGCGACGAGCGCCAGGCCGTCCTCCATCGAGACGACGCCCGACAGGCACGCGGCGGCGTATTCGCCGGCGCTGTGGCCGATCATCGCCGCGGGCGTGATGCCCCACGACTCGAGGAGGCGGGCCATCGCCACCTCGGTGGCGAACAGCGCGGGCAGCGCGATCGACGGCGCCTCGAGTCGCCGGGTGGCCTCGTCGACATCACCGTCCGGGTACAACGCGGCGCGCAGGTCGATGCCTCCGACGGCGCGCAGGGCCGCGGCGCAGTCGTCGATGACCGCGCGGAAGACGGGCTCCTCGTCGTAGAGCTGGCGCCCCATGCCGGCGTACTGCGCGCCACCGCCCGGCATCATGAACACGACCGACGGCTCGTCGCCGCGGTGGTGCTGGGCGTCGACCGGCTTGGCCGGCGCGTCGAGGAGGTCCGCCGCCTCCTGCGTCGAGGTCGCGACCACCGCCCGGCGCATCGCGAACGGCTTGCGCCCGGCGAGCCGCGTGTACGCGACGTCGGCGAGGTCGAGGTCGGGGTGGGCCCGCAGGTGCGCGGCGAGGTCGGCGGCCGCGCCGCCGCGCCGCGTCGGCGGTGCGCCCCGACACGGTGATCAGCTGGGCGGCGCGCGACGGGCTCGAGGCCTGGCTCGGCGGCGCCTCCTCGACGATCAGGTGGGCGTTGGTGCCGCCGGCGCCGAGGCCGGTGATCCCGGCGATGCGCGTGCCGCCGGGCCCCGGCTCCCACGGTCGCAGCTCGGCGTTCACGAAGAACGGGCTGTTCGGGAAGTCGGCCTGCGGGTTCGGCTCCTCGAAGTGGAGGCTCGGCGGGATCTCGCGGTGCTGCAGCGAGAGCACCGTCTTGATGAGCGCGCCGACGCCGGCGGCCTCGCCGGTGTGGCCGATGTTCGACTTGAGCGAGCCGATCGCGCAGAACTGCCGGTCGTCGGTGCCCAGCCGGTACGCCTGCGTCAGCCCGGCGACCTCGATCGGGTCACCGATGAGCGTGCCGGTGCCGTGGGCCTCGATGTAGGTCACGTCGCGGGGGTCGACGCCGGCGACCGCCAGCGCCTCGGTGACCACCTGCGCCTGGCCGGCGACGCTCGGCGCGAGGTAGCCGACCTTGGCCCGGCCGTCGTTGTTGATCGCCGAGCCGCGCACGACGGCGAGCACGTTGTCGCCGTCGTCGAGCGCGTCGGCCAGCGGCTTGAGCACGACGGCACCGCAGGCGCTGGAGATGATCGTGCCCGCCGACCGGGCGTCGAACGCCCGGCAGTGGCCGTCGGGCGAGAGGATCTCGCCCTCCTTGTAGAAGTAGCCCCGGCGCTGCACCGGGGCGACGACGGCCCCGCCCGCGAGGGCGACGTCGCACTCGCCGCTGAGCAGGCTCTGGCAGGCGAGGTGGACGGCGACGAGCGTCGAGCTGCACGCCGTCTGCACGTTGAGGCTCGGACCGTGGAGATCGAGCTCGTAGGACACGCGGGTGGCGAGGAAGTTGGTGTCGTTGCCGGTGTGGCGCACGAGCCACTCGCCGACCGACGCGGCGACGTGCTCGTTCGCGAGCACGTTCTTGAACATGTACTCGCTGAGCCCGCACGACGCGAAGACGCCGACCGGCACCGTCGATCAGCTCGCCGACGTAGCCGGCGTCCTCGAACGCCTCCCACGCGCACTCGAGGAAGAGGCGGTGCTGCGGGTCGAACACGGCCGCGTCGCGCGGGCTCATCCCGAAGAACGCGGCGTCGAACTGGTCGATGTCGTCGAGCGGCGCGGCGGCGCGCACGTAGGACGGGTCGCTGATGTCCTCGAGGCGTCTCGCCCGCCGCGAGCAGCTCGTCCTCGGAGAGGAGCTGGAGCGACTCGACGCCGCCGCGGAGGTTCGACCAGAACGTCGTCAGGTCGGCGGCGCCCGGGAAGCGACCGGCCATGCCGATGATGGCGATGCGGCCATCGAGGTCCGTGTCCTCCGCGAACGAGTCTTCAGGTCCCATGGCGTCGCCCTTGCTGCCCACTCTTCGCGTCCGGACTAGTGCCCGAGGCGCTCGTCTCTCAGATCGGCGGGGAGTGCCGATGTTACCGTAAGGCCATGTCCGGTTCGCCAGTTAACGAGGTCTACCCGCTCACGCCGGTCCAGCAAGGGATGCTCTTCCACCACCTGGAGGGCACGAACGTCGGCGTCGACATCGAGCAGTTCGTCGGCACGCTCGCCGAGGACGTCGACGTCGACGCCATGCACGCTGCGTGGCAGCGGGTCGCCGACCGTCACCCGATCATGCGAACCCAGTTCCGCTGGGCTCGACCGCGACGAACCGGAGCAGGAGGTCGTCGAACACGTCGACGTCCCGCTGGCCGTGCACGACCTGCAGGACGCTCACGCCCGACGCGCAGGAGGCTCGGCTGGCCGAGTTCCTGGTCGCCGACCGGCGAGCCGGCTTCGACCTCGACGACCGCTCCGCTGTGGCGCCTCACCCTTCTCCTGCTCGGGCCGGCCGACCAGCGCTTCGTGTTCACCTACCACCACGCGCTGCTCGACACGAGCGTGGTCTGGATGACCGAGGAGGCGTTGCGCTCCTACGACGCCGGCGCGGCGCGGCGAGGTGGCCGAGCTCGTCGAGCGTCGGCCGTACCGGGAGCACATCGAGTGGCTGCACGAGCACCTCGACGTCGGACCGCGACGGCGGCGCAGGCGCTACTACGCCGAGCTGCTCGAGGGCTTCGACGCGCCGACCCAGCTGCTCGTCGCTGGAGGGCGCCGAGGACGCGACCGCCAGCCGACAGCGAGGAGTACGGGTCGATCCGGTTCCGTCTCCCGGACGGACGTCAGCGCCCGCTTCCACGCCTTCGTCGCGTCCGGTCACCTCAGCGGCGCCGTCGATCGTCGAGGCCGCGTGGGGCCTCGTGCTGGCCGCCTTCTCGGGGACCACCGACGTGGTGTTCGGCTCGACGCGGGGGTGTCGGCGCTCGGGCGTGCCGGGCAGCGAGGACATCATGGGGCTGTTCATCAACACCCCACCGGTGCGGGTCACGATCGACCCGGCCGAGCACGGTCGCCGCGCTGCTCGACGCCGTGCGCGCCCAAGCAGATCGACAACGCGGGCCCACGAGCACACCGCGCTGTCCGACATCCAGGCGATCTCGGAGACCCGGCCGTCGGCGCTGTTCGACACCATCGTGGTCGTCAACGAGCTGCACCAGGGCACCCGACTGCGGTCACTCGGCGGCCCGTTCGCGCACGCGCGACTTCGACCTCAACGACCAGACCAACTTCCCGCTGACGCTGCTCGCGCTACCTCGATCCGCAGGTCCACTTCAAGCTCTCGTACGACCGGCGGCGCTTCGCCGACGCCGGCCATCGAGCGGGTCCGCGATCTGCTCGTCGAGCTGCTGACGGCGATCGTCGACCACGCCGACGAGCCCGTCGCCGCGCTGCCGCGGGTGCCGGCGGCCGAGCTGGCGACGATGCGGGAGTGGAACGCGGCGACCGACCGTCCGTTCCCGTCCGGGCGCGTGCGTGCACGAGCTGTTCGAGGCGCAGGTCGACCGCACTCCCGACGCCACGGCCCTGATCCACCGCTCGCAGCGCCTCACGTACCAGCAGCTCGACGAGCGGGCCAACGCCGTCGCCGCGCACCTGCGCGAGCTCGGGGTCGGGCCGGACTCGATGGTCGGGATCTTCATCGACCGCTCGATCGACATGATGGTCGGCCTGCTCGGGATCATGAAGGCCGGCGCCGCGTACGTGCCGATGGACCCGGCGTACCCGTCGGTGCGCATCGCGATGATGCTCGAGGACTCGCACGCCGACGTCGTGCTCACCCACTCGCGGCTGGCCGACTCGCTGCAGGGCGTCCGCGACGTCGTCGCCCTCGACACCTTCGGCGCCGGGCACGCCGAGCGGATCGACGTGCCCGGGCTGCAGCAGCGACCACCTCGCCTACGTCATCTTCACCTCCGGCTCGACCGGCCGCCCCAAGGGCGTGATGATCGAGCACCGCAACGTCGTCAACTTCTTCACGGCGATGGACGAGCAGCTCGAGTTCACGCCGGGCGTCACGACGCCGGGCACGTGGCTGGCCGTCACCAGCATCTCGTTCGACATCTCGGTGCTCGAGCTGTTCTGGACGCTGACGCGTGGCTTCACGGTCGTCGTGCAGGACGACGAGGGCCGCCTGTCCACCGAGACGGCCGCACCGGCGCGGTCGCGCCGACGAAGGCGATGGACTTCAGCCTCTTCTACTTCGCCAGCCGACGCCGGCGGACAGCAGCACGACCGCTACCGGCTGCTGCTCGAGGGCGCCAAGTTCGCCGACACCCACGGCTTCGCCGCGGTGTGGACGCCGGAGCGCCACTTCCACGAGTTCGGCGGCCTGTACCCGAACCCGGCCCTGACGAGCGCCGCGGTCGCCGTCGTCACCGAACACGTCGAGATCCGCGCCGGCAGCGTCGTGCTGCCGCTGCACAACCCGATCGGTGTCGCCGAGGACTGGTCGGTCGTCGACAACCTGTCGAACGGCCGCGTCGGGCTGTCGTTCGCGTCGGGCTGGCACGCCAACGACTTCGCGCTGGCGCCGGAGAACTTCGAGCGTCGCCGCGAGCTGATGGTCGAGGGCATCGAGACCGTGCGGGCGCTGTGGCGCGGCGAGTCGGTGCCGGTCCGCAGCGGCGACGGTCGCGACGATCGAGGTGACGATGTTCCCGCCGCCGGTGCAACGGGCGCCGCCGATCTGGATCACCGCCGGCGGCAGCCCGGCGACGTTCGAGAATGGCCGGCCGCATCGGGGCCAGCATCCTCACCAACCTGCTCGTGATGAGCCACGACGATCTCGTCGCCAACCTCGCCGCCTACCGCACCGCGTACCGCGAGGCCGGCCACCCGGGCGACGGGCACGTCACGCTGATGCTGCACACGTTCGTCGGGCAGCGACGTCGACGCGGTGAAGCAGCTCGTGCGCGAGCCGTTCCTCGACTACCTGCAAGACCTCGACCGACCTCATCAACAAGGTGCAGTGGGAGACGACCAGCTTCGCCAAGCCCGGCGCATCGGCGCGGCGCGGCAGGCTCGTCGGCCCCGGACCTCGACGACCTCGACCCCGACGAGATCGCCGTCATCATGGACCACGCCTTCGAGCGCTACTTCGGCACGGCCGGCCTGTTCGGCACGCCCGAGAGCTGCGTCGCCCAGGTCGACCGGCTGCGCGACCTCGGCGTCGACGAGATCGCCTGCCTCATCGACTTCGGCGTCGACGACGACGTCGTGCTCGACGCCCTCGAGAACCTCGACGAGCTGCGCCGGCATCGCCAACGCCGGCATCGGCCCGAACCCCTGGAGCCGTCGAGGCCCCGGACGCCGACCTGGAGTCGGCGACGGCCGACGACGACGAGCTCGACGGCGGGTTCGTCGCCCAGGTCGACCGCCACGCGCGTCACCCACCTGCAGTGCACGCCGTCGATGGCGGCGGTGATCGCCGCCGACAGCAGCGGGCTCGGCGCGCTCGCCACGCTGGAGCAGCTGATGCTCGGCGGCGAGGCGCTGCCGCCGGCGCTCGTCGACGAGATCCGCCCGGTGCTGTCCGGCCGCCTGCTGAACATGTACGGACCCACGGAGACGACGATCTGGTCGACGGTGTCGCCGATCGACGCCGCCGGCGAGCCGATCACGATCGGTCGCCCGATCGCCAACACCCAGGTGTTCATCGTCGACCGCCACCTGCAGCAGAACCCGATCGGCACCGCCGGCGAGCTGCTGATCGGTGGCGACGGCGTCGTGCGCGGCTACCTCGACCGGCCCGAGCTGACCGCGGAGCGCTTCGTCGACCTGCCGGCGGCGGGCGGCGCCCGGGTCTACCGCACCGGCGACCTCGTGACGCTGCTCGACGACGGCGAGTTGGAGTTCAGCGGCCGTCTCGACCACCAGGTGAAGGTCCGCGGCTACCGCATCGAGCTGGGCGAGATCGAGGCCGTGATCGGGCGCTTCCCGAACGTCCGCGAGAACGTCGTCGTGGCCCGCACCGACACACCCGGCGAGCCGCGCCTCGTCGCCTACGTCGTCGCCGACGCCGACCAGGCCGGCACCGAGGCGTGGGGCCAACTGTGGGACGAGACGTACGCCGCGGGCGACGCCGACGACCCGACGTTCGACATCACCGGCTGGAACGACAGCTACACCGGCGAGCCGATCCCGGCCGAGCAGATGCGCGAGTGGGTCGACGGCACCGTCGAGCGCATCCTCGCGCTGTCGCCGCAGCGGGTCCTCGAGATCGGCTGTGGCACCGGCCTGCTGCTGTTCCGCGTGGCGCCCGCGTGCGATCGCTACGTCGGCGTCGACCTCGCCCAGCACGCCCTCGACCGCATCGCCGGCGCGCTGGCCGATAACCAGCTGACCAACGTCGAGCTCCACCGCGGCGACGCCCACGAGGTGGGCGCGCTCGTGGACGGGTCGTTCGACACGATCGTCGTCAACTCGGTCTCGCCAGTACTTCCCCGACGTCGGCTACCTCGTCGACGTCGTGTCCACGGCGCTCGACCTACTCGAGCCCGGTGGCTCGCTGTTCCTCGGCGACGTGCGCAGCCGTGACCTCCAGCCTCTGTTCGCGGCGGCCATCGAGCTCGGCCTGGCGTCGGCCGCGATGCCGGTGAGCGAGCTGGCGTCGCGCGTCGCACCACCGCGAGACGGGCGACGAGGAGCTCGTCGTCGACCCGGCGCTGTTCCACGCCCTCGCCGCGCAGCGGCCCGACATCGCCGACGTCGACATCCGGATCAAGCCGGGCCACGCCGAGAACGAGATGACGCGATTCCGCTACGACGTGGTCGTGCAGAAGGCGGCCGGAGCGCCCGCTGCCGGTCGCCGACGTGCGCACGCTCGCCCTCGAACGCTGGTCGGCCGACGCGGTACGCGAGGCCCTGGCCGACGAACCGGCGGTGCTGCGCGTCACCGGGCTGCGCAACGATCGCCTCGTCCGTGAAGCCGAGTTGGTGAAGCTGCTGGGCGCGACCGACGAGTCGACCACCACGGTCGCCGATCTGCGTACAGCGCTGACGGCAGTCGCTCCCGGTGATCACCCCGACGACCTCGATGGGATCGATGACCGTTACGAGGCGACGGCCACGTGGTCGGCGGCCGGCATCGACCGGTTCGACGTCGTCGTGCGGTCGAAGTCGGCGCCGGTGCGGATAGCCACCTCCGGACGTCGATGCGGCCCTGCCGTGGTCGGCCTACGCCAACCAGCCGGCCCGCCGCGACGCGACGTCACTCGCGCCCGAGCTGCGCGCTCATCTGCGCTCGGCGCTGCCCGACTACATGGTGCCCACGGCCTTCGTGGTGCTCGACGCCCTGCCGCGCACGCCCAACGGCAAGATCGACCGCGACGCGCTGCCGGCGCCGGACCGCAGTCGGGTCGAGGACGCCGAGGCGATGGTGGCGGCCGAGGGCGATCTCGAGGTCACGATCGCGACGATCTGGCAGGACCTCCTCGCGCTCGACGCCGTGGGCGTCGAGACCAACCTCTTCGATCTCGGGGCCAACTCGCTCATGATGGTGCGGGCGAGCAGCCGTATCGGCGAGCAGCTCGGGCGCAAGGTCTCCGTGGTCGAGTTGTTCGGCCACCCGACGGTGCGCGCCCTCGCTGCGCATCTCGGCAACGGCGACGGCAACGGCGACAGCGAACAGCTGAGCAAGAGCCAGGATCGGGCCAAGGCGCGTCGCGAGGCGAGGGGGCGCCGCCAGGGTGCCCGCGCCGGCCGCCGACGGTGACCCGCGCCGCGCTCGCGTCACTCGCGGTCGCGGCGGTCATGGTGGTCGGCGCGTCGTGCGGCGGGGGTAACGACTCGCAGACGGCCACAACGGCGACGGTGCCCGCCGGGGGGCGCTGCGTGGTGCGGCTGCACGGGAAGGGCGGCACGGGCGCGCCGCCGACGACCACCGGCGACGTGACGGTCGTATCGCCCACCGGCAACGCCGACGGCTGGGGCGGCCGCCAGTGGCTGTACTTCCCCGATGCCGAGTACGACAAGGCGCTTGCGAGCGTCACCGACGCCGTCGCCCCCTGCGGCCCGATCATCGTCGACGGCTTCTCCAACGGCGCCTCGTTCGCGGCCGCCATGTACTGCAACGGTGAGACGTTCGACGGGAGGCTGCGGCGGGTGGTCGTCGACGACCCGGTGACCGACCACGCCGTGGACAATTGCGCACCGGACCCATCGGTCGCGGTGACGCTGTACGCCACCGGTGCCCTCGAGGCGGATGCGCCGCCGGGGTGGCAGTGCTCGGAGGCGGACTGGACGTGCGAGGGCGGTGACGTCATCGGCATCGAGGCGTGGTCCCGCGCCCTCGGAGTCGCCGCGACAGCAGAGCCCGCACACCGATCACCAGCAGTACGACGACGCGCCGGAGCTGTCCGATTGGGGTTGACCGCGTCCCTCACGACGAGGTGAACAGCTGCATCGCGGCCACGAAGGGCACGGCCAGGAACAGCACGCCCGGAACCAACGTGGCGATCGTGACGGGCACCCACACCTGTTGCGACCGGCGCTCGATGGTTTCGATCAGCTCGCGATGTACCTCTCGGCGCGTGGCCCGTGACTCGTCGGTGATGAGTCGCCCCAAATCGCCCGCTTCCCGGTCGAGCACGAGCACGGCAACCAGCCGTCGTACGGCGGGCACACCACTTACGAGAACCCATTCGTCCAGCGCGGCGTGCTCACCCAGGCCGTGACGGATCCGGCTGCACACGCGCCCGAGGTCGGCGGCGCACGCGCCGTGACCGCGTCGCGAGAGCCGATCGAGCGCGGCGCCCACCGAGTAGCCGGCGGACAGCAGCATGCCGAGTTGCTCCGAGACCACGGGTAGCTCCAGAAAGAGTCGTCGTTGCCAGCTGGCGGAAGCTGTCGCGACGCGGTGCTCGAGGAGCAGGAAGGCAAGCAAGGGAAGCCCGACGAGGAGGAGGAGCGAGACGAGCGCGGGCGGATGAACCGCGGCTACGAGCAGCGCACCCGCTACGAAGGACGCCATCGTCCATGCGAGCTGGCGCAGTCGGAACGCGCCTACGTCGATGGGCGAGTGGATGCGCTCCAAGCGCAGGGCGAGCTCCTCGCTCACTCCGAAAAGGTTCGCGGCGCGTGCCCCGAGTGATTGCGAGATGGGTGATAGGAACGCGCGGACCGATGCGGCCGCGCCGCCCGCTTCGACTTCTCGGGCCTTCGTTCCGGGCAGATACGGAGCAAAACGCCGCTCGAGGGACACGCGTTGGAACCAACGGACCTCACCCATCAGTAGAGCCGCGCCGACCCAACCGAGAACCACCGTGCCGACGAACCGGGTCATCGCTCGCCGAACACCCGGTCCTCGTCGGGCAGGCGCATCAGGCGGCCTGCCCAGATCCAGCACGCGGCAACCAGGGCCAGTGCCACGATGACCGCGAGCTGACCCGAGGGGGTGGCGTAGGCCTCGCGCCCGTCGCCGACGGACATGCCCGCCAAGGCCATTCCCAACGGCACGATGAGCACGAAGCGACGAGCGAACCGCACGCCCGCTTGTCGCGCTCGCGCATCCCGGCGATATCGAACGTCCTCGCGTCGGTCTTCGGCGAGGTCGGCGAGGCGTCGGTCGACATCCGAACCTCCGAGCTCGTGCGCGATGAGGAGCGTTTCGCAAACGGCGTCCGCGGTTGCGTCCGCAAGCTGCTCCTCGAGTACACCGATGGTGCGAGGAAGGTCTGTCGAGATCAGCCATTCGCGATGGGCCGCTTCGAATGCAGGTCGCAACTCAGTCGGCGCCGAGCGCCCTGCTTCGAACAGCGCTTGCGGCAGCGAGCGACCGAGCGAGCTGGTGAGCATGCGGATCTCTTCGATCAGGCGCGGCCACGCCTCGTGCGCGGCCTCGCGTCGGGTGCGACGTCGCCGCGTGGCGATGGAGCCGGGAACGGTGGCGACGAACACTCCGATTACGACCGAAGGGAGCAGCGCACCGAAGAACGCGTCGGCCGCGGTGGCACCGACGATGAACGCGCTGGCGACCAACACGGCAGCGTCACGTGGTCTCACACCCTCCAGCCCCGCTTGGGTCATCCAAGCACGCCCGGCGATTGCGTATCGGCCAACGACGCCCGAGCCGGGTGCGCGTGGCGGACGCAGGTCGCGCCAGCCGAACAGGTACGCCGTGACGAGCAAGTAGGCACCTCCGCCGGCGGCGGCGGTCAGCAGGATCGACGTCAAAACGGTCGCCGGGTGCACGAGTCGTGTTCATGGAGCTGCTCGGAGATGTCGAGTCCGGCCAGCTCGAAGCGGCGAGCGAGACGCAGAGGAACTTGTCCGCTCCACGACAGCGGCTCGTCGCGTCCGGTGCGGACGAAGACATTGGTGACGGTGAATTGGGTGGCCTCGGGGCCGGCGACCAGATCCTCGACCGCCGCGATCTCGGTGACGCGAGGCCCAGCGGGCCCGCGTACGCAGTGCACGACGAGGTCGACTGCCTCGCTCACCAACGTGTTGAGCGCGCTCATGGGCAGGCTCGCGGTCTCGTCGGCCAGTTGCGCGACGAACCGAAGGCGGCTGAGCGCCTGGCGGGCGGAACCGGCATGGATCGTCGTGAAGCCCTTCACGCCCGACGACAACGTGAGTAGCAACGGGAGCGCTTCACGGTCTCGCACCTCGCCGACGATCGCCACGTCGGGCGCCATGCGCAGAAAGCCGCTCACCAGCCTGCGAAGGTCGACAGCGGGACGGTCGGCGCGTGCCGACCGCGTTTGCATGCTGGCCACGTTCGGCAATGGCACGTCCGCCTCGAACACCTCCTCGGCGACGACGACTCGCAAGGCCGGATCGAGCTCCGCTGCGCAACAGGAGAGGAGCGTGGTCTTGCCGGAACCCGGGGCACCCGCGAAGACGATCGAGGCATGGGCGGACACCGCCGCCCGCAGAAACGCAGCAGCGGGCGCGTCGAGCATGCCCCTGTCGACCAATTCTGTGAGCGAGCGGAATGGCACGCCCGTGAACTTGCGAACGTTGACCATCACGTTGCCGCCTCGGCTGAGATCGCCGTGGACGATGTGCAGGCGAGCCCCACTGTCGAGTTGTGCATCCTGAAGCCCCTCCGCGGCGTCGAGCTTGCGGTGACTGGCCGACGCGTCGTCGAGCACCTTGGTGAGCATCCGCACGACGTGCTCGTTGTCGTGGAAGACCTCGTGGTGGTAGCCGGTCGGCCCACGATGCCGCTTCACGAACACTTGGTCGGGCGCGTTGATCATGATCTCCCACACGTCGTCGTCCTCGAGCAGGGGAGTGAGCGGCCCGTACCGGGCCAGGTTCCGGAACGCCCGCTCGGCGACGACCTGGGGGTTCGGGAGGGCAAACGATCGAAGTCCGCGCCGGAACTCGTCGTCCCAACGGTCGACTTCGTGCTCGATCAGCGCGCGCAGTTGCGCCTCGCCCTCGACACTGGCGACGTCGAGCGCGACCTCCTTGGCGCGCGCCTGGACGGCGCGTTCGATCTCTACCAGGGGCGCATGGCCGTCAGGGACGACACTCACCGCTGCAAATCCGCCATGTCGCCGGAACGTAGACCGGTGCGCCGGGCGCGTCGCCATGACATGTTTCACGGGAACCGGTCGCGAAGTAGGGTTCGTCGCCCACGAAAGGAGCCACCTGTGAGTGAAGCTGCAGTTCTCGTCGAGCGCGACGACCATGTCCTCACCGTCACGTTGAACCGGCCGGAGAAGCGCAACGCGTTCAATGCCGAGGTCTTGTGCCGGCTGTGTGACGCGTGGGACTTGCTCGACAACGACGACGACCTACGCGTGGCGATCCTCACCGGTGCGGGTGGCAACTTCTCTGCCGGCGCCGACCTCGATCGACTGGTCGGGGCGATGCTCTCGGGCAAGCCCACCGAGAACGAGTTCGAAGAACGCATCAAGGCCGACTTCAGCCTCATCTTCAAGGGGTTCCTCAAGGACCATCGGTTGCGCAAGCCGTTGGTCGCCGCGGTCGAGGGCTATTGCTACGCCGGTGGCATGGAGATCCTGATGTCATGCGACATCCGGGTCGTAGCCGAGACCGCGAGCATCGCCCTGAGCGAGGTGCAACGCGGTCTGTTCCCGATGGCCGGCACCACCGTGCGGCTGCCTCGGCAGATCCCGTACACGATCGCCATGGAAGTCATGCTGCTCGGCGAGCCGCTCACCGCGGCGCGCGCCTACGAGATCGGCCTGATCGGCCAGGTCGCGCCCGAGGGTGGAGCGTTGGCCCGGGCTCGCGAGCTCGCCGATCGGCTGGCGACCAACGGTCCGCTGGCCGTAGTCGGCATCAAGGAATCCGTGCTCGCGAGCGAGGCGCTGCCCGAGGCCGAGGCGTTCAAACGCGAGATGGAGATCGGCATGGGCGTGATGGCGAGCGAGGACGCCCGCGAAGGCCCCAAAGCGTTCCTCGAGAAGCGCAAGCCGGACTTCAACGGTCGCTGACCTTCCAGTGACCCAATGAGCCTGGTGTGACGGCAACCGGCGCGTCGCTCTCACGTTGACCAACTCGATCCAGTACTGCAGTCGACGAGCCGCTCGAGGGCGTCCGCCAGCTCGGCGTACTCGACGGTTGAGGCTCGCGGCGGCGCGCGCGTAGTGGTTCGCGAGCGTCGCCAGGTCGTCGGTTGCTGTTGCTCCAGGCAAGCGACGGCAATGTACGCGTGCCTGACGGCGCGACAATGTTCGGCAAGTGACGGATGAGCTCGTGCACGAAGCGAAATCGGCGACCGAATCGCTCACTCGTGACCAACCGCGCACGATGGCACTTCGATGGCGTGAGCAGCTCGTCTGTTTGATCTCGGCACGTGAGCGACACATGAGATGAACTACCGCCGACGACGGGAACCACGAGAATGGCTGCACGGTTCGGGCACGGCAATCGTTTCGTCACGACTCACGAATCGTTTCGGTAGTGAGTTTTTCGGTGGCGGCAGGCAGCGCAGCGTACGTCCGGCAGCACCGCGGCACGGCCGCGCCGATCGGCTCGACGAGCGAGCGCGGCAGCGGCACGGCATCGCGATGCGCTTCGTCGAGCCGGCGCCGTTCCGGCACGAACAACGGCGATGCCAACGCGACGCTCCGTCCTTGCAACGCAGTCATCGAGCTTGCGATCGCGCTGGTGATCTCGGCGCGCAGCCGCGGTGCGCGCGTCGCCCGATTGACGACGACCAGAACGCGCTCGCTGTCCACTCCGAACCGCAGCACCTCGTCGATGACACGAGTCAGCCGATGCAGGCCGGCCACCGACCCCGTGCCGACTATCGCGACCGCATCGGCGCGAGCCACGGCGCTTCGCGCCATCACGTTGCGCTCCTCGACGTCGATCGACCCGCCGTCCTCCTCGCCCTCGAGGTCGGCGTCCACGTCGGCGACCGTCATGCGAAACGTGTGGGTGAGTCCCGCAATCGCGGCTTCGAAGGCACGGGGGCGCAGCGCCGACCAATCGCGAGGGCGTCGCAGGCCCAGCAGTAGGTGGTAACCCCTGTCGGGGCAGACGAACGTGAGGGCGCGCACGTCGTCGGGCGTCAGCGCTCGGGCTCGGTAGGCCTCGACCAGCTCCTGCACGCCGGGCACGACATCACCGCTGTCGTGGAGCAAGGCCAGATCGCCACGCCGTGCCAGATCCGCCAACAGGATGAGCCCACCGTGGCGAACATCGGTCGCCAAACCTTGGGCGGCGGCCATGGCCATGGTCGAGGTGCCCACACCCCCACCGCCGATGACGGTGACAAGTCGACCGCGCCAGCCCGCGAACTCGGGCTCGCGGGACGTGAGGTCGACCTCGGTCGTGAAGGTCGAGACCGGACGCGCGTGTTCGTGGAGGGTGGACAGGACCGTGTCGCGCGGCGCGGGTTCGGACAGCACGGCGTCGACGCCGAGCTGGTGCCAGTCGTGGCGCGCCCGACCGTCGTCGATGGCTACGACGGCACAGCCGGTCGCGTGGGCCGCGTCGGTCAGGTCGCGATCGAGTCCGGGTAGTGCCGCATCGATCAGCAGCGCGGAGAAGGCGCGGCCCGATCCCAACCGGGCGCGCACCTCCTCGAGCGAGATGCACTTTACGAAGTCCACCGGTAGCGCCGCCGAGGTGGACCACTGCGACAGATCACGGAACCATGTCGAGCGAACTCGCGCCACACCGAGGACGACGAACTGGTCGGTCACGGCAGGCCTGACTGTTCCTCGCTCGTCGAGTAGCGGTCGGCGCCATCGTCCTGAGGCGCTCGGGTCGCGCGAACCAGCGTCACGACTGCGGCCACGCTGGAGTGCGTGGCGCGCAGGACCGTCTCCGCATCTTGCAGCGCAAGGGTGACCACGATTCGCCCGTCGCTGCCGAGACCGCCTGACGTCTCGGCCACGTCCACGACCTGGGCGCGTCGAGCAACCGTGACCGTGTACGCCGACTCACCCGTGCCGTAGGTCGCGAGGACGTCCACGGTCTCGCCCCGAGCGATCTCGCCGTTGAGAGCCCGGTCGCGCTCGATCGGCAACGAGAACTCGCGACGCGACTCGGTCGCGGGGTCGGCTTCGTCGGGGAGCAACACTGCGCTGCGTTGCAGGAGGTCTCCCGCTTGCCCCGGAGCAAGCGCGATCGCGCCGGCCAACTGTTGGGCGGAGTCGAGAGCGGCCTCTCGAGCGGCTTCGGGCAGGTCCGCACGGTCCTCGTGCACGTCGTCGGCACCCAGCAGCTCGCCCGCTCGGACATCCCGTCGCAACACCAGCACGCGATCGGCGGGCGGCGCGTCGTCTCGGCTGTACGTGGCGAACGTGCCCACCATCGCGATCGTCACGAGGAGGCCGCCCACCACCGCTCGACGGCCTACGACGGGACGACGGCCGGGGATTCGGCGCGGCGGATTCGGTTCACTCTGTTCGCTTCGCGCCACGCCGGTGTAGTTGCCCGCGCCTCCCTGCTCGGTTCCGATGACGCCGCGCTTCGAAGGGATCGAAAGGGCGGCAAAGGCTGCGAAGGGAAGTATGCTGTCGGGCAATGTCTGCGCAGGATTCCGCCGATGACATCCATTGGTTGAGCACGGCCGACGCCGCGGCACGGCTCGGCATCACGCCGCGCACGCTGTACCGATTCATCGACGAAGGCCAGCTCCCGGCCTACCGCTTCGGTCGCGTCATCCGCTTGAAGGCGAACGAGGTCGATGTCTTCATCGAGGCCTGTCGCATCGAGCCGGGCACGCTCGAGCACCTCTATCCCGACTCCACCACCGAGAGCTCGCCCAGCGACGTGAGCGGCACGTAAGCCGTGCTGCGGTCGTCGAGCCGCAGCGTCACCACGTCCCCTCCCACCGCCCGCACCTCTCCCTGCAGGGCGGTTCCCCCTCGAGGATGGGCCACGACGCGCGCCCCTGAGCCGGCGAGCGAGCCGATTGCTCCGGCCAGGGTCGCCGTGGGTGCCACGACTCGGTCACCCACCGGACCCTCTTCGTGGGGTGCGGGCCGCACAGTGGCGATGCTGTCGTAGCGGATCAGTACGGCAACCCCGTGTGGGGTGCGGACTGCGCCGAAGTCCCGGCCGACCACCAGCAGCAGTCCCTTGTGACGGCGCCCCGCCACCGTGTCGATGATCACGACCCGTTCCCGCTCGGCCAGATCGGCCAGGATCCCGACGAGGCTCGCCTCCTCCTCCGCCTGCCTCCGCAGCCACGCAGTGCGGGCGCGCGCGTGCGCAGCATCGTCAACTCGCAGGTCCGCCAACCACGCCTCGAACACGGCGCCGGGCAGCGTATCCTGGTCAGAACTCATGGCCGCCACGCAGGTGAAGATCAACGTGCCCGGGAACCACCTGATGGTGGGCCTACTCGGAACCCAGGACGAGTTGTTGCGACTCGTCGAGACCGCTTTCCCCGACGCGACCGTTCACGTGCGCGGCAACGAGATCACCGTCGACGGTGAACACGCCGAGCAAGTAGGTCGGCTCTTCGAAGAGCTCGTCACGCTGTTGCAGCAGGGCCACGTGCTCGAGCCCGCCGCAGTGGCGCGCAGCATCGACATGGTCAAGGCCGACGAGCGACCGTCCGAGGTGCTCGCGTCAGAAGTCTTGCGATCGGCGCGCGGTCGCAGCATCCGACCCAAGAGCAGTGGGCAGAAGCGCTACATCGACGCCATCCACAAGAACGTGGTGACGATCGGCATCGGGCCCGCTGGCACCGGCAAGAGCTGGCTCGCGGTGGCCATGGCCGTGCAGGCGCTACAGAGCAAGCAGGTCGAGCGCATCATCCTCACCCGGCCCGCAGTCGAAGCAGGCGAGCGGCTGGGCTTCCTGCCCGGCGACTTGATGGCCAAGGTCGACCCGTACCTGCGCCCGTTGTACGACGCGCTCTACGACATGGTCGAGCCCGACGGCGCGCAACGACTGCTCGACCGCGGCACCGTCGAAGTCGCGCCGCTGGCATTCATGCGCGGTCGCACGCTCAACGACAGCTTCATCATCTTGGACGAGGCGCAGAACACCACGCCCGAGCAGATGAAGATGTTCCTCACTCGCATCGGCTTCAACTCCAAGGTCGTCGTCACCGGCGACATGACCCAGGTCGACGTGCAAGGCGGTCGCAGCGGTCTGGTCGGGCTCGAAGCCGTGCTCTCCACGATCGACGGGTTGGAGTTCGTGCACCTCACCAGCCGCGACGTCGTTCGCCATCGCATCGTGCAGGACATCGTCGATGCGTACACCGCAGCCGAGGACACCGGCGGGTGAACGACCACCCTCCGAGTCCGCAGACCCGCCGTCGAGCTTCCCTCGATGACGGGTCGACCCCGCCCCCTGAGCCCGCCACCGTGCTCGTGACCGACGAGCAGGCCTCGGATCGCGATGCGTTTCCGATCGACGTGACTCGGTGGCGATCGCTTGCGTCGGCCGTGCTGTCAGGCGCAGGTCTCGGTGCCAACGTCGAGTTGTCCGTCCTGTTCGTCGACGAGGCGGCCATGGCCGATCTCAACGAGCGGTTCATGGGCCACGAGGGCCCGACCGACGTGCTGGCCTTTCCCATCGACGATGAGGAATCGATCGGCGACGGTATGCCGCGCCTGGTCGGTGATGTCGTGATCTGTCCTTCGGTGGCGTCTCAGAACGCGGCCGACCACGCCGGCAGTTACGACGACGAGGTCGCCCTGTTGTTGGTGCACGGCATCCTGCATCTCTTGGGGATGGATCACGCCGACAAAGACGACCGGATGACCATGCAAGCACGCGAGCGCGAGCTGCTGGCCGCGCATCACGGTCCGCTCGCGCGCGATCCGTGGAGCTGACCGTGCTGTTCGCCGACGCCTTCACGGGTAGCGACCTGACGATGGTCATCACGATCGTCGTGCTCCTGTTGATCTCGACCTATCTCGCCATCGCGGAAACCGCGCTCACCCGCATGACGAAGTCCAAGGCGCAGGCGCTGGCCGAAGATGACCGCACGCGGTGGCCAAAAGCTGCTCGGGCTGGTCACCCACCCCGAACGGTTCCTGAACCCGGTGCTGTTGGTGGTGTTGGTCTGCCAGCTGGTGCAGGCCACCCTCACCGGCATCGTGGCCGATCGGTTGTTCGGGGCGATCGGCATCGCCATCGCGACCTTCTTCAACGTGGTGATCGTGTTCGTGCTCTGCGAGGCCGCCCCGAAGACGTGGGCCATCCAGAACCCCGAACGAGCCGCGTTGGTGTCGGCCGGGCCGGTCTCGGCTCTCGCCGCGTTCTGGCCGTTGCGGATGGTGTCGCGCGCGCTCATCGGGCTGACGAACTGGATCCTGCCGGGCAAGGGCCTGAAGGAGGGTCCGTTCGTGTCCGAGGAGGAGCTGCTCGCGTTGGCCGACGTCGCCGTCGAAGAAGACGTGCTCGAGGAAGGCGAACGCGAGCTCATCGAGCAGATCATCGAGTTCGGCGACACCGTCGTGCGCGAGGTGATGGTGCCCCGGCCCGACATGGTGGGGGTGCCGAGTGACTTCCGGGTCGCCGACGCGATGGAGGTCGTGCTCTTGAACGGCTACAGCCGACTGCCGGTGTTCGGCGGAAGCGCAGATGACATCATCGGCCTCGTGTACGCCAAGGACCTGATGCGCGCCGAGCGCGACGAGCAGAGCGACGTCGCGGTGTCGTCGCTCGTCCGCAACGCGCACTTCATCCCTGAGACCAAACGTGCCGCCGAGCTGTTGCCCGAGATGCAGGCGCAGCACTTCCACATGGCGATCGTCGTGGACGAGTACGGCGGCACCGCGGGATTGGTCACGCTCGAAGACCTGATCGAGGAACTGGTGGGCGAGATCGTCGACGAGTTCGATCGAGAAGAGCCGATGATCGAACCGCTGCCCAACGGCGGCGTGCGGGTGAACGCACGCATGCCCATCGACGAGGTGAACGACTTGCTCCACGCGGACTTGCCCGAGGGCGACTGGGACTCGATCGGCGGGTTGATGTTCCATCTGCTCGGTCACATCCCGCACGAAGGCGAGTCGGTCGAGTCCGATGGCCATCGACTGCAGGCCGAGCGCGTACAAGGGCGACGCATCGGTCGCGTGCGGATCACGCCCCGATGAAGTCCGGCTTCGTCACCCTCGTCGGCCGACCCGAACGTCGGTAAGTCCACGTTGCTCAACACGATCCTCGGCCAGAAGGTCTCGATCGTGTCCGACAAACCACAGACCACCCGCACGCAGGTGCGCGGCGTGCTGACCCGACCCGACGCGCAGGTGGTGTTCGTCGACACGCCGGGGATCCATCGCCCCCGAACGACGCTGGGCGAGCGGCTCAACGCGGCGGCGACCGAGGCCATCGGCGACGTGGACGTCGCGTGTCTGCTGGTCGATGCCACCCAACCGGTGGGGCCGGGCGATCGGTTCATCGCCGAGCGCATGCCGTCGTCAGGTGTCGTCGTCGTCAACAAGGTCGACAAGGCCAGTCCCGACCAGGTGATCGAACAGTTGGCTCGCGCCGCGGCCCAACTCGATCTTTCGGAGTTCTTCCCGGTGTCTGCGCTCGAAGGAAGCGGCGTCGAGGCACTGGTCGAACATCTCGTCGCCCGATTGCCGGAAGGGCCGCATTACTACCCCGACGACATGGTCACCGACGTACCCGACGCCTTCTGGGTCGCGGAGTTGGTGCGCGAGCAGTTGCTCGCCGTGACCCACGACGAACTGCCGCACTCGATCGCCACGCGCGTCACCGAGTGGGAGTGGCCGTACATCCGGGTCGAGATCCTGGTCGAGCGCGACTCGCAGAAGGGGATCGTGATCGGCAAGAAGGGGAGCGTGCTCAAGCAGACCGGCATCGCCGTGCGCGAGCAACTGCCCAAGGGTGCGTATCTCGACCTGCACGTGAAGATCGAACCCAACTGGCAGCGCCGCCATCAGGCGCTGGAACGGCTCGGTTACGGCCTCGACTGACCGAGCGGTCTCATGCCGCGACCTGCAGAGAGGTCGGCGGTAGGGTGCCGCGGTGACCGTTCCCGGCGTCGATCCCAAGCGTGTGCCGCAGCACGTGGCGATCGTGATGGACGGCAATGGTCGCTGGGCGCAACGCAAGGGCCTCAAGCGCACCGAGGGTCACGCCGCGGGTGAGGAGGCGCTCTTCGACACGGTCGAGGGCGCGCTCGAGCTCGGCGTGAAGTGGCTGACCGTGTACGCCTTCTCGACCGAGAACTGGAAACGCCCCACGGACGAGGTCCGCTATCTGATGGGCTTCAACGAGTCGCTCTTGGTACGCCGGCGCGACGAGATGAACGACCGCGACGTCCGCATGCGCTTTCTCGGCCGGCGCGACTGGCGCGTCCCCAAGCGCATCATCCGGCGCATGGACGAGTCGGCCGAGCTCACCAAGAAGAACCGCACGATGACGTTCACGATCGCGTTCAACTACGGCGGTCGGGCCGAGATCGTCGACGCGGTGCGCCAGATCGTCGAGGCCGGGATCAAACCGGACAAGATCGACGAGCGCACGATTCACAAGTACTTGTACGACCCCGAGATGCCCGACCCGGATCTCATGATCCGCACCTCGGGCGAGTACCGCATCTCGAACTACCTGCTGTGGGAGATCGCCTACAGCGAGCTGGTCTTCACCGAGGTGTTGTGGCCGGACTTCCGCCGAGAGCATCTCTTCGATTCGGTGCGCGAGTTCCAGGCACGCGATCGTCGATTCGGCGGTATCGAGCCCGGAGAGGTCGAAGCAGGGCCATGAGCCACCTGTATCGCGACACCGGAGTCGTGTTGCGGACCTACCGCTTGGGCGAGGCCGATCGGATCATCGTGTTGTTCACCGAACGGCACGGCAAGGTTCGGGCCGTCGCCAAGGGCGTGCGCAAGACCAAGAGCAAGTTCGGCTCGCGGCTGGAGCCGACCAGTCACATCGCGCTGCAGCTGTACGAGGGGCGTGAGCTCGACATCGTCACGCAGGTCGAGTCGATCGATCATTTCCGCACGATCCGCGACGACCTCGATCGCATCGCCGGGGCGTCGGCCATGCTCGAAGCGGTCGATCAGCTCGCGCAGGATCGCGAGCCGAACCCGCGGCTGTATCAGATGCTGTTAGGTGCACTCCGGTCGTTGAGCGCCAATCATTCGCCGCTCGTGGTGCCGGGATTCTTCTTGAAGGCACTCGCGCTCGAAGGCTTCCGGCCAATGGTCGATCAATGCGTCGAGTGCGGTGCGCGCGAGGACCTGGTCGCGTACGACACCGAATCCGGCGGCGTGCTGTGCGTCAACTGCCGGCGTGGCCAGGCGATCTCACCGGCGGCGCTCAGGTTGTTGCAGCTGATGTTGGGCGGTCAGTTGGGTGCGGCGCTCAACGAGCCGGTGTCACCCGCGACCCACGAGGTGACCAACCTCGCGACGCGTTCGCTCGAACATCACATCGAACGTCGTCTGCGGTCGGTCACCCTTCTCGACCGCGGCTGACCCAACTCCACACTCCCCAACACCGCCAACACCGCCGAACCTGTGCGCAAAGTGGGGGCTCTGACCCCCGATCTGCGTACAGGTTCGCCTCGAAAGGGATCAGGCGGGTGGGGGAGGTGGCTGATCGCCCTCGATCGGCTTCCACTGCGATGCGCCGTCGTCATAGGTGAGCCAACGATTCCCGGCGGGGTCCCACTGGATGTAGGCGTTGCGCCCGGCATCCCATTGCGGTCCGGACGCCTCGGGTGTCGGCGACGGAGCGGCGGCGGGTGCCGCGGCCGCTGCCGCCGCGGTGGCTGCCGGTGCCGCCATCGGTGGGGTCGTGCCCATCGTGCCCGGTGCGGGAGGCGCATACGGGCTCGTCGGGGGAGTGCTGGGTGCGCCGTAGGCGCCGTACGTGCCGGTCGCGGGGACGCCCGCGTCCACCCCGACGGCGTCGGTCGCCAGGCCCGGCACCACGATCGGCGAACCCTTGGCCGAGGACCGCACGACGAAGGTCTTGGCCGCCATGTCGCCGAGGCGGCGGTGACCCTTGGTGACGAGAATCAGGATGGCGGCCACGAGCGCGCTGCAGAGCGAGTCGATGATCCACAACAGCCCGCGGATGAACTGCTTGCCGAGTCCGGGCGCGTTGCCGCTCTCGTCGACGGTTCGTATACCGAAGATCGCTTTGCCCAGGGTCGCGCCGGTCATGGCCTGCACGATCCACTCGACGAGGACGAGATAGAGGAGATACACACCGCCCGCGATGAAGGCGGCCGCCGGCTTGTACGTGGCCGCGCTGTACTGCGTGTCGTTGACCGTGGCGTCGACCTTGCGGCACCGTTCGGAGCTCGACAGCTCGCCCGGCTTGGCCGCGACCTGAGCGCACGTGGTCGGTCGCTCATAGAGCGTGATCCCCGCGGTGGCGAAGAACAGCGCCAGCGGGATGACCGCGAGCACGATCGAGTCGATGACGAACGCGCCGAAACGGCGGCCGGCAACAGCGGTGGGATCGGATTGGGTTGGATACGCACTCACAGTTCGTCCTCCCTGCACCGGCAACGAACGGCCTGGCTTCCGGCGGGCCATTGTTGCCCACCGCCGACACCGGCGCTCGGATACACGGTCGGCGCCACGACCTGCCGCCACTACGCTGACCGGCCATGTCCGAGATCGAGCGGGTCGACGTGCCCAACGACCCCGCGTTGCTGGAGAAGGTGGTCAACCTCTGCAAGCGGCGGGGCTTCGTCTTCCAGTCGGCCGAGATCTACGGCGGCTTCCGGTCGACCTACGACTACGGACCGGTCGGGGTCCTCATGCTCCGCAACGTCAAGGACGCCTGGTGGCGGTCGATGGTGCAGTTGCGAGACGACGTGGTCGGGCTCGACGCCGCGATCCTGTCGCCGCCCGCGGTGTGGGAAGCCTCCGGTCACCTCCAGAACTTCACCGATCCGCTGGTCGACTGCCGCAACTGCGGGGAGCGGTTCCGTGAGGATCAGCTCGAGGACCCGGACGTGTGCCCGAACTGCGGCGCCAAGAACTCGTTCACCCCGGCCCGGCAGTTCAACCTGATGTTCAAGACGCAGGCCGGCCCCGTCGAGGAGGACGCCGCCGTTGCCTATCTGCGTCCCGAGACCGCGCAGGGCATGTTCACGAACTTCGCCAACGTGTTGCAGGTGAGCCGAAAGAAGCCTCCGTTCGGTATCGCGCAGATCGGCAAGTCGTTTCGCAACGAGATCACGCCGCAGAACTTCGTGTTCCGTACTCGTGAGTTCGAGCAGATGGAGATGGAGTACTTCGTTCCGCCGGACGAAGCGACGCAGTGGTACGAGTACTGGTGTCAGCAGCGCGCCGATTGGTACGACGAGCTGGGTATCCCGTCCGACAAGCTGAGGCTGCGGCCCCACGACGCCGACGAGCTGAGCCACTACTCGCAGGGCACGGCCGATGTGGAGTTTCTCTTTCCTTGGGGGTGGGGCGAGCTCGAGGGCATCGCCAACCGGGGTGACTACGACCTCACACAGCACAGCAAGCACTCCGGCGAGAAGTTGGACTACTTCGATCAGGCCACCGGCGAGCGCTACACGCCTCACGTCATCGAGCCGGCCGCCGGCGCGACGCGCACGATGATGGCGTTCTTGCTCGCGGCGTACGACGAGGAGATGGTGCGCGGCGAACCGCGCACGGTGTTGCGGCTGCACCCGCGCATCGCGCCGTACAAGGTCGCGGTGCTGCCGCTTTCGAAGAAGGACACGCTCACACCGACCGCTCGCGACGTGCTGAAGCGTTTGCAGCCGGTGTTCATGTGTGACTACGACGAGACGCAGGCGATCGGCCGCCGCTATCGACGCCAGGACGAGCTGGGCACGCCGTATTGCGTCACGGTCGACTTCGACACGCTCGACGATCAGGCCGTGACGGTGCGCGAGCGCGACTCGATGGAACAGGAACGGGTGGCGGTCGACGGGTTGGTGGACTACCTCGGCGAACGCGTCGGCTGATACGGGCGACCATGTCCGGCGGCGACGGTGAGTGGCTCGAGTTGAACCGGCTCGCATGGGACGAACGGGTTCCGCTGCACTCGGGCAGCGCTTTCTACGACAACGAGACGTTTCTCGCCGGCCGGTCGTCGCTGCGCGCCTTCGAGATCGACGAGGTGGGTGCGGTCGACGGCAAGACGTTGCTGCACCTGCAATGTCACTTCGGGCAGGACACGCTGTCGTGGGCGCGGCTCGGCGCGCGGGTGACCGGAGTCGACTTCTCGACACCCGCGGTCCACGAGGCGCGCCGGCTGGCGGTCGACGCCGGGATCGAGGCCGAGTTCGTGGCCGCCAACGTCTACGACGCCGTCGACGCCGTCGGCGGCCGTACGTTCGACGTGGTCTACACGGGCTTGGGCGCCCTGGTGTGGCTGCCGGACATCCCGCGGTGGGCGGAAGTGTGCGCCCAGCTGGTCGCTCCCGGAGGCCGGTTCTATCTGGCCGAGTTCCATCCCATCATCGAGACCCTCCACGACGAGCGGTTCGAGGTGATCGACCCGTACTTCCGGCCCGAGGGCCACCGCTGGGAGACGCCGGGCTCGTACGTCGATGCCGAGGCGCCCACCGCGCACAACTCGACGTGGGAGTGGACGCACCCGATCAGCGAGGTGGTGACCGCGCTCATCGAGGCCGGTCTGGAACTGGAGTTCCTGCACGAGCACCCGATCACGTTGTGGCAGCGCTTCCCGTTTCTCGAGCGGCACGGCGACGGCACCTTTCACGTGCCCGCCGATCGGCCCTCGCTGCCGATGATCTACTCGCTGGCCGCGACCAAACCCCTCACCTGACGAAAATCGACGTCGATTTCGAGTGCCGGTCGGGGGCATTAGCCTGCGCCACATGACGTTCGTTTTTGGGTTCGACCACGAGCACGCCCGCCCGCCCATGGAGATGAAGGATCTGCTGGGTGGCAAGGGCGCCAACCTGGCGGAGATGACCTCGGTGCTCGGCCTTCCCGTACCGCCGGGCTTCACGATCTCGACCGACGCGTCCCGCGCGTACATGGTCGACGGCTGGCCCGCCGGGCTCGACGACGAGGTGGCGCACCACCTGGCGAGCCTCGAGCAGGCGATGGGCAAGCGGTTGGGCGACGCGGCCGACCCGCTGTTGGTGAGCGTTCGCTCGGGCGCCAAGTTCTCGATGCCCGGGATGATGGACACCGTCTTGAACCTGGGCCTGAACGACGAGTCGGTGAAAGGGCTCGCGCAGCAGACGAACGACGAGCGATTCGCCAACGACTCGTACCGACGGTTCATCCAGATGTACGGCAAGATCGTGCTCGACATCCCTGGTGAGGAGTTCGACGCGCTCTTCGAGGCCGCGCGCGATCGCTCGGGTGCCGCGTCCGACGCCGAGATCCCGGCCGATGCCCTCGCCGGTGTGATCTCCGAGTTCAAGAAGTTGGTCGAGAAGCACACCGGCAAGCCCTTCCCGCAGGTGCCGCGCGACCAACTGAGGGGTTCGATCGAAGCCGTGTTCAACTCGTGGAACTCGCCCCGTGCGGTGGCATACCGCCGGCGCGAGCGGATCCCCGACGATCTCGGCACAGCCGTGAACGTGCAGTCGATGGTGTTCGGTAACCGCGACAACCGGTCGGGTACGGGCGTGGGGTTCACACGCAATCCGGCAACGGGAGAGGCGGGCGCCTACGGCGACTTCCTGATCAATGCCCAGGGCGAGGACGTGGTGGCGGGCATCCGCAACACGTTGCCCTTGGCTGACATGCAACATGAGTTCCCTGCGATCTACGAGGAACTGCTCGGTATCTTCGAGCGGCTCGAGCTGCATTACCGCGACATGCTCGACACCGAGTTCACGATCGATCAGGACAAGCTGTGGATGCTGCAGACGCGTGTGGGCAAGCGCACGGGCGCCGCCGCGCTGCGCATCGCGGTCGCACTCACGAACGACGCGCGGATCAAGCTCACCGCCGCCGAAGCCGTCATGCGGGTCAATCCGGAGCATCTCGAGCAGGTGTTGCATCCCCAGTTCGAGGAGACCGACGCGGCAGTGCTCGGTACCGGCCTCGCGGCCTCGCCGGGCGCTGCGGTCGGCAAGGCGTACTTCGATGCCGATCGCTGTGCCGAGGCGTTCGAGCGGGGTGAGCAAGTGGTGTTGGTGCGACAGGAGACGTCGCCCGAGGACGTGCACGGCATGGCGGTCGCCGAGGGCATTCTGACGTCGCGTGGCGGACTCGTCAGCCACGCCGCAGTCGTCGCACGCGGATGGGGCAAGCCCGCGGTGTGCGGCGCCGAGAGCCTCGACATCGGTGCCGACACGCTCACGACGAACGACGGCACGGTCATCCGCGAGGGCGAGGTCATCTCGATCGACGGCAGCACTGGCCGCATCTACGTCGGCGAGGTGAAGCTGGCCGAGGGCAGCCTGCCGGCGGAGTTCGATGTGGTCCTCGCGTGGGCCGACGAGATCCGTAAGGGTCACTTGGGCATTCGCGCCAATGCGGACACCGGCGAGGACGCAGCTCGCGCTCGGGAATTTGGTGCCGAGGGGATCGGCCTGTGCCGCACGGAGCACATGTTCCTGGGCGATCGGCTGCCCGTCGTGCGCGCCATGATCCTCGCCGACACCCCGGAAGCCGAGACGGCCGCGCTCGAAGAGCTGTTGCAGGTGCAGCGGGCCGATTTCGAAGAGGTCCTCGAGGCGATGGACGGCTTGCCGGTGACCGTTCGGCTGCTCGATCCACCGCTGCACGAGTTCCTCCCGCAGGTCGAAGAACTGGCGATCGAGGCGGCGCGCGGTGAGTTGGAGCCGGCAGGCCACGAGATGTTGGCCGCGGCCCGCAAGTGGCAGGAGCAGAACCCGATGCTCGGCCTACGCGGAGTACGGCTCGGGATCATCAAGGACGGGTTGTACAAGATGCAGGTACGTGCCCTCATGGAGGCGGCGCGCACCCGCAAGGACAAGGGCGGGCATCCGATCATCGAGATCATGATCCCGCTCGTGGTCACGTTGTCCGAGCTCCAGCTTGCCCGGCGATGGACTGCCGAAGCGATCGAGGAGACAGTCGGCGACCGTGTCGACGAGTTCGACGTCACCATCGGGACCATGATCGAGACCCCGCGCGCCGCCGTGCGTGGCGACGAGGTTGCCGAAGCCGCCGACTTCTTCTCGTTCGGCACGAACGACCTGACGCAGATGACGTGGGGCTTCAGTCGGGACGACGTCGCGCCAATCATGGAGAAGTACCTCGAGGAAGGCATCCTGAAGAACGATCCGTTCGACACCATCGATGTGTTCGGCGTAGGGGAACTCGTGCGGCAAGGCGTTGCGGGCGGTCGCCGGACCAAGCCCGACCTCAAGATCGGGGTCTGCGGTGAACACGGCGGCGACCCGGACTCAATTGAATTCTTCTACTCGCTCGGTTTCGACTACGTGTCGTGCTCGCCCTTCCGGGTGCCGATCGCTCGGCTCGCCGCGGCTCGCGCCGTGCTCGGCGAGGCCGGTGGGGTCAACCGCGAAGCCTGAAGATTCGGGCTCCTCGGGGGCATGGTCACACTGTCGTAGCCCGCTGCTACCGTGCCCCTGATGCAGTCGTCGTATCGCTCGCTTCTTGCTGGGGCCTGCTGACGATGGGCATCGCCGACGACGACATCGTGCACGTCCGTGCGTCGTCCGACATCGTCGCGGTGATCAGTGAGCACGTCGCGCTCAAGCGGGTCGGTCGGCGTTGGCAGGGCTTGTGCCCGTTCCACGCCGAGAAGTCACCGTCGTTCTCTGTCAATCAGGAGGACGGTCTGTATTACTGCTTCGGATGTGGTGCGAAGGGTGACGTGATCACGTTCGTGCGCGAGGTAGAGCATCTCGACTTCGTGGGCGCGATCGAAAAGCTGGCGGGCCGCGCTGGCGTCACGCTCCACTACACCGATCAAGGTGAATCGGAAGGTCGCAAGCGGCGGGCCAAGTTGCTCGACGCCGTCGAGCGTGCGGTCGAGTGGTATCACCAGCGGTTGTTGTCGGCACCCGACGCCGCGAAGGCCCGCGGTTATCTGCGATCGCGAGGGCTCGACGGTGACGACGTGCGCCAGTACCGGATCGGTTGGTCACCGGAAGGGTGGGACGAGCTGGCCAAGGCGCTGAAGTTGCCCGACGCCGTGTTCGTCGAGTCGGGCTTGGGGTTCCTCAACCGGCGCGATCGGCAGACGGATGCATTCCGGGGTCGGCTGTTGTTTCCGATCTTCGATGCCCACGGTCACGCCGTTGGTTTCGGTGGTCGGGTGATGCCGGGGGGCGAGGGCCCGAAGTACAAGAATTCGGCCGAGAGCACGATCTACGCGAAGAGCAAGGTGCTCTACGGGCTCAATTGGGTGAAGGGCGACGTCGTCACGGCCGATGAAGCCATCGTGTGTGAGGGCTATACGGATGTCATCGGCTTCGCCAAGGCGGGTGTGCCGCGAGCTGTGGCCACCTGCGGGACCGCGCTGACGGAGGAGCACGTGCGGCTGTTGCGCGGCTTCGCCCGTCGGGTGGTGCTGGCGTTCGATGCCGACGCCGCGGGGCAGCATGCGGCCGAGCGGTTCTATCAGTGGGAGAAGGCGCACGACGTCGATGTGGCGGTGGCCGCGTTGCCGGCCGGCGTCGACCCTGCCGACCTGGCTCGCGAAGATCCGGCCGCATTGCGCAAGGCCGTCGATGGTGCGGTGCCGTTCTTGAGGTTCCGAGTGGATCGAGTACTCGATCGCGCTGACTTGCGAACGCCCGAAGGCCGGGCGCGCGCGGCCGAGGCGGCGTTGGCGGTGATAGCCGAGCATCCGAGTGATCTGGTGCGCGACCAGTACGTGATGGAAGTCGCTAGTCGCTGTCGGATCGATCCGGACCGGTTGCGTGAAGGGCTGCGGTCGCGTAGCGGGGGAGCGGGCGGCAAGCGAGTGGCGGTCGATCGTCCGCCGTCGGCGCGCGTGTTGCGGCACGAGTCGCCCGAGGTCGAGTTGTTGCGGTTGTTCGTGAGTCATCCGGAGGAGATGGAGGGTTGGGCCGACTGGGTGTCCGAGGTGCTGTTCCGGGACGAGCTGGCGTTGGCGGCGTATCGGGCGCTGATCGCGGCCCCGTCGCTGCGGGAGGCGATCGAGCGAGCCGACCCGGCGGCGGCCGATCTGTTGCAGCGGCTGGCCGTCGACGACACGGAGGCCGAGCCCCACGATGTGGTTTTCCGCTTGGTCCAGGAGGCCGGGCGTCGCGCCATGCAAGCCCTGAACGAACAGGCCCGCCGCGAACCTGATTCTGTTTTGGTACTAGCCGACAGCACCTGGTTGGGTCAGCGGATCGACGAGATGAACGATCCGGATACGACCGTTGAGGCGGCCGAGCAGTTGCTAGCCTGGCTGGCGGGTCGGCCGGAGGAGAATCATCGATGAGTGAGAGCGCGCCGTTGCTCTCCCCGGTGGTGGGGGTTTCAGACGAGCAGCTTCGGGAGTTGCTCGATCGCGGGAAGCAACGCGGCAGCTTGGGTCTCGACGACGTGCTCGAGGTCTTCCGCCACGTCGAGTTCTCGCCCGATGTCTACGAGCGAGTTCGACTGCTGCTCGACAAGTCGGGAATCGTGTTGGACGAGAGCCTCGACGCGATCGTGCCCAACACCCCGTCGGTCCCTGATCCCGTGGCCGAGCCGATCGTTCCGGTGACGGCGGAGCCCGTGGCCGACAGCGCGAGCCTGGAGGCGGACGCGGTGGTCGAAGACGTGGCCGAGCTGCAAACGGTGATCATCGAAGAGGTCGATGACGAGGACGACGGCGAGGACCTGGCGTCGCGCCAGCGGGCGCGGTTCCGCGCCGTTGCGTCGCGTGAAGCGCTACGAATGAGCGCGGGCGGTTCGTCGGATCCGGTTCGCATGTATCTGAAGGAGATCGGCCGCGTACCGCTGATCAACGCGCAGGACGAGGTCGATCTGGCCAAGAAGATCGAGGCCGGGATGATTTCGGCCGAGCGCCTGGCCGACCTCGAGGCCAGCGGCGAGATCACGGCGCTCGAGCCGGTCGAGCGCCGCCGGCTCGAGCGGCTGGTCAAGAAGGGCGAGCGCGCCAAGTCGGAGCTGACACAGGCCAACCTGCGGTTGGTGGTGTCGATCGCCAAGCGGTACGTCGGACGCGGCATGTTGATCCTGGATCTGATCCAGGAGGGCAACCTCGGTCTGATGCGTGCGGTCGAGAAGTTCGACTACACGAAGGGCTTCAAGTTCTCGACGTACGCAACCTGGTGGATCCGCCAGGCGATCACGCGAGCCATCGCCGATCAGGCGCGCACGATCCGCATTCCGGTGCACATGGTCGAGTCGATCAACAAGGTGCATCGCGTACAGCGACAGATGATGCAGGAGCTCGAGCGGGAGCCGACGGTCGAGGAGCTGGCTGACAAGGTCGACATGAGCGAGGCGCGAGTGCGCGAGATCATGCGCATCTCGCTCGACCCGTTGTCACTCGATTCACCCGTTGGCGAAGAGGACGACTCGAACTTGGCGGACTTCATCGAAGACCAGCAAGCCGAAGCCCCGGCGGAGATGGCGGCCAAGATGATGCTCAACAGCGCGGTGGAAGAAGCGTTGCAGGAGCTGAACGATCGCGAGAAGGCGGTCGTGCGGATGCGCTTCGGGCTCGACGACGGCCAGGCGCGAACGCTCGAGGAGGTCGGCCGCGAGTTCGGTGTGACCCGCGAGCGGATCCGCCAGATCGAGTCGAAGACGTTGGCCAAGCTGCGGCATCCGCATCGGTCGCAGAAGCTGCGGGACTACCTCGACACGGAGTAGTCAGGCCGTGGGTTCGTCGAACTCCGCGGCGCGCAGGTCGAGTACGGGGTCGGTGCCCAATCGGCCCTGTTCGTAGAGCTGCTCGATCCGGTCGGTGATGTCGCGGTATGTGTCGGTGCCGCGGACCTTGTCGAGCCATTCCTCGATCTGTTCGTACCGCTCGCGTCCGGCTTTGCTGCCGAGGTAGTACCCGACGGCGAGACCGACAACGACTCCCGTGGTGAAGCGCATGCGATCAGACTGTCACACCGCATCCCCATACTTGTTCGATGGGCTATCGCGGGAAGGTCCTCGAACAGGAACGAGCTCGGGAGCTGCGGGCCGAAGCATGGACCTTGCAGGACATCGCCAACGAGCTCGGCGTGTCCAAGAGCTCGGTGTCGCTGTGGGTACGCGACGTCGAGTTCGAACCCCAGCCCCGACGTACGGCCCGCCGGCGTGCCCCGAACAAGCTCCAAGTCGCCAAGCAAGCCGAGATCGACGAGATGCTCCAATGGGGCCGCGACCGCATCGGCCAGCTGAGCGAGGAGGCTTTCCTCGCCGCCGGCACCGCGCTCTATGCGGGTGAAGGGTCAAAGACCGACGGCATGGTGAGCTTTGCCAACAGCGATCCTCGGATGATCGAATTCTTCTGTGCGTGGTTTCGGCACGTTCTTCGAGGTGGACGAGTCGTCGACTCCGACTTCGGCATCTACCTCCATCAAGGGCTGGACCTCGAGGCGGCCATTGCAGCTCTGGTGTGAGGTGACGGCGATTCCTCGAGCATCAGGTCGGTGCGCCCTACCGCGCCGTACCGGATCCGTCGATTCGGAAAGTGCCAAGCATCCGATGGGTTGTGCCTACGTGTCGCTACTACGTCGAGCCGCACTCACCGGGCCGTGATGGGGCTCGTGTCAGGCACTGCTATCCTGCGCCATTCGCAATCCTTCCGGGGTAGCTCAGTTGGAAGAGCGCTCGACTGTTAATCGAGTTGGTCGTGGGTTCGAGCCCCACCCCCGGAGCTCAGCAAGATCAGAGGCGGAACAGCCAGGCCGCGTTGGCGCCGAACAAGCCGGGAGCTTCGTCCGGTGTGGCGGCACCGGGAGCCATGCGGCGGTAGTCGCCCAGCGCGTCGGCGGTGCCTTCCGAGTGTGGGTAGTCGCTGCAGAACATGAACATGTCGCCGGCGCGCCGGATCAGACGGTCCGGGCCTTCGTAGGCGAACGCGGCGACGCGTACCTGGCGCAGGATGTAGTCGCTCGGCTTCAGCGGCATCGCGGTCAACGGTGCGCCGTTGAAGCGGGCGTGGAACTCGAACCCGCCGTCGAGATTCAACAAGAACATCGGCACCCACACCGCCGACAGTTCGATCACACCGATACGCAGCTCGGGGTGACGTTCGAACACTCCGTGCACCGCCAGGTCGGCCAACGCCAACGCTGGCGCGGTACCGAGGAAGACCGAACTCAAGACCGGGTTGCCGTCGTCGGGATCGTCGGCGTACCAGGCGTCGTCGAACGGCTTGCGGAAGCTGCTCACGTGAAACACCGGCGTGACTTCGTGGTCGACGAACAATCGCCAAGCTCGATCGAGCGACGGATGAGACAGCGGCTTTCCGTCGACCAGCGACGGGGCGATCATGGCCGCCCGCACACCACCCGCGCTCAGCGCTCGCAACTGTGTGTCGAGCCAGTCGAGATCGCGCAACGTCAGATGAGCGACGGGCAGCAACCGGCCTCCACCCTCCTTCGCCACGTCGACGGTCCACCGATTCCAGGCACCGAGGTTGGCCTGTTGTGCCGGTTGGTCCGCTTCGAGTTCCAACTCCCAGGCGAGCCCGTAGTTGGGGAACAGCACGGCGGCGTCCACACCCGTCTCGTCGAGCTGCCGCACGCCGCGCCGCGGGTTGCTCGTACGCCGGAGGCGTGATCTCGCGGTAGGGCAGTTCGGCGGGCTCACGGTTGCGCAGCCGACGCATCTGTCGGCCGATCGTCTCGGTGTCGCCCGGGATCTGATGGAAGGCCGGCATGATCCGGCGCTCGCCCCACGTGAGCCACGTGTACCCGAGGTCATCATCTTCCAGCCGGAGCGCGCGGTCCCGAAACTGTGGGTCGATGTAGTCGCGCCACAGGTCCGCGGTCTCGAAGAGATGCTGATCGCAGTCGATCACCGTCCCCATGACCGACCACCCTACGACCCCGGCCGTCCGCACGGCCGGCCGGTCGCCACCGATTACCGTTGTCCCCTCGGGGCCCGTAGCTCAGTGGTCAGAGCAGGCGACTCATAATCGCTCGGTCGGTGGTTCGATCCCACCCGGGCCCACGACCGTGAACAGCTTCGGCGTAGGTTCGCAGAATGAGTCAGATCGCGGTGCGGGATCTGAAGCCCTCGACGTGACCGTCGGCCGCACGCATCATCGCCGAGGCCTTCGGGGCGAGCCATTCGCGATATCGGGATGTTCGGGGCAGCCGGCTGCCATCGTCGTCGAAGTGGGTGGGCAGATGGTCGGCGCCGCGCAGGGGACACGTCCAAATCAGTGCCATCTCGTGATGTGCTCGACGCGGCCCGAACCGCCACGCTCTTGAAGGCCCGGCATGGGGAGAAGCCACCTGCCCTTTGATCGGCTGACCTGCGGTCGCGACGCGTGCACAAGGGTTGCCGCACGATGCCTGGCGATCGCTCGTCGGTGGTTCGATCCACCCACCGCGAGAACGCGACCACGGGCGGCGGTGTCGGAACAGGATCGACCCGCGTACTGTTCAACTTCACGACTCTACAGAGAGGTGGAGCAATGACTGATGAAACCGAGCGTGCCGTTCTCGCTGGAGGGTGCTTCTGGGGCGTCGAGGAGCTGGTCCGGAAGCTCCCCGGGGTCATCTCGACCCGAGTCGGGTACACGGGCGGTGACGTTCCCAACGCCACCTACCGCAACCACGGCAACCACGCCGAGGGCATCGAGATCGTGTTCGATCCGTCGCTGATCACCTATCGAGACCTGCTCGAGTTCTTCTTCCAGATTCATGACCCGACCACCGTGAACCGCCAGGGCAACGACGTCGGAGCGAGCTACCGGTCGGCCATCTATTACACGTCCGACGAGCAGCGGGACGTGGCCGAGGACACGATCGCCGACGTCAACGCCTCCGGCCTGTGGCCGGGCCCGGTCGTCACCGAGGTGGAACCGGTGGGTCCCTTCTGGGAGGCCGAACCGGAGCACCAGGACTACCTCCAGCACTATCCGAACGGCTACACCTGCCACTTCGTCAGGCCCAACTGGAAGCTGCCTCACCGCCAGGCCGCCTCGTAATCGTTTCCCTCAACGACTCGATCGCTCGGTCGAAAGTTCGATTCCTACTCGGCCCCGAACCGGCCCCCGCCGTCGCTCTTTGCGGTTACACCGGTGCTGTCCGCCGCTGGGCCTAGAACGCCACTACAAGCTCTGGCGCGACTTGGGGGGTGAAACTCACCCGGCTAAGGATTAGGTTGCGATTCGCGGTGACCCTCCAGGAGCAGATCGACCATGGAGGTCTTTTCCGATGGCTGTGGACGAGGCGCGTGTCGAGGAACTGGTCGGACAGCTAGCCGGCTTTATGACGGGTGGGGCGGTCTGTCTTGCCATGTGGCTGGGCGACGAGCTCGGCTACTACGGGATCATGGCCGGGGCTGGTGGGCTCACCGCCGACCAGATTGCCGGTAGCGCGGGGTGTAACCCCCGACTCACCCGAGAGTGGTTGGACGCACAGGCGGCCGCTGGACTCGTGACGTTCGATCCCGATGCGGACAACTACACGCTGTCGGACGAGGCGGCGATGGTCCTCGCGGACGAGAGCTCTCCGGCTTTCATGGCGCGGGGCATGAACACGCTCATGGCGATGACCATCGATGGCGACAAGCTCGTCAGCGCGTACCGCGGCGACGGCGGCATGAGCTGGCGTGATCACCACGCGTGCCTGTTCCGCGGAACCGAGTGGTTCTTCCGTCCCGGGTACCGTGCGTACCTCACCTCCGCCTGGATCCCGGCGCTCGAAGGCGTCGAGGAGAAGCTCCAGCGCGGCGGGACCGTCGCCGACGTCGGTTGCGGCCATGGCGCTTCTGCGGTGGTGATGGCGCAGGCCTTCCCGAACTCGAGGGTGCACGGGTTCGATTTCCATGCGCCCTCCATCGAAACGTCGAAGACGAGAGCAGGGGAGGCCGGCGTCACCGACCGCACGGAGTTCTCCGTAGCAGGCGCCAACGAATACGACGGCAGCTACGACCTGATCTGCTTCTTCGACTGCCTGCACGACATGGGTGATCCGGTGGGCATCGCCCGCTATGCACGCGAACACCTCGAACCGGGAGGCACTGTCTTGCTCGTCGAGCCGATGGCACTCGATGGCAGAGCAACGAACCTCGCCGAGAACCCGCTGGCCGCCCTGCTCTACACCGCGTCGGCGACGCTCTGTACCCCGAACTCGCTGTCGCAGGAGGTCGGGCTGGGCCTCGGCGCACAAGCAGGTGAGGCGAGGCTGCATCAGGTGTTCGACGAAGCGGGCTACGCGCACTTCCGCCGCGCCGCAGAAACACCGCTCAACATGATCCTCGAAGCCCGCGCCTGAACCACGACTGACTGGATCCCTCCATGACCGTGAAGTTGAACGTGCATTTCGGGACCCCGGCCAATCCCGAGGAGTTCGAGCGGTACTACGTCGAGACACACGCACCGATCGGCAGAACGCTCCCCGGCCTGCGTTCATTCGAGTACGGCCGGGCGCTGTCAAACCTCGACGGGACGCCGACCGACACCTTCTGGATCGCGACTCTCACCTTCGATGACGTGGCCTCGATGCAGGCTGCCCTTGGAAGCAACGAGGGACAGAAGACCAACGCGGACATGGCAAACTTTGCGACGGGTTCGATGACCGTCATCCTCAGCGAGGTGATCTAGGCGAGCAACCCGCAGCCAGCTCGAGCGAAAGCACCAGCTGTGTGTATCGGACTCACCGAGGAGAGGCCGACCTGACCGGTGCCAGGATGCCGTGGTGGAACGGTTCGTCATGCCGCGAAGGCTCGTCGACGAAGTATGCGCCGCTCTCGGAGTGGAGCTTCCCGGAGATCGCGCCGGCCTTGCCGACCTGTACCGAGCGTGGTGCGCTGCGGTGCCGTTCGACCCTGTCGCCAAGTCAGCGGCACTCGCCGAAGGCCGCCCACCGCCGGGCGACGATCCGGTCGAGGTCGCCGAGCGTTGGCTGTCGACCGGGCTCGGATCGACCTGCTGGGGCCACGTCACGGTGCTCGGTGGCATCCTCGAGGCCGCCGGACTCCGCGTGGCGGCCGGCGTCGACCGGATGCTGCGCGACGACATCGTCGACTTCCACTCCTTCCTCATCGCGTACGTCGATGGGGATCCGCACCTGCTCGACCCGATTCACCCGTCCGGTGAGCCGCTTCCACTGGTCGGCGGGGCCCGTGGGAACCACCCGGCGTACGCGGTCGGCTTGGACGAGGTCGACGGTCGGCTCATCCACTGGTTCGAGCAGCCGCTCGAGGGTTCGCGCGCTGGCCGATACATCGTGCTGTCGACCGTGATGGATCGAGCCGATGTGCGCGCGTTCTGTGTCGTGTCGGCCGACTACAGCGGTGTCGGTCGTCGGTTCTTCCAGCGCCGGATTCTTCACGATGCCTTTGTCGTGTCACGACCGACCGAGGACGGCACCGCGCTCGCCACCACGACTTGGCGGTCGGGACGAGAAGACGTCGTGACGACCAGCGATGTCGACGAGGCCCTGAGCCGCGGTTGGCTATGGGCCGCGCGCTCACGAATGGTTGAGGCGTGCCGGACTACTCAACCGTGACCCGACTGCGCCCTGGACAGTGTGATCAGCCGGGCTGCCGACGAGAGTGCGAGCCCACCCACGGCGATCTGTCGTCTCACGTTGCCGAAATTCGTCGCGGCTCCGTATGGTTGGTGGATGAGCCTCAACGTCGAGCGGACCCGCGAGCTGTTGCGGGCGTTGCTTGACGAGGATCCCCACGCCGACGCACGTCGACGCCTCATCTCCGCCGACGGCGACGAGAGATCCACGCGAGCTCAAGCCATCGCTCTCCTGAGCGCCGAACTCCTCCGTGACCCCCGCGATCTCGCGTTCGAAGAACCACCGAGCTGGCTCGTCGACCTGTCGCGCCTTTCTCAGCGGGGAACGACGCTGTTGTTCGACAGCCGCGTCACGGACCTGTCCGCGCGAGCGGTGGACGACCTGGTGTCTCAGGGCCTCAGCGTCGCACTGCTCGTCGAATGGCTCGAGGACCGTCGCCGGGACGCGTGGCCCCACAAAGAGACCTGATCCCCGAAATCCCCTGAACGCGACACCAGCCGTCACGTGTCCCGTGCCGGCTAACTGCTCCTTGACCAGCCCCCTCGAAGGCTCGCTTCACCGTTGGCCCGTGCTCGAGTTGCGCCGTGTACGCTCGGCCGGATCGCTCCGCCGCCCGGCGAGTTCGGAACGGGGGAGTCAGCGGAACGGGAAGATGCGTCCGGAACGGGGGGACCATGACTGCACCATCACCTTCGCCAGCAACGCCGCCTGCGGGAACGCTGCAGATCAAGCCGGCACAGATGTTCGGCGCCGTCGTTGCGTTCTCCGGTCTCGTGCTCGGGTTCGCGAGCTTCTTACCCTTCTACAAGATGTCCGTCTTCGGATTCACCGCGTCCACCGTGGGCGGCTGGGAGGGCTTCGGTGACACGGACGTCTGGCTCGGGGGTCTTCCCGCCGGGTTCCTTCTGGCCGCAACCGGCATGGTGCTGATCGTGGCGGGCGCCCTGCTCATCTGGAACTACAAGAGCTCGTACAGCAAGGTCGCCGCGATCGTCGCCACGGTTACACCGTTCGGCGTCTGGTTGATCCTCATCGCCGAAGCGGGCTATGTGGGCGGGAAAGATTCGTCGAGTAGCAACTCCCTATCCGGTGCGACGGCCAGCTCGCTGCACTCGGCAACCGGTTGGTGGGTCGCCGGCTTCGTTGTCTGGTTGACGCTCGTCGGCGGCATCGGTGCGTTGATCTCGCTCTACAGCAAGAAAGGCTTCGGGTCGATCAGTCAATCGCCGGCGCCCGCCGGTGCCGGCGGCTCGATTCCCCCTGCAGCAGCGCCGGCCGCTCCGGTTACGCCGGTCGCGCCACCTGTGACCAGTAGCGCCCTTCCGCCGCCCAGTACCGGCCAGCCCTGGACCCCGCCGCCGAGTGCGCCGCCGCCGAGTGCGCCACGAACGCCCCCCACGACCGACAAGCCCGGGGCGTTCTGAGCGACCTCGCTATTTCTCTTCGGTCTCCGGATCGGGAGTGTCGTCCTGCTCACCCTTTTGCAGCTCCCTACGAGCCTGGCCGAGCGAGCGAGCCAGCTCGGGCAGCTTCTTGCCCCCGAACAGCAGCAGCACGATGACCAGAACGATGATCAGTTCTGCGGGGCCGATGTCCATGGGGCCACCGTACCGCCCTGAGTCCGCCCGCGGACCTCGCACGTCGAACCGGGCCGTCCGCAGTGGCGTTCCCCGCTAACTTCCGGCCGTGGCTCTCCAGGCGGTCTGCGTCTACTGCGGTTCTTCCTCCGGTTTCGACCCGGCCTACGCCAACGCGGCCCGCAGCCTCGGTGCCCGCCTCGCGGCCGAACGGCTCCGCCTGATCTACGGCGGAGGCTCCGTCGGGCTCATGGGTGTGCTCGCCGACGAAGTGCTCGCCCATGGCGGCGAGGTCATCGGGGTCATTCCCCGCGGCTTGTTCTCCCGCGAGATCGCTCACACCGGCCTCACCGAACTCCACGAAGTCGCTTCGATGCACGACCGCAAGCGCCTGATGTTCGATCTCGCCGATGCCTTCGTGGCCCTCCCCGGTGGACTCGGCACCCTCGAGGAGCTGGCGGAGATCACCACCTGGGCCCAGCTCGGCCTCCACAACAACCCGATCGTGCTCCTCGACGTGAACGACTTCTGGAACCCACTCCTGGCCCTGCTCGATCGGGCCGTCGACGACGGATTCCTTCGCCGCGAGAACCGGTCGCTGCTCACCCGCGTGGCCAGCCTCGATGACCTCTTCACCGAGTTACGCCGCCCCCGGCCATCAACCGTCGACAAGTGGATCGACAGCTCCGAAACCTGACATTCACGCATCAGCGCTCTCGGTATGGGAAAGAGAGTGAGGCATGGAGCCTTGGGTTCTCGTTCTCGTGGTCGTCGCCGTGGTGCTTCTCGCGGTCGCGAGCGTGTACCTGCTGCGCCGTCGCCGCGCCGGAAGCGTCCTCATCGTCAAACCGGACGGCAAGATCTCGCGGAGAAAGGCATGAGCACCCTGGTGCGGGCCACCGATCTGATCGGTCGTCCGGTCGTCACCCTTACCGGTGAGGACGTCGGCGAGGTGAAGGATGTGGTTCTCGGGTTGGAAAGCGTTGCGCTGCTGGGCTTCACCTTGCGCAAGCACAACGTGCTCGGTGGCCCGTTGCGCGAGTCCCTTCCGTGGCGCGGCGTGCATGCCGTCGGAGCGGACGCCGTGATGATCGAGACGCAAGGACGACCTCAGCGGCGAGCAGCTCACACCGAAGCGCGCGACCGACACCTTGATCGACATCGACGTGTTGACCGACCACGGCGACCGGCTCGGGCGCCTTACCGATGTGGTCGTCGAAACGGGCGAGCCCTCGACCGTGGTGGGTTTCGAGATCCAGTTCGAACGAGACGAACCCCATCAGGACCGCCGAGTGCTCGTGCCGATCAGCGAGATGGTGTCGGTGACGGGTCGCGCTCTCGTCATCCCCGATGCCGCGGCGTCGTTCGTCAGCGACGATCTGACTGGGCTCGACGCCGGCCTCGCCGGCTTCCGCCAGCAGCTTCAGTCTGGCTAGTCAGCGCCGGTGTACTGCCGCCACCCATCGATGGGGTAGCTCCATCGGGCTCAGCACCCGCGCCGCCGTCACCAACCACTGCACGATCTCTTCGGGCGCGACGCCGTCGGGCAACTCGATCACCAAGCCTCGCTTGGGATGATCGGACAACAGCTTCCAACCCCGCGGAATCGGGGTGCCTGCGTCAGCCAGCGTGAACCGCGCCTTCGGTCCACCCCGATGCTGCAGTCCGATCGAGTCCCGCGCCGTCTCGCCGTTGCGTTTGCGTTCGCCCGGCACCCACGTCGCTTCGGGCACCGCGGGTCCCTTCGCCGAGATCAAACCGAGGATCCCGATCGAGGTCTGCGGAATGTCCTCTTCCTCGACCATCGGCTGCATGTTCGACCCAACCAGCCCGCGACGCTCCCAGTTCGCGCATGCAACCGAGCACGCCCGCGGGGGCGTCCGGGTCGAACTCGAACAGCTCGGGCAGAGGCGCCACGTCAGAGCTCGTCGAGCCACATGGGGGCACGGTCCAGCAGGAACGTGCTCACCTCGTGGCACTTGTCGAGCACATCGCACATCTGTTCCTGACCGAGGAAGATCCGGTCGAGCCCGACCTCGATGCGCGCCACGATCGTCAGGCTGCGTTCCGGGGCATCGGTCACCGACGCGAACGAGTCGATCGCTGACACCTCGAGCGGCAACGTCGTACCACCCACGCCCGCCATCTCCGTCGCGAGCACGAGCAGATCGGGACCCTTTGGCAATGGCGGCAGCACCCAGGTGAACACGAGTGAGAAGCGGAAGCTCTCCGGTGGCTCGGAACCCTCGGGCAGCTCGAGCATCTGATCCTCGAACGCCAACAAGGTGCGCGGCTCGACTTCGAGGGCGAGATGCAGGTCGAGCGGGCCACCGCACGCGTCCTCGGGATGAAGGTCGACCTCCCACGTCTGACGCAGTGAGTACGTCTCGACGAAGTGGCGTTCGTCGTGCACGTGGAATTGATGATCGACCGCGTGGTCTTTGAGATCGGCGACGAAGCCGGCGACATCGATGACCGCCAACGAACGCTCCTGAGGGTCGGGGACTGCTCCCGTCAGCCTGCCACGGTCACGTCCGGGCGGCTACCGTCGCCCGGACGTGAACAACGACACTCTGTTGGAGCTGCTGCACGATACGGCGGCCGCCATCGGCACTGCCCTGGGCGATCTCACCGATTGGGGCCTCGCCGGTACACGGTCCGGTCAACACCACAGCGATCTGGCCGCCGATCGAGCGGCGCTCCGTGTCCTCGACCATGCCGGCGTCGGTGTTCTGAGCGAGGAATCCGGCGCCCACCGGTTGGGTCCGGGCGAGGCGAAGGACGACATCGTCGTCGTGCTCGATCCTCTCGATGGTTCGACCAACGCCGCGCAAGGCATCCCGTGGTTCGCCACGAGCATCTGCGCGGTCGACCGCGACGGCCCTCGTATCGCGCTGGTCGTCGATCTCGCCGGACATCACACGTTCACTGCAATACGCGGCGAAGGCGCACAGCGCGACGGTGTGTCCATCCATGCCGCGGCCACCTCGACGGTCGATGATTCGATCCTCGGCGTCTCGGGTTACCCGCCGCGCCATCTGGGTTGGAAGCAGTACCGCGCCCTCGGTGCGGCCGCGCTCGACCTATGTGCGGTGGCAAGTGGAACCCTCGACGGCTATGTGGACTGCAGCGTCGATGCCCACGGTGCGTGGGACTACGCCGCGGGCGTGCTCATCTGCCGCGAGGCCGGGGGAGTGGTCGAGGACGCGGCCGGCCGCGATCTCATCGTGTTCGACCACGAGGCGCGACGGACCCCCATCGCCGCCGCGACGGCTCCGTTGCTCGCCGACCTGCTCGAGGCCCGCGCCACGTGGCCGATCTCGGAATCGACGTCGGCACCGAACACCTGACCTCTACCCTGGTCGCATGCGACGGCGGCTCCACAGCTTGTTTCTTCGGGTGTACGCCCGGATCCCTCGTCGCGTTCGCCGCGTCTTCGTGCGGACGATCTCACCCTCCTTCACGGTGGGAGCGATCTGTGTGATCGAACGCCCTGACGGGGCCGTGCTGCTCGTGCGCCAGGCCTATCGGAATCACTGGGGCATCCCCGGCGGATTGCTGAAGCGGGGCGAGGAGCCGACCGACGCGGCGCGTCGCGAGGTCTTCGAAGAGGTGGGTATCGCGATCGAGTTGGTGGGCGAGCCCGCCGTCGTGGTCGACGCCGAGCCGCAACGCATCGACATCGTCTACCGCGCTCGACCGGTCACCCTCTCGGAGCTCGAGCACGTGCGGCCTCGTTCCCCCGAGATCCGCGAGGCGCGTTGGTTCCCTCCCGATGCACTACCCGAATTGCAGGTCGAAACGGCGAGTGCGTTGGTCGCGCTCGCTCGGTCATCGGCGGCCCCGCAGTCGACTCCGCTCCCTCGCTAGCGCAGCGCGGTCAGCGCAGCGCACCGCCGGACACGGCAATCGCCTGGCCGCTGACGAACGACGCGTCCGCACCGCACAGGAACGCGGCGACGGATGCCACCTCATCCGCTGACTGCAGCCTTCCGGCCGGAATGCTGCGTCGCATCCAGTCGTCGATGCCGCCGTCACGGTCGGCCAGCTCGGCCAAGCCGGGGTTCGGTTGGTCGGACGCCACTCCCAACGGCAGCACCGCGTTGGCGCGGACGCCCACGGCCGCCAGTTCGAGGGCGAGGACCTCGACCAGTCGCACGACGCCGGCCCGCGCCGCGGAGAAGGCGCCGTAGCCCTCGGGCGTACTGCGCGCCGCGAACGACGAGAGCACCACGATGGCGCCGCCGCCACCGCACTCGATCATCGCCTCGGCGCGCGGCGCGGGTGACCACCCACGCCGAGAGGAGATTCGTGTCGAGACAGCGGTCCCACGATTGCTCGTCGATGTCGAGCAGCCGCCCGGTGCCGAGGTGCGGACCGGTGCCACCGGCGAAGTGACAGCACACATCGAGTCGACCGAGCTCGTCGACCGTCGCGTTCACCGCAGACTGCACCGCGTCCACATCCGACGGATCGAGCTCGAAGGTCAGTGCCCGTCGCCCCAATTGCCGGATCTCCTCCGCGACGGCGTCGAGCGCGCCGGGGGCAACGCCATCGCTGTCGCGCTCATCGCTGTCGCGACTGGCCTGGTCGACGCACACCACATCGGCACCATCGCGCGCGAGGCGTAGTGCCGTCGCCCGTCCCATGCCGGGCGCGCGTGCTGCGCCGGTGACGAACGCAACCTTCCCGTCGAGTCCAGCCATGCTCAAACCATCGTCTGTCCGCCGCTGACGTTCACGGCCTCACCCGTGATGTAGTCGGCATCGTCGGAGAGAAGGAACGCGATGGCCGCGGCAACCTCCTCAGGTTGTTCCAGCCGGCGCAGCGGAATCTCGTGCTCGAGCCATTGGGCGAAGCCGCCGTTGTAGGTCGCGTTCATGAGCTGTTCGAAGCTGTTCTCGGGATTCACGAGATCGGTGTCGACCGTGCCGGGACACACCGCGTTGACGGTGATGGCGTCGGGACCGAGCTCGCGGGCCAACGTCTGTGTGAGCGCGATGACGGCCGCTTTCGCCGCGGAGTAGGCACCGAGCATCGGCCAGCCGACCTTGCCAGCCTGTGACGACACGTTCACGATCCGACCCGGCGAGCCCGCGTCGATCATGCGACGCGCCGCGGCGCGGCTCACGATCCACGTTCCCTTGAGGTTGATGTCGATGACCTGGCGGAAGCCGGCTTCGTCGACCATCAGCAGGGGACCGGCGCCCATGCCGAACCCCGCCCCTCCCGCCACGTTCGCGACCAGCTGGATCGGTCCGAGCTGTTCGGTCGCGTCGGCCACGGCGGTGTGCACGGCATCCCAGTCCGAGACATCGGCCGTTACCGCGATGGCGCGCCGGCCGAGACCCTCGATCTCGGCGACCACTTCGGCAAGTTCATCCGCGCTGGCCGTGCCGTGGGTCGGAAACTTGGCGAAGGGTTTGGCGATGTCGAGGCAAGCGACATCCGCGCCTTCCTCGGCCAGCCGCAGAGCCGTGGCCCGACCGATGCCACGTCGTCGGGCTGCGCCGGTGACCAGAGCGACCTTGCCCTCGATCCCGCGCAACGTCGGGTGGTCGGCCATCAGCGCACATTAGGCTCCTGCAGTCCGCGGCGCAGGAGGTCTGCGATGGGGTCTGAGATCGAGCGGATCGTGCTCGACTTCGTTCACGCCGCCTATGGCGAGCACATGGACGTCGACGCGATGACCGCGTTGATGGCGGACGAATTCATGTGGCAACTCAACGTACCGCTCTCGCCGGTGATCACCGGACGGGACGCGGCCCGCGCCGAGCTCGAGCGGCACAACCAGATGTCGACGGGTATGGTCGACGGCAGCGAGATCCGGACGGTCGTGTCCAACGACGAGACCGTCGTCGTCGAGCGGGTCGACGTGAACATCGTGTTCGGCAAGAAGGTCACGTTCCACGTAACGGCCATCTTCGAGGTCCGCGACGGCGCCATCGAGTCCTGGCGCGAGTACTGGGACACGGGCGACGCTGCGCACCAGCTCGGTATTGATCCTGCGCAGATGTTCGAGCACCTCGGCCCCTGAGCGGCGGCCGGAGCGGTGGACTCACCCACCGCAACGTAGACTTGTCCGTTCCCGGGCGCTTAGCTCAGTTGGCTAGAGCACCTCCCTTACAAGGAGGGGGTCACAGGTTCGAGTCCTGTAGCGCCCACAAACCTTGGTAAGACAAGGCTCCGTGACTCCCTGGGCAGCGAGTGAGGTCGGCCTCGTGAAGCTGGGCGCCCGACTCAGGTCTCGCCGCTATCGAACGATGCCCTCGAGGACGGTCCGCGGCGCCGCCGCATAGCGGCTGGTCTGGTCGTTTGCCTGCGGCTCGGGGTCTCGTACGTATCGGGCAGGCGCAACCCGTCGGACTTTCGGAGTAGTTGCCACAGGGAACGCGATTCCGAGCTTGGTCGGCTCAGGGACTTTCTGCCCTGTTCTTGCGTCTGCCCAACGGCGGATGCTCGAAGTTGCGGCGAGTTCGTCGCTTGGGGCATGTGAGGAGGCCGAGATGTTCCGACGACGGGTTGTGGCCGCGATAAGCGTGTTGGTGTTCAGTGCGGGCGTCGCGGTAGTAACCGCGTCTCCGGCGATTGCGACCGCTCCAATTATCTCGATTGGCTCGGCAGGAGTACTCCAAAACGTCTATGGCAACGCGTGTCCGCCGTTGCATACGTGCCCAACTCCGAAAGTCCCGGCTCGTTTCGCTGTGACCTTGTCAGAGCCGTCGACGTCAATAGTGAGCGTGCACTACGCGATCGAAGCGGACGGCTCCGGATCGGCTCTCCCGGGCGACGATTTCGTGGCGAGGTCTGCGACGGTGACATTCGATCCGTCGGCCCGGACTGGGCTAACTCCTACCACCAAATACGTGACAGCGATGGTCCTCTCTACAGGGCAGGCGGGCCCGGACGCGACGTTCCGAGTCGTCCTCTCCGAACCGACGGGGGGATATGCACTCGGGCGGTCGGTCGCCACCGGAACCATCTTCGACCAGGGAAATTCCGATTACCCCGCTGCCGGCGTAGGTGATGCCACCGTCATCGAAGGCAACGTGGGAAAGGTCAACGCCGCAAAGGTGACGGTCACACTGCCTGGCGGCAGAAATGTCAACTCGGGCGATTGCACGATGCAGGTCGCGCTGGTGCCGGAGACCGCGAGCGCTCAAGGTGACTTCAAGGCAGGGTCCTTCACGGTGACCTTCCATCCGAGGCAGTGGCAGAAGGCCATCCGCGTCATCGTCTACCCCGACACAGTCGCGGAGCCCGATGAGACCGTGTCCGTGGTCGTGTCGAACTCCACGTGTGGGGATTACTTTGGCGGGTACCCGAATTCCCACTTTGTCGTATACCCGCTGGTCCGCTCCGTTGGCACGATTACGATCCTCAACGACGACTAACGACGGAGGGTGGAGGTCCGGGTCTGTCTCAGGTGCGAGTCCTGTGGCGCCCACAAAGATCTTCATCAGTCAGGTCTCCAATGTCCTGACCGCCGTCTACGGGACCGCGAAGTCGACATAGAAGTGGTCGTCGACGGCCTCGTAGGTCAGGTGGGCTTCCCCGATGTAGACCGGACTCGGCCAGTTGCCATCGAGTTCCAATCCGACGTGCGTGTTCCCATCGGCTTGGTTGAGTGTCACTGGCGTTGTCGCGGGGGAGTCCACCGACGTGCACGCTTGTGCCGTGCGAACCCACACCTCCGGGCCGTCGGACTCAGGCAGAGGTCCGTCGACCGGGCAGACCAGCAGGCTTCCACCTGCGGGTAGCTGTGGCACTTGGATCTGGATGGCATCCGAGGTTGGGTGAATGGAAACCGCAACACCCCGCCGACCTCCTACGGGTACGTAGACGTTGTTGAGCACTGCCTCACGGAGGCTGTGCCCATTGGGCAGGGAGCTCACGCTGGCGTCGATGGCTGCCGGACGCGGCGTGCGTGCAGGGCCCGTTACAGAAGTCCCACGACCGACGGCGGTGCCGGCTTCAGTCGAGGCAGACGAGCCGGAGTCGGTTGTTGTGGCCGAGCAGCTGGCGAAGAGGATCCCGGTCGATGTCAGCACTACGCCGGTCAGCGCGAGGCGTCGATACAGCGTTCTCGAGCCCCACAACCGCAGCGATCGGACTTGTTCCACGTCGTCGGACGGTAGCTGTGAGGCGCTTGAGAGGTGGTCAATGTGGGCGGACGCCAAGTCGTCGAGTGGGTGGCGTGACCGGTCATTGCAGACCCTTTACCTGTCGGCTTGCGCTTGTTGGCTTCCTGCGCTTTTGCGTTTCCGCATTGCGCATCCGTAGCGCTGCCTTACAAGGAGGGGTCACAGGTTCGAGCCTGTAGCGCCCACCCGTTGTCAGAAATACAACATCTGCCCTGATCAGGGGCCATCTCGCGTGACCGATCGCTCGGGCAGGATCGTCTTCTCTTTCAAACAGTGAAGATCCCCCTTGATGGAGCAGGCGCGAAGTTGGCCGGTCGGCGACCGCGATCGATGGCTGCAATGCGGGACTGGCGCGATCGCGGAGCGTCCATGTTGAGATCTCGCCAGGTTCTCCACGACGCTGCCGGATCGGCGGATCGGGGCGTGACGCGCTTACTCGTTCGCGTACCGCGAGCGTCCCCTTCCGGCACTTCGGGACAGTCGGCGATCGTGTCGTGGGCCGCGAACGCGGCGGCGACGCCGCACCAGACGAGCGCGGGCCGCAACCGGGTACCGAGCACGAGCGCGGCGACCATGGTCTTGTCGGGTAGCTCCGCGGGAAGATCACAGCGAAGACGGCGAGCACGGTGAGGGGGCTCATCCGGGCGCCTTGGCTTACAGACCGCGTCCCGGCTGGATCATCTCGACCTCACGTTTGGGCTGTTCGAGGTTGCTCCCGAGGCCGGCGTGAGGCCCCGACCAGCATGAGCTGGTCGAGTTGGGAGTCCACGTCTCTGGTGCTCAGCGGTGGTGCGAGAGGTCGGCGTGGGCCGAATCTCGTGAAGCGTCCTCGGGTTCGACGTGTACGGCGACGTGGTCGAGATGTGCGATGTGATGGAGCAGTTCGTGTTCCACGGCGTGCGCGACTGCGTGGGCCTCGGCGATCCCAAGGCTTGGTGAGACGCCGATCGCGAGGTCGGAGTGGAGTCGATGACCCTCCCACCGCACTTGCACCTCATGCACGGCCGCGACACCGGGTACCTGGGCTGCTTGTTCTTCGAGTCGGTCGACGAGGCTCGGGTCGACACTGTTCATCAAGCGCCGGAGCACTTCGACCGCGGCTCTCCTGAGCACCGCGAGGATGGCGATCGAGATGAGGAGGCCGGCGACGGGGTCTGCGGCGGGCCAGCCCGCCCAGACGCCGAGCGCTCCGGCCACGACTGCGAGCGAGGTGAAGCCATCGGTGCGGGCGTGGTAGCCGTCGGCGACCAACGCGGCCGAGCCAATCGCGTTGCCTTCTCGGATGCGGTAGAGCGCGACGAGTTCGTTGCCGATGAATCCAATGACGCCCGCGGCGACCACCCAGCCCAGGTAGTCGACTCCGTGCGGGGTGATGAGGCGGAGGATCGCCTCGCCGGCGGCGATAACGGCAGACACGGCGATCATCGCGATCACGAACAGTCCGGCGAGGTCTTCGGCGCGCCCGTAGCCGTAGGTGTATCGACGTGTGGGTGCTCGCCGGGCGACGCGAAACGCGATGAAGAGCGGAATCGCGGTGAGGGCGTCGCTGAAGTTGTGGATCGTGTCCGCGAGCAACGCGACCGATCCCGACACGAAGATCACGACGAGTTGCGCCAGCGCGGTCAGCAGCAGCGCGACGAATGAGATCTTGACTGCCCGGATGCCGCGCCGCGACGACTCGAGGGCCGTGTCGAGCGAGTCGACGGCATCGTGGCTGTGCGGAGAGAAGATCTCGGCTACGACACCTCTGATCCCATGCCGATGCTCATGCGGGTGCGCATGCGCGTCCGCATCGACTGGTTGAAGGCCGTCGCTGTGGGGGTGTTGCGCACCGGACGTGTCTGTGCTCATCCGTGCTCGCGTTCGAGATGCTCCACGGTGGCCTGCAGCAACACCCGGACGTGCTCATCAGCCAGCGAGTAGAACACCCACCGGCCCTCCCGGCGCATCTCGACGATGCCATGAGCGCGGAGGAGTCGGAGCGCGTGCGATACCGCCGATTCGCTGATTCCGGCCTCTCGCGCGAGATCGGTGACGCACAGCTCGTCGTTAGCTTCGAGGTCCATGAGCAGCCGCAAGCGGCTGGGATCCGACAACATCCCGAACAGATCTGCCATGAGAACGACGTGCTCGTCGCGGGTTGTTGCCCGGGGGTGACGGTGCTGGGAGGCTCTGACGGCAGGCACGCACTAACGGTACACCTGAGCAGGCGTGCAGGTATATGCTCCCGGCCGTAACGCCGGCTCGGGGACCACTTTTCGGGGATCTCGGGGCGCACGCGCTTGCTCTCGCGAAAGCGCACAGATTGCCCGATCCGGCCCGCGTCGAGCGACCGCGATACCGACACCCGACAGGCGGTCGAGTCGATGCGGTCAGTCGACGTGCGATGGGATGGAGGTCACGACGGTGCGCTTGCGGAACAGCAGTCGGCCCTTGAGCAGCAGCGCGCTCTGGTTGTGCAACAGCTGATCCCACCAGTGCTGCACGACGAACTCGGGAACGACGACGGTGACGACGTCGTGAGCCCACCGGTCGTCGAGCTCTTCGACGAATTGCAGCACCGGCCGCGTGAGCTCTCGGTACGGGGACGCCACGATGTCGAGAGGAATGTCGAATCCGTACGCGGCCCACATCTCTTGCATCCGCTCGGCCTGTGCGGCGTCGAACGAGACATGTAACGCATGTAGGTAATGAGGCCGGAGAGTCTGCGCGTAGGCGAGCGACTCCAACACGCCGGAGTGGATCCTCTCACCGACGAGTACCACGACCGTGTGCACGAGCTCGGGTAACGGCGTCCCCGGCGGGCACGCGAGCGCGATGTCGACCCGCCGGTAGTGCCGCTTGATCGCCCAGAACAACATCACCAGCACAGGGATGACTACGGTCGGCACCCACGCGCCCTCGGTGAATTTCGAGACCACGACAACGATGGTGACGACGGCCGTTGCGACGGCACCAACGGCGTTGATGGCGAGCCGTCGTCGCCAGCCCGCGGTTCGTAGACGCCAGTGGTGTACGACCATACCGGTCTGCGAGAGTGTGAACGCGAGGAACAGGCCGACGGCGAACAACGGAATCAGCGCGCTGACGTCACCGCTGAACGCGACGAGCAGGACGCCGGCCGCGAGCGCGAGCACGAGAATGCCGTTCGAAAGCACCAGGCGGTCACCGCGGTTCGCGAGCTGGCGCGGCAAGAAACCGTCGGTCGCGACGATGCCCGCGAGGCGAGGGAAGTCGGCGAACGCCGTGTTGGCCGACAGCGTGAGGATCATCGCGGTCGAGGCTTGCAAGAGCCAGTACAGCGCGCCGTTGCCGAAAACGGCGTGACCCATCGTCGACAAGATCGTCTCGTCGGGGCTCAGCGTCGGCCGCAGGTGCGCGGCGAGCACGGCGATGCCGAGAAACAACGTGCCGAGGATCGTCGCGACGGCAGTCAGCGTGATCGCGGCGTTGCGCGACTCCGGCTTGCGGAATGCCTGAACACCATTCGAAATCGCCTCGACACCGCTCAGCGCAACCGCGCCCGAGGAGAAGGCGCGCAACAGCAAGAACGACGACGCGCCTGCGAGCACCGTCTGCCCGCCCGTGAAGTGATTCAAGGCCGGATGATCCACCTGGAGCTGACCGAGATCACCGAGCGCGACGCGGATCAAACCCCACCCGACCAGCACGCTCATCATCACGATGTAGAGGTACGTCGGCGGCGCGAACAGTCGGCCCGACTCCCGGACTCCGCGCAGGTTCGCTACGACGATCAGTCCGAGCAGGCCGAGAGAGAGTGTGACCTCATGTCCGCGCAAGGGGGCGATCGCGGACGTGATCGCCGCGACGCCAGCCGCGATCGACACCGACACCGTCAGCGTGTAGTCCACCATCAACGCCGCCGCGGCCACGAGCGATGTTCCTGTCCCGAGGTTGTCGCGGCTCACGATGTAGGAACCGCCGCCGCTCGGATACGCGTACAGGGTCTGGCGGTAGCTCGCGGTCACGATCGCCAACAACGCGATGACAACCAGCGAGATTGGCACGAGGTAGTCGAGCGCCGCCATCCCCGCCACCGGCACCAGCACGACCAGGATCTCCTGCGACGCAAACGCCGTTGACGCGACGGCGTCGGTCCCGAAGACGGCGAGCGCGACGCGTTTGTTCAGGCGCTGCTCGCCCAGCGCCTCCGACGCCAGCGGCGACCCGATCAGCAGCCGCTTCAACACCGAATACACGGCAAGAGCCTCGCACGCCGTCCAAACGGCTCAGAGGATCGTCCGGCCACGGCGTGCACGCCAGCCCCGCCCCATTGGCCGACGTGAACCCGCACGCCGTGAACGACCACCATCGTCCGCACATGCCGATCATGAGTGACGGTGATCATGAGCAGCTGACGCAGCGAGGTATCCGGGGCGATCGACGAGCATTCCCTCAGCGATCGATGTCAGTTCTGCTGGGGTGAGGACGCGTTCGTGAACCGCGAATTCCGCAGTGGCCGCGGCCGGGACGGACCTTCGGCACATTGCTTGAGCCGCCCGGTGTTCGCAGTCGCTTGCCGACTAACGGGCCCGCGTCTAGGTTGCCGAGCGCGAGGTCTGTGGGTTCTAGAGCGATACGGGGGGCGGGAACATGTCCGTTTGTTCTTCCAGCGGATTGCATCGACGCGTGACCCGGCGGATCTTGTCGGGGGCGTGCGTTTTGGTATTCGTCGCGGGCGTGTCGGGCACGGTCGGGTCATCGGTGGCGAGTGCTGCTGGGACCACATTGATGGACTGCGATCACCTGGGTGGGTTGGCATCGGTGAGACCGGCGTTGAACAGCGCTTTGCAGTCGAATGCGGCGATGACGTTCAGGGCGACCACGGTGCCGCAAACCTGCACCGGATCCTTGGCGGAGTCGGTGGGTCCGTTGACCAGGATGACCAGCAGGCTCATAGGTGATATGAGCTGCAATCCTTCGCTGAGTGGTTACCCGCCGAACGGCCAGATCCTTCTGGTGTATTCGGAGCTCCGACCGGACGGCATCCCAATGCGCTCATTCGCGTACGTTCGGGTGCAGTCAAACGCGACCGTGCCCGATCAACAGGACGTGTCGAACGGCATCGTCACCAAGGGTGTCGGTGCGGGTGCCGACGTGCACTGGTCGATGCTGCAACAACCCGTGCAGACCAGGAACGGACCACCGGATCAGTCAGCGTTGTCAGCCGACGGCTCATTGGTCCCCGGCCAAGGGTCCCTATCGATCGTGGTGGACTGCATTGAAGGTGTCGGTTCAGTCAACATGATGCAGTGGTCGACCGACGGCACGTCACTGGCCGGTCCCACCCTCGACAGCAGCCTCACCCTCTCCCTGCCCTGAGTCGAGCGACATCGGACATTGAACGCGCTGTCGCGCGTGAGCGTGACGGCCTCAAGCGTCGTCGGCACCGCGGGTGAGCGACAGATACACGGCCGACAGGACGCAGCCCTTGACTTCTGGGAGTTGCCGCTGAGGCAGCGCTAGTGTCGGTTCCCGTGCGGTGAACGTGCGAGGTGTCGACGACGCGGTGCAACGGAGCCAGACTGCCCGCGAGTCCGGAGGAACCGATGTATGCACTTATTGGTCGAGTGGAGATCAAGGCCGGGCATGAAGAAGAGACCCTGGCCATGATCCACAACCAAGGCGTCGCTCACCTTCAGGGCTTGGCCGGCTCAGCCGGCGGCTACTGGGCGCGAAACCTCTCAGGTGACCGCATCCAGCACTCGTTCTGGCTATTCGAGACCGAAGCTGACGCTCGGGCCGCAGAGACGATGTTCAACGGACTCCGCGATATGCCCGAAGCGCCAGCGACGTTCATGAGCACAGACGTCTGCGAGGTCGTCGGACAGGCGTAGAGAGATCCGACTTCGTCTCGCGTCCGAATCATGAGAGCCGAACAAGGAGGGGGCTCCGATGAGCGCGTTGAACAAGCAGTTCACGGCGACGCTTCAGAAGAGTCCGAACCAGGGCGGCTGGACCTTCGTGATCATGCCCGGCTCAGCCGAGTACTTCGGCACCCGCGGGCTCGTGAAGGTCAGCGGCACGGTCGATGGTCATCACTTCCGAAGCTCCTTCATGGCCCTCGGCGACGGCACCCACAAGCTGCCCATCAAAGCTGAGGTGCGCAAGGCCATCTCCAAGGAAGCCGGCGACCGCGTGACCGTCCGGCTGGAACATCGGCTCGACGACTGACTCGTTCCGGACCCCGGCACGGTTCACTCAGATCTGAGTGGTGGCTGCGTTCCCGCACTCGGTGATTTAGGGCTAAAATAGCGGCCGCCTGTGACCTTGTGCCCTTCCCGCGCCGAGGAAGCGGGTCCCCGAACGGAAGTCGTGCCGTGCACCGCTTCCTACGAGTCTCGTCACAGACAGGAACCGACATGCGCGCCAAGCCCACCGCCCTCACCGCCATCGCCGCGATCCTCGGCTATATGGTCGTGGTCTTCGCCGTGTGGGGGATCACCGGCCTGGAGTACGACACCGTCGGCGACACCGTCGAGAACGTGCAGAAGGGCATCGTCCTCTCGGTCAGCTTGGGCGCCGTCTACCTCATCATCGTCACCACCGCCCTCGGCTGGTGGAGGCCTGCCATCTTCGAGCCCCGCAAGGTCGGCCGCGGATGGATGTGGCTCATCCCCGCCTTCCTCCTGATCGGCACCGTCGCGAACCTGGCCACCACCAAGTGGGGCGAGATCGACGGCGTCGCCACTTACACCTTCTGGCTGGCGGTCGGCTGCATCCTCGTCGGCTTCTCCGAGGAGCTCCTGACCCGGGGCCTCGCCATCGTCGGCGGCCGCGGGTCGATGCACGAGAAATGGGTGTGGGTCTTCTCCGGGATCATCTTCGCCCTGCTCCACGCCCCGAACGCCTTCTTCGGCCAGAGCGTTGGCGGCACCGCGTTCCAGATGGTGTTCGCGTTCGCGATCGGCACGGCCTATTACGTCACCCGGCGGGTCTCCGGCACCCTGATCGTCACCATGGTCCTGCACGCACTCTGGGACTTCTCGGTCTTCATCCAGGAACACTCCACCAAGTTCCTCACCGACAAGCCCGTCTCGCCCGGCAGCTTCGTCCTCTACGTCGTCGTCATCCTGACCATCGTCGCCCTGGTGAAGATCATCAAGACCGGAGACGTGGTCGAACCGGGCGGTGACCAACTCGCCGAGTTCGCAACCGCCTCGTAGGACCCACCCGGAGATCGTCTCCTCAGGACATCGCCGCCTTGAGAATCTGCATGGTGCGTGCCTCCTCGTCTGGGTTCCCGCCCATCGGCACCGGCGTGAAGTCTGTGGCTCCAGACCCGGCGAGTTCACCGATGGCATCGCGAACGAACTCCTCGGTGCCGACGATGGACAGGTCTCCGAGCCCTTCGACACCTTCTATGTCCATCATCGCCCGGTAGCTGGGCAACGTCGCGTAGTCGGCCAGGATGGTTCCGAGGAACTGACGGGCCGGCCCCGGATCGTCGGTCACCCAAACGGGTATCGAGCAGACGATCGCCGGCCGAGGACGGCCTGCGGATGCGGCCGCGTCATTGATGATCGGTGCGATGTGCGATCGGATCGTCCTGGGTCCTACACACCACAGGATCGTCCCATCAGAACGGCGGCCGGCAACCTTCAGCATCTGGTCGCCGAGCGCCGCAATCATCACGCTGGGCACACCGGCCGACGGTCGGGCCGCCTCCCCGTCGAAGGACCAGGCCTCGCCTTGGAACGACGCGCTCCCGGTGGTGAGAAGGGCGTCGAGGATCGCCAGATAGTCGAGCATGTGGCGGACCGGCTTGTGCCACGGCAGTCGGAGGCTGCCCTCGACGTGGGGCTGGTGGTTCACCCCGATGCCGACGATGAGCCGTTCGCCGATCAGGGCCTGCGTCGTCAACGCCTGAGCGGCGAGCATGTGCGGGTGGCGTTCCCACGTGGAGATGACGGCGGTGCCGATCTCCATGGCCGATCCGGTGTTCCCGTGCGATCCGATGACCGTCAGGGCATCCACGAGTCCTACCTGTGCCACCCAGTAGCTCGAGAAACCCGCGGCTTCGGCCGCGGCCATGTCCACCAGGACGCCTGGCACACCGTCGATGAGCATCCGGCCGGAGCCGTTGATCCCAATTCGCATGATCAGGACAATACGCCGTCGTCTTTATTGCGATTCTCGGGACCGACGGCTCGGACTACCAGTGTCCTCACGAATGGCGCCGCTTCGGCCCCCACCGGAGGTCCAAAGCCTGATTGGGTACCGCAGCAGTACTCACGAGTCTTCGGATCGTCAGGCCCTGGCGCGGGGCCGTCATGTGGGCCATCCGGCTCATCTTGTCGAGGGGAGGGCTCCTTTTAGGTCAGGTTGCTCACCGACTCCCGACACTGGACCGAGCGGCGGGGTAGGAGACCTACGACAAGGCAACGGCGATGGGACTTTTCCGCAACAAGCGGAGTGGCGATGACGACGAAGCAGTCTTGGCCGAAGAGCTGGCTGCCGTGGAGGACGTACTGCGCCGCTATCCGCCGGGGAGCCAACTCAACTTCGGTTCGCCCAGCCGCTGTCCGGAGTGTGGTGACTTCGGGATGGTCCGACACGTCAGCCACGACCTCGGTGTCTGCTCGAACAGCTGCCTGTCATGCCGACGCGATTGGATCGTGACGATCCGTGCCTTGAAGGCACACCGTAGTCAGCAGCGCGATCAGCGGAAGGTGGCTGTGGAGGGTGGTGTGCTCTTGGCGGCGCCGGCGCTCCCGGTAGCGCCACCGGACCCGCCGACCCCAGCGGCGATCCTTGCGCCTGAACCTCCTGAGCCCGCTCAGTCGACACCCGACTCGGTGGTTGAACCGGAGCCGCCGTCCGAGCCTGGTCCCGAACACCCACCCGAGCCGCTCGAGCCGCCAATCGAACTGGTGGACTCCGCGCGCCTGTCGTCGGCATCCTCGCCGCAGACCCACGACGCGGCGCTGCGCGTTCTCGTGGTCGAGGACAATCCGTTCGACTTCGCAGTGATTGAGGAACTGGCCGGCGACGCTGGCCCGATCGAGCTCGTGCACGTGCTGACACTCCGCGAGGCAATAGTCGCGGTGCGGTCGAGCTCCTTCGACCTCGTGCTGCTCGATCTTGATCTGCCGGACTCCGCGGGCCTTACGACGATCCTGGAGTGGCAACACGGGCCGGTCGTCAGCCTTCCGCTCGTCGCACTCACCGACGACGCCGACCCTGAACTCATCAGCGGAGCACGGGCGTTGGGTGCGGTGCACGTCATTCAGAAGGAACACCTCGAGCAACTGACCGATACCCAGAAGGGTCACAAGAAGTTCCTCGGTCTCGTGGATGCCGCGGTGGCGTCTCACAGGCGCGAGTGCGTCACTTGAGTCAGGCTTCCGCGCAGGGCAATGCTGAGCCGAGCCACGGCGATCCACAGCCCAAGTATCGTCCGGGCGCATGTCACGGATTCCCGTCGAGGTCGAGGAGCTCACTGCCGAGTGGCTGACCACCGTGCTACGGCCTCACGCGCCGGGCGCAACCGTGGAGGAAATCGAGATCCTGGATCAGCACTCGGGCACGACGGGTCGCGTTCGACTTCGTCTTCTGTCCGACGACCCACGCGTACCCGCGTCTGTGTTCGTCAAGCTCCCTCCGTTCTCTGTTGAGCGCCGGGCAATGGTGGACATGGTCGGGATGGGGGTGGCCGAGGCGCGCTTCTACGCCGAGGTGGCGCCGTGGTTGCCCGTCCGCACCCCTGCGGTGTGGCACACCGCACACGACGCGGCCGGCGGTTACGTGATGGTGCTCGAGGACCTCACGGCCATCGGGGCGACCCAACCGACCCAGGAGGAGCCGGACAGCGCGGCCTTCGCTGGTCAGGTGATGGACCTGTTCGCCTCGTGCCACGCCGCCCTGCACGACAGCCCGCGCTTCACTGCCGGCGGTGATCTGGCGTGGATCGAGGAGCACGGCCGTGGTTACGGGGCGGGTGCGGCGGTCGACTTCATCCGCCTCGGGGTCGAGACCATCGGCGACGGAATGCCACCGGTGTTCCACGAGCTTGCCGAGCTCTTCACGGCCAACGCCGATCGCATCGCCGAGCTGCTCGCCCAAGGCACGCCCACGCTCGTGCACGGCGACAGCCACATCGGCAACATGCTCCGCCACGACAACGCGCCGGTCCTCATCGACTGGGCGATGGTCAGCTGCGCGCCGGGCATCCGGGATGTCGCCTACTTCGTCGGCAACTCGGTGCCACCGGAGGTGAGGCGTGAGCACGAGCAGGATCTGCTCCGTCGCTACCTCGCGGCACTAGCCGAGCACGGCGTCGAGCTCTCGTACGCAGAGGCGTGGGATCGCTACCGGTTGCACATGGTCACCGGCTGGATATCTGCGGTGGCGACGGCCGGGTTGGGTGATGCCCTCCAGCCCGTGGAGATCAGCATGCGGGCCACCGAACGGTCGAACACCGCGATCGAGGACCTCGACGTCCTCGCGTTGCTGCGCAAGGCGCTGGCCTGATCCCGACCACACTCGCACCCAGTCAGGCGCGACTCAGGTGACGCGGGCTTCGACGATCGAGATCGGTGTCGGTGTTGGCACGACGCCGTCATAGGTCATGCCGGCCCCTTCGAAGAGCGCACGCATCTCGGCGTCGGTCCGCTCCCGGCCGGTGAGCATGCCGAGCATGGTGAGGTCGATCATCTTCGACATGTGGGGCTCGTCGCCTGTCGGCATGACGAGCTCGAAGGCGATGATGCGGGCTCCGGGCGCAGCGGCAGCACGGATGTTTTCGAGCAGGAGGGTCGCGTCGGAGTCGCTCCAATCGTGCAGCACCATCGACAGCAAGTAGGTGTCGGCTCCACCGGGTATCCGTTCGAAGAAATTGCCGGCCTCCGTGGTGAGGCGATCGCCGAGCCCGTAGCCCTTCACCGTCGCCGCGGCTTCGGCCACGACGTGGGGGAGGTCGAAGGCGATCCCGGTGGTCTCGGGCGTGGCGGTGAGCACCTTGGCCAGGAGCGCGCCATCGGCGGCACCCACGTCGACGATCTTGCCGGCACCGCGAAAGTCGTAGCTGGCTATCGCACCAGCCTTGATGCCGCCGGTCAGGTTGGCCATCGCCCGGCTGAAACGGTCCACTTGTTCGGGCTGATCGGCCAGCCAGGAGAAGAACGGTTGGCCGTAGAACTCCGTTGCGGCGCACTCACCCGAGCGAACGGTCCCAATGAGGCCGCCGAAGGGCGCGTAGTGGGTCTCCATCCACATGAGGGCGAGATCGCGCATCGAACCATCCCGGTCGCTCACCAGCGTGCTGCCGAGTGGGGTGAGGCCGAAGAGGCCGGGCTCGGTTTGGCTGAACACACCGAGCGAGCAGAGGGTCCGGAGCAGTCGCGACAGGGCGAGCGGATCCGCGTCTACGTCCGAGGCGAGGCGATCGAGTGGCACCGGGCCGTCGACCATGCGATCGGCCACGCCGATCTTGGCTGCGACGTAGAGCGCTTGGGACACTTGGAAGCCGGCAAGCAGCTGAACCATCTGGACCGGTGGTGGATGAGCTTCCATGACGGTGCCTCCTGCTGGCGGGCCGAGCCTGACGCCGGCCAATTGAAGAGACCGTAACCGACTAATAGCTAGAAGTCTAGCTATTAGTCTTCAAGGTACTCTGTGGCAATGGCTGACATCGCCCCCATCCGTGTGCCTGCCGGCTTCGAGCGGGAGTTTCCCGGCGCCAGTCGATCGGCGGCCGAGGTGGCCGCCAACCTCGTGCGGACGGCCGACGCGCTCCTGGCCGAGTTCGAGCGCCGACGACGCGAGATCGCGGATCTCTCCGCGAGCGCGTTCCAGGCCCTCGCGATCCTCGAAGGAGCAGACGAGCCGCTCGCCGGACACGTGATCGCCGAGCGGCTGCTCGTGAGCAGCGCGAGCATGACCTCGCTGCTCGACACCCTTGAACGGCGAGGGCTGATCGAGCGTCACAACCATCCCGATGACCGGCGCAAGGTCCTGATCCATCTGACCGACGAGGCCCGAGAGATCGTCGATCGGATGCTCCCCGCGGTCCACACGGCGTCCACCCAAGCAGTCGCTCACGTCGCGGAGACCGACCGCGAGCAGCTCATCGCCACGCTCACGACCATTCGGGTGCAGCTCGCCGCGCTGGCAACTCAGCCGCCCGCGACACCGAAACCGCGCCGGCGCAACTGATCGGTCGGGGTCCAACGCCTGATCGGGTACCGCAGCGGTAGTCAGCGAGGCTTTGGATCGTTCAACCGTCGATTTGTTCGTACACACGTCGGTGTCAGATGCCGAGGATCTGTGCTTTCTTCGCCGAGAACTCCTCGTCGGTGAGGATCCCCTGGGAATGGAGCTCCGCAAGTTTGGTCAGCTCGGTAGTCGTGTCTTCTTCGGCCGGTGGCGGAGGTGGCGCTGCGTACTGCTGGGGGGGAGCCGCCGCTGCTGCGGCTTGAGCATCCTGGGCGGCGTACTTCTGCTGCTGATGGTGAGCGACACTGCCGCCGACCACGCTGGCAGTGCCGACGATCGCTGCGGTCCGCATGATGGGCCGTCCTCGTCGAAGCATTGGGTTTCCTCTCGGTTCTCGGGTTTCTCGGTGGACTCTGGTGGTGCCGGCTCAGCTGGCCGCGAGTACTTCGTCGATGGCTTCTTTGGGGATGCGAATCGAAGCGAGCAGTTCGCCACCGGAGTCGACGACCGCGTCACGGAATCGCGTGGCCCAAACGTGCTCGAACAGAAGGATCGCGGCCGACGAGTTCGAATCGAGGTCGTCGGCGAGATCCTCGATGTCTTCTTCGGCGAGCATCCCACTGGGCTCCTCGACGTGCGGACTGAACGCGGCACTCGTGGCCTCGTCGAGCTCCGACAATTCGAGGGCAACGACCTCGCCGGCAGCGTCCTTGGCCACGAACACCAGGTCGATCACCTTGATCAGGCCGGTCTGCACGAGCTCGGCGAGGGCCGGGGCGACATCGCCGTTGAACTTGTTGCCCGGGAAGCTGATGACCAAGATCTCGACCGGTCCGATGCTCATCGTTGTTCTCCTCTGCTGGCGTTCTCTGGATGACGGTAACTCACAGCGCCCGCTCGTTCGGGTGGACCTGATCGGTGGAGATATGAGTGGGGCCAGCCTCGCACGGTTACCGTCGCCACGCCAACGATCCGACACCGAGGAACCGACACGTGCACAACGAGGCGCAGTGGGACCGTCACGCACGATGGTGGCAGCGCGAGTTCTCGGCGGGGGCTGATCCCGAGTACGAGGATCAGATCCTGCCGCTGGTCGCTCGCCACCTCCAAGGGTCGCGACGTGTCCTCGACATCGGTTGTGGCGAGGGTCAGGTTTCCCGTCGAGTGGCGAGCCAAGGCGCGCAGGTCGTCGGCCTCGATCCCACCGCCGCTCAGGTCGAGGTCGCCCGTGATCGGGGCGGCGGACCCGTCTATCTACGGGCGCGGGCGGAGGCGTTGCCCTGTCGCAGCGAATCGTTCGACACGGTGTTGGTGTGTCTGGCGCTCGAGCACGTCGACGCGTTCGAGGAAGCCATCGGCGAGGTGGCACGCGTCCTCGAACCCGGGGGACGGTTCGTGTTGCTCCTCGCCCACCCGCTCTTGCAGGCACCAGGCAGCGCGTGGATCGACGACCGGGTCCTCGGCGAGATGTACTGGCGAGTCGGTGCCTATCTCACGGAGGAACGAAAGTTCCACGAGGTGGCGCCGGGGGTGGACCTCCTCTTCATCCATCGACCACTCAGTCGCTATGTCCACGCCATGGGTCGAGCGGGTCTGCTGATCGATGACATGGTCGAGGAAGCGCCGCCAGCGCGACTGATTGCAGAGTGGTGGGGCTTCCCGGAGGCGGCCACGATCCCTCGCGTGCTGCTCGTCAGCGCGATCCGCTCCAGCTGACCGCAGCAGTCGGCACCGAAGGGCTTGGTGCCCGCCCAGATGCCACGGTCGACCCGAATCAGCAACGGTGTGATCCTGAGGCGGTCGAGGTACTCGTCGGTCGCGCGGCGTGAGCCTTCGTAGTGGCCGTAGTCGTCCACGATGAGTACTCCTCCCGGCGATAGGGCGGGGTACAGCACTTCGAGCTCGATCTGAGTGCTCGTATAGAAGTCGGTGTCGAGACGCATCAGGGCGAGTGGTCCGCTGACGAAGCCATCCAGCGTCTCCTCGACCGGCCCGACGTGGAACTCGACGTTGTCGGTGCCGCAGGTCTGCTCGAAGTTGGCCTGGACGGCTCGGAAGAAGTTGCGATAGCGCGGTCCTCGCACAACCTTGCCACGGCGCTTGTCTTCGCTTCCTTCGGGGAACCCGGCGAACGTGTCGAAGACGTGGACTGCCCGGTCACCCATCCCGAGTCGTCTCGCCACGTCGGCGATGAATATCGACGAGCCACCGAAGAAGGCACCGCACTCGACAAAGTCACCGGGGATGTCGTTCACGGCGATGTATCGGAGGCTCTGATAGATGTTGTAGAAGCCAGTGATCGCCAGCATCGAGTAGGGCTTGGCCACCTCGAATGCTTGCCAGAAGTCCTCCTCGACGATCTCGGGGAACTTACCTCGTTTGCGAAAAGGCTCGTCCTCGATGTTCGGTCGGAGGTCATAGACGTTCGACAATGGCGGGGCCATCGGGTCCACTCCCTTCGACTCGGACAGTAGTGGTCAGGCGGATGCCCGCCGGCGGTTCACGCTTCGCCGTCAGATCGTGTCGAGGAAGGTATCGAGCGCCGCGTTGACCTCGGTGGGCGCCTCGTGCTGGACCCAGTGACCGGCGCCTTCGACGATCGTGCTGCCGCGGAAGTCGGTGCAGCCCGCGCCCGGGTCGAGGTACGAGTCCGCACCGGGGAGCATGTCGCGCACGGGATCGAGCGCTCCGGCGATGAAGCACGACGGTTGATCGACGGTGGCGCCCATGATGTCGGCCGACGCGTCGGCATCGAACGCCAGGGCGCGATACCGGTTGAGCGCGCCGGTCCATCCCGTTCGGGCAAAGGTCGCGGCCGCCGAATCGAGATCGGCATCGTCGAGAAACGAGAGCGGTCCGTCAGGCGGATCGGGCAGGAGCGGGAGGAACTCCGCGTCACGGGGAGCATCCGGCAGCCAACTGTCGGGGGGAGCATCACCGGACAGTGCGAAGTAGACGCGCTTCAACGCACGGCGATCATCGGCGCCGAACGCAGCCTCGGCGACACCCGGCGGCCGGAAGTACAGCATGTAGAAGAACCGATCGGCGTACAGCTGATCGAAGAGGTCGAGCAGCGAGATCGGCATGGGTGGTGTGTGCGGAACGCTGAGCCCGGCGACTGCTCGCACCCGATCGGGGTGGCGGATCGCCGCGTTCCACACGATCGGAGCACCCCAGTCGTGGCCGACCAGCACGATCGGCTCGTCGTCGAGCGCCGCGGCAACGGCGGCGACGTCACCGGCGAGCTCGCGAAGGGTGTACCGCTCCACCTCGGGCGGAGCCGAGCTCCCGCCGTAGCCGCGAACGTCCATGGCCGCGACCCGGTATCCGCGCCCGGAAAGGTGGTGCACCTGGTGGTGCCATGACTGCGCGAGTTCGGGCCAACCGTGTACGCAGAGGACGACCGGCCCGTCGCCCGTCACCTCCACCCGCAGTGTGACGTCACCGTTGTCGACCAGCATCTCGTCCATTGTCTCGACCCTTCAGTCGGCTAAGAGCACTGCCAGCTTCGACGCCGCCGGCTCCGCGTTGAGCAGGTATCGACCGAGATGCTCGGTGGCCTCCGGGTCGACCCCGAGTTGGGTCCGGGCGGTTTTCGCGAACGGGTCGAGACGTGACTCGACCATCCACTTGTCGATCTCCGGGTACGCGCTCCACGTGGCGCGATTGGCCAACTCGACCTGCAGCATGCGCAACCAATCGAGCGGAACGGTTGGAGGAACGATCGGGTTGCATAGACGGTTCTTCTCGTCCTCGTCGGTGAAGGTCGCCTCGACGAACCCGATGAAGGCCGCGCTGAAGGCCGGCTGGCACGTGCGTACCCACTGCAGAGTGATCCGGTCGCCGTCGAAGATCGTCGTCGCCGGATGAGTGGGGATGCCGGCGGCCGAACAATCGATGTGCAGCGAGCCGGGCCCGGTGGGAATCGTGCCCTGGTCGAGGTGGATCCTGTCCACGTCGATCGCGGTGACATGACCGAGGCGGATGACGTTCTGGATGCGGCGAAGCTGCGCCAGCTCGCCGTCGCTGAGGATCGCGCAGTGATAGGCCTCGGGCGAGACGCTCGGATCGATCCGCCGGAGCTCACCGGCGGCTTCAAGCCGTGCGAAGACATCCTCGACCGAGGCGGCCAGGGCGACGGCTTCGACCTGATCGGCGAGGCTCTTGCTGAACGCGGCGAAGAACTCTTTGCCCGGTTGCACGTTCGCCCGGTTCAGGATCCAGGAGTCGCGGGACACGATCCACGTGATCCGATCGGGGTCCGCACCGTTGTCGAGCAGCCAGATGCACGCGTCCATCCCCGTCTTGCCCGCGCCGATCACGACGAACTCGTCGTAGTCGGGCGCGGTACGAGGCAAGTCGTTCAGTGGTACGCACGCGACGTCAGAGGCGACGGCGTAGCTCGGGGGTGTCGTCGACGGAACCTGCATCTTGGAATGGGTCGCATCGACGAAGCGTCGGGCGTCCACCGCGGAGCGTTTCCTCGACAACAGCGAGGTGATGACCCGATCCTCGCCGACCTCGCTCATGGGGAAGTAGTGGACTCGACCCGAAGGAAGGAAGCGCTGCCGCATCACGAGGTCGAAATGGCTCACCACCTCCTGGCCCGCGGCCAGCTCGTGGAAGCCAGCGTTGAGACCCACCTCGTCGATACGACCCGAGCCGAGCTCGGCCGAGTTCACGCCGTAGTACCTGGACGGCTGGTGCAGACGAACGAATGGGTAGGCGTCGTTCCAGTGGCCTCCGGGTCGATCATGGCGATCGACCATGACCATCGTGGCGTTCGTCTCGGTCAGCAGGGAGTCGGCGAAAGCCATTCCCGCAGCGCCCGCCCCCATGATCAGGTAGTCCGCGGTGATCGACTGTTCCGCCATTGCTCTCCTCAGGCCCGGAAGTCGATCGGACCGTAGCCGAAACCGATTCCGCGTTGGACAGCTCAGGACCTGACTGTTAGATCAGCGCGATGAAGCATTGGGTCACTTATCCGCTCGTCAGCCACCCCTACGACCCAGCATTCGTCTCGAAGGACGCACTCGTGACCTTCGCCCGCACGGCCGAGGCCGCGGGGTTCGACGGCATCGGCTTCACCGATCACCCGGCGCCATCGCACAAGTGGTTGCAAGCCGGTGGCCACGACGCTCTCGACCCTTTTGCCGCGCTCGCGTTCGTCGCAGCAGTCACGGACCGCCTGATGCTGATCCCCAACATCGTCGTCTTGCCGTACCGCAACCCGTTCGTAGTGGCCAAGGCGGTCGCGACCATCGACGCGCTCTCGGATGGCCGGTTCGTGTTGGCCACCGCTACCGGCTATCTCCGTGCGGAATACCGCGCTCTCGGTGTCGACTACGACCAACGCAACGAGCTCTTCGACGAGGCCATCGCGGTCTTGCGCGGCATCTGGACGAGCGACGACTTCTCCTATGACGGTCTGAACTTCGAGGCCAAAGGCCAAACGGCGAATCCCAAACCGCACCGCGTACCGATTTGGATCGGCGGCAACAGTCAACGCTCCCGCCAACGCGTGGCCGACGTCGGCGATGGCTGGAATCCGTTTCCTTCGCCGGCGGCGCTGGCGCGCACCACGAAGACTCCGGCTCTCGAAACCGTCGAGGACCTCTCTCGCATGCTCGACGACCTCTGGCGACGTGTCGACGCGGCCAACCGAGACCGAGCCTCGATCGACGTCGCCTTTCGCACGGTCGACGGTGGAAGTCCGGGCGCCGAGGGCTTCAATCCCGACGCCCATCTCGCAGGACTGGCCGATCTCGCTGCGCTCGGGGTCACCTGGAACGGCATCGGCGTGCCGAACGATTCTCTGGCCCACGCCCTCGAGACCCTCGAGCACTACGGCGAGCACGTCATCCGCGCCCGCTGATGGCGACTACCTAGCCCAGCTGCTGTCGAAGTCGGGGCTACGGTCCTGCGTACGGTTCGCGAGCGGAGGATTGCACATGTGGGCACAGCTGATCACGACGAAGCTGAAGGCGGGACGAGAAGACGACTTGCAGGGGTTGGTCGACCAGTTGCGGGCGGCCGAACAGGACGACTCCGGCCTCGTCCGCTCGACGGCCATGCGCGATCAGAATGACCCGAGCCGGGTATTCATGTTGGCCGTCTTCGAGAGCGAAGAGAAAGCTCGCGCGCGAGAGCGATCCGCGACGCGACGAGGCTCTCCAGGCGGCGAGGGCCACGATGGCCGAGATCTTCGAGGGGGCACCGGAGTTCGTGGATTTGACGGTTGTCGACGAGGTGTTGCCCTAGGAGAGGGTCCGCCGGGTTGGGGAAATGCGGTGTGAGGCCCGATACTCCACGGAGCAGTTGGCGTGGCGATCGGGCCGCCCGGACGGATTGGGGACATGGAAAAGCAACGGGGGGTGTTCGGCCGCGGTATTCGCCTGGTCTGGCGTTACGTCCGCGCTGAGCCGCTCACCTACGCCCTCTCCCTCGTCGGCGCCACGATCTACGCCGCCGCCGCGGTCGGCACCACGGTGGTGCTCGGGCGGGTCACCAACGACGTCATCCTGCCCGCCTTCAGCACCGGCGTCGCTTCCGATCGCATTCGGGGCGCGGCCATCGCCTTGCTGGCGATCGGTTGGTTGCGCGCGCTGTCGATCGTGTTTCGTCGCTACTTCGCGGCACTGACCACGTTCCGTACGCAGGCCTCGCTGCGACGTGGCGTCACGGACGTGTACCTCGACGTGCCGATGGCGTACCACCGTTCCAAGCCGACCGGTGAGCTACTGGCCCACGCCGACGCCGACATCGTCGGCGCCACCGAACTGTTGAACGCCTTTCCGTTCAGCGTCGGCGTCATCGTGCTGATCGGTTTCGCCGTCGTGAGCCTCGTCCAGGTCGAACCTGATCATGACGCTCGTCGCGGTGTTGCTCTTCCCGACGCTCGCGCTCGTCAACCGGCTCTACACCAAGCGCGTAGAAGCACCCGCGCGGCGCGCGCAGGAGTGTGTCGGCCAGGTGTCACGCGTCGCGCACGAGAGCTTCGACGGTGCTCTCGTCGTCAAGACCTTGGGCCGGCGCCGACCAAGAGATCGAACGGCTGGGTGAATCGGCCGAGCAACTGCGCCAGGCACGCGTGGGCGTCGGTCGCATCCGGGCGGTGTTCGAACCGACGATCGACGCCATTCCGAACATCGGCATCATCATCTTGTTGCTCATCGGCTCCTGGCAGGTCTCGACCGGCCAGCTCAACCCTGGTGACCTCGTGCAAGGCGTCGCTCTCTTCAGCCTGCTGGCGTTCCCCATGCGCGTCGTGGGCTTCTTCCTGCAGGAGATGCCGCGTGCCGTCGTCTCGATCGAACGGGTGGATCGCGTGTTGGCCACCGAGAGCGCTCCCTCGGTGGAGGGAGGCGCGAGCCTGCCCGACGGGCCACTCGCCGGTGAGCTTCGAACATGTGAGCTTCGCGTACGAACCCGGCGTCCCCGTCCTGACCGACATCTCCTTCGAGGTCGCGGCGGGTGAGGTCGTGGCCATCGTCGGTTCTACGGGCTCGGGCAAGACGACGTTGTGTGACTTGATCACGCGGCTCGCGGACCCCGGCACGGGCATCGTGCGGGTCGGCGGAGTCGACACGGACACGATCGACCCCACTCTGCTTCGCGCGTCGGTGGCCCTCGTCTTCCAGGAGACGTTCCTCTTCGCCGAGTCCATCGCCGACAACATCAGTCTCGGAGCGGAGTACGCGCCAGATGAGATCGGGGCCGCGGCTCGCATCGCACGCGCGGACGACTTCGTCCTTGCATTGCCGCAGCAGTACGACACGATCGTCGGCGAGCGCGGGGTCACGCTTTCCGGCGGCCAGCGCCAGCGCGTCGCCTTGGCGCGCGCCCTCATGCGCAAGCCCCGCGTGCTGATTCTCGACGACGCCACCGCGGCCGTCGACCCCGTCGTCGAAGCCGAGATCCTCGCCGGGCTCAACGAGGCGCTCGAGGTGACGACCCTCGTCGTCGCTCACCGAGTGTCGACCATCGAGCTCGCCGATCGTGTGCTCTTCATCGACGCCGGCCGGGTGGCCGGTCTCGGGTCACATCACGAGTTGCTGCGTACGCACCCTGGGTATGCCCGCATCGTCCGGGCCTACGAGACGGGGAGTGCGGCGTGAGCACGACCTTGCACCCGAGCGAAGCCGACGACGTCTCCGGCGAGCTCAACGAACATGCCGAGGGTGCCGATGCACTGGCCGAGGATCCCGTCGAGGCCGGTGTGGTCGTCACCCCGGCGGGCGGCGCCATCGCCGTGCTGCGGCGGGGGATCCAAGCCAGCCCGGAGCTACGCGTCGGGTTCCGCATCACGGTGCTGATGGCCGTCATCAATGCGGTCGGCCGGATCATCATCCCGGTCCTCATCCAACAGATCCTCGACAAGGGCATCCTGACCGATGGTGGCTTCAACGCGACCTTCACCCTGAGCGCCTGCGGCCTGGCCTTCGCCGTCACCATCGGGGTCACCGTCCTCGGGCGGTCGACCTACATTCGTCTGGTCACCGCGGCCGAGACGACCTTGCGCAACCTGCGCGTTCGCGCGTTCGCGCACATCCATTCGCTCAGCGTCGCCGACCACAACGAGGCCAAACGCGGGGTGCTCACTTCGCGAGTCACGAGTGACATCGAGACGATCGCCCGGTTCGCGCAATGGGGTGCGATCGCGTGGATCGTCGACTCGGTCGTGATCGTCGGCGTCTTGTTGGTCATGGCCGTGTACAGCTGGCAGCTGGCGCTCATCACGGTCCTCGTGTTGTGCCCGTTGCTGCCCCTGATGCGAGTGCTGCAGCGCAAGCAGTTGCGTGCGTACGACGTGCAGCGCACGCGTGTCGGCGAGACGTTGTCGGCGATCTCCGAGAGCGTCATGGGTGCAGGCGTCGTGCGTGCCTACGGCATCGCCGGTCGCACTCGCCGCCATCTCGACCACGCCATCGACAATCAGTACCGAGCCGAGACCAAGGCCGCCCGCTACTTCGCCCTCATGTTCCCGCTGGGCGACATCTTCGGCGCCACGACACTGGCGGCTGTGCTCGCCGTCGGCGCCGTCTGGGGCCCGGGCTGGGGCATGGATGCCGGCCAGCTCGTCGCCTGCCTCTTTCTCGTGAACCTCATCCTCGCTCCGGTCGCCGAACTGGGCGAGATCCTCGATCAGACCCAGACGGCCATCGCGGGATGGCGCAAGGTGCTCGACGTCCTCGACATCCCCGTCGACGTGATCGAGCCCGATCCGGGCGTAACGTTGCCCGACGGCGCGTTGACGGTGGCCGTCGAAGGCGTGGAGTTCGCCTACCGCGAGGCCGCCTTGGTGCTCCGCGACATCGACGTGTCGCTTCCCGCCGGCATCAGCGTCGCGGTGGTGGGCGAGACCGGCTCGGGCAAGACGACCTTCGCCAAGCTGCTGTGTCGACTGGCCGATCCGACCGCCGGTCGGATCGTGATCGGCGGTGTCGACCTCCGAGAGGTCGCACCCGCGTCTCGACACCTGGCCGTTCGCATGGTTCCGCAGGACGGGTTCCTCTTCGACGCAACCGTCCGTGAGAACGTGCGGATGGGACGCGACGGTGCGACCGACGCGGAGATCGACGCATCGTTCGCCGCGCTCGGCCTCGATTGGTGGGTCGATCGCTTGGCGGACGGGCTCGACACCGAGGTCGGTGAGCGGGGTGAGAACCTCTCGGTCGGCGAGCGCCAGCTCATCGCGCTGGCTCGCGGCACAGGTCGCCAACCCTGGCTTGTTGATCCTCGACGAGGCGACCTCGGCGGTCGACCCCGAGACGGAACGGGCGCTGTCGACCGCGCTCGATCCGCCTGGCCGAAGGTCGGACCATCGTGAGCGTGGCCCACCGGCTGTCCACCGCCGAGGCCGCCGACCTCGTGCTGGTGTTCGACCAGGGCGAGATCGTGGAGCAGGGTGGCCACGACGAGCTGGTGGGAGCAGGTGGCCGCTACGCCGAGTTGTACGCCAGCTGGCTCGGCAACACGAGGACGAATGTGGTGTCCGACTAGCCTCGCCCTGCAGATCTGTGCTCGCATCGCGGTCGAGCGATACGACCAACCCGGGGGAACAAGAGTGGAACTGAAGCCTGGTGCCAAGCTGCAGAGCGCAGTGTGTGAGGCGCAGTTCATCGTCGTGCGCGCGCCAGGCGAGGGGGCCGAGTTGGCGTGTGGAGGCGCAGCGTTGCTCGCGGCCGACGCCGGGCGACCCGACGATGTTGCGATCGACCCGAAGCTCGCCGACGGCTCGCTGCTGGGCAAACGCTATGCCGACGAGGATCTCGGGCTCGAGTTGCTCTGCACGAAAGCGGGCGCCGGTTCGCTGACCTGCAACGGAGCTCCGTTGGCGCTGAAGGGCGCGAAGCCGCTTCCTGCCTCGGACTGAAGGAAGCCAATGCACACCTTGCTGCTGCTCGAGATGGCGGCATCCGGTCACGGCGATCGCACCGCTGCGCGTCACGGCGACGACCAGCTCACGTATGAGCAGCTGCTGCGCTCGGCGTGGGCCGCAGCGGCCTCTCTCGAAGACGCTCGTCATCTCGTCTACGTGGGTACCAACGGTTTGGCGTATCCGATCGGACTCTTCGGCGCGGCCGCGGCAGGGATCCCCTTCATCCCGCTCAACTACCGACTGGCCGATGAGCAGATCGACAGCTTGCTCCGGCATCACGACGACGTCGTGGTCGTAGCGGATGAAGGCATCGATGCTCGCCTCCGAGATCTCGGCCACCGAGTCATCAGCCGGAGCGACTTCGTGAACGCGGCGATCGCCGGCGCTGATCCGGGCGACGCGTCGCTCGACGGCGACGACATCGCGCTGCTCCTCTACACGAGCGGCACGACGGCGGCACCGAAGGCCGCGGTACTCCGGCATCGACATCTCGCGTCGTACGTGATCGGGTCGGTCGAGTTCGGGGCCGCGGAGGAGTCCGATGCAGTCCTCGTGTGCGTTCCGCCCTATCACATTGCCGGTGTTGCGAACTTGCTCAGCAACACCTACCTCGGTCGGCGAATCGTGTACCTCGACCGTTTTGACCCGGAGCTCTGGCTCGACACGGTGCGCCGCGAGGAGATCACCCACGCCATGGTCGTTCCGACGATGTTGGCGCGGCTCGGCGATGCCCTCGCCGACCAGACCGACGCGGCCACGCCGACGCTGCGCTCGCTGTCGTACGGCGGATCACGCACACCCGCGACCGTCCTGGAACGGATCATGGATCTGTTCCCGAGCACGGATCTCACCAACGCCTATGGGCTCACCGAGACCAGCTCGACCATCGCCGTTCTCGGCCCCGACGACCACCGCGCCGCTGTCGCGAGCGACGATCCACTGGTGCGCGCTCGGCTCGCGTCGGCCGGCCGGCTGCTTCCGACCATCGAGGTCGAGTTGCGCGACAACATGCGCCCGGTCGAGCCGGGTGAGGTCGGCGACATCTGGGTTCGGGGTGAGCAGGTGTCGGGCGAGTACGAAGGCGCGCCGCTCTCCGTGGACGCCGACGGGTGGTTTCCCACCCGCGATCGCGGCTGGCTCGACGCCGACGGCTACCTCTTCATCGAGGGCCGCAGTGACGACACCATCATTCGTGGTGGCGAGAACATCGCGCCGGCGGAGATCGAGGAGGTGTTGCTGGCTCACCCCGACGTCAGTCGGTGCGCGGTCGTCGGGGTGCCCGACGACGAGTGGGGCCAGCGGATCGCCGCCGTCGTCGTACTGCGTGAGGGCGCCCGAGCTGACGCCGAGGCCCTGACGTCGTTCGCTCGGGGCGAGTTGCGAGGATCGAAGACTCCGGACGTTTTGTCGTTCGCGACCGAGCTGCCCTACACCGAGACCGGCAAGCTCCTGCGCCGCCAGGTGCTGGCCGATCTTCTTGCCGACCAACGAGGAACCGAAGGACAAGGCTGATGGCGACCGCGCTCGATGGCATCAAGGTGTTGGAGGTGGCGTCGTGGACTTTCGTTCCGGCCGCCGGAGCCGTGCTCGCGGACTGGGGCGCGGACGTGATCAAGGTCGAACATCCCGTCACGGGTGATCCTCAACGGGGCTTGATCTCCATGGGTCTGATCCCCGGTGGCGACAGCGCGGTGAACTACATCATCGAGCAGCCGAACCGGGGCAAGCGCAGCATCGGTCTCGACATCACGACCGATCACGGGCGCGAGTTGCTGTACCGGCTGGCGCGCGAGAGCGACGTGTTCCTCACGAGCTTCCTTCCCGAAGTTCGCCAACGGCTCCAGATCGATGTCGAGCACATCCAGGCGGTCAACCCGCGCATCGTCTACGCGCGGGGCACCGGGCAGGGTCCGAAGGGCCCCGATGCCGGCAAAGGGGGCTACGACGGCGCGATCTATTGGGGCCGTGGCGGTGTGGCGGAGGCTCTCACGCCGGCGTGTTCCGAGTTCCCGATCGGTGGACGCGCCGCGTTCGGCGATTTGGCCGGTGCCGTCGCCATCGCGGGTGGGATCACGGCCGCGCTCCTCAAGCGTGAACGCACCGGCGAGGCTCCCGTGGTCGATGTGTCCTTGCTCGGTTTCGCCATGTGGCAGCTCTCGCCCGACATCGTGGCGTCGGGCCTGTACGGCGGCGACCCCATGCCGAAGTTCGATCACTTCAGCTCGCCGAACCCGCTCGTCGGCGCCTACAAGACCGCCGACGATCGCTTCGTCACCCTCATGTTGTTGCAGTCCGACCGGTTCTGGCCGGACCTCTGCGAGCACGTGGGACGCCCCGATCTCATCGAAGACCCGCGCTTTGCCGACGCCGGTGGGCGCTTCAACAATCACCGAGAGCTGATCGAGACCCTCGACGAGATCTTCGGCAGTCGCACGCTGGCCGAGTGGATCGAGGCACTGCAGACGCTCAAAGGTGTGTGGGCGCCGGTGCAGCGAGCCAGTGAGCTCGTCAACGACCCTCAGGTCTCCGCCAACGGATATCTCGCATCGGTCTCGAAAGGCGACGGCGTCGACTACGACCTCGTCGCCAATCCGGTTCAGTTCGACGAGCAGGCCGACGTGCTCGTACCCGCGCCCGAACATGGTCAACACACCGAGGAGATCCTGCTCGAGCTGGGTGTCGAGTGGGACGAGATCGCCGAGGGCAAAGAGTCCGGCGCGATCCTCTAGCCGTCAGCCCCCTCGCCGAAGGCGAGGCGCCCGGCGCGTAGGACGACCCGGACGGGATTGCCGCCGTCGTGGCCGAGTACCTCGAGCAGTGGTCCGTCGAGCAGGCACAGATCGGCCGGCTGACCGGTGGCCACGCGCCGAGGCGGTCCGCCCGGTGAGTCCGGCCGGCCGAGCAACAGCGCCAAGGCGCGCCGTGGGTCCGTGCACTCGTCCGGGTTCAAGATCGTGCCGCTAGGTGTACGCCGATCGACGGCGGCGGTGATGAGGGCCCATGGATCGGGCCGCCCGAACGGCGCGTCGGTACCGGCGCCGACTGCGATGCCGGCGTCGAGCAGTGAAGAGCATCGCCACAGGTCATCGAGGTCGTGTCTATCGACCGAGGTGAGGTACTCGTCGCCGCGTTCCGCGACGAAGTTCGGTTGGGTGACCACTTCCAGTCCCATTGCTCGCAGTGGCCCGTCGAGTTCGCGAGGTATGACCGCGCCGTGCTCGATGCGATCACCCGGCATCGTGCCCACTTCGTCGAATGCGGTGAGCGTCAGCACCAGCGACACTCTGGTGACGCAATGGACGGCGATCGTGCGCTTCGCAGTTCGGGCGCGTCGCATCGACGAGGTCAAGTCATCGAGCGCCGGAAGGTCATGATCGGCCAGCAGCAACTTCGCCGGTCCGACGGACAACGACTCCGGCATCCTGTCGGCATCGACCTCCGGTGCGCCCGTCACCGTCACCTGCTGCGGTAGGGCGCCGCTCGTGACGGCGTCGGCGATGGCTTGGAAGTCGGCCACATCGTGATACGGCGTCATGTCGGTCACGCCGGTGACGCCGAACCTCAGCAAGCAGCGGCCCACCGCACCGAAGTCGGGCGGTGACGAACCGAGTCGCGCCGCCAACCAACGGTCGAGCCGCCACAGCCGGCCGGTCGGGGCGCCATCAGCCCCCACCTCGCATCCGTCGGGCAGCGCTCCCTCGAGCAAGCCCAGGTTCTCCAACGCCCTCGAGTTGAGCATCCAGAGGGCGCCGGATCGGTGTTGCACTCGCAGCGGTCGTTGCTCGACCAACCGATCCAACGCCCAGCGGTCGAGATCACCGGCCACGCTCTCGTGGTAGCCGACCGCGCGGAGCCAACTGCCGGGTGGGGCAGAGGCGTCCGCGGCGGTGAGGGCGTCGGCCAGAGCCGGCGCGTCGTCGAACGGTCGGTGGTCCAACCACGATCGACGACATCGATGCGGCCAGCCCCGCGAGATGGATGTGATGGTCGTGCAGACCGGGCACGAGAGCACCGCCCCGTCCGTCGATCACTGCTTCGCCGCGCTGCGCACGCACGTCCGCCCCGACCTCGACGATCGCCGACTCGTCGACCGTCACGTTCGTTCGTCGGCCGTCGACCTCTACGTCGCGCAGGTGAAGCCTCATGACGTCGCAACGTGATGCCCGGCTCGTGGCCAGATGGCTCCTCGATCAGGTCCGATGACCGAGGCCGCAACGGCAGCCATCGACACGTCCACGAGCCACCGGCCACCCGCTTTCGAGCACTCGGTGACCGCGCTGGCCGCTACGACGCCCGCCAAGGGGTCGGCGACGGCATCAGCAACGAAATACGGATCCGCGGTGCCGTCGAGGGCGACGAGTCCGCCGGCCACCGCGGCGTCGTCGCCGAAGGCCACCCGTTCGTGCCGGCGCCCGTATCCAGTGATCGAGACCCAGATCGAGGGGCCGCTCGCCGCCGCGAGCATGTCCTCGGCCACGATTCCCAGTTGCCGCAACGCCCGTGGCCGGGACGCTTCGATGACGACATCGGCTCGGCTGATCAGCCTCCGCAGTTGGTCGATGCCGGCGGCCGTCGTCAGATCGAGCGCGAGTAACTGTTTGCCGGCGTTGAGACGCTCGAAGAACGCGGCTGGACCACGGCGTGCGCCATCGGGTCGCTGTGGTCGCTTCGACCTTCGTGACCTTCGCTCCGGTGTCGGCCAGGAGTCGGGAGCACAACGGACCGGCCCAGAGCGACGACAGGTCGACGATGACGGACGGTTCACCTTGGCCCGTCGTAGCGAACTCGGTCGCGGTGACTGGCAACGCCCCGAGCCGTGCTTCCGGTCCTATCTGGTGTATCTCCGCGAGCCGCGCGCACGGGAGGCCGAGTAGCGACGCTTGCTCGATCAGTGCCGTCGCCGGTCGCGTCGGGACCACCGACTCGACGAGCGCCCACTGCTCCCCGTCGACGGCGTCGACTTGGAGCCATGCGGCCACCGCCGCCTGATCGTCTTCGCGTGCCAAGTTGACGACGATCCAGTCGTCGAGCGCGCGGAGCAGGCGGGCCGAACCTCCGCAGCTGACCGATCCCTGCCGGGTGAGCCCGGACGCGGCCGCCCGTTCGCCGAGTAGCGGTAGCGGGTCGATTCCCAGCGGGTCTCCCAACGAGCGCATGCGCCCGATGACGCCGTCCGGGGGTACGAGGCCCGCCGCGTCGGGTCGGCCGGTGAGCGCCATCGCCCCGCTCGCCGCCCACGCCGTCGCGGCCGACGATGCGCTGGCCATGGCCGAGGACTGTACTCAGCCCGTTGAGTCCTTAGGCTTTGCCGGTGCAGCAGATGACCGCCGGCGAGCTGGTGGATCGGCTGGAGCACGCGTCGGGACGAGCTCGTCGACGACTCCGTGATCGTCGTGGAATGCGGCGAGTCACGGTTCGGTCGACGACGCCGTCGTGGAGTCGAGCCTGTCCGGTTTGCCCGCGGTCCTCATCGCAACCAACGGAGCCACGGACTCATCGGTCGCTGCCGCCATGGACCTCACCGCGGTCGACGCCGCGGAGATCGGTCGGTTCGAGCAGGCCGTCACCCAACATCGTGAGGCCGCGGTGTCGCTCGCCATGCTGTTGCGCGGTGGGCCCCAGCGGTCGGTGAGCGAAGGACTCGCTGGCGGAATCAGCCACCTATTCGATGTTGCAGGCGGGTGCCGATCATCGACGATGGCTTGCCGGTCGGCCCGACAGCGCCGCTTCCGGAGCGGATGAGGCCGACGTGGTGCAGCTGGGGCGCGAGGGTGACCAGTCTCCACATCACGCTCAACCGACCGGACTCGCGCAACGCGTTCAACGCGGCGATGCGCGATGCCTTGCTCGAGGCCTTCGCGGTGATCGCCGCCGATCCTTCGCTCACCGCCATCGCTCGACGCGAACGGCCCGTCGTTCTGCAGCGGGGGAGACCTGCGCGAGTTCGGCACGCATCGACGATCCCGCGACCGCGCACCTGTTGCGGGTGCGGCGAAGCGTCGGACGGGCCATCGACGAGGTCTCCGAACGAGTGACGGTGCACGTCCATGGTCACTGCGTCGGGGCCGGTGTCGAGCTCCCGTCCTTCGCCGCACGCGTGACTGCCGACCCAGGATGCGACGTTCTGCCTACCGGAGGTGTCGATGGGGCTCATCCCCGGCGCCGGAGGAACGGTGAGCATCCCGAGGCGTATCGGTCGCCAGCGCGCGATGCGCCTCGCGTTGTCGGCCGAGCCGATCGACGCGGCGACCGCGCTCGAGTGGGGCCTCGTCGACAGCGTCGGTCCCGGCCGCTGCCGAGCGGAACTTCCAGGTGAGCAACCCAATCGGCACTTGTGGGAACTCTGCGGGGGCGAGCGGAAAGTTAAAGGTGACCCCTGTTCACCGAGTTCCTGGGACAGCGATGGCGGAGGCGAACGGTGCTGACTCGCAAGATCGCGAGCTGAGTCGCGGCCCCTGGCCCGTCGAGTTCACCAGCTTTCGCAAGCTGCCGCGCTCGGCGGCTGGCCGCTGGCCTGCGTCAGTTGCGAGAGCGACACTCGATATTCGTCCGCCAGCGGCCTTCACCGCGGTCGGATGACGATCGTTCACCTCTCGATCGTGACGATCCGTGACATGATTCGGCACACGACGACGATGAAGGTTCCCAGGCGGCCAGGTGGACCTACGGGGGCACGGAACGAGTGGACGGCGCAACAGAGGGCCCTGAGCTGCGAGTCCGCAGGGGTATCTCCGAAGCCGACTTCGAAGTCCTCTATGCCGCGCAAGTCGGGCGCATCTACGGCTTTCTCGCCCGACGTGTGGGAGCGACGTTCGCCGAGGACCTGACCGCGCAGGCATTCGTCGAAGCCTGGGCCGGTCGTGAGCGCTTCGACGCGAGCCAAGGTGGCGCGGTCGGTTGGCTGTTCGGCATTGCCACCAACTTGCTCCGCCGCCATCACCGAAAGGAGGAGACGCAACTACGCGCCTTTGCACGGGTCGGCGTGGACCCGACGGACACCTTCGACGAGGATGCGGTGGTCGATCGCCTCATGGTGCGCGAAGGTTGGCAGCGCGTCGCCGCGGTGCTGTCCGAGCTGTCGGATGTCGATCGCGACATCTTGACGTTGGCGGGGTGGGCCAAGCTCTCCTACGAGGACATCGCCGCAGCCCTCGAGCTACCGATCGGCACCGTGAAGTCCCGGCTCAGCCGAGCCCGAACCCAGTTGGCGCGGCGGCTCGCACCAACGATCGACCTAACCTGACGCCGTGGCAGCCGACGACGATTTCGAGTCGTTCCGGGGCGCGATCGCGGATCTCGACGCCGACCGTGAACAGCGCATCCGTGAGAGATTCGAAGCGTCACGTGCAGCGAAGGTCACGGCGTCGTCATCGCCTCCGACGGACGACGAGGCCTCGGTGGTTCAGCTGGTGCCCGACGCCGAAGCCATATCACCGCCGTCGCGTCACGCCCGACCCGTACTGATAGGCGTGGCTGCAGCTGTCGTTCTTCTTGCGCTCGTCGGTGCCCTGGCGCTGTTCCGCAACTCCGGGCCGACGACCGAGGTCGCGTCTGGCGTCAACGAGGTACCGATGATTGACGTCGCGGCGCGGGCCGGTGCGCTGCCGGACGTCGATCTGCAAGGCGACCAGGTCCTCTACCTGAAATGGAAGGACGGCACGGGCTTCACCGAAGCCGATGGACACGCGTCCGGCTCCACCGTGATCACCACCGAGGCTTGGGTCCACAGCGACGGGAGCGGCGTGACTCGAACCTCATCGGACTTCGTCGCCACCGGACCGGGCGAGCCTCTCGGATCACCGCTCGCGCCACGGCAGCAACCGGTTGCAGCCGGCAACTTCGTATTGTTCCCCGACACGTATGCCGCGATTCGTGCCCTGGCGACGACGCCCGATCAACTGCTGGACCAGCTGCACAGCGTATATTCCGTCGGGGACGAGCCCGGGAGCGTGGTTGAGTTTCTCGGCAAGTTGATCGCGCTGGAGATCACGCCCCCGGCAGTACGGCAGGCCGGCTTCGAGGTGTTGGCACAACTCGGCGCACAGCCAATCGGACCCGTCACGACTACCGAAGGCGTGGTCGGCGTGGGCTACCAGGGTCTCGATGCCTACGGACTCCCGTGGATCATGGTCGTCGACCCGGGGACGACGGCCGTGCTCGCCTATGCCGTTCGCGCAGGCACAGGCGCGAACACATTCTTCGATGCCGATCGGTGGAACGAGTACATCAGCCAACAGATCGAGGACGGGCTTACCGAACTGAAATATCGGGATTCGGCGGATACGAAAGAGCGGAGGGGCCATGTCGGTCATTCGGAAAGAACTTGGTGCATTCGCCGCGCTCGCGGCGCTCCCAGCGGTCATGCCTGCTGTCGCTCCGGCGACGGCGGCACCCGTGGCCAATCAATGTTCGACGCGGTTGCTCTCAGCGGCCGAGATGCAGGCGGGCGTGCAGTCGGAGGTGAAGTGCTATCGCACGCAGGCCGAGATGCTCGCGGCATCCGGGATTCGCGGTGGGTTCCGATCGCCGCTGGCCGACTCGTTGTTGGCGATTCACAACACGGTCGGTGCGGGCAGCTTGAGCGTCTACGGGGGAACGTCGTGGAGGCGGAGGTGTGAACCTCTCCGCCCCGTACAACGACGCGATCACCTCGACGACGCACGGGGTGTGCGGACGGATCAAGCACTTCGCCGATGCGAACGCCAACGGCGACTACCAGATCACCTCGGGTTCGTACGGCACGACGGTGGCGATGAACGGCACGATGACCGGTCGCACGAGCTCGATCTACTACTACTCGTCATGACCACCACACTCGGCGCGTCGCCGACGTCGACGGTGGACTTCGAATCGTTCCGAGTCCTTCTCCAGGACGAGCTCGGCTGCGACCTGCAGGGTCGGGGTCCCGATGAGCGGCTCGTCGAGGACCTTGGATGGGATTCGTTGGCCTTCTTCGAACTGCTCGCGCTCTTCGATCGTCATGCGCTCGACGTGCCTGATCAACTGGTCGAGCGCGTTGCGAACCTTGGCCGACGCCCACCACTACTTCGCGCAGCTCGTGATGGCGACCGATGACCGCAGCTCGACCCTCGGCCGCGGGCCGAGGTTGCGCATACCGACACTGCAGATGCCGACACAGCGAGACTTCGACTATCTCCTCGAGCTCCACGCCTCGGGCGAGCACCTGGTTCGGTATCGGTTGCGCGGCGTCACGCCGAGCCCGGATTCGTTCCATCGCCTGCTCTGGGAGGGAGTGACGGCCCAGTTCGTCGTGCGGAGCGAGACCGGATCGCCCGTCGGTCTGGTGTCGTGCTTCGGGGCGGACTTCCGCAACCGCCACGCCCACATCGGCGTACTCGGCGACCCCGCATGGCACAACAGCGGCTTGTTGATCGCGGGTGCCTGGCGGTTCATCGGCTATCTCTTCTCGGAGTTCGACTTGCGCAAGCTGTACGCGGAGGTGCTCGAGTCGAACTTCGAGCACCTCGCGACCGGCGCCGGCCGCCTCTTCGAGGTCGAGGGTCGACTGTCACGGCACGAGTACATCGACGGCGACTACCAGGATCTCTTCGTGCTGGCCCTCGACCGCGATCGGTGGCGGGAGCAGGAACACCGCATGACGTGGAGCTCGCCGGGATGACGATCTGACCCATTTGGACACCTGCCCCAACTTCTTGGAACCGCGCGAGCGCCAGGTGGCAAGAGCGGATCAGTGGGCCGACAGGGAGATGACGAGGAGGACCCGTCGCGTGCGCGGCGACGCAGGTTCGACCGGCCGTCGCGAGCAGCGACGGCAACGAGATCCGCGCCGCGCTGGTGGTCGCCGCGAACGAGATGTTCGACGACGTCGGCTACGACGCGGCCAAGACCGGAGACATCGCGGCGCGAGCAAACGTGGCGCAGGCGACGCTGTTCCGCCACTTCGAGACGAAGGCCGATCTCGCGTTGTTCCACCTGCGCCGCGAGGTGGACCGGCTGGTCGCCGCCGTGGTGGGACGGCCGGGCGACGAGTCTCCCTATCAGGCCGTGCTCGCGGTCATGGGCGACCCGGTGGTCCTGGCCGCGCTGACGAGCCCGGCGGTGCAGATGGAGGGCGAGCGCATCGCCCGTCATCCGGAGCTCGCGGCCCACGTGTACTGGATGATCTCCGACGTCCGTCAGCAGCTGGCGGTCGACTTCGCCGAACGCCTCGGTATCGGCGACGCGCAGCGCTCGCGCCTGTGTGCTCGCCAACGTCGTGGTCGACATCGCGACGTACACGATGGAGGAGTCCTTCGATCGGGAGCGGGATCCCGGCGACATCTTTCTCGAGGCCCTCGACGAGTTGCGACCGCTCCTCGACGCTCTCCGTCAGCGCCGGTTCCGGATGCTGACGCGCTGTCCGACGGCACCCTGAGCAAGGTCCGGCAAGGGGAAGGATCGCCCCCAGATCCTGAGCCGGGCCTTGCTGAGCGGTGCCGGAGCACATCACCGAAGCGGGTTACCGCTGGGAATCTCCTTGCGCTGGACGAGTTGCGACCGCTCCTCGACGCGTCTCCGTCAGCGCCGGTTCCGGATGCTGACGCGCTGTCCGACGGCGACGCCTTCGGCCCGCAGCCGCCGAGCCTGATCGACTTCGTGGCCGGGCACGAGACGCCCTGACGCCGTGACGACGCGCCACCACGGGTACCCGTCACCTCGGCGGGCGAGGAAGGTGCCGACGGCGCGAGCCCGGCCGGGATAACCCGCCTCGGCCGCCACCTCGCCGTAGGTCACGACGTCTCCCGGGCCGAGACCGGCCAGCACCTCGTCCAACGCCTGCTCGAACGGTGTGAGGTCGTCCCGCCCGGGCTCCATCGCCATCGGCGCACGGTAGCCCTCGACCCGGTGGAGCCGGGCTCGACTCAAGCGCTGCTCGCGGCAGGTCGATCACCTGTTGTGGAACAACGAGAGCAGAGCACACCGGTGTACGGGGAAGCGTCCAACGGCCGGGGTCGACCGATACGTCGAGCCCTCGCCGTCCTGAGCGTGCTCGGGCTCGCGGCTGTCGCCGGCTGCGCTGTCCAGCCGGGCGATCCCGGTGCCGTCGACGTCACCCTCTCGATCAACACGGTGGCCAGTCCGACGCACCCGATCTCGCCGCTGATCTACGGCACGAACTCCACTCGCGATCTGTCGACGAACCGCCAGACCATGGTGCGCATGGGTGGCAACCGCTGGACGGCGTACAACTGGGAGAACAACGCGTCGAACGCGGGCAGTGACTGGTGCTTCCAGAACGACGGCCTGCTCGCGTCGTCGAACACCCCCGGCGAGGCAGTCCGGTCCACCATCGAACAGGCACGAACCGCGGGCGCCGCCGCGATCGTCACCATTCCGATCGTCGACTATGTGGCCGCGGACAAGGCCGGCGGTTGCGACGTTCGCAACTCGGGCTCGAACTATCTGCAGACGCGTTTCAAGCAGAACCAACCCACGAAGGGCTCGGCCCTGTCGCTCACGCCGAATGCGAACGACGGATTCGTGTACGAGAACGAGTACGTCAACTGGCTGAAGTCGAACTTCAACGACGCCAACCTGATCTTCTCGCTCGACAACGAGCCCGACCTGTGGGCGAGCACGCATGCCGAGGTTCATCCGAGTCCCGTCACCTACGCCGAGATGGTCAAGCGCAGCACCGACTACGCCACCGCCATCAAGAACGTGTGGCCAACCGCCAAGGTTGCCGGACCCGTCAGCTACGGGTTCTACGGCTTCGAGACCTTGCAGTCGGCCCCGGACGCGGCCAATCGCAACTTCCTCGACTACTACCTCGGTGCCATGAAGGACGCCGGCACCGCGGCCGGTACGCGGCTGATCGACTATCTCGATCTGCACTGGTACCCGGAGGCGATGGGCGGTGGTGTGCGCATCACCGGGCCCGACGCCACGGCAGCCGTGGTCGCCGCACGCGTGCAGGCGCCGCGTTCCTTGTATGACCCGACGTACGTGGAGTCCAGTTGGATCACCGACCCCAGTGGGTACAACTACGGCCCGATCAGGCTGATACCTCGTACCCGTGATCGCATCAACGCGCGATACCCCGGCACGCAGTTGGCCTTCACCGAATGGAACTACGGCGGCGGCGGCGACATCAGTGGAGCGGTGGCCTCGGCCGACGTGCTGGGCATCTTCGGCCGTGAGGATGTCGGTATGGCCAGCATGTGGGAGCTCAACAGCGACGAGCGCTACACCTACGCCGCGTTCCGTGCGTTTCGCAACTACGACGGGCTGGGTGCCACGTTCGGTGACGTGTCGGTGCCCGCGACCTCGAGCAACGAGGCGATGGCCACGGTCTATGCCTCGACCTTCGCCGCCGCTCCGGGAAAGACGGTGATCGTCGCCATCAACAAATCGACCTCCGCCAAGACCGCGGGAGTCCTGGTCACCTGCAGCGCGAAGTTGACGACGGCGAAGGTGTACACGATCACGGCTGGCGGCGGACCGAACGTGGTGGCCAAAGCCGACATCACGCCGGCCGCGACGAACGCGTTCCGCTACTCGATGCCGCCCATGTCCGTCTCGGTGATCGTGCCCCAATAGAACACGTGCAGTACGGCGACCTCGTGGTCGTCACCGGTCGTGCGCACCGTTAGGGTTCCGCTTCATGCTGCAGACGCCGGTGAGCGCGGTCGTGTTCGACCTCGGTGGTGTGGTGCTCGACTGGAGTCCGCGTCATCTGTACCGCACCGTCTTCGACGACCCGGACGAGCTCGACTACTTCCTGGGCGAGATCTGCACTCTGGAGTGGCACGCACAGCACGACCATGGACGGGCGATGGCCGAGACGATTCCGGTGCTCGCCGAGCAGCATCCGGACTACGCCGCGCCGATCGGTGCGTGGCGTGAGCGCTACATCGACATGGTCGACGGGTACATCGACGGCATGCCTGGTCTGCTCGACGAGCTCAGAGTCGCGGGCGTCCCGCGCTTCGCGTTGACGAACATGCCCGCCGAGGTGGTCGACGACCTTTGCGCCGCTTTCCCGATCATCGGCCAATTCGACGGCATGATCGTGTCCGGTGAGGAGCTGGTGATGAAGCCCGACCCCGAGATCTATCGGCGCCTGGCCACACGGTTCGAGCTGGACCCGGGCCGCACGGTCTTCGTCGACGACATGGCGGTGAACGTCGATGCGGCCTGGGAGCTCGGATTTCGGGCCGTGCGCTTCGAGTCGGCGACGGAGCTTCGCCGTGAGCTCGTTCGTTGGGGCCTGCCGCTGTGAGGCTGAAGCCTTACAGTCGGACCGATCGATCTTCGGAGGAACACACGCATGACCGAGACCGAACAGAACCGCGAGCTGATCACACAGTTCTGGAAGGACCTGTACGAGCGCGACTTCGACGCGGTCGCGGACTACTTCACGGCCGACTCCCACTACACCGATGTGTGCGCGCCGGAAGAGGGAGCGTTCGGACCGGAGAAGGTCGTCGCTCGGTTGAAACTGGGGCTGGAACCGCTGGCGGGCTACGAGCACGACCTAAAGCACATCGTGGCCGACGGCGACATGGTGGTCACCGAACATGCCGAGCTGTGGAAGTGGCACACCGGCGAGAGCGTGCTGTTGCCGTTCGTCTCGGTGCACGAGTTGCGTGACGGCAAGATCGTTCGTTGGCACGACTACTGGGACATGCAGACGCTCATGAACGCGGCACCGGCCTGGTGGGTCGAGCACATCATGGTTGGCTACTGAGCGATGACGGCGCAGTCCCTGGTGCTGGATCCGTTGATGACGTCGGCTGAGGCCGACGCCATGGTCGAGTTGTGCGAGCGATTCGGCACCTACGGCCTGTACGCGGTCGAAAAGAGCGAGACCGAGTTCGCGCCGGAGCTGACCCAGCGGGTCGACGCGGCCCGCAACCACGTGCGCACCGGCGGCCGTTTCGGTCGCGACGAGCCCACGCGGACATTGGCGTTGCGAACCAACTACCTACGGGAGAGCTACGCCTACGGTGAGATCAACTACATCGAGGGCATCGAGTCGTTTCGCATGCACCCGGCTCTCATAGGGGCGGCCCAGTCCCTGTTCGACCGGCCCATCATCGAGCCGGCGATCGTGTATGCCAATCTGCTCCTGCCGGGCCAGGAGCTCGCGGTGCACACCGATGTCCCCGAGTTCCGCGGCGCGAACCGCAAGTTGATACCGCAGTGGCTCCTCGTCGTGATGCATCACAGCGGGCTGTTCGATGGCTGGCGCATGCCGATCGCGACCGGGATCGCTTACTTCGCGCCAGAGGGCAAGGAGGCCCTGGGAGGTGAGCTTGCTTATTACCCCGACGGGCCGGACGCCGAGCCGCAGGTGCTCGAGGCCCGGCGCAACACGGCGATCGTGCTCGATACCGACTCGGTGTTCCACGGTGTAGATCGGGTTGGTCGCCTCGACATCGAACCCTTTGCGGTCGAGCCTGGCAACGTCTTGGTCTTCGACGGTGACGGTGGTTGGAGCATCCGGCCCGCCGCGGGTCGCGCCGAGCACCTCATGGACTACGAGTGGGAGGACCTTCGGTTCTCGGTGTCGTGGAAGGCGTATTGCTTCGCCGACGAGCGCGAGCGCGATGCGTGGCGCGCTCACACCGACGATCTCTCGCTCGAGACCATTCTCGGAGTCTTGGTGGACGATCTACGAGACCATGGCGTGTTGGGGGCGGGCGAGGATCCGCCCGATGATCGCGACCTTGCGCTGCTCCTGATCGACACCTACGAGCGCTACCCGCAGCCGCGACCTGTGTCGTGAGCCGTCGGGGCGCGGCCGTCGTTCGTCGCGCTGCTGCTTGGTCGTAGCGGGCTGCAGCAGCGATCGCAACGCAACCGATTCGGGGTCGCCAACCACGACGGCGCCGGTCATCTTTCCCGGGGACTCGTGGGCCCGGGTCGACCCAGTCGCGGCGGGCCTGGATCCCGCACGACTCGATCAGGTGCAGAGCTATCTCGCCGGTCAGCAAAGCGACTGCATGGCCGTCATAAAGGACGGTCAGGTCGCGCAGGACACCTATTGGAACGGTACCGACGCGACCACACCGCACGAAGTGTTCTCGGTTACGAAGTCCATCACGAGCATGCTCGTCGGCATCGCGCAGGCTGACGGCGATCTCACGATCGACGAGCCCGCATCGAAGTACATCACCGAGTGGCAAGGCACTCCGAGCGAGAGCGTCACCATTCGCGATCTTCTCGCCAACGCATCCGGCCGCTTCTGGAGTCTCAACAGCGACTACAACCTCTTGATCCGCGCGCCGGACAAGACCGCATACGCGATCGGTCTGACCCAGCCGGATCCGCCCGAGACGGTGTGGAACTACAACAACAGCGCCATCCAGACGCTCGACGCCGTCATCAAGCGGGCCACCGGCACCGACACCGCCGAGTTCGCCGCGGACGCGACTGTTCGAACCGATCGGTATGAAAGCCACCATGAGCCACGACGCCGCCGGGAACACGATGACGTTCATGGGGTTGCAAGCGTCGTGCCTCGATCTGGCCCGGTTCGGCTATCTCCTGCTGCAGCACGGACAATGGAACGGTCGGCAGATCGTTCCCGCCGATTGGGTCGACGCCGCCACGACCACCTCCACACCGCTCAACGCCGCCTACGGCTACCTCATCTGGCTGAATCAGCCCGGTGTGGTCAAGGGTCCGACGGGGGGCAGCTTGCAGGGTCCGATCTGGCCCAAGGCCCCCACCGATGCCTACGCGGCGCTCGGACTCGGTGGCCAAACAGTGTTGGTGAATCCCGACGACGGGTTGGTGGTCACTCGGGTCGGCCCGCCGGGAGCGGTCGGCGCACAAGACGGGATGGCGCGTCAGATCACGGAGCTGCTGGCCGGCTCATGAGGCGACCGGGTCTTCCGGCGGTGAGAACCAGAGCGTCATGCGCACCACGCTGAGGTAGCCCATTCGGGCATAGATCGGACGGCCGAGGTCCGAAGCCATGAGCATCGCCGGCCGGGTCGGATCGGCCAGGGTCGCGGCCCACGTCATCGCCTCGCCGATGCCCTTTCCCCGGTGTGCCTCGACGCACGACACTCCTTCGACGTCGACCACACCGTGGGCGAGAAAGGCCGACGACGTCGCGATGGGCTCGCCGTCGACGTAGCCGATGTAGGCCTTCATGTCGGCTACGTACGCCGCCGGGTCCGCCCACGGCGACGCGGCGGCTCCCGGCATGCCGAAGCCGGCTTCGAGCACCTGTGCGAACACCGGGGCCAGGTCGGGCGTCATCTCGCGTATCTCCAGGCCTTCGACCGTCTGACGCGCGTCGACCGGAGCGCCAGCCGGTCGCATCATGAACGGAGGGTGGCCCATGAGCTGCAGCCCGGCCTCGCGGAGATCCGGCATCGGCCACGCGCTCAGCAACAACCACGGTTGATCGGCCGGAAAGAAGATGTGCGCCGTGTCGATCAGCTCGTCGAGCTCGGTCGCGGAGGGTGGCCGACGAAGGACGGCGGCGTTGTCGAAGACGGTCGTCGAACCGGTGTCGAACAGCGCGGCGGTGTCCCACACATCGGTCCGGCCTCGAACCCGCTCGACCAGCATGCGGTACCTGGTGAGATTCGTGAGCACCCACTGCCGGAGGATCGTGTCGTCCTCGGGGACGTCGTGCTCCCATCCCGTCATCATGCGCCCGAGCGTAGAGGACCAGCGTGCTGCCCTTTTGGGCTCACTCCCCGTGAGATCCCGTCTCGATCCTTGAGGCGAGGCCGTCCTGAGCCGAAAAGAGAGGTCATGGATGACGAGCTGACCTTCGACTTCGACACCGTCGAGATCGAGCGGGCGGTACTGAACGAGAGCGACGAGGGCCGGGCCCTCGCCGCCGAGTTCGTGACCCTGTTCGGCGATTTCGTCGCGGAACGGGCTCGACCTCGGCTGCGCGAGATCGCGGCGGTGGGTGGAGAACCGCAGCTGATGGTCAACGGCTTGGCCGAGCTGCTGCGGCGGGTGGCGGACGCCATCGAGTTCCCCATCGGCTCCCCGCGCTGACGAGAGGACGTGGCATGGAACGTTGGACTTTCTTGATCCTCGCCGACCCCGCGGGCGAGCCCATCCAGATCCGGGTCTTCCTGCGGGCGGGCGAGGACGAGGCTCGGTGGCCGGTCGCGCAGATCAGGGTGGACGGCTCGGAGGTCCCGGTCGACGCCGCCACCAAGGACTACGAGGCGCCGGAGTGGAAGGCGCTCGAGATCTTCCGGGCCCACGGCGGTACCGAGGAGCGCTGGAGCGCTTTGAAGAACCGGCTCCGCAGCGAAGCGGTCGGCTCCGTCTAGCGGGCGGCGTCCGCCTTGGCGTCCTCGTCGTACGCGACCAGTTCGCACATCACGCGGATCAACAACCGCCGTCGTTCCTGACGAGACAGTCGTGACCGCTCGTCGTCCTCGGCGCGAACGGTGCGAGCGATCCGCGTCAGCGCGACCAGCTCGTCGTCGTGATCTTCGAGGCGGGCGAGCTCGGCCAGCGCGGCCAGCTCACTCGTGGGGGCCAAACGGAGATCGACGAACTCGACCGGCCGCTGCAGGACCGATTTCATATCCACCTGCTTTCGCGCTGTCCGCCCGCGTCCCGCCGCAGAGAGTAGGTGGAGGGACGCGCCCGAGCGCGGATGGGGCCCGTCCCGCTAGGGGAGCGACAGCGCCTCGGTGGCCGAGTCTGGAGCGTCGGCGTACTGGATCACCTGGAGCTGCTCGAAGCGCTCGCGAACCCGTGGCGTCAGCAGGCCGAGCTTGTTGATGTTCGGCACGATCTTCGAGAACAGCATCTGGCGGAAGATGATCATCAGCGGGTTCGTCGAGGCGTACTGCTTACCGGCTTCGACGTCGATGCCGACCCGCTCCCACACCTGCTCGAGCAGGAACCGCTGATACATGAGGTCGGTGGCCTCGAGGAGGAACTCCTCACGGTCGGCCAGCTCGGCCGACGTCATCTGCGGGTACACCTCCTGCAGCGCCAGCACGCCGAACGCCACGTGCCGTGCTTCGTCGCGCATCACCAGATCGGTGATCTGCTTGATGATGTCGTCACGGAACAAGACGTTGCCGAGGCCGAACGCCGCCAACGCCAAGCCCTCGACCATGATCTGCATGCCGAGGTAGGTGATGTCCCACCGCGGCTCGGTCATGATGTCGATGAGCAACGACTCGAGCGGCTTGCTGATCTCGTAGTGGTGCTGCAGCTTGTCGTTCAAGTAGCGCGAGTACGCCTCGACGTGACGTGCTTCGTCGGCTACCTGGTTTGCGGCGTAGTACTTGCTGTCGATGTCGGGCACCGTTTCGACCAAGCGAGCGGTCGCGACCAACGCGCCTTGTTCGCCGTGCTGAAACTGGCTGACCATCCAACTCTGGAACTCCCAACCGAGCCGCACGCGTTCGTCATCGTTGAATCGGGCGAAGGGCGAGTCGGACGAGTCGAAGCCCATGAACTGATCGAGCATCAGCCGGGTTTCGTCGGTGACTTCGGGATCGGGCTCGCCGAAGATGACGTCGGGTGACCAATCGATGTCGGTCGTGGCGTTCCACTGCGAGGTCTTGCCTTTCTCGTACAACTTGGTGAGGGCAGTCCGACTCTGCCGATAGTCCCAGGTGAAGTGGGTGTTGACGTCGGCTCCGACATCGAGGCCCGTGATCATGGTCGCTCCTTCTCTTGCGCTGTGTTGCCAAGGCCCAGGCCGTCGAAGCCCGACCACAGCAACGTCGTGAGTTGGTCCACCAGCACGGATCGGCTGGGTGTTCCGTTGCGAGCCCACCAGTCGCCGGTGAAATGCACCATGCCGACCAGTCCGTACGCCCACGGCTCGGCGCCGGCGGTGTCCTGCCCGGCGTTGGCGAGGTATTGCTCGAGCACGGCCGCCACCTCCTCGGCGATGAGCCCGGCGACGAGGTCGCGTTTGCCCGGTTCGTTCACCGAGAGGAAGCGGTACAGGTTCGTGTCGTCCTCGATGAGGACGAGATAGGCGTCGATCGTCGAGGCGAGCAGATCGCGTGGCGGGTCGCGGCGCGCCAACTGTGGGGTGAGGGCGCCGATCAACGCGGCGACGAATCGCACCGCCATGGCCATGACCAGGCCATCCCGGTCGCCGAAGTGGCGGTAGATGATCGGCTTCGTGACCCCACAGGCCGCCGCGATCTGATCCATGGTCACGCCCGGACCGTCTCGCCGGACGACGGCGATGGCCGCGTCGAGCAGTTCTTCGCGCCGCTCGGCCTTGGCTCGGGCCTCCCGGTGGCGGCGATCGGCGATCGTCGAGGCAGTCATTGGTTACTCAGGGTAACGGTTACCGTCGGTACGGTCCAGCGGCGCGCCGCGTCCGAGATCGGTTTCATCGCTCGAGCGTCAGCACCACGGATTTTTCGAAAGCGTCAAGCCCGCCTGACATGCCGGACTCGTCTGTCAAGGCAGCTTGACGGAAGAAAGAGCTTGGGAACGAGAGAGCCACGAGGAAGCGGCTAACTCTCGAGCCAGAGCTGCAGGGGCGTGCGATCGCGCGATCCGGTGAAGGGGAGAGCCACGACCGTGCCGCCCTGGCCCGCAGAGGCGTAGGCGCCACACACGACCTCGAGCACGTGGCGTCCGAACCTCGCGTTCATGGCGGAGGTGGCCCCTTGGGCGACGCGAATCGCCGTCTCGAGTTGGCGGATGTAGCCGAACGTGTCCAGCTCGGGGACTACGCCCTCGCGCGGGGCGGGCAGCGTCATGGGCTCGCCGTTGTGCTCGAGCGTGACCGCGGGGATCAACTCGGCGCGGACTACGCCCGTCGGGCTCGCCACCTGTAGATCCCAGATCGGCGTGGCGGCGCGCCAGCTGGCCTCGACCCGGGCGACCAAGCCGGTGTCGAAGCGCAGCTCGACTTCGGCGTGCTCGTCGACGTCGATGTCGTCGGCCCCCTCGAGGGTCGCCTTCACTTCCACGACTTCGGCCGGTGCCGCCGCGAGCAGCGCGACGGCGAGGGGATGCACGCCCAAGTCGAAGAGCGCCCCTCCGCCCCAACCCGCCGTGAGGAAGTCTCCCCAGTCGGGTCGCCCCTGCTGCGCGCGTACCTCGAGATGGTCGATGGATCCGAGCTCGGCCACGAGGGTCAGGGCGCGCTCGATCACGGGGGCGAAGGCGAGGTTCTCGGCGTACACCAAACGATCACCCGCGGCCGCGACGAGCCGGTCGGCGTCGTCGAGCGTGGTGCACAACGGCTTTTCGAGCAGCACCGTGGCTCCCGCGGCGAGCGCGTGCAACCCGTCGGCGGCGTGGCGGCCCGGTGGTGTGGCCACCACGACCACGTCGGCGCCTGCGGGCAGATCGTCGTAGGTGGCCGGCCGGGCCCCGAACTCCTTGGCCCGTTTCGAAGCTCGCTCAGGGGAGCGTGACGCGACCGCTCTGATCGACGCGCCCAACGCCTGGGCGGCGAGGGCGTGGACGATGCTGATGCGTCCCGCGCCCGCGAACGCGAGGTCGGTCACGTCCCCGCGAGCTTGGCGACGACGGGTGCCATCGTGTCGAGGGCGTCGCCCTGGCAGATGATGTACGACATGTCCCACCGGTCGCGCCGTTCCTGGAGCGCCTCGCACATGGTGTCGGTGGTGCCGACCAGCACGTGGGGAACCGCGGGGCCTTCACTGGGGTCGATGCCGAAGATGCCCGCCAACATCTCGTAGCTGGGACCGGGATCGTCGGCGGGCAGTACCGCGAACAGCAACACGTTGATCTCGAGATCGTCGTAGCGGTCGCCCGCCGCGGCGCGCACCCACTCCAGCTTCTCGTCGGTGGCCGGGCCCGTGCCGGTCGCGGCCGACTCGGCGTCGACCGCACCCGTTGCGGCGCGAGGCGCGATGCCGACGATGTCGGCGCGCCGACCGGCGAGCGACAACACGCGTTTGCCGCCGCCGCCGATCATGAACGGGGGATGGGGCTTCTGCATCGGCTTCGGCAGACCGTCGAGGCCGGTGATGTCGTAGTGCTCGCCGGTGAAGTCGAAGGGCCCGTCGGCGAAGAGACCCTCGATGACATCGAGCGCTTCTTCGAGCTTGTCGATGCGGACGCGAGCCGGATCCTTGGGAATGCCCGACTGCTCGTAGTCGGTGTTCATCCAACCGGCGCCGAGCCCGAACTCGAGCCGACCGCCGGAGAGCACGTCGAGAGTGGCTGCCTCTTTGGCCAGCACGACCGGGTGCTTGTAGTCGTTGTCGTGCACGAGCGCGCCGATGCGCAACTCGGTCGTGGCGTCGGCCGCCGCCATCAACGCCGGGACGGGAGCGAGCTGATCGCCGAAGTGATCCGGCATGAGCAGCGACGAGAACCCGAGGTCTTCGGCCTTCTTGGCCTGCTCGGCCCACGATGCCGCCGACGGGGCCGTGGCGAGCTGGAGTCCGAATCGGAATGTGCGTGGGTGAGCCATTTGCGCACCGTAGCGCCGATATCGTCGGGGTCTCGTGCGCAAGTTCTTGGTCCTAGGCGGAGTCATCTTTCTCACGGCGGTGGTCCTCTCGGTGACCATCGTCGCCCTCGCGCCTGCGGCCCGACAGCTCGCCACCGCGGCGTCGGGGCAGCCTGAACAGATCGACGTGGCGGCGCTCGACAACTACGCGGTGCGCTCGCAGGTGTTCGCGAGCGACGGCACGCCGCTCGCCACTCTGCACGGCCCCGAGAACCGCGAACCGGTCCCGCTCGACGAGCGTGCCGCAGCCGGTGATCGACGCGATCCTCGCGGTCGAGGACGCCGACTTCTACTCGCACAACGGGGTGAACTTCCGGGCCATCACCCGGGCGTTCTTCGAGAACGTCAACGCGGGCGGCGTCGAACAGGGTGGGTCGACCATCACCCAGCAGCTCGTCAAGAACGCCTTGTTGACATCCGAGCGCGACTTCGACCGCAAGCGCAAGGAGATCCCGCTCGCGATCCGGCTCGAGGAGCAGCTGTCCAAGGACCAGATCCTCGAGAAGTACCTCAACACCGTGTACTTCGGCTCGGGTGCCTACGGCGTTCAGGCCGCGGCCGAGACGTATTGGGGCGTCGACGTCGGGTCGCTCGGCTATTCCGAAGGCGCCATGCTCGCGGCGCTCATCGCCAATCCGGTGTCGTATGACCCCACACTGCACCCGGACGTGGCCTACCAACAGCGCCGGTTGGCCCTCGATCGCATGGTCTCGCTCGGCAAGCTGACTCGTGAGGACGGCGACAAGTACCAGACGGCACCGCTTCCGGTGCGGCGGTGCGGCGCAGGCGGATCAGAGCAAGCCGCTCTCGTGCGGGGACGTCACGCTGCCCGAGGCCGACAACTACTTCGTCGAAGAGGTCAAGCAGCGGCTGCTCGACGACCCGGCCATGGGCGCCACGCGTGAGGAGCGCGTCGCTCGGCTCTTCGACGGCGGCCTGCGCATCTACACCACCCTCGATCCAGCGGCTCAGCAGGCGGCGGAGCAGGCCACGCGCCAATGTCACGCCCAAGAACGACAAGGGCATCACGGCCGCCCTGGTTTCGGTCGACAACCGCACGGGCGCGGTCCGCGCCCTCGTCGGCGGCCCTGGCTACGACACGTACCAGTACGACGTCGCCACTCACGAGCCGGGACGCCAGACCGGCTCGTCGTTCAAGACCTTCGTGTTGTTGACCGCGCTCGAGCAGGGAAACTTCCCGTTCGACACGATCCAGGGCGGCGGCAGCTTCCCGTGTCCGGGCTGCGACGCCGAATCCGTACAAGGCAGACGGTCCGGGCGGCACGCTCACGTACGTCACCACCAAGTCGTCGAACGGCGCGTTCGTTCGGCTCGGGCCAGGTCGTCGGCCTGCAAGAACGTCATCGACGTGGCGCGGCAAGCTCGGGGTGACGAATCCGGACTTCGATCCGCAGCGTGCATGTCGCTGCCGCTCGGGCACCAAGGAGGTCACGCCGCTCGAGATGGCCTCGGCCTACTCGGCCATCCCCAACGGCGGAGATCATGAGCCGGCGTACTTCGTCGATCGGATCGAGGATCGCCAGGGCAAGGTCATCTACCAGCACACCGCCGAACGGCACCCAGGCCGTGTCGCAGCTCAGCGCCTGTTACGCCTCGCAGATCCTGCAGGAGAACGTGAAGTCGGGCACCGGCACCCGCGCCCGTCTGAACCAGCAACCGGCCGCCGGCAAGACCGGGACGACGAACGAGAACGCCGACGCCTGGTTCGTCGGGTTCACCCCGTATCTCACGACCGCGGTCTGGATGGGCAACCCGACGTTCCCCGTGTCGATGGAGAACCTGAACGGCGTGGCGAACTTCGGTGGGACGTACCCGGCGATGATCTGGAAAGCGTACAACGATCCTGTTCACGACGGCCTGCCCGTGGTGCAGTTCCCCGACTGCCCGAAGCCGCTCCGCTTCCCGCAGATCGTGATCGGTCAGGGCAACCCGTTCCTCAACGGGTGGCGGTTCGGTTCGTCACCGTCGGCCAACACCCAGCGGCGTTCGTCCGGAAGCGGCAGCAAGACCACGACGACCACCACACCGGCGAGCAACGAACCTCCCGTCACGTCGCCGCCTTCCACCGCTGCGACCACCCCCGTCCTCGGTCGCTGCCCGGGCCGGGGGCCCCGTAGCCGTGCGACCGTTCGTCTTCGTGGTGAGCGCTTTCGCGTGGGAGAGTGATCACTGATGACGGTCTTCGAGCAACTACTGCAGGTGCAAGCCCACGACACCCATCCTCGATCAGCTCCGGCACCGGCGCGAGACGCTGCCCGAGCGCGCCGACCTGGCCCGCCAGCGCCAGGAGATGGCCGCCTTCGACGCCGAGACGCAGTGGCATACAGGCCGAGCGCGACGCGGTCGGTCGTGAACAGAAGCGGATCGAGGACGAGGTCGCCACCGTCGAGGCCAAGGCCGGCGAGGTCGACGCCAAGTTGTACTCCGGCACGATCACCTCACCGCGCGAGCTCCAAGGCTTCCAGGACGACCTGCAGTCGTTGCGCCGTCGTCAGCGCCATCTCGAGGACGATGTGCTCGCGTTCATGGAGCAGACCGAACCGCTCGACGAACGACTCGCGGCGCGCGCCGCGCAGCGAGCCGATCTCGAAGTCGCAGGCCGACAAGCTCGCGGCGGCCGTGGCGACTGGCCGAGAAGGACGTCGATGCCGAGATCGCCGCGGCCGAGAGCGAGCGAGCCGCGACCGCAGAACCCATCCCATCGGATCTCCTCGATCGCTACGACCGGCTGCGCAAGCAGTTCGACGGTGTGGCGATCGCACCGCTGGTCGGCAACAGCTGCGGTGGTTGCCATCTCATGCTCTCCGCCATGGAGGTCGATCGCATCAAGCATCAACCGCCTGACGCGCTGATCTACTGCGAAGAGTGCGGTCGCCTGCTCGTGCGCTGAGGGCTCATGTTCCTCTGGTTCGTCGGCGTCAGCTTCGTGTTCGTGTGGTTGGTCTTTCGCAGCCCCGCCCTCGACTACCGATTGGTGATGCTCGGCTCGGTCCTGCCCCTCGGCGAAGCTGCGTTTCGGTGGACCGCGGGTGCTGCACACGTTGCTCGCCGCGGTGGCCTTGCTCGTCCTGGTGGTGTTGGCGACCTCTCGTCGCCGACTGGTGCGACGCCGGCTGATCAGCCTGCCGATCGGTCTGCATGATGCATCTGGTGCTCGACGGCATCTGGACGCGGGCCGAGGTGTTCTGGTGGCCGTTCCTCGGGGCCTCGTTCGGCCGCGGTGGTCTTCCCGAGTTCGAGCGGCCACTCGGCGTCGGGTTGGTGCTCGAAGCGATCGGCGTGGGTTGCCTGGTGTGGTGTTGGCACACCTTCGGGTTCGCCGATCGCGCCAATCGCGATCGGTTCCTTCGCACGGGCCATCTACCGCGGGATCTCGTGGCGTGAGGGCGCAGCGATGCATCTGGTGATCGTGCGCCACGGCCGCACCGAGGCCAACGCGCGCGGCGTGCTGCTCGGTCGGCTCGACGTCGAGCTCGATGCGCTGGGGCGTGCGCAGGCCGAGAGACTGGCCGCGTCGACCGGTCCTGTCGACCGAGTGATCGCGAGCCCGTTGCTTCGCACTCGGCAGACCGCGGCGGCGTTCGATCAGCCGGTGGAGATCGACGAGCGTCTCGTCGAGCTCGACTACGGCGAGTTCGACGGCCGTCCGTTCGACGAGGTGCCGGAAGGTACGTGGGCTCGATGGCGTTCCGACATCTCGTTCGCGCCGCCCGGTGGCGAGTCGCTGCGCGCGCTCGGGCTGCGGGTCCGCTCGTTCCTCGACGAGCTGACCGCCTCGCCGAGCGGCGAGACCGTCGCACTCGTGTCCCACGTTTCGCCCATCAAAGCCGCGGTGGCGTGGGCCCTGGGGGCCGGCGACGAGTTGACGTGGCGCCTGTTCGTCGCGCCGGCGTCGATCACACGGGTCGAGGTGACCGACCGCGGCATCGTGCTCCGCACGTTCAACGAAGCGGCGCATCTCAGCGGGCTCTGACCCGGGCGCGCAGCGCCCCGCAGTCCGCTACCCGGACGAGGCGAGGAGGTTGTCGTCCGGACGTCCTGCGGGGCAACCGCGGCTGGTGTTGGGTCTGGTTCGGAGGTAGGGCGCCTTTGCCCCATATCCGTGTGCCCAGTTACGACGCGCGCGCAGGAACGCTTGATCGAATTGAACCGCCCGACCCAAGAGAAGGGGCCGGTAGACCTACCGGCGTTGCCGTCTCAGCGCTGGTAGGTCGCGGTCTGCTGACGGACCATGTCGACGATGTCGCCCATCACCAGGTTCACATCGACGAGATGGAGGCCCCATTCCGGGGTGAGATCGCCGGGGATGTCGTCGACGCGAGGCCCCGACGGATCCGGGTGCAGGGTGACGTCGAGGTAGGAGAAGCCGTTCGCCTGAACGCACTCGCCGGTCACCAGGCCGGGGAAGCTCACGAAGGGCGTCGTGACCGTCGGGTCGTTGGCCGCCGTCGCCGGGAAGTACGAGTGGAGCTCGGCCGAACCGCCGGCGGGGCTGGCCGGGTTCACGCATCCCGCGACTCCGTCGCCGCCACGCGGGCGTCCGAAGAGGCTGTTGGCGGGCGGAGGTGAGGTGGACCGGAACGACGCGTACGTGACGACGCATCCGGTCTGATCCTTGGCCCGGCACAACGGGACGTTCTGATAGTCGCCACCGACGTCTTGACCATCGGGCACGCGCACAGCGGTGCCCGGTATGTAGGCGCCGACGAGCTGGGCGCGCACGGCGGGGTTCGGATCGATCTCGTTCTTGATCAGCTGGCTGAGATGGCTCGAGCCTTGTGAGTGTCCGATCAGCACCACGCCGCGTCCGTCGTTCTCGTTGGCCATGTACCAGCGCCACGCATCCAAGACGTCGCCGTACGCGATCGCGCCGGCCTGGGCCCGATCTCCGCCCGAGCCGGGACCGCCGGTGATGACGGCCAACGTGACCTGTCGGTACACCGGGGCGAAGATGCGACAGTCGCTGTTGAGGCGGGCCACCTGGTTGCGCGCGGTGGTCTTCTCTTCCGGACCCGGAATGAGATCCGAGTTCATCGACTGGTCACCGCTGATCGTGGGGTACACGTAGAAGCAGTCGATCGGTGGATCGGTGGCCGCCTCGTGCGGTTCGATCGTCTTCGTGCCGTCGGGCGCGATCACGGTGGTGTTGAGATCACCATGACACGGGTCATCCGTCTTGTCGGGGAAGCAGAGCCAGTTGTCCGGGGAGTCGTAGATCTCGCTGTGGTACGGGGCGGCCGTGGTTGTGGCTGGCGCGCCGCTGGTCGTCGCCGGGCTTCCTATCTGATCGCTGGCGGTGCTCCCGCTCGAGCAGGCCGAGAGCAGTGCGGCCGCGGCCACGACGACGATGACGAGCCTTCGCATTCATTCCCCCTTGCGAAAGGCCATCATCGCGCGACCCGAATCCGTACTGTGGCCGGGTGAGCGACTCGCCTGGTTTCGACCCTCAGACCCCGACCGACCGCACCGGTCCGGCCTTCGAAGTGGTGCAGGAGTTGATGGCCGCGTTCCTGCTCGGCGACGAGCCGGACTTCGCGGCCATGACGCTCGGCAACGTCACCGAACAGCTGATGCAGGATCAGCAGCTCCTGTGGGAGACCTTCCTCTACTTGGGTTGGGTCGGCTCGGTCGCGCTCATCGAGTTGGCCAAGTGTCGTGATCTCGACACCGGCGTGGTCGCGGCGCGATTGATCCGTGCCTTGCGGCGCCAAGCATTGGGAGACGGGCCCGCGTGGGGTCCGGCGAAGCCGTAGTCGAGGCGGTGGGGCGCTATTGCAGGATCGTCGGCTCGGCTGCGGGCGACGCCCAGGTGTTGCCGCCGTCGGTCGAGAAGGCCCAGTTGCCGCCGTTGTCGGTCGCCACGAACGATGTGCCGCCGCAACCGGCGAGGTAGTTCGGGACGAACGACGGCACCGGCCCGGAAGCGAGCGTCCAGTTGTTGCCGGCGTCGACGCTGAAGGCCCACGACGAACCACTGGTGGTGACGTAGTTGAGCATGGAGCCGGCGACGAGGGCGGCGAAGAACGGGAGCGCGCGACCGTCGCGGGGCCGAAGCGTCTGACCGCCGTTGCTGGAGAACTCGTAGGACGTGCCGGCCACGGCCACGACGCTGAGCCCGCCACCGGCGATCGCGGTGGCGGTGATCGACGGCGGGATGGTGGGTGCGAGCCAGGTGACGCCGCCGTCGGCGGTACGGGTGTAGGTGCCGGCCGCGTCCATGGCGATGGCGTTGAGGCCGGTGCCGGTCAACAGCTGAGCGGTGATCGTGGGTGGCGTGGTCGGGGTGAGCCAGGTGTCGCCACCGTCGAGGGTGTAGGCCCACGCCGCGCTGGCCCCAGCGACGACGGCGCCGTCCTCGGACATGGCGGTGGCCGTGAACGCCGGCGGGGTGGTCGGCGAGCTCCAGTTGTTGCCGCCGTCGGTCGTGAACATGTACAGACCAGCGGCGCTCATCGTGATGCCTTGGTTCGCCTCGCCGCCGAGCAGCGCAGGAGCGAAGGTGGGGGGAGCGGCGGGCGTGCCCCAGTTGTTGCCGCCGTCGCTGGAGAAGCGCCAGTCGGCCACGGCGTCGCCGGTGGAGAAGAAGCCGTTGCCTCCGGCGAGGGCGACCGGGCTCAGCGGAACCTCGACGCAGCGCCGGCGGCATCGAGGCTGATGATCGCGGGTGCGGCCCAGGCCGCGGCGGTGCCGACCGCGAAGCCACCGATGGCTTTTCGTCTCGAGATCGTGAACCTCGCCGCCTCGCGGTTGTTTTCGACCATTCGGCAAGTGTACGCGACCATGCTGCCAGGAGGTAGACCCGTGGGGGACCCCCTGCCAGGTGAAGATCCGGTGATGGCCCGACCGGACGTGTGGGCCGTCCCCCTCGACGATTCGTTGGTCCTCTATGACCCGGTGGCGGCACGGGCCCACGTCCTGAACCGCAGCGCAGCACGCATATGGGGTGCGCTGCAGAGCCCGACGTCGCTCGAGGCCGTGGTCGCCGGCCTGGCCGACGAGATGGGCACGGGCGACGCGGTGGTCGCACCGGACGTTCGAGCCGCCCTTCGGCGCTTCGAGACCGAGCAGCTGCTCGGCCCGTCGAGGGATCTGGCTCCGGACCCGATGCCTTCGAGGGGATGGAATCGCGTCGACGTCCGACGACATCGGTTCTCAGGACCAGCCGCCCGCGGTGACGCTGGCCCTGCTCGATCGCACCGTCGCCATCAGCTCGCCGTCGAACGAGGTGATCGACGCCCTCGATTGGTTCGGCGCTCCGGCCCGCACGCGCGAGCCCGCGGGCGAGCGCTACGAGCTGACGCTCGACCCGGCCGAGCTGCGCACGCTGCCGTCGCGACTGAATCGGCTCGCGGCTGCGTCCACGGCCTTCGTCGTGCTCCACGCGGCCGGGGTCGTGTTCGGCGACCGCGTGGTCGCCTTGCCCGCCGGCCCGGGCGCGGGGAAGTCCACGCTCGCGACGCGGCTCGTCGTCGACGGAGCCGGTTACCTGACGGACGAGGTGCTGGGGATCGCGCCCGGCAGCCTGGCGGTGGCCGGCTACCCGAAGCGCATCACCTTGGAGCTGGGTTCGTGGCCGTTGTTCCCCGAGCTCGACGGCGTGGCCGACCGCGCCGTGCGCGACGGGTTCGATCCGACACGCGTGCGGTGGCTCGACGCACGCGATCTTCACCCGGCGGCCTTCGCATGGCGGGGTCGAGCGTTGGGTCTGGGTCTGATCGTCGTGCCGCAATTCCGCGCGGGTGCCGAGTTGAGCGTGGACTCGACTGTCTGCGGTCGACGCGATCGTCGGAGCTGCTGTCGGACTGCTTCAATCTCGCCGCCATGGGCGACGTCGGCCTTCGGACCTTGCGCGAGGTGGCCACCACGGTGCCGTGTTATCGGCTGGTGCACGGCGATGCGACAGTCGCGGCCGCCACCGTGCGAGACCTGGCGCATCGTCACGGTGTGGCGCCGTGACCGAGATCGCCGATGACGAGGTGTTCGTTCGGGTTCCGACGGCGCTCTGGCGCGAGGTCCCCGACGCGTTGGTGGTCCTCGGGCCCGAGGCGCGCAAACCTCGACTGATCACCGGGCCGGCCGCGGGACTGTGGGCGCTGATGACGACGCCCGTGGCCATCGGTGCCGTCGTGGCCGCCTTGGCCGAGACGCACCACGCATCGCCCGATGTCGTGCGCGCACGACCTGCAACCCGTCCTCCGAACGCTGGTCCGCGACGGGGCGCTCGAACCCGTCTCATGAGCTCCTTCGATCCCTTCGCCACGATCGCGCGTATCGCCGCTCTCGAGGTTGTGCCGCCGTCGGCTCCCATCGACCTGTCCCGATTGCCGGACCAGGAGTGGCAACAACTCCTGGCGGCCGTACGCGCCGAGCGGATCGAGCCCCAGCTCGCACGAGCGGTGATCGACGAGGCGAACGCGGCGACGCCGGCGCAGATCGAAGCAGGCGAGGTCGCTCCACGCGCGGGCCATGGCCACGACGTTGCTCCTCGACCGGCAAGCTGCTCGAGGTGGCCGCGATCTTCGAGCGGTGCGGGCGTCGACTTCGTGGTGCTGAAGGGCTCAGCCGCGGCCCATCTCGACCGATCGGATCCGTCGTGTCCGCGCCTACGGCGACGTGGACCTGCTCGTGCCGGCTCCGCACATCGACACGGCCGAGCGCTTGTTGGTCGACGCGGGTGGTCGGCGCGCGTATCGCTCGCCGCGGCCGGACTTCGATCGGCGGTTCGGCAAGGGCTCGTCGTTCCGGATGGCGGACGGGCTCGACATCGACCTTCATCGCACGCTCGCTCTGGGCCCGTTCGGACTGGCCATCGAACCACGCGGGCTGTTCGCCGGGCAGGAGACGTTCGCGCTCGGTGGACGCGAGTTGCTCGCGCTCGATCGTCCTCGTCGGTTCCTGCATGCGTGCTACCACGCCGTGCTGGGCCGGTCCCGTCCCCGACTCGTACCGCTCCTCGACGTCGTGCACACCGCGCCGCGGGATCCCGACGAGCGCGCGGTCGTGGTGGAGTTGGCGCGACAGTGGCGCTCGGCGGTGGTCGTGCACGCGGCGCTGGCTGCGGCCGTCGACACGATTCGGTTGGCGCCTTCCGGTGGAGCTCACTCGGACGGGTGCCGAACTCACCGCGACGGCACAACAGCGTCGTTGGCTGCAGGCCTACGTCGGTACTGGGCGTTCCTCGGCGCGTCTCACCCTGAGCGCGGTCGAGGCCATCGACGGATGGAGTGATCGTGTCGACTATCTCGAGAACGGTGTTGTGGCCGGCCGACCTGTCGGCCTCACAGGCGGCGCGCCGCTTGGCGCGCGGCGGTACGGCGTTGGTGCGCGGTCTGAAGCGCTGAGCTCGTAGGAACAGGGCTAGGCGGAGCGCGTCTCGCGCTCTGACGGAACGAGTACGCAACGCGTGCCCCAGTAGATCGTGGGCATGCACTTGTTGCAGTGGATGCAAAGACCTTCCTCGGTCGTACCTTCCTGCAAGCGCGTGATGAGGTCGGGCTCGCGCAGGAGCGCGCGACCCATGGCCACGAAGTCGAAGCCCTCGTCCATTGCGTGCTCGATCGTGTCGCGGCGGTTGATGCCACCGAGGAGCACGAGCGGCATCTTCAACGCGGCCCGGAACTGCCGGGCGTAGGGGAGGAGGTAGGCCTCCTCGAACGGGTACGACGGCAGGAACCGCTTGCCGAAGAGCTTGAACCCGGTCTTCATCGGTTGCGGGAACATGGCGGCCATCTCGTGCACCGGTGCTTCGCCGCGGAACAGGTACATCGGGTTCTGCAACGAGCTGCCCGCCGTGAGCTCGAGGGCGTCGAGCGTGCCGTCGGACTCCAGCATCTGCGCGACCTGCACGCTCTCGTCGAGCCAGAGACCCCCGGGCACGCCGTCGGCCATGTTCAGCTTGGCGAGGACCGCGACCCGACCGTCGACGGCCTTGCGCACACCTTCGGCGATCTGCCTCGCGAATCGGCTTCGGTTCTCGAGGGAGCCGCCCCAATCGTCCTGTCGGCGATTCAGCTTCGGGCTCAAGAACTCACTCGGGAGGTACCCGTGCCCGAAGTGGAGCTCGACTGCGTCGCAGCCGGCGTCGGCCACGCCGCGTGGCGGCCTTCACGAAGTCGTCGCTGATGCGCGCGATGTCGCTCGGTTCGACGGCCCGGGTGAACTGCATCGCCAGCGGGCTGAAGATCCGACTCGGTGACCGGCCCTTGTGCCCCGTCGCCGCCGCGACCGCGCCCGCGTGACCGAGCTGTACCGACACGGCTGCGCCCTCGGCGTGGATGGCTTCGGCCAGGTCGGCCAGGCCGGGTGTCGCCTCGTCGGTCAACACGATCTCGTTCGGTGTACCGCAGCCGTCGGCCGACACCGCGCAGAACGCGACGGTGGTCATACCTACGCCACCGCGGGCCACCGATCGATGGAACTCGATCAGCCGTTTGCTCACGACGTGTTTGGCGGTGGCCCCTTCGAACGTGGCGGCCTTGATGATGCGGTTCCGCAGCGAGAGAGGACCGAGTTGGGCGGGGGCGAATGGGTCGGGTGCAGTCACGAGCGCGCGAGCTTCTCAGGTTTTCCCATCCGATTCGATGACGAGCTGCTTCAGCAGGCCGGTGTCATCGAAATAGTGACGGAAGGCGCAGATCCGATCGCCGCGGAGCTCGGCGAAGGTGGCTCCGGTGAGCATGATGCGTCGGCCCGTGGGTTCGACGAGCAACTCGTCGGCGATCAAGAACGGCCCCGTGTGATCGGCCGCGATGTGCCATTCGGCGATCACCTTCCCGGGAAAGACGTCGATGGCGTCGATGGCGATGTTCGCGTTCGACAGAGGGTCGTCGCGTTCGGCGAACTCGACCTGGAGGTCGGCGAGGGACGAGACGGCCAGATGGGGAGACCACCCGACGACGTCATCGGTGAAGGTCTCGCAGCTCAGCGAGTCGGCGCCCGTGATGGCCGCTTCGAGCGCTCGAGCTACCAACGATGCGGCGGACGGGGTCATGGGCGCTCCTTCCGCTTCAGCCAACCACTCGCCGCGTGCCTGGGTGCATCACCCCGATCGGATGAGATCGCGTCAGATCCCGCTGATCGCCTTCAGCTTCCCGTCGGCGATGGCGGTCGTCAGCGCCTTGTGATCGAGCTCGTTCTGGTCGGCGTAGGTGTGCGCGAACTCCGCCATGGCCCGGTCGAAGCTCTCGCTCGTGCCGAGGTACTCGCTGATGGCGATCCGATCGCCGGACTTGGCGTGGGCGCGTGCGAGTGTCCAGCCACAGACCTGGCCGTAGAAGCTCAGTAGTTCGGGTGTCATGGCCTCGATGTTCGCCGATGCCTTCCAATCCCAGAGCTGGCGCATGTAGTAGTCGTGGGTACGACCATCGACGCCATCGACCCGCTGCCAGCCGAGGAAGATGTCGCTGGTTGCCTGCATGAGGCGTTGGCCCTCGACGACTCGCTGTCCGTGGTTGCTGTACGCGCTCTTCTTGAGGAACGGCTCCAGCACCGAGGCTTCGGCTTCTTTCACCTGCAGGAAGAGCGGGTCGGAGTTGTCCCGCCCGACCAGAAGCGCGACCCACGACCGCATCCCGACACTCCCGACCCCGACCACCTTTCGCGCGAGGTGGACGAACCGGTAGCTCTCGAGCAGCCGACGGCGATCGCCGGAGAGCGTGCGGCGATACATCCGAAGCGCCTGGTGGATTGCCGTTTGGACCTCCTGCGCGGCCGTGTCGGCGAACACCTCTTCGACCGGGACGATCAGGGGCGGGTCGCTGATGAACTGGAGCTCGCCGTCGACCTCGTGGGTGAGCTTGGCCAAGGCCTTCAGGCGATCCTTCGACTCGGCCTTGGCGACGGTCCGCTGGAGGTTCTTGAGCGCTTTCGCACTGGCGTCGGCACCCCACCTCGCGACGATCTGATCCGCGTCGAGTCGCATGTACCAGAGGTCGAGGTTGGACATCGTCGCAAACGAAGCCATCGTTTCGCGGTAGGACTTCGTGGACTCGGCGACGATCGCTGATCGCGTCTTGGCGTCCAGACCGAGATCGCGTCCCGCGACATCGAAGCTGGCTACCAGCCGTTTGACATCCCATTCGAAGGGACCCGGCAACGTTTCGTCGAAGTCGTTGAGGTCGAACACGAGCGAACGATCGGGCGACGCGAAGCCACCGAGGTTCGCCAGGTGCGCGTCCCCGCAGAGCTGTACGTCGAGACCGGAGTGGGGTGCCGAGGCGAGGTCGGCCGCCATCACCTTCGCCGCGCCCCGGTAGAAGGTGAACGGCGAAACGGCCATGCGGCCGTACCGGATGGGCACCAGGTCCTCGACGCGTGTGGTGGCCTGGGCTTCCAGCATCGCGAGTGGCTCACGGTCGGGTGGCGGCGCCCATTCTCCGTGGCTCGATCGGGGTACGAGCTTGCGCTGGGCTTTGCCCGACGGCGACACGTTCCTTGACGGTGGGATGGGGTACGGGCTCAGTATTTGTTGCCACGCCGGTGGCTCCTAACGTTGTTCGTCAGCACTCGTTCTAGTCGCTGAGTCATGGAAGCGGACCATGATCTGGGGTTACGAGGCCCCATGTCGTCGTGATGGTCTCATCCGGTGAGAGCCGGACGACATCGATACCGGTCGCGAGCGCGTTGGGTGGGCAGGTCATCGGCTCGATGGCGATGCTCCTGCGTCGGCGAGGCTCGGACAATGTATCGCCGGTGAAGATCTGCACGTATCGGTAGCCCTCGTCCATCCAGAGCGTGATCGCTTGCCCACCGCCGCTGAGCTGGACGTGGACCCGACCCTGGGGATCGCGGCGTGAGGTCCGTGAACGCCGTGTCGAGTTCGAGCGTTCCGATCGGGCGGCTCGTGGTGAAGTCAACTGGGGTGCCCTCGACGGGATGGGCCGCGGTCGGCAACCCACGATGGTCTGTCTCGAGATACTGCTTGGCCGGCACCAAGAGCTCGCAATCGTCGACGCTGACGCCCGCGGGCGGAACGATGTAGGGATGCTGACCGGCGCCGTACGGTGCCGGTGCCGTACCAGCATTGCGGGTGGTCGTGGTGACGGTCAGTCCGACGTCGTCGACGCGGTATGCGATCTGGATGTGCAGCGTGAACGGATAGCCGGGGCTCGGCCACAAGGTGTGGGCCATCTCGACGCGGGCGGCGCTTGCCTCGATGCAGTTCCAGCCGGCGAAACGAACCAATCCGTGGATCGCGTTGGATCGCTCGATCTCGTTGATCGGTACTTGCTGGCTCTGGCCGTCCCAGACATAGCGCCCGTGGTCGAGGCGGTTGGGCCACGGGATCAGCACTTGGCCGCGGCCACTGTCGGCCATCGTCTCCGCGTTCGTAGCCGTCGAGCACGTTTCGACCGGCTATCGCAACCGTGCGCAGTCCTCCGCCCACCTCCACGATCGTCGCGCTCGTCGCGCCACAGCTGATCGTGAACTGCTGACCCGTCGGGCCTGTTGGCGTCACTGGGTTCAGAGTCCGGGGCTCGAGTGCATGATGCCGCCGTCGGCGAAGATCGTCGTCGCGGTGAGGTAGCTCGCGCCTTCGCCGGCGAGGAATGCCACCACGCTGCCGATCTCGTGCGGGTGGGCCATGCGGCCGATCGGAATGGCGGCGTCGAGCGTCTTCATCTTGCCCGGGTCTGCCGCGGTCGAAGCGTTGATCGGTGTGTCGACCGCGCCGGGACCAACGCCGACGACGAGCACGCCATGGGGTGCGAGCTCGACGCCCGCCGTGCGCGTCAGCATGCGCATGCCGCCCTTCGAGAGGCAGTAGGCGATGTTGCTGGGCATCGGCCAGTCCTCGTGCACCGACGTGATGTTGATGATGCGGCCACCGTCGCCCTGGGCGATCATTTGTTTCGCGGCGATCTGCGTCCCGAAGAACGCGCTCTTGAGGTTGATGTCGAGCACCTTGTCGTACTGGTCCTCGCTGGTGTCGAGGACCGACGGTGCGGGTTTCGATGCCGGCATTGTTGACCATGATGTCCACTCGTCCGAACTGCCTTGACGGCCGAGTCGATCAACCGTTGCAGGTCTGCGACCTTGCTCACGTCGGCTTCGACGCCGATCGCCTTGTCGCCGAGGGCAACGACTTGTTGTTCGAGGTCCTCCGTCGCCTCGGGGTTGGCGACGTAGTCGATGACGATGTTGGCGCCGTTCTTGGCCAAGGCCAACACAATTGCCTTGCCGATCCCGCTGTTGCCACCGGTCACGATCGGCGGTCTTGCCTTCGAGGTTCATGCACTTCTCCTTGGGGCGTGGCTCTGGACGCGAGGTCGCTGTTCACAGTCTCGCGATTCATTCATCAGTGTCCGCATCGCCCCAGTCGATACGGGCTCCTTCGGGATCGATGATCGAGGTGCCGCGGCTCGAGCCCAGGAAGTCCCACGCCCATGCGATGAACGCGTCGACCTTGTTGCGCACACCGCTCATGAGCCATGCGTGCACACCCAGCCACGCGGCGAATGCGACCCGACCGTGGAGCTCGTGGTGATGGGGGCCCATCTCGGCCACGGCCGCACCCCGACCGATCATGGCCATGATTCCTTTGTCGTGATAGCCGAAGGGCGTGCGCGGCTTGCCGTCGATGTCGGCCACGATGTTCTGGGCGGCCCACCGACCGGCTTGCAGCGCAACCGATCCGAGCTGCGGGAGATCCTGTCCGTCATGGTCAGGGATGTTCGCGAGATCGCCGATCGCGTAGACGTTGGGGTGGCCTTCGATCGTCAGATCTGGCTGCGACGTCAGGCGACCGGCGCGACCGCGGTGGGAGCCGGTCGAACCCGGTGAGCTCGTCGGCCTTGATGCCGCCGGCCCACACGACCACGCGGGTCTTGATCTCGGACCCGTCGGTCAGGACGACTCGGTCGGCCGCCACTTCGGTGACACCGGTGCCGAGCAGGAGCTTCACGCCGAGGTGCTGTAGCCGCTCGGCCGCGTAGGTGTGAGCCTTGTCGGAGAAGGCGGACAGCACCACCTGGCCGTGGTCGATCAGATAGATGCGAGCACGGTTCACCGCCATGTCGTGATAGCGGCGCGGCATGACGTCGTTGACGAGGTCGGCCACCGCGCCGGCCGTCTCGACGCCGGTGGGACCGCCACCGATGACGACGATGTTCAGCGCGCCTTCGTCGATGCGGGCCGGCTCGGCATCGGCGTCCTCGAAGACCTGGAAGAGGCGGGACCGGAGCTGCTCGGCATCGGTGGCCGAGTAGAGCGGGAACGCATGCTCTCGGGCACCGGGTGTGCCGAAGTAGTTCGGGACCGAACCCGACGCCAATACCAGGTAGTCGGCCGCCATCTTGTCGCCGCCTGCCACTGTGACGCTCGGCGTATCGGGGTCGATGCCGACGACCTCGACCATCCTCACGTCAACGGTCTCGTCCTTGGTGAAGATGCCCCGGAGTGGTCGAGCCACGTCCCCGATCGCAAGCTCGCCCGTCGCGACCTGGTACAGCAATGGTTGGAACTGGTGATAGTTGTGGCGGTCGAGCAGCGTAACGGCGATGTCGTGCTTGGCCAGTTCCTTTGCACATCCCACGCCGGCGAAGCCACCGCCGACGACGATCACCGACGGGTCAGCGGGCACGGGGTGGCCCTGCCTCGATGTTCACTTGGCCGGCGCCGTGGTCGAGTTGGTAGTCGAGGTTGATCGCGGCGTTGATCAGGGAAAGATGCGTGAACGCCTGCGGGAAGTTGCCGAGCTGTTCACCGGTGGCTCCGATCTCCTCCGAGAACAGACCGACGTGGTTGGCGTAGGTCAGCATCTTCTCGAACGTGAGCCGGGCGTCCTGCAGTCGCCCCGAGCGGGCGAGGGCGTCGACGTACCAGAACGTGCACAACGAGAAGGTTCCTTCAGAGCCCTGCAAGCCGTCGGGCGAGGCCTTGGGGTCGTAGCGATACACCAGGCTGTCGGACACCAGCGTCTTGTCCATGGCCGACAGCGTCGATTGCCATTTGGGGTCGTTGGGAACGATGAAGCCCACCAACGGCATGAGCAGGTTGGACGCGTCGAGCACGTCGCTGCCCTCGTATTGCGAGAAGGCCTGGAGGTCGTCGTTCCAACCCTTGTCCATGATCGCCCGATAGATGCGATCTCGCTCGCCGGTCCATCGAGGGAGGTCAGCCGGACGGCTGCGCTTGATCGCCATCCGGATGGCGCGGTCGAGCGCGACCCATGACATCAAGCGGCCGTAGACGAACGGCTTGCGGCCGCCGCGTGTCTCCCAGATGCCTTCGTCGGGTTGGTCCCAGTTCTCGCACAACCAGTCGAGCATGCCGACGAGGTCGTTCCAGCCTTCATCGGCAACCCCGAACGAGCCCTGGTCGATGAAGTAGATGGAATCCATGGCTTCGCCGTAGATGTCGAGCTGCAGTTGGCTCGCCGCGCCGTTTCCGATGCGAACCGGTGAAGAACCGCGATAGCCCTCCCAGTGGTCCAGCGTGTACTCGTCGAGATCCGAGCTGCCGTCGACGCGGTACATGATGTCGAGCGGCGTTCCGCCATCTTTGCGGCGTTCCTCCACACGATCCCTGATCCAGGTCCCGAAGCCGACCGCCTCGTCCACGAACCCGAGGCCGAGCAGCGCGTACACCGAGAACGAGCCGTCGCGGATCCAGGTGTACCGGTAGTCCCAGTTGCGCTCGCCACCCACCTGCTCCGGTAGCCCCGCCGTCGGTGCCGCAACGAGCGCGCCGGTGGGCGCGTAGGTCATCAGCTTGAGGGTGATGGCCGAGCGGTACACCGCTTCGCGCCAGCGCCCGCGGTAGGTGCCGCGTTCGACCCAGTGGCGCCAGTAGGTCATGGTGTCGTCGAGCAACTGCGCGACTTCGCCACCACCGATGACGGTCGGATGACCGTCGGCGCCGGACTCGAGCACGACGCCGCACACGTCGCCGGCCTCGACGCTGAAGTGCGCACGGACATCGTTTCCGTGTGGTTCGAGTGGCCACGTGGAGGTTACGTCGAGGGTGAGCGTGCTGGTCTCGAAGCGTGCATTCGTTCCGTTCACCTCGGTGCGATGCGACTGCCGGCCGTAGTCGAAGCGCGGCTCGATGCTCACCTCGAAGTCCACCTTGCCGCGTACGCCCCGGATGCCGCGTACCAGCCGGTGGTGGTTGGTGGCGGTGCCCGGGTGCTCGATGGGCATGAAGTCGATCAGCTCAGCGACGCCGCCTTCGGAGAGGAAACGCGTGACGAGGACCGCGGTGTCGGGCAGGTACATCTGCTTCGTGACGCAGTCGTCGGACGCCCGGATGGCGAAGCGCCCGCCCTTGTCGTCATCGAGTAGCGAGCCGAACACGCTTGGTGAATCGAAGCGCGGACAACAGAACCAGTCGATGGTCCCGTCGGTCGTCACGAGGGCCGCAGTCTGCAGGTCACCGATCAGTCCGTGGTCCGCGATCAGGGGATAGCTCACGTCGGTGTCCTTCTGCAGGTTGCTCGTTGCTCCGGACCTTACGACTCGGGTCCGTCCTTTTCATCACCCGGAACGGGCGACGGCTGACAAAGCGCTCGGCGCGTTGTCAGCCGTTCACGCTGGGTTCAGGTGCGCTTTCCTCGGGCAGCAGCGTCTTCTGATCGAGCACGTACAGCAGCCCGATCGCGGGCAGGATCAGCACCACGGCGAGCCCGAAAGCCACCAGCACCGCGGTGATCGTGCCGGAGGGCGCCGCGGCCTGGGAGACGGTCAGGGTGGTCGGCAACATGTAGTCCCATTGCCCGACACCCCACGCGATCACGACGGACGCCACCGCGCCGATGGCGAGCAGTCGGGCGCCACGTTCGGCGCGCCGCACCAACAGGACCAACGCACCCGTACCACAGAGCGCCGAGAGGATGACGAGCGCGAGCCCGCGTGACTTGAGCCCGTCGAACAGGTACTCGGCATCGGCTCGCAACACGAAGATCCCGACGAAGGCGACCACACCGGCGGCGACCGCGGCGATCACCGCGCGGTCGCGGAAGTAGGCGACCATGCGATCGTCCCCCAGCCGCCGAGCGTCCCACACGAGGTACACCGCGGCGAGAAAGGCAACGACGGTGACGGCCAGAACACCACCGAGGATCGAAGTCGGGTTGACCCAACTGCTCCACGGGTCGCCGGCCTGACCTCCGGCTGGCACCCGGCCGGAGGCGATGGCGCCGGCGACGCTGCCGAGGAAATACGGCACCAAGACCGACGAGATGGCGAACGCCGCGCCGAAGTTGCGACGATCCCGCGTGCGGAACACCGACTTGCGGAAGGCGAAGCTCGCACCGCGAAGCACGATGCCGAAAGCGGCCAATGTGAGCGGCACGAACAGGGTCAGCCAGATGGACTCGTAGGCCTCGGGGAAGCAGGTCCAGAGCACCACGAAGATGAAGATGAGCCACACGTGGTTGGCTTCCCACACCGGCGCGATCGAATGGTCGATGATCTCGCGTGGTCGCTCGCCGCGCCTGGTCCCGCCGGCGATCAGGTCCCAGAAGCCGGCGCCGAAGTCGGCTCCGCCGAAGATCGCGTACGCCGTCACGCCGATGAAGAGCACGACGGCAGCCGCGGTGTCCATCAGACCGGAACATCCTCGGGCTCGGTGACCGACTCGTTGGGTCCGTACGGCACGTCGGCCTCACCGAAGCCCACCTCGCCGCGGAAGCGGCGGCTCATGCCGCGCAAGATGAGGATGGTCGTCACCCCTAGCCCGACGTAAAGAGCGACCACCAAGAGGAAGGTGAGCCACACGCCGGTGTTGCCCGTCGCGGCGTCCTCGACCTTCATGAGGTTGTAGACGATCCAGGGTTGGCGCCCGACCTCGCTCACCGTCCAACCCGCCTCGAGCACGATGACGGACACCACGCCGGCCACAGCCGCGAAGCGCAGGAACAGTTTGCTTCGGGGCATGTCGCGCCGGAAGATCCACGCCGCCCAGTACCACAGCGCGAGCAACATCAGCACCGTGCCGCCGCCGACCATGATGTCCCACGACAGGTGCACCGTGTTGACTTCGCTGATTGTCGGTTGATCGTCCGTGGGCTCGGAGTCCAGACCTTGCACAACGGTTGCCGTGCCCGTCTGAGGGTCGGAGAGCCACGAGGCCAAGCCAGGGATCGGGATCCCGCCGGTGACGGTGCCGTTGCTGTTCAACTTCCCGAGCAGCGTCTCGGGGACGTCGCTGCTCGTCTGCGGTACGAGCTCGATGGCCGCGAACTTCTCCGGTTGGTTGTTGTAGACCCAGCGAGCCAGCGAGTCGCCGACGCTCATCTGAATCGGGATCGCGACCGCGGCGATGCTGAACGGGATAAGGAAGCCGAGGCGGTGATAGCGGTCGCGACGACCGCGCAACATGCCCGACCGCGTAGACCGACGAGATGAGGAAGCCCACCCACGACGTACGCCGCGATCACCATGTGCGCGGCCATCAAGCGGCATGGCGTCGTTGAAGATCACGCTCATCGGATCGACGGACGACAACCTCGCCCGCAGAGTTCAGGGTGAAACCGGAGGGCGAGTTCATCCACGCGTTGGCGGCGACCACCGAGACACTGCCGCCGATGCCGGCGACCACGATGGGCACACCGGTCCAGAAGTGGGGCCACGGCTTCAGTCGACGCCAGCCGAAGATGTAGATCGACACGAAGATGGCCTCGGTGAAGAAGAACAGGCCTTCGAACGCGAAGGGCACGCCGAAGGCCTCACCCCATTGGCCCATGAAGCGTGGCCACAGCAAGCCGAACTCGAAGCTGAGCACGGTGCCGGTCACGGCGCCGACGGCGAACGTGACCGCCATGTACTTCGACCAGCGTTGTGCGAGCAGCAGCGCGTCTTTGTCGTCGTGTTTGACCGCTTTGTAGTTGGCGATGAGCGTCATGAACGCCCACGACACGCCGAGCGGCACGAGAATGATGTGGAACGCGAGGGTGAAGGCCATCTGCGCTCGCGCCCACGGCACAGGGTTCACCGCTAGGAGTGGTGTGACCCCCTCGCCGAGATGCGACAACATGCCCAGAGTCTGATCACAGTTCGGGGCGGGGTCATCATTCCGATCGGGTGAGGCGTTTCACCCTCTTCGGACGAGGCCGGGTGCAGTCCGCCATGCTTGACTGAGCGGACCTGCGATCTGCCCGGGCAGGACCGATCCCTCGGCTCGGGCCACAGAAGGGGTATCCGATGGAGCAGTCACCAACCGCGGCTCAGACTGCGAAGGAGCGTCTCTTCGAGGAGTTCGAGACGAAGTGGGTTCATCCGATCGAGGACTTCCAGGATCCCGAAACAGGAGTGGCGGCGCCTGTTCTCCGAGCTGTTCGGCACGTTCTTCTTGGTTCTCGTCGCGGCCGGTGGCGGAATGATGAGCCAGGCGTTCCCGAACACCATCAGTCGTCAAGCCGCAGTCGTCGCACCCGGCCTCATGGTCATGGCGATCATCCTGTTCATGGGCAAGGTGTCAGGCGCGCATCTCAACCCGGCGGTGAGCCTGGCGTTCGCGGCGCGGGGCGACTTCCCGTGGTGGCGCGTGCCGGGCTACGTCGTGGTGCAACTGGCGGGTGCGAGCCTCGCCGCGTTGTTCCTGAAGCACGTCATCGACGTGTCGGCGACGTTCGGATCCAACTACCCGGCGGCTGGCTACTCGGCCGGCGCCGCGTTCTGGATGGAGTTCATCCTCACGCTCGGGCTGGTGAGCGTGATCCTGGGCACGGCATCTGGCGCCCAGAACATCGGCATCATCGGTGCCTTCGGCGTGGGTGGTTACATCGCGTTGGCTGGTCTGTGGGGTAGCCCGATCTCGGGGACCTCGATGAACCCGGCCCGCACCTTCGGCCCCGATCTCATCGGGCGGAACTTCACCGACTACTGGGTTTACGTCGCCGGACCGATCGCCGGCGCCGCTCTCGCGGTGGTGTTCGCGTTCGTGTTGCGAGGTCGAGGTGGTGGCAAGGCCGGGTCGGGGGCCGCCCAGGGCGCGTTGTTCACCGAAACCGCCGATCCCGACAAAGCGTGAGCGCCGCACTGCCCGCAACCTGCTCGGGTGGTTGAGTCGCCAAGTGGCACGGACGACGGGATCACGGAGCAGGCCCGGAGGCCGTGACCGACACGCTCGAGTCCGAGGGCTGCGTGGCACCGAGGCTGCGATCGAGTTCACCGACGACCGTGACGCCAAGCTGTTCAACCGGCTTCCCCTGATCTGGCGCACGCTGTGTCCGACGTCTTGAAGAACGACGGGTAGGCCGTCTTTCTCCTGACCGCTGGCTTCTCCTGACCATTGGGCGCGACTGAACGGCGGTCATGGGCCAAGCTGGGGGAGTCAACCGGTGACCACAGAAGGGCGTGGAGTTCATGGCGACGAGTTCGGAGCAGTCGGCCTCGCCACCGGCGGACGTTGATCCACTTTCGATCGTCCGTTCCCGCAGCTACGTGCAGGCCTTGGTGCTGGCGGCGGTGATCGGCGTTCCGGTGTCGGCCATCGCCTACGGGTTCTTGGCCTTGGTCGACTGGCTGCAGAAGTACCTGTTCAGCAGCCTGCCCCCGAAGCTCGGCTTCACGACCGTCCCGGTTTGGTGGCCGCTGCCGCTACTGGCCCTCTCCGGCGTGCTCGTCGCGTTGTGCATCCAATATCTCCCCGGAAATTGTGGTCATTCGCCCTCCGAGGGTTTCAAGACCGGTGGTGCCCCCCTGCCGATCGAGTTGCCGGGTGTCGTTCTGGCCGCACTGGCCACGCTCGCGCTCGGCGCGGTCCTCGGACCCGAAGCACCGCTCATCGCGCTGGGCGGCGGTCTGGGAGGGCTCGCCATCCGAGCGATCAAGAAGGACTCGCCGCCGACGGCGATAGCCATCATCGCGACGCGCCGGCAGCTTCGCGGCGATCAGCACGCTGCTCGGGTCGCCGTTGCTCGGCGCTTTCTTGCTCATGGAGGCCGCCGGAATCGGCGGGACGATGCTCGCCGTGGCGCTGTTGCCGGGCTTGCTGTGCGCCGGGATCGGCTACCTCGTGTTCGTCGGACTGGACTCGCTCACCGGGCTCGGCACCTTCTCTCTTGCCCTTCCCAACCTCCCGAGCTTCACCACACCCACGGTGTGGATGTTCCTCTGGGCGCTCGTGATCGGCCTCGTCTGTCCGTTACTGGCGTGGTGCATCTACACGCTGGCGCGCACCGCTCGGCCCTTCGTGCACGCGCATCGGCTGGCCGTCACTCCCGTGCTGGGGGTCGCGATCGCGCTGCTCGCGATCGTGTTCTCCGAAACCACCGACCACGGCGTCGATTCGGTTCTCTTCTCCGGTCAATCGGCGCTGCCGGTACTGGTGGAAAATGCGTCCACCTGGACCATCGGAGCCCTCGTGCTGCTCGTCGTCTGCAAGGCCTTGGCCTACGGCTTGTCCCTCAGCGCCTTTCGAGGCGGTCCGGTCTTCCCGGGCATGTTCATCGGTGCCGCGCTCGGCGTCATCGCCTCGCACCTTCCCGGGATGACCCTCGTGCCGGCGCTCGCCATCGGGATCGGCGCGATGAGCGTGTCGATGCTCGGGCTCCCGTTCACCTCTGTACTGCTCGCCACGGTCATACTCGCCAGCGACGCCTACGCGGTCATGCCGCTCGCCATCGTCGCCGTGGTCGTCGCGTACGTCTTGACGCAATGGCTCCCGCCGGCCTCGTCGTTGTTCGGCCCGCCCGTGGCGCCTGCGCTCGACACCAGCGGGTCTCCGCCCGTCTCCGCTAGTTGAAGTGATTCATGAGCCGGCACCGTGGCAGACCTTGGCCTTGCGACCGCTGCCGCACGGACACGGATCATTGCGGCCGGCGGCGCGCAGGATGGTCATCACCTCGTCGGCATAGCGCCGGTTGCGAAGCAGGTCGGCCATGATCTGCATCAGGCCGTCGATGTGCGTGAAGAACGACAGGTACCCGGCGCACAGATAGTTGAGCCCGGCTTCGCCGTCGGGCGTGATGGTGAATCGGTTCTTCGGGCATTCGCCGTTACACGCGAATCGCACCGGGCACTCCCGGCAATAGCGGGGGAGCGTGTCCCGCTTGGCATCGCCGAACGCGCGTTGTCGTGGCGACGCCAGTAGCTCGACCATGTGCGTTTCGCCGATGTTGCCGAGCAGATAGTCGGGCTCGACGAAATGGTCACACGAGTACAGGTCGCCGTTGTGCTCGAGGGCGACGGCGTTGCCGCACGTCTCGCCGAAGATGCAGAGAGCGGGCTGAACGCCGAGCCACGACGCGAGGGCAGCGTCGAAGTGGGACACGAACACCGTGCCGACATCCCGTCGGACCCATTCGTCGAAGATGGCGGTGAGGAAGCGCCCCCATGCCTCGGGATCGACCGACCGATCCGTGACTTGGTCGCCCTCCTGGAACCCCGTTTCGTTGTCGCGTTCGACGATCGGAATGAGCTGGATGTGCTGCACCTCGAGCTCGTCGCGGAAGAACCGATAGACCTCCAGCGGGTGGTCCTGATTCGCGGCGTTCACGGTGCAGAGGACGTTGAGGTCGACTCCGTGCTTGCGCAGGAGCTCGAAGCCCCGCATCACCTTGTCGAAGCTCGGGTTGCCTTTCTTGTCGACCCGGTAGACGTCGTGCAGATCGCGTGGGCCGTCGATGCTGAGGCCCACGAGGAATCCGTGCTCGGCGAAGAGCTCGCACCATTCGTCGGTCAGCAGCGTGCCGTTCGTCTGGATGGTGTGCTGCAGCGTCTGGTCGGGCCGTCGGTGCTGCTCGGCGAGAGCCAGCGCGCGGCGAAAGAAGTCGACACCCATGAGCGTCGGTTCGCCACCCTGCCACGCAATCGCCACCTCGGGAGCGGTTTGGGACTCGATCACCTGTCGGATGTAGGTGTCGAGCAGATCGTCGGCCATACGGAAGCGGTCGCCCGGGTAGAGCGCTTCTTTCGACAGGAAGAAGCAGTACTCGCAGTCGAGGTTGCAGATCGGCCCCGTTGGCTTGGCCAAGACGTGGAAGTACTCGGGTGCGGTGGGCGGACGCGGGGTCGGCAGGGCCGGGCTACCGCCGGGGGTCGGCCTGTCACCCAACGCGACGGGCACGTCGGTCATGACGGCGATCGTACGGCCATCGGCGCCGGTGCTGCTTCACCCATTGAGGATGATGAACGGACGGTCCCAACTGCCTACTGTTTGCGACATGCTTCGCAAAGGATTGTGGCTCGGAGCGGTACTCGTCGTTCTCGCCGGCCTCGTGGGTTGCTCGTCGAGCTCCGACGGAGGAACAGCGAACGACCCCGTATCGCTGCCACCGGCTGATCCGTCGAATACTAACCCCGCCGATTGCCCGTTCTCGGGCGGGACCACTCCCACCAACGGCGGCACTGCGTCCGCTCCGGCGACGGTCAGCCAGATCCAGCCGTCGGGCGACGGCTGCATCGACAACGTCGACCTGACCTTCGCAACGGACGTGCCGCAATGGTCGGCCGCGTACACAACGGGCGCAGTCGATGACGCGGCCGGTACGCCCGTCAGTCTGCCGAGCGGCGTCAGCCTCGTCGTAACGTTGGCCAACACGACCTACGGTCCCGGTGGTCCGGCGGGGCAGCCGGCAACCATCGCGTCGAATGGTCTCGACTACGTGAACCAGATAACCATCGTTCCCGGCTCCGGTGGATCGCTGCAGATCGTAATGACCCTCGATCAGCAACTCGACTACCTCGTGTCGACCTCCGGTGTGCCCGCGAGCATGACGATCGCCTTCGGCTGACCACGGTGCTCCCTCGGCCGGCGTGGCGCGCCGAAACGCGGGTCGGATGGCGACCCGGCAAACCGCCGTGGTGGACGGGCGTGCTGTTCATGATCGGCTCGTTCTTCTTCGCGCTCGGGTCCGTTCCGGGCTACGCGTCGCTGGTCCCGGCATCGGTGGTGGGAACCACCTTCTTCGTGGGCTCGATCTTCTTCACGAGCGCGGCCTTCCTGCAGCTCGTGCAGTCAGAAGACCCGGTCGACTGGTGGGCGTCGGCCATTCAGTTCGCCGGCACGATCTGGTTCAACATCAACACGTTCGACGCCATGCAGACCGGCCTGGACACGCACCAGCAGAACCTCCGCATCTTCACGCCGGACTTCATCGGATCCGTCTGCTTCCTCGTCGCCAGCTACCTCGCGGTGTGGGCTGTCTGCAGCGGACCGTGGTGCGTGACGCGCGATGAGTCGGACTGGTGGGTGTCGATGACCAACCTGCTCGGCTCGGTGTTCTTCATGCTCGCCGCGCTGGCGGCCTTCGTCCTGCCGAGCACGGGCGACCTGCTGGACGCGTCGTTGGCGAACAGCGGCACATTCCTGGGCGCAGTCTGCTTCTTCTTCGCCGCCCGGCTACAGATCACCCAGACAGGATGACGTTCCGCGCGCGATGGTGTGCGAAAGTTCGCGGGAACCAGGAAGGACGTTTACATGGCCGAGAGTGCTGAAGAAGAAGAGCTACCCGCGTTCCGGATGTTCGCGAAGGGCATGCCTCGTTGGGACTTCCCGGCCCATGGCATACCTGCTCGCGACGCGTTCGAGCTGATCCACCTCGGTCTGCGGGTCGACGGCCAACCGTCGATGAACCTGGCCTCGTTCGTCACCACGTGGATGGAGCCCGAGGCCGAGCTCCTGATCCACGAGGCGATCGGCACCAACCACATCGACCACGAGGAGTATCCGGTCGCCGAGTGGATCGAGGAGGCCTGCGTGCGCATGCTGGCCGATCTCTGGAACGCGCCGGACAACCACGAGACAGTGGGCGTGGCCACGATCGGCTCGTCCGAGGCGATCATGCTCGGCTTGTTGGCCCACAAGTTCAGTTGGCGCAACCGACGCAAGGAAGCGGGCCTGCCAACGGACAATCCGAACGTCGTCTTCGGCGCCGAGACCCACGTCGTGTGGGACAAGTTCGCCCGCTATTTCGACGTCGAAATGCGCAAGATCCCGATGCGGGCGGATCACTACGTGCTCCATCCCGACGATGTGGCCGCCCAGATCGACGAGAACACCATTGCGGTGGGCGTAGTTCTCGGAACCACCTTCATCGGCGAGAACGACCCCATCGAAGAGATCAACGACCTACTCGTCAAGGTCAAGAAGGAAAAGGGTGGGACATCCCGTTGCACGTGGATGGTGCCAGCGGTGGTTTCGTTGCTCCGTTCGCGCATCCGGAGGAGCGCTGGGACTTTCGGCTCGAGCAGGTGGCGTCGATCAACGCGTCAGGGCACAAGTACGGGCTGGTGTACCCGGGTGTCGGCTGGTTGGTGTTCCGCGACCGTTCGAAGCTGCCCGACGACCTGGTGTTCAACGTGAACTATCTGGGCGGTGCGCAGCCCACGTTCACGTTCAACTTCTCGCGGGCCAGCGCGATGATCCAAGCGCAGTACTACAACTTCATCCGGCTGGGCTTCAGCGGTTACAAGGCGATCGTCGGCAACATGTTGGCGAACGCCAAGTATCTCAACGAGGAGCTCGACAAGACCGGACGCTTCGAAGTGCTGAATCCCGGTCTGGCCGAGCCGGTCGTCACGTTCAGACTGAAGCCAGGTCAGGACTTCGACGAGTTCCACCTGTCAGATCGGCTGCGCATGAACGGCTGGATCGTGCCGGCCTACACCTTGCCGCCCAACGCCGAGCACATCACGGTCCTGCGTGTTGTGGTACGCAACGACATGAGCCGCGACAAGGTCGATGTGCTGCTACGCCACATCGGCGACGCCTGTACGTATCTCGATGGCAAGCAGATGCCGGCCACCGAGCCGGAGCGCAAGTCCCACAAGAAGCAACGTGAGCGCTGCTAGGGAAGGATCGACCATGAGAACTCGTATCGTGACCGCGTTTTGTATAGCGGTGTTGTTGGTGGGTGTCGCAGCCTGCTCCTCTGACTCCAAGAGCAGCTCGAACAACACCACGACCACAGCAAACAGGGGTTTCGACGTACAGACACCTGACGGACAGGTGTCGCTGTCGCTCTCCGGCAGTCTGCCTCCGGGCTGGCCCACCAACTTCCCACTGCCGTCCGGCGCCGAACCCGCCGGTTCGGGTTCGCTCGGCAACTCGAGCCAGACGGGCTCGGTCGGCGTGTTTTCCACGAGCGAGAGCCCGGAGGACGCGTACAACTTCTACAAGACCAACTCTGACCTGCAGGTCACGAGTTCGTCGTCAGTGAGTTCACTCGGCACGGTGCAGTTCACTGGCGCGTTCAGCGGCTGGGTGGTCACAACGCCCTACAACTCTGAAACCTTGATCATCGTGTATCTCAATCAATCGAGCACCGGCACGACCGTGGCGGGGTCGGGTACGACCATCGCACCCTGAGTCTGAGCGATCACCACGATCGATGTCAGAGGGACTATCGGCCAGCGAGGTCGGCAAGGAGATAGCGGAGCATCGCGAGCACGCCGATCACGGCGATGCGGTCGACCGCCACGACCGCGTGATCAGCATCATCGAAGCGGTCCTGCTCGCCGTTGTCGCGGTGTTGGCGGCTTGGTCCGGCTACTCCGCGGCCAAGTGGGGCACGGAGTCCCGCCTCGAGCTGGCTCGAGCGTCGGCCGCGCGAACCGAGGCGAACCGGGCCGAACTCGCGGCGATGGAGCAGCGAAACTTCGACTCGTCCACGTTCAACACGTGGTTCGTCGCGTACACCGCGGGAGACGCCGAGAAGATGACGCTCGCCGAGCGTCGGTTCCGACCAGAGTTCAAGGTCGCGTTCGATGCCTGGATCGCGACGAATCCCGATACCAATCCGAACTCGCCTCCCGGGCCCACCTACATGCCCGAGTACCAACAGCCCGACGCGGAGCGGGCCACGGAACTCGACGCCAGCGCCGACGAGCACTTCAATCAGGGCGAGGAGTACGGGACGACGGCCGACAAGTACGTACGAACCACCGTCTTCCTCGCGACCGTGCTGTTCCTGGTGGGGATCAGCGGGCACTTCCGTGTCCGATCGGCACGGTATGGACTGGTGACGGTCGGAGTGATCATGCTCACTGTCGCAGCCGTGCAGCTGATCGTGTTGCCGAAGCCACCATTCTGATCCAATTTTCGGAGGGGCTAGAGGTAGTCGTGGTGGCGCAGCCACTGCATCGAGAACCAGCCCCAGATCGGCGGCAGGTAGGCCGTGAAGAGGCGGGCCGTGAACGTGGCGGCGATGGCCGTGTTCTCGGGGATGCCCGCAGCCGTGAATCCGGCGATGAGACCCGCTTCGATGACACCCATACCACCGGGCACGGGAGCTACCCCGCCGATCAGCGAAGCGAAGGTGTTGATGACGACGAGCTCCATGATCGGCAGCGAAGCGCCGTACACGTGGAGCGCGCAGTCGAGCGTGATAGCGAACAGCAGTTGCGACACGAGGTTGCCGCCGAAGAGTTGGAGGAGCTTCGTTGGGCTGCCACGCAGCTCCCGTAGGTTGTCACGGGCAGAGATGAACTGAGGCCTGAGCTTTGCACCGATCCGCTTGCGCAATCGCGGCAGAAACAGAAGCCCTCCGACGATCACGGCGACGGCTATGACGACGACGATGACGACGGTGGTTGCCGATCCACCGTCGCCGCTACCGATGCGCGAGAAGGTGAAGTTCTGCCCGAACGCGATCAGCCCGATCACGAGCAGGATCGCCTCGGCGACCATGGCCGCGACCGTGTTGAGCACACCGGAGCTCACGGCGACCGACACGGCGAGGCCCCGCTTCTGGAAGTAGCGGATGACGAGCGCGGTGGTCGCCACCGTTCCGCCCACCAGGCCCATGAACTGATTGGCGAACTGGACGCCGATCGATGGTCCGAGTGGGAGCGCCGACGACACCGACCCGAGCATGCCGACGGCCTGCGCCACCTGTGGCGTCTGGGAGACGACGAACGTCGCCGCGACCCACCACCAGTCCGGGTTGGTGAACACGTCTCCGACGCTGGCGACGCCGGCGAGCTCGCCGAGCAGGAGATAGATGCCGAAGGCGGCACCGGCGGCCATTGCGATGTTCGTGGGAGAGACCCGATGCAGCTCGGTGAGCTCGGGCTCGGGCACGTCGATCTCCTGGGAAGCGGCTGTTCGCAATTGGGCGAGCAGGCTCTTGGCCTTGGGCAGTGCATGGCGCACTTGACGCGACATCGCCGTTACCTGGAGGAGCGGGAGGATCTGTTCGATCTCCTCTCGGTCGAGCGCGCGCGTCATGGCGTCGACCGCTCGTGGGGTACCGACGATGGCCGCCGTTCCCGCCAGGAGCTCGGCACCGTCGAGCGCCGTTCGTTCGGCGGAAGCCGACGACGACGCTCGAGCGAAGTCGTCGATCAACGTGGTTCCGTCGTCGCGTAAGACGACGCTTCCCAGGGACAGGTTGCCGTGTGCGATGTGGGCGCTGTGGAGTCTCGCCAGATTGCGCCAGGCGTCATCGAGCACCGCGTCGGTCAGCGAGTGCTCGTCGAGGTCGGACAGCGGTTGCCCCGCCTCGTCAGCGGTGACGAACAGCGCGTGGCCCAGGTCGCCGGCAGTCCCCGCCGCGACGATCTCCGGCACGCGTGCGCCCGCTCGCTCCGCCAGCAGCAGCAAGTACGCGCGATGTTCCACTTGTTGCGCACGCGACAGGATCAGCGTCGGGCCGGAGTCCTTGTACCAGATGAAGCGCAGGAGCTTGGAGTAGAGCCCGGCATCGATCGCGTCGCGACCGAGCACGGAGATGCGGATCGTGTCACCGTCGATGGCGGCGTGGAAGCGCGCCTCGCCCCAGCTCTGTTCGTCGGCGAGGGCCAATCCGTCGGCCGACAAGCCGAGATCGGTGAGTGCGGCGGCGACCTCGCTCACCGCTGGTGTGCCGGCGGGGGTGCCCAAGGTGAACTGCACCGCGGCGGCCATGCCCCACGCCAAAGCCAGTCCGCCGATGACGGCCGCCGGAAGTCCCTCCACCAACACGACCGCGCTCACGGCCGCGATGATCACGAGCACGCCGCACAGCCGGCGCGTCGGGCGGGTCAGATAGGGGATGGCCACGAGCACGGCGGCTGCCGCTACGGCGAACGCAATCGGCGGGTAGTCGGGCGCGCCTCGAGTCAGATCGGCGCCCGCGTTCGCCAGAGCGTCCGATGTCTTGGCGCCGATCGCGGCGTCGAGCGCGAAGCCCGCCGCGGCCGTAGCGCCTGTCGCCAGGGCGATGGATGCCACCATTCGCCCGTGCCGACCGACGAGCGCTCCGATCACCACCGCGCCGACGAGCACGGGGAGCATCCAGTAGCCGACCTGGAACAGCCAGTCGATCGCCGGCGGGAGCGCTGCTGAAGAAGTCGTAGACGGAGTGCTCGACTCCGGTCAGATGGTTCACCGCCGCCACACCGGTGAGGAGCACGACGAGCGCCGCGGCCACGACCCGCACGATTTCGCTCGGCCGGCGTCGCACCGCGCCGTCGGGCACGATGCTGAAGATCGTGGGGGCGAGTCGACGACGTCGAGCCGACGTGCGGATCGGGCCGAGCCGAGCGCGCAATCGGCCTCGAGCCGTGAGGGCCCCGTCAATGGCGGCGGACCCTTCCCTCGGCGCGTGGACGTCGGGTGGACTCGACACGCCGGTCAGTCTGACCGCTCGAACGCGGTCGAGTGTGGCTTTGGCGCCTTGCCGCTACCGCTTCAGGCCGACGGGCGACCGAGCACCAGGTCGGTCAGGACGCGGCCGAATTCCTCGCGGTCGACGTTGGCGATCGGCTGGCCGAACAGGGTGGTGGTTCGCGTGTAGCCGACTGCCGCCATCAGCATGATCGTGGCGACGACGTCGGCGGGACGGCTCGGGTAGCGCGCCCGGCATCCATCAGTCGGCTCAGGTCTGCGGTCTCGATGGCGATGCCGCCATCGGCCATAGTCGCGGCGATCTTCGGGCAGCAACTCCGGGAACTGCGCGTTGTCGCGGGCGATGATCTCCATGAGATACCGCATCTCCCAGAGCAGGTCGAGCATGCGGGTGACGCGGTCGCGCGACCTCGAGGTCCGGCTCGGGCCGGGGTCGCAAGCTCCTCGAGGTTCTGGTGATAGGCGTCGATCCGCGCCAGCTCCGCTTCGACGACGGCATGCAGCACAGCCCGTTTGTTCTTGAAGTGGCGATAGAAGCCGCCGCTTCCGGGCGTGAGGCCCACCGCTTCTTCGATGTCGACGATGTCGGTGCCCTCGAACCCCCGTGTCGCGAACAGCTCGCAGGCTGACCCGCAGTATTCGTTGGCGAGTGGACACGCGTGGTGCGGCCTTGCCACCCCCCGCATCGCGGCCGTCGCCCTGCGAATCATTCACGGCCACTGTTCTAGCTGGTGTCGCCACAGAGAGAGTCTAGAACAGAGAATCTTCTCGGCGAGGAGACGATCAGCGGTACTCGGGATTGGGGAAGTCGAAACGACAGCCGGCATCCCAGGCCGATCGCTGGTTGCCGTGCACGGGAATGCCCCCCGACTCCTTCAGCATCCGCGCCAGGTGGAGCAGGTTCCACGTCATGAACGTCGTGTTCCGATTGGTGAAGTCGTTCTCCGGACCACCCGATCCGGGGTCGAGGTAGGAGGGCCCGGGCCCGGCCTCGCCGATCCAGCCCGCATCGGCTTGCGGTGGAATGACGTAGCCGAGGTGCTGCAGCGAGTAGAGGACGTTCATCGCGCAATGCTTCACGCCGTCCTCGTTGCCCGTCACGAGACAACCGCCGACCCGTCCGTAGTAGACGTATTGGCCCTTGTCGTTCATCAGGTGCGAGTTGCCGTACAGCCGCTCGATCATCTGGGTACACACCGACGACTTCTCGCCGAGCCAGATCGGCGTGCAGAGCACGAGGATGTCGGCGGCGATCACCTTCTCGAAGATCGTCGGCCAATCGTCCTTGTCCCAACCGTGTTCGGTCATGTCGGGCCAGACCCCGGTCGCGATGTCGTGATCGAGGACGCGTACGGTTTCGACGGCAACGCCCTGGCGGCGCATGATCTCCATCGAGAGGTCAGCCAGGCCCTGGGTGTTCGACACCTCCGGAGACCGCTTGAGCGTGCAGTTGAGGAACAACGCTCGCAAGTGGGAGAAGTCCCACTGGTTCTGGCTGCTCAACTGCTCTTGCATGTCATTGAGCGTTGGACCTTCGGTCGACGTCATCTCACCCTCCGTTTTCGAGCACCCGTCGTGCTCCGCTGACGGAACAGTCGTACCGGAGTGCCCGGCGTTACAAAGTTCGCCAGAAACACTTCCTGTAACGAACGGCGTCGTCGGCCGACTGTTCCCGTGTGACGAACACCAGCTGGATAAAAGTCGCCGATCCCGACGAACTTCCCGATGGGCGGGTCAAGACCGTGCTCGCCGACGGTCGTGCACTCTGTCTCACGCGTTGCGACGACAAGTTCGGGGCGCTCGACAACCGTTGTCCCCACCAGGGTGGACCCCTCGGCGAAGGGTCGATCGAGAAGGGGTTGTTGCGGTGTCCCTGGCACGGCTACGACTACGACCCGATCACGGGCGAGCCGCCCGGGAGCTTCTCGGACCGACCGGAGTCGTTCCCCGTCGATGTTCGCGAGGACGGGGTGTATGTCGAGCTTCCCGATCGGCTGCCTCACCGCCAGACCGTCTCGGACGTCATGGTCGAGACGATGGTGAACTGGGGCGTCACCCACGTGTTCGGAATGGTCGGCCACTCGAACCTGGGTTTCGCCGACGCCCTGCGTCGCCAGGAGCTCGCCGGGAATCTCTCGTACATCGGCATCCGCCACGAAGGCGCGGCGGCCTTCGCGGCGTCGGCCTACGGCAAGCTCACCGGCCGCCCGGCGGCCTGCTTCGCCATCGCGGGTCCCGGATCGACCAACTTGCTCACCGGGCTGTACGACGCCAAGGTCGATCGAGCACCGGTGGTGGCCATCTCGGGCCAGGTGCCGTCGAAGGTGTTGGGCCGTGGCGCGTTCCAAGACCTCGATCTGACCAGTGCCTTCGGCGACGTGGCCACCTATTCCGCGACAGTGTTGCCGGCTTCAGATCATGCGGAGCTGACGTCTCTGGCGATCAAGCACGCCACGCTCGAGCGAGGCGTGGCTCATCTCGTCTTGCCGGACGAGGTGCAGGTGCAAGTGGCCGAGGATGCCGATGCCGGCGGGCCGACGGGCCGCCTCCCGCAGTTGGACATCTCACCCCCGCCCGACGCGCTCGCGAACGCACTCGAGCTCATCGGCGGCGCGCGCCGACCGATCGTCATCGTCGGCCACGGTGCGCGCTTCGACATGGACGCCGTGACCGAGCTGGCGGAGTCGCTCGACGCGCCGATCCTCACCACCTTCAAGGCCAAGGGTCAGATCTCTGATCGGCATCCGCTCGGCTGTGGGGTGCTCGGTCGAAGCGGCACGCCCGTTGCCAGCTGGCTGATGAACGAGTCGGATCTGATCATCGTGTTCGGCGCGTCGTTCTCGAACCACACCGGCATCGCCGACTACAAGCCGATCATCCAGGTCGACTTCGATCCGATGGCACTCGGTCGCTTCCACCCGGTGACCGTGCCGGTGTTCGGCCATGTGGGCGTCACGGCTCGGTTGATGAGTGCGCAGCTCCCGGCCACACCCGAGCGTGTCGACCAGCGCCCGGACATAGCCGAACGGTGGTCGATCTGGCGGGCCGAGAAGGAGCGCCGCCTGGCCGACGACCGGGGCTCGGGTGTGAGCTCCGCGGCGATCTTCGCGGCGATGACGCGCCACGTGCCCGACAACGCAGTGGTGGCGGTCGATGTCGGCAACAACGCCTACTCGTTCGGTCGGTACTTCGAGACCACCGCACAGTCGGTGCTGATGTCGGGCTACCTCGGATCGATCGGCTTCGGTTTCCCGGCGGCCATGGGGGCGTGGGCTGCCGCACCCGACCGTCCGATCGTCGCGGTCACCGGTGACGGTGGCTTCGGTCAGTACTTGGCGGAGATCACGACGGCGGTGAAGTACGGGATGAACATCACGCATGTCCTGATCAACAACTCGATGCTCGGCAAGATCACCAAGGAACAGCGCGCCGAATACCTCGATGTGTGGCAGACCTCGCTGCAGAATCCCGACTTCGCGGCCTACGCCGAGCTGTGCGGTGCACTCGGCATCCGAGTGGAACGGGCCGATGAACTGGACGACGCACTCAGCCGAGCGCTGGCACACGAGGGGCCTGCCCTGGTCGAGGTCATCGCCGACCCGGATCTGGTTTGAGGTCTCGGCATGCCTGACGTGTCGTTCAACAACCTCGCCATCGTGCTCGCGGTCGGATTCATGACGCCGTTGGTGCTCGGGTTCTTTCCGCGAATCCGGATTCCGGCGGTGGTCCTCGAGATCGTGCTCGGGATCATCGTCGGTCCATCGGTGCTCGGCTGGGTGCAGGCCGATGACACGGTCCGCACGGTTTCGATCATCGGCTTGGCCTTCCTTCTCTTTCTCGCGGGGCTCGAGCTCGATCTGCATGCGTTGCGGGGTAGCGTGCTCCGTCTCGGTTTGATCGGCTTCGGTATCACGCTCGTATTGGCTGGCGCGACCGGATTCGCGCTCGACGGGGTCGGACTCGTCAGCGATCCGTTATTGGCGGCCGTCATCCTGTGCGCCACCTCGCTGGGCTTGGTGATCCCGGTGCTCAAGGAGGCGGGGGAGTCGTCATCGAAGCTGGGGCAGCTGACGATCGTCGGCGCGTCGATCGGTGACTTCGGCGCCATCATCCTGCTTTCGGTCTTGTTCTCGAAGGACGCGAGCGATCCGAGCGCGCGAGTGGTGTTGCTCGCGGAGTTCGCGTTGCTGGTCCTGGCCATTGCCATAGCGCTGGGGGCGGCGGGTCGATCGATGCGCGTGCGCGATGTTCTCGTTCGCTTGCAGGACACCACGGCCGAGATACGCGTCCGTGGGGCCATGCTCCTGGTGGTGGTGCTGGTCGTCTTTGCCGAGCAGTTCGGGCTCGAGACCATTCTCGGCGCATTCATCGCCGGAGCGGTCGTCGGCCTGATCGATCGCGACGCACAGATGACTCATCCTCAGTTCCGCGTGAAGCTCGAGGCCATCGGCTACGGCTTTCTGATCCCCGTCTTCTTCGTGACGAGCGGAGTGCTGTTCGACCTCCACGCGCTGCTCGACGACGCGTCGACGCTCGCGTTGGTGCCCGTGTTCTTGATCGCGCTGTTCGTGGTGCGTGGCCTGCCGGCGCTGGTCTATCGGCGTTCCGTCGGTACACCGAGCGCGATCGCGGCCGGGTTGTTGCAGGCGACGTCGTTGCCCTTCATCGTCGCCGCGACTGCTATCGGTGTGGATCTCGGATCGCTGAGCGCCTCCACCGCAGCCGCCTTCGTGGCGGCGGGACTTCTGTCGGCACTCCTCTTCCCGGCTGTGGCCACTGCGGTACTTCGCCGGCAGAGCAGCGGGGACCCGGCGCTCCGGGAGGGTTCCAAATCTCCGAGCATGGCCGGGCTGTGACGTCACAATGGACTGGCGCGCAACCATGAGCAACGATGACCGCCGGTGCCGGTCGACTACTCCGATGATCCGACTCTGGTCGAGGCGCTCCGGCGTCGTGACGAGGCCGCGTTCGTATGGCTCCTCGATCAGTACGACGGATCGTTGCGCCGGGTCGCGTTGTCCTTCGTCCCGAGTTCGGCCGTCGCTGACGAAGTCGTACAGGAAACGTGGCTTGGTGTCGTCCGCGGGATCGGTGGCTTCGAAGGTCGTTCGTCGGTCAAGACCTGGATCTTCCGGATCCTCATGAACATCGGCCGTACCAAGGGCGAACGCGAACGCCGCACGGTGCCCTTTGCCACCGAGCCGGAGGACGATGCCCCGTCGTTCTCCCCCGATCGTTTTCGCAGGCCGCCGACTCCGTACCCGCGACACTGGGCCGAGCCACCCGAACCATGGGATGAGCAACCTGCGGAGGTGTTGCTTTCGAGCGAGACGCTCGGCCTCGTTCGCCAGGCGATCGCCCAGTTGCCGCCCAGCCAACAGGCGGTGATGCGGCTCCGGGATATGGACGGCTGGACGTCATCCGAGGTGTGCGAGCTGCTCGAAGTGACCGAGGCCAATCAGCGAGTGCTGTTGCACCGAGCTCGGGCCCGTGTACGGCAGGCGCTGGAGGACTACTTCGTGAGCGCGGAGATATGAGTCTGTTCCGCCGCCGCAAGCAGCCTGCCGACATCGATTGCCAAGATTTCGTCGAGCTGATCACTGACTACCTCGAGGGCGTGGTGCCTGCTGATGTACGCGTGCGCATCGACCACCACCTGACGATCTGTCCGGGCTGCGCCGCCGCGCTCGCGCAATGGAAGACGGTGATCGACATGACTGGGCATCTTGGTGACGCTGAGGTCAGCGCGGTCGATCCGGACACGAGGGCGGAGTTGCTCGAGGCCTTCCGGCGCGGTGGCGCCACCTGAATGCCGACATAGCTCGTTCTCAGTCGGCTCTCAGACTTCTTTGAGGTTTCGTGGGCACCATTGATGGCCACCCCGACAAAGGAGGACTCTCTCGATGCGTCGATATCGGCGCGCGGCCCGATGGCTGGCGACGCTGGGTTGTGTCGCGCTGCTGACGGCCGCCTGTGGCCACGACGATGCGACGACGACAGCGACCGCGGCTCCGTCCGGGCCGTTGGTGGACATCGGTCAAGGCCTGCAGGGGCCCAGCGGCACGTCGGCCACCGTGTACGCGACCGGGCTCGCGCATGTCTCGGCTCTCGCGTTCGACGGCGATGGTCGTTTGTGGGCGGCGACTGCTGCGTTCCAGGACGACGGCACCGACGCGGTGTGGATGATCCCGAGCGCGGGCGCGACACCCGTGAAGGTTCTGTCGGGCGTGCACACGCCCCTCGGGCTGTTGTGGATCGACGACACCTTGTATGTGTCGTCGGCCGAACGGGTCGACGCCTACCGCACCTTCGATGGCACACAGTTCGGGTCCCAGCAGGACGTGGTCACGTTCCCAGCCGGCGTCGGAGAGGTGAACGGCATGGCGCTCAGCCCCGAGGGCCGCATCGTGCTCGGCATCTCGGCCCCGTGCGATGCCTGTGTGCCGACCTCGGAGCTGTCGGGATCGGTGGTTTCCTTCCTCCCCGACGGCAGCGACCTTCGCGTCGAGGCCCGCAACATTCGGGCACCGATCGACTTCGCGTACTACCCCGGCACCGACGATCTGTTCGTCACCATGAATCAGCAAGATGGGCTCGGCGACCGAACCCCTGGCGATTGGCTCTCGATCGTCAACTCCGGTCAGGACTGGCGGTTCCCCGAGTGTTACGGCCAGGGTGGCTCCGACTGTCAGGGCGCGCCTGCGCCCGTCGCCGAGCTCGACAAGCACGCGGCGGTCAGCGGCGTGGCCATGGTGACGGGCCAACTCGGCGACGCGGTCGGCAATGCCGCGCTCGTTGCGGAGTGGACCGAGGCCAAGGTTCTACAGGTCACCCTGGTACCCGACGGCAGCGGCGATTACAGCACAGCGGTGGAGCCTTTCGTGACGGGCCTCGACAAGCCGGTGCCGGTCATCACCTCGCCTGACGGCTCGGTCCTCATCGGAGACTGGGGGTCCGGGACGATCTACGCGATCGCCGCGACCTGAGAGATCTTCTTAGTTCGTTCCTACCCGTTGCCCAGATCCCTCTCAACTTCGGGCGGTGTACTGCGGACAGGCAACAACGGAGGCCTCGCAACTACCGAAGGAGAAGTGCATGAAGCTCAAGTTGGTTCACGTGCTCGTCGCGCTGGGGCTCGCCGGCCTGCTCGGGTTCGGCGGGGTGTCCCTTGCCTCCGCGCAGGACACCACGTCCACGACCGTGCAGGACGGTGCGACGACCACCACGCCCGACAACTCGCCGGGAACCACCACGGCGCCCGACAACAGTCAGTCGCAGGCGCCGTCGGCCCAGAGCAACCCCAACTGCCCCAACATGGGCGGCTCGTCCGGTTCGAGCAATAGCAGCAGCTCGGGTGCTTCGACCTCGAGCTATCACACCGCACGGGCGGGCTACCGCTCCCTCTGAGGCTGAGCCACCGCGCAGCGCTGACGCACGTGCTGGCGTGCGTCAGCGCTGTTTGCGCGGTCCGACCTCAGTCGATCGAGAACCAGGCCCGAACCTGTGCCTCGTGATCGACATAGCGGTCACCGGAGACATCGACCACCACGCGGTCGATCACCCCGCCCGTGAAGTCGAAGGTGCCTCGGTCGCCGTAGTCCGGCGTCACCGGGGAGGCGCTGTCACGCCCGACGCAGATGCCGTCACCGACAAGGCAGAAGTTGCCGGGTTGGGTGACGATGTCGCCCGTGCCGACCGCTTGGTCGTCCATGTAAAGGGTCAGGGTGCCCGCGAAACCCGGCATGTCGGGATCGCTGCTCGGGCCGGACGCGGCGAACTCGGCGGTGAACACGTGGGCGCCGGCCGTCACCTCGCGGTCCGACGAGATGGTCTGCAACGTGGTGCCGACCCAGTTGAACACGTAGTGCAAGCGTCCGTCTTTGATGTAGAGACTGTGGCCGCCGGCCACGCCACCGTGAGCGAAGAGCACACCCTCGGCGGCGGTGCCGTCGAGCGTGATACCAGCCGCGATCGTGTACGAGCGACCGTTGATCGCCACGCCAGCGCTCTCGGGCACGTCGGCACAGTGCGGGTAGTAGGTGTACCGCTCGCGGTCTGGACCGCCGCGTGGTCGCTCGGACAGCACCTGTTCCAACGCGGTGCGGTCGTCGAGGGGCAGGGCGTCGTAGACGCCGGCGTAGTACGCCCACAGCTCCTTGAGCGCCTCTAGGCGAGTGGGTTCGTCCTCGGCCAGGTTCTTGCTCTGCGCGCGATCGGTCTCGAGGTGGAACAGCTCCCACTCGTCCTTGTCGAAGTTGCCCCACCCGCTGATCGGTGGGTGCAAGGTCGACGCCAACCAACCGTCGTGATAGATGGAGCGCTGACCGAGCATCGCGTAGAACTGCGTGTCCTTGCCCGGCACGCTCGGGTCGGTCAGCGACGCCGCGAAGCTCTCGCCCTCGATGGGGCTCTGTGTGTAGCCCTTTAGGACCTCGGGCGGTTCGATGCCGAGCAACTCGTAGATCGTGGGCACCACATCGACAGCGTGGATGTACTGCGGTCGTACCTCGCTCGACGCCTTGATCTTGGCCGGCCAGGAGACGAAGCACATGTCGGCCACGCCGCCCTCGGCCCCGGCCCATCGCTTCCAATACGGAAACGGTGTGTCGAGGGCCCATGCCCAACCCGTGTTGTAGTGGTTGTACGACTGCGGGGTTCCGAGCTCGTCGATGTGCGCCAGTGTCTTGTCGGTCGAGTCGGCGAGGCCGTTGAAGAAACGCCACTCGTTGAAGCTGCCGTTCGGTCCACCCTCGCCGCTCGCGCCGTTGTCGGAGATGACGACGATGATGGTGTTGTCGAATTGGCCGGAGTCTTCGAGGTAGTCGAGCACGCGACCAAGCTGGTGGTCGCTGTACGCGATGTAGCCGGCGAACACCTCGGCCATGCGCGCGAACAGCCGCTGCTCGTCTTCGGACAGCGAATCCCACGGCCGCACGGTGTCGAGCTGCGGCCAGGGCTGGCCGTCAGGACCCGTTCGCTCGGGCTCGCCGTGCGGGTTGATGGGCGAGAGCTCGGTGCCTTCGGGCAAGAGACCCAGCTCGATCTGTCGGGCGAGGATCTCGGACCGGATGGCCTCGTAGCCCTGGTCGAACCGGCCCTTGTACTTGTCGGCCCATTCCGCGGGCACCAGGTGGGGCGCGTGCCCCGCCGACGGTGCCAAGTACATGAAGAACGGCTTGTCGGGATCGATGACCTTGGCGTCACGGATGAAGCTGATCGCTTTGTCCGAGAGATCATCGGCGACGTGGTAACCGTCCTCCGGGCGGCCCGGAGGATCGATCTGATGGTTGTCGTGCACCAGGTCCGGGTACCAGTCGTTGGTCTCGCCGCCGAGGAACCCGTAGAACCGCTCGAACCCCCGCCCGAGAGGCCAACGGCCCTTGAACGCGGCAAGGTTGCACTCCTCGCCGGGCGTCAGGTGCCACTTGCCAACGCAATACGTGTTGTAACCGTGCTCGGCGAGCACCTCGGAGATGAAGCCGTTCTCGAAGGGGATCCGCGTCGAGACCCCGGGGAAGCCGGACGAGAACTCGGCGATGGTCGCCATGCCGTTGCTTGTAGCGTTACGGCCCGTCAATAGCGACGCGCGTGTCGGCGAGCACAGGGCCGTGGTGTGAAAGTTGGAGTAACGCACGCCCGCATCGACGATGCGGCGCATGTTCGGGCACTCGATCGGCCCGCCGTAGATGTCCATCGTGGCGTAGCCCAGGTCGTCCCAGGCGAGCAGCAGCACGTTCGGAGCGCCGTCGGGCGCCTTGGGTGGAAGGAAGGGCTCCCAATCGGGCTCGGAATCGCGAATGTCCATCGCGATCTTTCCCTTGAAGGGCGTGGGCATGGTGTGCTCCATGGGTGGGGCGACGGGCAACGGACGGGTGAATCAATAGTCCAATACGCCGAGCAGCGGGTCTTCATCCGATCCGGGTGATCGCGTCGGGCGATAACGTCACACTGTGACAGCAATGCAGGCGGTGGGTGACGCGGAAGCCGTGACGGGAGACGAGATCGCTGCTGTCGCCGCGGGCAGTTACCGAGCCCCCACGCGCAGTCCCCGCCTGATCGCTCGCGAGGCATTGCTCGCCCGTCTCGTCGATCAAACCAGCGAACAACTGATCGTGGTGTCGGCGCCGGCCGGGTACGGCAAGACCACCACCATGGCGCTGTGGGATGCGGCCGACCCGTGCGACTTCGCCTGGGTCCACCTCGATGTCACCGACGATGATCCCGTCCACCTGTTGCGTCACATCGCCCGAGGCCTCCACGAGGTCGAGCCGGTCGACCCGAGCGTCTTGCGTGTCCTGAGCGGAGGCGGTCGGTCGATCGATCTCGACATGTTGCCCGCACTCGGTTGGGCACTCCACGAGCGGCGACCGTTCGTGCTGGTGCTCGACGACGTCCATTGCCTCAGGTCTCCCGCCTCGTTGCGCTGCGTCGAGAGCCTGCTCGGCTATCTGCCGGCGGGAGGCCGATTGGCCCTCGTGGGTCGCGGCGTACCGTCGATCGACCTGGCTCGCCGGCGCATGAGCGGGCAGCTGCTCGAGATCACGGCCGGTGACTTGGCGATGGACGACGCCGAGGCGGCCGCACTGCTCGACAAGGCCGGCCTCACCGTGGATCTGGACACCGTTCACGCGTTGGTGGAACAGACCGAGGGATGGGCGGGTGGCCTGCACCTCGCCGCGTTGGCGTTGGCTCATCGAGATGCCAACGCGCGCGCGACCGCGTTCTCTGGTCGCGACCGCTTGGTGGCGGACTACCTCGTCGAGGAGGTGTTGGCCGTTTCGAGCCCTGCGATCCAACAGTTCCTCCTGCGGTCGTCGGTGCTCGATCGTATGAGCGCAAGCCTGCTGGACGAGCTGCTCGAAACCAATGACGCCGGACAACTCCTGGCCGAGATCGAGCGGTCGGGCAACCTCTTCCTCGTGCCGCTCGACCGTGAACGAGAGTGGTTCCGTTATCACCATCTGTTCGGCGAGATGCTCCTCGCGCGACTCCGTACCCTCGATCCGGATCTGGCCGACGCGTTGCACGCTCGGGCCAGCGCCATCAGCGAACGACAGGGGGACATCGATGGCGCGGTCCGCCACGCGGTTGCGGCGCGCGACGGGTCGCGTGCCGCCGATCTCGTGCTGCGATACGGCGTGAAGCTCGTCTACGACGGCCGTGTCGCCCTGCTGGGCCAGTGGTTGGAGTTGTTGGGTGCTGAGGCGTGGGAGCAGATTCCCGCTGCGGTCGTCGCGTCGGCCTGGTACTCCGTCGCAACCGGAGATTTCGCTCGGTTGATCGAAGCGATGCAGGCTGCCGACCGGATCGGCCACGCGGGGCCATTGAGCGATGGCTCGCCTTCGCTCGAGGTGGCGATGGCCATGCTGCGCGCGGTCGCTGCCGGTCAAGGACTCTCCGGTGTGTTGGCCGACACCGAGATCGTGCGGGCGGGAGGCGGGGCCGACACCAATCCCTGGTGGGGCCTGGCTACTGGTGTGCGCGGCACGGCATGTTCGATGCTCGGGCACCTCGACGAAGCCCGGGCTCTGTTACTTGATGCGTGCCCAGCGCTGACGTTGGCACCCACGTTCGAAGCGGGCGCGCTGGCGCATCTCGCGCTGCTCGACCTCTACGCCGACGATCTGGCGGGCGCAGAGGCGTTCAACCGAAAGGCGTTGGCGCTCGCCGACCGCCACCGCCTCGAAGGCGTGGTGCCGGCCATCCCCGTGTTCGTGATCGGCGCACTGGTCACCGCCCGCACCGGTCGGGTGGAGGAGGCGAAGCGCCTCACCGCGACGGCGCGCTCGATGTTGATTCGGCTCGGCGATCTCGCACCGCGCACGGCTGTGCTCGGGTATTTGCTGTTGGCCAAGACGGCGCTGGCGCTGGGGGATCCGACGGGTGCGCGGTCGTTGGCCCAGGAGGCGCAGCGAGCCCGTCAGCGCGATGGGTCAGCGACCTATCTCGTCGAGCAGCTCGATGCGTTGCACGAACAGCTGGCGAGCGCGGCCGTAACGGGCAATGTGGCCATCTCGCCCCTCACCGCAGCAGAGCTCCGCGTGTTGCCATACCTGGCGACCCATCTGTCGTTGCAGGAGATCGCCGAGGCGTTGATCATCAGCCGGAACACGGCCAAGAGCCACTCGGTGGCGATCTACCGGAAGCTCGGTGTGTCGTCCCGCAGCGACGCGGTGACGGAGGCTCGGCGACTTGGCCTGATCGCCGATCCGACGACTACGACCCCGTACTGACAGGTCGCCCCGTCAGGGTCAGGCGGCGAGGTCGCTGGGTCGGAGCAGTAGGACCGGACACGTTGCATCGTGGAGCACGCGCGCGGCAACACTGCCGAGCGTCAGCCGGGCCAGCCCCGTGCGGCCGTGGGTCGTCATGGCGATCAGGTCGGCGTCCTGCAGTTTGGCGAACGTCACGATCGCATCGGCCGCTTCGGACTCGTGCAGTACCTCCCACCCGGTTCGCACGCCGTCGCGCTCGAGGCTCTCGGCGATCTGACGGACGTAGCCGGTGTCCGTGCCCGCCCCGGCTTCGCGTGACGGGTTGACCACGGTGATGGGCCACGCGGCCGCGCCGGTCGCCCGAGACCATTCTGTTGCCGACGTCAGAATCCGTTCCGCGTTCTCTGACCCGTCGAGGGGGACCGTGACCGACCCACGTGGCCAGCTCTCGGTCTCCTTCCAGTTCCTTCCGATCAGGAGCACAGGCCGTTCGAGCGCGCGGACGACGCTGTCGGCCACGCTGCCGAGCAATGCGCGCGATGGACCACTGCGCGCATGGCTGGTCATGACGATGAGACTGCCCTCGGCCTCGCCCGCGTTCGCGATGCATTCATCGGGATGGTGACCGATCAACACGTACGGATTGCGGGTCGGCTACATCGAGGCGCTCGGTCACACCCTCGATGTACTCATGGCGCTCGTCCTGGTCAGCCTCGTCGACGACCGACATCGTGACGAGCGCGGCGCCCGTCGTGCGCGCCAACCGGCCTGCCGGTTCGAGGGCCCGCTCGGCGAATGGGCCTCCGTCCAACGGCACGATGATGGTGTCGAACACGGTGTGTTCCTCCGAGTTGATCGGGGACGGTCAGGTCGTCAGGTGGCGGGCTCGAGCGATGTGAGCTGCCACGAGCCGGTTTCGGTGTAGGTGATGGCGCCGACCGGTGAGTTCGACTCGATGCGGAGCGAGCGTTCGGATCGAACGGGCAACCCCGTGGCCACGACGAACCAGAGATCAGCGTCCTGTTCGCCGGATTGGGCGCCGGTCAGGGTGCGCGACTGACGATAGTGGCGGGTGGCGACGGGTGCGCCCGCGACGACTACGTCCTCGTCGCCGACGAAGGTGTACGGGCCCGCGCTCGTCGTCTGGCCGGCCGCCTGTGTATTGGTGCCGGTGCAGGTGTCGGTCCACGCGGTGCCGGGAGGGGCGTCGGGCATCATCACGATGGAGGGCGGAGCGCAGTCGAACGTCGAGGTGTTCTCGATCTGTGCCGCGCCCAGATCCCACCGTTGGTAAGTCTGACCGCCCGACTCCACGACCGTTCCTATGGAGTCGCCGGGGCAGTTGCGCCATGTTTGCCAGTGCGCCTCGTTGTAGTCGAGACGGATGACCCAGCAGCCGTCGGTTTCGTACTGAACCGTCAGCGGCATGACTGTTCCATCGTCCTGTCCGAGCGGCGGGAACGAAAGCGCCTCGTGGCCCGTGCCCGTTGCCGAGTAGACGCCGGCGATGGGTCGACGAACGTCGGGCGCGGCTGTCGAACTTGCGCCTTGGCGATAGGTGTCGACCGCTTCGTCGACGGACTTGGCACCCGGATCTTCACGCAACAGGAACGGCACGCCGATCAGGAGGCAGGGGAGAAGGATCAGCGCCACGACCAACCCGACCACCCACGGCCAGCGTCGGCGGCGGTGTGGTTCCTCGGGGTCCGAGTTCGGTGTCGTCGCGACAGCGGTCTGGGTCATCAGGTGCGCGGTCAGCGCGTTGACGGCACCGGACTGTCGCGATGGGGGAACAAGACCTCGGCCGTGACGGGACGGGTCAGATCGTTCAAGTCAGCGGCCAAATTCACCAGGAGATCATCGACCGTGAGCGTGCCGACCAAACGCCCGTCGCGAACGACGACGAGTCGTCGGATGGCGTGTCGGCGAAACGCGGCGAACGCGTCATGAAGGTCGGTGTCGGCGTCGATGACGACAGCCGGCGAGGTCATCACGCTGTCGACACGCGCCTCCGGCGATAGTCCGTGGGCGATCCCACGCCGCACGAGATCCCGGTCGGTGGCGATGCCGAGTGGACGATCGTCGGCGTCGACAACGACGACGGAACCGACCCCCACCTCGTCCAAGAGCTTCGCCGCTTGCTGGATGGTGCACGCCGCATCCACACCAAGGCCTGGCCTGCGAACCGCTTCCGTTGTCTGCACTGTTGCTCCTCTCGGGTTGTGTGCGTTACTCGACCGCTTGCTGGCGGGACTGCGTCACGGGCGTGACTCGGCCCGATCGACGGTCGTGGCGAGCTTCGAGGCCCACTCCTGCGCCCGATCCGCTTCGCCGTCGAGCAGGTGGTTGTGCTTGTCGACGAGGAAGCTCTCTGGGCCGGCGATCAGTTCGAGGCCGTGATGTCGTAGGCGTCGAGCGATGCCCTTCGAGGCCCGACCGGTGAGCGTCGCCGGGCCATCTATTCGTGTGTCGAAGGCCGCCGCCGACGCGCCGAAGCTCCTTGGGAAGGCCGTCGAACCAATCGCGCAGACCAGGCCCTTCGGCATCGGGGTCGACTTCGAGGTCGGCATCCTTCGCGGCCGCCTCCACCGCCGACTTACGAGTGGCCGAGGAAGTCATGCCGTGCACGTGGGTCGGCCCACCCACAACCAACAGATCCGTGCCGGCAAGCGTTTCGGAAGTGGCACCCTCTACGGGGCACACGAGCACATCGAAGGTCGTCTCGAGCCCGACGCCGATGCGCTCCGCGACAACGTGGGTGTTTCCGTACATCGACTCGTAGACCACTACAGCACGCATCGCGAATCCTCCAGCGCTAGGCCTCTGCATCGATCCTCGATCAATGGCAGGCCGCACGGCAGAGGCGAAGGTCCCGAAGTTGGCCTGGTCGGACGGCCGTCAGCCGACGTAGGTCGGTTGCACCCCGGTTGCAGGGACGACCGCCGATTCTGCTACGGAGGCCACGGGTGGATCTGTCGGAGGTGGCGGCGGTTGGGTCACGGCCGGTGCGCAACTGCCGTCGAGCGTCACCTGTCCGACGATCGCGAACTCGAATGGCGATGTCATCGAGGCGTGCAGTAGCACCGCTCCCGCGGCCGAACCATCGACCGCCACTGTCGCGGTGCCCGTCGAGCTGGGAGGGATGCTCGACGGCTGAATGTCGACAGGGCCCGAGACCGCACCTGACATCTCCGCTGAGCCGATCACGACGGGCACAGGAGCTTCGGGGTAGTTGAGGATCGACCAAGTGATCTTCGCCGTGCCCGGTGCGCCGCAAGCGACGGTACCGCTGGCCGTGGGCGTGCGGATGGCCGCGCGTGCATCGTCTGTCCACGTCGCCAGCACCGCGATCGCGAGAGGGACGATGAGCAGCATGCGCATCACCGTGACATCGGCGATCTGAGCGTGCACCCGATCCTCCCGCATTGGGCGAGATCGTATCGCCGTGCCCGACCCAGGGAGGAGGGGAGTGACCGTCGCTGCGGTCGACAAGCTCTCGAATGTGAGGAAGGCTCGGACTCTCGTATGACAAACGTTGTGCGAATGAGCGGGAGGCGATCATGAAATTCATCGTGCAGTGGACGACGCGGGCGGGGAGCGAAGCCGACGACAACCTCGAGAGCAGCGAGAGCCTGCTCAAGGCCTTCGGGACCTGGGCACCGCCGAGCGAGTGGACGATCAGCGAGTTCGTCACGCGGGTCGATGGCCGAGGCGGGATGCTCATCTGTGAGACCGACGATCTCGCCAGTATCGACCGGACCGTGGCCCAGTACCTGGCTTGGCTCGAATACGACGTGATCCCCGTGGTGGACGTCGGTGACGGCGTGGCCAACATCGCGGCCGGGAACGCCTGGGCCCGCTCGGCGGGTGGCATCGACTGAGGTCGTCATCGCGGGGTCGTCCAGTGCGGTTGCAGAAGTCGCACCCACGACCCCGCGGCGGCGTTCTGACTCGCGCAAATCGAGACGAACATCCACTCAGTCGGGACCGTCGCATGTGGCGAGCATCTCGCCGAGTGCGTCTCGTTCGCTGGTTGTAGCAGTCAGGCCGTAGGCGACCTTCACCTGCACCCACGTGGTTGCCATACCGCACCACGACGCGCGATTCGGTGGCCGCCATTCATCGGGCGGGCTGGACCCTTTGGAGCGGTTGGATGAAGCGGACACCGCGAGCAAGTTGGTTTGGTCGTTCGCGAACTGTCGTCGCTGGCCGGCATCCCAACGCCAGCCGCCCGACAGGTGTGCGTTCTCGAGCGGCACGACATGATCGATGTCGAAGTCACCGGGCTCGCTCGTCGTGACCCCGTCGTAGCTCGATATCCAGTCGCCGGCGACCACTTTGCATCCGAACGGATCGACCTGCGCCGGTGTCGTCGACTGCGCAATCAGTGCTTGCTCGCGTGCGTCACAGCCGTCACCGTCGAGGTCCTCCCAGGTGGGCCAGTCGTCACGACGGTAAGGATGATCCGGGTGAGGGTTGTCGTCGATCGACAACGCGGCCAAGAGTCCGCCTGATGCCGACGAGTTGGCGTTGCTCGTCGGCGCGATTTCCCTCGACGTGTTGGCCGCTGAACTCGTACACGACAGCAGCGCAAGCGTGACGGCGACGGTGCCAAGCGATTGGACCGCTCGCGCCCGCGTTCGCTGCCAGCCCGCTCGACCCGCCATCACGCGAGGATCCCACAGGGGCTGATCGCGACGGCGGAGGGGCCAGCGTGGTGCCGTACCACGGTCCGGGGGGAACTCGAAGAGAGGCACTGGAACCCGGTTCGCTCGAGCGGCAAGAGTTGGGCGTGACCCATCGGTGCGTGCGACACGTCTGCGCCGAGCACGGGTTGACCCTGTGCGAATGCGCCTGCTTTCGCGGTGGTAAGCCCGTCGAAAAGTCGCGGTGCCCTGGGGTGCCGTTCTGCTGCCCTGACTTCCAGGGCGTCGTGCCGAACCCTTACAAGCTCAGGGCTCCGCAGGTGCGCTCGGACGATCTGCTGCCCGCCTACGGCGGCGAGTTGTGGGTGAGAAGTTAGGGGCGGACCAGCTCCCAGTCGGTCAGCTGGTATCACTGTGCCGCCGTCAATCCGGAGAGCGACTCTCGCTTTCTCGGGGGCAGACGGCGTCCGGTTCTGGTGGGGTCCGCATTCACCGTCGGCCCCGCCAGGATCGGAATTCGAGTGCCAGTCGCAAGTCAACCTGCGACCGGCACGACAGCCCTGAAAGCGCTCACACCGGTCGACCGGTTCGCTCGTCGGGCCAAGCTCCGGCCTGGCTTATCGAGCGGTGCGAGGTGGCGGTCGACGTCTTTCTCGGTCGAGCTGTTGCATCCGTGTCGCGCGGCCGCTCTCGCATCGCGCGAAGGGCATTTGTGCCCTATCCCGACACTCGGTCACCCGCTTGGCTGGTCGGGAGTGTTGGAGCGTCGACTAGGGAGAGAGATTTCATATGAGGAGAAGCACGCTCGACGTGATCTTCAGTGTCGGTGGCCTACTGATCGCAGGGCTCTTGCTCGTGCTGGGCCTGGTGATGCAGAACCAGGCGAATTTCGCCAAGAACTACGTGACCGACCAGCTTTCGGCGCAGAAGATCATCTTCACGCCGGCGGACAACCTCACGCCCGAGGAAAGCCAGGCGACCTGCTTGGTGAAGTACGAAGGGCAGCCGCTCACGTCGGGATCGCAAGCCGAGTGCTATGCCAACAAGTACATCGCGCTGCACCTCAGCGAGACGAATGACGGCAAGACGTACGCGGAGACGAGCAACGACTCCCGCGCCGCCGCGACGGCGGCGAAGCAGGCCGCGGCCGACGGAGCGCCGAACGCGGCTGATCTCAACACCCAAGCCACGGCCCTCGACGCCAAGGTGCAGACCTTGTTCCGCGGTGAAACGCTCCGTGGTCTGCTGCTGACGTCGTACGGCTTCAGCATCTTCGGTCAACGCGCTCAGCAAGCTGCGTGGGTTTGCTTCGGTGTAGCTCTCGTGCTCTTCCTGGCCAGCATCGCCGGCTTCGTCCACGCCTTCACCCGAGGGAAGAGCGAGGTCGTGAACTGAACCGAGTCCAGTGCGACGGTACCTGACGACGGAGTCAGGTACCGTCCTGGCTCGCGGGGCGACCAGGACCGGGGGGAGCGGAGTGCGAGACGACGCGGTGGTCATCGAGGTCGGGCTCAACGAGTCCGTGAGCCCGAACACGCAGCCGCACGTGCCGCAGACACCGCTCGCGTGCGCGAGCGACGCCCAGCGCTGCGCCGACGCCGGCGCAGCGATCGTGCACTGGCACGCGATCGACGAGTTCGGTCGGCCGCAACTCGATGACGTCACGCTGTACGGGGCCGCGCTCGATGCCATGCAGGGTTGTGTGCTGGCCTACCCTTCGTATCGAACCGACGTGCCCGACGACGTCGAGACCCGCCTGTCGCATTGCATCGCGTTGCACGCTCGGCACGGGTTGGAGATCGCGCCGATCGACATCGCGACGGTGAACGTGGTGCTGTGGGACCCATCGACGCGCGAGCTCGCACCAACCGAGTCGGGCACCGGCTTCGAGGTGATCCGCAACTCGCTGCCCTTCGTGACGGACGCGCTCGCGCGTTACCGAGCTGTCGGGCTGGCCCCCACGCTGGCTGCGTTCGATCTCGGTGCGACCCGGACATTGGCCCTTCTGGCGGAGGCGGGCCTGTTGCCGAAGCCGGTTCTCTGCAAGATCTTCCTCTGGGCTTCGCCGGCGATCGGGCCGGTGCCGAGCATCGAGGCGCTCGATCTCCATCTGCGGCAGTTACCGGCGAAGTCGGATGTCGAATGGTCGGTCGTGCCCTACGGGTTCACCGATGCCGCGCTGCTCGAGCAGCTCGTTCGCGCCGGGCTCGAACGCGGTGGCGGCGTCCGGGTCGGTATCGGCGACAGCCCCGGTGCGCAACCCGATCTCACCAACGCCGAGCTCGTCGAGCAGGTGGTGCGCCTCGCCGGCGAGGTCGGTCGACCGGTGGCAAGCGCGGACGATGTGCGCGAGCGACTCGCGATGCCGCGCCACGGTTCGCCATGAGCGGCCTCGACGGTGCGGTCGCCATCGTGACCGGCGCGAGCCGAGGCATCGGCAAGGGAGTCGCGCTCGAACTCGCGGCGGCCGGCGCCACCGTGTACGTCACGGGTCGAACGATGTCCGACGACGACGGGCGGACCACCTCGTTGGGTGGAAGCCTGTCGGCGACCGTCGCGGAGATCGAAGGTTCGGGCGGCCGCGCTTTCGCGCACCGATGCGATCACGCCGATGACGGCAGCGTTGCCGAGCTGTTCGACCGAGTGCGGGTCGAGCAGGCCCGGCTCGACGTGCTGGTGAACAACGCGTTCGCGGTGCCGGAGCGGCTCGACTCGAGCGTGCCCTTCTGGCGGAGCCCGATCTCGGACTGGGACGTCATGATCGATGTGGGGACCCGGTCGGCCTATGTGGCGGCGCACCACGCGGCGCGTGAGATGGAACCCGCGGGCCGCGGTCTGATCGTGAACGTGAGCTCTGCGGGGGCGATCCGGTTCTTCCATCACATCGCGTACGGTGTCGGGAAGGCCGCGCTCGACCGGTTCACCCACGACGCCGCTCGACCGCTCGCCGAGCATGGCATCGCCATGGTGTCCATCTGGCCTTACATCGTCGCGACCGAACGGGTCGAGCAGATGCTCGGGAGCGGGGCCGACCTCGGGGCGATCGAGTCCCCGCGTTTCGTCGGTCGCGGTGTGGTGGCGCTCGCCACGGATCCAGGCGTTCTCCGTCGCTCCGGAGGAGCTTTCACTACTCGGGCTCTCGCCGATGAGTACGGGTTCACCGACATCGACGGCGAGTTGCCGCCGGAGCAGCCGTGGCGTCCGCCGGCGTGATCGCGTCGTGAACATCGACGGGCGTGTTGCCATCGTCACCGGTGCGTCTCACGGGATCGGCCGCGAGACCGCCGCGGCGTTGCACGAGCGTGGCGCCGCAGTTGGACTGCTGGCCCGGTCGGGTGACGAGCTCGAAGCGGGAGCGCGCCTGCTTGGCTCCGGGGCGGCGGTCGCGGTTGCTGATGTCGCTGATCGTGCCCAAGTCCACGCTGCGGTCGCAGCATTGACCGACCAGTTGGGTCCGCCGGACATCTTGGTGAACAACGCGGGCGTCGGCGCTTATGCATCGATGATGGAGGAGGATCCCGACACCTTCGAGCGATTGATTCGCGTCAACTATCTGGGCACGGTGTACACGACGCTGGCGGTGCTGCCCGGCATGGTGGAGCGACGCGGCGGTCACATCGTCAATGTCGCGTCGGTGGCCGGGCGTCTCGGTGCGCCGTTCGAGGCCGCGTACTCGGCCAGTAAGTTCGCGGTGGTCGGACTCAGCGAGTCACTCGCAGCCGAGGTGCAGGCGCTCGGTGTCAGCGTCTCGCTCGTGAATCCCGGTCCGGTCCGCACTCGGTTCACCGAAGCCCGCGGTGTCCCGTTCCAACGGAGCGTGCCTCGGCCGGTCTCCGCTGGGCGCATCGCCGCGGCGGTCGTCGACGCGGTCGAGCGGGATCGGTTCGAGCAGACGATCCCCCGGTGGCTGCGCGCGGGGAGCATCGTGCGAGCGGTGGCCCCGAACCTCTACCGCCGCGGGTTGCTGCGCGATTCGGCCAAGGAGGCCGCGGCGCTCGCCCGCCGACTCGAGGCACCCTGACCGGGCCGACGGTGGCGGCCCGTCATCGCTCCCTCATCGGTCAGGCCAGGCGCTTGCTGACGTCTTCGCCGGCGGCGATCCTGGCGGCGTAGTCGTCGAGCCAGCGGTGGAACTTGCTCACTCTGCTGCTGGTCGGCGTCGAGGCGGGGGTAGGCGGGGATCTCGTAGTCGGGTTCGAGCGGTGGGTGATCACCGGAGGGCTTGCGGGCCATCACGGCCTCGATGACGGGTGCGAGGCGCTGCGCCTTGTCGCGCTGATGCTGTTCGTCGCGCTCGGCGAACTCGGGCATCACCTCGCGGGCGAAGAGCTCGAGTGTCTCCATGACGTGCTCGTGGCGGTTGCGGCCGGCCGCGCACGACAGGATGACCTGGTCGACCCCGCACGCTTCGTACCGTCGGAGATAGTCACGGACCTGCTCGGGCGTGCCCATCGCGCCTCGGAGTCCGGACGTTCCGTCCTTCACGGCTTTGGCGCCGAGGCGATCGGGGTTCCCGACTGCCAGTGCGACAGCCTCGGGGTCGAAACCCTGCTCGGCGCGCCGATTCCGGTAGTCGGACCACAGGTCCTCCGCGCCCGGCCGGTGCCGTCCGAACACGTAGTAGTGGCCGAGCGAGTATCCGATGAAGTTCACGCCCTCGGCTCCGCGGCGCACCGCTTCGGCCTCGTCGGCATGACAGAAGAACGACGTCACACACGCGAGGTTCGCATTGACGGCGTCACCGATGGGCACGCCCTCGGCGGCGAGCGTGCTGTAGTAGTCGTCGACCCAATGGCGCGCCTCCTCGGGATCGAAGAACGCGAACGCAAGCGCACCGATCCCGTGCTGCGCGGCGAGGCGGATCGTCTCGCGCCGGCTGCACGCGACCCACACCGGAGGGTGAGGGCGCTGGACCGGCTTGGGAACGACGTTGCGCGGTGGCATGCGGACGTACTCGCCGACATGACCCGTGAAGGGGGTTTCGGTCATGCAGCGCAGCGCGACGCGCACACCCTCCTCCCACATGGCGCGCTTGTCTGCGGGGTTCGACGCCGAACGCGTCGAGCTCGGCGGCGGCCGAACCCTCGCCCGTGCCGAACTCGACTCGCCCGCCCGACAACACGTCGAGCGTGGCGACCCGCTCGGCGACGCGTGCGGGATGGTTGATCGCGGGAAGGCAATGCACGATGCCGTGCGCGAGTCGGATGCGCTTCGTTCGCTGTGATACCGCGCCGAGAAACACCTCCGGCGCGCTCGAGTGCGAGTACTCCTCCAAGAAGTGGTGCTCGACGAGCCACACACAATCGAAGCCGAGACGGTCCGCGAGCTCGATCTCGTCGAGGGCATCCGCGAACGCCCGCTGATCGTCGCCGTCCTCCCAGGGGCGAGGTACCTGGTGTTCGTAGAACAGCCCGAATCGCATGGAATCCCCCTCGATCGCGGCTGGCGCGCAAAATGTAACATCACCATGTAACAAGTGACCGACCGGCCGAGAAGGTTCCCGATGGCGCGCAGCATCCGGATGACCGACGACGAAGCGTGGGCGATGCTCGAGCACGCCCACACCGGAGTCCTCACATCGCTGCGGCGCGATGGCGGGCCGATCTCGTTGCCCGTGTGGTTCGTTGCGCTCGACCGGCGCGTCTATGTCGCCGGCCCGGCCCGGACGAAGAAGTTCGCGCGGGTCCGCCACGACCCCAGGGTCGCGTTCCTGGTCGAATCGGGCACGAACTGGGCGGAGCTGGCGGGCGTTCAGCTGACCGGGCGCGCCGATCTCCTGGACGCCTCTGAGCGACTCGATCGGGTGACGTCCGCCCTCCATGCCAAGTACGAGCGCTTCCGAACACCGCGCGCGCAGATGCCCTCGACAACTCGCGCGAACTACGAGACGGAGACGGCGACGATCGAGATCGTGCCGGACGAGCGGATCTTGTCGTGGGACAACTCCCGACTGTTCGCCACGGGTGCGTCATGATCGGCAGCCGCGCGGCGGCCCCGGCCGGGCGTCGTCTCGGGCGCGAGGAACGGCGCGAGGCGATCATCGGAGGAGCGGCTGTGGCCTTCGCACGTGCCGGTTACTCCGGCACATCCATGGCCGACATCTCGAGATCCGTCGGGGTCTCGCATCTCATCGTCTATCGGCACTTCGAGTCCAAGGAGGTGCTCTACGAGGCCGTGCTCGACCGCGCCGTCGATGGTCTCCGTGTTGCTCTGTCAGCAGCGGGGGCGGTCGGCCCCCACGGTCCCAGTCCCGCTGTGCTCCTCCAGGCCGCGCGCACCGATCCCGCTGCGTTCGAAGTGCTCTGGCGCCACGCGACCCGTGAGCCCGGGTTCGCCCGTTGGGTCGCTCGCGCACGCGAGCTCCTGAGGAACACCACCGAGACCGCGCTCGCCCCGCATGTCGAAGCCCGAAACCTGCGGTGGGCGACGCGTGCCACCGTCGCCTATCTCGTCGAAGCCGTGCTCGCGTGGGTGGAGGATGGCGACCCGGAGCTGGATGCACGTTTCGTCGTCGCCACCGATGCCGCGTTGCAGGCCGGGGTTCGTAGTTGGGCCCGCGCCTCTTGAGTGAACGCCTTGGTACCGGTTGACCATCTCCTCGGGAATTTAGCGAGCCACTCGCTCTCGAGTGTGGTCTGCCGATCCTTCTGACGGCTGCGGGATCAGGGACCGACAGCCCAGACCGATTCCCAAGGCGATCACGTGGCCGATGTCGGTGAACGCTGCGATCCGGATCAACCCGATAGCGATGGTCCCCAGGACCGCTCCGAGGTAGAGCAGGCGCCAGCGAGGAGGGACCCGGTAGGTCAGCACGCCGAGGACAGCCGCGAACCCGTAGCTCACACCGACATCGACCGTGTGGGTCAGCGAAGTCGGGGTCCAATTGCGCTGCAGCTCCGCCCAGATGACGACCGCGGTCAGGAGGCTTGCTCCGACGTGACCGGTGACGAACACGACGAGCCACCGCCAAGTGCCCAACCACCGTTCCGCCGGAGCGAGAACGAACGCGAACGGGATCACGAGGAAGATGGGTCGGAGCCCGTCGGAGAGCCAAAACGCACTGGTGAACAGAACGTGGAGCGGATCGTGGCGCAGGTTGGTCAGGTTCGTGCTCTGCGATCGCAGGAGCGGCCCGGACAACCTAGCCCCCGCCGCCCCGATGATCGCCGAGGTCACGAACAGGGTGAACAGGTAGATGAACGTCGCCGGGTTCGACCTCACGTCGACGAGCAGTCGCAGCTGTGACCATGACCATCGAGCTGCCCGTCGCAGCTTCATGGCGACAGGCTGATGCTCATCGGTGCCGGTCATCACCACGAGGCTAGGTCCCAACCAGTCCAGCATCGTCGAGGCCGAGACGACGACCCCGATCGCCGGAGCACGCCGAGGTCCCGCGCAACACGCGCGCATTCTCGGATCAACCTCTTCATGTGTGCCCGTGTCCGGCGAGTAACGACGGTGAGCCGAATGCAAACGGCACTGGTCTGCCTCGGAGCTGCAAAATCCTCTCAACCGAATCCCGCCAGCGGCCGATCTAGGTCTGACCGAGAAGGGGGTACCCGTGGCGGGACCGTCGAGGAAATCAAAGCTGTTCGTCGGCTCGGCTCTGGCCGCGGCTCTGGCGCTGGTCGTAGGCGTCGCCCACGCATCGTCGCCGGCACCGCCGCCGGTCCCGCTGTCCGACGGCGACACGACTTATGCCTGTGTGACCGACGCCGGTCACGTCAGGGCGTCGACGGTGAAGATCGGCGTCGTGCCGACCACCTGCCCGCGCGCCACTGATGTGGTCCGCTCGTGGAGTCCGTCGTCGGCACCGGCGGTGATCAGCACCGCCTTCGACTCGAACTCGTACTCGAACATCGTCCCGGTGGGCACGCGAGTCGTGGTGACGTCTCTCGACCTGCCGGCGGGCAGTTGGGATGTGAGCGTCGATCTGAACGCGTCCATCAGCGCGCCCTCTGGTCACTGTGAGCTGGTCAGGTCGGGCATCCCCGTTGAGCTCGACTCCCGCGACTTCGGTGCAACGCTCATACCCGGATTCGTGCCCAAGGACGACGTGAGTGCACGGATACCGGTCCACTTGGACGCGCCGGTCACGTTGGCGAGCCCGACGACCGTGCAGGCGCAATGCGTCACCTTCGGGACCTCGGAGTTCACGAGCGTTCCGTTGCAGGTAACCGGCGCACGCATGACGGCTACCGCGGTCGGGACCGTCACCGTGGTGCCATCCCCCTAGCCGGATCCGCGCTTGACCTTGGCGGCCCGGCAGCGATGGTGTGCGAGCAGCTGCCCAGTTCATGCGTTGTAGGGACGGTGAGCCGGCCTGTAGGCGGGGGAGTGACGCTCGGTAAGTCGGCTACCTGCGGACTCGGCTTGAAAACCGGCTTCGACCTGCGCAATCCGCTAGTCCGACGGTGACCGCTGATTACCGGCTCTGGCCGCGCTCCCGCGTCCTGCACGCTGTCCTGGAAGGATGACCACCGATGGCATGGCTTGGCGACAACTAGGTCAGCGCGGCGGAAGCACGCTCGGATGCGCAGCGAGCTGGTGCATCAAGCGATCATTCGACCACGCGTAGGGTGCCGGGGATGTCCATGCGACGGAGCCGGCGGATGGTGAGCAGAGGCGCGAGGCCGACGGCTATCACGCTGAGCGTCACGGCGGTGAGCACCGTGCTGGGCGACACGACGATGTCCATGCGCATGTCGGGCATGGTCGTCGCCATCGTGGTCGTGATGATCCAGCGGTTCAGCAACAGCCCGACACCGACGCCGACTGCGGTACCGAGGAGGCCGATCAACAGACCCTCCGCCGTCTCGAGGCCCAGGACCCGCCGCACCGGCATCCCGAAGGCGAAAAGCGTGGCCCGCTCCCGAGCGCGCTCGTCCGCGTTGATGCCGGTGGCGTTGTACGCGATGAGCAGCGCGAGGACCAGGATGAACATCTCCAACACCTGGAAGATGCCGGTGAACTCCTGCAGGCTGTCCTCCGCGACTTGGGTACTGACCGCTACAGGCTGCACCGAGGTCACCCCCGGTACGGTGAACAGCTCCCGCTGGACGTCATCGGGCGTGGCGCCTGCGGCCGGCAGCAGGTAAGCCGCGTTGGCCAAGCCCGATACGCCGAAGGTGTCGAGCTGCGATCGGTCGATGTACGCGGTGAACCGGAAGGGGCTCGGTTGGATCGCGGCGACGAGCATCGGCGTCCGCACGATCGCGAAGCCGTCGCCTTGGCGCGACGGGTGCTCGAGGGTGACGGTGTCGCCCACCGTTACGCCCAGATCCTCGGCGGCCTTTCTGGCCAGCACGAGCCCTGCTCGGTCCGCGCCGAGCCCTCCCTTCTCGAGGGTGGGTTTCCACACGTCGCTGTCGAGGTCGATGGCCTCGAGCGCAACGTCGATGGCGTCGTGGCCCGGAGTCGACAACGTGCCCCCGATTCGGAGCACGGGTTCCACGGCGCCGACCGAGTCTGCTGCCGTCACTGCGGTCAGCTCCGGGCCGCCCTCGACGACGAAGCCGTCGAGCGTCGCGAACACGCGATCGGGGTGGTGGCCGAGCAGCTCGGTCTTGTTGCGTTCCATGGTGACGGTGAACGAGTCGAGCAGTCCGAGGACGACCACGAGGGCGGTGACGGCGGCACCGATGCCGAGCGCGGTGAGAACGGTTCGGCGGGGCGCGCGCAAGACGTTGCCGAGTGGCATGCGGCGGAAGGCGCCCACCGGCCAGCGGAGGCGGCGCAGCAGCGGCGCGATGCCGCTGTGCGCGGAGGCGTGGGTGGTGGTGATGGCGTCGACCGGCATCACCCGCACCGCCCGCCACACCGGCCAGGCGGTCGCGAGGAACGGCAGTACGAACCCGATGGCGGCGCCGCGCAGGAACATGCCCGGTTGCCAGGGCGTCCGCCACACCGGGAGGGGCAGGATCGACTCGAACACCGGCCGGATGGCGGCCATCACCACCAAGGTCATGACCACTCCGAGGGCTGCACCCGCGAACGCGATCTGGGCGCCGACCAGCAACGGGCGCACGGCCAGTCGCCGGCGCGACCAACCCATGGCCATGCCGATGCCGATCTCGCGGCGCTGCGCCTCCACCATCCGACTGGCGAGGTTGAACGCCCCGAAGGCGGCACCGGCCAGGATGAGGGCGGCGAGGATGTTCCAGAACTTCTGGTCGCCCTCGATGTCGTCGTACAGCACGCGGTAGGAGACCTCGTCCCGGGTCTGCATCACCGTCGCGCCGAGGCCGATGCCCGACGCGGCGAACGCTGACTCGACCTCACGGGCGGCGGACGCCGGGTCGACCCCAGGTGACAGCTGGAGGATCAGGTCGTTCACCCGACCCGGTCGCCCGGCCAGCTGCTGGGCGGTCGGCAACGAGGTGAACAACACCGCGAAGTTGGCTTCGGCGAAGAAGCCGCCCTCCTCGGTCATCACGAAGAAGTACTCGGGGCTGTACGCGTTGCCGACGCTGGTCATCTCTTGGCCGCCGGCGACGCGCAGCGTGTGGCCGGGTGGGAGGTCGTAGAAACCGGCGAAGTTCCGTTCGAGCAGCACGACGGGTTGGCCGGCGTCCGATTCGGTCAGCTGTCGCCCACTGCCCTCGGGGACGTACGCGGTGTTCACGTGCGGGCCGCCATCGGTGAGGTCCATCCCGACCACGCGACCGGGCACGAGGATCGACCTGTCGGCCGTGCTGGCGTCGACCTGGGTGTCGGCGATGAACCGCTCCTCGGCGGAGGCGACGATGCCGGGATCGGGGAGGGTGGCCAACACTGCCGCCATCTCCCCGGCCGGAGCGTCCACGCCCTCGGCGGTGGTCACCCGCAGCGAGTACATGTGGAGCATGGCGAAGGATTCGTCGTTCGACTGCCGGCGCCATGCCGCGGTGCTCCCGAGTCCGGCGTACACGCCGGTGCCGATGGCGATGATGAGCGCGATGGCGAGAACCTGGGCCCAGCGACGCCGCAAGTCCCTGGCCGCCCATCGGAGCGTGAAGAAGAAGCCCACCGTGGCCGCTTACCAGTGCAAGTCGCTGATCACGGCCCGGCCACCCGGAGGCGGCCCGTCGCTGGCCACCCGACCACTCGACAACTCGACGACTCGGTCGGCCACCCGCGAGATCTCTCGGTTGTGCGTGACCACGAGGACGGTACGGCCGGCGTCGGCCTGCTCCTGCAGCAGTTGCAGGATCTGGACTCCGGTGCGGAAGTCCAGGTCGCCTGTGGGCTCGTCGGCCACGAGTAGGGGGTTGCCCGTGGCGAGCGCACGGGCGATGGCCACGCGCTGTTGCTCGCCACCGGACAGCTCGCTCGGGTAGTGGTTGAGCCGTTCGGACAGACCCACCTGCTCGAGCCCGTCGCTCGCCGATTGGCGGGCCGCCTTGGCTGATCCGGCGATCTCCGCACCGCATTGCACGTTCTCGAGGGCGGTGAGTGTGGGGAACAGATTGAACGTCTGGAAGATGAACGACACGACCTCGCGCCGGAAGGCGAAGAGCTCACCTCTGTTCATATCGGTGATCTCCCGGCCGGCGACAACGGCCCGTCCCTCGGTGGGTGTGTCGAGGGCGCCGATGATGTTGAGCAAGGTCGACTTGCCGCTGCCTGACGGGCCGAGCACCACCACGAACTCACCCTGATCGACCTCGAGATCGACGCCGCGGAGGGCGTACACCTCGCTCTCGCCCACCTGGTAGCGGCGCGAAACGCCGTCGAGCTTCACCATCGTGGGCACGCCCGGCCGATGGCCCGGGTGTGTTCCCGCCGGCGAAGGCCGTTGGGCCGGGGCGTCGGGCTCCATGCTCATCCCCGAATAGTGGTCGTGCACCGCTGAGCGGAGTAGGGCCTTCCGGCACATCACCGACACACAGGTCACCAGGTTCTGGTGAGCTAACCCCGGCTGTCCGACCAGCGCGACCGTCCTCGCGTGCAGTCAGACGGACCGGTCGCGCGGTTCGAGGACGACCACCGGCGTGTCGATCGACCGCAGGGCGGCATAGCCATCGAGCCCCTCGTCGAGCTCGGCCCAGCGCTGCCACAGTCGATCTCGCTCCTCCCCCGCGGCCGCAAACGCGTGGACCGGGCGCGTCGGCTGGCGCGCCAAACGAACGATGGCATCCGGGTGCGCCTCCAGGTTGAGCCACCAGCAGGGATGGCCCTCGTCCCAGCCGTTCATCGCGAGCACGACGAGATTCGGGCCGTCGTCGATGTAGCCGACTATGACACTGCGCGGTTGCCCAGACTTCCGCCCGATGGTCGTAAGGCGCAGCGCCCCCCAACCGCGCTTGCTCGACGTGGTCCACAAGAACCGGCCACCGCTGAGCCTGTTGAGCACCCGATGACAGCGCCAGAACAAGTGCTTGAACCACGCCGGCGGCAGTTTCGGAGGTTGGGTTGCCGTCTTGCTCATAGCTGTACCTCCCTCGCACGGCGAACTGGACGCCACGCGCTCCTGGCCGTTCGGAAAAGACCTGGCGTAGAGCCTCACCGGGTGCCCAGTTCTCCGAAAGGGCCGAACGTCACGATTGAGCCAATCGAGTGTCGAGGGCTCTCGCATCGTGTGAACGGTGCGCTACCGGACATGCGGGTGATGCTGGGGAGCCCTACCCGTCCCCACCGCTGGTCATCGGCTCGTCGGAGTGGGGCGCGGATGCTCGCCAGTGTTCTCCGCCTTCGTTAATGGCGAAGCCGGCGACGACGAGTGCCGCGGTGGCGTCGGTCCACCACCAGCCGCGGAGCGCGTTGAAAACGAGCGCGATGAGGATGCCGATGCTGAGGCAGCCGTCGAGGAAGGTCATCGCAGCCTCGGCGCGGAGGGTCTCGCTGCCGAGCTCAGAGGCGGTGGTGCGCTTGAGGCGAGCAAGGCCGAACATGACGACCGCCGTAACGGCGAGATAGGCGATGCCGAGGGATGACTCGTCGGGTCGCTCGGCGAGCGCGAGGCTGCGGACGCTCATCACGATCAGGAAGGCGGCGAGCGTCCAGAACGCACCGGCGATCAGCCGCAAGGCGCGGTGGATGCGCCGGTCACCGGGATCGTGGCGGTCGTCTCGAAGGTTCCGGATCACGACGGTGGAAGCGAAGATCTCGATGAGTGAGTCCAGGCCGAACGCGATGAGAGCGAGCGAGCGGGCCTGCCAGCCAAGCGAGATCGTGACGACGACCTCCATGGCGTTCCATCCGTTGGTCCCCCATTCGAGGCGAAGGCCGCGGAGGCGCAGCTGTTCGGTCGTCCGCTCCGTCGCCATCTCGTAGTCCATCGCCTGAGACTCGCACCCGCGCGTTCCGATCGGAAGAGTCAGTGGTCACATCACCGACAGCCGGGTCGCGGTCCGATCCACGATTGCCGCGACTCATTTGCTCGGCGAGTGCGAGGGGCCGTCGAATAGCCGACGTACTACAGGCCAGAGGTCGCCGTGATGCACAACAGGCCAGTGGTCGTCGACGCAGAGGAAGTCGATCGAGGGTTCAGCCCAGGACCGGTGAGCATCGTTGATGTGCCAGCTCGGGACCATCACTTCCCATGCGACCTAACGCAGGGTCTCGTCTCCGATGTGAACGCCGCGTTGATGCCACTTGCGAACACATTCCGGGAGCAGAAGTCGAGGAATGCCGCTCCCTCTGTTGGTTTGCTCCAGCGCGTCGGCTGCATTTCAACCTGCGGGAGAAGCGGAGAAGGCGTAGGAAGTCGATGCAGCCTGCCCAGCCCTCTATTGCGCATGTCCGCTTTCTCCGCAGACGACGGTGACGGTTCGGGGTCTGCCGTCGGTGTCGAGCTTGTGAGATTCGGCAAGCCCAAGCGATTCCAGAAGGTCACGTGCTTTGCTCAGTCCGCTTGGCTTTCACGTGGCCGCCGAATCGCTTGTTTTGCTGTGGCGTCGAGCCCTTGTTCGCCCGCGTTCACCAGGTAGCCGTGGAGCCGGTCCGCGATTGTCGCCGGTGGTGATCGTTCCGAAGATGTCGACCGCGGTCGACTCGCAGTAGTTCCATACTGCGAGCGCAGCCCGCACATGCGGCTCATCGATCATTCGGCTGCCGTCGATCGTGCGTATAGGAGCGACAGGCGAAGCACCTGTGGCTCAGCTCGTGCGGTGACACTGCGAGGAAGGACGCCGCCCTTCTGGCGCCGTCCTACCTCGGCCAGCGCTTCGAGCGTTGACAGTGCCTCGATTGAACGGCGGGCACGTCACCGCGCCGCATAAGCCTCGCCGCTCAACCGGGCCAGTCGAGATTCAAGGGGCGGTGCTCTTTCCAGCCCTTGCTACCCACACACATCGGGTGGACCAAGCGCTTGGGACCAGCGGTGACGACGATGTGGCCGTCGTAGTCCGTGCGGGTCGACCTGCGTGCCGATGACGGCCTCACCTGTGAGGAGTTGCTGGCAGACAACGCATCGGTGCTCCTCGGCGTGAGACATCAGACTCCAAGGTATGAGCGCCCTGTCACAGGGCGTAGGGCCGAAGGACCCCTACCCGACGATTTGTCGGCAGAGGGCCTCTCCGCCGAGTTGTTGGCACTCACGTCCTTCAGCGGGAGTCGGACATCCGAACCAGTTCGTTGGTCGGTTCACGAATAAGTCCTATGAGGCCCATGCACCTGGAACGCCAAGGGGCCGCCCCGGCGTGGCAGGACGGCCCTTGGCGTTTGTTGCGGTTGCGAATTGGACTGCTGCCGCAGTTGTCCGTGTATCAGTTGCTGCCGCACCCGACGTAGGGTCGAAAGTCCCCGACTCGGCGATTTGTCGGTGCGGTAAGAGCCCTTCCCGTTGAGCGTCGAAGACCTTGAGCGGTTGCGGCGCAGCATCGCGATGTTAGGACCGGGTCAGCCGGCTCTCGACCGGGAGGACGCGCTGAGTCTGTTCGCCGAGATGCAGGACGTCCGTCGCGACCTCGACCAGCTTGAGCGCGGACTGCGTCGCCTGGTTGACCGGAACGCCGTGTGAACCAGGACAGTCCTCAGCCAGTCCTCAGTTTGTCGAGAAACGCTGGAAACTGACGACAACCACCCGGTAGACGAATCGGCTGGTCAGGCCGAATTTCGCCCCGTTTCGGCTTGTGGTGACGGTGAGCCGGCCTGTAGGCGGGGTTCTGTCCAGCGCCCGGAGGCGCCTGGGTGACCATCTCTCTATGCGGCCTACCAGTGGGTGCCCCCGTGAGAGGGAGCGAGCGGGCCGCTCATGCCCAACATTTGGCCTTGCTCCGGGTGGGGTTTACCGAGCCACCCCGGTTACCCGGGATGCTGGTGGTCTCTTACACCACCGTTTCACCCTTACCTGTGCCAGAAGAACGATGGTGCCAGGCCATCGGCGGTCTGTTCTCTGTGGCACTTTCCTTCGGATCACTCCGACTGGCCGTTAGCCAGCACCCTGCCCTGCGGAGCCCCGACCTTCCTCGACGACATCATCCCGAAGGACCCATCGCCGCGGTCACCCAGCCGGCTCACCGTCGAACGACCATTGTGCCCGATCATCAGCCGTACTGGCAGCGAAACTGCGCGCTATAGCGCGCAGTTTGCCTGCCAGTTCGGTGGGGGTGGGGTCTGGGGTGGGAGGATACGACGCGGTCAGCCGGCGCTGACGGTGACGGTGCCCGACATGCACGTCAGGGTGGATGCTGCAGAAGTAGGCGTAGGTGCCCGGCGTTCTGAACGTCTGCACGAAGCTCTGACCGGGTTCGATCCCGGTCGAGTCCCACAGCTTCGACCCGTCGGGCAGTGGCCTCGGTGTCACCGTGTGCTTGCTGTTGCCGTCGTTCTTCCACGTGACCGTGTCGCCGACTTTGACCGACTCGTCGCCCGGGTTGAACGAGAACTCGACCACTTCGACGGTCGGGCCCGTGTTGACCGCTGGCTGGGGCCGACGTCGTCGTGGAGGATGACGACGCCGAGGCGGTGTCGACTTTCTTGTCACTGCTGCACGCGCCCAGAACCAGTGGCGCGCACAACGTCAGCGCCGCGACCGCGGCAACTCGGTGGCCTCGCGTCATTGCTGTCTCCTCGCGATCGCGCCTTCCAACGAAGACGGTCCTGAGCGAAGTTACTTGCTGGCAGTACCCGTGGTCGCGGCACTCCCCACCGCCGTGCCGTTCGTGGTGTCGTCTTCGCTACCCGGAGGCGGTGTGGTCGGCGTGAGCGGAGGACTCTCCTGCTTCTCGTAACCCTTGGGGTCGACGCGCTCGCGCCGCGGCATGAACGACAGCGGAACGGGCGGTTGTTCCTGGGCGGTGTACAAGACTGTGAGGTGGCGACCTTCGATGCCACCGATCGACATGACCGCTTGACGCAGCGCCGGGGTGCTCAAGATCTCGGCCTCGTACACATACGTCTGTGCCGCGACGTTCTCGAGCTGCACGGCCAACTTGAGGACGCTCGCTTCGTCGGTCAACTCCGACACTTCCTTGTTCACGACGCTGGTTTGCAGGTAGCTGTTCGGTTGGTCGTAGGGCTCACCACCGGCGTCGCGAGTCGTCGCCGCGACCAGGCCGGCGTGCTCGTTGTGCTGATCCTGGAACAGCTTGATGGTGTCGATGAGCGCCGGCGTCGTGACGATCCCCGAGTCGAGCGCGGTCTGATACGTCTGCACCGCGAGCACCTCGACCGACTGGGACGTGCGCAACAGCGTCACGTCGAGCTCCTGGCCGATCTGCTCGATGCCGGTGCCCTCGGCCGAGGTCGGCGCCGTCCCGGTGAAGGGGAGCGGGTCGGCCTTCTTGCTGCACGCGGCAACGACGGCGGACATGGCGATGGTCATCCCGCCCACCCGTAGGAAGGCGCGCCGGTCGGGCAGCCCCAACACTTGCTGCTTCGTCTTCGGCCGAGTGACGGGCGGACGGGTCGAAGACACGCGTCAGCGCCTCACGCCATCGCGGCATGGCCTCGGCCTGCGCGATCTTGGCGTCGGCGAGCCCCCGACGAACTTCGTCTTGGCTGAACTCCATGGCTGGTCAGGCTCCTCTCGCGGCGTTCAGCCGGAGTACCGGGCAGGGTCGAAGGCCCCGGAGGTCGTCTGGAACGGGGGCATCCACTGGTCGATCGGCAGCTCGAGCATCGAGCCGATCGCGGTGGCGTGTTGCGATTCGATGGGCAGGATCGAGCCCGCCGGGCCCGAAGCGTCGCTCGACGTCAGGTTGCCCAACGCCTGCAGATAGGTGGCGGCCGCGCCCTGCTCGACGTCGAACAGCACCAGGAGCGCCGCGTCGGCCGAGCCGGCGCTCTCGAGTTGCGGGCGGACCGCGTCGAGGATCTTCGGATTCGGAAAGCCCACCGTGTCGGCGTCGCGCCCGGCGAGCGTGGCCAGCGCGACCGCGTGCTCGTGGTGATGCCGACCGAACGTGCGGGCCAACTCGTTCTGTTCGGAGTCGAACAACTTCGTCGCGACCGCAGCGATGTAGGCCGACTCGGCGGCGAGCTCGAGACCGACGGCGAACTCCACGATGACGAGGTCGCTCGGCGGGCAGCACCACCTTGGTGCTGCTCGGACGACTGTGCGGCGGCGGCCGATGCGAGCACGACCGTGGGGACCGCGGCCGCTCCGACGGCCACCGCACCACCGAGACCGAGATTGCGCACGAACCGCCGGCGCGAGGCCTGGACCTCGGGGGTCCGCTCGCCAAAATGCAGATCGCCGAGGTCGTCCTCGATGGTCCGCATCGCTTCGCGGTGTTGCTCGTCGATGTCCTCGACGAGCCGACGGATCCTCATCGGTGTGGCACTCCTCTTGCTGGCGCGTCGATCGTCACCGGACGGTGACGGTCGCCTTCATGTAATTGTGGATGTTGCAGTAGTAGGTGAAGGTCCCGGTCTGGGAGAACGTCTTGCGAATAGGTCTGAGCTTGGCTCAACTCACCCGAGTCGAGCACATCGGGCTGGGTCGAGACGACCCAGTGGTCGTAGGGATCCTGGTTGCGCCAGGTGACCGTGTCGCCCCGGGCCACGGTCAGCTCCCGGGGCGAGAACTCGAAGTCGACGATGTCGACCTCGCCCGGAGGGGGCGTCGCGGCCGCCGAGCCCGTCGAGGAGGTCGTGCCGTCGGTCGGCGGTGGGGTCGTGACCCCTTGGCCGAGGGTCACGGAGGGAGGATCCGCGTCGTCGCTCGATCCACAGGCGGGGACGACGAGCACGGTCGCGATGGCGACGACTCCGAGGGCACGGATCATGGCGCTGGATTATGGCCGCCCTCAGAAGTCCAGCGAGGACAGGTCGCCGAACCAGCGCCGCGAGCGCTCCACGGCATCACGCCAGCGGTCCCGGTCGAGGGCGCGCCGGGGCTCCACGACCTGCGTGGGGCGCCAGGTGGCGGCGATGTCGTCCCAGCCGCCCCACATGCCGACGGCGAGGCCGGCGAAGAAGGCTGCACCGAGCGTGGTGGCTTCGACGACCGGCGAGATCTCGACTCGTCGCCCGCTGGCGTCGGCCAGTGCCTGCACGAACGTGGGGTTCCGGCTCATGCCGCCGTCGATTCGCAGAGCCGCGATCTCGCGGGTCCCGTCGTGTTCGGCCGCGTCGACCAGATCCGCGCCCCGATGGGCGACGCCTTCGAGCACGGCTCGCACGATCTGCGGTCGTCCCGCCCCCCGGGTGAGGCCGAGCAACGTGCCACGCGCGCCGTAGTCCCAGAACGGCGTACCCAAGCCCGAGTAGCGCCGGCACGAACATGACGCCGTCGGTGTCATCGCACTGCGACGCGATGTCATGGGACTCGGCCGTCGTCGCGATGATCCCGAGGTCGTCGCGCAGCCATTCCACGTTGGTGCCGGCCGACAGCATGATCGCCTCGAGTCCCCACGTGACTTCGCCGTTGCGGCGCCAGGCGACGATCGGGAAGGTGCCGCCGCTGCCCCGGGTGTCGAACTTCGGTCGCTCGGAACCGACGACGACATCGAGCATGCCGCCCGTGCCGAACGTGATCTTGGCGGGGCCGGGTTCGGTGCAGCCCTGACCGATGAGCGAGGCCTGTTGATCGCCGGCGATGCCGGTGATCGGTGGCGCACCATCGAGCGCGGTGGCCTCGGCGATCATGCCCGACGAGTCGACGATCGTGGGCAGGTAGCCCTCGGGGATGCGCAGCAGCGAGAGCACCTTGGCGTCCCAAGCACTGCCGTCCCGATTGATGAGACCGGTGACCGCGGCATTCGAGAGATCGGTCACGTGCACGGCGCCGTCGGTCAGCTTCCACACGATCCAACTGTCGACCGTGCCGAAGCACAGATCGCGGTCGCGGTCGACGTCGTGCAGGTCGAGCAGGTGGCACACCTTGGTGGCCGACAGATTCGGCGCGAGGCGCAGACCTTCGGCTTGGAAGCCGAGACACTCGCCGACGGTGCGCAGGTCTTGCCAACCGATGCCGGGCCCCACGGGCGTGCCGGTCTTGCGGTCCCACACGATCGTCGACGCGCGCTGGTTGGTGACGCCGACGGCGACGACGGGACCACCGGCGGCCAGCACTTCGCGGGCCACCCCGAGCGACACGTCTGCCAACTCCTCGGCGTCGAACTCCACGAGTCCCGGCGCGGGTGACGAGGGCAGTGCTTCTCGGTATTGCTCGTGTGCGATGGTCGCGTCGTCGTGCACGACCGCGGCGCGCACGCCGCTCGTGCCGATGTCGATCACCAACACGCTCACGCGCGCGGCTCCTGTTCGGAGGGTTGGACGAGCATGGTGGCCACGCGTCCCCCGAGCGCGCCGACGCCGGCGAAGATCATCAGCGCGAGCACAAGCCCGATCACATTGGGCATGTCTCCCGACGCGAGGGCCGACACGATCCGCGCACCGATGTAGGTGACCGCGGCGGCGGCCGCGCCGTGGATCATCGGCGTGTCGGGTTGGCGTCGGCCGGCGACGCCGGCGCCGATGAACGTCGCGACGAAGATGAAGATCGTGAAGCCGGTGTCCCACCCCGACGAGAGGTCGCCGCCGGCGACGACCCGCGCGATGAGGGCGACAGGAACGATCAGGCCGAGCGAGATGAGGGCGCCGGCGACGACGGCGGGGACGTCGATCTTGGTCACGGCTATGCGTCGGGCCCGTACGGGTTGGCACCGAACGGAGTGGGTAGACCGAGCTTGCCGGGGTTGAGGATGCCCTTCGGGTCGAGTGCCGTGCTTCATCGCACGCAACACGTCGAACCCGCCGTTGAGCGCCTCGGGCATGAAGCGAGCCCGGTTGAGCCCCACACCGTGGTGATGGCTCAGCGATCCGCCGTTGGCCAGGACCGATCGGGTACCGGCATCCCACGCCGCCAGATAGAGCTCGTCCTTGTCATCCTCCGGGGGTTTGGCGCCGAACGTGAAGTAGAGGCAGGCGCCGTCGGTGTAGGCGTGCGACTGATGAGCCGACACCGCGAGCACACCGTCGACCGCGCTGATCGCAGCGGTCGTCGACTGGTAGATGTCGTCGAGACGCGACCACGGACCGGTGACCTCCATGGTGTCGATCACCAAACCGCGACTGATCAAGGCCTCGAGGGCGGAGACGTCGTTGCGGTGGCCCATCCACCGTTCGACCAGCTCCACATCGAGATGCTTCGCCCCGATGCACTCCTCGGACACGATCTCGATGGTGGTGTCGACGATGGCGGGGTCACCTTCGTCCAACACGAGCAGGGGAGCGACGTCACCGGTGCCGAAGTTCCGCTCGCCCTCGATGGCGTCGTAGAGCCGCAGCACGGCCGGCGTCGCACCGCGGCGCAGGATGCGGCGGCACGCGTCGAGACCTTCCTCGAACGACCCGAACGCGTAGGCGGCACGACGCTCGTGTGGCGGGCGTGGGATGGGCGCGTAGTCGGGCCCCGACGATGACGCCGAGCGTGCCCTCGGAGCCCACGAACACCTGGTTGAGATCCGGACCAGCCGCTTCACGCGGGTTGCCGCCGGTGTGGATCAACGAACCGTCGGCCAGCACCACGTCGAGCCCGACGACGATGTCCTCGATCTTGCCGTAGCGCGTCGAGAGCTGACCGGCACCACGACACGCGAGCCAACCACCGACGGTCGACAGCGTCATCGATTGAGGCCAGTGGCCGACCGTGAGGCCGTAGGCGGCTTGCAGATCGGCCTCGAAATGATCGCCGAAGGTGCCGGGCAGAACGTCGACGACGAGCGACGCATCGTCGACGCCACGGATGCCGGTGAGACCCGTGAGATCGAGGATCACTCCGCCGTACAACGGGATCGACCCGCCGCAAACACCGCTGCGACCCGCCGCCGCGGTCACCGGAACTGCGGCCTCGTTGCAGATGCGCAGCACGGCTTGGACCTCGTCGACCGTGGCCGGCGTCGTGATGGCGGCCGCCAACTGAGCGACCTGCCCTTCGAGCGCCCACGTCATCGCCAGTGGCCACCAATCGCGGCTCGCCTCACCGATGGCGTCGCCGGCGGTCGTCACCGTGGTGCACGCATCGGTTAGTCGGCTCAGTAGAGCGTCGTCGACCGGCACGTGCTTGGTGTCGAGCCGGGCCGTCGCTTTGCCCGCGCCGCCTGCTATCGCGATCGGGGGTGTCGGCGCCGCTGGCCCCAGTTCGTCCGTGCTCATGTCATGCCCCGATCGGCGCGTCGATGGCCGTCTCGGGAAGCTCTGGTGCCTTGCGCTCTTCGTCGATGAGGGCACGATACGCGGCGACTTGGCGCGCTTGCTCATCGGCATCCCAGCCGAGGTCGTCGGCCAGCAGCCGTGCCACGTCCGGTGCCACGTCGGATGACGCGTCGCGCGCGAACAAGCGGGCACGGGTGCGGCGTGACAACACATCGTCGAGCGAGGACACCATCTCGTAGCGAGCCGCGAAGATCGCTTCGGCCTTCAGGTAGGCGAGGCCCGGGATCAACGGTTCGGCGAGCGTCGGGTCGCGTTCGATCATGGCGAGGAGCGTGCGGGTCTCACCTCCGTACCGGTTCGCCAGGTGTTCGACCGTCGGTTGGTCGGCGATGGTGTGGGTGCCCGAGGCCGCGAGCACGTCGTCGTAACCCTCGGCGCCCCGCAGCCGCAGGCGCTTCGTGCGGCTGTGCCGTTGGACCCTGTCGAGCACCGGCTGAGTGCCGCCGCCCGCGGAGCGGGCCGGACCGACCACGTTCTCGAGCACGTCGTCGATGGTGTCGGCGGCCATCTCTCGGTAGGTCGTGAGCTTGCCGCCGGTGATCGTGACCACTCCGCTCTCCGAGCGCATCACGCGGTGCCGGCGTGACAGGTCGGCCGTGCGCGAGCTGCCGGCGTCGCGGACGAGCGGACGGAGGCCGGCCCACGTGCCGGTGACATCGTCGATCGTGATGTTGGTCGACACCGCGGCGTTGATGGCCCGCAGCAGGTACTCGACGTCTTCGCGCGTGCATTGCGGATCCTCGATCGGCCCGTCGTAATCGGTGTCGGTGGTACCGATGTAGGTGAAGTCGCCCCAAGGGACGACGAACACCGATCGCTTGTCCTTGGGGACCGGGATCACCGCGGCGATGTCGTTCTGCACCTTGGACCACGGAACCGTGATGTGGATGCCCTTGGCGGGGCGGATGGAGTTCGGATGCTCCGTCTCGTCGAGCGCGCGCACGTCATCGGCCCACACTCCACCGGCATTGACGACCGCGGACGCTTGCACGTCGAACTCCTCGGGACCCGACCCGTTCGCAGTGGCGGCTCGAACGCGCGCACCGCGTGCGTGCCCACGGCTGTCCTTCAGGACCTCGATCACCTCGACGCGGTTGGCGATGGCCGCCCCGAAGTCGGTGGCGGCCGTGCGAGCGACGGTGAGCGTGAGACGCGCGTCGTCGGCCTGCGCGTCGTAGTAGAGGTACGAGGGGGCCAACCGCTCCCGTCGCAGCGTCGGCACGTGGGCGACGGCTTCGTCGACGCTCACGCGCTTGTGCAGCTTGCCGATCCGGAAGCCGCCGGTGAGGTCGTAGCCCCACATGATCGTGCCGAGAGCGCGTGCGAGCTTGCGCGGCACCACTCCCGTCTTGTCCGTGAACACCGGCAGGAGGAACGGCAGCACCTTCACCAAGTGCGGCGCGTTGTGCCGGAGTCGCTGACGTTCGTGAAGGGCTTCGTACACGAGGCGCACGTCGCCCTGTTGCAAGTAGCGCAGGCCGCCGTGCACCAACTTCGAGGACTTGGAGGACGTGCCCGACGCGAAGTCATCCCGCTCGACGAGGGCCGTGCGCAGCCCGCGTGAGGCGGCGTCGAGCGCGCATCCGACCCCGGTGATCCCGCCGCCGATGATCAGCACGTCGAAATGGGTGTCGGCCATCCGTCGAAGGGCGTCGGAACGGTCGAAAGCGCCAGTCATCCGGTTCATCGTAGGGGAGGCGGCCGCGGCCGCTCCCGGGCGGAAAGTTTCCAGGATGCTAAGTAACAATCATTGAAAGCTGCTGGTAGGGTGCCTCGTCGTGAAGTCACCCACGGATCTCACCGAGTCGTTCCGGGCACAAGGTCTGAAGATCACGCCCCAGCGCCTTCGGATCTTCGAGGTCCTGCATGACAGCGACGAACATCTCACCGCCGAGGCAGTACATGCCCGGGTCCGCACCGAGATGCCGACCATCTCGTTGCGCACCGTGTACCAAACGCTCAACGACTTGGCGGCGATGGGCGAGCTCAATCAGCTCGACCTCGGTACGGGGTCGGCTCGCTTCGATCCGAACCTCGACCCGCACCATCATCTGGTGTGCGACGCCTGCGGCGACGTCCACGACGTGCACGCCGACTTCGATGAGGTCCACGTGCCCGACGGCGACGACCACGGCTTCGAGGTCTCGGCCACCGAGATCGTCTTCCGGGGCCTGTGTCGAGACTGCCGTGCCGCCGGCCGCCGAGCTGGCCCGCCCACTGATCTTCCAATCACCCGGTCTCAACAACCACCAACAAGAGGAGGCGCTTTCGCGCATGGCTGACCTGAAGGGGTCCCAGACCCAAGAGAACCTGAAAGCGGCGTTTGCCGGCGAGAGCCAGGCGAACCGCCGGTACCTGTACTTCGCGCAGAAGGCCGATGTCGAGGGGTACCCCGATGTTGCGGCGCTCTTCCGGTCGGTCGCCGAAGGCGAGACCGGGCACGCGTTCGGCCACTTCGACTTCCTCGCTGTCGTCGGCGACCCGGTCACCGATGCTCCCGTCGGCCCGACGCCGGACAACCTCAAGTCGGCGATCGCCGGCGAGACCTACGAGTACACCGAGATGTACCCCGGCTTCGCCAAGACCGCCCGCGACGAGGGCTTCGAAGACATCGCCGAGTGGCTCGAGACCTTGGCTCGCGCCGAGAAGAGCCACGCCGGCCGCTTCACCGAAGGCCTCGAAAGCGTTTCGTAGAACCGACCGGGACTTCGGTTCGCGGTTTGACGAAGGGGGACGGGCGACCGTCCCCCTTCGTATTTCGACTGCGAAGCCCAGAGAGCAGAGAAGAACGGACATGGACACCAAGCTCACACTCGACGACATCAGCGACCTGCGCGCCTACGAGCGCGAGCGCGCCGAGTTCCGTGCCCACATCATCGATCTGAAGAAACGACGCCGTATCCACGTCGGCCCGGTGATCACCTTCGTGTTCGAGAACCGCGACACCATCCGCTTCCAGATCCAAGAGATGGCTCGCGCCGAGAAGATCCTCACCGACGAAGGCATCGAGACCGAGCTGCGGATCTACAACCCGCTCATCCCCGACGCCGGGCATCTCGCCGCGACGATGTTCATCGAGTTGACCTCCGAGGAGCAGCTCCGCGAATGGCTGCCGAAGCTGGTCGGCGTCGAGAGCCGCGCCCTGTTCCGGCTGGGTGACGGGCCCGATGCGACCGAGGTCCGCTGCATCGTCGATCCCGATCACGAGAAGCAGCTCACCCGCGACGAGATCACGGCCTCCGTCCACTACGTGCACTTCGCGCTGAGCCCCGACCAGGTCGATCGGTTCGAGCAGGGACCGGTGGCCCTCGTGGTGGACCACCCCGAGTACAAGCACGAAATCGAGCTCTCGGACGCCACTAGGCGTGAACTCACGAACGATCTCCGCGGGATCTAGCGGCAGGCCCTGCAGGTCAGCGTCCGTTTGGACAGGCCCGGCGGGGCGGGGCCAAACTCACCGATTCCTGATTCCTACTGTTCGTGCACCCGGGAGCCGAGCTTCCCCGATGAACCAACCCTGGCGTATCGCGGCTGCCTGCCGCGGTCTCGACCCCCTCATCTTCTATCCCCTCACCGACGAGGACGACGACGCCGAACCGGCCAAGAGCGTCTGCGCGCTCTGTCCGGTGCGTGAGCCCTGCCTCGAGCACGCGCTGGGCGCTCGCGAGAAGGAAGGCGTCTGGGGCGGTGCGACCGAGCGGGAACGCCGCCGCATCATCCGTCAACGCCGTCGTACTGCTTGATTCTCTGCTGGTAGAACACCCCCGATGGACTTCGACGAGATGGGTGGCTGGCGCGCGGTGCTCTCGACGCTCACCGAGGGTCGCGATCTCACCGGCGCGCAGGCGGCCGCATCGATGGGGCAGATCCTCGCCGGTGAAGCTACGCCCGCGCAGATAGCGGCGTTCATCATCGCCTTGCGCATCAAAGGCGAGACGGTCGACGAGATGTCGGGGATGGTCGACGCCATGTTGGCCGCCGCGTCTCCGATCGAGTTGCCGTTCGAGGCGCGTGACGCGATCGACATCGTCGGCACCGGCGGCGCTCCGAGCCGACGGGTGCACGCGCTCAACGTGTCGACCATGGCGTGCTTCGTCGCCGCCGGTGCGGGCGTGAAGGTCTGCAAGCACGGCAACCGCAAGGCGTCGTCGACGAGCGGTTCCTTCGATCTGCTCGAAGCTTTGGGTGTGCCGCTCGAGCTCGACGGCCCGACGGTCTCGCTCTGTGTGGCTCATGCCGGTGTCGGGTTCTGCTTCGCCCGAGCGTTTCATCCGGCGATGCGGTTCGCCGGGCCTGTGCGCGCCGAGCTCGGCGTGCCGACGGTGTTCAACTTCCTCGGTCCGTTGTCGAACCCGGCCAAGGTGCAGCGTCAAGTGATCGGCGTGAGCGATCCGCGTATGGCATCCACCGTGATCGGCGTGCTCCAAGCGCGCAACGCGCCGCGAGCCATGGTGGTGCACGGCCACGACGGTATGGACGAGCTGACGACCACGGGCCCATCGACGGTGCACGAACTGAGCGATGGAGCGGTGCGTACCTACCAACTCGATCCGGCCGACGTCGGGCTGCCCGTCGTGTCGGCCGACGACGTGAAGGGTGGCGATCCCGCGACGAACGCGGCGTTGGCCAAGCGCGTGTTCGGCGGCGAGCGCGGGCCTTACCGCGACATCATCACGCTGAACGCCGCTGCCGGCCTGTGGGTGGCCGGCCGTGTGGACGACTTGGGTGCAGGCATCGCGTTGGCCGGCGCGTCGATCGACGAGGGTCAGGCGCAGGCCGCGCTCGACGCGCTCATCGAGGTGTCGAACGCCGCGGTCGAGGGATAGTCGGCTGGTAGTCCGCCGGGACCGGTTGCGGCGCGGCCAAGGGCTGCTTCGTCGGTGCGAGCAACCGATCGATGTCGACCAGTCCGACCGCTCGTTCGATCTCGGTCAGTTCCTCTTGGGCCTGATCGAGCAGATCGAGTTGTTGGGAGATGTGGGCCAGCACCTCGGGTGGCTCGGAGGCGAGATCCCAACCCGAAGACGGTGACCCGTTGGCCCGGTTCATGCGCGAAAGCCGGACCGACAACCGTTCGACCTCGGACACCTGCCCCTGGAGCTGCCGCAGCAGAGACCGGCGTTGCGTCCTGGGGTGGTGAGCGGCGGTGACCAGATGATGGTCGAGCTCGACCGCCTGATATTCGAGCTCCCGACGCAGGTCGTCGACCGACAGCGAGGGCATGTCGCGGCTTCGACGGCTGGGTGCGAGGTGGATCTCGACGGTGGCGAGACGCAGGCGGCGATGGAGCCGAGCCGGTTGCGAAGGCGACCACAGCCACAGGAGGGGAGCGGGGCTGCGCATGGCGGGACTGACCCTGTTCATGCGATGAAGCCGCCAACGAAGCACGACGACGGCCAGCGTGACGATCGCAACCCAGGTGACGAAGAAGGCTCCAACCCAGATCAGCAGTTGCCGCATGGGTGCAAGGCTATCGACGTTCGGTCGTGACGTCTCGGCGGTTGGTCGGTTTGAACGACGGCACGACGGGTAGATGGCTGACCAAGCCCTCGTCGCAGTGGACGATACGAACGCGAGGTGCACGCTCGTCGAGCCAACTGGCCACGCACTGCAGCTCGTCGGCCAAGTGCTTCGGGATGGGACGATCGGGGACCAGCTCGGTGGTGTCGGCCGGGCCGCACGTGCCGTCGAGCTCGAGCAACGAGGGTTGGCTCGACGGTCCCGCCGCCCACGCGCGAACCAGCCGACCCCGCACCAACTCGGCGCCGCCGGTGCCGCGCACGTCGACCACGAGACGGCCGGCGCGTACCAACGTGTCGAGCCGACGTTGGCGAGCGAGGGCCTGCGCCAACGCACCGGCGCGCTCGCGCATGTCGGCCGCTTCCTCGAACCGCTCGGCCTCGGCCAGTGCCTGCATGCGAACGCGCAGCGGCGCGAGCAGGAGCTCGGGGTCGGTGGTGAGGCCGTGCACGACGTGCTGGACGATGTCGGCGTAGGCGTCCTCGGTGATCGCGCCCGAGCACGGACAGGTGGAGACGCCGAGTTGCGCGGCGGCGCACGGTGCGTCGCGCTTCTGGCGCGGGGGAGTGAGGGTGCATCGACGTAGCGGTACCGCGGTCTCGATGGCTTCGACGACGCGCGTCGCTTGCTTCCGCGAGCTGAGCGGCCCGAGGTAGAGCGCGCCGTCGTCGCGCACGACGCGCGCCACGGACAGGCGCGGAAAGCGTTCGTCCAGCGTGAGCTTCACGTACACGTACTTCGACCAATCACGCATGCGTCGGTTGAACCGAGGTGTGTGTTCGTGGATGAGGCGTACCTCGAGCACGGCAGCTTCGAGCGGATGACGGCATACGACATGGTCGACGTGTTGCGTCTCGCGAAGCAACGCGCCGATCTTGCGACGTTCGTCGCCCGAGAAGTACGACCGCACGCGCGATCGGAGGTTCGTGGCCTTGCCGACGTACAGCACGCGCCCGCGTCGGTCGCGGAACAGGTAGACACCCGGTGATCGAGGGAGCTTGGTGGTGAGCTTGAGCTTGCCGGCCTGCGCGTGGCCGCTCATGGTGGGCAGCGCGAGCAGATCGTCGAGGCCCGACGACCCCGAGTCCCGCGGCCCGTTCGAGCAGCAGGTGCAGGAGGTCGCCGGTGGCGAGGGCGTCGTCGAGGGCGCGGTGGGTGGGGGTGTGGCTCAGGCGCAGCCGGGACGCGAGGGTGCCGAGCTTGAGGTTGGGGACCTCGTCGCGCACGAGGCGGCGAGCGAGCCCGTAGGTGTCGATCGAGCGGTTGTCGAGGCGGGGGCGGTCGGTGCGCAACCAGGGCGGCCTGCAGGAAGCTGATGTCGAAGCGCACGTTGTGCCCGACCACCACGGCGCCACCGATGAACTCGAGGAGCGCCGGGCAGCACCTCGTCGATCGGGGGCGCCGGCAGCACCATGGCCTGGGTGATGCCGGTGAGCACGGTGATCTGGGGTGGGATGGCCAGACCCGGGTTGACCAGGGTCTGGAAGGTGCCGAGGCACTCGCCGCCGTGCAGCTTCACCGCCCCGACCTCGGTGATCGCGCAGTCGGCCGGCGAACCCCCGGTGGTCTCGAGGTCGACCACGACGAAGGTGACGTCGTGCAACGGGGCGCCGAGGTCATCGAAGGACCGTTGCCCGAGGGCAGGAGCAGCCATCTACCACTAGTAGACGAACACGTGTTCGAACGCAAGGACCGGAGTTCGCGCCGATACCATCCGAGCGGTGGTTGGGCGACCTCGCTATCGCTGTACGGCATGCGGGAATCTCACGCGGTTCGACGTGACCACGACGCGTCGCACGCGGGCGTTTCACCACTACACGGTGGGTGGCGATCTCGAGATCGAGGACGAACAGGTGCTCTCCGAGGCGGTCGAGTCCGTGGAGTGCCGCTGGTGCGAGTCGAGCGCCGAACGTCGAGCAGGTCTCGTCCGAGGAATCGACCGCCTGACCCTTCTGGGTGCTGGATCGGTCGCCCGGAGCGGCCTACCGATCATGGCTGTCACACGGTCTTCGTAGGGTTCGGGCATGGGAGAGCCGCTGCGAATCGACTGTGACGAATGCGCGATGCAGCACACCGACGTGTGTGCCGACTGCGTGGTCACCTTCATCTGCTCCCGCCAGGCCGATGAAGCCGTCATCGTCGACGTGGCCGAGGTGCGGGCGTTGCGCCTGCTGGGCGAGTCCGGGTTGACGCCCCGTCTACGGCATCGGCGCCGCATCGGCTGAACGACCCCGTTGGCCCGTCGTGGGCGTGCGACGATGAATGCCGTGCTCGGGACCGATTATGTCGACGATCTACGGGGGCTCGGCGTGGCCGCGGGCCTTCACCAGGTCGGTGTCGCGTCGGCCGAGGTGTTCGCCGATGCCCGTGCGTCGATCGAGGAACGCAAGGCGGCCGGATACGACGCGGGCATGCAGTTCACGTTCCGCAACCCGGCGCGTTCGACCGATCCCCGGCAGGCGCTGTCGGGTGCGCAGGCCTTGGTCGTCGGCGCTCGGGCCTACCCGTCGACCCCGCCTGATCGCCCGTCCGGTCCCGTCGGTCGGGTCGCGCGCTACGCGGCCGACGATGAGTACGGGCCCTTGCGGGCCGGGCTCGCGGCCATCGCCGATCGTCTGCACGACGACGGCTGGCAGCACGCGAGTGCTCTGCGACGACAACGCGCTCGTCGATCGCGCCGCGGCACACCGCGCCGGCCTCGGCTGGTACGGCAAGAACGCCAACGTGTTGCTGCCCGGTCACGGCAGCTGGTTCGTGCTCGGGTCCGTTGTCACCGACGCGCCGCTCCCGGTCGCGGAACAGCCCGTGCCCGACGGCTGCGGTAGCTGCACACGATGCCTCGACGGCTGTCCGACCGACGCGATCGTGGCTCCCGGCGTCGTCGATGCGCGCCGGTGCCTGGCCTGGCTGGTGCAGGCCGAGGGCGACTTCCCGGAGGAGTTCCGCATCGCGCTCGGCGATCGGATCTACGGCTGCGACGACTGTCAAGAGGTCTGCCCGCCCAACCGTCGGCTCGAACGAGACCCCGATCAGGTTCGGCTCGCAGGTCGTGACGCGTGGGTCGACCTCGTCGAGTTGCTCGAAGCCGACGATTTGCAGCTGCTGGCCCGACACGGTCGTTGGTACATCCCGCGTCGCGATGCCCGCTACCTCCGCCGCAACGCGTTGGTCGCGTTGGGCAACGTGGGTGACGTCACCGACGGTCGCGTGGTTGCGGTCATCGAGCGTCACCTCGCCCTCGACGACGAGATGTTGCAGCGGCACGCGGCATGGGCGGCGCGGCAGATCGGTCTCGACGTGGTCGCCGCCCCTTGAGGCACCTACTGGTCACCAACGACTTCCCACCGAAGGTCGGCGGCATCCAGTCCTACCTGTGGGAGCTGTGGCGCCGGCTGCCGCCAGAAGACACGACCATTCTGACCACCGCGTTCGACGGTGCGCCGGCGTTCGACGCGGTGCAGCCGATCCGCATCGAACGGGTGGCACGCAAGGTGATGCTGCCCACGCGCCGCCTCGTCCGCGAGGTCGACGAGCTGGCGGCGCGCGTCGACGCCGACCTCGTGTTGCTCGACCCCGCAGTGCCGCTCGGGCGCATCGGCCCTCGCCTCGAGCGCCCCTACGGGGTCGTGCTCCATGGCGCCGAGGTGACGATCCCCGGTCGTACGCCGCTGGTGCGCCCGCTGCTGGCACGGGTGTTGCGAGGGTCGCACCTCGTCGTGGCTGCCGGCGGCTACCCAGCACGTGAGGCCGAACGAGCCGCCAAACAGTCGTTGCCGACGGTGATCGTGCCGCCCGGGGTCGATGTCGATCGCTTTCGGCCCCTCGATCCCCAGCGAGCGCGACGCGGCACGAGAACAGTTCGGCGTCGAACCAGGGTCCGAGCTGGTCGTGTGCGTGAGCCGACTCGTGCCCCGCAAGGGCATGGACACCCTCATCCGCGCCAGTGCGGAGGTGGCGCACCATCACCCCGACGTACGCGTCGTGATCGCGGGTGGGGGGCGGGACGAGCGAAGACTGCGGCGGCTGATCCACCGCACGAGCGCGCCGGTCGATCTGCTGGGGCGCGTCACCGATGACGAGCTCCCGGCGTTGTACGGCTGTGGCGACGTCTTCGCCATGTTGTGTCGCAACCGCTGGGCCGGCCTCGAACAGGAAGGGTTCGGCATCGTGTTCCTCGAAGCGGCCGCGTGCGGGGTCGCGCAGCTCGCGGGGCGCAGCGGCGGCTCGCACGAAGCGGTCGACCACGGCATGACGGGCTTGATCGTGGACGACCCGCAGTCGGTCTCCGCTGCTGCCGGCGCGCTGTCGTGGCTCCTCGACGATCGGCGCATGCGCGAGGCGATGGGTCAGGCCTCACGCGCCCGGGTCGTGGCCGAGTTCACCTACGACACGTTGGCCCACCAACTGCAGCGAGCGATCGAGGAAGCGGGACGTCGGCAGTGAAGGACCTCGAAGGACGGCGGATCATCTGGGCTTCGTTGATCGGCACGGCGGTGTTCGTCGTCGCGACCCTGATCGGCACGGTCGCGATCGACGTAGTCATCGTCACCGTCATCACATCGCTGCTTCTCTTCGTGCTGGGCGCGGGAGCGTTCTTCGTCGCCTACGCCAAGGCGGTCGGTCGGAGCCGGTACGAGGCGATCGGGATGGGCGGGCTCTTCTTCCTGGCCGGCTCGACGCCCCGTCGGGTGCAGGTGCTCCTGCTCGGCTCACTCGGCGTCGAGGTCGTGGTGGGTTTCGTGGCCGCATCGGTGCGGATCTACACACCGGTGGCCTTCGCACTGCTGGTTCCGATGTACGGCTTGGGTCTGGCCGGCTTGTGGGGCGCGACCTACGGCACCTTCCCGCCGCGGGAGGCCGAGGCTCGGCCTGGGACATCCTGATGAGCTTGAGTAACGTCGCGATCCGTGGCTGAACAGGCGAAAGAGCACACCCGCATCGAAGCCCCGGTCGAGGAGTGCTTCGGCACCCTCACCGATTTCGAGAGCTACCCCGAATGGGCGGGTGATCTCAAAGAGGCGAAGATCGTCGAACGCGACGGCGACGGCCGGGCGCTGGTGGTCGAGTATCCGGGCGGCGGCGATGGGGCGGAGCACGACGTATCGGCTGCGCTACGACTACTCCGGCGCTCCCAACCGCCTCGGCTGGCATCTCGACACGGGAGACATCCAGCGTGAGCTGGACGGCGCCTATGAACTGCTGCCGGCCGACGGCGACAAGGCCGTCACCGACGTGAGCTACGAGTTGTCGATCGACCTCATCATGCCCATTCCGGGGTTCGTGAAGCGTCGGGCCGAAGCGCGCATCTTGAAGACGGCGCTCGACGAGTTGAAGGCCCGCGTCGAGCGCGCGCTCTCACCGCGGTCCGACGGTCCAGACTCGACCAAGCCGGCCTGAGGCCGTGCGCGTTCTGCTCTTCACCGGGAAGGGCGGCGTCGGTAAGACCTCGGTCGCCGCCGCAACCGCCTTGCGTTGTGCCGATGACGGCGCGCGTACCTTGGTCCTGTCCACCGATCCGGCCCACTCACTGGGTGACTCCTTCGACACCTGGATCGGCGCGGCACCGACGCAACTCACCTCCACACTCTTCGCGCAACAGCTCGACGCGCAGGAGCGCATGGAGGAGCACTGGGGCGAGATCCAGAACTACCTCGTGCAGGTGTTCAACTGGGCCGGCGCCGAAGGGATCGAGGCCGAGGAGTTGTCGGTGCCGCCCGGTATCGACGAACTCTTCAGCCTGGCCGACATCAAGACCCACGCCGAGTCGGGTGAATGGGATGTCGTCATCGTCGACTGCGCGCCGACGGCCGAGACCATCCGACTGTTGTCGTTGCCCGACATCCTCGAGTGGTACATGGAACGGATCTTCCCGATGGGCCGTCGACTGAACCGCGTGCTCGGGCCAGTGTTGCAACGCGTGAGCTCACTGCCGATGGCGGGTGACGAGGTGTTCGGTGCCGGCCGCCGTTTCTACGACAGCCTCGAAGGCGTGAAGAAGATCCTTGCCGATCCCGAGCGGACCACCGTGCGGCTCGTGATGAACCCCGAGCGGATGGTCATCGCCGAAGCGCGCCGTACCTATACCTACCTTTCGCTGTTCGGCTACCGAGTGGATGCGGTGATCGCGAACCGACTGCTGCCCGACGATGTGAGCGACCCTTGGTTCGAACAGTGGAAGCAACTCCAGAGCGAGCACCTCGCCACGATCGCCGAGAGCTTCGCCCCGTTGCCCGTGTTGCGGGCCGGGTTGGCTCAACAGGAGGTGGTCGGCATCGATCGCCTACGAAGCTTCGCCGACGAACTGTACGGCGATCTCGATCCGGTCGGGATCCTGCATCACGGTGAGCCGCTCCGGGTCGAGGTCAACGACGGACGCTACGAGCTACTGCAGGAGCTTCCCTTCGCCGACCGCGACGATCTGGAGGTCGGCCGCCGGGGTGACGAGTTGCTCGTGCGGATCGGGCCTTACCGCCGGGCCTTCGTGCTTCCCGATTCGCTGCGGCGTCGACCCGTCGAGGGCGCATCGCTTCGCGACGGCATGCTACGGATAACCTTTGAGTCGACGCGATCAGGCGGTGCACCTTGGGATACGACGACGCGGGGGACCAGCCGGTGAACGACGAACGGGCGGCGAAGGGGGTCGAGCACCTCCAGGCCGCGGCACGGGAGATGGTCGAAGCGGCGCGAGCCTTCCTCGACGTGATCGACGACTTCGTCGGTGACGACGAGAAGGTGGCGTCCGTCGCCGAGGCGTTCGGCTCCCTCGCTCGGGGCGCGGCCCGCTCGGCGCGGTCAGGCCCGGACGCCTCCTCGGGCGACGACGACGAGGGCCACGACGGCCCGGTGCAGCACATCAGGGTGTCGTGAGGGTGCGGGTGTGCCGCAGAGGTACCGCATCTACGCCCCGCCACGACCGATAATGAAAGCGACATGAGGCTCCTCCAGCTGAACCCCGACGGCACCGAGGAATCGGCGCTCGACTTCCACCCGACCATCACCGTCGTGAACGGCCTCGGTGTGGGCGGTCGCGACGTCGTCATCCGCGCCATCACCGCCATCGCGAGAGGTCAGGACCCGGGCATCGGTGGGCTGGTCGAGGCCCATGGGGTGCTGTTCGACCTGACCAAGGAGACGCTGTCGCTGTTGGACGTGCACACCGACCTCGACGTCGTGCTCGGCCGTGGTCACATGCCCTCGGCGAACATGCCCGTCGCCCAGAGCGCGACGGCGCGGATGTCGGTCGAGCAGTTCCTGCACGCAACTCCGGCGGGCGTGCACCCCGAGCTCGACACCTTGCGCCGCAACCAAGCCGACGCCGCGGAGGCGTTGGCCATCCTCAGCGACGCCGCCGAGCGTTCGCAGAACGACCACCAACAGGCCACCTTGCGACTTCAGCAGGCCAAGGCTGCAGTCGACAACGCGCGTCGGCGCCCTGGAAGCCGCCCTCGCCGGGCTCGATGCCAGCGCGGCGCAAGAAGACATGACCGAAGACGAAATCGCGGCCCGGCGCGAAGAAGTGACGGCCGACATCACGCAACTGCGCAGCGATCTCGAACGCATCGAGCGCGGCCTGAAGCAGCTGTCGGCCATCGACACGCGACCCATCCAGGTGTTGCTCGACGCCATCGCCAACCCGGGCTCGGTCGACTTCGTCCCGTCCGAGCGAGCCCAAGAGCTCGCCGACGAGTTCGTACGACTGCAATCCGCGGTGGGTGGGCTGCAGGCTCGTCTCGAGTTCGAAGGCCGCGATCCGGCGTCGGCCAACGCGCAACTCGACGCCGCGCGCGCCGAGCTGGCCCAGGCCGAGCGAGGCATCGCCAAGCCCGACCTGTCGGCCGAGGACGTGGCGGAGCTCGAAGCGGCGCATCAGCAGGTGCTCGACGCCGAACGCAAGGCGTCGGGTCGGTTCAATCGCGGGCAGCGCTCACTCGACGAGGCGCTCGAGCGGGAACAGGCGATCCTCGATCGAGTCGGGTTCCCGACCTGGAGCGCGTACGTCATGGGTTCGGGCTTGTTGGCCATCGACCCCGCCGCCGAGGAACGCCTCGAGAAAGCTCGCTTCGACTTCGAGGCCGCCGAGTCCAACTGGGCTCAGATCAGCGAGGCCATCGAGTCGGACCCCGAGCACAGCGCGTTGCTCGATCAGCTCGAGGCGGTGTACCTCGAGGCGTTCGACCTGCTCGGCGGACAAGAGCCCGACGACCTCGAAGCCGCACTGCGTGACCACAAGGAAGCCAAGCGCGAGGTCACGACCCAGGAGCTCGTCGACGCGTTGGCCTACCAACTCGAGGTGGTCGGCCTCGATCTCGGCGAGAGCCCGAGCCTCGACCGCACCGTGGTGGTGGCCGAGGCGTTCCTCACCGAAGTCAGCGGCATCAACGAGCGCGTCGAGGAGCTCGAGGCCGAGCGCCATCACGTCTCGGGTGCGCTCGAGGAGGCCGAGGAGGAGCTGGCGTTGATGCCGGCCGAAGGCGCGCTCATCGATCTGACGGCGGCGCCCGCCGCGCCGGTCGACGTCGCCCTCACGGCCGAGGACGTCGCGGCCCTCGAAGCGGAATTGGCCGCAGCCACCGAGGTCGAGTTCGAGACGTCCGAACGCGTCGAAGCGCGAGAGGCGCTCGTCGACGCCGCGACCCAGGTGCACGCGGTAGCCACCAGCCGGCTGATGAAGGCGGCGACCGAGCTGGCCGAGCAATCCGATGACGCGCCGCCCCCGTCGACCGAGTCCGCCTTCGAGATCCCCGTCGACGATGTCGAGGGTGACGCCGGGCAGGAAGCGCTCGAGTTCTATCTGCTGTCGCGCTTGGCGAGCCTGCGCAACGTGTCGTTCGCCGGTGCCGTGCCGCTCGTGGTCGACGATGCGTTCGACGGGATGCCGCGCGACGAGCTGCGGACGCTACTGGGCAAGCTCGAGAAGATGGCCGAAGCCGTCCAGATCATCTACCTGACCGACGACGAGAACATCACCGACTGGGCCACCGAGGTGGGCTTCCAACGCGCGGCGGTGGTCGACGCGCCCGGACCGTTCACCTGAGGGCGGGTCAGGCCCAGTAGTTGGGCGCCTGTTTGGTGATCGTCACATCGTGGGGATGGCTCTCGCGCAGCCCGGCCGAGGTGATCCGCACGAACCCGGCGCGCGACTTGAGGTCAGCGATCGTCGGTGTGCCGCAGTACCCCATGGACGAGCGCAGGCCCCCGACCAACTGGTGCAACATGTTGGTGAGCGGACCCTTGTAGGCGATGCGTCCTTCGATGCCTTCGGGTATCAGCTGGTCGGCATCGTCGATGTCGCCTTGGAAGTACCGATCCTTCGAGTACGACCGGGCCTTCATCGCCCCGAGCGAGCCCATGCCCCGGTACTCCTTGTAGCGCTCGCCTTGCTCGAGCACGACCTCGCCCGGTGACTCGTCGACACCGGCGAGCAGGCTGCCGAGCATCACGACGTCGGCGCCGGCGGCCAGCGCCTTGGCGATGTCGCCGGAATGTTGCACGCCACCATCGGCGATGAGCGGGATGTCGTGGCGAGCGGCCGCGGCGGCGCAGTCGTGGATGGCGGTGACTTGAGGGACACCGACACCTGCGACCACGCGGGTGGTGCAGATGGCGCCCGGCCCGATGCCGACCTTCACCCCGTCGGCGCCCACGCCGACGAGGGCGTCGACCGCTTCCGGTGTGGCGACGTTGCCGGCGATGATCTCGAGGTTGAACCGGCTCTTCAGTTCCTTGACCGTGTCGAGCACGCTCTGGGTGTGACCGTGGGCGGTGTCGACGATCAGCAGGTCGACACCGGCGGAGACGAGCGAGCTGGACCGCTCGAGCACGTCGGGCCCCACACCGACCGCCGCGGCGACGCGCAGGCGTCCACGTTCGTCGCGCGTGGCCTGGGGGAACTCGGTGCGCTTCATGATGTCTTTGATCGTGATGAGCCCGTGCAAGATGCCGTCGTCGACGATCGGCAACTTCTCGATGCGGTGCTCCCACAGGATCTGCTTGGCCTGGTCGAGTGTGGTGCCGGTGGGCGCCGTGATGAGCGGCGGCCGCCGCATGACGTTCTCGATCGGTTGCTCGACGTCGTCGATGAATCGTAGGTCGCGGTTCGTGAGCAGGCCGACGAGCTGACCCTCGGTGTCGGTGATCGGCACACCCGAGATGTGATAGCGAGCCATCAGCGCCAGCGCGTCGGATACCAGCGCGGCGGGCGGGAGTGTGACCGGGTCGACGATCATGCCGGATTGGCTGCGCTTCACCCGGTCGACCTCGGCCGTTTGGTCCTGGATCGAAAGGTTGCGGTGGATGACACCCAGACCACCGGCGCGAGCCAGGGCGATGGCCATCGGCGCTTCGGTGACGGTGTCCATGGCGGCCGACACGATCGGGATCGCCAGTTCGATGGAGCGGGAGAGTCGAGTGCGAGTGTCGACGTCGGCGGGGAGCACCGACGACTCGGCCGGGACGAGCAACACGTCGTCGAACGTGAGACCGAGCTTGGCGAACTTGGGTGGCCAGTGTTCGCTCTCGGGCCCGTCCAGACCCTCGTTCGCCTCCGGGAACGGCTCAACAGGGTCTTCCATGGCTGGAGTCTAGGGGCGTCGGTCCGAGATGCCGAGCATGGCACGGTCGTCCCCGAGGCGCGGCCGGGGCGGCGGGCGTACCATCACGCCAGAGCCCGAGCCGTAGTGGCGAAACAGTGTGGCGAAAGTGAGGTGCTGTGCCCGCGATCACAGAGGACACCATCCGCCAGTTGGCCGGTTTCCGAAGTCGCGGGGCCCCCGTCGTCTCCTGTTATCTCGATGTGGACGGACGCCGTCACGTACGTCGCCAAGACGTCGAGGCCGAGCTCGATCACCTGTTGCGGCCCGTGCGCAGCAACGGACGCCGCGACGCGACCTCGGCGGACTTCGCGCAGATCGAGCGGTACGTGCGCGACCGACTCGATCGATCGCAAGCGCGTGGGCTTGCGATCTTCTCGTGTTCCGCGCGTGACTTGTTCGAGGTGATTCCGCTGCCGGTTTCTGTTGCGAGCCGCGTGGTGATCAACAGCGCGCCGGCGATCGGTCAGCTCGAAGCGCTCGTGCAAGAGCTCGACCGCTTCGGTGTGTTGCTCGTCGACAAGCAACGGGCGCGCATGTTCGTCTTCCAGTTCGGCGAGCTGATCGACCATTCCGAGCTGTTCGAGGCCAAGCCGCGCCAGTACGACTCGATCGGTGAACGCGATCTGGTCGGGTACGACAAGGCCGAGCACCACGTCGAAGAGCTCGTGCTGCAACACATTCGGCATGCTGCTGATGTCGCGTTCGAGGTGTTCCAACACGATGGGTTCGATCGGCTGACGGTGGGGGCGCCCGACGGGATCTTGCCCACGGTCGAGGCGTTGCTCCATCCCTACCTGCAAGAGCGCCGGTGCGGGACGATCGACGTCGCGGCAAATGCGAGCGTGGCCGACATCCGCGCCGCGGCCATGCGCATGGAGGCCGCGATCGAGCGCGAGAAGGAAGCGACGCTCGTGGCCAGGTTCCGCGACGCGGTCGGTCGTGGCGGCCGCGGCGTTGCCGGGCTCGAGGCCACGCTGCGCTCTCTCGTCGAGCGGCGGGTCGAGGTGTTGTTCGTGTCGCACGGCTACCACGACAGTGGCTGGCATTGTGAGCGTTGCGGTCATCTGTGTCCCAAGGGGCCGACGTGCCCGGTCGACGGATCGCAGATGCTCCGGATCGACGACATCGTCGAGGAGGCCGTCGATGTCGCCCTCGGCCAGTCGTGCAAGGTCGAGATCTGCAGTGACAACGCGGATCTCGACGTGATGGGTCGCATCGGCGCCCTTCTCCGCTACTGAGCGACCGCGATACGCGTTGGTGACCCACGGACTCGTCGCCGGCGTCGACGTCGGTGGAACCAAGATCCTCGGCCGGGTGCTCGACCCGACGGACGATCGGCGCGCCCTGGCGGAGCGGCGGATCGACACTCCCCGCGGCGCGGACGCGATGTTGGACGCGCTCGTCGAAGTGGTCACGGCGCTGGCGACCGATGAGCGTGTCGTGGACGGCGGCGGTTTGGACGCCGTCGGTGTGGGCGTGCCCGGGCTGGTCGATCGCGATGGAGTCTTGCGGTTCGCACCGAACCTGCCGGGCGTGATCGAGTTCCCGGTGCAGGCGCGGCTGATGGAACGCCTCAACTGTTCGGTTGCCGTCGACAACGATGCGAACTGCGCCACATGGTGTGAGTTCCGGTTGGGGGCGGCGAAGGGGACCACCGATGCGGTGCTCGTCACCCTCGGCACGGGGATCGGCGCCGGCATCGTCACCGGTGGGCGTCCGCATCGCGGCGCACACGGCTTCGCCGGAGAGCCCGGGCACATGCAGATCGATCCGAACGGCCCGCCCTGCCCCTGCGGTCGGCGCGGATGCTGGGAGCGGTTCGCGTCCGGGAGCGGCCTCGGTCGGTTGGCCCGGGACGCCGCGGCCGCGGGCCGGGCCCATCGGGTGGTCGCCCTCGCCGGCGGCGACCCCGAAGACGTCCGAGGCGAGCACGTGACGCGTGCCGCGCTCGACGGCGATGACCAGGCCTTGGCGATCATGCGCGATTTCGCGTGGTGGTTCGCCGTGGGGGTGGCCAACCTGGTGAACATCCTCGACCCCGAGGTGGTCGTAGTCGGCGGCGGTCTCACCGATGCGGGAGAGCTGTTCCTCGCGCCGGCACGTGCCGCGTTCGCCGAGCTGGTGCTGGCGCCCGACCATCGACCGACGGTGCCCATCGTGGCCGCGGCCTTCGGGCCCGAAGCCGGCGCGATCGGCGCGGCGCTGCTCGCACGAGACCCCGTCGATTGAGCTGAAAGGCGTCCGGAACGGGTACGGGCGAGGACTACCGTGGCCCTATGGAGTTCCGCCGGATCACCGCGCTGCCGCCGTACGTCTTCACGATCATCGATTCGTTGAAAGTCGAGGCCCGCCGAGCGGGGCAGGACGTGATCGACTTCGGGTTCGGCAACCCCGATCTGCCGTCGCCTGACGTCGCCGTCGAGAAGATCGTCGAGGCCGTACAGAACCCGAAGAACCACCGGTACTCGGCCAGCCGCGGCATCCCGAAGCTGCGCCAAGCGGTGAGCGATCTGTACCTACGGCGCTTTGGTGTGGAGCTCGATCCCGATACCGAGGTCATCAACACCATCGGCGCCAAGGAGGGGTTCTCCCATCTGATGTGGGTGCTGCTGCAGCCGGGCGATGCCGCGCTCGTGCCGTCGCCGTCGTACCCGATCCACATCTACGGGCCGCTCTTCGCCGGCGCCGAGATCCGCGAGGTGCCGCTCGGCACCGACACCGACTTCTTCGAGAACCTGCAAGAGGCGTGGGAGTACTCCTGGCCGAAGCCGCGCGTGATCGTGATGTCGTTCCCGCACAACCCCACGACCACGTGCGTGAGCCTCGAGTTCATGCAGAAGGTCGTGGACTTCGCTCGCGAGAAGGAGGTCGTCGTCGTCCACGACAACGCCTACGCCGATCTCGGGTTCGACGGGTACCAGCCGCCCTCGATCCTGCAAGCCGAGGGTGCGAAGGAAGTGGCGGTCGAGCTGTATTCGATGACCAAGTCGTTCTCGATGGCGGGCTGGCGCATCGCCTACTTGGTGGGCCGCGTCCGATGTGGTGCAAGCGCTGGCCAAGCTGAAGAGCTACCTCGACTACGGCGCGTTCCAACCGATTCAGATCGCGGCGACCGTCACCTTGAACGAGCAACCGGACTACCCGAAGATCGTGCAGGAGATCTACCAGAGCCGTCGCGATGCGCTGTGCGGTGGGCTCGATCGGATCGGATGGTCGATCGAGCCTCCGAAGGGCACCATGTTCGTGTGGTCGCCGATCCCGGAGCCCTACCTCGAGATGGGATCGATCGAGTTCTCGTCCTTCCTGGTGCGCGAGGCCAACGTCGCCACCTCACCGGGTGTGGGCTTCGGCCCTGGTGGTGACGGCCACGTGCGGTTCGCCATGATCGAGAACGAACACCGTACGAAGCAGGCCATTCGCAACCTCAAGCGTGCCCTGCCCAAGCTCGGCGGCTGATTGCCGGTCAGCTTGCGTGCCAGTGCTGATAGGCCGGTGGCCAGCTGGGGCGGCCGTCGTACTGGGCATGCATGACGTGATCGAGCAGTAGCTCGAACAGGGTGTCGTTCTCCGTGGTCGTGCCTTGGGCCAGGTACACGTCGAGCACGTGTTGGCGCAGGGTGAGATCGTCCTCCGCCGTGCGCACCCGGCCGGTCACGTAGAACTCGTCGTCGACGTGTTCGGGCGGGAACGTGTGCAGCGCGTACCGACCGTCCCGATGGAGGTCGCGCCGCTTCGGCGTCTGGTTGCCGACGAACACGTAGAGACCGTCGTCGACGATCACCGGGCAGACGGGATGCAATCGCGGGCCGCCATCGGATCGAACCGTCGCCAGGAAGGCGAGTCCCGGGCCGTACTGGTAGAGCAAGGCCCGCCCCGCGTCCGCCATCCCGGGACTCTCTCGGGCGAAGTCGCCCCACGTCGTCGGTCGCATGGCCCGATTCTGCGCCGGGCCTGTGACATCTGGTCCACACACGCGTACTGCGGTTGTCACGCCGTGTCACACAGGCACAGATTCGGTACCGATTCGGTGCCTATGGGCATCGAATCGCGATGCGAGGTTCAGAGCGGTTCCATCATCTCGAGCCGGTTGCCGAAGCCGTCGTAGATGTAGACGCGGTCGAACCCCTCGAGCGGCTCGTCGTCGACCACCTCGTAGCCGGCCTGGCGCGCCGCATCGGCGAGCTCGCGCACGGCATCGACCCGAAAGGCGACGTGGGCTTTGCGCGCCGCCCGGAAGTCCTGCTCGACGCCGAGATGCACCGTGACGCCGGGCCCCTCGAACCAGCATCCGCCGCGCACCGCGAGATTGGGTGGTTTTGGGGTCTCGGTCAGTCCGAGCAGATCGACGTAGAACGCTCGGGCCCGGTCCTCTTCACCCGGAGGCATCGCCAGCTGCACGTGGTCGATCGACCGCAGCATGTCAGCGAGCGGTCGCGACCGCGTCCGGAACGAGCAGGCCCTCCATCACGAACGACACCGCGGCATCGGCCACCTCGTCCGCCGAATCGCGACGCTCGTGGATGAACACGCGAGCCAGATGGGTGGTCACGCCGAGAACCGCGTGGGCGAGCATCAACGGGTCGGCATCGCGGATCAGACCCCGCTCGACGCCCTCCGAGAGGTGCTGCATGACGTCGGCCACCGCGACTTCCTGGCCCTTGCGCATCGCGGCGATGAAGCGCTCGTCAGTGACCGCGAACTGGATCAGCTGGTTGACGTCTCGATGTTCGGCCGACCATTGCATCGATGCCCGGATACCGAGGCCGATGCGGCGGACGGGATCGTCCTCGTCGGCGATGGCCTGCTCTTGCGCTCGCCGTAACGAGTGCTGGGCGTCGCGCAAGATCTCGACGAAGAGCTGTTCCTTGCTGTCGAAGTACCAGTAGAAGACGCCTTTGCCCACCCCCAGGCCCTGCACGATCTCGGCGACCGAGGTGGGGTGGTAGCCGTTCTCGGCGAAGCGGGCAGCGGCGTAGTCCATCAGCTGCTGCCGGCGCTCCTTGCCACGTTGGGTCAGCCGCCGGGTCATCGGGCGCCACGGTAAACAGCACTTGACCAGACGGTCAAGAAATTGGGCCGCAGCGCATGGGGTGCGGGTCATCCGACGTGGGTGATGACCGGGTGGCTCGTCGTCGCCCAAGATGGAGCCATGCCGAGCCCTGTCACCGACGAGATCCCGACTGATCACCCACACCACCATCCGCATCACCATCACCTGCCCAGTCCCAATCCCGTGGTCAACGTGCTGCTGGCCGGGTGCGCCTACGAGATCGTGGCCACGGGCGTGAACACCTGGTTGGACGAGCCGACCCTGCCGCTCCTGTCGAATGGCGTGCGGGCCTTCAGTTGGAAAGCGTTCGGGGCCGCCTGGGCCGCCTGGGCCCTGCCGGCCGGCCTGGTCGGTGTGGGCTTCGTCTGCTCGCGGTGGTCGTCGTCGAACGCAGTGGGCAGGAGGCGACGCGAGGCTCGAAAGGGCGTTCGTTCGCGGGCGCTTCCAGTGCTGGAAACATCCCGTTCATGAGCGACCCGTACCGTGCCTGCCATGCCCCTCACCTACATCATGAGGCTGTGGCTTCCCGATCGACCCGGTGCGCTGGGCGCGGTCGCGAGCCGGGTGGGCGCCGTCGGCGGTGACGTCGTCGGCATCGACATCCTCGAACGCGGCGCGGGTCGCGCCATCGACGAGCTGGTCGTCGAGCTGCCCGGGCCCGATCTGGTCGGCCTCCTGATCGAAGAAGTCCAACAAGTCGACGGCGTCGACGTGGAGGATGTGCGGCCGTCGGCCGACGCGCTCCACGACCCTCGCCTCGACGCGCTCGAGACAGCCGCCTTGTTGGTGGGTGCCTCGACCGCGAGCGAAGCCATCGCGGCGTTGTGCGCGCACGCCGCCCGAACGGTGGGCGCCGCCTGGGCTGCGGTCGTTGCACTCGACACCGGCGCCATGGCCGCAGTCGAGGGGGCCCCGCCGGACGCCGCGTGGTTGCTGGCCTTCGTGGAGGGCAGCCAGAGCTCGGCGCGTGCCAACGGCGATGCGCCCCCCGACGTGGTGGACGTGGCGTGGGCTCCCATGCCCGGAGCCCGTATGGCTTTGGTGTTGGGCCGCGACGGACAGGCGTTCCGCGCTCGAGAGAGGCGCCAGGCGGCGGCGTTGGCGCGGATCGTCGACACTCGGTTTCGTGAGTTGAAGGTTGCAGAGGCGCGGCAGCTGCACCCCGCGGCTCGCTAGGAATCAGCCCAGTCGCGAGCGCGCTCGACCGCGCGCTTCCACTGCTCGTATCCCACGTTCGCCTCGTCGGCGGTGACCGCCGGTTGCACTTCGGTGTCGAGCACCCAGTTGGCGGCGATGTCGTCGGTCGAGTCCCACACGCCCTCGGCCAGACCGGCCAGATACGCCGCGCCCAACGCGGTCGTCTCCTGCACCGCGGGTCGGGCGACGGGCACCTGCAGTTGGTCGGCCTGCAACTGCAGCAGGAGGTTCATCACCGACGCACCGCCGTCGGCGCGCAGGGCCGCGAGTGCTCGACCCGAGCCGGCCACCATGGCCTCGACCACGTCGCGGGTCTGGAAGGCCATGGCCTCGACGACGGCCCGGGCGAAGTGGGCGCGACCCGTGCCGCGGGTGATCCCGAGCACCGTGCCTCGGGCGTAGGGATCCCACCAGGGACTGCCGAGGCCGGTGAACGCGGGTACGAACACGACGCCTTCGCTGTCGGGGATCGACGCCGCGAGCGGTCCGATCTCGGCCGAGTCGGCGATCATTCCGAGCCCGTCGCGCAGCCACTGCACCGCCGCGCCCGTGACGAAGATGGCGCCTTCCAACGCGTAGTGCGTCGTGATGCCCGTCGGTCCGCCCGGGATGGTCCACGCGACCGTGGTGAGCAGACCCTCGATCGGGTCGGGGCAGGTCTCACCGACGTTCATCAACACGAACGAACCCGTGCCGTAGGTGTTCTTCGTCATGCCGGGCTCGAAGCATGCCTGCCCGAACAGCGCTGCTTGCTGATCGCCGGCAATTCCACTCACGGGGATGCCGCCGCCCAGGACGAAGTCGTCCGAGGTCACGCCGAACCGCCCGCTCGATGGTCGCACCTCCGGCAGGATGTGCATCGGCACGCCGAACAAGTCACAGAGCTCGGGCGACCAGGCCAGGGTGCGGATGTCGAACAACAAGGTGCGGCTGGCGTTGGTCACGTCGGTGACGTGCTTGTCGCCGCCGGTCAGCTTGTAGACGAGCCACGAGTCGACGGTGCCGAACGCGAGGTCACTCTTCGCCTCGACCCCGCCCTCGGTGAACATCCAGTCGAGCTTGCTGGCCGAGAAGTACGGATCGAGCACCAACCCGCTCGTCGCGCGAACGAGCGGCAGGTGACCTTGGTCGCGCAGCTCGTCGCACCGTCCCGCGGTACGTCGGTCCTGCCAGACGATGGCGGGGTGCACGGGCTCGCCGGTCGAGCGGCTCCACACGATGGCCGTCTCGCGTTGATCGGTGATGCCGATGGTGACGGGCTTGGCGGGCAGACGCCGGCCCAGCTCGCCGAGGACGGCCTCGGCCGTCTGCCAGATCTCGGTCGGCGTCGTGTTCGACCCAGCCCGGTTGCGGGAAGAACTGGGTGAACTCCTGGTACACGGCATCGACGATCCGGCCTTGGCGGTTGAAGGCGATGGCCCGGATACCGGTGGTGCCGGCATCCAGGGTGACGACGAGCGGCTCGGCGGTGGGGTCCACGGCGGCTGAAACTATCGGCGCTGAGTAGCCTGCGCCCCATGCGAGTCGCGATGCTGACGGGCGGGGGCGACTGTCCGGGACTGAACGCGGTGATGCGCGCCGTCGCCCGCAAGGCCGAGAGGCACTACGGCGATCACCTCATCGGATTCCTCGATGGTTGGAAGGGTGTCATCGAAGGTCGAACCACGGACCTGTCGGTCGAGACCTTCCGTGGCGCGCTGCCCAAAGGCGGCACCCTGATCGGTTCGTCGCGCACGAACCCGTTCAAGATCGACGGCGGAGTCGCGCGATGCCGTGCCAGCCTCGACCAGCTCGGTGTGGACGCGCTGCTGGCGATCGGTGGTGAGGACACGCTCGGCGTCGCGGCCAAGCTTGCCGAGATCGGCGTGCAGGTCGTCGGCGTACCGAAGACCATCGACAACGACTTGTCGGGCACCGAGCTGACCTTCGGCTTCGACACTGCCGTGCAGATCGCCGTCGACGCCATCGATCGTCTGCACACCACGGCCGAATCGCACGATCGGGTGATGGTCGTCGAGGTCATGGGTCGGCACGCGGGCCACATCGCCACGTGGGCCGGGATCGCCGGCGGCGCGACGATGGTGCTCATCCCCGAGGAGCCCTTCGACATCGAGCAGGTGTGCGACGCGCTGCAACGCCGGCACGCGCGAGGGCGGTTCGCCTCGATCGTGGTCGTCGCCGAAGGCGCGGTGCCGAAGGCCGGCACCATGGAGATCATCTCGAACGACGTCGACCAGTTCGGCCACGTTCGCCTCGGGGGGATCGGCACCACGATCGCCCAGGAGATCGAGAGCCGAACGGGGTTCGAGACCCGCGTCACGATCCTCGGCCATGTCCAGCGCGGCGGCACGCCGACCGCGTTCGACCGGGTGCTCGCGACACGCTTCGGTATCGCCGCCATCGACGCGGTGCACGACGGCGCCTTCGGACAGATGGTCGCGCTGCAGGCGGGCGAGATCGTGTGCGTGCCGCTGCAGGAGGCGGTGGGAGCCTGAAGCTCGTCGACCCTGCGCTCTACCACGGCGTGGCCGAGCAGTTCTTCGCCGGCTGACGTCCTGCTCGGCGTTATTCCGCCGGTTGAGTCGATCTGAGGATCGAGATCCCGTAGTCCGTCCGCATGATCGGGGTGCCCGGATCGGCCGATCCGGATTGTGTCGGCACCGCGGCGGGCACACCGTCGATCGACACCCGCACGCTTTGGATGCCGCTGGTCTTGAGGTCGGTGGCGGTGAACACGATCTGGGCCATGGCCAGTCGGAGCCGGGCGTTCTCGACGCCGAGCGAGCTGAGGTTCAGGTCGAGCACGCCGTCGGGTTGCACCATGCGCGTCGAGCACCCGGACATCGGATGGCAACTGGTTGGTGGCCTGACCGGCGAGGCCGACATCTTCGGGTCGGGTCGCGATCAGCTTCTCGATCGTGAGTTGGGGGAGCTGCGCCGGATCGCCCGGAACCGTGACGCCGACGGTGCACGGGCTGCAGCCGTTGTTGCTGTTCGGATCCGGTGACGAGGTAGATGGTCTGATCTTGCGTGTCGGCGCGAATCGTGGTCGAGGTGCTGCCGCTACCACGCGGCTCGCGCGCCTGTTCGGGCACCGCTCCCTCGGGAATCGCCCGCGGCTCGTCGTCGCTCGGGATACCGCAGCTCGCCGCACCGAGCAGCAGCACGAAGATGGCCAGCACGAGCAGGCGAGGCGACAGTCGCTTCATGTGGTGACCACTATGTCGTCCTCGGCGGGCACGGTGGCCGCGCCCTCGGTCGGTAGGTCGACGATCGGCAATTCGACGACGAAACGGGCGCCGTGGTGGCCGGCCCGCCGATCCTCGACCCAGACGGTGCCGCCGTGCAGTCGGACGTGCTCGCTGACCAACGCCAGACCCAGGCCGACGCCACTGTCGGGTGAGCGTTTGCCGCTCTCGGTCCCGCGCGAGAACCGGTCGAAGATCCGGTCGCGATCCTCGGCCGGCACACCCGGGCCGTCGTCTTCCACCGCGATCTGCACCGCGTTGCCGACCCGAGCGATCGTCACGCCCGTGGCCCCACCGGCGTACTTCTCGGCGTTGTCGAGCAAGTTGGCCAGCACCCGCGCGAACCGCCGCTTGTCGACGCGCACCACGACGTCGCTCACGTCCTCGTCGTACATGACCGCGGTACCGCCGCCGCCGATCACGCTCACGGCCTGGATCACCATCTCGGCCACGAGCACCTCTTCGAGGTGCAGCTTGATCGCGCCGGCATCGAACCGCGAGATCTCGAGCAGGTCCTCGACGAGCTGTTGGAAGCGATCGACGTCGGCGGACAACAGGTCCAGCGCGGTCTGCGCCCGCTCGGGAAGGTCGTCGCGCATGTTCTCGAGCACTTCGACCGTGGCCGACATCGTCATCAGCGGAGAACGCAGCTCGTGGCTCACCTCGGATGCGAAACGGGCGTCCCGGTCTATTCGATCCTCGAGCGCGGTGGCCATGTGGTTGAACGGTGTGGCCAGACGGTCGACATCGGGATCGGTGCCGGTGGGCAGTCGTGTGTCGAGTCGCCCGCCGGCGATGGCGTCCGCGGCGCGGCCCACGTCGTTCAACGGTCGAAGCACCCGTCTCGAGGCCCAGAAGCCCAAGAGACCACCCGCCAAGGTCGTGAGCGCGGACGCGCCGAGCAGGCTGATGCCGAGGCCGCTCAGGGTGGTTTCCAGCTCGTCGAGTGATTGGCCCTCGTAGTACTGGACGTCGACCGGGGCCAGCGCGGTGAGCGGCACACCGGTGATGAGAAACGGCTTGCCCTGCACGTCGGTACGCATGCGAGCCGCTTGGCCACTGCCCACCATCTGTACGAGCTTCTCGGGGATGTCGCTCTGTCCGAAGAGCGCGTTGCCGCTCACCCAACGGTTGTTGCAGTGCAGCACCAGCTGCGCGCCGCCCGGCGTCGTCAAGCTGCTCAGGTCGCTCTCGATCTTCGTGGTGTTGCACTCGATGGTGGTCGAGCCCGCCGGCTCGAGGCTGTCGGCGAGCTTGCCGGCATTCTGCTTGGCCTGCGACACGGCGGTCTCTTCGCGCTGGTTGAGCAGGTTCTCACGGGTGAGACCGAACGTGATGACCGACATGGCCGCCGAGAGCAGGGCTGCGCCCAGCGCGAACGTGAGCGTGACGCGGGCGCGCAGACCCAACCTCGGGCGCTTGGTTGCCGGTCGTTGTCCTGTTGAGCGCCGCAGCCGCATGGTCGATCCGGCCGGAGCGTTCGCCCCGGCGTCAGGGTTGGAGCTTGTAACCGAGACCCCGCACCGTCACCACGTGGCGTGGATTGGCGGCGTCGGTCTCGATCTTGGTGCGCAGGCGGCGGATGTGAACGTCGACCAACCGCCCGTCGCCGAAGTAACCGTAGCCCCAGACCCTCTCCAAGAGGACCTCGCGGCTGAACACCCGACCAGGGCTGCTGGCCAGCTCGACCAGCAGGCGGAACTCGGTCTTGGTCAGGTGCACCTCGACGCCGTCGCGCAGCACCATGCCCTCTTCAGGGTGGATCTCGAGGTCCCCGAACTTCATGTGGGTGACACCGGGATCCGCCGTGCGGGCCCGGCGGAGCAGGGCGCGGATGCGGGCCGACAGCTCCTTCGGGGCGAACGGCTTGGTGAGGTAGTCGTCGGCACCGGCTTCGAGCCCGGCGACCACATCGTGGGTGTCGGCGCGAGCCGTGACCATCACGATCGGGACGTCGCTGGTGCGGCGAATCGAGCGGCACACCTCGAAGCCGTCGACACCCGGGAGCATGATGTCGATCAACACCACGTCGGACGGGTGACGGTTGAAGGACTCGAGGGCGTCCTCGCCGCTATCGGCCTCCTCGACCACCCAACCCTCGTCTTCGAGGGCCATCTTGACCGCGGTTCTGATGCGTTCGTCGTCTTCGACGGTCAGAATCCGGGTTCCCACGGGAGACATGGTGCCTCATCGATCGGCCTTTTTGGCAGATACCCCGGCATTTCTCGCCCGTCTCTTGGCGATGACCAACTGCGGACGGTCGGGATGGGTCTTGTAGGCGGGGTCGAGCGGATAGCAACCCGACACCAAGCCATTGCGGGGCGCGGTCGTGCAGTCGCTGAAGGTGCGGCAGATGCGCGCTCGATCGAGCGGTCGCCCGGCGAGCACATCGGCGGGGAGGTCGGGATAGCTCAGCGCCATGCGGCCCACGCCCACGACGTCGGTCGCGCCGTCGGCAACGTGGCGTTGCGCGACGTGAGCAAGCCAGTCCTGCAGATAGCTGTAGGCCGATCCCACGAACGTCACTTCGGGATGGTCCCGTTTGAGTGCGGCTGTCGCATCGAGCTGGCGTGCGACACCGACGAGCGGATCCTCCGGCGGCGCGTAGCCGTCGGAGGGCGGGAAGAAGGCGGGCCGCTGAACGTGCGGGTTGTAATACGGGCTACCGGCGGTGGTGCAGATCATCTCGACCCCGAGATCGCGCAACAAACCGATGAACGCCGACGGTTCCGCCAGGTCGATCCCGAGACCGGTGCCGTCACCACCGAACGCGTAGCGGTAGCCGGCACCAGCGACCGGACGACCGGGCCCGTCGTCGGCCGCGAACGGCGTGAGATCGAAGATGCTGAGGCGCACGCCGACGGCGAGGCCGGGCACCGCGTCACGGATACCTTCGACCACCGTGCGCACGAACGCGGTGCGCCCCGCGAAGTCGCCGCCGTAGCGACCGGGACGATCGACAGCCGACAAGAGCTCGTGCAACAGGTAGCCGTGGCAATGCTTGACGTCGACGAAGTCGAAGCCCGCGGTCTGCGCGACTCGCGCCGCGTCGATGAAGGTGGCAGCCAGATCGTCCAACTCGCCGTCGCTGATCGGCGTGATGGCTCGGGCCCCCACGACATCGTCGAGCACCGCGTGGTGGTACGCGATCACCGGACGCGGCGTGCCGTCCGGACGGGCGAAGCGACCCGAATGGGTGAGCTGCAGACCGACGAGTAGGTCGTCGGACGGGCCGATGTGACGTTCGTGCTCCTCGACCAGTGCCGCACGCAGATCGGCCAGCTCGTCGACGGTCGAGCCGTCGACGACGAGTTGATGAGGGTTGGCGCGCCCGTCACGACGCACCGCCGCTGCCTCGCCACCCCAGACCAACTTGGCGCCCGAACTGCCGAACCGCCGCCACCGCCGCTCGACCAACTCGGTCGGTCGGCCGTCGTCGGTGCCGTCCCACCCCTCCATGGGCAGGATCGCGAAGCGATTCCCCACTGGTCGTCCGGCCATCGGTCAGCGGCTGCGCCAACGGTCCGTGCGGGTCGACGGCGTCGTCGATCGCGATGTCGATTCCGAGCTCCGCGCACCGGGCACGAAACGCGTCGACCGTCTTGAGCTTCTTGACCTGACTGATGGTCGGGTCGGGACTCACGAGGCGGCCGCGACCAACGCGTCGATGCGGGCCACGATCGGCGCGAGGAGGTCTTTGTCGGATTCGGGTCGCGCCGGCTCATCTGGCCCGGCGTTGTCGTGCGTCAACCAGCCGCGCAGGTGCAGGAACTGCGCGGCACTGTGCCGGTACGCGGGAACCGGTGGACGAAAGGCGATCTGTCCGAGGTACTGGAGTGCGTCGTTCAGCGCGAAGAACCCGGCGTCGCCTCGTGCCCACATCGCATCGCGCACGGCGAAGGCATCCGGGGCGAACGTGCTGAGCCCGAGCAGGTAGTCGCTGCCGAACATGACCATGTCGATCGCGAGGTCGTTGCCGGTGAACACGCGGAACCCGGGCCGGCGTTCATCGCGCAGCGCCAGCCGCGCCCATTCGGGCTCGCGTTCGAGTGACGAGTGCTTGGCTCCGACGCAGGCTTGGATGTCGAGCAGGCCGGCGTAGACATCGAGGTCCACGATTCGCCCGGCGGGATGGAACGCCTTGCCGAGCTCGAACCCCACGAAGCGTGTCGGCATGCTCGCCCAACGCTCGGTGCGCGTCGAGCCACGCGTCGTCGTCGAGTGCGCCCAAACCGAAGGAAGGAAAGATCACCGGCACACCACCGCGCCGTGCGATCGATTCGCATTCCGACGCCAGCGCCTTGGCGTCGAATGATGCACCCGGCTCGTCGCGAACCACGGCGCCGGCAAACCAACCGGGTGTCGCGTGCTCGGCGCACAGGTCCAAGCACACGCGCCTTGTCGGCGGTGTCGAGCAGATGGACATGGCCGGTGTCCATGTTCACTGCAGGACGGAGCCCGGCCGCGATGGTGCGGTCGAGTTGGGCGGTGAAACCCTCCCAGTCGATCGGTGGCGTCGGCGAGGAACGGGAGGAGCACGGCTGAGCACCCGTCGATGGTGCGGCGCGGGTGCCAGAGGCGGAACGGATCGGGACGATTCATGCGATGCGGTCCCAGTCGGCGGCGACGACCTCGTGCTGCAGCGGCTCGCCCCGGGTCCAGCGGTCGATCTCGTCGAGCGCGAGCTCGGCCAGGCGGGGGATCTCGCTGCCGGCGGCGCCGGCGACGTGGGGCGTCAGGAAGACGTTCGCGAGGTCGAACAGCGGTGAGTCCTTCGGTAACGGCTCGGGTGTCGTCACATCGAGCACGGCGTGCAGGCGGCGCGTGGTGAGCTCCGCAATCAGCGCGTCGTGATCGATCACGCTGCCGCGTGCCGTGTTGATCAGCGTCGCACCGTCGCGCATGAGCGCGAGCTCACGCGCCGCGATCATGTTCTCGGTGCTCGGTACGGCCGGAACGTTCAAGCTCACCACGTGTGATCGCTCGAGCAGTTCGTCCAGCGTGACCAACTCGGCGCCGAGCGCCGCGGCGTCGTCGGCGGTGAGCATCGGATCGAAGACGACCACATCGAAATCGAACGGTTGAAGCAGAGCGAGGAGATGCCGACCGACCCGCGACGCACCCACGACGCCGATGGTCTTGGCGCGATTGCCGGCCGTCATCGGCAGCAACATCTCCTCGCGGCGATCGTGGTAGCGATTGCGAGCGGCGAAGACGTGCTTGTTGGCGAAGAGAATCGCGGCGAGGCAGTACTCGGCGACGGGCACCAGCGTTGGCCGCGGCCGCCGAGCTCACCTGTATGCCTCGTTCCCACACCGCCGGCGTCAGGTGCTCCTTCACCGTCCCGGCAGCGTGGGCGATCAGCCGGAGCTGAGGGGCCCGGTCGAGCACCTCCGCCGTGACCGGCGGGCACAGCCAGCCCGTCAACAGGACGTTGGCTCCGGCCAACAGCTCGTCGGCGCGGTCGTCATCGAAGCGTTCGAGCGGTAGGGGATCAGCGACGACTGCGATCGTCGCGAGGCGCTCCATGCTCTCGCTGAGCAAGTGAGGCGCGAGCCCACCGAACATCGCCAGCACCACTACGGGGCGGTCATCGCGCGGCTTCGTCATCGGTCCGCAGCCTTGCACGGTCGCGTCACGCCAACTCCTCGAGCCACCCGCGCAAGGTGGCAGCGTCGCGCATCATCGCCTCGGGCGCGTCGCCCGGGACGAACTCGAGGTACGCATAGGCCTGACGATCGTCGTGCTGATCGGCGACCTTCGCCAGCACACGTCGCCACAAGCTCTCGTGTGCGGCCAGCGGCAGACGCGAGCTGTCGGTCTCCCACGAGAACACGTGCAGGTGCTCGAGGTGTCGCAGCACCGGATCGAGCTCGGTGAGCGCGTGCAGATGGGTCGCACCGGGAACGGGCTGCCAGTAGGTGCGAAGGTTCGGACGATCGACGTCGGCCAGCACCTCGCGTGTGGAGCGCGCGGTCTCGGTCAGCGTTCCGGGGTGGAACTCCAACGCGATCGTGAGCCCGAGCTCGGCGGCGGCATCGCATGCGTGCACGAGCGCGTCGATCACCGGTGCGCTCGCGTCCCAATGTTCGGGGCGCGGGTCGCCGGGCGCCCAGACGCGCACCGTCGTGGCGCCCAGAGAGCGGGCGGTTTCCAGCGTCGGCGCCAGCTCGTCCACCGCGGACTTCCCAGCGAAGTAGTACGAGCCGTAGGACGCGCACGCCAGACCGCGGTCGACGCAATGGTCGCGGACTTGCTCGGCGCGAACGGTGTCGCCGGGAGGCACGTGGACGTCGGCGCCCCACTCGATCGCCGCCAGTTGCGCGGCGGCGGCCAGTTCGATGACGTCGTCCGCCGGGAGGTGGCGGAACGTGACCGAGCACAACCCGGGCGCGATGGAGGTCATCAGGCGAGATCGGCGCCGGCCGTCGCCAGCAGCGCTTCGAGGGGGCCGAACACCGCCGGCGCGGCCGCCAACGTGAAATCGGTCGACGCCGGTCCGCCGCGGAGATCGCCGACGCGGGCCCCGGCCTCCGCGGCGATGAGCGCGCCGGCGGCGAAGTCCCACGGCGCGAGTCCCTTCTCGTAGAACGCGTCGACCCGCCCACAGGCGACCGAGCACAGATCTACTGCGGCCGCACCCATGCGTCGAATGTCGCGCACGGCCGGTAGCACGTGCACCAGGACCTCGGCCTTGGCGCCGGCGCCGGTCGGCCTCGTACGAGAACCCGGTGGCGACGAGCGTGTGGCCGAGTTCGGTTTGGTTCGACACCTGGATGGATTCGCCGTTGCGGTGGGCGCCACCATCCTTCGTCGCCGTGAACACGTCGTCGTGGAGCGGGTCGACGACGACTCCGGCCACGACATCGCCCGCGACGGCCACGCCGATCGAGACGGCGAAGCCCGGATAGCCGTAGAGGTAGTTGGTGGTGCCGTCGATGGGATCGATGATCCATTCGACGCCGGTGGAGCCCGTCTCGGCCGTGCCCTCCTCGCCGACGACCGCGTCCTGCGGTCGTTCGCCGACGAATGGCCGCCACGATGTGGCGCTCGGCGGCCCGATCCATGTCGGTCACCATGTCGGTGCCGGTCGTCTTGGTCTCGACGAGCGATCGGGTCTGCTGCAGCCCGTCCAGCAGCAGCGTTGCCGCCTGTTGCGCGGCGAGCTGAGCGAGATCGAGCAACTCGCTCGCGTGGGGAGTGGTCACGGATGCCATCATGCACCGCCGATACCCTCACGAACGTGCCCGACGCCGATACCTCCGCCGCCGCTGAGCCATTGGTCGACCTGCGATCCGACACGGTCACCAAACCCACGGCCGTCATGCGCCGCGCCATGGCCAACGCGGTGGTCGGCGATGACGGGTACGGCGAGGACCCCACGGTGCGCGAGCTCGAGGAGTCCTTCGCCGAGCGACTCGGTAAAGAGGCGGCGGTCTACGTGCCGTCGGGGACGATGGCGAACCAGATCGCGCTGCGACTACTCGGCCGCCCGGGAACGCGTGTGGTCGCGGGTCAACGCCAGCACGTGGTGGTTTACGAAGCCGGAGCCGCCGGCCTGAACAGTTCGACGCAGTTCCACCTCGTGCCCGACTCCGATGGGCTGGTCCATGTGGACGACGTACGCCTCGCGGTCGCCGAGGCCGATCATCATCAGCCGGCGGTGTCGGCGGTGTTCGTCGAGAACACGCACATGCCCGCCGGTGGTGTGCCGTGGCCGCTCACTGCGATGCAAGAGCTCGGCGCGGTCGGCGTGCCCGTGCATCTCGACGGCGCCCGCTTGTTCAACGCCGAGGTCGCGACCGGTGTGACCGTCGCCGAGTACGCGGCCTCGGCGACCACCGTCATGTGCTGTTTGTCGAAAGGACTGGCCGCGCCGGTCGGCTCGCTGCTCGCCGGGTCCGACGAGTTGATCGCCGAAGCGCGTGTCGAGCGCAAACGGCTCGGGGGAGCGATGCGCCAGGCAGGTGTGATCGCGGCCGCGGGTCTGGTGGGTTTGCGGGAGATGGTGGGCCGCCTCGCCGACGACCATCGCCGGGCCAAGCGGCTCGCCGAGGCCGTGGCCGAGCAGTGGCCGCGCTGCGGTCTCGACCCGACGAGCGTGCAGACCAACGTCGTCGTCTTCCGGCATCCCGATCCGTTGGCCTTGCTCCGCCACTTGCGCGATGGCGGCGTGCTCGGGTGGGCTGATCAGTCCGGGCGTCGTTCGCTTGATGACCCACGTCGACGTCGACGACCGAGGTGTCGAGCGAGCGATCGCCTCGATCGCAGACGCGCCCTGATCGGTCAGGGCCGGAAGGGCTCAGCGCACGCGGGGCGGCCGATTCTCCGGTCGAGCGGCGTCGCGTTGCTCGATCGTCCTCCATTCGCCCATCGCTCGAAGGGTGAGCACGGTCACGACCGCCACACCACCTGCGGCGAGCACCGCGCCGACGATGGCGCCGATGCCGGTCTGCACCGAGCAGTCGCCGTCGCACTGCAAGTCGACGAACGAGTAACCGATGAAACCGCCGGCCGCGCCGGCCAGCAGGATCAGGACGAAGGCCAGCACGCGCGATCCCACCGACGGTAGGGCGCTACGGGGCTGGGACGGGTCACTCACCGCCGAAGATCGTACGGCGATGACCGTCGACCGGGACAACCTGGCCGTACAGTTGCGCCCCATGAAACCGCTCGTGGTGTTGCCCACCTACAACGAGGCCGAGAACATCGTCGAGGTCCTCGATCTGGTGCGCGCCGCCGCCCCGGAGGCCGATGTCCTCGTCGTCGACGACGGCAGCCCCGACGGCACCGCGGAGCTGGCCGAGGGTTGGGGCCGCGACCACGGCGGGGTGTCCGTGTTGCGCCGCGAGGGCAAGCAAGGGCTCGGCTCGGCTTACCGCGCCGGCTTCGCGCAGGGCCTGGAGCACGGCTACGGGGTGCTGATCGAGATGGACTCGGACCTCCAGCACGATCCGGCGATGCTCCCGGCGCTCATCCACGCCGTCGAGGACGGGGCCGACCTGGCCATCGGTAGTCGCTACGTGCCCGGCGGCGCGGTGCCGGGCTGGAAGATGTCGCGCCGGGTGATCTCCCAAGGCGGCAACCTCTATGCCGCGCTGGTGCTCGGGATGCATGTCCGCGACGCCACCGCCGGGTTCCGTGCCTACGCGGCGGATGCCCTCAGCAAGATCGACCTGAGCGCCATCCGGGCCGATGGCTACGGCTTCCAGATCGAGATGGCGTACACGATCGATCGCCAGGGTGGCCGCATCGTCGAGGTACCCATCACCTTCGCGGACCGGGTCCGGGGTACCTCCAAGATGTCCACACGAATAGTGGTCGAAGCACTACTTCTCGTGACCTGGTGGGCGTTCCGTGACCGCGTAGCGCGGCCGGCCAAACGCGCACTGGCTGGCAGGGGACGGGGTCGGCCGGAAAATAGGCCCTAGTTCTCACGCCGCGTCATCGCGCATACTTGTTGAGTGAGCGGTCCTCGATGAACGACGCACCACTGGCCCTCGTGCCCCCTCGACGTCTCGGCTTGCTCTTGGCCGACGCTCGTTCCGAACGGGGTACGTCGGTGCAGGAACTCGCGTCGCGGTCGTTCTTCACGGCGGCGGATCTGCTCGCCATCGAGGCGGGTGACCGGGATCTGACCGACGGGGAGCTGCGCGAGGTGCTCGGGGTGTACGCCGTCGACCCCGACGACCTCGTGCCCGAACGGGCCAAGCTCGTGATCGACCTCGACGAACAGGTGTTGGCCGCGGGCGGCGAGCAGCGCAGCCTGGCCGGCCGGGCGACCGACCGCCGACGAGGTTCTGGCGTCCTACCTCTCGCTCGTCTACACGTTGCGACATGCCGAGCCCGGCACCGAGATCGTGCTGCGGGCGGCGGATGTGGACGTTCTGGCGCGGGTGTTGCACCTGGCCGTCGCCGGCAGTCACGAGCCGTCTGCATCGTTTGATGGTGGAGCCCGCCGGCGAGGTGCAGAAGCGCAAGCGGTTGCTGCGCGGCCGCGTGCTGGTGCCGTTGGCGGGCGTGGTCGTGGCGGCGACGGCGGTTGGTGCGCTCCTGTTGGTGCAGGCCGACGACGGGCAGAGGGTCGACACCCAATCCGGGGCCGACCGCGAGCCGTCGTTCGTCATGACGAACCCCGATGGCAGTACAACCCCCGTGTACATCGGCGACGATCTCGACGTGAACCAGCTGCCGCCGGGCGCCGTGGGACTCGCCCCGGCGACTCAGGAGTACCCGGCGACCGCGGAGAACCCCGATGGCGTCACGGTCGTGAACGGCGAGGGGTTGCAGCCGCCTCCGGACATGCCGAAGAACGAGGTGTGGCTCGGTGACCCGCAGGTCGCGGTCCAGAACCCCGACGGCTCGGTCACCCAGAGCACGCTCGAACCCTGAACCCTGAGCACGCTCGAGTCCTGGGTCGGCCCGACGCGCGCTCGTTCGACCGAGGCGGCGCGTCGCCATCGTGTCCGGCGATAATGCCGGCGTGCGCGAATGGCTCGTGGGGGGTGCGATCATCGAGACGCCCGATGGCGTCCTGCTCGTGCGCAACCAACGTCGCAACGGTGACGTCGACTGGACGCCGCCCGGCGGGGTGATCGACGAGGGCGAGGAGCTGCTCGCAGGGTTGGCTCGCGAGGTCCGAGGAGGAGACCGGGTTGGTCGTCACCGAATGGGAAGGCCCGCTGTACGAGATCCAGGCCGAGGCGCCCGGGCTGGGCTGGCGCCTGCGCGTCGAGGCCTGGCGGGCGCTCGACTTCGAGGGTGATCTCCGCATCGACGACCCGGACGGCATCGTGATCGACGCGCGTTTCGTGGGGGTGGACGATTGCGGTGGCCACTTGGCCGGCGGCCACCCCTGGGTCGGTGAGCCGCTGTCGGAATGGTTGCGCGAGCGCTGGGACGGCACCCGTCGTTATGGCTACCGGGTCGACGGCACCGAGCTCCGGTCCCTCGTCGTCACGCGGATGTGAGCCCGCCCGCCGTGGGCAGGCCAGATGGCGAGCCGGCTCGCGCCATCCTGCACGTGGACATGGACGCGTTCTTCGTCGCGGTGGAGTTGCTCGACCAGCCCGAGCTGCGCGGGCAACCGGTCATCGTCGGGGGCAAGGGCAACCGCGGCGTGGTCGCGGCGGCCAGCTACGAGGCGCGGGCCTTCGGTGTGCATTCGGCGATGCCGTCGGTGCGGGCGCGCCGGCTGTGTCCCCAAGCGGTCTTCCTCGACGGACGCCACGATCGGTACAGCGAGGTGAGCCGCGAGGTGATGACGCTGTTCCGCACGTACACGCCGTTGGTCGAGCCCATCTCGCTCGACGAGGCCTTCTTGGACGTGACCGGTTCGCAGCGATTGCTCGGGCCGGCCCCGGCCATCGCCGCCGACATCCGTGAGCGTGTGCACGAGGACGTGGGCATCAGCTGTTCGGTCGGCATCGCGCCGGTGAAGTTCGTGGCCAAGCTCGCCTCCGAGGCGGCCAAGCCACGGCCCACGCCCCGCGGTCCCGCACCGGGGTTGGGGGTGAAGGTCGTCACGGCCGACGCGGTGCTGCCGTTCCTGCACGCCTTACCGCGCGAGTGCTCTTTGGGGGGTCGGGACCGGCCACGCTCACGCGTCTCGAGCGCCTGGGCATCGCAACCGTCGGTGACATCGCCGCGATACGCGTCGACACGTTGACCGACGCCCTCGGCCAGGCGTCCGGCGCGCATCTCCACGCGTTGGCGAACGGCATCGACGACCGCGACGTCGAGCCCGAACGCCGCCCGAAGTCGATCGGCCACGAAGAGACCTTCGCCACCGATCTCCACGACCGGGCTGCGCTCGACCGGCAGCTGGTGCGCCTGGCCGACAGCGTCGGTGCGCGGCTGCGCGCCCACGACTTCGCCGGGCGCACGGTGAACATCAAGGTGCGGTTCCACGACTTCCGCACGATCACCCGCTCTGTCACGTTGCCGGCGCCGATCGATTCGGGCCACGCCGTGACGCGCGCCGCGCGGCACGCTGCTCGACGCCATCGACCCCGCGCCCGGCGTTCGCCTGCTCGGGGTGAGCGTCAGTGGCCTCGCCGATCAGGCCACGCGGCAGCTCACCCTCGACGACATGGCCGACGCGGACCGTGCCGGTCGCGACGGCGACGAGGACTCACGGTGGTCAGATGCCAGCTACGCGATCGATCGGATCCGCGCTCGATTCGGCCCGGCAGTCCATCGCTCCCGGGGCCGCGGTGGGCGAGCAGGGTGTGCGCGTGAAGCGCCAGGGCGACCAGCAATGGGGACCGTCCGACGACGGCAGCAATTCCACGTAGGGAAGCGCTCACCTCGGCGGTAGAAAGGCCGACGAGCATCTACACAAGGCTCGGCTCTGCACGCAGCACCGGGGTGGCGCGTTGTCCACGGGTGCCTCCTGTGGGAAGATGGGCCGCCTAGGCCGCAGGTCAGGGGCCCCGTCCACCGGGGTCCCCGGCGCCAGCGCAGGGCCAACGAACTAAGGGGGCGCGGTGCCGCTTTCCGAGGACGAACAGCGGATTCTCAGCGAGATAGAGCAACAGCTCTACGAGACTGACCCTGCCCTCGCGCGCGACATCGCCGACACCACGATCTACACCCACGCCTACCGGAATCTGAAGTGGGCGATCCTCGGCTTCGTCGCCGGTGTCGTGGCCCTTTGGTTCAGCCTCGGGACGTCGTACCTTCTCGCCTTCGGTTGCTTCATCGTCATGCTCGTGTGTGCGCTGGCCGTCGAGCGCAGCGCGCGCAAGATGGGCAAGGCCGGTCTGCAGCAGATCACCACCACGATGAAGGCCTCCGGTTTCCGCGATGCGCTCGGCAACGCCAATCAGCGCATGCGCGACCGGTTCAAGCGCGACGAGTGATCACGGCCTCGGCCGTTCCGTCCTCGTCAACCCTTCGAGGAACGCGCCTGTTGACGCGGCCGTGGCCGGCGAGGCGCCCAGCAGGCGTCGCGGGTCGAGCCGGCTGAGCCACACCGTGTGGCGCGGCACGCGCGCGTGCACCGTGTCGACGATGGCGGTCGCGGCGTCGTCGGCTCGTGTCGCCTCGGCATCGTCGATCTCGTCCGGCGCGTAGGTGACGACATCGGCCAGCGACGCCAGTTCGTCGAGTTGCAGGCTGCGCTCGGGCATGGAACGGCCGGCGCGGTGGGCGAACTCGGTGTGCGTCTCGCTCTGTTTGCGAACGACGCCGACGAGCTCGAGCTGTTCGAGGGACTCCTCCCACGCGAGCGCGACTCGCGCGCGCGGCTCGACGGCGTGGCTCGTCGTCTTCGTCGTCGTAGCGACCCGTAGGCCAACGCCACCACGCGCGTAGAGCACGACGGTGCCCAGCAGCACCAGCGCGACGATGCCGATCTTCACGACGAACGGCGGACCGCTGTCGCCTCGACTCGCTACTGTTCGCCTCGCCTGTTCCGAGCAGCGCCGCCAGGTCGTCCTGATTGGCCGAGGGAGTCGTCGTCGATGACGGCGTCGGTGTGGTGGTGGTCGTGGACGACGTTGCCGTTGCGCCTTCACCGCGTCGCATCGGTCTGTGACGCGCTCGATGTCGTTGTACGCCTGCATCTCGGGTGCGCCGCGACCGGGCGTCGGCTCGAACGCGATCCAACCGATCTGATCGCCCAACCAGACCTCGGGCCAGGCATGGGCGTGGCGACCCTTCACGTGATAGAGCGTCGGATCGCTCGGGGTCGACATCACCCCACGTGAAGCCGACCGCGACGCGCGACGGCAGCCCGATCGATCGCGCCATGGCGGCATAGGTGCCGGCGTACATCTCGCAGTAGCCGCGGTGGCTGTCGAGGAACGCTTCGATCGCGCTGTTGTCGTGGCCGACCTTGACCGGACTCAGCGCGTACTGCCAGTCGATCCCGTCGTTGGCGAAGATGCCACGATCGCGGAAGAAGTCCTGCAGCGCGAGCGCCTTGCCGTACGGGTCGCTCGCCTGCCGGCCTCGCTGATCGACCGGTTGGGCCAGGTCTCGGGCCTGCTGGCTGAAGTCATCGGGTAGCTGCCTCGTACGGCGCCATGTTGTCCGGCGCAGTCTGCTCGACCCGACGTCAGCTGCTCCTGGGTCGGGCTGGGATCTCGGACGTGACGTCGTATTCGAGCTGATCCGAGTTCTGGTACTTGGTGTCGACGATCAGCGTCGACGAGCTGCGCTCGTAACGGGGCGACGCACCCTCCGGATCGATGCTGACGGGTTGGAAGGCCGCCGGCAGCCACAACGCGTTCAGCTGATCGATCGTGTAGTGCTGCTCGAGGGTGTCGACCGCCAACCCCGTCGGGCTGGTCCGCGCCGAGTTCGCCGTTGGCCTCGCCGTAGTGACCACCGGACCGCCAGATCTGGCCGTCGAAGGTGTCGAGCGCGGTGAGCCGCCAGTAGGCCGGCTTCGAGCTCCTCACCTCGAAGACCTCGACGTCGCTCTGGTCGACCAGCCGCCCGCGGATGTCGACGAGCGGGCTGACGGTCACACGTGAGCTCGGCCCGCCGTTCTGGCCTTCGCGCCAGTCGATGATGCGCGCCGTCGTTGGCGGTCGGCAGGTGCGGTCCGATGATCACACCGCCGAGCACCGCGACCGCGGCCAAGGCGATGCCGGCGCGCAACAACCACCGGCTGCCGCGCTCGATGTCGGCCGTCAGCCAACCCGACGAGGTCTCCAACCGTGCGACCCGGTGGGCGAGCAGGTACACGAGCGAGGCGGCGCAGAACAGGAACGCGGAGAACATCCGCTGTTGCTCGGAACCCAGCAACGTGCTGAAGATGAACAAGGTGAGCGCGGGAATGATCGACTCGATCGGTGACCACAGCCGGAACGCGGCCCAGTCGGCGAGGAACACCGCGAAGTAGACGGCGACCGCCGCGGCGACGAGGAACCCGGCTTGTACTGGCACTGGCGCGGTGAGCTCTTGGAACGCGCTCCACGAGTCGTGCACCGAGGTGGTGAAGGCCGTCCACGTCGACGGTTCCGGCACGCCGTAGAAGGTGCTCGACGCGAACCACAACCAACTGGCGAGGACGATGAAGCCGATGGTGCAGACCACCGCACTGGCCACGATGCCGTAGCCCCGCCGCCGCATGATCAGCGTGGCCAGGTGCGAGTAGGCGACCACGACCATCATCGGCCAGAAGAAAGACCAATCCTGGAACAGTCGCGAGAAGCTCACGACGGCGGCGGTGGTTACGCCGACGAGGGCGAGCTCGGCGACCGGTAGATGGGGCGCCGGCGCGTCGACGGTGGACCCGCTGGCGCGTGGTGGTCGTCATCGCAGCAGCCGTTCGTGTGGCGCCCACAGATCCGGTTCGGTCGTTTCGTCCGACGCGCGCACGAACGTTCGACGTTCGCGACGCCGGCGCGTGCCGACCGCCGCGTTCCACGCCTCGGCGAAGGGGTGGGCCGCGGTCACATGGATGATGCCCTCGCGTGTGGGACCCGTGGAGCCGACCGGGCCCGGTCGATCCCCACGACGACGGGTCGAACTGCACGATGCGCAGCGAACCGAAGCGATTGCGGAGCCTCACCAACTGCTCGAGCTCGGCCCCCGGCATGAGGGCGACGACCACGACCAGCGCACCACCCGTCGACGATCGGGCCAAGCGGTCGATCACCCGGCGGTAGTTGGCTTCATTGGTGGGAGCGACGCTCGCCAGGTGCTCGAGGATCGACTCGACGTGCGGATGGCCGGCGGCGAAACCGGAGTCGCCCCCGTCGGTCGACACCAGGCGCACCAGATCCTGGCGACGGGCGTTGGCGGTGACGATGCTCGCCCCCGCGGAGATGACGAGCTCGATCGACTCGGCGTTGTTGGTCGATGACCGGACGTCGAGGAGCACGGTGGCGCGGCCTTGCCAGGGGAGCTCGTCCTGGCGAACCATCAACTCGTCGTGACGCGCCGTCGACGGCCAGTGCACGCGGCGGAGGTCGTCGCCCACCACGTACTGCCGCAAGGCGTAGAAGTCCTCGCCGTTGCGGCCGAGCGCGTTGGGGTGTTCGGCGCCGGCCATCGGGTCGTTACCCGTGGTCTGCGGCACGGGAGCGATGTCGTCGATGTGTGGGTACACCGTGAGCTCGGAGACGCCCGAAGCCTGCATCGTCACGTTCGTGAGCCCGAACGGGTCCGAGAGCATCACCTCGAGCGGGCCGACGGTGAGAATGCCGCGTCGCTCGGTCGGCAGCCGGTACGCAGCGCGGGCGACTCCCTCCGCCGCGAGCGGCGGCACGATCAGGTTCGCGCCGTGCGTCCCCGATACGCCGTCGCGCAGATTGAGCACGGGGGCACGCAGTCGTCCGAGGTTGCGAACGCGAAGGTCGATGCGGCTCGGTGTGCCGGCGTGCACGCGTGGCGGATGCAGCTCGCGGGCCACGTCGATCGACAGCGGCGTCATCTCTCACGTAGAGGGCCGCGCCGGCGACGAGCAGGGCGATCGTGGAGCCGAGCACGTAGAGCTCCGGGCGCCCGACGATCCGTCCGGCGACGAAGAACGCGAGGGCGGCACCGAGGCTGAGCCACCCCTTGCGCGTGAGCATGCCTGGTTCTTACTCCCCGGAGGTAGGGACCGGTACCGCGGCCAGCACCTCGGCGAGGGCGGTGGCGGACGAAAGACCCTGCAGTTGGGCCTCGGGAGTGACCATGAGCCGGTGAGCCAGCACGGGCTCGGCCAGCGTCTTGATGTCGTCGGGGATGACGAAGTTGCGACCGTTGGCCGCGGCCCGGGCGCGAGCGACGCGCTGCAGGCTCAAGGTGGCGCGGGGCGACATGCCCAGCGCGAGATGCGGATGGCGTCGCGTCGAGTCGGCCACGTCGACGAGGTAGGCCTTCAGCGCAGGGGCGACGTGTACGGCTCGCGCGATCTGGATCAACTCCTCGACATCCACGCCGGTGGCCACGGCGCCGATGTCGTCGAGCGGGTTGGTGTCGCCGTGGGTGTCGAGCACGTCGATCTCGGCGTCACGGTCGGGATACCCGACCGACACGCGCATGAGGAAGCGGTCGAGCTGGCTCTCGGGCAGCGGATAGGTGCCTTCGTGCTCGATCGGGTTCTGCGTCGCGATCACCATGAACGGCGGCCCGAGGCGGTAGGTCTCGTTGTCGACGGTCACCTGGCCTTCAGCCATGGCCTCGAGCAATGCCGACTGCGTCTTGGGTGACGCGCGGTTGATCTCGTCACCGAGCACGATGCTGGCGAAGATCGGACCCGGGTCGGAACTCGAACTTGCTGTCGGACCGATTCCACACCGTCACGCCGACGACGTCCGACGGCAACAGGTCGGGCGTGAACTGCATCCGCCCGAACGACGTGTCGAGCGACTTGGCCAACGCCTTGGCCAGGCTGGTCTTGCCCACGCCGGGTACGTCCTCGATGAGGAGGTGACCTTCGGAGACGAGGCACAGGAGCACGAGGTCGACGACCTCGGACTTGCCTTGTATCGCCCGTTGGATGTTCGCCGAGATCGCATCGAAGAACTCGGCGAACCGGGTGGTGATGGCCTCCGTCTGCTGCGTCGCCAACGTCGGGCGGGTCTCCTTCGTGCGCGGCGCCACCCCAGGTGGCCGGATTGTGCTTCTAGGTTAGGGGAGATGAGCACCGGCGCGACCGGCGAAGCCGGTGAGCATGTCCTGGCCGTCGATATCGGCGGAACGAAGATGGCCGCCGCCATCGTCACCGGCGACGGAACGATCCTCGATCGGCGTCAACGGCCCACGGTGGGCCACGACTCGGGAGACGAGATGTTCGCCGGGCTGGTCGAGGTGCTGCAGCAACTGGCTTGGCGTGCCGACGCCGGTCGTGGCCGTCGGTGTCGGGAGTGGCGGACCGATGACTGCAGGTGGTGAACAGGTGTCACCGGTGAACATCCCGGCGTGGCGCGACTTTCCGTTGCGGGCTCGGTTGGCCGAGCTGACCGAGTTGCCGGTGTTCGTCGACAACGACGCCAAAGCACTGGCGCTGGGCGAAGGCTGGAAGGGCGCGGGCGTCGGAGTACCGGACTTCATCGCCATGGTCGTGTCGACTGGTGTCGGTGGCGGCATCGTCTTGGACGGACGGTTGCTCGACGGAGCGCAAGGCAACGCCGGCCACATCGGTCATGTCATCGTCGAGCCCGACGGCCGCGAATGTGCCTGCGGTGGCCGCGGCTGTTTGGAGGCTGAGGCATCGGGCACCGCCATCGCCGCCGTCACCGGCCGGCCCGGCGAAGGAGGCAGGTCCGGACGTCATCGAGCGCACCGGCCGATTGGTCGGCTTAGCGGTTGCTTCGACGGCGAACCTGTTGGACCTCAAGCTCGCGGTGGTGGCTGGCTCGGTGGCCTTGGGATTCGGCGATCCGTTCTTCGCCGCCGCGCAAGCCGAGATCGATGCACGGGCCCGTCTCGACTTCTCGCGCGGCACCAAGATCCGACCGGCCGCGCTCGGCGCCGACGGTCCCTTGGTGGGCGCCGCAGCCGTCGGCTGGCGCGGCATGGGCCGCCGCGTGCTCGCGTGATCATGGATCAGCGGGCCTGACGTTTGGGTTGGATGGCCGCGGAGTTGTAGCTACATTAGAGGAATGGCCGTAGCTACTTCGCGAGTGGAAGTCGGAGTCCGCGATCTCAAGAACAATCTCAGCCGGTACCTCGATCGTGTGCAGAAGGGGACCGAGGTGGTCGTGACCGATCGAGGTCGACCGGTGGCACGGTTGTCCGCGATCGATCGCCAAACCGAGCATTTGGCCGAACTGATCGCATCGGGGACGGTGCGGGCACCGAAACGCACCACCCGGCAGCGCCCGGGCTCCCGCATCAAAGCGAAGGGCTCTGTGAGCGACCTCGTCGCCGAACAACGACGTTGATCACCTACGTCGACACCTCCTCATTGCTCAAACTCGTCATCGACGAGGAGGGCTCCGATCGCGTCGAAGTGCTCTGGAACGAGGCAGACACGGTCGCGTCGGCCGCGTTGATCGTTGTCGAGGCGCGCGCCGCGCTGGCCGCCGCCGAGCGTGCCGGCCGACTGAGCGTCACCGACCACGGCAAGGCCAAGGGGGGCCTCGCGGGTCTCATCGATGAACTCGCGATCGTGGAGGTGACCGAGGAGTTGATCGGGTGGGCGGCCGATCTGGCCGAGCAGGAGGCACTCCGCGGCTATGACGCGGTTCACCTAGCCGCCGCACTCGCGATCGAGGCGACCGTGTTGGCGAGTGCCGATGCCGCGTTGTGCGACGCCGCCGCGCGTCGCGGCTTGCACGTCACCAATCCCATGGATAACTGACGCGATGTGAGAGGCAATTGTCGGGTGCGGCCTAAACCGTTCGCGCCCGTGGCGGCCTGATTTCTACGCTCGACCCATGGGAACCATCGAGCCGGACATCGCGTGGTACTACGACCGAGGCAACGAACGAGGCCGGCTGGGCGAGCGAGGCACCGGGCGACTCGAGTTCCTTCGGACACAGATCCTGTTGCGCGCCGTCCTGCCTCCGCCCCCAGCACGTGTGCTCGACGTCGGTGGCGGGCCAGGTATCCACGCGTGCTGGTTGGCCCGCGAGGGCTACGACGTCGTGCTGGTCGACCCGATGCCCCTTCACGTCGAGCAGGCGTCGGAGGTCGCGGCCGCCCAACCCGATGCCTCCTTTCACGCCGAACTGGGCGACGCCCGCGAGCTCCGCTCCCCGGATGCATCCGTGGACGCGGTCCTCCTCCTGGGGCCGCTGTACCACCTGCCGGACCGGGCCGATCGCGCACTCGCGCTGTCGGAAGCAGTCCGCGTGTTGCGGCCCGATGGGCTGCTGGCGGCGGCGGTCATAAGCCGGTTCGCATCGACCATGGACGGGATCGTTCGCGACTTCATGGTCGACGCACAGTTTCGTGAGATCGCGCTGTCGGACTTGCAGACCGGTGTGCATCACAATCCGGCTCGCACGCCCGGGTACTTCACCACCGCCTACTTCCATCATCCCGACGATCTGCGGTCGGAGCTGCTCGCCGCGGCCTTGGAAGACGTCGAAATCCGAGCCATCGAAGGGTTCGGCGGCCTGTTCGGTGACCTCGACGAGCGGCTCGATGACGCCCCGCGGGCCGATGCGCTGCTGCATGCATTGGCCCACGTCGACGACGAGCCCTCCCTGCTCGGCGTGTCGTTCCATTTGCTGGGCCTCGGCCGAAAGCCTTGACGATCAGCACTAGCCTCGGCCGTCATGGATCCCAGTTATCCAGCCGAGGCCGAGGAGTATCGCGAGAAGGTGCAGGCCTTTCTGGCTGAGCAACTCCCTGCGGGCTGGAAAGGGATCGGCGCGCTCGAGCGTGAGCACGCGATTGCGTTCCGGGCGGACTGGCGCAAGACGCTGGCCGAACACCGCCTGCTCGCGCCGGCGTGGCCGCAGGAGTACGGCGGCGGGGGACTCACTCCGCTCGAACAGCTGGTCCTGTGGGAGGAGTTCTACAAGTCGGGCGTGCCGACCGGTGGCGACAACGATGTGTTCGGGATCCAGATGGTCGGCAACACGATCCTGCAGTGGGGCACCCCCGAGCAGAAGTCGCACTACCTGCCGCGGATCCTGTCGGGCGAGGACCTGTGGTGCCAGGGTTACTCCGAGCCCAACGCCGGCTCCGATCTCGGCAACCTGGGTTGTCGGGCGGAGCTCGACGGGGACGAGTGGGTCATCAACGGGCAGAAGATCTGGACGTCGGCCGGTCAGTTCGCCAACTGGATCTTCGTCCTGGCGCGCACCGAACCCGACGCGCCCAAACACAAGGGCATCAGCTTCTTGTTGGTGCCGATGGAACAGCCTGGTGTCGACGTCCGACCGATCCGCATGCTCACGGGCGAGGCCGAGTTCAACGAGACCTTCTTCACCGATGCACGTACCGCGAAAGAGAACGTGGTCGGCGAAGTGAACGGCGGCTGGGCCGTGGCCATGACGCTGCTCAGCTACGAACGAGGCGAGGCCGCGGCGACGTTCCCGATCCTGTTCCGTACCGAACTCGATCGGCTGACGGCGTTGGCCGAAGAACGCGGTGTCGCCGACGATCCAATCGTGCGGCAACGCCTCGCGTGGTGTCACACGCAGGTCGAGATCATGCGGTATCTGGGCATGCGCACACTCACCAAGTTCCTCGAGGGCGCGCACCCGGGCCCTGATGCGTCGATCTTCAAGCTCTACTGGAGCGAGTACCACCGCAAGAGCACCGAGCTCGCCATCGACATACTTGGTGCCGATGCGCTGGTTCCCAGCGGTCGTTGGCCGGCGAACTCTTTCCAGACCGACGATCCGGGTGCTCCGAACGACTCGGCGTCCTGGGTCGGTTCTTTCTTCGCGGCGCGAGCCGGCACGATCTACGCGGGCACGTCACAGATTCAGCGCAACATCCTCGGCGAGCTCGTCCTCGGGTTGCCGAAAGAGCCGGGCGCGCCGAAGGGCACGTGGCGCGAGCTGCAGCAACAGAGCGCGTGAGCGGCACTCCCGCCCGGTGGGTCGGTCGCGCCGCGACCGCGCTCGCCGGTCACCCGTCGCTGTGGACCACCGCTGTCCGCCAGGTCTTCGTTCTGGCCGCGCCCGGGTGGTGGCAGCGCCGGCCGTTCCTGCCGCTTCCGGATCCCGCCTATCTGCGCTTTCGCCTGCAGACCGCGTACGGGGACCCGTCCCGCCCACCCGAACCCGAGGACGTCATCACCTACCTCCACTGGTGTCGCGCCTGGGCCAACTGGCTTTGACCTGCTGTCGCAGGTCCGGCTGCGCCGATCCGGATTGGGACGCAGCTGCTGCTCCGCTCCGCTGCGCAGCGTCGCCGGCGCGACCGAATGAGACACATCAACTCGAAGTTCTTGGGTACCCTCACCCGGCATGAGCCGGTCGCTCGTGCTCAATGCGTCCTACGAACCGCTGTCGGTCGTCCCGGCGCGCCGCGCCGTCGTGCTGGTGCTCGACCAGAAGGCCGATGTCGTGCACGAGTCCGACTCGGCCCTGCACAGCGAGAAGCTCACCGTGCCGATCCCGAGTGTGATCCGCCTGCGCTACTTCGTGCGGGTTCCGTACCGGCGTAGCGCGGCGTTGAGTCGGCGTGGCGTGTTCCTTCGCGATTCGGGCAAGTGCCAGTACTGCGGCAAGCGAGCCGACAGCATCGATCACGTCGTGCCACGCAGCAAAGGTGGCCCGCACACATGGGACAACGTGGTGGCCGCGTGCGGTCGGTGCAATGCAGTGAAGCGCGATCGGCTACTCGACGAGACCACGATGCGGCTGCGGCGCCACCCGCAGACCCCGAGTCATCTCAGTTGGGTAGCGGTGGCCGTGAACAGCGTTCCGACCGACTGGACGCAGTACCTGGGCACACCGAGCGCCATCCCGGCCTGAGGTGGTCTTCCCGGCTGGTGCCGCTCCCTGGCCCACGGTCGCGGCCATCGAATTGTTGCGGGTGAAGATCCCGCTGCTGCGCCCGCACCTCTATGCCGGTGGTGAGGAACGAGTGCGCGACGTCGTACTGGTCCGGGCCCGGGACGAGAACGATCGCGAGGGATGGGGCGAGTGTTCGACCCTTTCAGCCCCCGGCTACACCGGCGGCACGACGGCTGAAGCGTGGCGCGTCCTGGGTGACGATCTCGCGCCGCACTGGTTGCGCGGACAGCCGACGCGCGGTGCCTCGGCCATGGCCTTCGCCGCCCTCGAAGTTGCGGCCCTCGATCTGGTGTTGCGTGCCGACGCTGTCTCGCTCGCCGACCGACTGGCTGAGGAGTTGGGGCCGCGGCGCGACGCGGTCACGTGGTGCGCGGTCGCGAGCCCGGCGGAGGAGCGTGTCCTGACGAGCGAGATCGATGCTGCGCTCGCGGCGGGCGCTCGTCAGGTCAAGCTCAAGATCTCGCCCCGGCACGACGTCGAACCGCTGACACTTGTGCGGGATCGCTACCCCGACCTGTCGCTCGCGGCCGACGCCAACGGCAGCTATCCATCGGCCGACGATGTGCCGCGCGAGCTGGGCGGACTCGGTCTGGCGTTTCTCGAGCAACCGCTCGCCGCCGACGACCTCACCGGTGCCGCACGGCTCGTGACCAGGCTCGCGACGCCGGTCGCCCTCGATGAGTCACTCACGTCCGCGGAACGCCTCGAGGAAGCGGCCTCGTTCGGGGTGCCGTTCACGGTATCGGTGAAGGTCGGCCGCGTCGGCGGTGTGGCCGAAGTCGCCCGCGTACTGGCCGAGGCGGCTCGGCTCGGCTTCGACGCCTTCGTGGGCGGGATGCTCGAGACCGCGGTCGGCCGAAGTGTCGCGTTGGCCGTCGCGGCCCAGTCGGCATGCACGTTGCCGTGTGATGCCGGGCCGACCGCGCGCTACTTCGCCGCCGACATCGGTCCCGTGTTCGTGCCGGACACGAGCGGTGCGCTCCACCCGCCCTCGGGGCCCGGGATCGGCTTGACCCCTGACCCGGTGGCCCTCGAACGCTTCTGCGTCGATCGGGTGATGGTGGTCGCGTGAGTGGTTGGACCGTCGAACACCTCACCGGCAGAGCCGCACGATCTGCACGGGCGGGATGCGCTGCAGGATCCGAGTAGGCGAGTGAGTGTGCTCGCGGTCGATGGTTCAGCGATGGTGCTCGGCAGCACCCAACGCGACGACATCGTCGACCGACGCGCCGCGCGTCGGCTCGACATCGAGATCGTTCGCCGGCGAACCGGTGGGGGAGCCGTGTTCCTCGAACCCGCGCAACACGTGTGGGTCGACGTGATGATTCCAAGCGACGACCCGTTGTGGCGCGACGACGTGGCTCATGCCTTCGACTGGCTCGGTCGCGCGTGGGTGGCCGCCCTGGCCGACATCGGCGTCGCCAGTACGACCGTCAACGACAACGCGGTGTGTCACTCGGTGCTCGGTCGCGTGGTCTGTTTCGCCGGCCTTGGATTCGGCGAGGTCTCGACCGAGCACGGGAAGCTCGTCGGCCTGGCGCAGCGCCGCACGCGCCGAGGGGCGTGGTTCCAGTGCACCGTGCTGCGGCGCTGGGACACCGCGCCTTACGCCGCCGTGCTCGCACCCGGCCTAGCCGCTGCGGCTGACGATCCCACTGGGGAGCTGGCTGCGATACGTGTGCAGGCGGTAGAGGTGGAGTCCCCCGTGCTGGTCGACGCCTTCGTACGTCAGCTGCCGCACTAGGGCTCCATCACGACCCAGCCGCGGCGCTGCAGCTCGGCCGCGAGTTGCTCGGCTGGGATGCCGCGGAGGCGCTGCTCGGCCGCCGAGGGGCGGGGAGCCGGCCGGCTCGGCGCGGCCGCACCCGCCTGTCCGGCGTGCTCGGCGTCCTGCAGCTGCTCGATGAACGCGTCGGCCTCGTCGCGCGTGAACTTGCCACCGGCTTGTCGTTGCGTGAACCCCATGGGCCCGCGCGCGTCGCGAAAGTCGGTGTGGCCCGCGTCTTGGAGCAAGCCCAGCAGTTCCCGCACCTGCTTCGCCGTGGCCGGGGGACCCGACTGCTGACCGAACGCCATGGTCGGCAGTCTCGCGTCGGGCTGTGACACCGTCGCGCACCCGCACCACAACCGACCCGCTCCGCGGCCACAAGCTCACGTTCGGAGATCGTCCCGGACTCGGGACCAAGTGCTCTGGGCAATCCGCGTCCATCCGCGTTGAATGAGCGTCGCAGCAAACGGGCGCCTGGCGTCGGGGAGGACAACCATGGAGCAACGCAGCGAACCGACCGGGTGGGTGGGCTGGATCGCCTTCGCCGGGTTCATGTTGATCATCGGCGGCATCTTCAGCGCCACCTATGGCCTCATCGCCATCTTCAACGACACGTGGGCGGTGTGGGGCAACCGGGGCGCCGTGTTCCTCGACCTGACCCAGTGGGGCTGGGTGCACCTGATCGCGGGCGTCGTGGTGATCCTGGCCGGCGTCGGCGTCATGACCGGCAACATCCTGGCCCGTACCATCGGTGTCTTCGTCGCCGGCGTGAGCATGATCGTGAACTTCGCCGCGCTGCCGATCTATCCGGTGTGGTCGATCCTCATGATCACGGTCGACGTGCTCGTCATCTGGGCGCTCATCGTGCACGGACGTGAAGTGAGGGCCTGACCCGCACCAGGTCGAGGACCAACAACCGAGCGAAGGAAGGCGCCAGGCCCGTGCGATCGCACGGGCCTGGCGCTCATTGCCGCGTCCGTCCTCCCCCGGAAGCTCGATCGCGGTGCACGCGCGCCCAGCCATCACTGAGGCAGCCCGTGGAGTCACGCGGGGTGGCATGGAGGGCTCGACACTCAAGGGTTGACCAGGTGGGGAATAGTGGCGTAAGGTGGCACGAAATGGGGGAGAGGGGCAACTCACTCCCAGGAAACGCAGTGCCAGCAGTGCGCAAAGGCAGCGGCAGGGGCCACTCGACCAGGGAGCCGGGAGGCGGAAAGCGATGGGGCCAGGCAGGTGTTCGTTGGAACGTTTGAGCATTCGCTCGACGACAAGGGCAGGGTCGTTCTGCCGTCGACGTTCCGCAGCCACCTCGCCGACAAGGGCTTCATCTCCCAGCTCGACGACTGTCTCGGTCTCTGGACCGAGGACGGTTTCTCCGAAGTCGCCACGCTCCTCAGCCAAAAAGTCCGCGACGGTCTCGCGTCCCAGGACGCCATCCGCGCGTTCTCGTCGGCCGCAGCCGAGGTGCGACCGGACACGCAGGGCCGGGTCACCATCCCGCAACGCCTCCGCACCGCAGCTGGCTTGGTCGGCGACGTCGTGGTCATCGGCCGCATCGAACGCATCGAGATCTGGGATGCGTCGCGCTGGCAGGAGATCAGCGCGACGGCGGACCAGAGCCTGACGGAAGTCGTCCGGGCCCTCGGTCTCTGAAACACAGCAAGCAAAGCAACCGGCAGGAACACGAGGGAAAGGGGAGTCGAGAGGGACGAAGACGCACACCAGATGGAGCTGAAGCTCCTCGCTCATCGGTAGCCCCCTGAGAGGCAAGATGGAAGGCCCCTACTCCGCCCGCTTCCCATCTAGCTCGATCGGGGAGAAATCCCGACGTGCGCCCGCCGATCGGGGGGCTACCGATGAGCGAGGGGTACCTACGAACCAGGGCGGGGCAAGGACCGGGACATGGCTGGGGAATCCAGTTTCGCTCACGAGCCCGTACTGGTCCGAGAGATCACCGAACTCTTCGCACCGGTGCCGGCAGGGGTACTGATCGACGGCACGGTCGGAGGCGGGGGACACGCTCGGGCACTGCTCGAGGCGCATCCACAGCTCGAACTGCTCGGTCTGGACCAAGACGACGACGCACTGGCGGCAGCAGCAACGGCGCTCGCTTCCTTCGGTTCACGAGTTCGGCTCCGCAAAGCGCGCTTCGATCACCTCTCCGAGGTCATGCGAGAAGAGGGGATCGACTTCGCGAGCGCCGTGCTCTTGGACCTGGGGGTCAGTTCACCTCAGCTCGATCGTCCCGACCGCGGCTTCAGCTATCGCAACGACGGCCCCCTCGACATGCGCATGGATCAGGGCCAGGCGCTCACCGCGGCCACGGTCGTGAACGAGTACGACACGGCTCGACTGGCCGACGTGCTGCGCACCTACGGCGACGAGCGTTATGCGACGCGCATCGCCGCCGCCATCGTCGCCGCTCGTCCCGTCCACACCACGACCGAGCTGGCCGACATCGTTCGCAACGCGATTCCCGCGCCGGCTCGCCGTCGCGGCGGTCACCCGGCGCGGCGCACGTTCCAAGCGCTGCGCATCGAGGTGAACGACGAGCTCGGGATCCTGGCCGCCACGCTCGAGCAGGCCGTCGACGCATTGGCTCCGATGGGCCGGTGCGCGGTGCTGGCCTACCACTCGGGCGAGGACCGGATCGTGAAGCGGGTCTTCCGCGACGCCGAGACCGGTGGGTGCGTGTGCCCACCGAACCTGCCGTGCACGTGCGGTGCCGAGCCCAAGGTGCGTCTGCTCAAGCGCGGCGCCCGCAAGCCGACAGCTGCTGAGGTCGAAGCGAACCCACGCGCCGAGAGCGCGCGGTTGCGTGCCGTCGAGAAGTTGGCCGCCGCGTGATGATGCCGCGCCAGAGCCCGGCCCGCGCCCCGGAGCGCAAGGGCCCAGAGCGTCAAGGAACAGCCAAGCCGAAGCGACCCGAGCTCCACGTCGTCGAGCCCAAGCGCGACCGGATCCGACCGGCCCGCGTCGGCACCATCGCCGGTGTCCTCCTGTTCCTGGCCCTGTTCGCGCTGGCGGCGTTCCAGACGGTGCTCATCCGTGCGCAGGACCACCTCGACAATCTGAACAGTGCAGTCGCACAGCAGACCGATCTCGATCAACAGCTCAAGCTGCAGCTGGCCGACCTGCAGTCGCCCGAGCACATCGCGCAGGTCGCCCGCGATCGGCTGGGCATGATCGCCCCGAACACCGTGACCTTCCTGGAGCCGACGCCGCAGGACGACGCCAACGCCACCTACGTCGCACCACCGCCGAAGGCGACGCCTCCGGTGACGACCGCTGCGCCCAAGCCGTCGACCACCACACCGAAGGCGTCCACGACCACCACCACCCCGAAGTCGACGACGACGACCACCACCGAAGTCGAACACGACCAAGACCACCACCGCGAAAGTCGGCACGACCGGCCGATGACTGCGACCGTCACCCCCCGCCCACGGACCGCGACGCGCCGAACGCAGGCCCCGCGCTCCCGAACAGGGACCACCCGCCGCCCGCCGACTCCACCTCGCCCACCGGCCCCACCGTCGCGATCGAACAAGTCGCGTGTTCGGCTGCTCTGGCTGCTGGCCGTGGTGTTCGTCGGGTTCGTGCTGCTCGCGTCGAAGCTCGCGGACCTCCAGGTGTTGAACCCGGGCCGCTATCGCGAGGTGGGGGAGGAACAGCGCACCTTCTCCCAACGCATCGCCGCCGATCGCGGCACGATCTACGACCGCAACGGTGTCGAGCTGGCCATGTCCAAGCCGGCGCAGTCCGTGTTCGTCGACCCCACGATGATCGATGATCCGTTCGTGGCGGCGTCCGCTGTCGCGCCGATCCTCGGCCTGGACGAGCGCGACGTCGAACAGAAGATGCGCAGTGACGGCCGCTTCGCGTATCTGGCTCGCAAGGTGACCGACGAGCAAGCCCAGAAGGTGTCGGCACTGGGCTTGAAAGGTGTCTCGCTCGTCGAGGAGCCCGAGCGATACCACCCGTCGGGCGACATGGCCCGCTCGATCCTCGGTGGTGTCGATGTCGACAACAACGGGCTGTCGGGTCTCGAGCAGTCGTACGGCGATCAGCTGACCGGCAAACCGGGCGAGGTCGTGTTCGAGCGCAATCCCGAAGGCCGCACCATCGCCGTGGGCGACCACGAGATGGTGCCCGCCGTGAAGGGCGACGACGTGGTGCTGACGCTCGACCGTTCGCTGCAATACGAGTCAGAACGCATCCTCGCCGAACAGGTGCAGGCCACGAACTCCAAGGGCGGAATCGCGATCGTCACCAAGCCCGCGACCGGTGAGATCCTCGCCATGGCGAACATGGTGCGAGATGGTGACCCGGCTACCGGTGGTACGGGCAAGATCGTGCCGGGCACGAACAACGCCGCGGTGACCACGACGTACGAGCCGGGCTCGGTCATGAAGCTGGCCACGGTCGGTGCTGCACTCGAGCGGGGCGTCGTCTCGCCGCAGACGAAGATCCAGGTCCCCCCCGTGCTGCGCGTCGGCGACGCCGACTTCAAGGACGCCGAGGACCACGGCACCGTGGACTGGACCACCACCGAGGTGCTGTCCCATTCGTCGAACATCGGGACGATCAAGATCGCCCAACAGCTGGGCAAGCAGCCCCTCTACGACACGCTACGCGCCTTCGGGTTCGGTACCAAGACCGCTCTCGGTTTTCCCGAACGAGCTCGGTGGGGTCGTACCCGACCCGAACAACCCGAGCCAGTGGTGGTCCACCTCGATCGGTACGGTGCCGATCGGCCAAGGCGTGTCGGTCACCCCGCTGCAGATGCTGCTCGCCTACAACGTCGTCGCCAACGGCGGAACCTACGTCGAGCCGCGACTCGTGCACTCGACCATCGACGCCAACGGCGGGGAGCATCCCGTCGCGATCGACAGCGGCCGCCGCGTACTCTCACAGGCGACGTCCGATCAGCTCAACCTGATGCTCCGCGACGTGGTGGTGGAAGGCACGGGTAAGAACGCCGCTGTGGCCGGCTACACGCCGGCCGGCAAGACGGGCACGTCGCGGAAGGTGCAACCCGGTGGCGGCTACGTCGATCAGTTCGGCGTCACGAAGTACCAGTCGACCTTCGTCGGGTTCGTACCGGCGGAGCAGCCGGCGTTGTCGATCATCGTGATCATGGACGAGCCCGGTGGTGGGCAGTACACCGGCGGTGCCGTGGCCGCCCCGGCATGGTCGAAGATCGCCTCGTTCGCGTTGCAGCACGTGGGTGTGCCGCCGCCGCTCACCGATGCCCCTGCCGGTGGTGTTGCCGCCGCGGCGTCCCAGAACGCAAGCGGCAAGGTGCGAGGGATGCCGGCGGAGCAGGCGCCGCCTCCGCCGATCCCCGATACGACCGAGCCGACATCGACGTCGTCGACGTCCACCACGCAGCCCAAGAAGTCTCGCTAGGAACCGCGGCGATGCTGCTCGCCACCGCCATCGCCGGGCTCGATCGTGCGGAGATCCTCGGTGATGCCCACGACGTCTCGATCACCGCGGTCGACTACGACTCGCGTCGCGTCGAGAGAGGCAGTTTGTTTTGCTGTGTGGTTGGCGCGCAGCAGGACGGTCATGACTTCGCGGCCGACGCCGTCGCGCGCGGCGCCGAGGCCTTGTTGGTCGAGCGTCGGCTTCCGGTCGACGTCGTGCAGGTGCTGGTGCCCGACGTGCGGCTCGCCATGGCGCGAGTCGCGTCGACGTTCCACGGTGACCCGTCGTCCGCGTTGATCGTCATCGGCGTCACCGGTACGAATGGCAAGACCACGACGGTCCAGTTGCTCTCGAACGTGTTCGCGGCCGCGGGTCTACGAGCCGAGGTGCTGGGCACGCTCACCGGTGTCCGGACGACGCCGGAGTCACCAGATCTGCAGGCGACGTTGGCGGCGTGGCGCGACGATGGTGTCGACGCCGTGGCGATGGAGGTGTCATCGCACGCGCTGGCCCTCCACCGTGTGGACGGCACGCGATTCCGCGTGGCGGTGTTCACCAACCTGAGCCGCGACCATCTCGACTTCCACGCGACGATGGAGGCGTACTTCGAGGCCAAGGCCGCGCTGTTCCACTCCGACTACGCGGACCGAGCCGTCGTGAACCTGGACAATCCCTACGGTCGCTTGCTCAACGACAGCGCGACGATCCCCACCACCGGCTACTCCCTGGCCGATCTCGACGACGTCGAAGTGGGTGCGGAGAGCAGCCAGTTCCGCTGGCGCGGCCGACTCGTCCGGCTCCCCCTCGGAGGCGCCTTCAACGTGGCCAACGCGTTGGCGGCGGCCGAGGCCGCACGCGCCGCCGGGCTCGACGAAGACGCCATCGCCGAGGGCCTCGGTCGGCCCGTGGCCGTGCCCGGCCGCTTCGAGGTGATCGAGACCACGCTGCCCTTCACCGTGGTCGTGGACTACGCCCACACCCCTGATGCCCTCGAGCAGTTGCTCGAATCGGCCCGCGGGGTCGTGGGGAAGGCCCAGGTCACGGTGGTTTTCGGCGCCGGCGGAGATCGTGACGCGACCAAGCGGCCGGCCATGGGTGAAGTGGCGGCTCGGCTCGCGGATCGAGTAGTCCTGACCGCCGACAACTCACGGGGGGAACCGACAGGAGCGATCATCGACGCCGTGCGCCAAGGATTCGACCGGGCCATCCCCCGTCGTGCCACCGACATCGTCATCGAGCCCGACCGCCGCGAAGCCATCGCCACCGCAGTCCGTGTGGCGCGCGACGGTGATCTGGTGCTCATCGCGGGGAAGGGCCACGAAACGACGCTGACCATCGGCGACGAAGTGATTCCGTTCGACGATCGGCAAGTGGCGCGCGACGAGCTGGCCAAGCGGGCGGAGGCAACCGGATGATCCGCATGCTCGTCGCCGCCGCGCTGGCCATGGCGGTGTCGCTCGTCGGCACCCGCTTCTTGATCCGCTTCCTGCGGGCCCGCGAGATCGGTCAGCCGATCCGCGAGGAAGGCCCCCAGGGCCACATCACCAAGGCAGGCACGCCGACGATGGGTGGCCTCGCCATCGTGGGTTCGGCGGCGTTCGGTTGGCTGTTGGCGGACATCGTCGGCGGGAACGAGTTCACGCGTCGCGGTGCGATCATCATGTTCACGATCTGTTTGGCCGCGCTCGTGGGCCTGATCGACGACGGCCTCAAGGTCTTCAAGGCGCGCAACCTCGGATTGAACAAGCGCGCCAAGATCATCGGGCTGCTCGTCGTCGCCGTGGTGTTCGTCGTCCTCGTCATCAACCTGACCCATGTCGACGGCACGCTGTCGTTCACGCGTTACGACTATCCCGGCGTCGACCTGGGGACGATCGGCTGGGCAGTGCTCGCGGTCTTCCTGATCCTCGCCGCGACGAACTCGGTGAACCTCACCGACGGGCTGGACGGTCTCGCGGCCGGTTCGTCGATCTTTGCCTTCGCCGCCTTCATCGTCATTTGTTTCGTCGGCTTTCGACACATCGACATCTACGGCGACCAGAGCTTTCTCGACACGGCCGTGATCGCGGCGGCCATGCTCGGCGGCTGCGCGGGCTTCCTGTGGTGGAACGCCGCCCCAGCTCAGATCTTCATGGGGGACACGGGGTCGCTCGCGATCGGCGCCGCCCTCGCCACGCTCGCCCTCAGCACGAACACGGTGCTGCTCCTGCCCATCATCGGCGGCTTGTTCGTCATGGAGACGCTGTCGGTGATCATCCAAGTCGCCAGCTTCCAGTGGACCGGCAAACGCGTCTTCCGGATGGCGCCTCTGCATCACCACTTCGAGTTGAGCGGCTGGCCCGAGACCACAGTGATCGTTCGACTCTGGATCGTCGCCGGCCTCTGCACCGCTCTCGCACTCGGACTGTTCTACGCGGACTTCCTGCGCATTCCCGGAGTGATCGAATGAGCGCGCCGGCGCGCACACTGGTGTACGGGTTCGCGACCACCGGTCAGTCGGTCGCGCGTGCACTACGACGACGCGGGCACGAGGTGGTCGTCGTCGATGACCATCCCTCCGACGACGCGCGCCGCGCAGCAGAATTGAACGACATGGAGCTCGTCGACAATCCCTCGCGCGCGCACCTCACGCAGAAGCTCGCGATGGTCGACGCTCTCGTCCCGAGTCCGGGCATCCCGGACACACATCCGGTGTTCGAGGCCGCGGCCGCGGCCGAAGTACCGATCATGAGTCAGTTCGACCTGGCCCGCGAGTGGGACGACCGGCCCTTGATCGCCATCACCGGTACCGACGGTAAGACCACCGTCACGTCGCTCGTCACCGCGATGTTGCGCGCGTCGAACCGCAACGCGGTTGCCGCCGGTAATGACGCGGTGCCACTGGTCGAGGCGATCGACGACCCGGACGTAGAGCTGTTCGTCGTCGAGGCCTCGTCCTTCACCCTCGGGCACACACAGCATTTCTCGCCCCAGGTCGCGACCTGGTTGAACTTCGCGCCCGATCACCTGGACGTGCACCGGTCGCTCGAGGCCTACGAGCAGGCGAAGGCATCGATCTGGTCCGAGCTCGCGCCCGACGGCTCTGCGGTCGCGAACGCCGACGACCCGGTGGTGATGCGCAACCGGAGTCAGACCCGCCGCGCCATCACGTTCTCGACCATGGTCGACGCCGACTACCGGATGACCGATGGCCAACTGCTCGGCCCCCACGATGAGCAGATCATCGAAGTCGGTGAACTGTGGCGGTCGATGCCGCACGACGTCAGCAACGCACTGGCGGCCGCGGCGACCGCGGTCGCGGCCGGTGCGGGTCTCGACGGCGTGCACGACACCCTTCGTGACTTCGCCGGCCTGCCGCATCGCGTCGAGTTCGTGCTCGAGTCGGGTGGTGTGCGGTGGTACGACGACTCGAAGGCCACCGTCCCGCATGCCACGCTGGCCGCCGTCCGCGGCTTCGACTCCGTCGTGCTCATCGTCGGTGGCCGCAACAAAGGTCTCGACCTGGCGCCCCTTGCCGACGCCATGCCCAACGTGCGGGCCGTGGTCGCGATCGGAGAAGCCGCGCCGGAGATCGAAGCAGTGTTCCAAGGACGAGTTCCCGTCGAACGAGTAGCGGTCGAACGCGGTGCGTCCGGCATCGACGATGCCGTTCGGGCCGCCGCGGCCGTGGCTCAGGCGGGCGATGTGGTCCTGTTGTCACCGGGCTGTGCGTCGTTCGACTGGTTCAGCTCGTATCGCCAGCGGGGTGAGGCCTATCGCGCCGCGGTGACTCGACACGTCGAACGCGCCCACGAGGTCACGTCGTGACAACCACCGTCCGCCCTCCCCGCACGCGCCGCGGAACACCGCCACGCCAACCTGCGACCCGCACTCGAGGCGCGACGCCGAGCCGCAAGGTCTCGGCCGAGAAGGCATCGACCGGCTCGCTCTCGCGGGTTCGTCGACTGCGGCCGGTCAAGCCGGTCGGCCGGCGATCCAGCTTGTTCGTCGGGCTGTTCGCGTTGATCGTGATCTTGAACATGGTCGGGCTGCTGATGGTGCTCTCCGCGTCGGCCGTCGGGTCGAACGAGGAGTACGGATCGCCCTGGTACCAGTTCCAGCGGCAGCTGCTCTGGCTCGTGATCGGCTCGATCGCGCTGATCATCACCATGCGGATCGACTACCACGCGTGGCGACGTCGGGCCCCGTTGCTGCTGGCCGGTGCGATCGGGCTTCTCGTGCTCGTCCTGGTGCCCGGCCTCGGCTTGGAGGTGAACGGCGCCGTCGCGTTGGCTCGGCTTCGGCAGCTTCCGCATACAGCCCTCCGAGATCGTGAAGTTGGCATTGCTCGTGTTCGTCGCCGACTTGTTGGCCCGACGCGCCCACCGCATCGACGACACGCGCCTGACGTTGCGACCTGTGCTCGTGGTGTTCCTGGTCGTGGCCGCGTTGATCATGCTGCAGCCGAACCTCGGCACCACGATCATCCTCGGCGTGATCGTGTTCGTGATGCTGTTCGTGGCGGGCGTGCCGCTCAAGCCGCTCGGTCTCACTGCGGCAGGTGGTGCGGCGGCGGCCGTGGTGTTCGCCGTCGTCGAGCCGTACCGCTACCGGCGGCTGATGGGCTTCCGTGATCCGTGGGCCGACCCGCTCAACACGGGTTACCAGACCATCCAGGCGCAGGTGGGGGTGGCCAACGGTGGGCTCATCGGCACCGGGCTCGGCGAGGGCCGCGCCAAGTGGGGCTTCCTGCCCTTCCCGCACACCGACTTCATCTTCGCGGTGATCGGTGAGGAGCTCGGCTTGGTCGGTGCCCTCACGGTGATCGCGCTGTTCCTCGCGCTCGGCGTGCTCGGTATCCGCACCGCGCTGCGGGCACCTGATCGCTTCGGCATGTTGCTCGCCGCCGGCGTGACCACGTGGATCCTGGTGCAGGCTTTCGTCAACATCGGCGCCGTCATCGGAGCGCTGCCGATCACGGGTGTACCGCTGCCGTTCGTATCCTTCGGCGGTTCGTCGCTGCTCGTGCTCATGGCGGCGGCCGGATTGTTGCTCAACGTCGCTCGTCACGCGCGACCTGCCACCGCCGCGAGGTGATGGAGCGCGCGACGCCCGCCTATGCCTTGTTGGCCGGCGGCGGCACCGCCGGCCACATCATTCCTGGGCTGGCCGTCGCGGCCGCGCTCGTCGAGCGGGGTCATGCTCCGGAATCTCTCGTGTTCGTCGGAAGTGAACGGGGACTCGAGACCGACCTGGTGCCGGAGGCCGGCTACCCACTCATCGCGCTGCCGGGTCGCGGCATCCAGCGCCGGTTGACCTGGGCCAACGTCGGGGCCGTTCTCGGCATCGTGCGTGGCGTGATCAAGGGGATCGGCATCGTGCGGCGGACACGACCGAAAGTGGTGGTGGTCGTGGGCGGCTACGCGAGCGTGGCGTGCACGGTCGGCGCGATCCTGTGGCGCGTTCCGATCGTCGTCACCGAGCAGAACGCGCGTGCCGGGCGCAGCCAACCGCCTGGCCGGCCGATTCGCCAAGGCCGCCGCGGTACCGTTCCCCGACACCGATCTGCGTCGCAAGGTCGTGGCCGGGAACCCCGTCCGCCCCGAGATCCTCGAGATCGACCGAGCCCGCGACCGCGACAGTGCACGCGAGGCGCTCGGATTGCCGAAGCGACAGGACGGTCGTCGCCGTGTTCAGCGGGTCGCTCGGGTCGAGGACCATCAACGACGCTGTTCGGCGCTTGCTACCGCTGTGGCGTGACCGCGATGACGTGGTGATCCGCCACGTCATCGGCACCCGCGATTGGGACGAGCTCGGCGAGCCACCAGAGCTGCCGGCCGACGGGCTGCAGTATCAGGCCGTGCGGTACGAGAACCGCATGGAGCTGATGCTGGCGGCCGCCGACGTCGCCGTGACCCGCGCCGGCGGCAACACCGTCGCCGAGCTGGCCGTGGTCGGGCCTGCCCGCGGTGTTGGTGCCGCTGCCGATCGCACCGCGAGACCACCAGACGGCCAATGCCGCGGTGCTGATGCGGGCCGGGGGAGCGATTCTCGTTCCCGACCCGGAGCTGACCGCGGCGCGCCTCGCCGAGGAGCTCGGCCCCTTGTTGGCCGACCCCGCTCGCCTCGCCGCGATGGCGGATGCCGTGCAGACGGTGGCCTACCGTGACGCCGCTGATCGAGTCGCCCGGTTGGTGGAGGAGCACGCCCGTGCCTGAACATCCCGTCGAGCCCTGTGCAACCCGTCGACCTCCGGCATCCGCGCTCCATTCACGTGGTCGGTGTCGGTGGTGCCGGCATGAGCGCGATCGCCAGTGTGCTGGCGGCCATGGGCCATCGTGTGTCCGGCAGCGATCTCAAGGAGTCCGCGGGCCTGGAACGCCTGCGGGCCGAGGGTGTCGACGTGCGCATCGGCCACAGCCCGGAGAACCTGCGCGCCGACGTCGACTTCGTGACGATCTCGACGGCGATCCCCGAACGGAACCGTGAGGTGGTCACTGCGCGCGAACGCGAGGTGCCGGTCCTGCGGCGGGCCGACGTGCTCGCGGCGATCGCCGCGACGCGTCGCACGGTCGCCGTGGCGGGAACTCATGGCAAGACCACGACTTCGTCGATGCTCGCGCTGGTGCTCAACCAAGCCGACCTGCACCCGTCGTTCATCATCGGCGGTGACGTCAACGAGATCGGGAGCGGCGCGATCTGGGGCGACGGCGAATGGTTCGTGGTCGAAGCCGACGAGAGCGACGGCACCTTCGTCGAGTTGCCGCGCGAGGCGATCGTGTTGACCAACGTCGAAGCCGATCATCTCGAGTTCCACGGGTCTTACGAGGCCTTGCTCCGTGCGTTCGATCGATTCGTCGCCGGCGCGACGGGTCCACGGCTGGTGTGCGCCGACGACGAGGTCGCCGCGACGCTCGGTGCTGCGCACGGCGCCCATACCTACGGCATGGCGGCCGAGGCGGAGTTCCGTATGACCGACCTCGAGCTCGAGCGATGGGGCGCCCGGTTCCAACTGTTGCGTAGCGGCGAGCCCGTCGGGGTCGTGCAGCTCCCGCTGGCCGGCCTGCACAACGCCCGCAACGCCTGCGCCGCGGTGGCCATGGGCCTGCTGCTCGGCGCGTCGTTCGAAGCCGCACGGGCCGCTTTGGCCAAGTTCGGCGGGGTGGCGCGCCGTTTCGAGCACCGCGGCGAGATCGATGGCATCACGTTCATCGACGACTACGCGCACCTGCCCACCGAAGTGGCCGCAGCTCTGGCTGCAGCCCGCGCCGGACGTTGGAACCGGATCGTCTGCGTGTTCCAGCCTCATCGCTACAGCCGCACGGCCACGCTGTGGCAGGACTTCGGTGATGCCTTCGTCGATGCCGACGTGCTCGCGGTCACCGACGTGTACGCAGCCGGCGAAACACCGCGGCCGGGCATCTCGGGCAAGTTGGTGGTGCAGAGCGTGCTCGACGCGCACGCATGGGCTCGGGTGGCCTACCTACCGCACCGCGCCGACATCACGACGTTCCTGCGGTCGGAGTTGCGGCCCGGTGACCTGTGCTTGACCCTCGGCGCCGGCGATTTGACCTCGCTGCCCGACGAGCTGCAGGACCAGCTGCGTCGGGGGCACGCCGCGTGACCGACCCGCTCGACGTGGCGGGCGGGGTCCTCGGTGCGCGGGCCGAGCGAGACGTACCGATCGGTGAGCTCACCACGTACCGCGTGGGGGGCCGGGCCGCGCTGCTGGTGCGGGCCGAGACGGATGACGATCTCGCCGCCGTGGCCGAGGCCGTGCGGGCGTCGGCGGTGCCCGTGCTCGTGATCGGCAACGGATCGAACCTGCTCATCGCCGAGACGGGGTTCGCCGGGGTCGCGCTGGTGCTCGGGGAGCGGTTCGCTCAGGTCATCATCGACGGCCTGGTCGTGCGCGCCGGAGGCGGCGCCAGCATGCCGGTGGTCGCCCGCCGTTCGGCGGCGGCCGGGCTCACCGGTTTCGAGTGGGCCGTGGGTGTGCCCGGCTCGATCGGGGGCGGGGTGCGCATGAACGCTGGTGGGCACGGCTCCGACCTGGCCGCGAGTCTGGTGAGGGTCCGCCGATTCGACCTGCGCAACGGCGAGGATACGCAGGTGAGCGCGGCCCAACTCGACCTCGGATTTCGCCGATCGAACATCGATCGCGACCAGGTGGTCCTCGAAGCCGAGCTCCGCCTGGCCGAAGGTGACCGCGAGACCGCCGAGGCGGCGATCACCGAGATCGTGCGGTGGAGGCGCGAGAACCAGCCCGGCGGCGCCAACGCCGGCTCGGTCTTCGTCAACCCGCCGGGGGAGTCGGCCGGACGACTCGTCGATCTCTCGGGGTGCAAAGGACTCCGATTGGGCACGGCGCAGGTCTCGTCCAAGCACGCCAACTTCATCCAGGCCGATGACGGCGGGTCGGCTGACGACATCTTCGCCCTCATGCTCGACGTGCAGGCCCGAGTGCATCGACACACCGGGGTCCTGTTGCGGCCGGAGACCCGCTTGATCGGATTCGCGCCGAGCGAGTTGGACGTCGAGGCGTATTGATGGGCCCTGTGCTCGACACCCGCCCAGGGCTCGACACCCGCCCGGCGGTCGACGACGGGGACAGCGTCGACCCGCGCATCCAGGCCCGACGCGAGCTCGTGGCTCGGGCCCAGCAACGTCGTCGCCGCCGCTGGGTGTTCGGCGTGCTCGTCGCTCGCCACCGTGCTCATCGGCGCGTGGTTCATCACGCGCACGGCGTTGCTCGACATCGACCAGATACAAGTGTCGGGTTCGACCCACACGAGCGACGACGACGTCCGCGCCGCGTCGGGGCTGCACGTCGGCGATCAGATCCTCGATGTCGACAAAGGAGCGATTCGCAGTCGTCTCCTGGCCGCCCTGCCCTGGGTCGCCGATGTGAGCGTCGACCCGTCGTGGGGTGGTGACGTCGTGCTGAACATCCGCGAACGCCAGCCCGTGGCCATGTTCAGCGACACCGGAGGCCATCCGGTCTTGGTCGACGGCGAGGGACACGTGGTGGCGCCCGCCTCCATCCCGGACCCCAACCTGGTGCCGGTGCAGGGAGTGGTGGCGGGGGCGCCCGGGGAGTCCGTGGCCGGCGCCGACGGGGTGCTGGCGGTCGTGAACGCATTGACCCCGGGCCTGCGATCACGCATCGAAACGGTCCTGGTGGCGCCGGACGGCCAGATCCAGTTCAAGGTGCGACCGTCGGGCGTGGTGAACTTCTGCGGCGCCGACGACATCGCCGCCAAAGTGCGCTCGCTGCAAACGGTGTTCGCCCAAGTCGACGACACCGGCCTGGCCACGCTCGATGTTTGTGTCCCCGACCGCCCGACCGTGGGTCCGCGCACGCCATGACGGGCGCGCGTTGCGTGATCGTGCACGCTGGCTCGGTTGACCAGCCGCGACGCGCGCACGTACGCTTTCACGCGCAACCTGAGGTTTACCCGACTCTCGACGTCCAGTTGAGGGTTGGTTTGCCTTCCGATAACTGGGGTACCCGCGGTGCCTGACCATCTGTTCGACGTCTCGGCGTTCAAGAGCGGGCCGGAGGACAGAAACGCCGGCCAAGCCGGCCACGGCGCGGAGGCCACGCAAGAAGCCGGCGGCCAAGCCCACCGCGAAGCGACGCCCATCCACCACGGCGGCCCCATCCACCACGGCGGCAGGGACGACGACAACAGTTGGCGGCGAGCAGGCCGCTCGCCCGAACAAGACCGATCCGAAGCAGCACAAGGCGCCAAAACGTGGAGGGAACGAACGTCATGGCCGGGAACCCGCAGAACTACCTGGCGGTCATCAAGGTCATCGGGGTGGGCGGCGGCGGCGTCAACGCCGTCAATCGCATGATCGATGCCGGTTTGAAGGGCGTGGAGTTCATCGCTGTGAACACCGATGCGCAGGCCCTCCTGATGAGCGACGCCGACGTGAAGCTCGACATCGGTCGCGAGCTGACGCGCGGTCTCGGCGCGGGCAGTGACCCCGAGGTCGGTCGCGAAGCGGCCGAGTCGCACCAGGAAGACATCGAAGAGGCCATCAAGGGTGCCGACATGGTGTTCATCACCGCCGGAAAGGGCGGCGGCACCGGCACGGGCGCCGCGCCCGTCATCGCCGAGACGGCGAAGAACCTCGGAGCGTTGACCATCGGCGTCGTCACGCGTCCGTTCGGTTTCGAAGGCCGCCGACGTGCCGTGCAAGCAGAGTCCGGCATCCAGAAGTTGAAGGAAAAGGTCGACACGCTGATCGTCATCCCGAACGATCGGCTCCTCACCGTGTCCAACGACAAGACGTCGGTGCTCAACGCGTTCAAGATGGCCGACGAGGTGCTGTTGCAAGGTGTGCAAGGCATCACGGACCTCATCACCACACCGGGGTTGATCAACACCGACTTCGCCGATGTGAAGATGATCATGAGCGACGCCGGTTCCGCACTGATGGGCATCGGTTACGGATCGGGCGAAGGCCGTTCGCTCGCCGCCGCTCGCGCCGCCATCTCGAGCCCGTTGCTCGAGGCGAGCATCGAAGGCGCCCGAGGCATCCTGCTCACCATCGCGGGTGGCAGCGATCTCGGCCTGTTCGAAGTCAACGAAGCCGCCGAGGTCATCCATTCCGTTGCCCATCCGGACGCGAACATCATCTTCGGCACGGTCATCGACGACGAGATGGGCGACGAAGTGCGAGTCACCGTCATCGCCGCCGGTTTCGACCGCTGGGACGCGGATCGGAAGCCGGGCGAGGCGGGTCGTACCCGAGCCGGCGACCTCGCACCCGTCACCGACGTGTTCGCCGGCGCCGCCGACGATGACGACGATCTCGATCTCGACGGGGGCGACGACGACTTCGACGTGCCGTCGTTCCTCAAGTAGGCCGCCGTTCCCGAACGGCCACCGATCGGTTGGACCGTCCCCCTCCCCGGGGGACGGGTCGCCCGTAGCCGATTCACCACCCGGGCCGACGGTGATCTGCGCGCTTCACCGCCGGCCGACCGTTTGGCGGGGCGGAGGCGATCGGTGCTCGATCTGCCGTGGTCGTCGCTCATTCAGGTTCACGGCGCCACGGCCGTGGTGATCGACGAGCCGCTCACCGAAGCGATCGAAGCCGACGCCTTGGTCACCGATCGGGTCGGGCTCGTGCTGTCGGTGAACGTGGCCGACTGCGCACCGGTCGCGATCGTGAGCCAGCAACACGTCGTGGCTGCAGTCCACGCCGGATGGAAAGGCGTCGAGTCCGGCGTGATCGAGGCGACGGTCGACGCCATGCGCACGCTCGGCGCTCGCGACCTGTCGGCATGGCTCGGGCCGTGCATCCACGCCGAGTGCTACGAGTTCGGCGAGGCCGACCTCGAGAACCTCACGGCGCGGTACGGCCCCGCAGTGCGAAGCCGGACCGCCGCGGGCGAGCGCGCCCTCGACCTGCCGATGGCCGTGGCCGCCGCGCTCGGTGGGGCGGGAGTCGCGTTGGCAGGAGCAGCCGACGCGTGCACGGCTTGCGACGGGTCGCGCTTCTTCTCCCATCGCGCTCGGCGCGACGAGGGGCGTCATGCGTTGACGGTGTGGATCGAGCCGCCGGCGGACGACGCCGCGTCATGACCACCTCGATCGATCCTGCGCAAGTGGCCGCACGCGTGGCCGATGTGCGCGGCCCGCATGGTGCGGGCCGGCGGTGCGGACACGCGGCTCGTGGCCGTCACCAAGGCGTTCCCGGTCGACGCCGTCCTGGCGGCACTCGCGGCCGGCGTGGAGGACATCGGAGAGAACTACTCCCAGGAGCTGTTGGGCAAAGTGCCCGAGCTCGCGGAGCACGAGGTCGATCCGACTCGCGTGCGGTGGCACTTCCTGGGTCGGTTGCAACGCAACAAGGTCCGCGCCCTCGCGCCGCACGTGCACCTCTGGCAGAGCGTCGATCGGGCCGAGCTCGGCGCCGAGATCGCCAAGCGGGCTCCCGGAGCGAGTGTGCTCGTACAGGTGAACCTGTCGGGCGAGCCGCAGAAGGGCGGATGCTCGTGGTCCGACCTGCCCTCGCTCGTCGCCCAGCTGGCCACGATGGACCTCGACGTCCGCGGCCTCATGGGGGTCGGCCCCGCCGGATCGCCCGACGACGCCCGCCCGGGCTTCCGTCGGCTGGTCGCCACCGCCGACGATCTCGGCCTGCCCGAGCGCTCGATCGGCATGACCGACGATCTCGAGGTCGCAGTCGAGGAGGGCTCGACCATGGTCCGCATCGGCCGCGACCTCTTCGGCCCCCGGCCCAGTCTCTAGGGGCGGCGATAGTCCGCTCGATCTCCTGGCCGGGGCGATAATCCGCCGCTCGGGGGAGGGTTGCGCCGTCCGCTGGGGCCGATGGCCAGGGAACCGTTAGCCTGTCGCACCGCGGTCCAGGCGCGCGAGACTCGCTGACGCCTGTTCAGGAGGATTTGATGGCTTCGATGTGGCGCAAGGCCATGCTCTATCTGGGCTTGGGGCCCGACGACGAGTACGAGGAGGACGGGATCGTCGACGAACCCGTCGTCCAACAGCAGCCCGTCGCCGCCCGTGAGCCTGCCGTTGCGGCCCGCCCGACGGCCCCGGCGACCCGTTCCCGAACGGCCGTCCCGGCCCGATCCCCGCTCGGTCGCAACCAACCGGGGGAGGGCGAGCCCGAGCCCAGTGCCGTTCGCACGTTGCCGGCCCAGCCCCAACCGCCCGAGCCGGTCACGCCCAAGCCGCGTGCCGTGGTGCGCCCGATCCCGGCCAGCGCGTCCGCGAAGCCGCACTTGGTGTCACCGACCTCGTTCAACCACGCGCAAGAAGTGGCGGACAAGTTCAAGGCCAACCAACCCGTGTTGTTGAACCTGCAAGGCGCGGAGCGTGATCTCGCGCGCCGGCTCATCGACTTCTCGAGTGGCCTCTGCTACGGCCTCGGCGGTCACATGGAGAAGGTCGCGCATCAGGTGTACCTGCTCACCCCGACCAACGTGGAGGTCTCGGCCGAGGAACGTCGCCGGCTCCAAGAGCGCGGTCTGCACGACGCCTGATCCGATCCTTTCGGTTCCCGACCCCCACGTTCCACCCTGTCCCCACGTTCCCCACTGGCCCCTTTGGTCCCGACTGTTTGAGCTGCCGTGCAGATCATTTGCTTCTTGCTTCAGCTGTACCTCTTGATCCTTCTGGGTCGGATCGTGCTGTCGTGGTTCCCGGGATCGGGTGAAGGCCGTATGGGTTCTGTACAACGGTTCTTGTTCGGCGTCACCGAACCCGTGCTGGCACCGTTGCGAGCGCTGCTCCCGCCGGTGCGGTTCGGAGCGGTCGGCATCGACTTGTCGCCGATCATCGTTTTCTTCGGGCTGAACATCCTCCTCGGCCTCCTGGGCTGCTACTGACCCGGGTCCTGCCGACCCCGCGAAAAGGAGATCCCGCGGCGGTATGGCGCGTCTCGCTACGATCCCCCGCATGGACGGAACTCCCCACCTCCTCACTGATGTGAAGTTCTCCGAGCGGCGTCGTGGCTACGACCCCGAAGAGGTCGACAACTTCCTCGAACGTGTGAGCAGCGCGGTCGCGCAACTTCAGGACAAATTGCGCGAGGCCACCGCGCGCGCCGAGGAGGCCGATGCACGCGTCGCTGATGCGCAACGTGCTCAAGCGGCAGCCGAATCGGAGCTGGCGCGCGCCGGCAGTGAACCCGCGCCCGGTTCCGCGCTCGTCAGCGCCCCAGCCGACCTGGAGGCTGATGCCGACAAGGCGTCCAAGATCCTCCTCATGGCTCAGCGCACGGCCGACGCGACGATCGACGACGCGAACTCCACTGCGCAACAGACGGTCAGTGAGGCGCGCACCAAGGCCGCCGGTCTCGTCGCCGAAGCCGAAGCCGAAGCACAGACCACGAAGGCCGAAGCACAGCGCGAAGCCGACGAGCTGATCGAGCAACGGCGCGCCGTGGTCGTACGCGAGGTGCGCGAGCTCGAAGAGCTCAAGACGACCGTGCAATCCGACATCGACATCCTCGGTGCCCATCTCGACGACCAACGCGCCCGCATCCGTCGCGGGGTCGAGGCATTGGCGCTCGTGCTCGACGATCCCGACGGGTTGCGCGTGGACACGCCACCTGCGTTGCACGACACGACGGTCGACGACGTGCTGGCCGAATCGGCGTCGCTGCCCGCTCGACGTCGACGAGCCGACGACGACGAAGCGGTTGTGTCCCAAGAAGGCGCCGACGACATCGAACTGGACGACGCCGACGACGAAATCGTCGAAGAAGAGATCGTGGTGCTCAACGAAGGCATCGACGTCAGTGGCGTCGACCTCACGTCCGCACCGGAACCGGCACGGGCGCCCGGTGGCATCTTCGGTGCCTCGGGCAAGTCCGGGCTCGACACGCACGCCGAAGCGAGCAAGACACCGCTTCTCGCAGCGGTCCCCGACGAGAGCCCCGACATCGATCTCGCCGGCGATGATCTGTTCGCGGCGGCCGATCGCGACGACCGCGTGGGGCCGCCGACGCAGGCGTTCAAGCCCTTCACCGAGAGCGACGATCCGCTCGGGCCGCCCGACGACGAGGCCGACAAGGCCATGCGGGCGTTCTTCGAGGCCGACTTCGAGACGTCGGAAACCTCGGACCCGGAACAGCAGAAGTCACGCTTCGGCTTCCGCCGCTGAGCGACGCGGGCTCGCCCGCACCCGACGGTTCGTCCGTTCAGGTCTTCACCAATGTGGCGCGCACGGCGTGCCCGTCGACGTCGAACGTGCGGTCGTCGTCGACCGACTCGAGCATCAGGCTCGTCGCCAGCACTTCGCCGGCGATCCAGTCGGTGTGAGCGCTGACTGCTGCTGCGAGTTCCGTCGGCGCGTCGATGCGCACGACAATGCGGTCGGCGATCTCGAAGCCTCGCTCCTTGCGTAGATCGTTCAACGCGCGGACGAGCTCGCGGGCCAGTCCCTTCGGCGCGTAGCTCGTCGTCGAGCTCGAGGTCGAGAGCGACGGCCCAACCGTCGTCCTCTGACAAGGCGAAGGCCTCGTGACGTTGGGCCCGCACCTCGACGTCGTCACGCTCGAGCCGCTCGCCGGCCACCTCGACGAAGCCCTCCGCTTCGAGCTGGTCGTGCAGCGCCGAGCCGTCGGCGGCCGCGAGCGCCTGTTTCACCTCGTTGATCTTGGGTCCGAGCCGGGGCCCGAGCACCCGGAAGTTCGGCAGGACGGTCCAACTCAGCAGGCCCGACAGCGTGTCGATGTCCTGGAGCTCCTTGACGTTCAGCTCCGTGCGGATCTCCTGTTGGAGATCGGCGGACAGGGCGTCGCCCGGATGCAACATCAGCGCACGCGCCAAGTGGCTGGCGCACCTTCACCTTGGCGTCGGTACGAGCCGCGCGACCGATCGCGACGAGTCGCCGCGCCGAAGCCATCTGTGTCGCCAGCGCGGCGTCGTGGCGCCCCTTGGGCTCCGGCCAGTCGCTGGCGTGCACCGAGCCTTCGCCGGTGAGCGTGGTGTAGATCTCGTCGGCGAGGAAGGGCACGAACGGCGCGAGCAGCTGTGAGAGGGTGACGAGCGCCTCGTGCAACGTGGCGTGTGCGGCAGGGTCGCTGTTCTTCCAGAAGCGGGGCCGCGACCGACGGACGTACCAGTTCGAGAGGTCGTCGACGAAGCGACCCAGGCGGGTGGCGCCTTCGAGCGCGTCGAAGCCCTCGAGCGCGTCGGTCACCACACGCACGGTGTCGTCCAGCTCCGACAGCACCCAACGGTCGAGGACGTGCTCGCTCGGCTGTCGCGCTGCCGGCATCGGGCGCCCAACCATCGATATCGGCATAGGTGGCGAAGAACGAGAAGACGTTCCACAGCGTCAGCAAGGTCTGACGCGTCGCCTCACGGATGCCCTCGTGGTACACCCGGCGCGTGGTCCACGGTTGGCCCTGCGAGAAGAAGTACCACCGCAGCGCGTCGGCGCCCTCGTTGTTGAAGATCTCCCACGGCTCGATCACGTTGCCGCGCGACTTGGACATCTTCTGGCCGTTCTCGTCCACGACGAGTGCCAGGCACACCACGTTCTTGTAGGGCGTGCTGTCGAACACGAGACCGTTCACCGCGAGCAGCGAGTAGAACCACCCGCGGGTCTGGTCGATCGCTTCGCAGATGAAGTCGGCGGGGAACGAGTGCTCGAAGGTCTCGGTGTTCTCGAACGGGATAGTGGAACTGAGCGGACGGCATGCTGCCGGAGTCGAACCACGCGTCGATCACGGGTGCGAGGCGGCGCGCCGTGCCCGAACACGAAGCACACGGGAATGGTCACCTCGTCGACGAACGGGCGGTGCAGGTCGAGCTCGGAGAGGTCGCGGCCCGAACGCTCGGCGAGCTCGCCGACCGACCCGATGCACGTGTCCTCGCCGCAGTCCTTGCATCGCCAGATCGGCAGCGGGGTGCCCCAGTAGCGGTCGCGTGACAGGGCCCAGTCGACGTTGTTCTCGACCCAGTTGCCGAACCGGCCGTGTTTGATGTTCGGCGGTTGCCAGTTGATGCGCTCGTTCTCGCGCAGCAGCAGCTCGCGTTGTTCCGACGTGCGCACGAACCACGACGTCTTGGCCCAGTAGATCAACGGCGTACCGCAGCGCCAGCAATGCGGATAGCTGTGCTCGTAGGGCTGTTCACGAACGAGCAGCCCACGCGATCGGAGATCATCGATGATCGACGCGTCGGCGTCCTTCACGAACTGTCCGGTCCACGGCGGCACCGACTTGTCGAAGGCGCCGTCGGCGTCGACCGGGTTGAGGATCGGGAAGCCGTCTCGGCGACCGATCTGGAAGTCGTCCTCGCCGAAGGCGGGCGCGATGTGCACGATGCCGCTGCCGTCGTCGGTGGTGACGAAATCGGCGGTGACCACTCGCCAGGGATCGCCGCTGGTGTCGGTCGGCGTCAGGAAGTCGAAGGGCCGCTGATAGTGCCAACCCACGAGGTCGCGTCCATTCCACCGCTCGACGATCTCGGCGTCCTCGGGGGCGCGGGCCGCCGCCATCACCAGATCGTTCGTGCCGTCGGTGCTCGCGACGCGGACGTATTCGACGTCGGCGCCGACGGCCGCCGCGACGTTGGAGATGAGGGTCCACGGTGTGGTGGTCCACACGAGCAGGTCGACCGGTTCGCCGCCCGCCCGGCCGCTCGGTGACGGGGAAGCGCACGTACACCGACGGGTCGACCACGTCTCGGTACACGTCGGGCTGGCCGAGCTCGTGCGACGACAGGGCGGTGCCGCATCGAGCGCAATAGGGGCTGACGCGGTGGCCTTCGTAGAGCAGGTCCTTGTCCCACATCTGGCGCAGGAGCCACCACACCGACTCGACGTAGTCGTTCGACAGCGTCCAGTAGGCGTCGGCGGTGTCGATCCAGGTGCCCGAGCTCGACGTGAGCGCCGACCAGTCCTCGACGTAGCGCTGCACCGAGTCGCGGCACCGTTGGTTGAACTCGGCGATGCCGAAGGCCTCGATGTCGTGCTTGGTGAGCAGCCCGAGCTCCTTTTCGACCTCGAGCTCGACGGGCAGCCCGTGGCAGTCCCAGCCGCCCTTGCGAGGCACGTTCTTGCCGCGCATGGTCTGGAATCGGGGGTAGAGGTCCTTGAAGACCCGAGCCCACACGTGGTGCAGGCCCGGCTTGCCGTTGGCGGTCGGGGGCCCCTCGTAGAAGATCCACGGTTCGCCGTCCTTGCGGAGCCGGCGAACCTCTCCGATCACGTCACGGTCCCGCCAGCGGGCCAGCACGCGTTCCTCGAGGCCGACGAGGTCGAGGTCAGGGTCGATAGGGCCGAACGACATGGACCTCAGCCTACGGGTCGGCACGAGCCCACCGCCGCGTGTTGACGGGCGCGGGTCCTGAGCCGTAACCTCTCGCACCTTTCGCGGCCAGGCCGGCCACATTCCGAGGAGTCATCGATGGCGAGACCCACGAAGGCGCCCGCGAAGAAGGCGGCCAAGAAGGCTGTTTCGCCCAAAACCGTGGCGAAGAAGACTCCCGCCAAAGCAACGGCCAAGAAGGCCGCGCCAAGCAGTCACCCCCCAAGAAGACCGCGTCGAAGAAGGCGCCGGCAAAAAGGCCCCCGTGAAGAAGGCAACCCCAAGAAGGCTCGTCCGCCAAGACCGTGGCCAAGAAGGCCCCGGCCACCAAGACCGCCGCCAAGAAGGCCCCGGCCACCAAGTCAGAAGCCCCCGCCAAGAAGGCCGCTCCGGTGAAGAAGGTCGCCGCCAAGAAGGCTGCGCCCAAGAAGCCGGCAAAGTCTCCCGTACGACGCAAAGTTCCTCGAGGTGCAGCGCGAAGCGCTCATCGAGGAACGCCGCAAGCTCACCAAGGACGTGGAGACCCTCGACGCCGAGGCCACCGAGCTCGCCAATCTGCGCGAGCCGGGCGACGTGCAGTTCGACGAGGAGTCCGGCGAGGGCGACACGCTCCAGGTCGAGCGCGAACGCGATCTGGCGTTGAGTGCGCAGTTCCGCGCGCACATCGACGACATCGATCATGCCCTGGCGAAGATCGCCGCGAACACCTACGGGCTCTGCGAGGCTTCCGGCTTGGCCATCCCGAAGGAACGGCTCCGCGCCATTCCCTGGGCTCGTGAACGGGTGGAGTACAAGGTCGGCGGCTTCCGCCGGTAGAGGAGTCTGCGATCCGGTCCGAGCAGTCATCGCATCGCGTTCTGCTCGCGGTCGTCGCCGCGTCCGCCTTCACGGTCGACCAGCTCACCAAGTGGTGGGCCATCGAACGGTTGACGAACGATCCGATCGAGGCTCTTCTGGACGTTGCGCCTCCAGGTCACCACGAACACCGGCGCCGCCTTCAGCCTCGCCGGTGGCGCCGGTCCGATCATCGCCGTGCTGGCTCTGTGTGTCGTGGGCTTCCTGCTCTGGCAGGGGCGCACGATCGACCAGCCGGGCCGGCGCGGTGGCGCTCGGGCTGATCCTCGGAGGGGCGCTCGGCAATTTGGCCGATCGCGCCTTTCGCGGCAGCGGGTTCTTCGGCGGGGGCGTGGTCGACTTCATCGACCTGCAGTGGTGGCCCGTGTTCAACGTGGCCGATTCGTGCGTGGTGATCGGCGGCATCTTGCTGGTCATCGTGACGCTGTTCGCACGCCGGAGGCCGAAGGGGCGGCGCACGAAGAGGGGCGAAACGCCCGAGGCGACGACGTGATCGAGGAGATCCCCGCGGCGCTCGACGGTGAACGGCTCGACCGGGTGGTGGCGATGCTCACCGGGTTGAGTCGCAGCGAGGCCTCGGCGCTGGTCGCGGCGGGCGAGGTGCGCGTGAACGGTCAGCCGGTCACGAGCCGCACCCATCGTCTGGTCGAGGGTGACGAGCTGGAGTTGGAGGTGCCCGCCACCGTCGTCGCACCGCTGGATGCCGACGCGTCCGTCGCGTTCGGAACGGTCTACGCCGACGCGGACCTCGTGGTGATCGACAAACCGGCGGGTCTCGTGGTGCACCCGGGCGCGGGCACGCCGGACGGCACGCTCGTCAACGGATTGCTGGTGGAGTACCCCGAGATCGCAACCGTGGGCGAGGCGGGACGACCCGGCATCGTGCACCGGCTCGATCGGGGCACGTCGGGCTTGCTCGTCGTGGCGCGTTCGACAGCGGCCTACGAGGGCCTGGTGGCCGCGTTGACCCGCCACGACGTCGAGCGTGGCTACATCGCGCTGGCGTGGGGGACATTCGACGCCAAGGCCGGCATGATCGACGCGCCGATCGGTCGATCGCCGCGAGCCCCGACGAAGATGGCGGTGTCGGCTCGAGGCAAGCCCGCTCGCACCCGCTACGAGGTTCGCAACGAGTACCACGAGCCCGGTCGAAGTGTCCCTGCTCGGTTGCGAGCTGGAGACCGGCCGCACGCATCAGATCCGCGTGCATCTCGCCGCCATCGACCATCCCGTCGTCGGCGACGACCGCTACGGCGGCACTCGCCAGTCGCTGCCGATGGATCGTCCGTTCCTGCACGCCGAGCGCTTGCGCTTCGCGCATCCGGTGACGGGTGAGGCAGCTGACGTTCTCGGCCCCGTTGCCTCCCGATCTGACCGCGGTGCTCGACTCGCTGGGCGAGTGAGCGAACCTGATCAGCGTCGTCGTTCGGCCAGGCGGTCAGCTCGGTTCGGCCAGGCGGCCTCACCGCGTGCCATGGCCACGATGTCGGCGAGGCTCTGCGACGCGAGGTAGCTGCGCATGTGCTCGCCCACGTCGGCCCAGATGGCCAGCAGCACGCACTGTCCTTCGTGATCGCACGCCCCGTTGGTGTGGGGCTCGCCGAAGTCACCGGCGACGATCGGCCCGTCGACCGCCATGACGATCTCGGAGAGCAAGATCTCCTTCGGCTCGCGGGCGAGCACGTAGCCACCGCCGACCCCGCGCTTGGACCGCACCAGCCCTGCGCCCTTCAAGGCCAAGCAGGATCTGCTCGAGGTAGGGCTGGGGGAGCCCGGTGCGATCGGCGATGTCGCGTACCGAGGTGGGACCTTCGCCCTCGCCGTGCAATGCCAGCGACAACAGCGCCCGGCTCGCGTAGTCACCCCTCGTGGAGACCTTCACGGCGACCATCGTACGAGAGGCCGGTGGCGGTTGTACGAGACCGGCGGTCGGCCGACGGGTGGTCTGTGCGGCACCCGTGGTGTCCGGTATCGTACGAATTCGCTGGAAAGGACCCTATTGGGCGACTCACCACTGATTCCCGATTACGGCGGACCCTGCATCTCGAACGTGGTGCCGGCGTTGCTCGAACCGTCCGGCGAGCGGCCTTCGTGGCTCCCGGCGGCGGCCGACGCGGACCAGGTCGTGTTGCTCGTGCTCGACGGCCTCGGTTGGGAGCAGCTCGAGCCTCGCCGCTCTCTCGCTCCGTCGCTGTGCACGATGGAGGGCGGTCCCATCCTGACCATCGCGCCCTCCACGACCGCGGCCGCTCTCACCTCGATTTCCACGGGCATGTCGCCCGGTGAGCACGGCGTCATCGGCTACCGCATGGATGTCGAAGGCGAGATCCTGAACGTGTTGCGGTGGTGGGCGTCGGGTCGCGACGCTCGCGATTCGATCCCGCCCGAGAAGATCCAACCCCGCGAGCCCTTCCTCGGCCATCGTCCTGCCGTCGTCACGAGGGCCGAGTTCCGCCATTCGGGGTTCACGCAAGCCCACCTCGAAGGCGTGCGCTTCTCGGGGTACCGGATGCCCTCGACGCTGGTCGCCGAGACGGCGCGTCTCGTGCGGGCCAACGAACCGTTCGTGTACACGTACTACGACGGCGTCGACAAGGTCGCGCACGAGTACGGCCTGGCCGACCACTACGACGCCGAGCTCGTCGCGGTCGATCACATGGTCGAGTACCTGATCCGATTGTTGCCGTCGACGGCCGCGTTGGTGTTGACGTCCGACCACGGTCAAGTCGACGTGGGCGACAACCTGGTGACGTTGCACGCGGATGTGACTGCGCACGTGTCGTATCAGTCGGGTGAGGGCCGCTTCCGTTGGTTGCATGCCCGGCCCGGTCACGCCCGGGTGTTGCTCGAGGCCGCCCAAGAGCGGCACAGCGACACGGGTTGGATCGTGAGCCAGGAGCAGACGATCGACGAGAACTGGTTCGGCACCACGGTCACGCCCGAGGCCCGCGCCCGTTTGGGTGATGTCGCGCTGGTCGCCCGCGAGCCGGTGGCGTACGTCGATGCCGACGACACTGGGCCGTTCGACTTGATCGCCCGGCACGGGTCGCTCACCCCGGCCGAGATGCGCGTACCGCTCCTCGTTGCTCGCGGCACGGCATAGGGCAAGTATTCGCCCATGTCCGATGCACCCCGTGGAACCAGCCGAGCTCATACAACCCGGGCGCCGGCGCGCCCGATGGTCAGAATCCCCCCGACAGCGAGCCCGAACGCGAGCTGGTTTCTGAGCCGGCCAAGGTGATGCGCGTCGGCTCGATGATCAAGCAGTTGCTCGACGAGGTGCGCTCGACGCCGCTCGACGAACCGTCTCGCGAGCGACTGAAGGTCATCTTCGAGCGCTCGATCGACGAGTTGGGCTCTGCACTGTCACCGGATCTTCGCGACGAGCTCGACCGTTTGGCCCTGCCGTTCGGCAGCGACACGACGCCCACCGACGTCGAGCTGCGCATCGCGCAGGCGCAGTTGGTCGGCTGGCTCGAAGGCCTGTTCCATGGCATCCAAGCCACGCTGTTCGCCCAGCAGATGGCGGCGCGCCAACAGTTGGAGAACATGCGCGCCGAGCTGACCGAGGGTGGCCCTCGTCCGCCCGGGGTGCCGGGTGACGGCGGCGATCCGCAGACGCGTCCTGGCACCTACCTGTGACCCTGGCCGGCACGCCGGAGCCGCCGTACATCGCTGTCATCTTCACCTCGCTGCGTAGCGACGATGGCGAGGGCTACCTGGAGACCGACGAGGCGATGCTCGAGCTCGTGCAGCGTCAACCCGGCTACCTCGGTGTCGAGGCGTTGGACGACGGCGACGATGGGCATATCGGTGTCGTACTGGGCCACCGAGGCGGATGCCCGTGCATGGAAGCGCGTCGCCGAGCACGTCGCCGCGCAGCAGCTCGGTCACGACCGTTGGTATCGGGCCTACCGAGTGCGCGTCGCGACCGTCGAGCGCGACTACGGCTTCAGCAAGGACTAGAGATCGAGCGTGCCCGTCGCGGGATCGGTGCCGGCGGCGCGCAGTGCCTTGCCCTTGGTGCGCACGAGGTTCTCGCGTGGCGCCACCGCGATGGTGCGAGCGAGGTCGACCGCGTGGCCGAGCAGGTCGTCGGGGCTCACGACCGCTGACACCAGGTGGATCGAGAGAGCCTCGTCGGCATCGACGTTGCGGCCCGTCATGCAGAGCTCGCGAGCCAAGGCGCCGCCGACCAGATCGTGGAGCGGGCCGTACACGACGTCGGCGAAGGCGTACTCGGGATGGGCGAACCGCGCCGTCGTCGATGCCACCCGGAGGTCGCAGAGAACCGCCAGATCGAAGCCACCGCCCAGCGCGGGACCGTTCACCGCAGCCACCGTCGGCAGAGGGAACTGCAGCACGCGCTGGTGGTATCGATCGCTCGACGCCCACAGCTCGCGGGCGTAGGTCTCGTCGGCGAAGGCGCGGTCGAACTCCGATAGGTCGAAGCCGGCGGAGAACGCGTTGCCGGCACCGGTGATCACGACGACCTTCAGCTGCTTCCTCGTGCTCGAGCTCGTCGAGGGCGTCGCTGATCTGGTCCCGCAGGGCGATCGACAGGGCGTTCTTGCGGTCGGGTCGGTCGAGGGTCAGCACCGCGATGGCCGGATCGGGTCGATCGAGGCGCAGAAGATCGCTCATGGTCCGAGCGTACGGGTTGGGTCGCGGTCAAGCGGCGAGAATCCGAAGCGGGCTGCAGGACGCGAGGTGGTCGTAGTCGCGGATCGCGATGCAGCAGCATCGATTCTTCCCGCACGCAGACCGCGGCGATGAGGCAATCGATGGTGCTCCGGACGGTGTGGCCTCGGCGCCGGGCCGTCCGATACAGCTCGGCGGCGTAGAGATGGTCGTCGGTCGACTGGAGCGCCAGCACGGGGAAGGCGAGAAGGCTCGCGCTGACGAGATCCACGTCACGGTCACGCCGGAAGCCCTGAAGGATCTCGGCGAGGCAGAGATCGACGATGCCGACCTCGGTATCGGATCGGATGAGCTCGCGAAGCAGCACCGCTTCGGGGGACGCGACCGCGTTGAAGTGGTCGACCCAAACGCTGGTGTCGACGACGATCACCGCGTGCGCGACGAAGCGCGATGCCGCGAGGTCGCCCTCCCAGTGCACCTTGCCCTCGAGGTCGAGCACCCGCTGACGCTCGCGATGGCGGACGAGCTCGCGCAATGCGAAGTCGACCGTGGCCTTCTTGGTCGGGGTCCCGGCGATCTCCTGCGCCTCGGAGAGCAGCTCGTCGTCGATTTCGATGTTCGTGCGCATGGCGCGCGAGGATACACACGTACCCGGAATTCAATGTGTACGAATGCGTCGGCAAACGTGCATGGCGCGCCGGCTCGCCGGGGGCTAAAACCAAATGACACGATTGTGATTCGTCCACAGGTAGGGGACAACGGCTGTGGACGGCCTGTGGAAAGGGACGTCCGGACCGGTGGCTGATTCGTTCACCCATCTGCATCTGCACACCGAGTTCTCGATGCTCGACGGCGCGGCGCGGGTGGGCGAGGTCGTGGCCAAGGCGGCGGCCGACGGGCAGCCGGCGATCGGGATCACCGATCACGGCAACATGTACGGCGTCCTCGACTTCTATCGGGCGGCCAAGGACCACGGGCTCAAGCCCATCGTGGGGTCCGAGCTCTACCAGGCCTACGAGCACCGCACCGAGCGACCGGCCCGGCGAGGCCGCCAGGACGACACCGGCGGGGACGCCGAGGGCGGGCGCAAGGCCTATTACCACCTGACCGCGCTGGCCGAGACGAACACCGGCTACCGCAACCTGATCCAGCTCGCGAGCCGGGCGTACCTCGAGGGCTACTACATGAAGCCCAAGGTCGACTGGGAGCTCCTCGACGCGCACCACGAAGGCCTGATCGTCACGTCCGGGTGCCTCGGTGGGCAGGTGCTGCAGTCGTTGTTGCAGGGCGACGACGCCAGCGCGTTGCAGAAGGCCGCCCGACTCCAGGAGATCTTCGGGCGCGACAACTTCTTCATCGAGCTCCAAGACCACGGCATCCCGGATCAGCACCGCACCAACCCCAAGCTGCTCGAGATCGCCAAGAAGCTCCGTGCGCCGCTGCTCGCCACCAACGACAGCCACTACACCGACCGCGAGCACGCCGAGGCCCACGATGCCTTGCTGTGCGTGCAGACCGGATCGCTGATGAGCGACCCCGATCGCCTCCGGTTCCATGGTGACGAGCACTATCTGAAGTCGGCAGCCGAGATGCGCCATCTGTTTCGTGACCTGCCCCAGGCGTGCGACAACACGCTTTGGATCGCCGAGCGCTGCGATGTCGAGATCGAGTTCGGCAAGCCGCAGCTGCCGAACTTCCCGCTGCCCGAAGGCTTCACCGACGACGCCGACTACTTGCGTCACCTCACGCTCACCGGCGCGGCCGAGCGTTGGGGTGATCCCGTCCCCGACGAGACCGTCGAGCGCTTGGCCTTCGAGCTGCAGGTCATCGCCGACATGGGGTTCAGCTCGTACTTCCTCATCGTCTGGGACCTGATCCGGCACGCCCGCGACAACGGCATCCGTGTCGGACCAGGGCGCGGCAGCGCGGCGGGGTGCGCGGTCGCGTACAGCTTGCAGATCACCGACCTCGACCCCATCAAGTACGACTTGCTGTTCGAGCGGTTCCTCAACCCATCGCGCATCTCGATGCCCGACATCGACATGGACTTCGACTCGCGTTACCGCGACGAGATGATCCGGTACGCGGCCGAGCGTTACGGCCGCGACCGCGTGGCCCAGATCGTCACCTTCTCGACGATCAAGGCGCGCGCCGCGGTGCGCGATGCCGCACGGGTGCTCGGCTACCCGTACATCGTCGGCGACAAGGTGGCCAAGGCCATGCCGCCGTTGGTCATGGGCCGTGACACGCCGTTGTGGGCCGCCATGGCCGAGCAGGCGCCGGCCAAGTTCGAGGACGGCTGGAAGATGGCCTCCGAGCTACGCGACATGTACACCACCGACCCCGACGCGCAGCGGGTCATCGACGTGGCCAAGGGCCTCGAGGGTCTGCGCCGGCAGGACGGCATCCACGCGGCCGCGGTGGTGATCACCAAGGAGCCGCTCACCGACTACTTGCCGATCCAGCGCAAGCCGGAGAACGGCCAGCCGCCCGAGAACGCGCCGGTCGTGACGCAGTACGAGATGCACGGGGTGGAAGACCTCGGCCTCCTGAAGATGGACTTCCTCGGCCTGCGCAACCTCGATGTCATCAGTGACACCGTCGCCATGATCGAACGCACTCGCGGTCACGCCCTCGACATCGACAACGTTCCACTCGACGACGCCAACACCTACGAGCTGCTGCAACGAGGCGACTCGATCGGGGTGTTCCAGCTCGAGGGTGGACCCATGCGCGTGCTGATGCGTTCGCTGGCGCCCACCAGCTTCGAAGACGTCGCCGCGCTGGTCGCGCTCTACCGGCCGGGCCCGATGGCCGCCAACATGCACAGCGACTACGCCGACCGCAAGAACGGCCGCAAGGAGATCACCTACCTCCACCCCGACGCCGAGGAAGTCCTGGCCGACACCTACGGGTTGATGATCTACCAAGAGTCGGTGATGCGGATTGCGCAGAAGTTCGCCGGCTACTCGCTCGCCGACGCCGACAATCTGCGCAAGGCCTGTGGCAAGAAGGACCGCAAGCTGATTCGCAAGGAACGCGAGAAGTTCGTCGAGGGGTGCGACAGCCAGGGCTACGGCCGTGATCTCGGCGAGAAGTGGTTCGACATCATCGAGCCCTTCGCCGATTACGCGTTCAACAAGAGTCACTCGTACGGCTACGGACTCGTGGCGTACCAGACCGCCTATCTCAAGGCGAACTACCGGGTCGAGTACATGGCTTGTCTGCTCACGAGCGTGAAGCAGAACCTCGACAAGGCTGCGATCTATCTCAACGAGTGCCGCATCCTCGGGGTGCCCGTGCTGGTACCGGACGTCAACAAGTCCGACTCCGACTTCATCGCGGTCTTCGACCCCGAGACCGGCGCGGGCTCGATCCCGTTCGGCCTCTCCGCCGTGCGCAACGTCGGTGAAGGTCTCGTCCACCCCATCGTGCGGGAGCGGGAGGAGAACGGTCCGTTCACCGACTTCTACGACTTCTGCGAACGGGTCGACTCGACGGTGCTGAACAAGCGAGCGGTCGAGTCGCTCATCAAGGCCGGTGCGTTCGACTCGCTCGGACATCCCCGCCAAGGCCTGCTCGCCGTGCACGAGGCGATCGTCGACCGCACCATGGCCCGTCGCCGCAAGGAGGCCGAGGGTCAGTTCGAGCTCTTCGCCAGCGCCGAGGTCGAGGTCGGCGCTGGCTTCGACGAATCCCGCATCGAGATCCCCGATCTCGAGTTCGAGAAGCGCCAGCGGCTCGCCTTCGAAAAGGAGATGCTCGGCCTGTACGTGAGCGATCACCCGCTCATGGGCGCCGAGGCCTCCATGCGCCGCCGGACCGAATGCCTGCTCACGGAGCTCGAGGAGGCGCCGGACGGGGCCATCCGGGTGGTCGGCGGTCTGGTCACGGCGCTGCAGCGGAAGTGGACGAAGCGCGGCGATCTCATGGCGGTCTTCCAGCTCGAGGATCTGCAGACGTCGATCGAAGTGATGGTGTTCCCGAAGACGATGCAGAAGTTCGGCCACGTGCTCACCGACGACGCCATCGTGATCATGAAGGGCCGGGTCGATACCCGCGACGACCAACCGAAGCTCATGGCCACCGAGATCGAGCGGTTCGAGCCGGTCATGGACGGCGCGCCGCCGGTGCGCATCAACCTGTCTCCGAACGCGTTGAGCGAGCATCTACTGGCCGACCTCAAGGGCCTGCTGCACGAGCACCCGGGTGACTCGCAGGTGTTCTTGCACCTGGGCGAGAAAGTGTTGCGGCTACCCGATCAGTTCTGCGTCGACGCCTCCAACGGTCTCATGGGCGAGTTGCGCGTCCTGCTCGGCGCCGACGCGATGTTTGCCTGATGATCTAGCGGTTGTAGCGCGTGTCGGGCGTACTCGGGTGCCGCTAGCCCGTTGGTGAGATCGTCAGCGGCGACAGGCACGCCGGCGGTCAACGTGAGGGGCACCACACCGGCCCAGATGGGCATGCTCAGGTCTTCCTCGTCGTCGATGGGACCACCGGTGCGGATCTTGGCGGAGGCTTCGTCGATCGGTAGCCGGATCACGAGCGTCTTGCGCAACTCGTCGTCGCGTGCGGCGCGGGCGTCCGCGCTGCGTCCCGGCACGAGATGTTCGACGAGCGCGTCGAGCACGGCGGCTTTCTCGTCCGCGTCGTCCACCATCTCGCCGTGGCCGAAGAGCACCACGGATCGGTAGTTGATCGAGTGATGGAAGGTGGACCGGGCCAGTACGAGCCCGTCCATGAGCGTGACCGTGACACAGGCAGGAGCACCGCCGGCGAGTGAACGCAGGGCATGGTTGCCGTTGGCGCCGTGGATGTAGATGTCATCACCGCGACGGACGTACGCCGTCGGTATCACCCAGGGCTGGCTGTCGACGGCGAAGCCGACGTGGCACACCATGCCTTCGTCGAGGATGGCGTGGATCGTGGCGACGTCGTAGTCGCCGCGCTCTTTCAGTCGCCGGACGGTGGTTCGCGGGGTGGGCGTCAGTTGGCGCATGGGCCCGACGGTAGGCGGCGAACCATCGATGGCCCAGCGGTTATCCGCTCCCGGCCGGGTCGAGCTCGGACAGGTTGCGTTGGACGCCGTCGCGAACCTGCGGGTCGAGGTCGGGGTCGCTCAACAGGTCTTCGTAGATGGCGCGCGCCTCGCGCTCGTGGCCGGTCTTCTGCAACGCGTACCCGAGGCAGTGACGGAAGCGCACCTCGGCTTCGGGTGCGTCCGACGATTCGTCGAGGCCGCGGCGCAGATGCGGGATCGCCTCTCGGTAGCGATCGAGCTCGAAGTACGAGTGACCCCACACCAACTCGAGGCGCGCTCGCCAGCTCGCGCCGGCGACGGCGCCCATGTTCGCCGTCACTTCCGGGGCCGCTTCGATCACGTGCTCGAAGTGTCCGTGGCGGTAGGCGCGCAGCAGGCTCGCGACATCGTGTGGGGCCTTCGTGGACGGGCGCCTCCGCCTCCGCAACCGGGCCAGAATTGCCCCGAGGATCGCCCCGAGAACGACCGCGAGCGCGATGCCGGCGAGCAGAGTCACGGCGCAACGCTACGACGCCCGGTTGCGACCGAGTTGCGCCACGCGGTTCTGACCGCTGGACTAGAGGGGTTCCGGTCCGCCGATCAGGGGGCGTCGAAGCTCATGGCCATCGAAGTATCGACCAAGGACTGCACGGCGCTCAGCGATGCAGAACTGACCGAGATGGCCGATATCTGTGCGGAGGGACCGAGCCATTTCGAGGCTGGACTGCTCTCGAAGCAGGCCGAGTCCTGGGTCTTGGTCACCCTCGCCCGCGAGGGTCGCGCTCTCCGTGGTTTTTCCTTCTCGACGCTGGAGCGCATCGGGGGCACCCCGAGCATCCTCATCGGACTGGCCTCGGTGAAGCGCACGAGCAAGCGTGACGCCGTCCTGCGGGCCATCGTGACCGATCAGTTCCGGCGGGCCGTGCTGGCCTTCCCGGACGAAGACGTGCTCGTCGGCACCCGCTTCATCACCCCGTCGGGCTACGAGGCCTTCCGCACCCTCGAAGACATCGTGCCGAGGCCCGGCCACAAGGCCACCGGCGAGGAGCGAGCGTGGGGTCGCCGGCTCGCCAAGCGGTTCGGCGTCGAGAACGGTGGGTACAACGACCGGGACTTCCGCACGACGGGCGACAACACGTACCCCCTGGTGCTCGACCACGACAGCCTGAAGCCCGAGAAGATCGACCCCGGGGTCGTCGCCTTCTTCGACGAGGTCGACTTCGTCCGAGGGGACTCCCTCATCGCCTTCGGTTGGGCGATGGCGGAGCATCTGGCCAAGCTGGCCTGACCCGGTCGCCCGAGCGAGCGCCTTGGATCTCGAGGCCGTTCTCCGCCGCCGGCGGATGGTGCGGTCCTTCGCTCCCACCCCTGTTCCGCCCGATGTGCTGCGGCGGGTGCTGCGTGCCGGTCTGCGGGCTCCGTCGGCCGGTAACACCCAGGGCACCGACATGGTCGTGTTGGAGGGCCCGGAGCAGACCGCTCGGTACTGGGACGTCACGCTGCCCGACGAGAGGCGAGCCGGGTTCCCGTGGCCGGGCTTGCTGCAGGCGCCGGTGCTGGTGATCCCCGTAGCGTCGCCCGAAGCCTATGTGTCGCGCTACCGCGAGTCCGACAAGGCCGCGTCGGGATTGGGGGAGAGCGCCGAAGCGTGGGGCGTTCCGTACTGGTACGTCGACGCCGCCTTCATGACCATGCTCATCCAACTGGCGGCGGTCGACGAAGGACTCGGCACGTTGTTCTTCGGCATCTTCGAACACGAGGCCGCGCTCATGGCCGAGCTGGGTGTGCCCGCCGCGCTCACACCGATAGGAACGATCGCCCTCGGAACGCCCGACGCGGGCGGGGACCGACCGAGCCAGTCGGCGGCACGCGAGCGGCGCACGCTCGACCAGATCGTGCATCTCGGTGGCTGGTGACAGCGCCATGACGCCCACGCCGGGTGCCCCGGGCACGGATCGAACCGTGTTGCGCACCGCCGCCTACGCCGATGCCGACAAGCTCGACGACCGGCGCAACATCTACGCGTATCGCCAGCCGGAGTTCGATCTCGTCGACTCGGTGCTCGACCAGCTCCCGGTCGACGGCGCGTGTCGCGTCCTGGACATGGGGTGCGGACCCGGTACGTACTCCGCTCGGTTGCTGGACCGGTCGTCGACGGTGTCGCCGGTCGCGGTCGACCTCTCCACGGGGATGCTCGCGGCGGCGCGTGCCGCAGGTGTCGCCGCGGTCGCGAGCGCCGACGTCACGCATCTGCCTTTCGCCGACGACACGTTCGATGCGGTGATGGCGAACCACATGCTGTACCACGTCGACCCGATCGATTCGGCCGTCGCCGAGGCCCACCGCGTGTTGCGCTCGGGTGGCGTCTTCTTGGCGGTGACGAACGCGCTGGCACATTTCGCCGAGTTCGATGCCGTTCTCGCCGAGGTGTCCGGGCGCGACGGTTGGTGGCGCCCGTCTCATCGATTCACGCTCGACAACGGCCGTCCGTATCTCGAAGCCGAGTTCGATCGCGTGGACGTCGTCGACTTCGTCGGTGAACTGCACGTACCTGAGGCGGGCCCCGTGCTGCGTTTCGCGCGCAGCATGCGTGACCTGTCCGGTGAGGGCTACGACGACGATCAGTGGGAGGCGCTGATGCAGCGGTTCGAGGCCCGCATCGAGGACATCGTCGCGAGCGACGGGGAGTTCTTCACCCGCACCGACACCGGTGTGTTCGTCTGCCGCTGACGCGGGCGACCTAGACCGCGGCCAGCTGGCTCACCAGCGTTTCGGGATCGGTGGTCGGCACGAGGCACGCGTAGTTGCGGCACACATAGGCTTTCCCGTCCTCGCGCGCCTCCCACAGCGGCGAGTCGTAGCGCTCTCCCCAGGTGAGCACTGCGTTCGGCAGATAGCGCGCCTGCACTGCGGCGACGAGGTCGGGTCGGTTGCCCGTGACGGCGACCTCGATCGCTCCGCTGACGAGGAGGTCGAGGGCACACAGGAGATGCCCGAACGCCATCGGGTGCCGACCGGCGGGCTCAGCCAGCAGGCTCACGATGGTCTCGGCCCGGGATCGATACTGTGAGTCGCCGGTCAGCGCGGCCAGGCGGAGCAAGCCGTTGGCGGTCAGGCTGTTCGCCGACGGAGTGGCGTTGTCGAGCAGATCCTTCGGTCGGGTGACGAGTCGCTCGGCATCGCTTCCGGTGGTGAACACGCCGCCCTGCTCTTCGTCCCAGAACAACTCGACGAGCGCGTCGGCCGTCTCGCGCGCCGTCTCGATCCAGCGTGCTTGGCCCGAGGCTTCGCCCAGGCGCACGAAGGCGTCCACGAGTGCGGCGTAGTCGGCGCCGTAGGCGAGGTGGCGGGGGCCCGACTCGGCCTGCCACGAGCGCCGCCACCGACCGTCCTCGCCCCGCAGGTTGTCGAGGAGGAAATCACCGTTCGCGACAGCGGCCTCGAGCCATCGTCGGTTGCCGGTGGCGGCCGCCGCCTCGGCGATGGTGGCGAGGAACAGCGCGTTCCATTCCGTCAGGACCTTGTCGTCGAGGCCCGGCCGCACGCGCTCCTCGCGCTGGGTGAGGAGCGCGACCCGAGCCCGCTCGACGGACTCCGGTCGCAGGAGATCGCCGCGCACGGGTCGGAACAGGATGTTGGTGCCTTCGAAGTTGCCCGCCGGTGTCACCCCCCACCAGGCGATGGCGTCATCGGCGTCGTCACCCGCGATCTCGCGCACCTCATCGAGCGACCAGACGTAGAACTTGCCCTCGACGCCCTCGGAGTCGGCGTCCTCGGCCGAGAAGAACCCGCCCCGCTCGTGGCGCAGATCCCGCAGCACGTAGTCGATGGTCTCGTCGAGGACCTGGCGGTACCGCGCCTCACCGGTCACCTGCCATGCATGCAGGTAGACGCGCGCGAGCAGCGCTTGGTCGTAGAGCATCTTCTCGAAATGGGGTACGAGCCACTCCTCGTCGGTGGAGTAGCGGGCGAACCCACCGCCGAGATGGTCGTAGATCCCGCCCGACGCCATGGCGTCCAGCGACGTCGTCACCACTCCGAGCGTGTCGTCGGAACCGTTGTTGCGGTGGGCCCGCAGCAAGAACTCGATGCTCATCGTCTGGGGGAACTTCGGTGCCGAGCCGAACCCACCCCACTTCGCGTCGTGGGCGCGTCGGAGTGCGGTCAGAGCTGTGTCGAGGAGCGCGGACGCGTCGTAGTCGGTCTCGCTCGCGATCTCGGTCGAGCGCCCGATCGCATCGGTGAGCGCGTCGGCCTGTTCGTCGAGCTCGGCGCGACGCGTCCGCCATACCTCGTCGATGCGCTGGCAGAGATCGGTGAACGACATCATTCCGCCGCGACTCGTCTTCGGGAAGTACGTGCCGCCGAAGAAGGGCCGGCCGTCGGGTGTCAGGAACACCGTCATGGGCCAGCCGCCCTGTCCGGTCATCGCCTGCACGGCGTCCATGTAGATCGCGTCGACGTCCGGGCGTTCCTCGCGATCGACCTTGACGTTGACGAACAGCTCGTTCATGAGCCCCGCCGTGGCGTCGTCCTCGAACGACTCGTGGGCCATCACATGGCACCAGTGACACGCCGAGTACCCGACCGACAGCAGGATCGGTCGGTCGGACTCCTGGGCCTCGGCGAACGCCTCGTCGCCCCACGCGAACCAGTCGACGGGATTGTCGGCGTGCTGCCGAAGGTAGGGACTGGACTCATTCGCCAGGCGGTTGGGCATGCTTTCAACCTATCGACCTAAGGTCCCGCGTCATGGAAATCCGTCTCGATGGGAAGGTCGCGCTCGTCACCGGCGCGTCGAAAGGCATCGGCCGCGCCATTTCTGCGGGATTCGCGGCGAGTGGGGCGAAGGTGATGCTGTCGTCGCGCAAACAGGAAGCGCTCGACGACGCGGCCGCGACGATGGACGGTGAGGTAGCCACGTTCGCGGCGCATGCCGGCGATCCCGATCAGGCCGGCGCGTGTGTGGCCGCGACCGTCGAGCGCTTCGGTGCCGTCGACATCCTGGTGAACAACGCCGCGACCAACCCCTACTTCGGGCCGACGATCGACATCGATCCCTCGCGGTTCGACAAGACGGTCGAAGTCAACTGGCGCGGTCCGCTGATGTGGACGCAGAAGGCGTGGCATGCGTCCATGCAAGAGCGCGGGGGAGTGGTACTGAACATCGCGTCCATCGGTGGGCTCAGCGTCGAGCCGACGATCGGTGTGTACAACGGCACGAAGGCGGCGCTCATACATCTCACGCGGACACTCGCTGCCGAGCTCGCGCCGGGCGTGCGCGTGAACGCCATCGCGCCCGGCTTGGTCAAGACCGACATGGCGCGCGCGTTGTGGGAGCCGAACGAAGAGGCGATCGCACGCCATATGCCCTTGAAGCGACTCGGTGAACCGGCCGACATCGCCAACGCCGCCGTGTTCCTGGCCAGCGACGCCGCGAGCTGGATCACCGGTACGACCACCGTCATCGACGGTGGCGCCCTGCTCGGAGCGGGTGGGTGACGTCGTCCACTCGCACGTGGGCATCCGCCACTACGTTGTAACGCCATGAGCGAGCAGCAGCCACAATCAGCCAGCCCTCAGCCCGGTGGTGAGGTACCGCAGAGCGTGGACGGGGCGTTCTACAGCATTGGTCTCGTCATCCTGTTGACGATCGTCACGTGCGGCATCTGGGGCATTCTGTGGTCCTACCGCACGAACGAGGACCTGAAGAAGTACAACCGCGACGGACTCGGCGGTGTGCTCGCGGTTGTGATCTATCTCTTGCTCGCGGTCGTGCTCATGTTCACCATCCCGAACGAGATCAAGAACATGTACGAGCGCGACGGACGCGAGAGTCCTGTCACTCCGCTGTGGGGGCTGTGGTTCCTGTTGCCGATCATCGGCAACATCATCTGGTACGTGAAGGTGCAGGGCGCCCTTAATGACTTCTGGCTGAGCAAGGGTGCGACCGCCGCCTGACTTCCAGGTCGTCTAGGGCGGTTGTAGGTACCAGTTGCCGTCGACGTCTTGCCAGGGTGTCCAGCCTTTGTGGACGAGGGTGTGGTGGGGTCGGCAGAGGCCGATGCCGTTGTCGAGGTTGGTCTCACCGCAGGTGGGTGGGCCGTAGGGGTCGAGGTGGTGGGCGTCGCACCATTCGGGGGGTCGGTCGCAGCAGGCGAGGGCGCAGCCGCCGTCGCGGATCATGATGGCTCGTTGTTGGGCCGGGCTGAACAGGCGGGCGCGTGCGGCCGAGGTCGAGGATTTCGCCGTTGGTGTCCATGATCACGCGGCTGATCCAGCTGCCACAGAGGAGCTGTTGCACTCGTGGTGGGTAGTACGGACCCGCCGCCGGGGATGTCGCTGCGACCGTCGGGGTTGAACTCGCCGGTGAGGGTGGCGGCGTCGATCACGATGTTGACGGTGTGGGTGGGATCGATGCGCCCGTGCTTGTCAGCGAGCGCGAGCCCGGCCAATGACACCAGCGCGTCGTAGCGGCGTTGGGCGAGGGAGCGGGGGCCGCCCGGTGTGTTCTTGGGGTCGGGCGGCTCCATCTTGTCGAGCGCGGCTTTCAGCACGGCCATCTCTTCCGGGGTGCCGAGGGTGCGGCTGAGCTCGAGGTCGCCGGTGCGACCGAACCACACGCCTCGCTTGCCGTGCAGATCCTCGGGCTCGCCCCGGTTCAACTGATCGTCGGCCCATGCCGCCCACCGCCGAGCCGCCATCGCGGTCTGGTCGATCGACAGCGACCGGGTCGCATCAACCAACGCTTCGGCCTGGTCGTCGAACAGGTCGGCGCGGGGTGGCGTGACGTGACGGGCCCAGGCCTGGACATGACTGGCGGTGAGCTCACCCTGGACCATCGACTTCGCCATCGGTTCACAGCGAGCCACCAGCCGCGCCGACCGTACGAGCGCCTTCGCGTCGCACGCGGCGAGCTTGGCGTGGTGGCCCAACCACGCCACCGGCGTCAACGAACCATCGGCGCGCCACGTCTCGGCACGATCCCATTTCGTGGTGACCATGGTGGCGAGCGCGTCGACCCGTTCGCGCAACGAAAGAACCGAATGCAGCACCTCCGAATCGACTGCCGCAGCATCGCCTATCAGCGCGAGCTGTTCGTCGACCCATTCAATTTGCGCATCGAGTTCCGCCAACTCCATGCACCAATCCTAAACAGGGGGTGTGACACTCACGGATCGAGGTGATCTCGCAACGCGGCGCGCACGAAGTCCATGCGAGCGTCGTCGTCCGCGCCGACGAGTTCCCATGACGCGCGTTCGCCGCGCTCGCCCCCGGCCGACAACTCGCCCGACCACGTCTCGATCGAGAACACGATGCACACCGAGTGCACCTCCACACCGCGCGACTCGGCTTCGATCATCTCCGACCACACGCCCACGACATCGCCCACCGACACGACCAAGCCGGTCTCCTCGAGGAACTCACGTCGCACTGTGTCGATCGGGTCCTCTCCGTGCTCCACCCCGCCGCCGGGCAAGAACCAGCGTCCCGGTACGTCAGTACGGCCGCCCGCTTGCACCAGCAGGGCGCGGTCACCGTCGACGAGCAATCCGTAGGCTGCGACCCGTTGCTCGAGTCCGCGTTCGGAGGGGTCGGTCACGCTCCCATGCCGAAGCGCGTGAGCGAGGCGAAGGCATCGCTGGCCGGCATGGGTCGGGCCAAGTAGAAGCCCTGCGCCAGGTTGCAGCCCAGCGCGCGCAGCCGCGCCAGCTGCGCGGGCGTCTCGACGCCCTCGGCCACGGCTTCGAGCCCGAGCGTGTGGGCCAAGCGGATGATGGCGGCCACGATGGCCTCGTCGCCGCCCTCGGCACCCAGGCCCGCCACGAACGAGCGGTCGACCTTCAGCAGGTCGACCGGGAAGCTCCGTAGATAGCTGAGCGACGAATAGCCCGTGCCGAAGTCGTCGACGGCCAGTTGTACCCGCAGTCGCTTGAGCCGAGCGAGCGTCTGATGCGAGAACTCGACATCGTCCATCAGCAGGCTCTCGGTGATCTCGAGCACGATCGACTCGGGCTCCACGCCGGTGCTCCTGATGACGGCCTCGAGATCCTCGACCAGGCCTCGATCGGCGAGCTGGCGGCCCGAGATGTTCACGGACACGCTCACCTCCGACAGGGTCGGGTGTTCGCGGCGCCAGCGGGCCAGATCGCGGCACGCCGTCTCGAGCACAGAGCGTCCGAGCGGCACGATCAAGCCGGTCTCCTCGGCGATCGGTACGAACTCTGCGGGCAACAGCAGACCCCGCTCGGGATGACGCCACCGAACGAGCGCTTCGAGGTGACGCACGCGGCCTGTGGTCAGGTCGAGGATCGGTTGATAGTGAACCTGGAGCTCGTCGCCTTCGAGGGCACGCCGCAACGACGTCTCGATGTCGAGCCGGCGAACGTTCCGGGAACGCAACGTCTCGTCGAACACCGTGACCTGTCCGCGGCCGCGTTCCTTGGCGCGGTACATCGCGGCGTCGGCCTCCCGAAGCAGCACCTCGGGAGTGACTTCCTCGTCGGTGTTCGCGGCCTGGGGATCCCTGTGGAAGAACGAGATCCCGACACTGGCGGCAACGTAGATCTCCGTACCGTCGATCGTGAAGACATCCTCGAGCACGCGTTGGATCCGCTCGGCTGCCTCGATGGCGTGCGCATCGTCGTCGAGATCCTCCGACAGGATGACGAACTCGTCACCACCGAACCGGGCCACGGTGTCATCGGGACGCAGTGCGCGGGTCAATCGGTTCGCGATCTGAGCCAGCAGACGATCGCCCAACGTGTGTCCGCGGCTGTCGTTCACCACCTTGAAGTGGTCGAGATCCAAGAAGAGCACCGCGAGCGTGGACTGGTGGCGTCGTGCTCGGGCCACGGCCATGTTCAGGCGGTCGAGGAGCAATGTGCGGTTGGGTAGTCCGGTCAGTGGGTCGTGCGTCGCTTGATGTTCGAGCCGTTCCTCGAACGCCTTGCGCTCGCTGATGTCGCGCAACATCGTCGAGTAGTGCTCGACCTTTCCCTGTTGGTCGCGGTGCGCCATGAACTGAGCGAGCACGGGCAACGAGCGGCCGGTGGGATCGAGCAGTTCCAGCTCGCCGCTCCACGACCCGGTCTTGCGCAGGTCGGGCAGGATCTCGTGGCGCAACCGATCGAGGTCCCAGTTGTTGAACCATGACTCGATGTCGATGTGGGGGAGTGGGTCGCCCGGAGCGACCTGCATGAATCGCATGGCGGCATCGTTGGCGTGACGGATGTGACCGTCGGGGTCGACGATGGCGACGAGGTCGTCGGTCGACTCGAAGATCTGCGAGAGCTGGCGAACATCCCGCTCGGCCTCCAGGCGATCGGTCACGTCCCGCAGGTTGGCCACCAGCCCACGCACGTTGGGATCGTCCAGCAGGTTCGTGACCAAACCTTCGACCCAATGGATGGATCCGTCGGCGCCGATGATGCGGCACGTGGTGCTCGATTGCCGCAACTCCCCTTCGAGGACCGACGCCAATCCGGGGAGCAGCGCGTCGCGGTCCTCGGGATGCACGAAGTCCCATCCGGACGTCCCGACGACATCCTGCTCGGCGAAGCCGAACACCGGGGTGACCGACGGCGATGCGAATGTGATGTTGATGTTCTCGTCGAGCACGAGCACCACATCGCTGCTGTTCTGCACCAAGGCCCGAAACCGGGCTTCGGTGGCCCGGCGACCCAACTCGATCTCGTGGCGGTGGGTGATCTCGCGCAAGCACAGGACGTAACCGTCGACGAGGGGATTGTCCAAGAGGTCGGCGCCGACGACATCGAACCACAACCACTCGCCGCTCTTGGCCAATACCCGTACCAGCGTGGGATCGTCGGGCACCTCACCCGCGATGGCGCGCAACAGGTTGGTCGCGGCGGCGTCGACATCGTCGGGGTGAACGCCGATGAGGATGTCGATGCCCATCACCTCGTCGAGTTCGTACCCGAGGGTTTGCGTGAGCTGTTTGTTCGCCCAGGTGATCTGGTGGTCGCGTGAGACCACGACGAAGATGTCGTAGGTCTGCTCGAGCATCGATCGAAGTCGTTCTTCGCTTGCGAGCAGCTCGGTCTGCGCGTTCATCTGCTCGGTCACGTCTCGGAAGTTCCACAGGGAGCCGCCGATGGCTGCGACATCGTTCGCGTTCACCCCGATGCACTCGAACCAGCGGTAGCTGCCGTCCGCGTGGCGCAATCGACACTGAAGCGAGTTCTCCCCACCGGGCGTATCGAGCACGTCGCGCCACGTGCGACTGACCCGACGTGCGTCGTCGGGGTGCACGATCGAGGCGATCTCGCTGGTGAAGTACTCCGGCTCGTAGCCGAGCGTGTCGCGAACGGTTGGTGTCACATACACGAGCTCGCCCTCGGGGCTGCCGACGCTCAACAAGTGTCCCGGCAAATGGCCAAGCAACTCCAACAATCGACGTGTGGCCTCGGGGGGCGGCGTAGGGGCAGGTCGCGACGGCGTGAAATCGGTGCTCACTGATGAATCGAGCGACTCGGCCGTCACGCGGCCCAGGGTACGTCAGCGCAGGGTGTGGCGTTGGACCTTCCCGATGGCTGTCCTCGGTAGAGAGTCGACCAACATCAGCTCACGCGGCGCAGCGTATGGGTGCAGTCGTTCTCTCACCAACGTGCGCAACATCTCGAGCGTCGGTGGATCGCCGGCACGCGTCGGTACCACCAGTGCGACGACTCGCTGTCCCCACTCGGGATCATCGCGACCGATCACGGTCACTTCCGCGATGTCGGGATGCTCGAGTAGAACGCGCTCGACCGCGACAGGCCACACGTTCTCGCCGCCGGTGATGATCACGTCGTCGGCTCGACCGTGCACGATCAACGCCCCGTTCGCGTCCCACTCGCCCGCGTCTCGCGTCGCGAACCACCCCTCGGCGTCCTTGGGATCGCGACCATCCCTGTAAGCGCGTAACAGCATGGGTCCACGAACCTGGATCTCACCGTCGACGATCCGCAGCTCGGCCTCGGGCAATGCCTGCCCGTCGTAGCTCACCGCGCTCCCGGTCTCGGTCATGCCATAGCTCACGACGCAGTTGGCCGGCAGCTGGTCCGGAGGCGCCGCGCCGCCGACCACGATCCGGCGGAACAGCGCGGGATCGAAACGGGTCAGAGCGGTCGGTACCACCGTTGTCAGGGTGGCACCACCATGTCGGGCGGCGTCCTCGACCGCGGCGGCGTCGAAGGAGGGAAGCACCTGCACGTCGACACCGGCCCAGAGCGCGCGGGTGACCACCGAAAGGCCGGCGACGTGCGCGAGCGGCAGACAACACAGCCAGCGGTCCCGGTCCGGGTCCACGCCCAACGCGGTGCTCGTGGCGCGCGCCGACGCTTCGACGGACGCGTGAGTGTGCACCACACCTTTGGGCTCACCCGTGCTGCCGCTCGTGGCCAGGACGAGCGCGTCACCCTCGTCGACCGGAACGCCACCGTCGAGCCGCACTTCGTCGCCGGTGGCGTCGATCAGGCTCCCGACGCCCATCGATTCGAGCAGCCGAGCACGCGCCGGCGCCGCGAGCCGGACGTCGATGGGCAACGCCGCATCGCCGCGTTCCCACACCCGCTGCAGGATCTCGACGAAACGGAGGCCGCCACCGGTCTCTGAGGTGGAGGCGGCGATCGCAACGAGCATGTGCACCCCGACAGCGTAGGAGCCATGCTTCCCCGCATGAACCGTTGGGTTGCCGGCGCTCGGCCGCGCACGTTGCCGGCCGCGATCGTCCCGGTGGTCGTCGGCACCGCCGCGGCCGCCAACGGCGACCTCGGCACCGGGCGTGGCCTCATCGGGTGGCGGTTCGCCGCCGCGCTGGTGGTCGCACTGGCCATTCAGGTCGGCACCAACTTCGCCAACGACTACTCCGACGGCGTTCGCGGCACGGACTCCGAGGCGCGCGTCGGCCCGTTGCGGCTGGTGGGGTCGGGGTTGGCCACGCCGACGGCCGTGAAACGCGCCGCCGTACTCTCGTTCGCGGTCGCGGCGGTGGCCGGCCTGGCGCTGGCGGTGGCCGTCACGCCCTGGTTGATCGTGGTCGGCGCCCTTTCCTTCGCAGCGGGCTGGCTGTACACAGGTGGGCCCCGCCCGTACGGCTACTACGGCTTCGGCGAGCTGTTCGTGTTCGTGTTCTTCGGACTCGTGGCCACCGTGGGTTCCGCGTACGTGCAACAGGAACGGTTCACGTGGTTGCCCTTCGCCGCCGCCGTGCCCGTCGGCCTACTCGCCACGGCGCTGCTCGTGATCAACAACCTGCGCGACATCAACACCGACGCCGTCGCGGGCAAGCGCACGCTCGCCGTGCGCATCGGCGACTCGCGCACGCGGGGGTTCTACGTCGCGCTGATGGTGCTGCCCTTCGTCGTCACGCCCGTTGTCGCCGGTCTGAGCAACCGGCCCTTGGCCGCGTTGTCGCTCTTCACCATCCTGCTGGCGCGGCTACCCGTGCAGCATGTCCTCGAAGGAGCAAAGGGCCCGGCATTGATTCCCGTTCTGGGGGAGACGGGCCGCGTGCAGTTGGTGTTCGGGGTGCTGTTCGCCGCGGGCCTGTTCTTCGGTTCCTAGCGACTACCGCGGCGCTCGTAACCACTCAGTGATCGCGGCAGCCGTTGCGTCGGGCTGTTCCAGTTGCGGCGCGTGCCCCGCCGCCGGCACCTCCACGAGCTCGGCGTTCAGCCCGATGGCCTCCTGCATCCTGCGGGCCAGTGCTCCGAACTTGTGATCGTTCGCGCCGACCACCAACAACGTCGGTGCCGTCAGCTCCGCCAAGCGGTCCCATAGCGGCTCCTGCGCGCCCGTGCCCGCGAGCCGCAGGCTGCCGGCGAGACCAGCAACCGTGTTCGTCTGCCGTTCCTCTCGGAACTGCGCCTCGAGTGGTAAGCCGGCGAAGATCGGTTGGGCCAGCCACTCGTCGAGGAAGGCCGACACGCCGATCGCCTCGAGCCGCTCGGCCAGACCTTCGTCGGCAACGCGCCGTTGCGCGCGCTCGCTCGTATCGGAGAGACCCGGCGAGGCACCGATGAGCACCAACCGCTCGACGAGATCAGGGCGGTCGAGCGCCAGGCGCAGCGTGTGGCGTCCGCCCATCGAATATCCGAGATAGCTCGCCGCGCCCCACGGCCTCGCCGACGAGCGCCGCGCCGTTCGCCACGTCCGCGGTGACCGCGGCCGATCCGCCGTGCCCCGGTGCGTCCACCAGCACGACCTCGAAGGACCGGGCCAATGTGTCGGCAAACGCGCCCCAGCACCTTCGGTTCTGGGTGAAGCCATGGACGAGACCGAGGCGGGCGCCTCGGCCGCGCACCTCTGTGTCCAGACGGGCGGCCATCGGGCGCAAACGTAGGCTGTGCCAGTGGACGACACCGACCTCCCGGTCACCGAAGCCGCGACCTTCGCCGCAACCCTGGTGGACGAATGGGTGCGCTCCGGTGTCACCGACGCCGTCGTCGCCCCAGGATCGCGGTCCACGCCACTCGCCATGGCGCTCGCCGGCGACTCCCGCCTCCACGTGCACGTGCACCACGACGAGCGATCGGCTGCTTTCACCGCCCTGGGCATCGCTGCTGCGACCGGCCGACCCTGCGTCGTGCTGACCACCAGTGGCACCGCCGCGGCCGAGCTGCATCCTGCGGCCGTGGAGGCCGACCTCGGCCGTGTTCCCCTCGTGCTGTGCACCGCGGACCGGCCCCAGGAGCTCCGGGACGTGGGGGCGCCGCAGACCATCAGCCAGGCCGGCCTCTTCGGCTCGGCGGTGCGCTGGTCCTCCGATGTCGCGGCGCCCGACGAGCACTCGCTGGCCGCGGCGCGGTCGCTGGCGTCACGTGCGGTGTGTGAAGCGTTCGGCCCACCCGCGGGACCAGTGCACCTGAACCTGGCCTTCCGGGACCCGCTCGTCGGTCGGGCGGGCCCCCTACCCGACGGTCGCACCGGTGGTGAGCCCTGGCACCGGCGCCTCGTCGCGCCCCGTCGCATTGCCCACGACGACGCGATGCGCCTCGCCGCGACGTGCCGCGGTCGCCCCGGGGTGATCATCGCCGGCACCGGCATCCGTCACCCGGAGCACGTGTTGCTCCTCGCCCACACGCTCGGCTGGCCTGTGCTCGCCGACCCTCGCAGCGGTTGCCGCGTACCGGACCGCGCCGTCGTGGCGCAGTTCGACGCGGTGGTGCGATCCGGCGCCGTCGAACCGCCGGAGGTCGTCCTCCGTCTCGGCATGCCGCCCGCATCGAAGGAACTGGCGGCGTGGGTGACACGTGGCCACGGGGTCGAGCCTCCCGAGACCTGTGAGATCGTGATCGATGAGGACGGCTGGTGGCTCGACCCCGCCCGCGAAGCGGCGTACGTGGTCGAAGCCGATCCGTCGATCGCGGCCCTCGAGTTGGCACCGCTGCTCGATGATCACCCGCATCCGACGGCGTGGCTCGATCGGTGGGCCGCCGCCGATGAGGCGGCCCGCGGGGCGATCGTCCAGGTGCTGGAGTCGGCGGCCACGGTCACCGAACCCGCGATCGCCCGCGCCACCCTGGCGAGCCTGCCCGAAGCGGGCGCACTCGTCGTGGCGTCCTCGATGCCCGTTCGCGACGTCGAGTGGTTCACCGACCCTCGGGAGGGCGGTCGCGTGTTCGCCAACCGGGGTGCCAATGGCATCGACGGCGTGGTGTCCACGGCCGTCGGCGTCGCCCTGAACGGCGGCCCCACGCGCGCCTTGGTGGGTGACGTGGCGTTCCTTCACGACACCAACGGTCTGCTCGGAGCGGCCTCGCGCGACCTCGACCTCACCGTCGTCGTCGTCGACAACGACGGTGGCGGCATCTTCTCGTTCCTGCCTCAGGCATCCGCGTTATCCACTGCACGCTTCGAACAGCTCTTCGGCACCCCGCACGGCCTCGACGTGGTCGCGGTCGCCGATGCGCATGGTGCGGTCGGCCATCGCGTGGAGGATCTGGCCGGCCTCGACACGTTGCTCGAGAAGTGCACCGGCCGCCGCGGGGTCGATGTGATCGCGATCTCGACGAACCGAGTGGCGAACGTCGCCATCCACGACGCCATCCACGAAGCCACTGCGGCCGCGGTCGCCGCGGCGTGGGGCTGAGCGATCAGTACGGCTACGGCCGCACGATCGCACCGAGCAGCGCCTGCAACTTGGCGCGGGTCTCGGCCAGCTCGGCGGCCACATCGGAACCCGGCAATACGCCGACACCGGCGAACAGCCGCGCCGACGCACCATCGACCTCGGCCGAACGGATGCCCACGGCCCAGGCCCCGTTGCCGGCGGCGTCCACCCATCCGACCGGGCCGCCGTAACGACCCCGATCGAGGTGCTCGTAGTGATCGATCAGATCGAGAGCGATCGAACGAGGCGAGCCACCAACCGCGGGCGTGGGGTGGAGCGCGGTCATCAACTCGATGATCGACGCCGGGGGACTCGACAGGCGACCTTCGACCGACGTGGCCAGATGCTGCACGTTCGCCATGGCGACGATCGACGGCTCTGCCTCCTCGTCGAGGTAGGAGCACCAAGGCAACAAGGTGTCGTGCACCATGTCGATGGTCACCCGGTGCTCACGCTGATCCTTCGTGGACGCGATGAGCGATGCGGCCAGCCGCGCGTCGGTGCTCGGGTCGTCGCTGCGCGGTGCTGTCCCGGCCATCGGGTGGCACCGCACCACGTCACCGGCGCGGGCCACGAGCAGTTCGGGGCTCGCGCCGACGAACCCATCGACGGAGTACAACATGCACGAGGGGTAGGCGGCCCGCAGACGCTCGGCGATGGTGCGCCGCGACAACGCGACATCGGCTTCGACCAGAACCGCCCGGGCGAGCACCACCTTGTCCGCTTCACCGTCGCGCAACCGTTGGCGGGCCGCGACCAGATCGGCGCACCAGTCTTCGACCGACCGTTCGCTGACCACGCGAAACGTTGTCGGCTCATCGACTCGAGCGTCGTCGAGATCCGGCAGCCTCGGCGCGGTCGCGTCGGGCCGAACAGCGGTGATCCACCGTGTGCCGTCGTCCGCCCTTCCGACCAGCAACTCGGGTACCACGAGCACACCCGGCTCCGCCGGATCGAAGGGGAGCGCGCCGATTGCCACGGGCCCGCAGCCGGGTAGACCGACCTCGTCGTCGATCTCGATGCGGTCGAGGGCGTCGTGCACGGCCTTGGCCGCAGTGGAGGGATCCAAACGCGGAACGTCGATGCGCAAGGCCTGGCCCCGTCCCGCGACTCCACCTTTGCCGCGGGTCCAGAGCACACCGTCGTCGCCGGCCAACGCCACCAGGTCCACGTCGGTGTCGAGCCGACGGGTGACGGCCTTCAGCCTGGTCATGAGGTGACCAGTGCGGCTCGTGTGCCGACGATCAGTTGGGCGATGCCGGCCGACAACGTGCGCCGCTCCACCGACTCGAACCCTACGGTCCGCAACATGTCGAGCATCGTGTCGGGAGGAGGCAAGTACGCCACGGACTTCGGCAGGTAGCGGTACGCGTTGCCGTCCGACAACAGGCCACCGACCCGCGGCACGACCTTGCCGAAGTACACGCCGTGGCCGAAACGGAGAAGGCGGGAACGGGGCTCAGCCACTTCGAGCAGCGCGACATGACCATGCGGACGCACGACGCGAGCCAGCTCGGTGAAGAAGGCGCCGAGATCGACGAAGTTCCGCAGCGCGAACCCACAGGTGACGCCGTCGATGCTCCCGTCGGGCACGGGAAGGCGTAGCGCGTCGCCCTGCACGAGCGGCACGTGTGTACGAGCCTGCGACAGCATGCCGGACGAGAAATCGACCCCGATCGGGCGCAGTGACGCGCGCTCGAGCTCGCGGCACAGATCACCCGTGCCGCACGCCAGGTCCAGCACCCGGCTGCCCATCGGCAACCGCAAGGCCCGCACCGTCTGTCGACGCCACCCCACATCGAGCCGGAAGGTCATGATCCGGTTGACGAGGTCGTAGCGCGGCGCGATGCGATCGAACATCGCTTGCACCGCGACGGCCTTCTCGTCGCCCTCCGGCAGGTGTTCGGTATCGATCGGGGTGACGGTGTCGGTCACGCTTTGCAGCGTACGGGGCCGGCGCCGAGAACTAGAAGTCGCCAGACACGTCCGAGGTCCGAAAGGGGAACAGCACGTTCATCAGGTGGTGGTCGCGCAACACGAGCACGTCGTCGACCCGTTTGGCCAGATCAGTGGCTTTCCAGCGTCCGAACGCCAGCGCCGGGAACCAGTCGGGCGCCACGCCGATGCCGTCGACATCGGTCGGGTCCTCGACACCCGCAACCTTGCGTACGGCGGTGACGGCACCGCCTTCGTAGTCGAGGGCGATGCCGAACGTGTAGAGGGAGACCTCGACCGTGCCGCGTGCCTCGGCGAGGTCCGACGCCGCGAGCCGTCGCGACAGCACCGGTCGCAGCAGCTCGAGGAACGCGATCGGGTCGGGGATCCGCACGTAGTAGCCGAGCCCGTAGAGGAACGGGGAGCCGAGCACTCGCAGTTGGTCGGCGAAGATGGTGCCGGGGCTGTCGAAGCCGATCAACATGTTCTCGCCGGCGCGGTCCAAAGCGGCTCGGACGAGCGCGGTGACCGCGTCGTGTGACCGTGCCACCGACGGCAACATGAAGGTTCGGCTCTCGTTGGGATGGTCGAAGACCCGTACCCATCCGGCGACGCCATCGCTGTCCTCGGCGACGAAGATGTCGGCCCAGTCGTTGTCCTCGCACATGCCGAGAACTCGACGCCACGCCCGTTCGTCTCGGACGACACGCAGGCCTTCGGTCGGCCGCTCCGCTTCCAGACGCAGGATGGCGGCCAAGTCGTCCTGTGTCGCGCGGCGCACGACGAACGCTGGCGCCGTGACGGCCTTGACGTGGTCGCGGTCGAACAAGAAGAGCGACGCGTCCTCGAGCCCGTAGCCGTACCCGAATCGCCGGTAGAAGTACGGGATGCCGCCGATCATCTGCACGGCGATGCCGGCGTCGCGACAGTTGTCGTGGTGCCATTGCATCTGTGCGGCCACGAGGCCTCGGCGCTGATACGCGTTGTCGGTCGCCACGTACTCGATCTGCGCCGTCGTGAACTCGAGGCCATCGAACTGCATGCGATGGTCGATGCGAGCGATGGCCGAGGCGATTCGCGTGCCGTCGGCGACGACGCTCCACGCTCGCAGGATCTCGGGATCCGAGAGGAAGGCTCGGACGTCGGGGCCGTCCTGTTCGCCGAATGCGGCGACGTTCAAGGCCACGATGCCCTCGATGTCGTCCTCGTTCGCACCGCGGAGGACGAGTCCATCGGTCAGGGTCCGGGCGGGGGAGGTGGTCGTGTCGGCGCGCGGCATGCGCCCAGCCTGGCATCCGACCCGCTCGGGCGCGAAGACCGATCCGGGCGAGGGGGGTGCTGGGCCCGAGCCGCCTACCCTGGTGCCGTGGCTGTCCCCGCACCGGCGCAGAAGCGCTCGCACTTCTCTCTCGGTGGCATTCCGGTCCGGGTCGAGCCCGCGTTCTTCATCATCATCGCCATCCTCGGCTACAACCCGTACCGCCCGAGCGTGCCCGGGGTGCTCTGGTGGGTGGCCATCGCCTTCGTCTCGATCCTCGTCCACGAGCTCGGCCACGCGATTGCATTCCGGCTCTACGGTGTGCGCCCGTCGATCACCCTGCACGGTATGGGCGGGCTCACCTCGGGATCGGGGGAGCTGACACCTATGCACCACATCGTGGTGAGCCTGGCCGGCCCGTTGTCGGCGTTGGTGCTGCTCGGTATTCCTTCGTGGCTGCTGGCCCAATCGGGCACGATCACGTCGATCGAGGGTCGGGACGCGGTGACGGCCGCGGTGTGGATCAACATCGGCTGGTCGCTGCTGAACCTGCTGCCGATCCTGCCGCTCGACGGGGGTCAGGTGTTCGCCGCCGGCGTCGAGATGGCCAACAAGGGCAGGTCGACGAAACTGCCCGAGTACGTATCCATCGGTGTGGCCGCGGCGCTTGCGGTTTTCGCCCTGTACTACGGCGTGTTCTTCGGCGCCTTGATCGCCGTCATGTTCATCGGGATCAACGTGTCGACCTTGTCGAGGGCCAAACGGGTGGATCTCGGCGCAGAGTTGCAGGAGGCGCACCGACTGCTGTTGGCGCACCGACCCGCCGACGCCGAGCGCATCGCGAACGCTGTCCTGGCCAAGCGGCCGTCGGGCGACGTGTTGCGGTGGGCGAGCGAGCTGCTGGCGTGGAGCCGGCTGTGGCAGGGCGACCTCACCGGTGCGGAGCAGGCGGTGCAGCGCTACATCCATGCCGGCCAACCAAGTGCCTCGTTCCGGGCGGCCCAGGCGCTGGCTGCGGGCCGTTTCAACGAGGGTGTGACCCTGTTGGCCTGGGCGCTGGTGAACGAGCCGGCGGGGCCGGCCAAGAGTCTGGCGGCGGTGGCCGCGGCCGGTTCGGGCCAATCCATGGCGGTGGCCAACGAACTGCGCCTGCTCGGCACGCCGGGCGCACAGAGTCTGCGGTTGTTCTCACAGCTGCTCGGTTATGCCGGCTACCACGCCGACGCCGAGGCCGTCGGCCGCACGCTCGGCCCCCAGCAGTCCCCCGACTGGAACTAGACCGCTTGGTCAAGTTGGGGTTGACTGGTCGGCATGGCCATCGACTTCACGTTTCCTCCCGAAATCGACGAGATCCGGTTCAAGGTCAGCGCGTTCCTCGACGAAGTGGTCCGTCCCGTCGAGCGCAAGGCCGCAGAGAACGACTGGAGCCGCGACGACTGGATCAAAGCCATCATCGAGATGCGCGGCGAAGCCAAGGAACGTGGCTTGTGGCTCCCGCACATGCCGAAGGAGTACGGCGGCATGGGTCTCGGCCATGTCGCGATGGCGAGCGTGTCGGCCGAAGCGGGCAAGACGCGCATGGGACCGTTCGCCATGAACGCGCAGGCCCCGGACGAGGGCAACATGCACACGCTGTTGCACTGGGCCACCGACGAGCAGAAGAAGAAGTACCTGAAGCCGCTGTGTGACGGTTACATGCGTTCGTGTTTCGCCATGACCGAGCCCGAGGTTGCCGGTTCTGATCCCACGTTGATCCAGACGCGCGCCTACGAGGACGGCGACGAGTGGGTCATCAACGGCCACAAGTGGTTCATCTCCGGGGCGCGGGGCGCCAACTTCGCGATCTTGATCGCGCGGACCGAGGACGACCCCGATCTGCCGCAAGCCGCGAACACGGCGTTCATCGTCGACATCCCGTCCGAGGGCTGGGAGATCGTTCGCGACGTCGAGACGCTTTCGGGCAGCCACAACCACTGCGAGATCCGCATCGCCGACCTACGAGTGCACAAGGACCAGATGCTCGGAGGGCGAGGGCAGGGCCACCTGCTCGGTCAAGCCCGTCTCGGCCCGGCACGCCTCGCCCACTGCATGCGCTGGATCGGCCAGGCCGAGGTCGCGCTCGACATGATGGTCGACCGTTCGCTCAACCGGTACAGCCACGGCTCGCTCCTCGCCGAGAAGCAGGGCATCCAGTGGATGATCGCCGACTCGGCCATGGAGCTGTACCAGTGCAAGCTGATGGTGTTGCACTCGGCGTTCCTCATCGACAACGGCGACGACTTCAAGACCGAGGTGTCGATGGCCAAGCATTTCGTGGCCAACTCGCTGTGGCGCATCATCGACCGCGCCATCCAGGTGCACGGCGCGCTCGGTTACTCGTCGGACACCCCGCTCGGCGAGATGATGAAACAAGCACGCTGGGCCCGCTTCGCCGACGGTGCCGACGAGATCCACCAGATGCGCATCGCCCAACGCACCATCGCCGCTTACAAGGACACCGGCACCACCAAAGCCGCCACCGGCAACCTCCCGCTCTGACATTGGGTTCGGCGCTGCCGAACGGCCTTCGGCAGCCGGGTCCCGTCGGGTTCAGCGATCATCCGCCGAATCGGGACCAGGGCAACTAGGCCGCCAGATGGCCGTCGACGATCTGGACCGTGCGGTCGGCGTAGTGGGTCATGCGGGAGTCGTGCGTGACGATCACGGCTGCGGTGTGACGGCCCCGGACCTCCGACACGATGAGTTCCATCACCTGCTCACCGAGCTTCGTGTCGAGCGCAGAGGTCGGCTCGTCGATGAGGACGAGATCGGGCTCGTTCATCAACGCACGACCGACGGCCACGCGCTGACGCTCGCCGCCCGAGAGCTGGGCCGGCAGGTTGTTCATCCGCTTACCCAAGCCCAAGTCCGTCAGCAACTGCTCCGCGCGCGTTCGCGCGGCCGCATGTCCTTCCTGCCGAACTCGGACACGACGAGAAGGTTCTCGCGAGCATTGAGGAATGGCACGAGGTTCACCGACTGGAACACGAAGCCGACTCGGTTCCTGCGGAAGGATGTCAGTTCCTTCGGTGAGTGCTGCGTGATGTCCTCGTCTCCGACGACCACCCGGCCCGCGCTCGGCGAGAGCAGGCCGCCCGCGATCGAGAGCAGGGTGGTCTTGCCCGAGCCCGACGGGCCGATGAGCGCGAGGATCTCGTCGTCGTCCACGGTGACCGTGGCATGGTCCAGCGCCAGGATCTCGTCGTCGCCCGACCGATAGGTCTTGCGGACATCCTGCATCTCGAGGGCGGGCATGGATCCTCCTGATCAGCTAACCGATGGCGGATGCCGGGTCGACCCTGACGACCCGGCGCAATGAGATGGCACTCCCGATCGTCGCCGCGACGAGCAGTAGTACGAAGGTGGTGACCGTACGTGAGGTGACGAGTTGGAACGGCAACGCACGCGTCAAGATCGGACTGAGCGCATAGACCGCCACCGCCCCGAGCACGAACGAGGTGATCGCAACCACCAGCGCTTGGAACACGACGCCGACGAAGATCTGGGCCGTCGAGGCGCCGAGCGCTTTCAACACGGCGTACAGTCCGATCCGTTCGAGCGTGAGCAGCGCGAAGAACAACGCGATCACCAGAACGGCGACGAGCACGGTGACGTAGATGATCGCAGTGAAGGTCGAGCTCTGTTCGTTGATCCCTGGCAACGCGCTCACGGAGGCTTGCCGTGTGAGTGTGTCGGTCGTGCCGCCGGTGGCGGCATCGATGTCGGTCGCTACCTGAACGGGGTTGGTGCCGGGGGACGTGGTCACCGCCAGCGCCTGGAACGTGCCGTCCGGCAGGTTGGCATCGGGCCTCGATGCGGCGAGCACGCTTCGCCAGGTCGTCGCGTCGACCCACAATCCACCCTGGAGCAGATAGTTCGCGTCATCCACCCATCCGATCACCGAGACCGGGAAGCGACTGGGGCCGAGGCCGATGGTCTCGCCGATCGAGACTCCGTCGCGTTCGAGGCTCCGGTCGGCGTACCCCTGCCCGGCGGAGGGCGGGGCGGGGATGCTCGTCGTGGGCCGTTCGTACCCGACCACTGCGACGTCGGCCAGGTTGCTCTCACCGGGCACCTCGCCGCCTACGAGCACGACGCCGAGTCCCGACACATCCTCGACCCCCGGCACGTTCTCGACCTCGGCTCGCACGCTCGGGTCGATGCGAGAGCGGATCAAGGACGACCGCGCGTCGGAGGAGAACACGATCAAGTCGCCGGACTGCCTACGGAGAACGCCGGTGGATCCGAGGTAGAGGCCGTCCAGCAACGCGCCGAGGACCAGCAGGAGCATCGTCAGGACGAGCAAGGCCGTGGCGACAACGGCGAAACGAAGGGGCCGTCGCAACAACTCGCGGAGGGCGAGCTTCATTCGAGGCCTCCGAGGCCCGGCCGCTGCACCGCATCGACCGGGTCTATGCGCAGAACGCGAACGATCGAGACGAGTGAGCCAGCGAGACCGAGCGCGAGAACCAATCCGACGTTGAAGAGCACGTCGGCGGTCGAGATCGACAACGGCAGTCCGGCCGACGCAACCGCGAGCGTGCCGTACGTCAACAGCGTGCCGACGACGAGTCCGACCCCGAGGACGAACAGGATCTGCACGCCCAGGGATCCGACCAGGTACGAGCCCGACGCGCCGACCGCCCGGAGCAGGTTCAACGACGGTTGCTTCTGCACGGTGAGGATCACGAAGAAGAACCCGATCACCAACAGCACAACCCCCCGCACCAACCACAAGATGAGCTGGAACGACTGGTCCACCTGTGCGACACCCGGCGACTCGGCGGCGGCCTCCGCGCGCGTGAGCGCGTCGACGCCGTCCACCTGCGCGTTGATCGCAGCTGCGGCAGTCGCGGCGTCGACACCGTCGGCGGGAGCAACGGCGATCACCGACGGCAGTACCGCCTTGGCGTCGGGGTTGATCGCCCGCCGTAGCTCACCGAAGAAGTCGAAGGTGACCCAGAGCGTCGGCGCCACGCTGTAGCGGCTCTGCTCGGTGAGGCCGACGATCGTGATCGGGACGTCCGACGCGGCCGGTGTGACGACGTCTCCCAAGGCAAAGCCCTTCGACGCGTCCTCCTTGCTGGCGAGCGCCTCGCCGGGCTGTTCGGGTCGGCGGCCCGAGACGACCGCCGTCGGTTCTCCGGGCCCACCGGGTTGGTAGCCGAAGATCGTGGCGTCGACGTCCTGACCATCGGCAACCAGCGTGAAGGTGCCTTCGCCGAGTGGTGCTGACGCGCCAACCTCGCTGACCGCCGCGATCTGGGCCTGCTGCGCCGGCGTGACGATCGAACCGGCGATGTTCTTGCGGGCATCCGATCCGAACACGAGCACGTCGGCCGACTGCTCGCGGATGGCCCCGACGAAGCTGGTGACGAGCGAGCCGAGGAGTGCTTGTTGGAACAGGATCAAGAACACCAGCAGCCCGACCGCGCCGGCGAGCATCCCGAATCGGACTTTGGCGCGCCGCATCTCCTTCGTGGCGAACAGCACCTCGCCAGCCTAAGGGGGTACGCGTGGGCGCAGGGATCCCTAGGGAGCGCTCGCGGTCGTCGTGGCGCTCGATGAGCTCGTCGTCGGCGGTGCGGTCGTCGTCGAGCGTGGGGGGCTCGTGGTCGAGCTCGTCGCCGACTTGGACGTCGTGGTCGTCGTCTTGGCCGTCGTGCTGGGCGGTGCGCTCGGGCTGTCCTGCTCGGGCGGTTCGATCTTGCCCGTGTAACCCGGTTTGATCCCGAATTGGGCCAGGTTGTTCACCGACGGATGACGATCGGCCGCCGGACCGAGCGAGAAGTCACGCAGGATGTTCTCGACGACCTTCTGGATCTGGCAGTCCGTGCTCGTGGCCGGACCGTTCGGGCACTCGCTCTTGAGCGGCGGTATCCACAAGAAGGTACCGACCGCGAACACGCCCGCGCCGCTCGAGTGCGTGTAGTACGTCGCGTCGGCGAAGCTCTTCTTGTCGTGGCAAGTCACCGGTGAGTGCGCGACGACTTGAATGTTGGCCGGTGTCGGTGATTCGGGCATCACGCGGTCGTATTCGTTGCCGACGGCGTTGGGGAGCTTGTCGCCGTCCTTCAGACCGCTCCCGTCGAACATCCACGCGCTCGCGTCGCCGATGACCATGTCGGCTTGCACCGGGTTGCACTCGTACATCTGACCGATCAGTGAGCTCTCGGGCCGGTTGCTGGGCGCGTCGCGCCAACTGACCGTCACCTCGTCGGGCACTTTGCCGTTCACCGGGTCCTCGCTCGCGACGCGGTAGTTCAGCTGGTGCCGGCTACTGCCGAGAGGCGAGTCCTCGAGGCGGATCTTGCGATAGATGGCGTTGGCCCCGAAGAAGGCCACGTTCACCCCGTTGTCGCGGGCCTTCTCGAGACCGTCGCGCATCGCGGTCGAGTAGTACTCGTCGTGACCGAGGCTGATCAGCGCCTTGTGCTGGAGCGCGAGGTCCGACCGTTCGTGCAGGTCGATGTCGGTCCAGTAGCTGACGTCCAGGCCGAGGCGTTCGACGAAGTAGACGAACTCGAACTCGCGACCGAAGAACTCACCCGAGCCGTTGCCCCCGTACGGGCGGTCGAAGCTGATCTCGCGCGCTCGGGTCGACGCCAGGCCACCGGCCCCCGTGTAGTGGTTGGCGCCACCCCAGCCGTTGTAGGCCTGCCAGGTCGTCACCGAGCTCTGCACCAACAGCGGGGCATGGCTCGCGTCGTCGCGAATCGTGATGGGTACGAAGGTGGCACCGCCGTCGCTGCTCGAGAGCCGGATCAGGTACATCCCCGGTGGCCACGTGGCGTCGGTCTGGACGTGCACGCTCGGGCTCCACTGGGCCTCGGCCATGTGGGTCGTGGCGTCGACCACCGCCTTGGGCTGGGCCTTGCCGGCCTGCTCGCCCGACGACCAGATCAGGCGGCCGCCGTCGCCTTGGTAATAGCCGATGCGGTACGCGTCGGCCTTCCACGTCGGTGCCCCCGTGGTGACGAACAGGTCGAAGTCGCCACCGTCGTCGATGCTCGTGCGGCTGGCGTAGCCGCGCACCTTGTCCCACATCTTCGGGTCGTCGGGGATGATCCAGTCGAGGCTGCCGTGCTGGGCGTTCTCCTGAGCGATCCAGTCGGGCCCGCGGTACGCCGCCGCCACATCGACGTGGTCTTCCGCGGGCGCGTCGGTCTGGGTGGACTGGGTGTTGCCGGTGGCCTGGCTCAGCGGCCCCCCGGAGTCCCTGTCGACCGCTCGGGCTGCGACGGATGCGGTGAGGATGAGCAGGAGCGCGACGACGAACGCGATGACGCGGCCCGCACGTCGAGGGTGAACGGGTCGCGGCGGCTCGAGGTCGAGCTCGCTGATGAGGTATTCGAGCGGGTTCAACTCGGCCGTGGCGTCGACAGGGGGGCCGCCAGGCATGGCGGCGAGTGTAGAAATGAGCCCTCGCGCGGAGGGGGATGGTCGAACATCAACGCGTGAGCCCCATCAGGGCGTGAGTAGAGCCTGTTCTCGAGCCCAGCGGTAGTCGGCCTTGCCTGCAGGACTACGGACAACCTTGTCGACGAAGACGATGTCCTTGGGCAGCTTGTAGCGGGCGATGTGCTTCTCGCACTCCTCCAACAGCGCGGCCGGCTCGACCTCGAAGCCCGCTCTGACCTGCACGATCGCCACGACCTCGTTGCCCCAGCGCTCGCTCGGGCGACCGGTGACCACTGCGTCGTACACCGCCGGATGGTGGGCAAGGGCCTGTTCGACCTCCTCGGCGAAGATCTTCTCGCCCCCGGAGTTGATCGTGACCGAATCGCGGCCGTGGAGCTGGAGCTGGCCCTCGGGCGTGTAGTTGGCCCGGTCGCCGGGGACCGAGTACCGAATGCCGCCGATGACGGGGAACGTCCGCTCGGTCTTGGCCTGATCACCCAGGTAACCGAGTGGCACCCGACCCTCCTGGGCCAGCCATCCGAGCTCGTCGTTGCCGGGCTCGATCAGCTTCGTCAGGTCCTCGCTGACGATGCACATGCCGATGCCCGGGGTGAACGTGCCGGTGGTCGCGTCGGTGCCGGCGCTGCTGTACTGCGATGCCTGCTGGCCCGTCTCGGAGGAACCGAGCCCGTCCATGATCGCGATCGTGGGGGCCAGTTCGAGGAACTTGTTCTTGACCGGGGCGCTGAGCGCGGCCCCGCCGCTGGCGAGCAGCAGCATCGAGCTCAGGTCGTAGTCGCGCCGCTCCAACTCGTCGAGCAAGGGTCGGCCGAACGCGTCGCCGACGATCAACAGCGTGTTGGCTTGCTCGCGTTGCACGGTCTCCCAGATGTCGACCGGGTCGAGCGTGCGCGTGTTCGTCGGGAGGATGACGGTGTTGCCCCAATCGAGGGCGATGAACGCCATCCAGTGCGCGGCGCCGTGCATGAACGGCGGCGAGGCCATCATGCGCGCACCACCGTTCTGGGCGTTGGCGCGGATCGCGTCCATGTCGACCCACTCTTCGGTGGTGGCGAGATCGCGTCCGCCGAGCGCCGCCGGGAAGATGTCGGCTTGGCGCCAGAGCACGCCCTTCGGCATGCCCGTGGTGCCTCCCGTGTAGAGGATGTAGAGGTCGTCGGGCTCGGGCGTCACGTTCGGCGGGCTGGCATGGACCGACCGCCAGCGCATCGTCGTACCAGACGGCGTCGGGCAACAGCTCGTGGCCGGAGTCATCGGGAACCTGGATGAGTACCTCGAGCAACGGCAGCTCGGCCCGCACTGCTTCGAGGGTGGGTGCGAACGCCGAGTGGTACACGATCGCTCGCGCCGACGAGTCGTTCGAGGAGGTACAGGAGCTCCTCCTCGACGTAGCGGTAGTTGACGTTGAAGGGCGCCGACGCGGGCCTTGTACGAGCCGAGCATGCCTTCGAGGTACTCGTTGCAGTTGTAGAGGTAGAGCGCGAGATGGTCCTGCCCGGATTCCCAACCCGCGAGCTCGCTGCGTTCGGTGTGGCAGCCGAGGCCACGTTCGAGCAGATAGTTCGCCAGTCGTCGAGTGCGGTCGGCGAGCTCGCCGTAGGTGATGCGGCGATCACCCCAGACGATGGCTTCACGATCGGGAAAGTCGGTGGCGATGGCCTCGTTCACCTGGGCCAGGTTGAATTCCATGGCGGCGAATCCTAGGACGGGCAGGAGGTGCCTCCCGCCGGGGCCTGGAGGTCCTGCAAGTAGGTGCGAACTTTGTCGGCGACGCAACTGCTCACCTGGTACGACGTGTGCCCGCCGCCCTCGCGGACGAGCAGGACGGAGTTCGGTAGGCGCGCGTGGATGCGCTCGGCGTCCTCGAGCGGCGTAGGGGCGTCACCGGTCGCGGCGACCAGCAGGATCGGGGGGACGGTGGCCGGCCATTGGGTCGGACCGGGTGCCTCGGTCGGGCGGATCGGCCAGTAGGCACACGGCAGCAGCTCGTTGCCGACACCAGCCCCGAAGTCGGGCGCAGCGGCGGAGATCTGAGCGATGAACTGCCACCACGGGTCGCCGGCCTCGGGGTGGGGGCCGTCGGAGCACAACACGCCTAGATAGCCGGCGAAGGAAGGGCCATCGAGATAGGCGTGGGCCAGTTTCTCGAGCGCCGTGCCGTCACCGTCGAGTCCGTCTTGGCAGCGCGCCGGCCAGACGTTGCTGGCCGTCCGGCGCGTAGACGGATTCGACCGCCGCCACGCCGAGCGCGCCGGGACCGACCTGGTGTCCGTCTTGGGTACTGATCGGAGCGGTCTCCAGGCGAGCCGCCAGCTCTCGGTATTGGTCGAGGTCGTCGGCGAGGGCCTGCTCGATCGCTTCGGCCTGGCCGGTGAGGAACCCGGTCAACGACTCACCCGGATCGACCATGCCGTCGAGCACCATCGAGCGGATGTGCTCGGGGAACAGAGCCGCGTAGTCGAGGCCGATGTGCGTGCCGTAGGAGAACCCGAAGTAGTTGAGCGGCTCGCCTCCGAGCGCAAGTCGCAACTGCTCCAGGTCGCGCGCGGCATTGGTCGTGGTGAGCGTGGGAAGGAGTCGAGGGGCCCGCGGCCTGACAGCCATCGGCGATGGCGCGTGCCGCGTTCTCCAACTGAGACTTCTCATCCGGATCGTCGGGGGACGGATCGAGCGTGAAGAAGGTCGTGTCGGTCGCGCAGTCGAGCGGTTCGCTGTCACCCACGCCCCGCGGGTCCCACGAAACCAGGTCGAACGAGTCACGGAGGTTGCGCACGCCACCTCGACGCAGGAAGTCGATGCCTGACCCACCCGGCCCGCCCGGATTGACGATCAGCGCGCCGAGCGGTTGGTCGCCGGTACTCGGTTCGCGGGCGACCGCCAGATTCACGCTGGGTCCACTGGGGTCGCGGTAGTCGAGGGGTACGGCCAAGGTCGAGCACTCGATCCCGTCCCCGCATCCGGTCCATGCCAAGGGCAAGGGAGTGGGGGTGGCAGGTGCCGCAGTCGTCGCTACGGGCGTGGGATCCGTCGACGGCGGGGGCGCGACCGTCCCGCCACTCGCGCACGCGCTCAGCAGCATCGCACCCGAGAGCACTGCGGTCACCGCTCGAAGCCCACCCGACATGGGCGCCGATGGTACGGGCTGAGCCTCGCCCGCGGACCCCCGCGGCGGTAACCAAAGCCTTGTTACGTACCGCCACGGTACCCATCGAGGCTTCGGACGCCCGCAAGGGACCGGCGCTAGCGTGCGCGCATGATCTTCGGAACGTTCGTACCGCAGGGCTGGAAGATGGAGCTGGTCTCCATCCCGGATCCTCAGGACAAGTGGGCCAAGACGATCGAGGTCGCGCAGCTGGCTGATCGACTCGGCTACGACTCGATCTGGGTCTACGACCACTACCACAACGTCCCCGTGCCGGCGCACGAGACGATGTTCGAGTGTTGGACCACGCTGGCCGCGCTCGCGTCGATCACGTCGAACGTGCGCCTCGGCCAGATGGTCGGGTGTGCGCCGTACCGCAATCCCGGTCTGCTGGCGAAGATCACGTCCAACATCGACGTGATCAGCGGTGGTCGGCTCGACTGGGGCGTCGGTGCCGGTTGGTACGAGCACGAGTACAACGCATACGGCTACGGCTTCCCGGCGGCGAAAGATCGCATCCGCATGCTGCGCGAGACCGTCGAGATCGTGAAGTCGATGTGGAGCGAACCCGACACCACCTACGACGGCAAGTTCTTCCAGCTCGCCGGCGCGCAGTGCGATCCGAAGCCACTGCAGGATCCGCATCCACCGATCTGGATCGGTGGTGGCGGTGAGCAACTCACCTTGCGAGTGGTCGCACGCCACGCCGACTGCAGCAACTTCGGTGGCAAACCTCACGAGTTCCAGCACAAGTGTGAGGTGCTGCAGGGGCACTGTCGAGAGGTCGGGCGCGACTATGACGAGATCGTCAAGACGTGGGCACCGGAGCTGTTCGTGCGCGACGACCGAGCAGGAGATCATCGACGCCGGCAGCAAGTCCTTCTGGGGCGAGCCCTTCGATTCGTGGCGTGAAGGAAATCTCGTGGGCACACCGGAGCAGGTGTGCGAGAAGATCCGGGCCTACATGGAGCTCGGCCTCGGGGGCATCGTGGCCTGGCCGTCGGACTTCCCGGACACCGAGTCCGTCCAGTTGTTCGCCGAGAAGGTCATCCCCGAGTTCCGCTGAGCACAAGCTCTCGAGGGAGACGACGATGGGTGACTTCGCGGTCGACACCGCGGTGCAGGGGAGCGACGGGACCTATACGGCCACTCTGAGCCGCGAGTGGGAGATATGGGGGCCCATGGGCGGCTACATCGCCACGTTCGCGCTGCGTGCCGCGGCGGCCGAGTCGGCGTTCGAGCGCCCGGCGAGCTTCTTCTGCCACTACCTCGGCGTCGCCGGTTTCGACGACCCGATCGACATCGCGGTGCGACAAGCTACGCAGTCGGGCGGACCGCCGAGTCGTTGCAGATCTCGATCACGCAGGGCCCGAGCGGCGATTCTCGAAGCCACGGTCTGGACGGTCGGCGACGTCGAAGGCCTCGAACACGTCCTGACCGCACCGCCAGTGGTGAGGGGACCCGATGGCCTGCCGAACATGGCCGAGCTGTTCGCCGACGATCCCGATGCCGGCCCGCCCTTCCCGTTCTGGAACAACTTCGAGGTTCGCCCGATCGGGTTTCACCGGGAGTGGCCCCCCACCGAGCCGCTCGACCCGGTCTGGCAGGAGTGGATCCGCTTCATCCCCACCTCGACCTTCGACGATCCCTGGGTGGATGCCGGTCGCGCCCTCGTGGGCATCGACATCCAGAGTTGGCCCGCCGCCAGCCGGCCTCACGTGTGGAAGCAGCCGAACGTCATCGCGCCGAGCATGGACCTCTACGTGGCGTTCCACGACGCGGCGCCGAGCGAACCCTGGCTCCTCGCCGACGGCCACTCGACCTGGGCTGCGGGCGGGCTCATGAATTGGACCGGAAATCTGTGGGCGTCGGATCGTTCACTGGTGGCGTCGGGGATGGGGCAGTTGTTGTGCCGCACGGTCCCGGCCCCGCCGCCCTGACAGACGCCAGGGCGCTGACTCCTAGTAGGCGGCGACTCATGATCCCTTCATGACGTTCGAGTTTTGTCATTACTCCCTCGTCGTTGTTGAAGCCGGCGGCGTGCAGGCGTCGCTGCTCGAGCACCCACTCGCAGGGCTCGCCAGGCGTCCGGGACGCGGACAGGAAGCCAAACGAGTCGACCGACCGGATCCCAGGGGCCCCGCCACCACACCGACAGTATGTGGCGCTTGCGAGAGCCATGGGCCAGCCCGGCGCGGCGATGTGTCGCGACTACAACCCACAACAAAAGACAGGTCGCTACGAACGAGCACAGAGACGTCCCAATCGTGATCCACCGCGCCCCCAGGACACCAAAGAAGATCAACAGCCACAGAGACACATGGGCGACCGTCAGACCCCAGGCCCCGATGTACAGACCGCCGTCACGACGGGTTCGGAAGATCGATACCTCCGCAGAAGGGGGGAGCCGGACGGCGTCAACCATGCTCGCTACCCGGGAGCGGTGAGCAGACGGATCGCTCGCCTCGACATCGACGGGTGCACCGTCAGGAACATCGTGCCTCGGCACAGTGCTCCCGTTGGTCATAGCCTGCAGTCTTGCCGACCGCAGCCCCGCCAGATAGCACGCCTTACGCGAACTCAGCGGACTCTCAGAGCGTCGGTGGACCGCTCGGCGTCAACATCGCAGTCGACCGTCGCAACCGTTCGAGGATTTCGAATGCTCGACGTGACGAACCGATGACCGCATCCGAACAGATGTTCGATGCAGCGGTCAAGCCGAGCACCTTGACGCCGTTTGTCGTCATCCATCTTGGATGACGACACACAGGGCCGGCATGGTTGATGATTGGCGGCCGCAACAACATCGAACGTCAGGACGGTCAACTTGTTCGCTTCGACAGGGGTGTGGGTCGGGCTAGGAATCATCGGCCTGATCATCTGGATCGCGATCGTGTTCTGGCCGGCGTGTGTCGCAGGTCGGAAGGGGCATAGCTTCGTTGGCTATTTCCTCCTAAGTCGTGCTCTTCTTCCCGCTCGCGTCGATCATGGCCTACGTGGTCAAGGACCGAACGGTGATGGGGGGGCGGGTGTAGTTCGGCTAACTCCTGGCAAGGTACTTCGTGGGTTGACCGCCGGAGCACCGCGCCGACTCGAGCTAGAACTCACTCGTAGTAGCGGAAGATGATGTCGGCGACGCACGATGGCTTCGGTGCGCCCTTCGCACTCGAAGGTGAAGATCATCGACACCTGCGCGCCGCCGGCGATGTCTTCGACCGACGTGAGCTCGGCGCCGAGGCGGAGCTTGGCGCCGACCGGAACCGGTGACGGGAAGCGCACCTTGTTGCAGCCGTAGTTCACGCCCATCTTCACGCCCTCGACCCGAATGATCTGGGGCGACAGTGTGGGCCCGAGCGACAACGTGAGGTAGCCGTGCGCGATCGGGCCGCCGAAGGGGCTCTCCTTCTTGGCTCGTTCCGGGTCCACGTGGATCCACTGGTGGTCACCCGTCGCCTCGGCGAAGAGGTTCACCTGCTCCTGCGTGATCTCGACGTAGTCGCTGTAGCCGAGGTGTTGTCCGGCCCGCTCTTTGAGGCCGGCGATGCCCTGCACGGTGATCGTCATGGCTGCATCATGCCAAGGCCCGGCGCGGTGGGGGAATCCGAGGTCAGCGGAACCAGATGCGCTGGTAGTCGCGGCTCATCGGATGAACCAGAAGCGCGAACAGCACGACCGGGAAGATCACGGCGATCAGGTAGCGGATGTTGAACACGACGCCGACCCCATCGGTCGCGATCAACCACAGGAAGGGGAGGAGCTGGAAGGCTGCCGTGGCGATGCCGAGGTAGTAGCCCCACTTCTTCTCGTTGGCGATACCCGAGGCCGGCGGCCACACTGCCGACGATGAACCCCAGCACCCCGAGGAACCCGAAGAGGATCTCGACGTAGTTGCCGAAAATCAGGCTCATCACTGCATTGATGTAGAAGAGAACGACCGCGAGATAAAGGGTTTGGGGTTGCGATGGATTGGTCCACCGGCGGGTTTCCATGACGGACAGTCTGGCAGGAAAGACGGCCAGAACGAACCCGGGCTCGCTCGCGACGGTCGTGCTCGCCGCGGGTGAGGGCCGTCGCCTGCGCCCGCTCACGTTCGAGCGCCCCAAGCCTCTTTGCCCGGTGGGCAACGTCGCCCTTCTCGACGGGGCGCTGACGAGGGTGAGGGCCCTGCGTGCGCCGATCGCCGTCAACGTGCACCACGGCCGAGAGCAGCTCGAACGGCACCTGAGTGCGGAAGCTGACGTGCATGTTTCGATCGAGGCCGACCAGGCCCTCGGCACGGCCGGGGCACTCGGTCATCTGCGCGGCTGGTTCGACGGACGCGACACCGTCGTGGTCAACGCCGACACCTGGTGCGAGGCCGCGCTCGTGCCCCATGTGGAGGGGTGGGATCGCGAGCGGGTGCGGCTCGTGGTGGCGGGCGAGGCCGCGCTTCGGTCCCCGGGCGCGGATCATCGCCAGCCTCCTGCCGTGGTCGGTCGTGCGGGACCTGAGCGACGGAACCGGCTCACCTCTACGAGACGACGTGGCGGCCCGCGGCCGGCGGCAGGCGATGCTCGACGTCGTGGGCGACGACAGCGCGTTCTTCGATTGCGGCACGCCGGCGTCGTACCTCGGGGCCAACCTGCACGCGGCGGCGCAGGTCGCCGGTGGGTTGGCGGCGGCGAGCGCGGTCGTGTCCGGCACGGCCGACCGACTGTGTGCTGGGGGAGGACTGCGTGGTCGCCGGCACGGTGCGTCGATTCGGTGTTGTGGGACGGCGCGTCGGTGACGAGCGGCGAGATGCTCGACCGAGCGATTCGAGTCAGCTCGACGATGACCGTGTTGGTGCGTTGACGATCGTCGCTCGGAGCTGGCCGCACGCGGCGTCGATGTCGGTGCCCCGGTTCTGACGAACGGTCGCGTTCACCCCCAACGTGCGGAGTTGATCGCGGAACCGCAACACGTCGGCGTGAGCAGAACCACGCGTGAGGTAGCCCGGCGTCGGATTGAGCGGGATCAGGTTCACGTGAGCAGCCAGCGGCCGGGCGACAGCGGCGAGCTCGCGGGCATCCTGCAACCGGTCGTTGGTCCCGTCGATCAAGCGCCCATTCGAACGACAGCCGCCGGTTCTTGGCCGACAGGTAGTCGCGGCATGCGTCGGTCAGAGCGGCGAGGGGATAGCGCCGGTTGATCGGCACCAACTCGTTGCGCAGGTCGTCGTTGGCCGCGTGCAGCGACACGGCCAGGTTCACCGGCAGCGCCTCGGTCGCGAGGCGTCGGATGCCCGGTATGACCCCGACGGTCGACACGGTCAGGTGGCGAGCGGAGATACCGACATCGCCGTGGAGCCGTTCGACCGCCGACCACATGCGGTCGTAGTTCGCCATCGGCTCGCCCATGCCCATGAACACGACGTTCGAGACTCGGCGCGGCGCCGCGCGACGAATGCCGCGGATCACCTGCTCGACGATCTCACCGGTGGTGAGGTTCCGTTCGAACCCCGCTTGCCCGGTCGCACAGAACCCGCACGCCATCGCGCAGCCGGCTTGCGTGCTGACGCAAACCGTCGAGCGATCGCGGTAGTGCATCAGAACCGTCTCGATGTGCGCGTCGTCGTTCAAGGCCCAGAGCCACTTGACCGTCTCGCCACGATCGCTCACCGATTCGGACACGGGGGTGAGCGAGTCGGGCAACGCCAGCGCGAGCTCGGCGCGCAGCGCCTTCGGGAGCTCGGTGATCTCCTCGATCGGGTTGGCGCGCTGGTACAGGCCGGCCCAGACCTGATCGACGCGGTAGCGCGGCTGACCGGGCAGGTGCTCGGCCAACTTCTCGCGCGACACGTCGTAGCGACCGGTCACGATCGCCACCATCGCTTGGCGTGATGCGTCGTGAACCCGAGCGTCGTCGTACAGCGCTCGTGCGGGATCGTTGTCGCTCTCGACGTACAGCATCCCTTCGGTGATTCCCTGTTCGGTGAGCCAGTCGAGCCCGGCGATGGTGAGGAACCGGCCCAGCCCACGCGCCTGGACGGTGGGGTCGACGGCGATCACGAAGATCTCGCCCAGCATCGGTTCGGTGTCGTCGTGGATCTTCGTCCAGCAGAAGCCGGCCAACCGACCGTCGAGCTCGGTGACGAGGAAGCCTTCGGCGTCGAACCAGGGCTCGGCCTCCTTGGCGTGCAGGACGTCGAGGGTCCATCCCCCTTGCTCGGGGTGCCACGCGAACGCGCGGTTGTTCACGTCGAGCCATTGTTCGTCGTCGCGTCCCGGGACGAACGCGCGTGCGGCGTACGGCATCGGGTCGCGCGGGCGAACATCGGGCGGCAAGGGGAGCGGCCGTCGTAGCTGGAGCAGTTCACGCACACAGGTCATGCCGAGCGCGGCAGCCAGGTCGGCGTGGGCGGGCTCCGCCGGTTCGATGGCCAGCAGACAACTGGCGCCGGCACCCTTCGGCGAGCGCGATCGCGTCGGCCAACGCCCGGCGGGCGTCGTCCTGGCGGCCGTCGTCGAGCGCGACGCGCAGGCGGGCGCCAGGAGCGCTGAGGGAGCGATCGAGCACAGCATCCGGGGGAACGGCTCCTAGCTCGAGCACGTCCGAAGGCTACCGGTGCCCGCTCGCTAGCCTGCGCAGCGACATGGCCCGGCCCCGCACACCCAAAGGCAGAGCGCGCGAGACGATGCGGCGCCTCACCGAGGAGTACCCCGAGGCCCGGTGCGAGCTCGACTTCCGCAATCCCTTCGAGCTGCTTGCTGCGACGATCCTGTCGGCGCAGTGCACCGACGCCCGGGTGAACATGGTGACGCCGACGCTGTTCGCGGCGTATCCCACCTCGGAGGATCTGGCCCATGCCGACCCTGAACGGGTCGAGGAGATCATCAGGTCGACGGGCTTCTACAAGAACAAGACGCGGAGCCTCATCGGGATGGCGAACGCGGTGAGCGAGCAGTTCGGGGGCGAGGTGCCGGGGGCGATGAAGGATCTGGTGACGATCCCCGGTGTCGGCCGCAAGACCGCGAACGTCGTGCGCAGCGTGGCCCTCGGCCTGCCGGGTCTGCCCGTCGACACCCATGTGACCCGCTTGTCGCACCGCCTCGGTCTCACCACCGAGACCGACCCGGTCAAGATCGAATACGAGCTGAACGACATGATCCCGGCGGCGGAACGGGGCCGGTTCAGCCTGCGCCTGATCCTGCACGGACGTCGGGTCTGCGTCGCCCGCAAACCGCGTTGCGGCGACTGCGTACTGGCCGATTTCTGTCCCAGTTCGACCGTTTGAGTGGGATCGCTCGAGCCGAAGTGATCGCGGCTCGGCCGATTTCTCGGCGAGCAAAAGTAATTGCGTGTGCTGAGAGCCCGGTCAGCCAAGGAAAACGTTGAAAAATGAACGGGATCCCCGGTTCGTCCGCGAAAATTCTCTGGAAGCGGGTTCCACTCCGCGGCCGAGTAGGGATATGGTGACTTTCACCAGGTTCCCGCCACCTGGTACCTGGCGACACGTCTGGGATCCGCCGCCCAGTGTCGCCCCGCCGGCGCCCTTCGGGGCGCCGGCCTCGTTTTCGGATCAGGTCCCCGAATCGGGCCGATCGGCGAGGGCGTTTGCGCAGGTCAGTGCATCCGCTTGAGTACGTGATCCAAACGGCGCACCGCGATGCGCAGCGTGCGCTCGACCTCGAACAGGTCGGACGCGAGGCCTTCCTCCTGTTGCTTGTCGAGCGTGTCGGCCACACCCTCGACTCGGTCGGCGAGCTCGACGAGTGTCGTCGCAGCGGAGGAGAGGACGGCGTGTTCGGCTTCCATCGGCGACAGTCTGGCCGAGTCAAGGGTGGCGCGAGTCGCCGGCGCGCCCACCCGTCGATGCGCGAAAGCCACATCGGGGCACGCGACGTCGACCGCTACGGTTGGCCGCCGTGCTCAACCGTTTGGACCTGCGCGGCGTCGACGACGTGCGCCCCTTGCTGCCGAGACCGCAGCAACGCGGCGACGAGCCCGTCGACGCGGTGCGCGCCATTCTCGCCGACGTACGCGAGCGGGGTGACGTCGCGCTGCGAGAGCTCACGGCGCGACTCGACGGTGTCGATCGATCCGATGTCCGCGTACCCCAGCAGGAGCTCGATGCGGCACTGGCCGCGGCGCCGACGGCGCTCGTCGACGCGCTGACGGTCGCTCGTGACGCGATCCGCGGTTTCCACGAGACCCAGGTGCGTCAGCCGCACCGCTACGAACGTGACGGCGTGGTGGTCGACGGTCGCTCGGTGCCGGTCGCGCGCGCGGGCATCTATGTGCCCGGCGGGCGCGGGGCGTATCCGTCCACGGTGTTGATGACCGTGGTGCCGGCACGTGTCGCCGGGGTGGACGAGATCGTGTTGTGCGTGCCGCCCGACCGCGAGACGGGAACCGTTGCTCCCGTGACCTTGGCGGCGGCCGCCCTGGCCGAGGTGGACGAGGTGTATGCGGTCGGGGGTGCACAGGCCATCGCCGCCATGGCCTACGGCACCGAGTCGATCGCTCCCGTCGACGTCATCGCCGGCCCGGGGAACATCTGGGTCGCGGTGGCCAAACGCGAGGTCGCCGGCTCGGTGGGTGTGGCCGCGGCCTTTGCCGGGCCGTCGGAGATCGTGGTCGTCGCCGACGATTCGACGCCGCCTCGGTTCGCCGCCATCGACGTGATCGTGCAGGCCGAGCACGGCCCCGATGGCCTGGCCTGGTTGATCACGTGGTCAGAAACGGCAGCCGACGCCATCGACGCTGCCATCGCCGAACTGGTCGTCGCGGCACCGCGGCGAACCGAGATCGAAGCGACCCTCGGCGCAAGTGGATGGCTGGCCTTGGTCGACGGTCCCGCGCAAGCGTTGACCGTGGCCAACCTGATCGCGCCCGAGCACCTGCAGTTGATGTCGTCTGACGCCCCCGATCTGGTGGAGCTCGTCCGCAACGCCGGAGCCGTGTTCTGCGGCCCGTTCGCGCCGGCATCGATCGGTGACTACGTCGCCGGGCCGAGCCACGTGCTGCCGACTCACGGCACGGCGCGTTTCGCCGGCGCGCTCACGGTGAGCGACTTCGTGAAGGACATCCACACTATTTCGCTCGACCGCGCCGCGTTCGACAAGGTCGCTCCCTACGTCGAGACCTTGGCCGAAGCCGAGGGGTTCGACGCGCACGCCGAGTCGATCCGCGTGAGACGAGAAGCGACATGAGCCGACGCGAGACCACACCAGCCGTGCGCCCGCGCGACGACGTCGCGTTGATGGAGGGTTACCACTCGCCTCAGGTCGATGTGGCGGTGCGCCTCAACACGAACGAGTCGCCATTTCCGCCGCCGGCCGAGTGGCAAGCACGGGTTACCGAGTCCGTGGCCGAGATCGATTGGCAGCGCTACCCCGATCGTGACGCCACTGAGTTGCGGGCGCGGATCGCCGATCTGCACGATGTCGCGCCCGAGCAGGTGTTCGCGGCCAACGGGTCGAACGAGGTGCTGCAGACGCTTCTGCTGGCGTACGGCGGTACCGGCCGCACGGCCGCGGTTTGGGAGCCGACCTACGCCTTGCACTCGCACATCGCGCGCGTTGTCGGCACCGCCGTCGCGGTGGGCGAGCGGGCGCCGGACTTCTCGATCGATCTCGACGAGGTGCGCCGGGTGTTCACCGAAGCGGATCCGTCGGTCGCGTTCCTCTGCTCACCCAACAACCCGACCGGGATGGTCGACGACGACGCGACGATCCAGACCGTTCTCGAATGGACACGTGAACACGACGCGCTGCTGATCGTCGACGAGGCTTACGGACAGTTCGCGCCGCGATCGGCTCTGACGATGGTGAGCGACGATCTTCCGCTGGTCGTGACGCGCACCTATTCCAAGACCTGGGCCATGGCGGCCGCTCGTCTCGGCTATCTCGTCGGGCCCCGATGGATTGTCGAGCAACTCGACAAGATCGTGCTGCCGTACCACCTCGATGCCTTCACCCAGATCGCAGGGACCATCGCCCTCGACTACGTCACCGAGATGGAAGAACGAGTCGCGCACCTCGTCGAAGAACGCGGCCGGCTGGTGGCTCGGCTCTCTGAGCTTCCGGTCGACGTGTGGCCCTCCGGCGCGAACTTCGTGTTGTTCCGCCCGCAGCAGCGGGCGGGGGACGAAACCTGGCAGGCGCTGCTCGATCGGGGAGTCCTGGTGCGGAACTGTGCGTCGTGGCCTCGCCTCGAGGGGTGTCTACGGGTCACGATTGGGACCACCCCCGAAGATGATGCCTTTCTCGACGCCCTCACGGAGATCCTGCGATGACGAGCCGCCCACAATCCTCTGAACGCGCTGCTGAGAAGAGCCGGTCGACCAAGGAGACCGAGATCAAGGTCGCGCTCACGCTCGACGGCTCGGGTGAGATCGACGTGAGCACCGGCATCCCGTTCTTCGACCACATGCTGAGCCAGCTCGGCCGGCACGGCGGGTTCGACCTGCTCGTCGCGGCCAAAGGTGATCTCGAGATCGACTCCCATCACACGGTCGAGGACGTCGGCATCGTGTTGGGTGAGGTGTTCCGTGAGGCGCTCGGCGACAAGGCGGGTGTGCGCCGGTTCGCATCGAACCGAGTACCGCTCGATGAAGCCCTCGTCGATGTGGCCCTCGACCTGTCCGGTCGGCCGTTCCTGCACTACGAGATCGCGTTCCCCGGCGAGAAGATCCTCGGCGACCCGCCGTTCGACCCGCAGCTCGTCGAGGAGTTCTGGCGCGCCTTCGTCACGGCATCGGCGATCACGCTGCACGTGACGCTGGTGCGCGGCAAGAACACGCACCACATCATCGAGGCGACGTTCAAAGCGGTTGCTCGCTCGTTGCGCGACGCGGTCACGGTCGAGGGCACGGGTGTGCCGTCGACCAAGGGCACCCTGTGACCCGGACCTCGCGATGACACTGGTCGCCGTGCTCGACTACGGCATCGGCAACCTCCGCTCGGCGCAGAAAGCGCTGCAGCACGTCGGTGCCGACGCGCGCCTCACGGCCGATCCGGCCGTCATCGGCGATGCCGCCGCCGTCGTTCTCCCCGGGGTGGGCGCGTTCGGTCGCTGCATGGACGCGCTCGAACGCACGGGGCTCGATCGGGTCGCACGCGACGTGGTGGCTCGGGGCACGCCGTTCCTCGGCATCTGCGTCGGAATGCAGCTGCTGTACGAGAACTCCGAGGAGACACCCGGCCGGGACGGGCTCGGGATCCTGCCCGGCACGGTGCGGCTATTGCCCGACGGCGTGAAGCGGCCGCAGATGCAGTGGAACGTGCTCGAGGTGACCCAGCCCGTGCCCGTGTTCTCGGGTCTGCCCGCCGAGCCGTGGGTGTACTTCGTGCACTCGTACGCACCCGATGACCACGCCCACGCGATCGGCGTGTGCGACTACGGCGGCAAGGTCGTGGCCGCGGTCCAGCGTGACAATGTGACGGCCATGCAGTTCCACCCGGAGAAGTCCGGTGTGGTCGGCTTGCAGATACTGGACAACTTCGTGCGCACTGTCACGGCCGCGGACGGATAGCGCTCATGGATCTTTACCCGGCTATCGACGTGTTGGGCGGACGCTGCGTTCGTCTGTACCAGGGTGACTACGACCGCGAGACCGTCTATCACGACGATCCGGTCGAACAGGCAGTTGCGTTTGCGGCCGCGGGCGCAACATGGATCCACGTGGTGGACCTCGATGCGGCCCGCACCGGTGACCCGGTGAATCGATCGGTCATCGCTGACATCGCTGCCGGGGTCGACGTGCCCGTGCAGACGGGTGGAGGGGTGCGGGACGAGGCGGCGGCCGAGGCGCTCTTCGAGGCGGGTGTGGCGCGCGTTGTGCTCGGGACGGCCGCGCTCGAACAGCCGGCCCTCGTGCACCGCCTGGCGAAGACCCGACCGATCGCGGTCGGTCTCGACGAGCGGGACGGCGAGATCGCCGTTCGCGGTTGGGAGCGCGGCTCGGGCCGAACCGCACACGATCTGATCAAGGAGTTCGAGGACGCAGGCGTCGCGGCGTTCGTCGTGACCGAGATCGGGCGGGACGGCACGCTCGAAGGTCCCGACGTCGAAGGCCTGAGCGCGGTCCTGGCGGCCACCAAGGTCCCGGTGATCGCATCCGGCGGGGTTGGTGCGCTGGCCGACCTCCACACGCTTGCTGCGCTGCGCTCGGGCGGGCGCAGTCTCGGCGGGGTGATCGTGGGTCGGGCTCTCTACGAGGGCACGATCGACATCGATGCCGCGCTCCGGGCCGTTGCGTCGAAGTAGATGGCAACGCGCAACAACCTTCGCCGGCTGACGATCTTCGTCTGGTTCATCGGCGCCTTGGGATTGCTCCAAGCCGTTGGGTCGGTCTTCGCGGCGACGAGCGTCGATCCGGCATCCCCGGGCGTGCAGCTCGCGGTGGCGGCGGGTGTGGCGTTGGTGGGTGCGAGCACCGTCGCGGCCCGATCTCGATTCTTGCGTCGACCGTGGCGGGTCGACGACGAGCACGCGGTGGCCGTGGACTTCTCCGTGCGGGTGATCGTGCAGGTGATCCTGGCGTTGGGTGCAGCGAACGTGGCCTACGCCGGCGCCATCCTCACGGGCGCCCCGTGGATGGTTGCGCTGGGGCTGGTGTTCTTCTTGCCGCCGCTCGCGGCAGCCCTACCTAGTCGGCGCAATGTGCGCCGCGTGCAGACCGAGTTGGCCGACGGCGGCTGCGGGTTCGACCTGGTCGAGTCGCTGCAGTCCGGCGATACGGTGTGACGATGCGCGCGGCCCGCATCATCCCCTGTCTCGATGTGGATGCCGGCCGCGTGGTCAAGGGCGTGAACTTCGTCGATCTGCGTGACGCGGGCGACCCGGTGGAGTTGGCGGCGCGCTACGACCGGGAGGGCGCCGACGAGTTGGTGTTCCTCGACATCACAGCATCGAGCGACGATCGCGAGACCATCGTTGACGTCGTCCGACGCACGGCGGAGGAGGTGTTCATCCCCTTCACGATCGGTGGCGGTATTCGCACCGTTGACGACGCGAGGGCGTTGTTGCGCGCCGGGGCCGACAAGGTGTCGGTCAACACCGCCGCGGTGCAGCGGCCGGAGTTGGTGAGCGAGATCGCGACCGAGTTCGGCAGTCAGTGCGCGGTGGTGGCCATCGACGCCCGCCGGTCGGACGATGCATCGCTCAACAGTGGGTTCGAGGTGTACGTCCACGGCGGTCGCACGCCGACGGGGCTCGACGCCGTGGCGTGGGCCCAACGAGCCGAGGCATTGGGCGCGGGTGAGATCCTGTTGACGTCGATGGATCGTGACGGCACCAAGGATGGTTTCGACTTGCCCCTCACCCGCGCCATCTCCGATGCGGTGACGATCCCGGTGATCGCCAGCGGTGGCGTGGGGGAGCTCGAGCACTTGGTGGATGGCGTGGTCGAGGGCCACGCCGACGCCGTGCTTGGCGGCTTCGATCTTTCACTTCGGCGAGCACACCGTGGGCGAGGCCAAGGCGTACATGAGCGACCACGGGGTCGTCGTCCGGCCTCTGAGCGTTCGCCGCTAGGCGGACGCTCCAATGGACAGAGCGCTCTGTTTGCGCAGGCGGAGCCTCCCGCAACGAACAGTTCACCGCGCGCCGGGTCCAGCTATACGCGCATCCTCGTAACCGTTCAGGCGAGTTCGCGTACGAACGCGACGAGCGCGATCGCGACTTTGGCCGTGCGGCCAACCAAGAAGTGATCGGCCCCGGCCACGACGTCGACAGTGGTGTTCACCCAAGTGCTGGTGGCCTCGCGGGCGCTGTCGGGCGGGCGGAACATGTCGTGCTCGGGCACCTCGATGTGCTTCGGGCGCGGGTCGTTCGCGACGACGAACTGGTCGGCCGCCAGCACGCGCAGCGGTGGTGCGATCAGGAACCAGCCTGCGAGTCGGTCATCGAGAACGGAGGCCGATACGTCGGCGCCGAAGGACCAGCCCGCGAGTACGAGCGGTTCCGCCGGGGTGGCGGCACGTAGGCGGTCGATGGCGGCGATCATGTCGAGGCGCTCGTCGACCCCGCCGCCGTAGGTGCCTTCGGAACCCTCGACGCCCCGAAAGTTGAACCGCAAGGTGGCGATGCCCTCGTCGGGGAGCGCGCGGAAGAGTTCGCTGGTCACCAGCGATCGCATGGAGCCGCCCTGTTGGGGATGGGGGTGCGCCAGGACGACGGCGCCGGTGGGAGAGTCGGGCACGGCGAGCTCGGCCTCGAGCGCCAGACCGTCGGTCGTGCGGCAGGTGGCGCCTTCGACGGTGGTCGCTCCAGCTGCGGTGCCTCGACCCATGGACTCAGGGCCCGGTGCGTCGGCCATGTCCGGAGACGGTACCTTCGGCTTGTGCCCGACCCCGCTCCGTCCGACGGTCAGAAGCTCCCGATCAAGATGCTGAACGATCGCATCCTGGTGAACATGGGCGGCCCCGAGGGCGAGCGTCGATCGACCGGAGGCATTCTCATCCCGGCTACGGCGCAGATGGGCAAGCGCCTGACGTGGGCCGAGGTCGTGGCGGTGGGCCCCAACGTGCGGAACATGGAGCCCGGCGATCACGTGCTGTTCAACCCGGAAGACCGATACGAGGTCGAGGTCCGCGGCGAGGACTACATCATCCTTCGCGAACGCGACATCCACGCCGTGGCTGCCGACCGCCTGGCCGAAGGCAGTACCGGGCTCTACCTCTGAACGGCTGAACCCGTTAGGGGCCCGCGGACCGGGCCGATAGCCTGACGAGCCATGCCCGTGACGACTCCGATACCGGTGATCGACGACCAGTTGGAGGCCGTCACCTTCAACGCCGACGGCCTCGTGCCGGCGATCGTGCAGGAGGTCGGTACCGGTCGCGTGCTGATGATGGCGTGGATGAACGACGACTCGCTGCGCCGAACCCTCGAGACCGGGCGCACCTGGTTCTGGAGCCGATCCCGCCAGGAGTACTGGTGCAAGGGCGAGACATCGGGCGATCGTCAGTACGTGCGCGAGGCCTACTACGACTGCGACGGCGACACCTTGCTGTTCGTCGTCGAACAAGAGGGCAACGGGGCCTGCCACACGGGCAACTACTCGTGCTTCTTCCGCGCGTTCGGGCCGAGTTCCGACTGAACGTGGCGATCCAGCCGAGTAGGGACGAGTTCCACAAGCTGGCTCGTGACTTCACGGTCGTGCCGGTGTGGCGTGAGCTGCTGGCCGATCTCATCACCCCGGTTGCGGCCTTCGCACGGTTGACCCGCGACAACGAGCCGGGCTTCCTGCTCGAGTCGGTCGAGCATGGTGAGCGATGGAGCCGATGGTCTTTCGTAGGTCGGCGCGCCGCGGCCACGTTCGTGGCGCGGGGACGTGAGGTCACGGTCGACAACCGAGTGCCCGACGGGATCCGGCTCGACGACGGCATCCTCACGGCAGTCGACGGTGTGCTCGAGCGCTACCGGTCGCCTCAACTCGACGACCTGCCGCCGCTGCACGGCGGGCTCATGGGGTATCTCGGTTACGACGTCGTGCGTGAGGTCGAGCACCTCCCGGATGTTCCGGACGACGACACCGGCTATCCCGACGCGGTCCTGTCGATCATCGGTGAGCTCGCGGCCTTCGATCACTTCCGTCAACGAGTGACGTTGATCTCGAACGCGTTCATCCCCCCGGGCGCGAGCGACGACGAGTTGGATCAGGTGTACGACGAAGCGGTCGAGCGGCTCGAACAACTCGCCGCCGATGGCTCCCGGCCGTTGCCCGAGCCGTTGGTCGAGCCGCCCTTGGTCGACGACGAGCTACCCGTTGTGCAGTCGTCGATGGGCGCGGGCGCGTACCGGGGTGCGGTCGAGGTGGCCAAGGAACACATCCTGGCCGGCGACGTCTTCCAGGTGGTGTTGGCGCAGCGGTTCGCGTTCGATCTCGACGCCGACCCGTTCGACTACTACCGGGTGCTGCGACAGGTGAACCCCAGCCCGTACATGTACTTCGTGCGGCTGCCCGAGCTCACGATCGTCGGGTCGTCGCCCGAGCCGATGGTGAAGCTCGAAGGCGACACCGTCATCTCGCGACCGATTGCGGGCACGTGCGCCCC
>CAVZVZ010000003.1:0-103363 GCA_963778895.1 uncultured Iamiaceae bacterium
ATCCGCAGCTGGGGCAGGGTCATCGGATCCGGGGCCATGTCCCCCAGCGACTTCTCGACTACTCGGCTGGCGATGGCCAGCGTGCGCGCCGCATCCGGTGGGACGGCAGGTTGTTTGGCGGCCACATCGTTAGGCTACCTAACAGCCCGAGCGACGCGTCGGTTGCTGTCGGCCAAAGGCCCTGGTCGGGCCTCAGTAGCGGCCGTAGAGGAAATCGACCACGGGCTTGGCGTCGGGGAACGACGACGTGATGCCGGCGCTCACGTAGCCGGCGTCGGTGATCATCGTGATGCCGTTGACGTAGCGCGCCGCGTCACTGCACAGGAACGCCAGCGGACCCGCCTGCTCATCGGGGGTGCTCGGCCTTGATCGCCGGTGGCGTCCCGGAAGTCGGTCCCGAACCCCAACCACATCTCGGCATTGGCCTGAGCGAGCGGCGTGTCGGTCGGCCCGGGCAGGATCGCGTTGAAGCGGATGCCGCGCTTGAGCATGTTGATCGACTCGCGTGCCACGTAGCCGCACAACGCCTGCTTGCTGAACATGTAGTCGGCTTTGGCGTTGGCTTCGATCCACGCCGCACCACTGTCGAAGTCCGGCGTGTCGAGATAGTCGTTCACCTGCTCGAGGTTGGCTTCCCAACCGAGTCCGGCCGCCGACGAGATCATCCCGATCGCCGAACCACGTGGCATGAGATCGGCGGCCAACATCCGATCGATGAAATGACGGTGCCCGAGGAAGTTCACCTTCTCGATGCCGGGCGTGCCGTCGGCCACGCCCGCGCACGAGAACAACGCGTGGATGGGCCCGCCGCACTCGTCGACGGCCGCGTCGATGCTCGCCTTGTCGGTGAGGTTGACGTGGATGGCCTTCACACCCGGCAGCGTGACCTCGGCGTAGTCCATGACCACGACCTCGGCCCCGAGGTCCTGCACCAACTCGGCGGTGGCGGCGCCCATACCGGTGGCTCCACCGACCACCACGGCGCGCTTGCCGTCGAATCGGAACGAGTCAGCTTTCATCGTGATACTCCTCTGCCCTAGAGGGCGGGTCGTTGGGATACCCCTTCGGGCACCGATTCCATGATGCGATACAAGTTCTTGCGCGCGGCGGCTACTGCTTCGGGGTCCGAGGGCGGAAGCCGAAAGCCGGTGTACACCACTCGCCGCTCCCGGTCGACAGGAGGCTGGGACATGTGCTTGGTGCACGACAGGTGCACGGTGACGTCGCCGGTCGCGGTGGGCAGGTCGATTTCGGGAAGTCCGGTCGCTTTCCCCATGAACGTGGGCCACACCAGTACGCGATGGGAGCCGGCCACGACGCGCAACTGTCCCGATGTCGCGTCGGCACCCGTGACCGAGAGACCCACGGTCATCGAGCAGCAGTCGTAGCTGTGACGACCCAGACTGCAGTCCTTGTGCCATGGGACGTCGGAGATTCCCTCCACCACGCCTACGGGCTTGATCAGCGCTTGCGCATAGTCGGCAAAGCAATGATCGTCACCCGGGATCGCTCCGATGGCCACAAAGCGTTCGTCGTCGAGCAGAGCGCGGGTCGCGTCGGAACAAGTTTCGAAGCCTTGCATGCGAACGAGTCGCTGCGTGCCTTCGGCCGTGGTCGCCCACCAGGACCGCCCGTCGTCCGGCGCGTACTCCGGTGACAGCCGATCCATGTCGCGACTGACGGCGTCCATCTCGCCCTCGGTGAACACGCCTTCGAGATGCAGGAACCCGGCCTCCTCGAGGAAGTGCCGCATCTCGGCAGGGTCGTCATGCGACCGGAAGGAGCGCGAGAGATCGAGCGGGCGTCCGTCCTCGGCAGTGAAGGCCACACCGGGCGGCGTGTGGATCGGTAGCCCGTCGAGCGCGCTACGCAGTACGAGCCACCAATCGAGAAGATCCTCGAGGCGACCCGCGGTCTGGTCGAGCGTTCCGTGGGTGAAGAAACCCATGAAGGTGGTCTGATCGGAGGCAAGGTCGGCAAGCTGGTCCGGCGTGAGCCGCACGCTCGCGCCGGTTGCGGCTCGACCGGGCGCCACGGTGACACCCCCGTTGGCACCGAGCTGCCAAGCGTCGTCCTCGATCTCGATCGTCAGCGGAGCGAGCTCGAGCCAGGCCAGCGCCATCTGCATCGAGCCGGCATTGCGCTCGAGTGCCGCGGGAAGATCGGTCTCGAAGAAGCCGGCCGGGTCCGAGGGACGGGGCTCGTGCCCATCAACGCGGAATCGAAGGTCGACGCTCAACACACTCCCCGGTTCAGGACCCGGCCCCTACGCCGAGCAGGTAACCCAAACGTAGTCGGGGCGATGCCGGGTGTCCGCAACGGGGAGGTCATGGTCCCGACGCCATCGGCTCCTCGGCCAGTTGCGCTTTGGTTCGTTTCATCCACTCCGTCGCGCCCGCGGAGGCGTGGACGTCGAGGGCGGCGTTCAGGTGTCCGTGAGCCAGCTCACGATCGCCGAACGTGGATGCCATGACCCCGAGATGGTGTTCGACCGAGCCGAGATACACGCCACCGGGATTCATCACCGAAAGAGCCCGGAACGGCAAGGCGATCTCGTACAGAGTCGTCGCAACCGAGTGCGAGCCGACGAGCTGCGCGGCTTCGGACACAGAACACAACATCGACAGCCAGAGCAGATCGCGCGGCAGGTCGGCGAGGACCCCGGCTTCGAGCGAACCAAGCACCCGGCGCCCCTCGACGGGTGTGGCACAACTGCGCGCCACTCCAGCGACGAGCATCGCTTCTCCACTCGTCACCGGGAAGGGTGCGAGCGCGAAACCGGACAGATCGGAGGGCTGTCCGTCCAGTGATGCGATCAACGCCAAGGCGCCCTGGTGTCCCAGCATCGCGGCCGCGGGATCGACCAATACCCGCTGCCCCGCATCGCGCACGGCAACCAAGGCCGCGCGAGCGGCCGGCCAATCACCGCGCCGCGACGCGTCGAGCACATCTCCCTGCGCCGCGACCTGCATGGCGTAGGGATGATCCGCGTGGCGCGGGTCGAACCGCAGCGAAGCCAGCGCGGCAACGGCCTGGTCCACCTCACCTTGCGTCACCGCGATTCCGGCCTTCGCCCACACTGCCGTGATCGACCACGACGCGGATCCGTCGTCCGCGAGGGTGACGAGCTCGTCCGCCCACAGCTGTCTCTGCTCGAGCAGCCCCGGATCCTGCGTCACGATGAGACTGGCTTCGAGGGCCACCGCCAACGCGCGAGGGTCGTTGACCAATCGCGCCAGTCTGAGTGCCTCGTTGGCACTGGCTGCGGTGATGTCGGGCGTGGCGTGGTAGCTCCGCACCACGGCGAGGCGAGCCAGCACCTCCGCACGTAACGGTGAGTAACTCGGTGGGACAAGGCGGGTCGCCTCTTCGAGGAGCTGGGCGTGAGGAGCGAGCGGGTCGAGACCCGAGTTCCAGCCCTTACCCGAGGCGCCGATCGCGCACCGTAGGAATCGACCGTTGTCGTCGGCCTCACGAGCCAAGGCCGCGCCCGCCGAGAAGGCCTCGAGCGCGCGGCTCGGCTCGCCGGCACGCAGGTGGGCCTCACCCCGTTCGATCGCGCGCTCGATGGCCGCTGCGGAAGACGCGGGCGCACTCGACTCGCGGGCGCGAATCACTCCTCGATGGTCGAGAGACGGATCGTGGGCGAGGATCGCCCGTTCGAGTTGTTCCAACTCGATGCCGGGCTCGATTCCGAGTTGGTCGCGGAGCAGGACCCGAGCCCGTTCGAACGCGCGCAGCGCCTCCGCCTGGCGACCCGTGCGGTACAGCGCAAGCATCAGCTGCGCCCATCGCCGCTCACGGAGAGGATCCTCGGAGACGAGCTGTTCCAGCTCGGCGATCGAGGCCGTCCCCGCGTCGAGCTCGGCTTCGGACCGACCCTCGAGCGCTACCTGACGAAGCTCCTCCAGCCGCAAGCGGGCGCGAACCGCCGGCGGCCACTCGTCGAGCTCGTCGTACGGTCGCCCGCGCCAGAGCGCCAGGGCGGCCCGGAGCCCGGCGGCCCGCTCCTCCACGCTGCCGGACGCCGGCTCGACGCACCTCGCGACCGCCCGTTCGAATGACGTCGCGTCCAGGGTCAGGTCCGTGCTCGACAGGCGATAGCCCCCGCTCGACGTCTGGATCGCCTCGACACCGACCAGCTTGCGAAGCCGCATCACGTACGTCTTCAGCGCGCTGGAATGGCTCGCATCGTCACCAGGCCAGAGAGCATCGGCCAGCTCGTGGAGCGAGACCGTCTCGTCGAGATGCAGGGCCAGGACCGCCAACAACGCCCTTTCGCGGCGTCGCGTCAGCGTTGCGTCAGATGAGACTCCCGACAGCTCGAGAGGCCCGAGCACACGCAGTTCCACCCGCGAAGAGTAGCGGCGCCTTTCTTCGACACAGGTCGCCGCCCGGGTCCCGTCGCGACCGGCACGCGACCAGAACGCGACCAGGGATGGATCACCATCCGTTGACCCTTTCCACTTCCGGAGGTACCCATGGGCAAACGCACCGTGCGGATGACTGTCCTCGTGCTCCTGATCGTCGTGGGGATCAGTTCGTGCGCGGCCGATCGAACTGACACAGCCACGTCGGCTCCGACCGCCCCGGACACAGTCGCCGATGACACCGTGCACCTGGTCTCGAACAGCGCCGGACCGCCGCTTTCACTGGGATCCCCCCTGTGTGATCCGGGCGGTCGGTGCGTGTACCCGTTTACCGAGACGGCGACCGTGCACGGCGACCGCGAGGGCACGACCTACGGGGCGGGCGGCGCATCCCCCGACGAAACCCTGCAGCACTACTCGGTCTCGAAGACCGAGCTCTTCGTCGGCACGGTGAAGGGCTGCGGGACAGGCGCATACCTCAGTTACATCACCGAGAGCGCCACCGCCACCGATGGCACGGGTGTCGGTGACGTCGTGGTCGGCTCGGGCACCGGCGACTTGGTCGACATCACCGGTCACGGGAGTGGCACCGGCCTCGTCAGTCCCGATGGCATCACCTCGACGTACGAGTCCGATCTTCGCTGCGGGCACTGACGGTCTGCGATCTCGTCGGCCAGGGGCCAGCGACGGTCGCACCTGCGCGTACAAGACCGCGAGGAACGGGCGATGGCTCTTCTTCATCCTCGGGTTCTTCTGTGGCGGACTCTTCTGGATCCTCGGCGCGATTCTCGGCCCGAAGTCCGGCGCGTGAACTGCCTCCATCGCTAAATCAAAAACAACCCGGTGAGGCCCGGTCGTGCAACACTGCGCTCGGGAAACGGGTCGACCCTTGGAGGCTGTGGTGAGTTCGACGGATCCACGTGTGCGCCGCGTTGCCTTGGGGGTTCTCGCCGGCATCGCCGCAGTCTTCGTCGTCATCCTGGCTGTCACGCTCGCGCTCGGTGTGAGCGTCGGCATTGCCATCGCCGTCGCGGTGTTCATCGCGATCTTCTTGGGCGGCGGGATCGGGTTCCTCATCGCGGCGAGATTCGAAACCTCTCAGAACGACTGACGCCGGCACGACCAGTTCTCACGCGTTGCGGCGGGTTCCCTGCCCGAGCCGGCTCGGTTGGCCCACGCGGACGTCGACTCCCGGCGACCAGAGCACGTGAGCCGGACCGGTGGGTGTCGGGAGGCCGGCAGCGGCGACGAGTTGTTCGTCGAGGTGCACCACCTCCGCCTCGTAGAGCGGCCAATCCGGGTGGTCGACCGCCGCGTGCACGAGCCCTCCCCGCCAGGAGCGCGAAACGAGACCCCAGCGGTCCGTGAGGAAATGGACCAGAGGATCAAGGGGATCGACCGACGCGCCGACGCGCACCGCAAGGTCACAGGTTGCACCGCGGCTCGAACGAGGCCAACGTCGGTACGCACGCGTGGTGACGAGGTCATCGACGCGACCGTGCTCGGCCCATCCGTAGCAGTACGGGAGGTGGTAAGCCAGACGCGCCGCAGCGGTGGCCAACCACACATCAGTGTCGAGTGAAAAGAACCACACCCCGCTACGGCCGCCCGCATGCACATAGGTGCGCACGTTGATCTCCGGGAACGAACCGACAATCGGGAGCGGGGCCAGACCGGGCAGGCCCAGGCCCTCCATGGAGAACGGGACCAACCCCAGCCAGGCGTCACCGTCGAACAACTCAACGGTGACACCGTCAGGAAGCAGTCTCTGCACGACCTGCGGGTCGTAACGCCAGTGGAGAAATACGACATCGGTCCATCGCTGCACCATCACCGGTCGATTCACGGCTTCGGCCGAGCGCCCCGGCTCGGATGGCAACGCGTGCACCGTCGTCATCTCGCTTCCCTGGCCTCGCGCTGGAGAACGTCGAGACGCGCGCCGGCGCGACCGACCAGCACACGCAGCCCGTGCGCTTCGAGTTCGGCCGCGCAGCGCCGGGCCGCGCCACGCGTCCCGGCGGCCGTCACGGTCAACACGACCAGATCGACGGGATGATCCGCACAGAAACGGACGATCTCGTCCCGGGGCACGTCGGCGCCCAAGTGGTGTACGTGCCAGTTGTCCTCCCGCAAGGCGGCGGCCGCCATCGTCGTCGGCAGATCGTGGCGATCACCGGACAATGCCGCTACCACGGCGATGCCCCGTCGGCGTCCGTGTGGTGCTGGGTTGTACTCGCCGAGGACGCGCTCGACGATGGCGGACGCACGGTGCTCGACGGAAATACTCACTCGCCCGTCGCTCCATTCGGCACCGATTCGAGCGAGCGCCGGACCGAGCACCTCTTGCGCAATCGTCGTCAGAGACACGCCGTCGTCGAGGAGTCCACCAACCAATCGTCGGGCTTCGCGCTCCTCGCCGTCGACCAGCTGATCGAACATGCGGTCGGCAAGGACGTTGAAACCGGACCTCGGACGCCGCGGGCTGGGTTTCGTAGGTCGTGAGCGTCGTTCGGCGAACTGCGTAACCGCATCGGGGTCGAGTTCGTATACGCCCCGCACCAACGTGGCCGGCAGTCGGCCAGAGCGAACCCATTTGTAGGCGGTCTGGTAGTGCACGCCCAAGCGCTTCGCAGCCGTTTGCAGATCAATCGGCCGCCGAGCCACGGTGCGCACGCTAGTCGGCGTCCTTTCGCTGCAACCGAGCCCGGCGGGCTCTCGTGTCGGGATCTGCATCGCTGACACGCGACGCGACCGAGGTTTCCTCGGCTCGCTCCTGGCGAGCGAGCGCCAGGCCGCCGGCCATGACCGAGCCGTAGATGACAATGGCGAAGATGACCGCGCCAATGCAGAAGAGCACGGTCTCGCTCATGAGGACTCCTCGATGCGCGCACGCGCCTCTGCGCCGGCGACGGGCGACAGCAAGAGGGTTCCCAGTGAATGGATCGACGGGACCCAAAGGCCCACGAAGATCCCGGCGGTCGCTTGGTCCTTCACGAAGTAGAGCCAGACCGATAGGAGCAACGACATGAACCCGGCCACCAAGAAGGGCAGCCGTGCTCGGAGTGAAATCGGGATCGCGGACATGTTCGACCTTTCGTTGAGCAACGGACGCCCGTTTCAACCCGATTTAGTTCTATTTATTTCCGGAGCTCCTTTCGCGGTCCGCAGTTAGGAGAAATCGCCGTTCGACGCGGCCCCTAGGCTGGCGAGCATGACGTCGAACGTGCCGCCTCATCTTCTGGGGCCCTGGCCCGACGGCAGAGCGCTGAGTCGCCGCGAGCTCACGGCGTACGTCGACGATGTGGCCGACGGGTCCCTCGACGATCTCCCGACCCAGTGCTCCCCGTGGTCGGTGCGCGACGTGACGGCCCACCTCGCGGCAACGTTCCAGCGGTTCCAGCTCATGCTGGACCAAGGCCGCGCCGGCGACTTCACCCCGCCGTTCTCACCCGACGAGCTCGACACCGAGAATCTGCGTGCCGTCGAGGTCTTCGACGGTGAGCCTCTCGAGGCGCTCGTCGCCGCCGCGAACGGCTTTCTCGACGACGTCACCGACCTCGACGAGCCCGTGCCCCACCAGCTCGCGACCATCCCCGTTGGACTTCAGGTCTTGTTCGGACTGATGGACATCACGATCCACCACGATGACGTGCTCTGCACCATCGGACGCCGCTATCGGCCGCAACCGGAGACCATCGACGCGGTCGTGTCGGTCGCAGAGCGACTCTTCGGTATGCCGCCGGATCAGGACGATCCGTGGGCCCTCATCATCCTCGGCTCCGGACGCCCGCCCGTCTGACCAGTCAGGACTGCTGGGCGTCTTTCTCGATGGCCTTGGCATCCGCCTTGAGCTGCTTGGCCTCGATCTTCTGCGCCTTCTTCATCGTGTGCTCGATCTTCGACTGCATGTCGGAGATACCGACCACGACCAGACCCGCGGTGCCCTTGTCGAGCGCCTCTCCGGCTTCCTTCAGGTCCTTGCGACTCATCCCACCGGCCGCGTGGCCGGCCAAGGAGCCGAGTAGTGCTCCGCCCGCGGCGGTGCCGACGAGCAGGCCGGTGCCGATCGCCGCGGCCGGGAACAGCGCGATCACCAATCCCGTCGCCAGCCCGGCGCCGCCACCCAGCACTCCGCCCACTCGCGTGGGGGTTTCGTGCTTGGCGACGATCTTCACCTTGCCGTCGTCCTTGCGCTCGACAACCGCCGCGTCGTACGCGTCGATGAGACCCGCCTCGGTATGAAGCTCCTTGATGGCCTGGTAGTCGGCCTTGGCATCGTCGAGGTCGTCGTACACACCGATGAAGGCGAAGTAGGTGTCGACAGGCATGAGCAGTCTCCTTGGCGCGTGTCCGGCGGTGGGCGCGGCCACCCTAGTTCTGCCGCAACCCGGGCGGAGTGGCTACACCAGTCGACGCCCCAACTCGGCGCGAGCCTCGACCCACGACGCATTGTCGGCCAGCGACGGTAACGAGTCGATGCCGTACAGGCGCACCGCGTTGCGCCCGAGGATGGCGGCCTTGATGGATGGCGTGAGCGCCGGGTAGTCGTACCGCTCCTGCATCGATTCCGGGATGGTGAAGCGGCGAAAGGCATCGATCAATGACTGTGGTGGTCCGTACCAGACCGAATCGGTACCCCACAGGATCCGCTCCGGCCCGACGGCCAAGAGCAGCTTGCCCAACACGTGCGCAGCCTCACGCGGTCGCCGCAACATCAGGAACCACGTCGAGCCGAGCTCGGCCCACACGTTGCGACCGGGCTCGATACCGGCGCGCGTCAGGCTGCTGACCAATCGACTCACGCCCCGCTCCGGGTCATCGTCGTGAGCACCCTCCTCGCCTCGCGAGTCCACGTCGTAACCCGAGTGGTACACGACGAATTGGATGGAGGGGAACAGCGACGGCGGCGGGGCCGATGTCGCGGGGCGACGCCGCCGCGGGCGCCGCCGAGGGAATCGGACCGGCAATTCCTTTGTGCGCGCACACGATGCGCGGTCCGAGGACGTCGACACGCTCGAGGAACGGAAGCCCCCATCGTTCGTCGTCGAGGAACCAACCCTGTCCCGGATGTTCCGGCGGGTCCCACAACGTGTAGACCTTCCAGCCCGCGGGCTGCAGCTCGTCGCGCCAGGTCTCCATGGCGTCGAGCTCGGACGGACCGATGTTCGGGTGGACGATGGTGTGGCCGAGAACGCGGCCGCTTCCCGTGTACCGGTCGATGATCTCGCGCGCCGCGGCGATGTCGCCGTTGTCGATCACGTTGTGCCCCGGCACACCCGGAGTCGACGTCAACAGGGCCACCGAGGTCTCGCTCCCACCGAAGACGCACGCAGCCCATGCGGGTGCCGAGAGCTGCGACAGATCGACGGGCTCGGCCCAACGTTCGGGGTCCACCATGCGCAAGAACCCGAACAGCGCGCTGGCCGCCTGCGTCGTCGCCCTGCTCGGCCGGACGAGGTGGGTCTGGACGTCGATCACCGGACCGGTAGGGGCGAACACGTCGTCGGCGGCCGCTTGATCGGTCGCGGCTTCGGCCGGGACCGTCGAAGAACGTCTCACCGTGGGCGTCGTTCAACGCGAGAAGCGTGGCTGCGGTGCCCATGCGACCCGCGAGATACGCCGACTCCGACATACCGAGCCGACCCGTCACGTCGTCGGCCGTCGATCCCACCATCGCTTGGACTCGCCGGTCGACGCGCCGGAGCGGGAGCGGGTCGTACTCGTCACTCGAACGCGGGGCGAGCAACGGAGCGACAGGCCGCATGAACTCCGACACTACGCCGAGGCCACTGGCGAGTGAGGGCACACGCGACGGAGTGCTGACAGACTCGATCGATGCCATGGTCCTTGGATCGGAATGCACTGCGTGGCCGCGTCGCCCTCGTCGCGGGAGCGACGCGCGGCGCCGGACGCGGGATCGCCGCCGCACTCGGCGAGGCGGGTGCGACCGTCGTGTGCACCGGCCGCACCAGCAGCACCGCCGGCACTCGGTCCGAGTACGACCGGGACGAGACCATCGAGGAGACAGCCGCGCTCGTCACCGACCTCGGCGGCACAGGCATCGCCATCGCGGTCGACCATCTCGACCCGGCGCAAGTGGCGAGGTTGGCCAAACGAGTCAGCGACGATCACGGCCACCTCGACGTGCTCGTGAACGACATCTGGGGTGGCGAACTGCTCAAGGGTGGTCCTCCGCAATGGAACACCCCGATCTGGGACCTCGACCTCGACGACGGCCTGCGAATCCTCCGCCTCGCGATCGACACCCACCTGATCACGTCTCACCACCTGCTCCCGTTGGTGGTCGACGAGCCGGGCGGTCTCGTCGTCGAGGTCACCGACGGCACGGCCGAGTACAACGCGACGCGCTACCGGATCTCGGTGTTCTACGACCTGGCGAAGGTCGCGGTGAACCGCCTGGCGTTTTCGCAAGGCCACGAATTGGAACCGTTCGGAGCGACGGCCGTCGCCATCACGCCAGGCTGGATGCGCTCGGAGATGATGCTCGAGGCGTTCGGCGTGACCGAACGGAACTGGCGCGACGCCGTCGAAGGCTCCGCCACGGGAGGACCCGCCGCTCCCCCCGACTTTGCCCTTTCCGAGTCGCCTCGATACGTCGGCCGCGCCGTCGTCGCGCTGGCCTCGGATCCCGACCGTGCTCGGTGGAACCAACGATCGGTCAACTCGGGACAGCTCGCTTCGGAGTACGGCTTCACCGACGTCGACGGTTCGCGGCCCGACGTCTGGCGGTTCATGGAGCTGACCGAGAACGGGGTCGAGGCCGACATCGCCGACTTCCGGTGAGCCCGATGGGTGCGGCGATGACTTTCGACCGTCGCGATCGTCGTATCACCGGAGACACGAACGACAGGAGATCCGCTATGCCCAAGATCACCCCCAACCTCTGGTTCGACACCGAAGGCGAGGAAGCCGCCGAGTTCTACGTATCGGTGTTCCCGAACTCGAAGATCACCAACGTCACGTACTACGGCGAGGCCGGCCCCGGACCGGCCGGCACCGTGCTCACCGTCGACTTCGTGCTCGACGGCCAGGAGTACACCGCCATCAACGGTGGGCCCAACTTCACGTTCGACGAGGCCATCTCGCTGTTGATCAACTGCGCCGATCAAGAAGAGGTGGACTACTACTGGGACAAGCTCACCGAGGGCGGCGAGGAAAGCCAGTGCGGATGGCTCAAGGACAGGTACGGGTTGTCGTGGCAGGTGGTGCCGGAGGGCATGGCCGAGATCATGAACGACCCCGACCCCGAACGCAGCCAGCGCGCGATGAAGGCGATGCTCGGCATGAAGAAACTCGACGTGGCCGCGCTTCGGGCCGCCGCGGACGGGACCTGAACAAACCGCCGCGGCTACAAGAGTGCGTCGATCATCGCTCGAGTGACGAACTCTCCATAGCGCCGTAGCGACCAGCGTCGACGGAGAACCAGGAGCTCGTACAACTCCGGCGCGCTGTAGGTCCAGAGCACATCGGCCGCCATCGGCACGGTGAGTCCTGCGCGCAGGTGGCCGCCGTCGCGCAACCGACGGGCATTGTCGATCATGCGGCGCAGACGATCGCTGTCCATCTCATCCAGGAGATCGCGTACCTCGGGGTCGGCGACCGCGGCGTCCCGGATGAGCAACAGTACGGGTGCCACGCGAGGCATGACCTCGGTCGTCAGCATTCCCCAGGCTTCGATGATCGACCGACCGTCATGCCCGCTTTCGTGCAACACGTCGGATCGTTGCTCGGCCGGCTGCGGTCCCACTCCCTCCAACGCCCGGGCGCGAATGGCACGGATCAGCCCGGGCTTGCCGCCGAAGGACTTGTAGATCGTGTGGTCGGAGACACCAACGTCCGCGGCGATCGCCGCGATGGTCGTTGCGGCATAGCCGTCGCGCACGAAGCGCTCCTCGGCCGAGTCGACGATCGCCTGGCGGTTACGTGCGGCCTGCTCCTGGCGGCGGGTGGCGTCATAGGGGCGTTTCTGCTCCAAGGATCGGTTGACCTTCGGTGATTCCGCGCCCATGATGGAGTTCATTCTAGTTCACTAGATGCAAATTGGGACAGATCGAGAGGACCACTGATGGACGAGTCACAAGAGCTCGTCGATCGCTTGCTCAAAGCGACCAACGACCACGACCCGGATGCCATCGCAGCGTGTTTCGCCGTTGACTACGAAAACCAGACACCCGTCCATCCCAGCCGGGGATTCCAGGGACGCGATCAAGTGCGGCGGAATTGGCAGCAGATCCTCGCGTTCGTGCCTGACCTCCGTGCCGAGGTTCTCGCCCGGGCGACGAACGGGGCCACCACATGGACCGAGTGGGCCATGACCGGAACCCGCCGCGACGGAACGGCGCACGAGATGCGGGGCGTGATTCTGTTCGTCACAGCGGCCGGCGTTGCGACCTCGGCCCGCTTCTACCTCGAGCCGGTCGATTCCACCGATGTCAGCACGGTCGACGACGCTGTACGCAAGCAAGTGGCGCCGTGATACTCGTGGCAGGAGGCACGGGAAGGTTGGGCTCGATCCTCGTGGCCGATCTCGCGGCACAGGGTCTCGCCGTGCGCGTACTCACCCGCGATCGAGCTCGAGCTGAGCGCTTCCAGGACATCGCTGACGTCGCGGTGGGCGATGTGCGCGACCCGGCGAGCATCGCGCCAGCCATGGCCGGCGTGAACACTGTCGTGTCCGCGGTTCACGGATTCGCCGGTCCCGGGCGGGTCACTCCCCGATCGGTCGACCGCGACGGCAACGCCAACCTCGTCTCCGCCGCGGCCGAAGTCGGCGCCGAGGTGGTGATGGTTTCGGTCGTCGGCGCCTCGCCCACCAGCCCGATGGAGCTGTTCCGAGCGAAGTTCGAGGCCGAGGCTCACCTTCAGGCCAGCGGGGTGGCGTGGACCATCGTGAGGTCCACCTCGTTCATCGAACTGTGGGTCCAGATCATGGCCAAACCCATCGTCCTCGGGCGTGGCGACAATCCCATCAACTTCGTGTCGGTTCGCGACGTCGCCGCCGTCGTCGAACGCGCAGTTGCGGACCCGACTCTGCGCGGGGCCACCCTCGAGGTGGGCGGTCCCCGGAACCTGACCTTCAACGAGGTGGCCGAGCTGTTGCAGGGGACGCGCCCTCGTAGGTCACGGATCCGCCACGTGCCCCGCCTTGCGCTACGCGTGTTGTCCCCGATCGCTCGGCCAGCCGCGGCAGCCCTCGCGATGGACACCGTGGACATGACGTTCGACGCGGTGGCGAATCGCTCGCGCTTCTCCGATCTCCCCATCACCGATCCTGCAGCCGCGGTCACCAACGCCGTCCCGGCCAATCGCTGACACGGGCCCAAGCGGCGGCCTCGATACGACTACCGTCGCCGTTCCGTGGACGAGGCGCGCAGCGGGATGACCGGCTGGGGTTGGGTGACCGACGCCGAATTGACCAGAGTGGTCCTGGTCTCCCCCCACCCCGATGATGCGGTGCTCAGTTGTGGGCAGTTCCTCGCGGTCCATCCTGGTGTCACCGTCGTGACCGTGTTCGCCGGCGCGCCCACCACCTACCCCGACCCACCGAGTTGGTGGTCGACCCTGTGCGGGTTCGGTCCCGGTGACGACATCACGGCCGCGCGGCGCGCCGAGGATGCCGACGCGTTGGGCTTGCTCGGCGCCACACCAATGTGGCTCGACTTCCTCGAGTCACAGTTCACACCCGACGATTCCATTCCGGCCTCCACCGAAATCGCCGACGTGCTCGACCCGACGTTGCGCGCGCTCGACCCGACGTTGGTGCTGTTGCCATTCGGGCTGGCGAATCCAGAACACGTCGTGACCCATGACGCCGCGCTCGATGTGCGCAGTCGGTGGTCAGCCGAACGGGTGCAGGCCCCTAGCTCACCCGCGTGGATCGCGTACGAGGACGTCGCGTACAAGCACATTCCCGGCATGCTCGCGTGGCGGGTCTCGGGGCTGTTCAGGTCTGCGCTCTGGCCGACACCGACCGCGATGCCGATCGACCCGTCGCCGGGACGCAAGCGCGAAGCGATGGCGCGCTACGTATCGCAGGTGAAGGGACTCGACGCCGACTGGAGCTTGTGGCCCCGTCTCGACGCGCCCACACCGGAGCAGTATTGGCGCCTGGAACCCCCGCCCCCGGGCTGGGAAGCACTGATCGATCACGATGGCTGATCCGGCCGGCGACGCGTGGGACCGATGGACCGCATCGCTCGCGGTGCTGGCGCGCCGTCTCACCGACAACGACTTCCCCTCGGACGATCGAGGTCGAGCCGAGGGACTGCGCCACCTCGCCCGGCAGGCCGCTCTCGCGCTGCAGGGCGAGCTGGAGCACAGCGACCCGCGTCATCCCCGATTGCATCGCTACGAGTTGCCGTGGTCGCAGTGGGGCGCGCCGAACGCCGACAACATCTACGAACGCTGTGCGATCGATCCAAATGCGACGTACCTGCTGCGTGGCAACGTCAACGGCGTTCACGAAGCACTCTTCTCGCTCGTCCAGGGCGACATGCACCTCGACGAGAACGATGTGTACGCCGAGGTTGCGCTGAGCGATCTCGAGGTGGCCGATGACGGCGCCTTCGAGCTCACCATCGGTCCGACACCGACCGATGGCAACCACCTGCTCGCAGTCGATGGTGCCCGGCTGCTCCTCATTCGTCAGTACCTGTACGACTGGGTGAGCGAGCCGATCGTGTCGTTCACCATCGAACGGATCGATACGGCCGGCGTTCCGCCGCCGCCACCGACATCCGCGCGACATCGCCGACGCAATCGACGCGGCGCGGATCTGGGTCGAGCGGTCGATCGACTACTGGGCCGCGTACGTCGCGGCGTCACGCGACCTGCTCGACCACAACACCTTCACCGCGCCGAACACGCCGCCGGGAGGAGCGCCGAGCATCGCCTACGGCGGCGGTTGCTTCGACCTCGGTCCCGATGACGCGCTCGTGATCGAACACGACGTACCCGCCGCGCACTACTGGAACTGGTCGATCCACAGCCTGTTCTGGTTCGACTCCGGCGCGTGGGACCAACGGCTCATGAGTTGCAACGGTCATCAGGCCCACGTCGACGACGACGGGAAGGTCCGCCTGGTCATCGCGCACCAGGACCCCGGTGTCCCGAACTGGCTCGACACCGAGGGCCGTCCGATCGGCATGGCCGTATACCGCTACGTCGGCGCTCGAACAAAGCCGCAGCCAACAGGCACGGTGGTGCGCCTCGACGCGCTGAACGATGTGTTGCCGGCCAGTCACCCGACCGTGGACGGAGGCGCACGACGACAACAGCTCGCGGATCGGTCTCGGGCGGCCCAGCGCCGGTGGAGCTGAAGCGGTATGCCTTGGGAACCCGCGGATCCACCGGACTGGCTCGTCCGGCTCAACGCGCACGCCGACGCGGTCGGTGGGCCGGAATACCTCGTATCACTCGACAGCGATGGATTGCTGGCAGACGCACGAACAAGCACGGGATTACACGACTTCGGCGATGACACTTGGCGGCCACATTTCGAGGTGCTCGTCGACGCGCTCCGCACCGAGGCGCGACTCACGCTCGCCGGCCGCATCGTCGCCCGCACCGAGTTGTTGCGATCGCTACGGCAACGCTTGTTGCTGACCTCGGCGTGGATCGCGGACCCGACGATCCTCGACGAGGCGATCGACGCACCGGTGTTCGTGGTGGGCACCGCGCGATCGGGCACATCGATCTTGCACGAGCTCCTGGCCCTCGACCCGACCAGCCGCGTGCCGCTCACGTGGGAGCTCCTGCAGCCCGGCGACGCAGTCACGAACCCCGGCCTCGCACGCGCCGCAGGCCATCATGTGCACAGCTTCTGGGCCGACCTGCAACCGGCCTACGAGACGATGCACCACAACGACGGTGACGAACCGAACGAGTGCATCTTCGCGACCATGCTCGAGTTCTTGTCGGATCAGTGGAGTGGCACGTACGACATTCCCACCTATTCGGCGTATCTCGTCGGCGTCGACCACGCCGACGCCTACCGGTATCACCGCAAGGTCTTGCAGACATTGCAACGACGCCAGCGCGGTGACCGTTGGGTCCTGAAGGCACCCAGTCACCTGGCGCAGCTGCGCACCCTGTTCGCCGTCTACCCCGACGCGCGAGTCATCCAGATCCACCGCGATCCACTCAAGACCGTGCCATCGACCATCAGCCTCATGGGCACGCTCAAGTCCATGCACTCTGCCGACGTCGACGGGGCCGGACTCGCGCCCTTGGTGTCGATGGGATACGGCTTCATGCTCGACGACACCATCGACGCGCGTGCGAACGGCGACCTACCCGATGCCCAGTTCGTGGACGTGCGCTACCACGAGTTGATGGCTGATCCGGTTGGAACGTTGCAGGCCACGTACTCCGAACTCGCAATCCCGTGGTCACCGGCGCTCGCCGTAGCGGTGACCGAGCACCTGGACGCCCGACCGAAGGATGCCCGCGGTGCGCACGAGTACTCGCTCGAGGAGATGGGCCTCGATCCCGTGAACGAACGAGCGCGCTTCCGTCGCTATCAGGATCACCATCAAGTGCCGGACGAGATCTGACCCCTGCCTCGGCCGACGCGGGACGAGGTCGCACGGTGCGTGTGGTCCCGGCTTACTCGGGCCGTCGCGTTGGATCGGCGATGGGTAGCATCCAGCACACGACCGCTCACCATGACCGGGCCGATTCGGCCCGAACCAGGGGGACCACCATGGACCACGTCAAAGAGTTCTACATCGACGGGAAGTGGGTGGCTCCGCTCACCAACGACACCCTTGCGGTCATCAACCCCGCGACCGAGGAACCGATCGAGTCGATCGCCATGGGCGGACCCGACGACGTCGACGCCGCCGTCGCTGCGGCCAAGGCCGCCTTCGAGACCTACTCACTCACCACCCGCGAGGAGCGTCTGGCCCTCCTCGATCGCATCATCGAGGTCTACGGCACGCGTCTCGACGACCTCGCCCGGGTCATCAGTGACGAGGTGGGCGCGCCTTTGTGGCTCGCGCAGCGGGCCCAGGCCGTGGCGGGGCTCGGGCATTTCATGACCACTCGCGAGGTGCTGGCCAACCTCGAGTTCGAGACGACCATGGGAGACACCCTCATCGTTCGAGAGCCGATCGGCGTCTGCGGCCTCATCACGCCGTGGAACTGGCCCGTCAACCAGATCGCGTGCAAGGTCGCTCCCGCGCTGGCCGCCGGCTGCACGATGGTGTTGAAGCCGTCCGAGGTCGCGCCGCTCAATGCGATCATCTTCGCCGAGATCCTCGATGAGGCCGGCGTGCCCGCCGGTGTGTTCAATCTCGTCAACGGCGACGGCGTGAACGTCGGTCAACCGCTCGCCGCTCACCCCGACATCGACATGATGTCGTTCACCGGTTCCACACGCGCTGGTATCGAGGTGGCACGAGCGGCAGCACCCACCGTCAAGCGCGTCGCCCAAGAGCTCGGTGGAAAGTCAGCGAACATCGTGCTCGACGATGCCGACTTCGAAGCTGTGATCGCGCGCGACGTCGCGGGGATGTGCAACAACTCGGGGCAGTCGTGCAATGCGCCGACTCGCATGCTCGTTCCCGCCTCTCGGATGGACGAGGCGGCGAAGATCGCCGCGGCCGCCGCGTCTCAGGTGACGGTCGGTGATCCCAAGGACGAGTCCAGCCGGATCGGTCCTGTCGTCTCAGCAGTGCAGTACAGCCGGATCCAACAGCTGATCGAGAAGGGGGTCGGCGAGGGCGCCACGGTGGAGATCGGCGGTCCCGGTAAGCCCGAAGGGCTCGAGACCGGTTACTACGTTCGACCGACCGTCTTCTCACACGTCACCAACGACATGACGATCGCGCGCGAGGAGATCTTCGGCCCGGTCCTGGTGATGATCGGCTACGACGACGACGACGATGCCGTGCGCATCGCCAACGACACCGTCTACGGACTGGCCGGCTACATCTCCGGCACGAGCGACCGCGCCCGAGCCATGGCCCGTCGCATCCGTAGCGGCAACGTGCACCTCAACGGCGCCCAAGGCGACTTCACGGCCCCCTTCGGGGGCTACAAGCAGTCAGGCAACGGCCGCGAGTGGGGCGAGTTCGGCCTGGACGAGTACCTCGAGACGAAGGCGATCCTCGGGTACGGCGCCTGACCCGGCGACGGTCTACAACGGACCGTACGACGACACCACATACTTCGTGGTGGGCATCTCGCCGTCGAGGACCTCTCCGAGCGCCACCACGAAGTCAGCCATGTGCGGCAGCGTGAAATGTGCGGCGAGCGACTCCTCGTCGTCCCACTCCTCGAACAGGTGGAACACGGCCGGGTCGTCGAGGTCCTGCGAGAAGGTGTAGGAGATGTTGCCCGGTTCCGTCGCAGTCGCGGCGGCCATGGTCTTGGCGGCCTCGACCGCTTGGTCACGGCGGTCGGGACGGATGCGTGCCGTTGCTTTGATGACGATCACGATGAGAGCCTGCCAGACCGAACCAGCCGGGGGAAACATGTCCACATCGTTCGACGGCACTACCGCCACGCGTGATCGCCTGGTCGACCAGGCCATACGCGACACCGGTCTCGACGACTTCGGCGCGCCCAGCTGGCAGGAGGGCCTCGACCTGTTGCTCGACTCGGTGGCGGCGACGGCAGACCTCAACGAGATCGGCGTCGGCGTGGTCGAGGACGGCGTCGTCACCGACCTGTCCAACCGGCTCCGCATCGAGGAGTGGAGGAAGACTCACCCCGCCGTCGCGCGGGAAGAGATCATCCGCCCGATCATCATCGTCGGCCAACCGCGGACGGGCACGTCGATCCTGCACGACCTGATGGCCCAAGATCCGGCGAACCGCGCTCCTCTCAGTTGGGAGATCGAGCGACCGGTGCCGGCGCCGCAGACCGCCACATACGACACCGATCCGCGGATCGCCGAGGCCCAGGCCGGCTTCGACCTCGTCGAGTCGATCATTCCCGGCTTCACTGCCTTCCACGAGCTCGGCGCGCAACTCGCGCAGGAAGACGTGCGCATCTTCACGAGTGACTTCCGCTCGATGCAGTACTCCCTTCAGTTCGAGGTGCCGGCCTACAACCGTTGGCTGTTGCACGAGGCCGACATGGCGCCCGCCTACCGTTGGCATCGGCGGTTCCTGCAGCACCTGCAGTCCGAGCACAAGTCCGAGCGATGGTTGCTCAAGTCGCCCGCGCACCTGTGGTCACTTCCCGCGTTGCTGGCCGAGTACCCGGACGCGATCGTGATCCAGAACCACCGCGATCCGCTGAAGGTGATCGCGTCCATCAGCGCCCTCGGGGCAAGCCTGCGCGAGATGACGACGGACTCGTTCGACGTACGCACGCTCGCCGCGCAGTACGGCGACGACATCATGGTGGGCCTCGACCGTGGGCTCGCGGCACGGCAGGAGAATCTGTTCGCACCGGGCCAGGTCGTCGACGTGCGATACCAGGATTTCCGCCATGATCTCATCGCGACCGTCGAGCGGATCTACGACGAGATCGGCCTCGAGCTCTCGGCCGAGGCCGAGTCGCGAATGCGCGCTTTCCTCGCCGCTCATCCCGGCGACCAGGCCGGCAGCCTCAAGCGTTACTCGTTCGCCGACACCGGACTCGACGAAGACGCGCTGCGCGAACGAGCCCGCGCCTACCAGGAGTACTTCCAGGTCGAGTCCGAACCCATTCGCTGACAACGCGGGAGCGCGGCAACGACGCGCACCGTCTCGAGGATCACCACGTGCCCAAGTTCTTAGTGGACGTGACGCCGCTGCGCGAGTCGCGGGAGTTCCGACTGCTCTATGGCGGACAGATCCTTTCGGTCCTCGGCAGCCAGATGACGGTGGTCGCGGCGCCGTACCAGGTGTACGTGCTCACCCGCTCGTCGCTGATGGTCGGTCTCCTGGGTCTGGCTGCGCTCGTGCCACTCATCGCCGGATCGCTGATCGGCGGTGCATTGGCCGACGCGTACGACCGCCGCACGCTGTTGCTCGTCGCGCAAGTGCTCCTCCTGTCCGTGAGCGCCGGGTTGGCCGTGAACGCCATGCTGGCGAATCCTCGTCTCTGGCTGATCTACCTGTTGGTGGTCCTGCAGGCGGCGTTCGCCGGACTCGACAGCCCCACACGAGTAGCGGCGATACCGAAGCTGGTCGGAGCCGACCATCTACCGGCGGCGGCGGCGCTGAACCAGCTCCTCTACCAAGTTGGCGGAGTGCTCGGGCCCGCGTTGGGCGGCCTGCTGATCGCGCGCGTCAGCCTGGCCTCCGCCTACTGGGTCGACTCGCTCAGCTTCGTCGTGGCAATCGTCGCGTTGATGGCCATGCGCCCCATACCAGTCGAGGGCGGCGGCACGCGGGCCAGCGTGGCGTCGATCGTCGAGGGTCTGCGCTTCCTCAAGGGGCGTCAGGCTTTGCAAGGCACGTTCGTCATCGACATCAACGCCATGGTGTTCGGCATGCCCCGGGCATTGTTCCCCGCCATCGGCACGACATTGGGAGGGCCGGCCGCGGTAGGTCTGCTCTACGCCGCACCCGGAGCGGGAGCCATCGTGGGTGCGGGCACGTCTGGATGGGTCAACCGCGTCGACAAGCAAGGTCGCGCGACCATCATCGCCGTCATCGTGTGGGGTGCAGCGATCGGCGCATTCGGTTTGAGCGACTGGTTGCCGCTGGCCCTCGCGCTGTTGGCCTTAGCCGGGGCGGCCGATGTGATCTCGGCAGTGTTCCGCAACACCATCCTGCAACTGAGCGTGCCCGACCGCCTGCGAGGACGCCTTTCGTCGGTACACATCGCGGTGGTCACCGGCGGACCTCGACTCGGTGATTTCGAGTCCGGCGCCGTCGCGGCGTTGACGACGCCCGCCTTCGCAGTGGTGTCCGGGGGCGTGGCCTGCATCGTGGGCGCGCTGGCCATCGCTCGGCTCATGCCTGACTTCACCCGCTGGCGCATGAGTGGGCACGACCGACCACGATCTAGTCCGGACGGTTGACGGCCAGTCCGGACGGTTGACGACCGATCCGACGCGTCAGTTGATCATCACCCGCGCGACGAAGGGCGAAGTCATGGCGCGCACCAGCGCGCCGTATCCGAGCTGAAAGCGCACCTCGTCCCCAACCGTCAGGTCGATCGGGCCCGGGTCGATGACGAGATGATCGCTGCTCGCCCCGAGAATGTTCATCCCTGCGGGAGGCGTGAGGCCGTCGGGATCGGCGTCCTGCCGGCCCAGCGCGACGATGCCTCGGCGAATGCTGCCCCGGTCGATCGGGAGCGGAGCCGGGCCGAATGCGGTCTGGTTGATCTCGCCCCACGGCCGGCTCGGCTTGACCTTCAACTCGATCACCTCGGCGACCAAGGTGAACGCATCGGTGTGAAGACCCTCGATCGGGCGCCGACGCAAGGGCTCGCAACCGAGCAAGACGGACTCGCCGAGACGAAGGTCGTTGATGCGGCCGATCTCACCTCCACCCAGAGCCCACTCGAGGTTGGCCGAGTTGCCGCCCGACACGACGTCGAGGTTCAACCCGAACTTCGACTCCAGCATCGTGACCAGCCCGGAGAGCTCGGCCATGTTGCGGTCGTCCGGCGCCACTCCGTTCTGGCAACCGAGGTTGGTTCCGATACCCCGAAGCGTGATGGCGGGCAGCGACAACGTCTCGCGCACGAAGCCTTCGAGGTCACCTGGCAGGATGCCCTCGCGGAAGTCCCCGAGCTCGACCATCAGAACGACCGCGTGGTCGCGACCTTGCCGTTGGGCGGAGCTCGACAGCTGAGCAAGGACGTCGAGCTCGGTGTTGAGGCTCGCGTCGGCATGCTCGACCACTCGCGCGGCCTGGCTCGCCATCGGTGAGCGGATCAGCGTCAGGGGCGCGGTCACGCCGGCGCGCCGCAATGACTCGATGTTCTCGATGCGAGACTCGCCGATCGACGTGACGCCGGCCTGCAACAGCGCGTGGGCTATGTCGGGCGATCCAAGCGTCGCCTTGGTGACCCCGGTGACCGACACGCCACGCTCCCTCAGCCGGTGAACCAGCGTGCTGGCGTTGTGGCGAACGAGATCGAGGCGAATCTCCAGCCTCGGCGCGTTCACGTCGACGTCACGTCGCGACGATCGCCAACCTCGGCTGGAGCTGCGGGAACGCGCGCAGGACCATGTCGACCAGGCGATGAGGGGCACGGGTGAGGGCGTCGGTGGCCGGGATACCAAGTTCGAGCTCGTACAAGGTGATGGCAGCGGTGATCTCGGCGTCGGTCATGTTCTCGTGATTGATCGTGAGCCCGATCACCTTGGTGTCGGCAAAGGTCTCGATCAGGTTGATCTCGCTGGCGGCGGTCGGCATGGGGATCTCGGGAAAGTCGCCCAGCTGATGACGACCCGGCGCATGCTGCAGGATGACGCCCTGCGGCTGGCTACCACGCAGAATGAAACTCGACGTCAGATAGGCCGGGTGGCTGAGCGCGCCTTGACCCTCGATGACGATCACATCGGGGTGCTCACTCTCGTAGGCCTCGAGCACCGTGGACTCCACCTCACCTGAGCAGAACTGGCAGGGGATGGCGTCGACGGCCACCCCGTAGCGACCGCCCTGGATCAGTCCGGTCTGCCCGGTGCTGACCAGTACGGCATGGATACCGCGATCGTTGAGAGCCTGCGTGAGGATCGTCGCGGTGGTCCGCTTGCCGATCGCGCCATCGGTACCGAGCACGGCGACGCGGGGGCAGTCGACGGTCGCGATGCGACCGCTGAACATCCGCAGGTCCTTCTTGTCGTGCGGGCGGCGCACGTCGAGGATGGTCACGCCGTGGGCCGCCGCGGCCGCCGACGCGAACTCGGGGTCGTCGTTCAAGAACTCGTGCAACCCGTTCACGACATCCATGCCGCGAGTGATGGCATCGAGCGTCACACCGCGCTGGATCGGCGAAAGCATGCCGCTCGAGGGAGCCATCCCGAAGATGAACACGTCGGGGGTGCGACCGGCAAGGTCGATGGCATCGTCGAGGTCGGCGCAGATCGGGAATCCCATTCGGACTGCCGTCGAGCACGGTTCCGGCATCGAGTCCGGCCTGAGCCCGGTCGATGACCGACAGGATCTCGTACCTCTCCGAGTAGCGGACCAGACCGTTGGCCGTCTTCCCGTCGATGGCACCGAAGTTCGCCTCGCAGTACACCACCGCGGTCGGACGAACAGAAGCGGCTCGGGGGGGCATGACTCTCCTTGAGATGGGCTCAGAGGAGGCGACCGAATGGAGCCGACCGAGAACCAGCCGGATATAGGAGAGGTCCCCGCTAAGTGGGTTGAAGGACTTGCAGGTTACCCCAGTCGGGTGGTTTCGCTGGACCGGTACGGGCCGCCGACCGCCGTCGAAATCGGGTCTGAGCTGCAACAACTGCGACACGTCGAGCCCCCCTTCGAAGGCCTGACATCCGGTGCGCTCGAACAATCGCGAACGGCCGGTCACCATGGCGGTGGCGCCGTCGACCCTCAACCACGAGCCCTCGTACAGCGCGAGAACAGGACAGTCGTTCTCCTCGAGGAACTCCTCGATCCGCTCCTCCCTGGTCTCTCCCATGAACGTCGAGTTCGGGTCGGCGTCGACGTAGTGCAGGTTGATCTGGAAAGGCAACAGGTCCAGCGCGTCGAAGCTCGGCGGTTGGCAGATCGGCATGTCGTTGGACGTGCGTATCGTCGGACAGGCGACGGTGGTCCCGGCCGATGCACCCATGTAACGCGTTGCACCCTCGCGCACGTGTTCGCTCAGACCGTCGATGACTTCGAGGCCGTAGAGGGTGTCGAGCAGACGGAACGTGTTACCGCCACCCATCATCACGGCGTCGGCGTCGAGAATGGCACGGGCGGGATCGGCGGCGTGATGGGCGGAGACGACCTCGATGCCGAATGCCCCGAGCGCGGCCGTGACTCGCTCGGCGTAGTCGTCCCAGTCGGCCAACGCGAACGGGATGAACGTCACTGTCTTCCCCGCCGCGACCTCGACGAACGCCGCGGAGGCGTGACCGAACATCGGGGCGCCGTAGTTCATCGAATTGGAAAGCAGCAGGAGATCCACCGGGTTCGTCAGCCGGCCGACTCGAGCACGAAGATGCGGATGTCACGACCGGTGATGCGTTGCTGGTACTTGTCGTAGCCCGGGTACACGGTCGAGGCCGTCCTCCAAATACCTCCGCGCTCGTCGTCGGTCGCGGGACGCACCATCCCGTCGAGGTCCGCATCCCGGTAGCGAACATGCACCGACGGGTCGGCCTCGAGGTTGAGCACCCAACCAGGCGTGGGCGTCTGCCCGAAGTTGGTACCGAGGAGCGCGAGGCTGTCTCCGCTCGGCACCGCGATCAGCGGCGTCGTGCGCGGCTGACCGCTCTTGCGTCCCTTCGTCGTGACGAAGATGACCGGGAGCCCGGCGAGCAGCTGCGGCACGCTCGTTCGTCCTTTCGTCAGCTTGCGACAGACTCGATCCATGCGGGCGAGCGTCTTCGAGAAGAACCACGCTCCGAAACTCGTCGACCCGAACGACTGCATGAGCCGTTGGAAGCCATTGATCTGCGCGTAGGTGTAGCCGAGGTCGGCCGCCACTCCCATATCGGTGACGCTAATCGCTGGATCAGCCGGTGAACCTCGGTGAGACGACCGACTCCACGCCCGACGATCCACCGCCTGACGTGCCGGCCACCGATGGCGGGGGTACGGAGGTCGGGGGCCCGGTTGTGGTGGGAGTCGTCGCCGGCTCGGTCGGCGGGCGCGGCAGCGGCTGGCAGGCGCTACCCGCGGCCGGCAGACCGGGATCCGGAAGCGTGGGCGGCGTCATGAAGCCCGGATTCGCGAAGTCGAGGGCGTCGAGCAGGTTGTCGGCGTTGGCATCGCGCAACGTCAATGCACCCAGGTTGAACTTCGTCTCGATGAACTTCAGGACGGACGTGTGGTCGTGCACCACGTGCGAGACGTAGTTCTTCTTCGCGAAGGGCGACACCACTACTGCGGGCACGCGCATGCCGTACTGATCGAAACCGCCGGGCTGATCCGGCGGTGAAGTGATGCGCGGCGCGATCGCATCGGGTGCCACCGCAAGCGGCGGTGGCACGTGGTCGTAGTAGCCCCCGTGCTCGTCGTACATGAAGAAGAGCACCGTCTTCTCCCAGCCCGGTCCGTGCATGACGGCGTTGATGATCGACGAGCTGTAGGCCTCGCCGTTCTGCACATCGGCGGGAGACTCTTCGGAGTAGGTCGTTCCGCCAGGGCTGATGATGCTCACCTGCGGCAGCGTGCCGTTGGCGCAGTCGGTGAGGAAGTCGTTGAAGTTTCGGATGTAGTTCGAGTTGGCAGCCGCGAAGTTGGGGAACAGATAGATGTCGGCGAGGTCGATCGCATAGTCGAGCCACGAGATGCCGTTCGCGTTGAGGCGATCCCAGATCAGCCCGTTCGGGGCGTCGGGTGTGGCCAACACCTCGTTGATGTCGGTCGAGACGATCCCGACGGATGTCGCAGCTTGCAGGTAACGACGATTGGGGAACGTTTGGCCGAGCACTGAGCAGAACCAACGGTCACACACTGGGAACGTGGACGCGAGCCCGTAGTAGAAGGGCAGATCCGTACCGTCCCAGTAGCCCATGCTGCCGGTACCGCCGTCGGCCGCGCGGACGAAGCCGTCCATGGCGCCGTTGTGCCAGGAGATGTGGCTTGCGTTCCAGGATTGGCTCGCGCCGTCGAGCGTGTCGCAGCCGCTGGGCATGTGAAACATGCCGACCGGATTGCCATCGAGATCGGGGTTGGTGTTCGTCGGCAAACCACCCGGCCCGAGCGTCAATCCGTCGCCCCTACCGAGCAGGCCGAAGTAGTTGTCGTACGAGTGGTTCTCCTGCATGTAGACGATCACGTGCTCGATCTGCGGCATCGTGTCGACGCCCTCGGGCAGAGCATCGAACGGACGCGTGTCGGGGCCGAGCAACAGCCCCGACGCCCGGGCCGGCGCCTGCGCGGCCCAGCCCCGCACGGCAGAGCCACCGACGAGCGAGACGCCCGCCCCGACCCCGAGGCCTTGAAGGAAGCGGCGACGCGAGATCACCAGCGCAGTCTGACAGGCGACGCCGAATATGCAATCGCGTCAGTGGGGTGCGGTCTCCTGCTCACCGGCGGCGTGGATCGCTTCTTTGACGACCGCTTCGACGTGATCGTGGTCGATACCAAGCACTGCTCCGATGTGAATCGCCCAGATCTCTGCTCGCAGGTTGGTCTCGAAATCGAGCTTCGCTCGCAGATCTGCGCGAGCTGACTGACGGTTCTGGCTCACCATGACGAATGTCGACAGGAAGATGGCTTCGAGGCTGACCACCATCGTGAGCAGTCCGAAGGGGAAGGGGTCGAACTTCAAGGCCGCGCCGAAGATCCCGATACCGCACAGCACCCAGATCGCGAACCAGACCGAATGGAGGTAGACGAACTTGAGAGACCCCGCGAAGCCGGTGACTCGGTCGGCTGCACGATCCTGAGCGCGTTTCACCGACTCCCAGCGTGCCGATTCGTTCGGTACGTGATACTTCGACGGCGTGAACATCTGGCCGTCGGCCGCTCCGTCATCGGCATCGATCGCCTGGCACGCCGGGCAGTCGATCGGTGTGTGGGTGGTCGCTTCCGTCACTGGGCCCTTCCTCTCGCTCGGCCTCGGTCCCAGCCGTCAAGGCGGCACCAGCCTAAGCCTTGGCCGGAGCACAGCGAGTGCACGGCGTGCAGGGCGGGGGCGGCGATCCTTATCCGGCTATTCGCACCAGGTGCGTGAACCCGGCTATTCGCACAGGCGCGCCCAGTCCTTCGGGGCCCGGCCTAGGCAACGAGAGCGCCGGCTCATTCGGGCAATGGCAGATGGGCCCGATGCTCACTGAACCGGTCGGCAGGTGCTTGACCCGAGTCGACCTGGTCGTAGCTCCAGTCGGGTTGCTTGTCGCGATGACGCTCGTCGACCACGACGTCGCCTTCGTCGTCGATGCTGATCAACTCGGCCACGAGCGCAGGCTCCACCGCGGGAGCCGAACGCGTGACGTGCGCCTCCACGCTGTCGGCAAACCGGTCGAGGAGACTGCGCACGATGACCTCGTGCTGGGTGGCAAGCGAGCAGCGGGCACCGATGGCGATGGTGCGTAGACGATCACGAATCTGGCCGATGTCGCGGGCACTCGACTGTGAGCCAGCCAGCTTCGTGAGCAGGTCGCTCAGCACTAGGCCATCTTGTTTGCACGGCGTGCACTGGCCGCACGACTCGACAGCAAGGAATCTCGACGCGCCCGCCACTGCCCCGACGATGTCGTCGCGATCGTCGAAGACGACGAAGCCGGCTGAGCCGAGGCCGCTGCCCGCAGCGGCCATGTCCTCGTAGGTCAGCGGCGTGTCGAGCAGGTCTGCGGGGATCAACGCGTTCGACACGCCTCCGAGAACGGCCTGGATCTGACGCCCCGGCAGCGGACCGCCCGAGATCTCTTCGATCACCTCCCGCAGCGGCGTACCCATGATGAACTCGGCCACGCCACCACGTTGCACCGATCCGGTGACGGTGCAGACGATCGTGCCCGGCGATGCATCGGTCCCGTCGGTGCGGAACCAGGAGCCGCCGCGAGAGATGATGCGAGGCACGTTGGCCAGCGTTTCGACGTTGTCGACGAGCGTTGGCGGCGCGGGTGTCTCCCCGTCGGGCGTCGCCATCTCGACCCTGTTCGCTTGTCCGCTCTCGGAGCGTCAGCTCGCCGGTCGTGAGAACCACATCATCGACACCTCGCCGGAACGGCGGGGCGATGCGTGGGAACGGGTAACGGCCGTCGATGGTCTCGAGGAGCGCGGTCTCCTCGCCGTACAAGTACTCGTCGGGTCCTTCGAACAGGTCGACCGTGATTCCGTGCGTCCACCCCGCCGCGATCATCTCGTCGGCCGCGCCGCGTACCGCGCGCGACGACATCAGCGAACGCCGCCTTCAGCCCGAACACGATCTGATCGGCACCGACCGCAAGAGCCGCGATGAGAGCGCCCTCGATCACCGAATAGGGATCCAGCTGCAGCAGGGTTCGATCCTTGTAGGTGCCCGGCTCCCCTTCAGCCCCGTTGACCACCACCGTCGTCGGGAGCACATCCGAGGCGTTCGATCGAACCGGCGCGCCACTTGATGTGTGTGGGGAAACCGGCGCCACCACGGCCGCGCAGTCCGGAGGATTCGATCTCGTCGATGATCGCTTCGGGTTCCACCGACCGGGCGATCTCGATGCCACGCCCGCCTCTGCGCTTGACGTGCTCGTCGAGCGACAACACGGGTTCGGGCGGAAGCAGACGGTGAACTGGGGGCATTTCGACATTCTGGTCTCGGCCCACCCGGAGCGCCATGCCCAGGTTTGTGGGTGACCTCGTCGACCGAGCGACGAGCCGTCACGCAGTCCGGCGACGCAACGGTTCGATCACCGTGATGTAGTCGATCAGTCTCGTCGCGACCTCGAGCGCGAGATCGGGATCGCTGAGGTTCGGATCGGCCCAGGTCTCCGACACCCGCCGCCAATCATCAGGCCGACCGAGGAACGGTCCCGCGACCGCGATCTGACCCAACGCGCGCCGCCACTTGGCTCCCGCCGTCAAGACGTTCGCCGATCGCGGCGTCGTTGGCTTCCTGTGTCGGGTGTTCGGCGTGAAAGCCGAGCTCGAGCGCCAAGACCGTTGCGTCCTCGACATACGCGGCGCCGATCACCTGCGCCTCGTAGTGCTCGCGCGGCGGGTTGACCGGGCCGTACCATGCCTTGATCCCGTAACGACGCGCACGGGTGCGAAGGTCTCCGAGCTCCCGAGGCGCGAGCCCCCGCAACGCTTCTGCCACCTCATCGAACAACCCGAGCTCCACTGTGGAAGTCTTCCATCACCGAGATGCGGAAGATCGTGGTGATGATGTCGGTGTCGCTCGACGGCTTCATCGAGGGCCCGAACGGCGAGATCGATTGGCACATGGTCGACGACGAGCTGCACCAGCACTTCAACGATCAGCTCCGCACGATGGGAGCGTTCCTCGACGGCCGAGTCACGTACGAGCTGATGGCCGAGTTCTGGCCGACGGCCGACGAGGATCCCTCCAGCTCGCAGCCCGTGGTCGAGTTCGCGCGCATCTGGCGCGACATGCCGAAGCTCGTGTTCTCGCGCACGCTCGAACATGCCGATTGGAACGCCATCGTCGTCCGCGACGTCGTCCCCGAGGAGATACAGGCGCTCAAGGCCGAGCCCGGCGGAGACCTCGCGGTCGGCGGCGCCGATCTCGCCGCGACCTTCATGCGACTCGACCTGATCGACGAGTACCGGCTCTACGTGAACCCGATCGTGCTGGGGCGCGGCAAGCCGCTGTTCCCGGCGTCGGCCGAGCCGATCGATCTCTGGCTCGCGGAGACGAGGACCTTCCGCAACGGGGTCGTGCTCCTCCGCTACGAACGCGCCCATGCCGCGTAAGGACGCGACGCTGCGCTCGTCACGGCATCCGTGACGAGCGCAGCCGCGTCAGCTGTCGGCGACTCACGCGGGCGGAGCGAAGAACTCGAGCGCGATGCCGTCGGGATCCCGGAAGCTCACGCCGGAGCCGTAGGCCGCGTCCTTGATCCCACCATGCGCGATGCCGAGTTCGTCGAGCCGGCGGGCCCACTTCTCCAGCTCGCCGCGGTCCGCGCACCCGAAGCTGATGTGGTCGAGACCGACTGCGGTACTCGCTGAAGGTCTCGGCCGGCGCCGGCGGTCGAGTGCTGGTGCAGCCCCAGGAGCGTGCCGTTCCCGAGCAGGAAGACGGTGTGGTGGAAGTTGGGATCGGTGTCCTCGTCGAGCACGGGCTCGGCATCGAGGAGTCGCTGGTACCAGGGCACGCTCACCGAGAGGTCTCGCACCGTGAGGGCGACGTGGGTGAGGGGTGGAAAAGCTGTCATGGTTCGCTCCTGAGTCGGGGGGGCCAATAGCGTCAGACATGACGTATCCATGCGAAGGGGGTTGGCTGCCATGACCGATGCACCACCAGCCTTAGCCGCGACACCGGAGTTGCCGTGACCACGGACCTGCTCCAAGCCGCCCTCGAGCAGCTGCGCCTCGAGGGCGCCATCTTCTTCCGGGCCGAGCTCACCGATGGCTTCGCGTTCGAGTCCACGCCGGGAGCAGTAGCCGGCGTACTACATCCCAGGCGCAGACCGCCTGATCCTGTTCCACATCGTCGCCCGGGGTTCGTGTTGGGTCACGGTCGAGGGCAACGAGCCCTGTCGGGCGAACCAGGGAGACGTGATCGTCCTCCCCTACGGAGACGACCACGTGATGAGTGGTGACGCACCCGCCGAATGTGTGTCGATCCTCACGCTGCTCGACCCTCCACCGTGGGACGTCCTGCCCGTGATCCACCATGGCGGCGGCGGCACACGCACCGACATCGTGTGCGGCTACCTCTACTCCGAGGATCCACTGTTCGATCCCCGAATCCGGGCGCTCCCACCGGTTTTCGTGGTCCGTCCCCCCGAAGGGCCGGCCGCGGGCTGGGTGCAGGCGAGCATCGCTTACGCACTCGAGGAAGCGAACCCTGCCGCCCCCAGCACCGTCTCCACCCGGCTACCCGAGCTCGTGCTGGTCGAGATGCTCCGCCAGCACCTGGCGACGGCACCCGCAGCGGATCGGGGATGGATTGCCGCACTGCACGATCCGGTGCTGGCGCCCGCGCTTTGCTCACGACAACTCCCCCGAGCGGAGTTGGACCGTGGCCGAGCTGGCCTCGGAGGTCGCGGTGTCGCGCTCGGTGCTCGACGAGCGCTTTCGGGAGGTTCTCGGGCTCTCCCCCATTCGCTATCTCACCGAATGGCGCATGCACCTCGCCGAGGAGCTCCTCGCCACCACCGAGATCAGCGTCGCCAACGCGGCACGGCGTGTCGGCTACCAGTCCGAGGAAGCGTTCAGCCGAGCCTTCAAACGCGAGCACGGACTGTCACCCAGTCATTGGCGGGACGAACGCGACGCCCTCCGACGATGAGCTACGACGGCCTTGCTCCTGACGTCCCGTACGAGTACGCGGCAATCGCTGCGTCGGGTTCGTTGTTGTTCACCGCAGGCGCGTGCCCACTCGATCACGCTGGTGTCGTGGTCGTGCCCGGCGACCACCTCGCTCAAGCCCACCGGGCCGTCGACAACTTGTTGAAGGTGCTGGACCACCATGGCGCGGCGCCGGAACACCTCGTGCGCGACGACCATCTATGTCGTTGGTGACCGCGACCATCTCAGGGAGCGTCTGGAGCGTGGTTGCGGCACGCCTCGCTCCGCACCGCCCACCGAGCAGCCTGATCGGTGTGAGTGTTCTCGGGTATGCCGACCAACTGGTCGAGATCGACGGTGTAGCTGCGATTCCCATCTGAACCGGCATCCTCCCATCGGACCTTGTGCCAGGCTTCCGGACGTGTTGCACCGCTGGCAGATCGAGCCTCGCGAGTACGAGCGCCACGAGGCGAGACGTGGGCGGCGTTATGGCTTCGAACACCTTGATCGCGCGTCGAACCGCGCTGGTCGTTGTCGACATGGTGCCGTTCTTCTTGACCGAGAACGCGTACGCGTGTGGAATCGTGCCCAACATCCGGGCCTTGGCCACCGCGCTGCGGGTATGCCGGCGGAACCGTCGCGTGGGTGCTACCGGGCAAGGAAGGCCCGTCGCCCGTGAGAGACGAGTTCCTGGGTGCGGACATCGCGACGGCCTACCGGAGTTCGGGCGGCGAGGGACCGCTGTGCGAGCGGCTGTGGCACGAGCTCGACGTCTCGAGCGCCGACCTTCTGGTCGAGAAAACGGCCGCCAGTGCCTTCTTCCCGGGCCGCTGCGACTTGACCTCGCGGCTGGAGGAACGGGGAATCGACACCGTGCTCGTCACCGGCACCGTCGCCAATGTGTGCTGTGAATCCACCGCGCAAGACGCCAGCACTCTGGGATATCGCGTGATCATGGTGGCCGATGCCAACGCCGCGATGCGGGACGAAGACTGAACGCCACGCTTCACACGATCTACCGATCCTTCGGCGACGTCCGTCCGACATTTGAGGTCCTCGGGCTCCTCGTCGAGCATTCGCTGCTGAGGACTTCGCTATAACGTTGGCGCGGCATCGAAGCGAAGCGAGCCCAGCTGGTGATCGACCGGATCGATGGCTGGCAGCAACAACACCGAGTGCCGGCCTTCTCGGTCGCCGTGCTCCTTCGCTACCGCGAGGATCGAGGGCGCGACTGACGGCGCGCTTCTCTCGTACTACGGGTTCATCTCGCTCTTCCCCTTGTTGCTCGTCCTGGTCACGGTGCTCGGCATCGTGCTCGAGGGCAACGCGGACCTTCGCAACCGGATCCTCGACACCGTGTACTCGAGGATCCCCGTGCTCGGCGACCAACTTCGTCAGAGCACGACCGGTCTGAGCTCCAATGGTTGGGTGTTGCTCGTCGGATTGCTCGTCGCACTGTGGTCCGGTTTGGTCGTCGTGAAACGCGCTCAGGACGTGCTCGAACCTCCAGTGGGGCGTACCTCGGTTCGATCGACCTGGTTTCGTGGTCACGCAGCTGCGCGTGGTTGGCGGCTTGGCCGTTGTCGGCACGGGCATCCTCATCGCTACCGCGGCGACGAGCCTCGCCGCAGTCGCTTCCCGGTCTTCCGTGGGGCGGCCGTGTGCTCGGAGGCGCCGTGGCCATCAGCGTGAACGTCGCAGTGTTGATCGTCGCGTACCGCGTGCTCACGCAAGCGACGCTTGGATGGACCGACCTCTACACCGGCAGTCTCGTTGGAGGCATCGGACTGTGGGCTCTGCAACTGATCGGCGCGACGTACGTGAGCCATGTCGTCGTGGGCGCGAGCGACGTCTACGGAGCCTTCGCCGTGGTGTTCGGCCTGCTGGTCTGGATCGCGCTGCTGGCCCGCCTCACCCTGCTCGCGAGTGAGATCAACGTCGTGCGAGCCAACCGCTTCTGGCCGCGAAGTCTGTCGCACCGCTCGTTGACCGACGCCGACCATCGGGCCGTCGAGCAAACAGCACGGAAAGAGGCCTTTCTTTCCGAGGGCGCGCTCTCGCGCTGACCAGCTCATCGACTGGGATCGCCGGTCTCCGGCCTCATCCGATGTGGGCGACGACGGCCCCCGTCAGCTAGACGTAGGTTGTTCGCAGGCGAACCGCGAGGTGGGGTGTCCAATGGTGGAGTCAGAGACAAAGGAAGAATCGAGCAAACCCGACGCCGACGCGAACGGCGATCGCGAGCATCACCGCTGGCGAGCCTCGCTGTCGGTGATCGTGGGCGTCTTGGCGTGCATCAGCTTGCTCGCCTCCATGATCGGGATCTGGACCTACCGCACTGTCTTCAACACCGACGCCTGGGTCGCGCGAGTCGCCGATCTGCCCACCAACCCCGAGGTCGCCGATGCGCTGGCAACCAAGGTCACCGACGAGCTGTTCGACTCTGCAGGTGTCGAGCAACGCGTCGCCGGCGCGCTCCCCGAAAAGGCTGCCCCGATCGCCGCGCCCGTCACCAACGCCGCCAAATCGCTCACGTACAACACCGTGTATGCCATCCTCCAGACCGACCAGTTCCACGACCTCTGGGTCGCGGCCAACCGCGCGGCCCATGAGCGGTTGGTCGCCGTACTCAAGGGCGAACAGACCGGCCGGCTCGTGGCCGACAACGGTTCGGTTTCGCTGAACCTGCTGCCGCTGTTCGGCAAGGCGCTCTCCGCGCTACACGGCGTCGCACCGGACCTCGTCGGTACCGGCACCCCGCCCACCATCGATCCGTCGACCCCGGTCGACGAGGCCCGGGCCGAGCTGTCGACATACCTCGGGCGCTCCCTGCCCTCGGACTTCGGTGAGATCGTGGTCTTTCAGAGCGACCAGCTGGCGGCCGCGCGAACAGGCCGTGAAGGTCATAACCAAGGGAATCGTCGTACTCGTCGTGTTGACGGTCTTGCTGTTCGCGGGGGCCGTGCTGCTGGCCCGGCGACGGCTGCGAGCGACCATGTGGCTGGGACTCGGCGCGGCGGCAACTCTGATCGTGCTGTGGGCGCTCGGACGCGCAGTGGGAAACCAGGTCATCAGTTCGCTGAAGGACGACAAGGCCAGGGGTGCGGCGCGGGCAACGGTCACCACCGTGTTCGCGAGCCTGCGCTCGTTCAGCCTGTGGGTCATCGCGGCTGCCCTCCTCGTGGCCGTCGTCGCATTCCTGGCCAGCGAGAGCTCAGTCGCAGTCGCGCTGCGTGCTCACGTGGCGCGCCTGTTCTCGTCGGGCACCGAACCGAGCGCGCCACCTTCGCCTCTGCTGGTGTGGGTCCACAAGTACGCGAACGGACTCCGGGTCGCCGGACTCGTGGTGGGACTCGTGGTCCTCGCGCTCGTGAACCTGACATGGGGCACGTTTCGCGCTCACGATCCTCGCCGTCGCGATCTACGAGGTTGTCGTCAGCGGGCTCGCCCGAGCAGGTACTTCCATCGCGCCTGTCTAGCGACAGGTCGTCTAGCGCGCCGTGCTCTGATGTCGGGTCGCCGGCAGCAACCTTGCGCTGTTCGAGTCGCCACCGCGACCAGGGCCACGCGCCGTACATCTCGACCTCGAGCGAGAAGCTGAGCACGATCCTGATGACGACGATGAGCCCCAGCACGCCCACACTCTCCAGGGTCGGGTCGACGATGATCGTGCGCACGATGTCGGCGATGATCAGGATCTCGAGTCCGAGCAGGATGACTCGCCCGAGCACACGTCGCAGGCGGTCGTAGATTCCGGCTCGGTCGTCCGCGCGGAGCGCGGCGACCGTGTAGTACACGAGCGATCCGACCGCACCGACCACCATGATGGCGGCGCCGACGGCCTCGACCACCTGCACCACATCGGACACGAACTCGTCGTAGGACATCGTCGGCAACGTAGCTCAGCTCGCGCCCTACAGTGCCGACGTGTGAGCACCCTTCGGATCGGAATCCTCGGCGCCGCCCGCATCGCACCCGGGGCGGTAATCAAGCCTGCCGCCAAGTCGACCGAAGCGACGGTGGTGGCGGTAGCGGCCCGCGATCGCAGCCGCGCCGACGCGTTCGCGTCGAAGCACCACATCCCGCGGGTGTGCGTCGTCCTACGACGCGCTCGTCGGCGATCCCGACATCGACGCGATCTACAACCCACTGCCCAACGGGCTGCACGCCGAGTGGACGATCGCGGCGCTCGAGGCGGGCAAGCACGTACTGTGCGAGAAGCCGTTCACGGCGAACGCGGAGGAGGCGGAGGCGGTCGCCGCGGTCGCAACGCGAACGGGGCTGGTGGTGATGGAGGCCTTCCACTACCGGTATCACCCTCTCGCGCACCGAATGCGCGAGATCGTCGCGAGTGGCGAGCTGGGCAAGATCCGCCGTGTGGAGACCGCCCTGTGTTTTCCACTACCCAAGTTCTCGGACATTCGCTACCAATTCGACCTCGCCGGTGGCGCGACCATGGACGTCGGCACCTACACCGTGCACATGGCACGGCTGCTCGGCTGCGAGGAACCCGAGATCGTGTCGGCCGAAGCCAAGCTGCGCACGCCCGATGTCGATCGCGCCATGCGTGCCGAGTTGTCGTTTCCGGGTGGGCACACGGGGCGCATCACCTGCTCGATGTGGTCGCGGTGGATCATCCAGACGTACGCTCGCGTGATCGGTGACCGCGGCCAGATGTTCGTGATCAACCCGACCTCGCCTCAGCTCTGGCACCACATGCGGGTAAAGGCCGACGGCAGCACGCGTACCGAGAAGTTCACGCGTCGACCCACCTATGCGTTCCAGCTCGACGCCTTCTGTGCCGCCGTACTCAGAGGCGAGCCCACGCTCACTCCCCCAGCGGATTCGATCGCCAACATGCGGGTGCTCGATGCGATCTACGTGGCCGCCGGGATGAAGCCGCGCGGAACGTGACCGTCCACTAGTCGTCGTTCAGGATCGTGAGCGTGCCGGTGTCACGGCCGATCGCCAATGCGGCGCTCGGATTCGAGAGCGCAACCAGGATGGTTTCGTTCGGTTCGGGCCGCCCGTCCGGACACACCTTCACCGTGACCGACTTCTGCCACTGCCCGGGTTTGAACGTCAGTGTGAGGACCTTCGCCGCTGGGTAGCTAAGCCGGCGCTGGGCCGATGCCGATGAATCGACAGTGACTCCCGATGAGGTAACCGGCCGAGCACCGACCACAACGAAGCGCCGGCACCCGGTGCTCGGCATCGTTTGCGTTTGCCTGCTGGTCTTTGTAGGAGCGTCGCTGTACGTACAGGTGGCTGACCCATTCGGGTCTGAGCCGAATTTCTGCGCCGGCATCGGTTTGGCCGGTCCCACGGCGTCTTCGATCGAGTCAGCGTTCAGCGCGTGGCTGGCCACCACGACGGACCAACCGCCGGCCGCTGACTGGCATCGGGAGGGGACGACGTACACGAACCGCACCTATCGTCACGCTGACGGCCACGGGCTCCGCACGGTCTCCGTTGGACAGGGCGGCTACGACTTCCGCACCGGCACCCAGTACCGCTCGGGCCAATGGAGCGTCGAAGCCGCCTGCGTGTAGGCCCGTAGAGATCAACCATCCGAGCTCGGCCCTTCAGCCAGCCGACGCCGAGGTGCCATCAACCACCACGCGAGAGCGGTGATCACGGCCAGTAGCACGGTCGTGACCAACATTGCGCGAGCAAACCGTTCGGTCGTGGCCGCTTGTGTCGCCGCGATCAACGGGCCCGACAAGTCGCGGTCGAGCGTGGCCACCGCGAGGTCGAAGGCCTTCCCCGACGACACACTGGTCGACACCGGTGGAGCACCGGACACGTCCCCACCCGCCACCGCGGGAGCGGTCACCGACAGGAACGCGGCTGTCCCCACCGCGAGAGCCAGGGCCGAACCGAGGAATCGCGACAGACTGATCCAGCCCGCCGCTTCATTGGTGCGACCGGCTGGAAGATGCAGGACCGCGACACCGGTCAACGAGGCGTTGGCGATGCCCGCGCCGAGCCCGCTCAACGCGAGCGGCAGGAGCATCTGGTTTCTCGTGGTCCCCACCGACGTGGTCGCGAGGAGCCCGAACCCCGCGGTCATCAAGGTGAGTCCGACCACTGCTGGCCAACGCGGACCGAGACGACCGCCGAGCCAGTCGGCGAGGTGCGCGGAAAACATCAGCGAGGCGATGAACGGGATCAACGCCACGAGCACCGACACCGCGCCCGAGTCGAACGTCGCGGCGGACTGCGCGAAAAGGTTGAAGAAGTACAAGAGGCTGAGCATCCCGAGCGACGCACCGAGGGTGGCCACGTTGGCGCCGAGCACCAGTGGGTTCCTGAGGATGGACGGGTGAACCAACGGGTGAGGGGTGCGCCGCTCGTGGCGAACGAGCGCCACCGATGTCACGACGGCAACGGCGAGGGTCACACCCGAGGCCGCCGACGCCGCGTCCTTCGTAGCGAACTGCTCGGCGAACAGGACCACCGTGGCGACGAGCACCGCTACGAGCACAGCTCCGGTGAAATCGCGTGTCGGCTGGTGGGTGCCGCCGGCCGCGCGGTTGCGAAGCGGAAGGGCCACAGCTGCCGCCAGCGCCACCACCACCGCATCGATGGCGAAGATCCAACGCCACGACAGCCAGTCGGTGAGCATCCCGCCGACGAGCGGTCCGATCGCGAAGGACGATGCGTACACCAATCCTCGCCATCGAAACCCGACGCTCTCGCGACCGGAGTTCGAGAACGCCGCGATCAACTCGATGGTGGCCGGCAGGATCAGTGCTGCACCCGCGCCCTGGGCGATACGGGCGAGGACGAGCGGCACGAACCCCCAACTGGCTGCGCCGAGGACGGACCCACCGGCGAAGATGGCGAGGCCGAGAGCGAACGTGCGGACTCGGCCGATCACGTCACCCAGACGACCACCGACGAGCACCAACGCCGCCGCGGCGACGAGGTAAGCGTTGACCACCCAACCGAGCTCGACCGTGGACAACGAGAGCTCGCGCGCCATGCCTCGCGTGCCGACCGTGATCGCGGTGGTGGTGAAGCCCACGGCGCCCACGGCCATGATGACCGCAACCACGGTCCGACTCGCACCTCGTCGACTTGCCCGCACCGCGAAGACCCTATGGCTACATGCCGTCCATCGTCCGGACGTTGACAGCGGGGGCGACGCCGATCATCGTCGAGGCCGACGAACCCCTACAGAAGCGCGAGGGTCACCGCATGGCTCGCTTACGTGTCGGCCTGACGATCTCCGGTGCCGTGTCGCTCGGTGCCTACGAGGGCGGAGCGCTCGCCGCGTTCTTGCTTGCGGCCCAGCGACTGGAAGGCCAGCTGGTCGTCGACGCCATCAGCGGCGCGTCGGCGGGTGCGATCACGGGCGTGTTGGCAACCCGCTGCCTTCTCCGGGGGTGCGATCCGATCGATGCGATGCGCCAGGCATGGGTGGATCTGCCTTCAGCCGACCATCTCGCGACCCACGACATGTCGGCGCCGTTGAACGGCAACAAGCTGCTCGAGTTCGCGCACACCATCCTCGACAGCTCCACCGGAGCGCTGCCCGATGGTCCCGCCGGCTCGTGGTGCCAGAGCGAGCCGATCCACATGACGATGGCGATCGTTCCACTCGGTGGGTTCGGATACCGGATCTCGGATGTCGCCCGGACGACGACGATCGACGCCATGACCTTCTTGGACTGGTGTTCACCGACGCTCGACGTCCATTCGTCGGACGACGATTATCAACTCGCAGCCCACGCCGCGATGGCATCAGGAGCGAACGCAGCGGGTTTCGCACCGAGGCTGTACCAACACCCGGCCTCCGAACTCGACCAGATGACCGCAAACGGCATCCGCAATCCGCCCGGGCCGGACGGCGTCTGGTACACCGACGGCGGCACCGTCGACAACGAACCCCTCGGGCGGCTGCTCGACGTGGTCGCCGACATCGACAGCAACGACCCGCGGGTCTATCTGATCGTCCACCCGTTTGCCGAGAACGCGCCTGGGCCCAGCCGGTGGACGGACGCCGACCACCAGCCGCGTTGGCTCCCCACCGCCCACCGCGCCTACAGCCTGCGTTCCGTCCAGAGTCTGTACGACGACCTCCAGCAGCTCATGAAGGTCAACAGCCGACTCATCTGGATCGACAAGGTCACCCAGAGCCTCACCGACGCCATCGACGGGGCGACCGCCGAGATGGACACCGCGGACGCGGCCGCGCTGACCAATCGCCTCACGGAAGCACTCACCGCCACGATCGGAGACCTCGACGCCGACCGCGACGAGCTCAACGCACGAATCGGCCGGGCCTCGGCCGCCGCGCCCGCACCGACGACGAAAGACGTGTCGACGTTGCTCAGTCACGCGCTTCACCGCGCGGCCGGGCTCAGCGGAAAGCGGCCGGCCACCGTCGAGATCGTGTCTCCCGCGCTCGATCCGTCCGGCGCTGACTCCGAAGATCTGCTGGCCGGCGAGAAGCTCGGCCACTTCTTCGGATTCCTCGACGTGGACTTTCGGCGCAGCGACTTCGCCCTCGGTTACGCCCACATGAGGACGTGGCTTGCCACGGCCCTTCCGACGTACGGCTTCACCGATACCGAGGTGACGTCCGTGCTCGAGGCCGTCGATGAAGGTCAGGGCCGCTTCGGATGGGAGCCGATCGACCGGGGGTCGGCGGACTTCGGTGACCTCAGCTGGCCGGAGAGAGGCAAGGGCGCAGAGGTTCTCGTCCATGCCCTTCACCTGTTCGAGAAGGATCTTCGTCATTGGAGCGAAGATCCACCGACGCCACGCCAATGAACCGTCCCCCGTTCCCACGCGTTCACGAACATGGCCGCGCCGATGGTCCTACGATGGTCGGGCGTGGGCGAGCCCCGCTTCCCGCTGCTCGAGGAACTGGCGCCACTCGACACGTGGGTCCTGAACACCTATGCCGGCTGTGACCTCCGCTGCCGATACTGCATAACTGCGGCGCAAGGATCGTCGTGGCCGCGCGTGCCCCGGTCCGAGATGAGAGTTCGCCTCGGTGACGAGCTGGACGCGCTTGCCGACCAGTGCGGCCTTCCGCCGCAGCTCGGTGTCGGCGCCTTTGCTGATGTCTACCCGAACGTGGAGGTCCGGTACGGGGTGACGAGACCCGCTGTCGAGGTACTGGTCGAGCGCGGGATCGCGTTCACCCTCGTAACCAAAGGCGCAACCGTGCTTCGTGACGCCGACATCCTCTCCTCGAATCGCCGTGCCCACGTACAGGTTTCGCTTTGTTCGATCAATGACCAAACGGTGGCACGGCTGGATCCGGGAGCGCCCTCGGCCTCCGAACGACTGCGGGTCATTCACGCCTTGCGCGATGCGGGAGTTCGCGTGCGGGTGCAGGCATCGCCGTGGATACCAGGCGCGAGCGACGTGGCCGCGCTGCTCGATCGGCTGGAGCCGGGAATTCCCGTCACCGTCACTCCCCTACGGATACCTGCTCATGTCGAGCCGTTCGCGACTGCGCAAGGACTCACGCAGGCCAGCGTGAATGAGGCCTTTCAACGTGAGTACGAGCGGGTGGGCCCGCGCCCGCACCTCGTCTGGTCGAGGCCCCCGGCGCTCGACGGTGCACCACCACACATCAGCGACAACATCGGTCAGCCGGCAGTCGATCATTGGTTCAACGCCCCAGCCGCGCCGGAGATCGGCCCTGCGCCAACGGAGCAGCGAGTTCGATTCATGCCCGCACGTCGAGTGCTACGCGCTCGCTATGGGGATCGAGTGCTACGCGCTCGCTATGGGGATCGGGTGCTACGCGCTCCCGACGGGGCCTGACGCGTCAGCCGTACCAACCGTTGACGTCGACGATGAGATCGACGGTGCCGGCCCGGTTGTACGCCGCGAACGCGCCGCCATCCCCGAGGATGGGAGTGGCCGAGTTGGCGACGGTCTGACCTGCGATCCAGTTCAGGGTGGACACGAGCGGCGGCGGGCCCGCGGTGTACACGCTGAGGAACGATGGACCCGATGGGTTCGTGACGGTCACGTTGACCACCGCGGCGACAGCGTTGGGGGGTACCGGCCCGGAACCGGCGATCGCGACGTCACGTTCGACGTTGGGTTGCCACGGCGTCGAGTAGAGGCCGACGTTGGGACCGGTCGGGCGAGAGTCGAGGACCCGGGTCGGCAGCACGCTGTGGAAGGGGTGGTCGTGGCCCGGTGCGTAGTAGCCCGCCACGTCGACGATCACATTCGTCGACCCGGTCGCGTTGTAGATCGCAATCGCGCCATCGGCCCCGATCGTCGCCGTGGTCGCGTTCGCCGCAGTCTGGCCTGCCGCCCAGTTCAGATTGGATGCCAAGGGCATTGCAGTACCCGCAGGAAACGCCGTGAGGTGTCCCGCCGACGTCGTGTCGGTCACCGTGACGTTCACGACAACCGCGACCGCGTCGGCCGCGACGCCACCGTGGCCCCGCACCTCGACCTCGCGGCTCTCACCCGGGCCCCAAGGAGTCGCGTTCGGTCCGACTTGAGGACCGTTCGGCCGTGAATCGAGGATTCGGCTCGGGGCGAGCGGGGAGTAGCCGTTGCCGCCGGTGGTGTCGAAGTAACCGGCGATGTCGATGATCACATCGGTTGCACCCGCGGAATTGAAGATCGACAGCTCGCCCGTGGGCGACAGGCCGACGGTCGCCGCGGTGGCGACCGTGTCTCCCGAGGCCCAGTTCTGACTGGACGCGAGGGGCATCGGGGCGTCCGCCGGCCAGATCGTCGCGAACGAGACCGCGGTCGTGTTCGTGAACGTGACGTTGACCGCGACCGCGTCGGCAGCGGGCGGAAGACCGGCAAGGCTGCGGACGTCTACCACGCGCGTCTCCCCCGGTCCCCAGGGCGTCGCGAACGGGCCCACTGCAGGACCATCGGGTCGCGTATCGAGGATGCGGGTCACGGCGACGGGATTGAACAGTGAGCCGCTGTGAGGAACCGTCGACGACGATGAGATGGACGGTGGACCCGTGCCAACTACGTTCGTCGCGCGGACCGTGAACGAGTAGCTCGACCAGTTGTCGAGAGCGTTCACGACGCACGTCAGCGGGCCCGACGACGTGCATTGCTGACCGCCCGGCGACGCGGTGACGGTGTAGCCGAGCACCGGTGCAACGCCGCTCGAGGCCGGTGGTTCCCAGTTGACCGTGGCCGCCCGGTCAGCACCGGTGGCCGCGACGCTCGTCGGGGGCCCCGGGGTTCCGGGAGTGACGAGACCCGTGCCCAAACGGGCGACAACTGGCCCCCCGGCGAGCCACATGCTGCCGTCGGGGCCCGCCGCCAGCCCCGCGCCAGGGACTGGCTCCAAGGTGCTGTCGAAGAACGTGGTCGCGCCGGTCGTCGTCATCCGGACCGTCGAGGCGGTGGGGCTGCTCACCGTGCGCCGTCCGGTGAACCACAGGTTGCCGTCCGGCCCGGACACGATCGCCCCGACCAAGTCCACCCCGCTCGCGAAGTGAGCGACGGTCCCACTCGGTGACAAGCGTGCGACGTCCGCTCCGTTCGAGCCGTCGATGATCCAGAGGTTGCCGTCGGGTCCGGTGGTGATCTCCGACGGTCCGGACACACCGGCGGGCGTCTGATTGGTGACGACTCCGGCGGTGGTGATCACTCCGATCGAGTTGTTACCCGCGTTGGTGAACCACAGCTTGCCGTCGGGCCCGGCAGTGATGCCCTCTGGACTGTCGATGCCGATGCCAGTGAACGTGGTGACGTCGCCATCGGAGGTGATGCGTTCGATCGTGTTGTCGTTGGTGTTCGTGAACCACACGTTCCCATCCGGTCCGGCCGTGATCCAGCGAGGCTGCGCCGGTCCAGGGCGCGCGAAGATCGTGACGGCTCCCGCCGGGGTGATCCGCCCGATGGAGTTGTTGAGATCGCTCGTGAACCAGACGTTTCCGTCGCGACCCTCGGCAATCCGCAGTGGCCCGTCGATCCCGTGGCCGGTGAACGAGGTCAGAGTGCCGGACGGCGTGACCCGGCCGATGGCGTTGCGATCGTGGTCGGTGAACCACAGGTTGCCGTCAGCGCCGGCAACGATGAAACGGGCATCCAAGGGTGGCGCGGTGAACGTCGTCAGCGACCCCGACGGCGTGGACCGGCCGATCGAGGCCGAGCCGCTGTTCGCAAACCAGAGGTTGCCATCCGATCCCGTGGTGATCCCCTCCGGGAAAGAGGCGTTCGGTGTCGCGAATCGCGTGATCACACCGGCGGTTGTGATGTTGCCGACCGAGCTTCGCTGTAGGGCGCCTACCGATATCCAACTGGTGAACCACAGCTTCCCGTCGGGGCCGGCAGTGATCTGTTGGGGATGGGTGAGCACGATGTCGCCATCGGTGAAGTCGGTGACGGTCCCGGCGGTGGTGATGCGTCCGATCGAGCCGGCGGCCGGACCCGGACCCACCGGATTGGTGAACCAGAGGTTGCCGTCGGGTCCGGCAGTGATGCCTCGCGGACCGGAGATGGTCGGAGCCGTGAAATCGGTGACCGCGCCCGCAACCGTGATCCGCCCAATGCTGTTACCGGTCGCGTTCGTGAACCACAACGCACCATCAGGCCCCGCCGCAATCCCCTCAGGACCAGAGATCGTCACGTCCGTGAAATTGGTGACCGCGCCCGCAACCGTGATCCGCCCAATGCTGTTACCGGTCGCGTTCGTGAACCACAACGCACCATCAGGCCCCGCCGCTATCCCTTCAGGACCAGAGATCGTCCCATCCGTGAAATTGGTGACCGCGCCCGCAACCGTGATGCGCCCGATGCTGTTACCGGTCGCGTTCGTGAACCACAACGCACCATCAGGCCCCGCCGCAATCCCTTCAGGACCAGAGATCGTCGGGTCACCGTGTGTCGTGATCGACCCGTCAGGCGTCACCACTCCGATGAGGTTGTTGGCGTGATTGGTGAACCACAAGTTGCCGTCGGGTCCGCTCGCGATCCCCTGCGGGTCACTGACACCGTCCGAGAAGGTCGTGTACTGGCCGAGTGTCTCAGCCGACGCAGGAGTCGACGCCGCAACCGCGACGAAGGAGGTTGCAAGAAGCACAAGAGCCAACACGGGCGGCCAAGCCGGGAAGGTACGTCTCGCTCGATCGTCGTACCCCGTCATTTCGTCCCCCGGCGTGTTGCCTCGTCGTCACTTGGCGGCTTCGACCTCGCGGTAGTTCATCGTGAAGAGCCGACGCCCCGGGCGGCCACCGAAGGTCGCATGCACGGTGCGATAGTTGCCAATGATCAGATCGCCTGGTTGATTCCGGATCGGCCACGACGGGATCTCCTGCGGGGTGACACCGAATCGTTCCTCGACTGCAGTCCACGGTTCGAGCTCGAGGCGCATCTCTCGGGCGAAATCACTCGTGAAGTCGTTCGTACCCGGGATGACCCGAAGGCCACCGGAGTCGCCGTCGAGCTCATCGAGATAGAAGAACAACTTCACGCAGAAGCGTTCGAGCGGCGAGTCGTACACGTCACAATGCCACGAGGTATCGCAGTCGAGGAGGTTCCCGTCCGTCTGCCGATATTCGAAGCCGTTGGGAAACAACGACTCGAGAACACCGAGGATGCGCGGATCGGACTCGAGCGCCTTCAGCCGCGGATGCTGGTCACAGAACAGCGGGATCACTTGGCGCCGCTCGCTGAAGTGCACCTTCTCGAACATGTCGTGGGCCTCGTTGTTGGCGAAGACCTCATCGAAGGCGTCGATCACCTCGACGGTGTCATCGCCGAGAAACCCGGGTACATGGAGGAAGCCGAACGCATCGAAGAACCGCAGCTGCTGGGCGGTCAGACCACCAGTGGTCTGGCGATCGGTCGAAGTGGCTTCCTTCATCTCAACTCCCAACTGCAACAGAACCGCCAGCGGGTCGAACGCTGAGGGCCGATCGTACGCCACGCCGCAGAACCGGGCCCTCGCCCGGGCCGCTTCCAGCGATTATGATGTCTGGTCTACGACTACCGAGGTCAGGGGTTCTGGTTCGTGGCGACCTACACGATCGATATCGAGCTCACGAACCGGTGCAACGCCGACTGCTACTTCTGTCCCCGTGACGCGACGCCACACCAAGGGCTGATGTCCGAAGAGGTCTTCGAACAAACGCTCGTGCGTGCTGTCCAGCTTCGCGACCTCAACACCCGGCTCGATTCCTCGATCGAGACGGAGATCAGCATGTGCGGGCTGGGTGAGCCCCTGCTCCACAAGCGAGCACCCGAATGGGTCGGCCGCGCGACGGAGCTGGGGTTTCATACCGCTATGTCGAGCAACGCGGCGCTCCTCGACGAGCGTCGGGGCGCCGCCCTCCTCGACGCGGGGCTGGGGGCGATCTACATCAACGTGGGCGAGCGCGACGACGACTACAAGGACATCTACAAGCTGCCGTTCGAGAAGACTCGTGCCAACGTCGTTCGGTTCGCCGAGATGGCGGGCGATCGGTGTGAGGTGGCGATCGTGCTCGTCGACCACCGACGCGACAAAGCCCACATCGCCGACATGGAGCAGTACTGGCGAAGCCAGGGTCTCGAGCACTTCTTGACGTTCGGCATCATGAACCGGGGCGGCTCGCTGTTCGTCGACCACATGCAGTACGACACCCGGCCCGAGCTCGCCACCGCGGCCCAGATGATCGCGGCGCGGGGCGGCGAAGCGATCTGTGGTGTGCCGTTCTTCTCGACGTTCGTGGGCTACGACGGCAACGTCTACCTGTGCTGCTCGGATTGGAAGAAAGAAGCGGCCATCGCCAACGTGTTCGACGATCACTGCCTCGACAAAGGCGTCAAGCTCCGACTCGCCGCATCTCGTCAACCCGTGTGCACGACCTGCAACCTCGACCCGCTGAACAACTTGGCCGACGAGATTCGCGCCTGTTCCGAGGGCGCGGAAGACGCAGGTGACATCGAGGAGCTCGCCGACGAGTTCGCGACCTACGGCCCCCGACTCAGGGAAGCCGTCGCGACCTTCGATGCGCTCGAGCGACCACCCGGAACCTCCCGGCGTCGCATTCCTGTGCGCTCGGCGTAGCGCGAAGCTCCGGGATTTCGGAGCCAGCTGCCGAACCGGGAGCTTCTTCGAACGGTCAGCCGGTGAATCTCGGTGACGTGGCCGCCGCTACAGCCGCAGTCGTGGTTGGCGTCGTGACCGTGACGGTCGCCGAGGCGGTGGCCGTGAACGGGAGGCCGGCGGCGGTGTGCGCAGTCCACGTCGCGGTGTTGGTCGTGGTCGCGTCGATCGGCGCGGAGACGGTTTGGCCGAGTGTGACCGTGTTGGCACTGGCACCGGGCGCAAGGTCGTAGGCGGCGTCGGTCAGCAGCACGCCGAGCTTGTCATCGGTCAGGCTGTGGGTCGCGAGCGTGGACGTCGTGTTGTTCGTGACGGTGTAGCAGTAGTACACGGTGGTACCGGCGGTCACCGAAAGGCTGGAGGTGGCCGCGCACACGCCTGGCGTGGTGCCAACGGTCTTCACCAACGAGATCGACTCCGATAGAGCGACGACGAGCTCGCCGTCGGGATACCCACACTCGGACTGCTCGACCGTCACCGCGTAGTCACCGGGCGTCGTCCCAGGCGGGACGGTCATCTGCACCTGCCAGGCGCTCGCACCGCTCACTTGGGCGGAGATCTCGAGATCGGGGACGGCCACCACCAGCGTGGTGCCGTCGATGCAGTCGGCGACACCCGAGACCGTGAAGCCTCCGCCGGGCGCGACCGGCGTGGGACTGACAACTGGCGCCGGGGTGATCCCCGCGCTGGCGGGAACCACGCCGAACCAGCCGGCCAGTCCAACGATCGCCGCGGCGATCACAACGCGCTTCGTCCAGGTGCCCATGAGTACCGTCCCATCTGATGGCCCGCTTCCCGACCACGCTAATCGCCGCCCCCGCCTCGATGGGGCATCGTCTGCGTCCCACCATCTCCATCCACAGAGAGGCAGCTCACCATGCGTAGGTTCAAGCTCCAGGTCCAGACCAGCGTCGACGGCTACATGTCGGGCGCCAACGGCGAGATGGACTGGATGACGTTCCCGTGGACCGACGATCTCAACGCCTACGTGACCGCGCTGACCGAGCCGGTCGACTGCATCGTGTTGGGCCGCAACCTCGCCGAGGGGTTCATCCCGCACTGGGCGGCGCTTGCCTCGGACGAACCGGGCGCCGACACGATGAACGACACGCCCAAGGTCGTGATCTCCAACACGCTCACCGAGTCGCCATGGGACAACACCGTCGTCGCCGGCGGCGATCTGGTCGAGACCGTCGACCAGCTCAAGGCCGCTCCTGGCGGGGACATCATCACCTACGGCGGCGCCACGCTGGTCTCGGGGCTCATCGCCGAAGGTCTGCTCGACGAGCTTCATCTCTTGGTCAACCCGACCGCTATCGGCACGGGCATGCCCGTGTTCGGCCCTGACGCGCGCCAACCGCTACACCCCGTCAACGCACAGCAATTCGAATGCGGCATCACGCTCCTGCACTACGAGCCCAAGCGCTCCTGACACAGAGGGGCGGCCGAGCGTTACCGTCCTGCGATGAGCGAGCTCGAGCAAGCCCTGACGCTGAAGCCGATCGAAGACGCGACATGGATGGCTGTGGCCGATCCGCGCTACGTCTCGACGAACGCCATGTTCGGAGGTTGGACCACCGCCATTGCTCTGAAGGCGGCCATCGTCAGCAGCACCGATACGTCCAAACCCTCGGCCGTCACCGTCAACTTCATCGAGCGCGTGGATCCCGGAACCGACGTCGTCGTTCGCGCTCGCCGTGTCGGTGGGAGCCGCTCCATCACCCACTGGCAGTCCGAGTTGACCGACAGCGCAGACGGGCGAACCCTCGCGCTCGCCACGAGCGTGCTCACCGATCGGCGCGACACCGATGGCCTAACGGTGTCGACCATGCCCGATTCCCCCGATCCCGAAACGGTCGAGGTGTTCCACCCACCCGGGTCCCAAGGCGAACGATCGATGGTTCGCCCCATCGTCGGCCAGCCGCCCTTCGGCAACCGCGACACGCGGTCGACAGCATGGATTCGTGAGATGACGGGTCGCCCCGTCGACTACCTGCAGCTCGCATTCCTGGCCGACCAGTGTGCACCGCGGTCGTGGTTTTGGAGCGAGGAACCGCGCCTGTCCGCGACAATGACGATGTCGGTCTACTTCCACGCCACCGAGACCGAGATGAAAGGGATCGGTGACGACTACATCCTCAACGAGGCGGTGGCCACACGAGGCGCGCAGTCGACCTCGGGCCAACAGGTGCGCATGTGGAGCAGGAACGGCGACCTCCTCGCGACGAGCGAGCAGCTGTGCTGGTACCGCTGAGCAGCCAGAGATCACATTCAATAGTCACGGTGCTGCGGACGATAACGGGTGGTTGCCAGCTGGCAGGATCGAGTTCCTGGGTCGCTCTTCGACACGTCGTCGAGGTCCCGCTCCGCCGTCATCGATCCGGACCCACCGGCGCGGCTTCACCGAGGTAGCCCGCCTCGAGCAGATCGCGCCGATGCACAAGCTCGGTCGCCGGGCCGGACGCAGTCATGCGACCACGAGTCATCACGTAGCCGCGATCGGAGACCGACAACACCAGGGCGACATGTTGCTCGACCACGAGAATGCCCGTGCCCGTGTCATCGGCGACCGAGCGCAGGGTCGCGACGAGCTGTTCGACGATGATCGGCGCCAGACCGAGACTCATCTCGTCGACCATCAGCAGCCGAGGTCGGCTGACGAGGGCGCGTGCCAGAGCCAGCATTTGTTGCTCTCCTCCCGACAGCAGGCCGGCGCGGCGATCGAGGATGCTGCGCAACGGCGGGAAGAGGTCGACGACCTCGTCGAGCTCCGACTGCGGGCTTCGCCGGCGACCACCAAGGCGAAGGTTCTCTCGCGCCGTGAGGTCGAAGAACAGGCCCCTGTCCTCGGGGACGTGGGCGAGACCCGATCGAGCGTTGCGGCTGACATCATCTGGTCGAACGCGGCGCCTTGCCCCGACCCGGTGTCCGAACAGCTCGATCTCCCCCCCGAGGCGTGTGAGCAGACCCGAGATCGTGAGCAGGGTCGTGGTCTTCCCCGCGCCATTCCCACCCAACAGTGCCACGACCTCTCCCGCCCGCACCGTGAGATCGATGCCGTGAACGACCGGAACGCGGTCGTAGCCAGCCGCGAGACTACGCACGTCGAGGACGGTTTCTGAAGTCGGGAGGCGGGGCTCGGTCACCGCGCCGCGCCCTGCTGACCGAGATACGCCTCGATCACATTCGAATCCGATCGGATCTGAGCTGGTTGCCCCGATGCGATGATCCGGCCGTAGTCGAGTACGTGGACGGTGTCACACACGTCGAGCACGAGACTCATGTCGTGGTCGACGAGCAACACGCTTATCCCCTCGTCTCGAACGCGGCGGATCGTCGCGCCCAGTGCCGCCGTCTCGGCCGTGTCGAGACCGGCCGCCGGCTCGTCGAGGAGCAACAACTTCGGCTGGGCGACGAGCGCCCGGCCGATGGCAACGAGATGCCGTTGACCATTGGACAGCTCTGACGGCACGCCGTCGGCGTAGCTGTCGAGACCGATGATCCGCAACCAGTGATCGGCCTCCGGGCTGGCGTGTCGTTTCCGCCACAGCACGTCGGTGAACGTGTCGCGCCAGGTCGGTGTGTGCGCGGCGACGAGGAGGTTCTCGCGCACGGTCAGGTCGTCGAAGAGCTCCAGCGACTGGAACGTGCGAGCCAAACCGCGCCGGGCCCGTTGATGCGGAGCCAATCGGTCGAACGATTGGCCGGCAAATGTGATTCGTCCCGAGTCGGCCGGGGTGAAGCCCGTGACCGCATCGATGAAGGTGGTCTTGCCCGCGCCGTTCGGGCCGATCAAGCCCGCAATCGCGCCCTCGTCGACGCGGAGCGACACACCGTCGATGGCCGTCACACCGCCGTAGTGAATGCACAGGGCGTTCACCTCGAGCACGCTCGCTGTCGTCATGGCGCGACCCCGTACCCGTCGGGAGCCGGCTCGGGCGGCCTCCTGCTGAAGGGGCCCGTCACCGCGGAGGTGTGCCGGCGAAATCGCGCGACTTGTGCGTCCGCCAGACCCATGAGGCCCTCGGGAGCGGCCACGGCCATGACCATGAGCAGCAGCCCGCCGATGGCGAAGACGTATTCGTCCGCGCCCCCGCCGGTCCATCCGTTCGTGACGACGGTCAGAAGACCGGCCTGCGCGAGCAGTCCGGCCAGTAGCGCGCCGCTGATGCGGGAGATGCCACAGAGATAGGTGAAGGCCAGGGCGACGAGGGCGCCGATCACCATGAACGAAGTCGTGGACAGCGTTGTCGCGGAATACGCCATGAACACCCCGCACAGGCCGGCGAGGAACGACGACACCGCGAATGCTCCGATCTTGGCGCGGGTGACATCGATGCCGGCTGCGGCCGCCGCACGCTCGTTCGCCCGCACCGCCAGCCATCGCAGACCTGTGCGGTTTCGGCGCAGGTTCGCGACCCCCAGGCACGCGATCGAGAGAACGGCCAGCACGACGAATCCAAAGACAGGTCGAAAGTTGTCCGACCCCGGGGCGAAGATTCCGACGTCGACGCCGAACAGCCTCGGCACCGGAGCGCTCTTGCCCGCCGGCCCGCCCGAAAACGGCACGCTGGCCAAGACCAGCTGTTCGATCGCGATCGCTATGGCCAACGTGGCGATCGCAAGGCTCATGCCACGTACGCGTGCCGCGGGCAGCCCGACGAGAACACCCACCGCGGTGGCGACCAGCACGGCAAGGACCGCAGCCAGGGGGAACGGCACGCCCCGATCACCGAGGCTGATCACGGTGAATCCGGCGATGCCGGCGAAGGCGAGCTGCGCGAGTGAGATCTGCCCCACGTAGCCGGTGATGACCACTACCGACAGCGCCAGAAACGCGAACACCATCGACACGATCAACGCTTGACGGTGGGCTGCATCGAACGTGAGCAGACCGACGCCCGCAGCCGAGCCAAGGATGATCAACCACCGCAACGGGTGTCGAGGCGTGGGTGACGCGGGGAGGCTCCGTTCGACGAGTGCCGAGCGATCAGGCAGCGCGTTCCCGCGCCATACCAGCGCAACGAGGATCAGCACCACCGGTACGGTCTGTTGCAGCCCGGTCGCGGGTAACCAGCTCGGGATCCATGTGGTACTCGGTCGTACGGCGTAGCCGAGAATCAGCGCTTGCAGCATGCCGATCCCGAGACCGACGGCGGTGGCGATCCCGAACGAGCTCAGCCCACCGAGCAGTGCGGCGGCCAGCGCCGGCATGACGAGCAAACTCGTGGTGGCCGGATCGAGCCCGGCGATCGGCTCGATCAGGATCACCGCCAGGCCGGTGATCACGGAGGCGATCACCCAGTTCACGACGGCCACGCGATCCGCAGCGATCCCGATGAGGAGCGCACCCTTCTCGTTGCTGGCCGCGGCGCGCGTCATGAGGCCGAAGCGCGTGAATCGGAATACGGCCCACAGCACAACGGTGACGGCGACGACCAGCACGGCCAGCAAGAGCCGGTTCTGCGTGACCGACGTATCGAGCATGTGGACCGGCGCCTCGGGGAGAACTGGCCGTCGGGTGACCACCGCCGCTCCCGAAGTCGGGAACCGGATCCGGATCGCCTCCTGCAGGTACAGCATCAACCCGAGTGACGCGACGATTCGGGCCAGCGCGGGTGCGCGCCGAAGGGGCCGGAACAGCAACCAGTAGACGACCATGCCGAGGATGGCTGCCGCGACGACCGCGAAGACGAGTGACGAGAACAGTGAAGGGTCGGTGATGACGTGAAAGCGACTCGGTAGCCCGATGACCGGCAGCACGACGTCGCCGGACTCTCGGAACTCGAAGTACGCGAAGGCGACATAGGCGCCCATGGCTGCCTGCCGCGAAGTTGACGACACCGGAGGTGCGATAACAGAGCACCAACCCGAGCGCGAGCGAGGCGACCACCGCGCCGCCCCCGAGACCAGCAAGCAGGTAGCCGACGTAGCTGCTCATCCCTCGAACGCGCGGCCGACGTCGATCCAGGTGCCGAGTTGGTGCAATTGGCCGTCGCGCATCTCGACGAGGATCTGCTGGGGCGAACACAGGGCCGGCAGGCCGGGGAACTGCTTGCCGTCACACGTATAGGCGTGCCCCATGAAGCTCGGCGTGTTCACCTGCGAGGACAGGGCGTTCGTGACTGAAGACGGGCTGATGTCGTCCTTGCCCAAGCCCCGCAGCAGCGAGTAGAGGTTCATGAACGAACGAAAGGAGACGGTGCCAGCACCGATGGGATCGAGTCCGGCGCCGTATTCGTCGACCACCTTCATGTAGAGCGCGGCATCGACGTCGGGATGATCCGAGTCGATCGTGCCTTCCACGTTGTAGATGGCGCCTTCGGTCTTCTCGGGACCCGCCTGCGCAACGATGGCCGGGGCCGCGCATGCTCCGACGTAGAACACTGTCGCCGTTACGCCGGCGTTGTGGACCGCGTCATACGCGCCTTTGCAGCCGCTGTCTGCTTCGAGCATGAAGATGACGTCGGGATCGGAGGCCGCGGCCACCTGTACCGGCGAACTGAGGTCCGTCGAGAGGATCGGGTGCGGCACCATCTGCACGCGATCGACGCCGAGCTTCTCGAGCGTCGCCTTGCCTGCGACGGCACCGTCGGAGATCGGGCCGAACTCCCCGTAGATGATCGCCGCGGACTGTGCGTGCTCGACCTTGGCGGCGTAGTCGGCGAAGGCCACGGTCGCGCCCGGAATCCCACCGCTCCATTGAAAGGAGTTCTTGTTCCTCTCCGACTGGCTGCTCACCGGGATGCCGCCGACGAAGGGAACACCGTTCGCGTCGAGCGTGTCGATGCCGTTGCCGAAGACATCGATGCCACCGAGCACCACCGGCACACCGGCTTGTACGAACTGCTGGCCGCACGCGGTCGATCCCTCCGCGGAGAACTTGGTGTTGCACACCTCCACCCGCAGCGGTCGACCGTCGATGCCGCCCATCTCCTCGTTGACGAAGGCGACCCCGGCTTGCACGGCTTGGCTGAGCTCGGGAAACGACCCGGCCGGCGTGTTCTCTTGATTGATCATCCCGATGGTGATCGGCTCGCCGTCCGCCCGGGTGGGCGCGTCCGGGACCAACGCGGCCAACGACGTGAGGCGCGCGCAAGCCAGCAGCTCTTGGTCGGCGCACGGGTTGACGGTCGTCCCGACAGGCGTCACCCCCGCGGCCGATTCACCGGACCGATCCTCGGTGCACGCCGACGCACTCGCCAGGAGGATCGCCAGCACCAATGACGTCACGACCCACGCCGGCCGGCGCGACTTCGACGCAGCAGCTCTCACGATGATCTCCCCCTCCCCCTCACCCCTCGCAGACCGCCAACCGTGCACGCCATGCGCCCGCCTGCGGCCCGGGACTTTACATCGTTCACCACGGTCCCAGGAGGCAGCGGCCGACGAGACCGCGCCCGCGTGCACTCGGAACCGGCCGGGCTGTCTTGCCTCACGCACTAAACACCGTTAACCTCCTGGCGCACACCGCACCAATTCGGGGGGAATTGACATGAGCGTTCGTTCACGCGTGGCAGCTTTCGCGGCCACCGCCGGTCTCGTCGCCGGACTCTTGATCATCGGCGGGGGTGGCACCGCCCACGCAGCCGACAACGTCTGGCTCGACTGCGACAAGGTCTCAGGAAACGTCATCGCGAAGCCGGGCCTCACCGCCACACCCGCCCTCCAGACCCTGTCGTTCGCGAGCCCGAAGGCCCCGGGCGCCGGTCAATACCCTCGCACCTGCACGTCACCCACCGGCACGCTGGCCAGCACCACGGGGGCGCTCGTGGCCCTCAAGGGCAAGCTCTCCGGTCTCGGTAGCTGCACGCCTCCCGCGGGTCCCACTTCTGACCCGACCGACGGAAAGCTCGATCTGACCTGGGCCAACTTCGAGGCGGGCAAGCAGCTCAAGTCGTCCGCCTACATCCGACTCGGCGTCGGGTCCCAGCCCGACGCGGCCGGCATCTCCAACGGCATCGTCACCAAGGGCCCCGGCGCGGGCATGGACGTCAAGGGCGAGTTGCTCCAGGCCCCGACGAAGTCGAAGGGCGCGCCGGCGGGTTCGTCGTACTCGACGCTCGCGGCCGACGGCACCATCGTGTTCGGTCAGTCCTCGCAGGATCTCGGTCTGGCCTGCGTCACCGGCACCCCGTTCGGCACCCCATTGCAATCCGGCCCGATGACCGAGCTGGTCTTCTCGACCGATGGCTCGTCCTCACTGCCCGGGAACCCCACGGTGGACAGCAGCCTCACCTTCACCACGCCGGCCTAGAGGGATCCTCGCCTGAAGCGCCGAGATCCTGGAAAGCGCAGCGACCTGTGGCCGAACTGCTGACTTCGATGGCGGAGCGCAGTCCCGGAAAGGCTGCGCTCGTCGACGAGCGGGGCTCGACCAGCTGGGCCGACCTCGATACGCGGGTGAACCGTCTCGTGCATGCGTTGCGCCATCTGCGTCTCGCGCCGGGTGACACCGTCGCGCTCATGTGCGCGAACCGGCGGGAGGCCTTCGAGATCACGCTCGCGGCGATGCACACCTCGCTCATCGTCGTGCCCGTGAACTGGCACTGGGTCGCCGACGAGCTCGCCTATGTCCTGACCGACGCCGGCGCGTCGGTGTTGTTCGTCGACGACCTCCACCTCGATGTGGCCCAGACGGCGGCGCGCGACATCGATTCGTGTCGGCACCGAGTGATCATCGGCGATCCGGGCCGAGCCTGCGATGACTTCACGCCGTACGAGGACCTCGTCGCGTCGGGTTCGCCGGACGAACCCGATCAACAAGGATCGGGAGGCCCGATGTTCTACACGTCGGGAACCACCGGGTTTCCCAAGGGCGTGCGCGGCACGCTGACCCAGTACGGCCTACCGCCGACGATCTTCCAACTGATAAGCGGCTCGATCACCGGCATGCTCGGCATCCCGGACGAGGGTGTGACGCTGCTGGAAGGCCCGATGTACCACTCGGCGCAGTGGATCTTCGTCGATGGCGCCGTTGGTGATGGGCTCCACCGTGGTGATGCGTCACCGCTTCGATCCGGACGAGCTGCTCGAACTGATCGACCGGTACGAGGTCACCAACCTCCACCTCGTACCGACCCAGTTCATCCGACTCCTGAAGTTGCCCGAGCAACGCCGGGCCGCGTTCGACGGATCTTCGCTCGTGGTCGTGGCCCATGGTGCGGCCCCGTGTCCCGTCGAGGTGAAGCGCCGGATGCTCGAGTGGTGGGGACCGGTCATCTCGGAGTACTACGGCGGCACCGAAGGCGGATTCCTCGTCGATGATCACCGGCACCGAATGGCTGGAGCACCCCGGAAGTCTCGGCCGCGAGACCGCCATGACCGAGCTCCTGATCGTGAAGGACGACGGGTCCCCGGCCGGGGTCGACGAGCCGGGCCAGATCTACTTCCGGTCGAAGGTCGGTGGCGACTTCGAATACCACAACGCCCCGGAGAAGACGGTCGCGGCGCACCGCGAACCTGGTGTCGGCACGCTCGGCGACATCGGCTACCTCGACGACGACGGCTACCTCTACCTGTCCGACCGCAAGATCGACATGATCATCTCCGGGGGCGTCAACATCTACCCGGCCGAGATCGAGGGGGTGCTGGTCGCTCATCCGGCGGTGAGCCGATGCCGCCGTGTTCGGCATCCCGAACGACGAGATGGGCGAGGAGGTCAAAGCCGCGATCGAGCTCGCCGAAGGCGCCGCCGCCGTCCGACGAGCTGGCCGCCGAGCTCGTCGCCTACGTCCGCGAGCACCTCGCCGGCTACAAGGCGCCTCGCTCCGTCGACTTCGTGGACCAGCTGCCGAGGCATCCGACCGGCAAGCTCTACAAGCGCGTGCTGCGCGACCCGTACTGGGAAGGGCTCGAGCGCCGCATCTGAGCGGGCTTTGCGCCCGTCAATGGTCGACCGGCGCGACGGACAACCCGGCGATCACGTTGTCGAGGACGGCGTCGATGAGCGCATCTCGGCCGGCATCGTCGAAGCCGAAGCCGAGGAGCAGGACGTCGGCGCAACCGTGCGTCGCGGTCCACAGGACGAGGCTGGCCATGACCGGATCGGTCGGCTTGAACACGCGGGTCTCGATCGCCTCGTCGATGGCGAGCATCGGCAGCTCGAAGGCTTGCGTCGCGACCGGCAACTCCTCGCCGGTGGGCGCACCGATGGCCAGGTCCGGTGGGAAGAGGAAGATCGTCTTGAACAGCTCTGGGTTCTCGACTGCGTAGTCGATGTACACCCGGCTGAACTGACGAAGGCGCACGACCGGGTCGGGATCGGTGATGCCTTGAAAGCGCGACATGAGCTGGGTCAGCTCGAACTCGGCGACACCACGGAGAAGATCCCGTTTGTCCGTCACATGGGCGTACAAGGCGGGCGCGGTGACGCCGAGGGATGCACCGATACGTCGAAGGGAGACGGCTTCGAGGCTCTCGTCGACGATGAGGGTGCGCGTCGCAGCCACGACCGCATCGCGTGTGAGGGTCGCGCGCTCGACGGTGTTCATCGATCCAGCCTCTCACGGGCTGATCGGGTCAAGTCGACTCCACGAAGCGGTCCAACGCATCGGAGACCGCCGTGCCCTCGGGCAGCCGCTCCGGGCCGATGGCGAGATCAACGGCGCGCTGGAAGTGATGGATCAGCCGCTCGTGCCAACCGATCTGGAACGGGCGGGCGCCGGGGGATTCGACCGAGGCCTGGATCGGGGCCATGTTCGCCTTGTCCTGGCTCATGACCGTGTCGAAGAGCTGCAACCGACCGAGATGCTCCTCCGGCACCGCCTCGCCTTCCCAGGCCGGCGCGTACCAACGCAGCTCGAGCTCGGTGGTGCGGACGTCGACGGGCCACATGCACAAGAAGGTGAACGCGCCGGTGTCCATGGGAACGACGAGATTCGGAAAGATGCCGAACGACGTCGACGTCTGACGCCAGAGCAGACCCACCGAAGGGTTGTCGTGCTCTTCGGACACCATCGCGAAGTCCCGAAGCGCTTCACGCTTCTCGACGGTGAGCCGGCTGTTCCCGTTGGGCAACATCGACACCGTGACGGACTGGTCGTCGTAGAGCAACGCGGCGTTGTCCGGGTGCACGGTGCGTACGTGGTACACCTCGAGGAACGCGTCCACCATCAGCTTCCAGTTCGCCTCGAGTCGGTGGACCTGAGTTCCGACCAGGCGAAGCGACGGACCGTCGATGTCGACCATCAGATCGCAGATCGGCCCGAGCTGGTCGGTCAACGGTGCGGCGGCCGGGTCCTCGCTCACATAGACCCAGCCCTCCCACACCTCGCAGCGAACGGGGACGAGGCCCAGTGTGTCCGTGTCCAGTCCCGCGAAGCTGCGAGCGTCGGGGACGGCCTGCAGCGCGCCGTCGGGTGTCGTAGGACCAGGAGTGGTACTGGCACGTCAGCCGCTTGGCGGTGCCGCAGACGTCCCGGGTGACCGGCGCGCCCCGGTGGCGGCACGCGTTGTAGAAGCCGCGCAGCACTCCGTCGTCGCCGCGGACGATGACGATCGGTGCATCCGGACCGGGTGAACAACCGGTACGAGCCCGGCATCGGGCCACTCGCTGACGTGGCCGGCGAACAGCCAGTTGCGGCGGAAGATGTGGTCCATCTCCAGCTCGAAGAAGCGGGGATCGGTGTAGCGGCGCGTGGGGATCGGCGGCACCGGGATGGCATCCGGCGGCGGGGCCGTCCGCGCCTTCTCGTCCTCCATGCGCCGGCGGATCGTCTGTTCGAGTACGGCGTCCATCAGTTGTCTCTCTCATGCCGGGTGAAGGGAGTCCGGGCTCGTGGAGGCGATGCCGCCGTCGCCCGTGGTAAACACTGTTCACAAGCTAGCCGTGGCGGCTGAAGCTCGCTCGTTGCATCCCAGCAGGGGGGACCCATGCCTGTACCCGAGAACACTCACGACTGCGCCACTTCGAGACTTCGAGCTCGAGGTCGTCGCGGGGGCCTGGCCTGCCGATATCAGCGGAGAGATGGTGTTCTCCAGCCCCGCAGAACGCCGGCGAGATGGACTACGCCATCTTCGACTGGGGCGCGATCTGCCGCCTCGCACTCGAGCCCGGCGCACGCGGAGCCGGTGCCGATCGCTTCGCCTGGCAGGCCCGGTCGATCCAGACGCCGGGCAAGCGCCTGTGGGACCGCACGCCCGAGCAGTTCACGCCCAGCGGCGTCGGCTACGCCTCGCCGTTCGGCGCGGCCAACGCGTCGAACACCGCACCGCTCCCGTGGGGCGGCCGTCTCTACACGACCTGGGATGCGGGCCGCCCGGTCGAGCTGCACCCCGAGCACCCTCGAGTTCGTGGCCGAGGTCGGCCACCTCGACAGCTGGGGTGGCAGCTCGATGGAGATGCCGGGCGTGCTGCCGTTCCTCTTGTCGTCCGCGCACCCGGTCGCCGACCCGGAGCGCGACTGCCTCTGGACCGTGAAGCTCGACTTCGTGATGGAGCCGACGCTTCGGCATGCGCCCGGCGGTCGTCCGCTACGACCAAGCCGACGGCACGCGGGTGCGGCTACTGGCCGCTCGACGGGATCTGCTTCGGGGGCTCGACCCACACGGTGAGCCAGACCCGCGACTGGATCATCCTCGCCGACTCGGGCAACTTCAAACCCGATCCGGCTGAGATGTTCGGCGGCGAGCGAGCCCTGCACATCGACGACGAGGTGCGCGGTGTGGCTGATCCGCAAGGACCAGCTCGACGGCCTGGCGTCGGGCACCCCGGTGACGCCCGTCGCGCTCATGATGTCACCACCGACCGGACACTTCTACGCTCGCTGGGAGGACGCCGACGGCATCTCGGTGGTGTGGGAGGGCATGGACCTCATGGACCTCGGCTTCTACCTGCAAGCCCGACGACCTCGACGTCAACGGCAACCCCGTCGACCCGGCCATGGTCGGTCTCTACAACATGGCCATGGCCCCCGAGACGATCGTCGAGGTGCTGTTCGACCCCGACGTCGGGCAAGGCCATCGAGCAGGGGCATCTTCAACGAGGACTGGACCTTCAACCTCCAGCTCTCGGCCATGGACTGGAGCACCGAGGGCATGACCAGCCCCGACGCTGCACCACGTCACCTATCAGGGTTGCCGACCCGGGCAACATCTCCGAGCGAGCGGCCCGCCTCTACGAGGGCCGCATCGACCTCGACCAGGTCGCGCGAGGAGACGCCCGGCGCGCTCTGCAGCTTCGAGCGCGGCAGCATGGAGCTGAAGGCCCGGTGGGAGTACCCGGACCTCGGCGACCACATCACGTCACCGACGTTCGCGCCGCGCAACGCGGGGAGCGACGCCTCTCGGAGCGCGTACGCCGGGAGGCGAGCCCGGCGGCCACGACGGCTACGTCGTGCAGCCGGTGCTGCAGCGACGACGGCTTCCGCGTCGAGGTCTTCGATGCCGCCGAACGTGGGCGCCGGTCCGATCGCCGTGCTCGACGGTGACGAACCGCGAGTGCGTCCCGCTGGTGCTGCACTCGGCGTGGATGCCGGCGTACGCACGAGCTGGTCGACGCCGAGCGCCTGCGATTCTCCGACGAGCTGAGCGACGAGCTGATGGCCTCGGTCCCCGACGAGCTCCACGACGCCATCCACGAAGTCGCCGCCGAGTGCAACCAGTTGCCCTGACCCGACCGGAGCCCAGTATGTCCAGCACCTCCCATGTGGCCAGCCGCGTCACGAACGCCGCTCGACCAGCCGGACCTGCGCGGCAACCTCGCGCCGGTCGCCGACGAGCTCGACGTCGAGTCCTGCCCGGTGTCGGGCGAGATCCCCGAGGGACTGCGCCGGCAGCTTCGTGCGCAACGGTCCGAACCCGATGTTCGAGCCGCTCGGCCGCTACCACATGTTCGACGGCGACGGCATGCTGCACGGCGTCACGTTCGAGCGACGACGGCGCGTCCTACCGCAACCGATGGATCCGATCACGGGGTCTGCGGGGCCGAGGCCGACCAGGGCCGCGCCGTGTATCCGGGGCTGAGCGAGGTGATGAACTTCCCCGACCGCGACGCTGGTCGGTGACGCCGGGCCGGTGAAGAACCCGGCCAACACCCACATCATCCGCCACGCCGGCCGGTACCTCGCTCTCTGGGAGGGCGGGCTGCCGACCGAGGTGACCGCGTCGCTCGACACGGTCGGCGAGTACGACTTCGACGGGCGGCTCGAGGGGCTCGATGACCGCCCATCCCCGGCTCGATCCCCGCACCGGCGAGATGTTCTTCTTCGCCTACTCGGTGTTCGAGCCCGTCATCCGCTACTACGTGGTCGACGCCGACGGAGTGCTGGTGCACCGCGCGACGATCGACGTGCCGGCGCCGGTGATGATGCACGACTTCGTCATCACCGAGCACCACGCGGTGTTCCTCGATTCGCCGATCGTGTTCGACATGGAGAACCTCGGCAAGGGTCCGATGGTGCAGTGGCGCCCCGAGAACGGCACCCGCATCGGGGTGCATGCCCCGGCATCGGGACGGCCGACGACGTGCGCTGGTTCGAGATCGATCCCGGGCACGTGCAGCACTTCTGGAACGGCTGGGTGGACGGCGACCGCATCGAGTTCTCCGGAACGCGGTTCGACGCACCCCGACTTCGGCATCGACGCCACCGCGCCGCTCGACGAGTCGACGGCCGACCAACACCCCGCCCACCCGGCACGCTTCTGGGTCGATCTCGCCGCGGGCAAGGCGGGCTGGGAGCAGATCGACGACCTCGGTGGCGACTTCGACCGGGTCAACGACGAGTTCAACGGCGTGCGCTCTCGCTATCACTACATGTCGGCCGCCGTCGGCCCGGGAGCGTCGCATCGGCGACTTCGACACCATCGTGAGGTACGACGATGCCAGACCGGCGCAGCGCCAGATCTGGAACGCCGGGCCCGAGCGGACACGTCGGCGAGAGCGTGTTCGCTCCCGATCCCGACGGGACGCGCCGAGGACGACGGGTGGCTGGTCAACGCCGTCTACGACTCGGCCACCGACGCGCACCGACGTCTGTGTGCTCGACGCCCACGATGTCGCCGCCGGACCCATCGCCACGGTGCACCTGCCCCAACGCATGCCCTTCGGCTTCCACGCCAACTGGTTCCCGGCCGTTGGCTGAACCATCCGAACGCGAGCACGGTCGCGTCAGGACTCGTGTCGCGATCCTCACGCTGGTGGCGATGGGGACCATGATCGCCTCTTCCTGCGACGCGTCATCGAGTTCGGAGACCGCGCCAACTCAGACGACGGAGCCCATCAGTGCGGGCTGCACGCGAACTCCAGCGGACGCCGAACCCACGCGAAGCCTCCACGTCGACATGGCGCTGCGCTCGTCGGGTCTCGACCGCACCTACGAGCAGTACGTGCCCGCGGGCTACGACGGGAAGCCGACGCCATTGGTCATCGACCTGCACGGGTACATGAGCGGAGCGCAGGGCCAGGCCATGATGAGCGACTTCGGGGCGTTCTCGGAGAACGCCGGCTTCGTCGTGGCGACTCCGCAAGGCAACGGGCCGCTCCCCTACTGGAATGCCGTTCCCCACGCCGATCTCCCCGACGACGTGCAGTTCGTCTCGGACGTGATCGACGACGTCTCCAGCCGCGTGTGCGTCGACCCGACAGCGGGTGTACGTCGCCGGCCTGTCCAACGGTGCCTTCCTCACCTCGCTCGTTGCATGCCGACTGGCCGACAAGGTTGCCGCCGTCGCCGCCGTGGCCGGGCTGCAGATGCCCTCAGATTGCTCGCCGTCGCGTCCCGTCCCGATCCTCGCGATCCACGGCACCGCCGATCAGTTCGTCGCCTTCGACGGTGGCCCGAACGTGGCGCTCAGTTCGTTGCCGTGGAACGCCGAGTCCACCCGGGCGTTCTCCGGGCTTCCCTTCGCGCCCGTCACGGACGCGTTGGGTGAGTGGGCAACGATCAACGGTTGCGCGAAACCGCCTCGCGACGAACGCGTCTCCCCGTCGGTGACGGTCGTGCGCTACGACGAGTGCCGCGAGGGATCAGCGGTAGAGCTCTTCGTCGTGGATGGCGGCGGCCACACGTGGCCGGGTAGCGCGTTCTCGAAGGCGAGCGAGTCGGTATTGGGCAACACCACCGACGAGATCAACGCCGACGAAGTGATCTGGCAGTTCTTCGATGCCCACCCGCTGTCGGGTTGACCCGAGTTCCACCGTGTCGTCTCGTCGCACACTTGCTACAGTCGTCGCATGACCGAGATTGCCTCGCGTGAACTCAGGAACGCGACCCGATCGCTGCTCGACCGTGTCGAGGCCGGGGAGAGACTGACGATCACCGTCGATGGCCGCCCCGTGGCCGTACTCGCTCCTGTTGGGCGCCGACCTCGATGGATCGCCAAGCGCGAGTTCCTACCGATGATGCTCGAGAACCAAGCCGATGCCGGCTTGACGGCCGAGCTACGGGCACTGGCCGGCGACACGACCGACGACCTGCCGCTGTCGTGAGCCGAGGCCTTGCCAACACCTCGATCTTCATCGCTCGAGAAAGCGGCCGACCACTCGATGCCGGCGCGCTGCCCGACGAGCTCGCGGTGTCGATCATCACGATCGGCGAACTCCGCGCCGGAGTCCTGGTGGCAGACACGGTCGAGGCGCGGGATCGTCGGCTCCGTACCTTGACGGCCGCGCTCGAACTCGATCCCATTCCCGTCGACGAAAACGTTGCGGCGCAGTGGGCGCGGCTCCGCGTGCTGTTGCGAGACAACCGCCAGCGCATGCCGGTGAACGACTCGTGGATCGCGGCTACGGCAATGGCGCACGGGGTCCCCGTCATCACGCAGGACGACGACTTCCCCACGGTGGAAGGGCTCACCGTCACCCGCGTCTGACGATCCCCCCTCATCCTCGACGCGAGGGCGACGAAGGAGTGATGTCGAGGGCACGGTTCAGTGGTCGGCGGCGACGAGGGTGGGGTTGGCGTAGTCAGTGTTGTCGATCACCACATCGGCTCTCGCTCTGGGGTCGACCTCGCCGACATAGATTTGCTCACCGATCTGGTAGCGATCCCGATGGAGCCGCTCGGCTTCATCTCTGCCCTCCAAATGCGTGTCCCGCTCGATCCCGCGAGCCACCGCCAAACCCTGAGGAACATCGAGCCAGATTCTGAAGTCCCAGAACTCGTCGTACTCGGGTCGCATCCCGAACACCGAATCGACGACCAGCACCGCGTCGGTCGGAGCGTGAACGGTGACGCTGCGATGGTCCTCACCCGTCAACGGGTCATGGGCGCACAGCACAACGACTCCCGAACCATCCGGTCCTGCAGGCTCGAGCAGGAGTTCGCGGGCGGACTCGAAGTCCGGCGCGTTGCGGTAGTAGCCCTCGCCACTCGTGCGGTCGTAGCCCTTCTCCCGAGCATCACGCCACGGCTGCTTGAAGTCGTCGAAGGACGCCCTCATCGTCGGACGTCCGCGTCGGCGTACTGCAGCAGCGAGCTCATGGGCAAAGCTCGTCTTTCCGCTTGCCGTGTACCCGTCGACAACGACCCGAAGCCTCCCGCGATGAATCGAGACGATGCGACGAGCGACCGCATCGAGCAACTGAGACCGTGCGCTCGAAGCAGGCGCCGGAGTCGGCTGGCTCCACGACGACACCGATGCAAACGCTTCTACGCTCATTGGCTTCATCCTGCCCGATCGTGCACACCCACACCGCCCCGAACGCGGGTTGGCGGTGAAGGCCGAGACGTTCCTTGCGGAGGTCCCGGATCACTTCGAGTCGACTCACCAGTCCGCTTTGGGATTGGGCGGGAAGAGCCGGTCGCGCTCCTGGGCCAGTCGGTCACAATCCCAGTCGGCATCGACGCGCAGCCAGATCACGGGGTTCCGCGCCGAGTCGTCGATCTGCTTCCAGTTCGTTTTTGACAGGAACACTGGGTTGCTCGCGCCCAGGATCAACTGCTCGGATCGGTCGGTGATGGACCCGGCGAGGCGATCGGGGCTCTGCTGGGTGAGGTCGTAGGCAAAGATCTCGCGGCGCGCCAGGTAGATGTCGCCCTGCAGTTCATCACTTACCTTCACGCCGCGACGTGACCCCCGGGTTTCCGTCGCCGTCGGCGTCGAAGATGCGCGGGTCGTTCGGGTCGGTCGGGAGTTCCTCGCTGGCGGGATTGTCGATCTTGATGCCGATGGCCGTCGGCGTCGCCGGTCGAACCACGTGCAGCTTCCCGTCGACCTCAGTCACCTCGACCGGCGTGGCGACGGGCACGATCGCGCGCGTCGCGGCGTCGGAGATCGTGATCTCGATGTTCTGGTCGCTCCCGGCATCCGCGTGACAGAAGCGCATCTGGTTCCACAACTGACCATCTCGTAGCTCGAGGTCGGAGAATCCGGTGCTGATGATCAACGTCTTCATGGCCGCGTCCTGATAGGCCACGACATCGAAGTGGGCCCAGCGTCCGACCAGTTCTTCTGCCCCTGCCGGCAGTTCGGTCACGTCGGTCGGGGCACCCGGGCCCGATGTCGCGGGAGCCGCTCCGTCGGTGTCCGACGAGCACCCGGTGGCAACCAAGGCCGTGACGAACGCCACCGCCAGCACCCATCGGATCAATCCTGTTGGTCGTCGCATCGAGGGTCGTCTCTCCTTGCGCGGAGCCTGTGGGCCGTCCAGAGGTGAACACTGTAAACCACACCGACGCTGGGCCTGCGGCGACCCCGCGGATCAGGAACCGGCGAGGCTGGTAAACACTGTTCATGCTCCGGCGACGCGGACTTACGGGTGAGGAGAGAAATCAGCTGTGGTGACAGACCCGGTCGGGATGCTCGTCGCCGGCGGCTCGGTCATCTCCGGCACGCGGCGACGCGCCTTCGGCCCCGACCGACGTGTTCGTCCAGGGCGACGTCATCGTGGCGGTGGGCGACGGCGCCCGTGGCCTGGCGCTACGGCCGCGGGCCCGACCGTCGAGCACCTCGACGCCACCGGGCTCACCGTCATGCCCGGGCTGATCGACGCGCACTGCCACATCTCCTTCGGCGAACCGGCCAGCAACGACGAGCTGTTCTTCCATCGTGACCAATCGACCGCGGCGACTGCTGGCCGCCTTCAACGTGCAGAAGCTGCTGCTGGCAGGCGTCACCGGTTTCCTCGACGCCGACTGCCTGTGGAACCTGGGCCCGGCCCTGCGCGACAGCATCGAGGCGGGGATCGTCGAAGGACCGCGGATGACCGCCGGGATGAACGCGCTGCTCACCGCGGCCGGAGGCACCGCCGGCCGACTGATCCCCGACTCGGGCACCGCGGCCTACGCCCATGTCATGGGCGACCGGGACGAGATGGTTCGCACCACCCGCCAGCAGATCAAGTACGGCGCCGACTGGGTCAAGATCCACGTCACCGGGTCGCTCCCGAACCACACCGGCGAGCTGACCGTGTGGACCATCGACGAGCTCCGCGCGGTCACCGACACCGCGCACGACCTCGACACCCCCACCATCGCCCACTGCCGCAACGCCGACGCCACGCGCCTGGCCGCCGAAGCCGGCGTGGACCTGATCCTGCATGCCAGCTTCATCGACGAGCGAGCGCTCGAGGCCGTGGTCGAGGCCGGGTGCGCCATCGCTCCCGACGTTCACGTTCCTCGCCAACCTGGCCGACCACGGCGCGCAAGGTCGGCGGCGCCAGCACACAGATCGACATGTTCCGGGGCGAGATCGAGGCCACCGCGACGATGTTGCGGGCGGCGCACGATGCCGGCGTCCCGATCCTCGTCGGGCTCCGAGAGCGGGTTCGCGCTCACGCCGTACGGCCACTGGCACGCACGCGAGATGGAGGTGCTGGTGGAGGCCATGGGCCTGACGCCGCTCGAGGCGATCCGCTGCGCCACCTACAACGGGGCCCGGGCCCTGCGCATGGACGAAGGCACGGTCGGGGTGGTTGCGGACGGCGCCGCCGCCGACCTGTTGGTGGTGCGCGGCGACCCGTCGCTCGACGTGGCGCGTGCTCGGCGACCGGTCGAACCTGTGTCACGTCATCTCTCGAGGTCGAGCGGTCGATCTCGACCGACCGTGGCCCGAGCGAAGCCCGCTCCCCGGCGAGAAGGTCGGCCAGTGGGCCACCGAGCTGCTGACGTGGGAGAAGGCCAACCGATGACCCGCAGCGTCGTGGTCAGCGGTGCAGGCCAAGGCCTGGGAGCCGCCATCGCGCAGGCCGCCGCGGATGTCGGGTGGCGGGTCGGGGTCCTCGATCGGGATCGAAGACGCCGCGGCGCGCATCGCGGCCGGCATCGGTGAACGGGCCGTCATGCTCGCCGCCGACACCACGGTGGAGGCCGAGGTCGACCGGGCCCTCGAAAGGTTTGCCGACGTCATAGGTCGGCCAGCGCCTGATGGCCTTGGTCGCCAACGCGGGCATCGTGCGGTTCGGTCCACTCGCCACCGTCGCCGTCGAAGACTGGCGCGCCGTCGTCGACGTGAACCTGACCGGCACCTTCATCACCAGCCGCGCCGTGGCCCGGCGCATGATCGCCGCCGTGACCGGAGGGTCGATCGTCACGATCACCTCCATGAACGGTGTCGCCCCCGGCCCCAACGCGGGCGCCTATGGCGCGACCAAGGCAGGGATCGCGATGCTCACCAAGCAGATGGCGCTGGAGTGGGGTCCGCATCAGATCCGCTGCAACGCGGTGGCCCCCGGGTTGATCGACGCTGGTATGTCGGAGCCGATCTATGCCGACGACGACATCCGACGCCAACGCTCCGGCCGGGTACCGCTCGGGCGCCTCGGCACCGCTCAGGACGTGGCCGACGTGGTCCTGTTCCTGCTGTCCGACGAGGCCGCGTACGTCAGCGGCACGGAGCTGCTCGTGGACGGCGGGGTGACGTCGAGCGTCATCAGCACGCTGCCCCGACCCCGCAGTGTCGACACCGTCGGGTCCGCCGAGGACAACTGACTCGCCGTGGCCACCAACCTCGTTGATCTCGGGCGGGCCGATCCACGACTTCGAGGCGACCAGCGCCGCCCTGGAGGAGGTGCTCGCCGATCGCGGGGGTGCAGTCGACGATCTTCGACGATCCCCACGAGGCACTGGTCACGCTCGCCGAACATCCTGACTCGTGGGACCTCGTCACCGTGAACGCGCCTGCACTGGCAGATCGAGTCCGAACGCCATGCCCACCTGCGGGACCGGTGGGCCTTCACGCTGCGCGACGACGAAGCGGAGACCATCGAGCGCCACGTGCGCACGGGCGGCGGCCTCTTGGCGTGTCACACTGCGGCGCATCTGCTTCGACGGCAACCCGCGATGGGCCGCATGCATCGGCGCCACCTGGAACTGGGATCGGTCGTCGCACCCTCCCGAGGGTCCGGTGCTCGTCTCGCCCACACCGGCGGGACGGGACCATCCGCTGACCGCCGGCATCGACGAGTTCACGATCGTCGACGAGATCTACGGCTTCCTCGACCAGGAGTCCGACCTCGAGGCGCTGCTCACCAGCCGCCACGGTGACACCGACCACCCGGTGCTGTGGGCGCGCACCGTCGGCCGAGGTCGGGTGGTGACCGACCTGCTCGGACACGACGCGTCGGCGATGGCGCACTCCGACCACCGCGAGATCCTGCGGCGCGCGGCGCTCTGGCTGACGCGCGCCGCCGACCACGAGCCTCGACCGGGAGCAACACGACGCCATGAACGACATCACCGAGATCACCGTCTCGACCTACCAACAGGCCCGGGAGGCGTTCCGCCAGAAGGAGTTGCGCCAGGCGCTCTACGACGAGGGCGACGTGGTGATGGCCGACGTGTTGGTGAACCTGCACGGCGCCGATCACCAGGCCCGGCGTCGACTCGAGAACCGCCTGTTCCGCAAGGACACCCACCGCCGCTACGAGCGGGAGCTGTTCCCGCCCGTCGTCGCCGCCACCCTGGCTCCTCACGTCGCGAGCGGCCACGCCGAACTGGTCACCCTCAGCCACGAGATGATGATGAACCTGGCCGCGTTCACCGCCGGCGTCGACCGTCCCCAGGGGACCCGCGACGAGACACTGCACCTGTACGCCGTATCTGATGTTGTTCATCCAGGGGGCGACCCTGGCGCACTACACCGGTGACCGCGACGCCAAGCGCGACGAGGTCGCCCAGAGGCCCTGGCGGCCTTCGATGCCGAGTTCCTGGAGCCGTCGATCGCGCGACGTCGGGCGCTGATCGCCGCCGTCGACGACGGGTCCTGCGACGAAGCCGACCTGCCCCGCGATGTGCTCACCACCCTGTTGCGCAACGAGGACGACCTGCACCTGCCGTCGGACGTGGTGCTGCGCGAGACCTGCTTCTTCCTGCTGGCCGGCGCCCACACCAGCGCCACCGCGTTCGTCCGAACCCTGCACAACGTGTACTCGATGGCCGAACAGCGACCCGAGGACTTCGAGCGGGCCTGCACCGACATGGCGTTCCTGCAGCGTTGCGTGCACGAGACGGTGCGTCTGCAACCGTCGAGCCCCGTCGCCATGCGCTGGGCGCTCGCCGACATCGATCTGCCCGACGGGGTGCACCTCCCGACCGGCGCGCGTTTGACGATCGACCTGATGTCGGCGAACCGCGACCCCGAGGCGTTCGGCGCGCACGCCGACGAGTTCGACCCGCACCGTGTGCTCGGTCCCGGCGTCGCGCCGTGGGGGCTGAGCTTCGGCCTCGGCATGCACGCGTGCATCGGCCAGGACCTGGCCGCCGGTCTCGACCCGATGGGGCGTCCGGTGGACGACGACCATCTCTACGGGCTGGTCCCCGTCGCCATCCGCGCGCTTCTCGACGCCGGCGCGACGTCCCGATCCAGACGACCCGCCGATCGATGGATCCCGACAGCAGCCGCGGCTACTGGGGCCGCTATCCGGTGGTGTTCAACGCGTGATCGATCTGCACGCCCATGTCGTGCTGGAGCAGACGTTGGGCGCGGCCGGCGGCTACGGGCCGTTTCTGGAGGATGCGGACGCCGAGGCCGGTCGACTCCCGTGCTACCGCGTCGGTGACTACGAGCTCGTCGGGGTGAAGCTATCGGGACAGCGCGTTCATGGACGTGGAGCTGCGGCTGCGACGAGATGGACGAGCGCGGCATCGACTTCCAGGTCCTCTCCCCCAACCCGCTGACGTTCCTCCACCACGTCGACGCCGAAACGGCGATCGGGTTCAGCCGACGTCACAACGACGGCCTGGCCGACATCGTGGCTCGCCACCGCGACCACCTCGGCGGACTGGCCCAGCTACCCATGCAGGACCCGAGCCGAGTCCGTCGCCGAGCTGCAACGAGCGGTGTCCGAGCTCGGCCTGCTCGGCGCGTGCATCGGCACCGACCTCGGTCGCCCGCTCGACGACCCCGCGTTCGATGCCGTCTATCGGACGTGCACCGAACTGGACGTCCCGCTGTTCATCCATCCCGCCCCCGGCGGCATCGATGCCCCCCGTCGAGACGAGCGCCTGGCGCGCTTCGATGCCGACCTGTGGCTCGGGTTCGCGTACGAGGAGGCGCTGGCCGTGGCCACCCTGGTCCTGGGTGGAGTGTTGACCCGCCACCCGGAGCTCGACGTCTGCGTGTCCCACGGCGGCGGCTCCACCAGCTGGCTGACCGAGCGGATGCGCCACGCCGCCGCCACCCGACCGTGGGCCGACGCGGGCCTCTCCGTCAGGAGGGCACGATCGATGCCCTGCTGGCCCGCCTGTGGTGGGACGCGCACGTCGGTGGCCCGAAGGCGCTGGCGACGCTGATCGCCGATGTGGGGAACCGACCGACTGGTCGGCGGCACCAACTTCGCCGGATGGGACCAGACCGCCGATCCCAGCTTCGGCGATGCCGACCTGGCGGCGACCCTCGACGCGAACGCGCGCCGACTGCTGCGTCTCCGCAGCTGAGCGCGAGCGGTGACACCGGCCGAGGCACGACCGTGGGATGAACTTGACACTGTTCATCTGGAGGGGATGCCAAGGGTCCATATCCGGGACCGGCCAAGGCTGTGCCGCGGCGGTCGAGAAATCGACTCGGTCAGTCCTCGGCTTCGTACTGCACCGCGGTCCGCTCGGCCAGGATCGGAGCGATGCGATCGGCGATCACCGCGTGGTGTGCCGGATGGTCGCGGTAGGCGACGTACCCCGTAGCGTCGTCGAAGTCCGCGACGACGGCATAGTCGAAGTTCCCGTCGTTGATGCCGGCGTCCGCACCAAAGTGGTAGGCACGAATAGTGGGAATGGCACCCGGAAGGTCGCCGAGGGCGGAGGAGACCGCGTCCTTCTCGGCCTCGGTTGCGCCCGGATCCCACCGAAACAGCACCACGTGGCGAAACACGCTCGAACCGTAACCCGAGACCGTCGCATACCGCTCGGGACCGGATCAGTCAGATCGGACGTCGATGGTCACGGGGCTGCGCCCGAGGACCTGACGCCACTCGACCTCTGCCGGATCGACCGTCAGCGAGACCGGGTGGTTCGCCAGACCGACGGTGACCTCCTCGAGCGTCATGCGCGCCATGTGAGAACCGAGGCAGAAGTGTGAGCCCGTGCCGAACGAGAGCGGTTTCGGCGCATCGCCAGAAACGAAGCGATCGACGACGAATCGATTGGGATCGGGCCACACCTGGGCGTCACGGTTCGCCGATGCGAGACACAGCAGGAAGAACGTGCCGGCGGGCCGCTCGATGCCACCGACTTCGACCGGTTGCATGTTGACGCGCGGGATGACGGTGAGACTCGGCTCGACGCGCATCGTCTCCCACACCGCCGAAGGCACGATCGACTCGTCAGCACGCAACGCGGAGATGGCATCGGCGTCACCGAGCAAGGTGATCAAGGTGCAGCCGATCTGGCTGCCGGTCGTGTCGTGGCCCCCGACGAGCAGGTTGGCAACCATGTCGACCGTCTCGTCACGAGTGAGTCGATCACCATCCTCCTCGGCCTCGAGCAAGGCCGTCAACAGATGGCCGCGCCCGGTCTCGTCATCATCGCGATCTGGCCCGAGTGCTTCGATGAGCGCGCCGACATACCCGAGGAGCTCGACGATGGCCGCGCTTGCTGCGGCTTGCTGTTCGTCGTCCATCAGGCCGAAGGTCGGGCTGAGTGCGTCGGCCCACCGGATGAACGCGTCAAGATCGGTCTCCGGTACACCCAACAAGGCACACATGACGCGCATGGGCACGGCCTTCAGCGCAGCCAGGAGATCGCCACCGCCGTCAGCATCAATGTCGTCGTAGGCGTCGGCCACCAGCTTCATCGTCTCTTGGCGCAGCCGTTCCACGGATCGAGGTGTGAACGCCCGCGAAACGAGGCGACGCAGTCGCGAGTGGTGTGGGCCTTCGTTGGTGAACATCAGCGAGCCGTACCAACGACGAAGCGGACCGTCGTCGATGCCCATGAAGTCGAAGAGCGTGAGCCCCGTCCCCGCGAGGTCGGGATCGTGGGCCAGGCGCTCGACGTCGGCGTGGTGGAACACGAAGACACCGCCCGAGTCCGCCGCGAACGCCGTCGGCGATTCGGCCGCCACCTCGTTGAACCGACGCACCGCGTCGGCTGGATCGTGGATGACCCCGATCACCGGCTCCGCCATGACGCACTCCTCCGCCTCGCTCGCTCCGAGGGTCAGTCTTGCACCGATCAGTCCGAACCTCAGTCGCTGAACGGTTCGTGCGAGCAGATGTGTTGGTATCGGTGACGAAGCCATGACCCCAGGCCAACGAGTCGGGCTACCAGCACCAGGGGCCTCGGTATGCAAGGCTCGTTTCGCGATCGTAGTCACAGGGGGTTGACCGTGCGGGCAAAGGGCGTGGCACTGGTAGTCGGTTTGTTCCTGGTGCTCGGCGCGGCCGCTCCATCGTGTGTGTTGAATCAGCCGTTCATCGGCGGCACACCGACCTCGCCCACGATCCAGTTCGAAGGCGACTCGATCACCGTCTACGCAGCAGACGCAATCAACTCCCACTACGGCACCAGCAACCAGGTCGCCATCCACGCAATCGTCGGGGCGACGACCTACGAGAACGCCGGCAACGTCGCCGCCGACGCGGAGCAGCACCCGGACGTCACGGTGATCAACTTCGGCACGAACGACGCGGCAAGAGTCGTGACGGGCTTGACCACCACCTACGACGGAAACACGGTCGTCCTCGATCCCGTCGAGCCCATCTCCAACGTGATCGACCGCCTCGACGCCATGGAAACCGAGTTCTCACCGGCGTGCGTCGTCTTCGTCACGGTGAACTCGCACGACGCATCGTGGTACGGCACCTATGCCATGGAGGCGATGACCAACATCGCTGCCATCAACAACCACATCCGCTCCACCTACGCACACGTCGCCGATTGGGATGCGGCATGGGAGTCGGGGTACTTCGCATCACCCGCGAATCCGCATCCCAACGACATCGGCAACCAGGCGCTGCTTGCGTTGGAGGACCAAGCGATCGCAGGCTGCCCGAGCTGACGACGCGTCGTTTCCACCGCGGAGCTGTCCCGCAGCGTTGCAGAGGGGGTTACCTACCTAGCCGGGATGGTGACGGCTCGTTGCTGGCGGCGGTGAAATCGGTCGCGCGGATCAACTGTCAGAACACGAGCGGCATTGTCCGTTTCGAGGTCCCACCCGCGTGGCATCGCCTCGATGCTTACATTCCATTGCCCGCGTAGCGCGAGACCAGGTGGCCAACCATTGATCATTCGGTGCCAGGCGGACGGTAGGCCTCCTGCACCATCTGGTCGATGCCGGCGCCGTCCACTTCGATCTCCTCCATGTAGAGGCGACCCCATGCGATTTGTTCGGCTTCGATCCCCATCACCGTGACTCCCCGCATGGCAAAGGGCGAACCATCGGTGTGAGTCCCGCGCCATTGCCATTCCCCTATCTCGACACCGTCACCGGTGGTCGAAGACAGGAGGAGTTCTGCATTGAAGTCGGGGACGCCAGAGAAGACGCTCATCCAGTTCTCGCGCACCTTGTCGCGGCCCACGAAGGCACGGCTGGGATGTGCGGGCTGTTCACTGCGATAGTCGAGCGCGAAGCAGGCGACGAACGCATCGAGATCGTGTGCGTTCATCGCTGCGAGCAACCGATTCGTCACCTCACCCATCGACGACCTCCACGACACGAGCGTATAGCCCGTGTCGGATGGGGTCCGAGCCCGCCCGATCACCACGGGCCGCACGGTCACGCCACCGTCTGCCACGATCTGCGTTCGTCGACAGACAGGAGCTTCACGCCATGGACGAATCGGAACCCGCGGTCACCCAGGACGAGCTGCGTCAGGAGTTGAGCCAGGTCGAGGCCAGCCTGGCGAACGCACGCCGGGAGCTCGACGAGCTGCGCGAGGCGCGCAGCGAGCCCGATGCGATGCCCGACACTTCTGACGATGCGGTGCTCATACGGGAGCTCGAAGACCAAGAAGCGATCGTGGCGCAACTCGACGGGCGCCGCCAAAGCTTGCTGGAGCAACTGACCTAGGGACCGAGCCGAAGTTCGCCGTCGCGACGCTGTTCACGCGACCACCGGTAGGTGGTGTGCTCAGCGCCCGACGGCCGACAGGATCGTCCGCGCGTCCTTGGCCGCTGCGTCCAAGAGATGGTCCAGCGAGTCCACCTGTTGCTTCGCCTGTGACAACACCGGCTTGCCGGATCCCGCGTTCGCTTGATCGATCGTCACGGCAAGTGCCGTCGCCGGTATCCCACCGGTCTGGTTCTTGACGTCGTTGGCCTTGGATCGAAGGTCCTGGAGCAGGCCGTTGACGTCGACCGAGGCCTTGCCCTTGGTGGCGTGGGCCGGCGTCGCCTTCTCCAACTTGTCGGCGAGGCTCAAGAGCTTGTCGGCGGCCGCCGCTTCACCGGCTGCGGCAAGCGTGAGACGCACTTGCGGCACCACGAGCCGGTAGACGCGATAGTCGTCGGCGATGCTCTTGCACTCCGGCCGTAGCGTCGCGCCGTCGGGCGCGGCGTCGATCTGCGGCTTCAAGGCATTGAGTCCGGCGTCCGTGCGATCGAGGATCGCGAGGATCGCGTTTCGTTGTTCGTCGGTGACGTTCTTGTCGGTGGCGCGCTTGCGCAACCTCGCGGTGGTGTCGAGTCGCCCGCTGATCTGGGCGTCGCACCACTGCTTTGCCGCTGGCAGGGTCGCCGCGACCCCGTCCGGACTCTCCGGCGACGCCGTCTTCGGCGCCTGCGGGGAACTGGTGGGCGGTGACGTCGTTACTGTCGGAGCGGTGGTTGTCGGAGCCGCAGTCGTCGTGCTCGACGACGTGGTGTCGGTCGACTCCGACCCACCGGATTGCGCGCCGACCCCATTCGTGCCCGCGATTACGAGAACGGTTACCACGACGCCACCACCCAGCAGGCGCGTCAACGTCGTGTGCCTCATGGGTTCGTCTCCCCTTCGTTGTTGTCCAAGCCGGACTGCGCAGCTTTGCTGTCGTCGGCGATCTGACTCAGCTGGCCGTTGATGTCATCGAGCTGCGAACGGGCTCCATCCAGCGCGTCCGTCCCCGTGGTTGTCTCGTTGACTGCCGGTTGGCCGTTCGAGCTGTGGCCCGCACAGCCTCCCGCCAGGGCAACGACAGCGGCGAGCGTCACGAGGACTGCTGATCCACGTCGTCGCATCCCCACAGCTCGAAGGTCGCGCGCCGCGGGTAAAGCTGGTGTGAGGAAGCGACCGGGAACAACAATCCCGGCCCACGCAGGGCGAACGCGCTGCGTGACCAAGCAGGGCGGGCGTGTGGCCTCACGGGTGAACCCGCGCGACGCGAGGTCGGTACTAGGTTGCCGCCCGGCCTCTATCAGGGAGCAGACAGTCCGTGGAGAACGAAACCAACGACGACATCGTGACGAGCGGGCGATCTGACGACGGGCCGGGTGAAGACGCCGACGGCGCAAATACGGAGACGGCCGCGGCCGCGGACACGGGCGAGTCCGAAGAAGCACTGGACGACAACGACCTGCTGTGGCAGATCGCCAAGAACACGGCCACGACGAGAACGCTCGCCGCCGCCCTGCTGGTGGTGATGCTGGTCGGCCTCATCGTGCTGGGCATCCTCGTGGTCAACCGAACCAGCTCGCTCACGACCACAGCCGCCCCCACCACCACGACCAGCGCATCGAGCTCTGATGCTCAGGCGACCCCGTCCGTCGCGGGTGAGCCGTGCGTGGCCACCGCTGATCCCCTGCCCGCTGGTGCTCCCGCGGTTGACGTCGTGGTAGGGCCGCCGCCCACCGAACTGGTCGTCAAGGACTTGAAGGAAGGCACCGGCGCAACCGTGGCGGCCACCGACACGGTCACGGTCAACTACATCGTCCAGGCCTGTTCCAGCGGCAAGATCATCGATTCGTCGTACCAGAACGGGACACCGGCGACGATCGCCCTCGGTCAGGTGATTCCCGGCTTCGCCTCGGGTGTGACCGGCATGAAGGTCGGCGGTCAGCGCCTGATCGGCATTCCGAGTGACCAGGCCTATGGCCCAACCGGCCGTCCGCCGACCGTCGCTCCTGACGAGTCCATCTGGTTCGTCGTCGAGGTCACCGCGATCACGCCGGCGTAGTTTCGCTTCAGCGATGCAGGTTCCAGCTCGTCGACCAGATGCCGAGCAGGACGCCCAGGGCCAGCGTGGCCGCTAGTACGAGCGCGCGAAACCCACGACCGGCCACAGTCCGGCGGGACGACCAGTCCGCGGTCGCCAACCTCGGGGTCTCCCGCGCATGGCCGAGCACGTGGATCGTCATGAAACCGAACCACAAGACGAAGCTCGCTTTGTGGCCGAGGTCGGCCCACTGCGGACGAGGATCGATCACGGTGTCGGCAATTCCGGTGGCCAGCACAGCAACAGACGTCACCACGACGAACGGGCCGACCAACCTCAACAACCACATCGGCGGTCCGCGATCGACGTATGCCGGGTCGCCCGTGTAGTAGCGGGCAAAGCGATAGCCCGTGGTGCCGACCTTCAACATCACCGGCGGGATGAGCAGCATCCCGATGAACACGTGGGTCGGCAGGGTCGACCCCACCTTCAACACGATCGTCAGTCCTTCGGCGGCGAACAAGACGAAGAGCACGACTCCGGTCGAGGCGGTCAGACGCTCGTTGGCCGCAACACCGTCTTCGTCCCTCGGTGTCGTTCGCGCCGTCATCGGGACGAGCCTGTCACAGGTCGGTCAGGCCCGTTCGCCGTTCTCGCCCGGTGTCAAGCGATCCCGTCGCGCGGTTCGAAGACGATGACGGGTGTCTCGGTCGATCGCTGGCCGGCGTAGCCGTCGAGCTGCGGTTCGACCGCGACCCAGAGCTGCCACAGTCGATCACGCTCCTCCCCCGCGACGGCAACCGCGCGCACCGGGCGCGCGTGCTGGCCCGCCAGTTGAACGACGGCATCCGGGTGCGCCTCGAGATTGAACCACCACGAAGGATGGCCCTCGTCCCAGCCGTTCATCGCGAGCACGACGAGATTCGCGCCGTCCTCCACGTAGCCGACGATGACATTGCGTTCTCGCCCGGACTTCCGCCCTACGGTCGTGAGGCGCAGCGCGCCCCAGCCGCGTTTGTTCGACGTGGTCCACAGGAAGCGGCCGCCACTGACCCTGCAGAGCGCTCGATGAGCACGCCAAAACACGTGCTTGAACCACCGTGGCGGGACTTTCGGCGGTCGGGTTGCCTCGGTGCCCATGGCCTGTTCCTCCCAGGACTCGCGCCTGGCCCACCCTTCAGGGGCGGTCAGCGACCGGGGCCGGCCCGGTAGCGCGCGGTGTGCGACTCGTTGTCGGCTGCCTCGATCCGATCCTGCACATTGCTCAGCACGGCGCACGCCTCGCGACTGTACCGAGGATCGGGTTTGACCTCGTCGCCCGGAAGCGGCGGGAGCCCGAACCCTGCATAGACGACCTTGCGAGGACGCTCGACCGGTGGATAGGCGCGGTGCAATGTGTCGCTGCAGTGCACCGTCACGTCACCAGTTTGCGTCTCCAACACCTTGGGCCGGAGGTCGAGCTCGGCGTCGCGACCGGTCGCCATCGTGTTGGCTCGGTGGCTGCCCGGTATCACGCCGAGCGCGCCGCTGACCCGGTCGGCCCCAGTCACCGATATGCCACACGTCAGGCCGCTGCAGGCGTATGAGTGCTTGCCCTGACCACAGTCCTTGTGCCACGGCAGGTCAGAGAGACCACGGACGATCCCGAGCGGTTTCACGAGGCCCTCGCCGCCACCCTTGTGCTGATGGCCGTCACCGGTCAGGTCAGCAATCCATCGGTAGCGATCGTCGTTGACCAACTCTCGTAGGGCGGCAGACTTCTCGTAGAAGAAAAGGACCCGCACCGCCTCGGATTCGCCGCGGTCGTTCTCCGCCCACCACGACTCGCCGTCGTCGGGCCTCGCCTTCGCGATCCACTGGTCGATGTCAGCGCCGAGCAAGGCCATCTCGCCCTCGTCGAACACACCGCGGATGTGCAGGAAACCCGCTTGCTCCAGGAAATGCGCGATCTCTTCGCGGTCGTCATCGATGGTGAACGAACGGTCGACCTCGAGCTCGCCACCGTCGAGACCAGCGAACACGACGTCGCCGGTCTCATGGACCTTGCGGCCGTCGAGCAAGGCCCGGAATGCGGGCTCCCAACCGATCCAGTCGTTGACGTTGCCCGCAAGCAACTTCACGCGCGCGGTCATCATGAGACCCATCGTCGACTGCACGTCTTGGGCGAGGTCGGACAACGCTTCCGCCGACATCTCGGCTATGACGCCGGCTTCGTCGAGACCCTCGCTGATCACCAGCGGGCCGCGTGACTCGCGGAGCGTCACGCCACGACCCTCGACCTCGAGTCCGACCGCCGGCAGCTCCTTGTACCGGACTCCCCGGCCCGCGAGATCTCCGTGTACGGCGATTGCACCAGGCAGCACCGAGTCGAAGACCTGGTCCCGTTCGAGGTTTCGTATGTCCTTCGAGAGCCTCGTCCGAGTATCGATCGACATTCGCTCCCCCTTCGCGACGTACCACTATGGCGCACCACCATGATGAGCATCACCGAGAGCGAGATCAACGTCGTCCGCCTGGTCGCAGAGGGTCTGACCAACCGCCAGATCGGCAAGCCTTTTCATCAGCCGGCGAAGCGTCAAGGCGCCCGTTGGGGCGTGCCGCAGGAGACGATCTTCGCGGGCACCCCGACGACGTGGGCCCCAGGGGGCACGTCCTCCAGCACCACCGCGTTGGCGCCGATGACGGCGCCCGTGCCGATCGTGATGTGCCCGACGATCACCGCGCCGGCCCCGACGTCGACGCCGCGCTCGAGGGTGGGCGCAGCCGTGATGTCGCTCACCGATCTAACGCCCATGGTGGTGTTGTGCCGAATGCGGCAGTCGTCACCGATGACGGTGTTGCCATGGATCACGATGCCCGACTGGTGGTCGATGGCCACCCGTCGTCCCAACCGCACGGTGAACGGCATCTCGATGCCGTAGTGATTGCGGACATAGCGATTCATCGACCGCGCCAGGACGCTGAGCGGCGCCCGCAGCAGTCGGTGATCGATCTCGGTCCGCCAGTTCCAGAAGCGGTGGACGAATAGAGCCCGGAAGCCGGGTGCGGTCCAATCGCGCCGGTTGCGCTCGAAGTCCTCGCGCACCAAGTCGAAGAAGGAGATCCCCTCGGGGTTCCCGCACCACTTCTGCTCCGCCGAGTCCGGCGTCATGAACGGCAGCGTACCCGCCCCCTCAGCGCCGCCCGCTGGGTCTGCTCAGATGACGCGCCGCCTCAATGGTCGACGAATCCCCGAAGGTCAGACGGGAGAGATGCGATGCCGTTTTGCGATGCAGCGTCGCCGAAGATCAGGTCGGTCATCGTCTCGTCGATCTCCCCGAGGACCAGGCCTCCCTGGAGATTCTCGCGGCGAGGATGGTGCGCACGCCGCCGCGTGTCCGGGTCGCTCGTTGTCGTTGGCTCTACTTCGTCCATTCGTTTCCCAACCTTCGGAATGGACCGCTCATGGAGCAGTGGCTCGACAGCACTCAGCCGTGTTCGCGGCATGATTGCAGCCGGCTGCAAACCGAGGGTAAAAGCGCTCCCCCGCATGTGGGCGAAATCCACTTTGGAGCGGTCCGAGTCTCCTAAGGTCTTCGTTGGGGAGGGACGAGGATGCTGATGCTCATCGTCGGGATCGTCTTGATGTTGATCGCCTTGGGGGTGGGTGGCTTGCTCCAGCTCCACTGGCGAACCGCAACCGACCGCCGACCACAACAGCGAGTACACGCCCAAGAAGTGTTCATCGACGGCAACGGCGCCTACATCATCTTCGAGCTCGAACCGCTCGACGAGTCAGAACGCGTGGACGATTATTCCGCACCTCGGCGCGCGAGCTGAAGGCTAGGTCTGCTGGAGTCCAGCGAGCTGAGGCCCGTCGGCGCTGAGGATGGGAGCCGGCTTGAATCCTTTGACGATGAGGTAGATGCCGAGCGACAGCTCCCAGATGAATTCCGGGATGGTCGCGATGGCCTGAACGGGAGACCCGGCGTCGATGACGTCGAAGAGGACGAGGATCCCCGAGGCGCAGATCAGGGGACCTCCGATGAGTCCCAGCATGGCCATGCCGCGCGGGACCAAGCGGGACCGGTACATCAGGTAGCCGAGTAACAGTCCGTTCCCGACACCGACGATGAAGCCCGGCCCGAGCAGGAACGTCCAATCATGGATCGCGATGAGGGCGCGGCCGAGGGCGGAGTCGCGCCCAGCGCTCCGTCTTCGCGCACGGTCAGGATCGCGAGCAAGCTCACGAGGCCGATGGCGATGAAGGTGGATTCGACGAGGCGAGCAGCGACATAGCCCAGTGCGCCCGCTTCGCTCTGTCGCTTTAGGATTGGGAACAGCACCACCGCGGTGCCGACGTTGGCGATGATGAGAAGTACTTCGAGCAGAGCCCCGAGAGCCACGCTGTTGTAGGCGTTCGCGCCGGCACCGGTGATGTACTCGGGCTTGTCGAGCAGCGGGGTATAGAGAACGAGCTGTGCGGCGATGCTGGTGACGTAGGTGGCCACGAAGAGCCAGCCGGCCAGCGCGGCCGTTCTCCGATGTGAGTCGATCTCGCTACGGCCGACAGTGGTGGGCGATGCGAGCATCAGCAGCCTTCGCTTGGAGGGATAGGGCGGGCTGCCGGGGTCTGGGGCGACTCGTAAGGCACCCTATACCTGGATGCGAGTCGATCAGACGAGAAGGCTCTCGCCCGCGGCGCGCCGGAGTGCGCTGTTCGGGTTGTCCGGTAGTTCCGTCAAGGGAGTGCTGAGCTCTTCCACGGTCGGTCCGTACTTGGCGGCGAGCGGCGCGAGGGCTTCGAGGTCGAACCCGTACAGGCGCGCCGCGTTCTCTCCGAGGATCGCCCGCTTGTCCTGCTCGGGTAGGTCGTGCATCACTTGGCGAAGGTGCTCGCGTGTGAAGGGCCCCGTGCCTTCGTCGTGGGGGTAGTCGCTCCCCCACATCACGCGGCCCTCGGGCAACAGATCGCGCGCCGCGATGTCGGACCGGCTCGGGAAGCTCGCGCCGACCCAGATGTTCTGCTCGAAGTACTCACTGGCCGATTTGGGCAGGGCGCTGCCCTCGGCGTACTTGAGCTCGCCGATCGAGCCCGTGCGTACGCTGGCGATGACGCCGTCGAGATGTTTGAGCAGAGGCCTGAACTGCGCCATGCCTGACTCCGTGAGCACGACCTTCAGTCGGGGGAAACGCTCGAACACGCCCGACGCGATCATGTGCACGAGGTTGCGGTTTCCGTAGAAAGGCAGCTCGGCGATCATCAGGATCGGTGCGGCGGGGTGCCGTCCGTAGTTGGGTGAGCCGGTGCCTCCGTGTATCTGCACGAGGATGTCGAGGTCCTGCAGTGCCGCCCACAGGCGGTCGTAGGCCGGGTCGTACAGGGGACGAACCCAGCTCACATCGGGCGGGATGGTGGGAATCAGCACGCCGCCGCGCAGTCCGTTCTCCTTGCACCATGTCGCGTCGGCGATGGCGTCGTCGATGTCGTTGAGGAAGATCTGACCGATCCCGGCGCGCCGCTCGGGGCGACGGGCCACGAAATCGGCCATCCACCGGTTGTGAGCATGCATGCCGGCGCGACGCCGTTCGTAGTCCTCATCCTTCGGCGGACCGGCGAACAGCACGAACGCCGGAAAGAACGGCGGCACCGTGTTGGGGAAAAGCACCTCGGCGACCACACCGTCGGCGAGCTCGTCGGCGTCACGCCGCTCGTCATCCCAGTTACGGACACGCAGATCGGTGTTGCGCAAGTCCTTCCACGGGTTCTTGTACTGACTCCGCCACTCATCGAACGCGTCGCGCCACTCCGGATCGAGATACTCGCGGTACTCCTTGTGGCTCCCACCCGCATGGGTGTCCGCCGAGATGATCGTGAATCGGGTCGCGGTCATGGGCTGAGCTCCTTCATCGAGGTGATGCTAGGCGCCTGCTCCCAGGACACTCGAATGCAACGGTCAGAGCTCAGACCGGTGTTGGGTCGGACGCCGGCGAGCCGGTCGATCCGAGTACTGCGACGACCTGGGCCTTGGAGGACACCACATCATAGGAATAGGGGTTTCCCCGATGCCGTGGCCGGTGGGTTGGATTCCAATCAACACCCTTCGACGAACAAGCGCGAGGAGACCCAAATGCGAAGGATGTGTTCGCGCACAATGCGCCTGGGTGTTTCGGTCGCGGCATTGGGTCTACTGGGCGCGTTGCTCCCCGTGCTGTCGGTCGCAGGCGCCTCGCCGCGCGCCAGCGCCGCGTCGGCCACTGTCGTCGGCCAGGTGACGACCTACCACATGGGCCTTGGCAACCCGGTCGGGATCGCGGCCGGACCCGACGGCGCCCTGTGGTTCACCAACCTCTACGGCAATTCGATCGGTCGGATCACCACCAGCGGGACGGTGACCAACTACACCGGCACCGGCGTCATAACCCCGGTCGGGATCGCGGCCGGACCCGACGGCGCCCTGTGGTTCACCAACCTCTACGGCAATTCGATCGGTCGGATCACCACCAGCGGGACGGTGACCAACTACACCGGTGTCGGCATCGGCAACCCGGTCGGGATCGCGGCCGGGCCCGACGGCGCGCTCTGGTTCACGAACCAGGGCAACAACTCGATCGGACGGATCACCACCAGCGGGACGGTCACCAACTACACCGGCACCGGCATCAGCTACCCCGAAGGTATCGCGGCCGGGCCTGATGGCGCCCTGTGGTTCACCAATGGGGCCAATAACTCGATCGGACGGATCACCACCAGCGGGACGGTCACCAACTACACCGGCACCGGCATCAGCTTCCCGGCGGGGATCACGGCCGGACCCGACGGCGCCCTCTGGTTCACCAACGAGCACAACAACTCGATCGGACGGATCGCCGCCACCGGCGCGGTCACCAACTACACCGGCACCGGCATCAGCCAGCCGGATGGGATCGCGGCCGGACCCGACGGGGCCCTGTGGTTCACCAACGACTTCCAGGTCAATTCGATCGGGCGGATCACCACCACCGGGACGGTCACCTCCTATACCGGTTACACCGGCAACGACATCGACAACCCATTCGGAATTGCGGCCGGACCCGACGGCGCCATGTGGTTCACCAACACCTACGGCAATTCGATCGGTCGAATCACGGCCGTAGCGGCCACGCCGGTCATCGTGCCTGGCTCGGCGACGATTACCGAGGGCAACTCCGGGACGCGGACGTTGAACGTTCCGGTCACGTTGTCGTTTGCGAGCCCGCTACCGGTAACGGTGCACTGGGCCACCGCGAACTCAACGGCCACCGCGCCGAGCGACTATGCCACCGCGTCAGGAACGGTGACGTTCGCGCCAGGAGAGACAACCAAGTCAGTACCCATCACCATCAAAGGCGACACCGCGATCGAACCGAACGAGACGCTACTGGTGGCATTCAGCGCACCGACGAACGCAACGATCGGCGGCTTCTACGGTCTCGGCGTCGGGATGATCACCGACGACGACGTGGGCGCGGTCACGACACGCTGGACCAACGCAGAGCTGAGCCGTCTCTTCCAGTCGGCGGCGTATCTCAACCAGACACCCGAAGAGCTGCAGAAGCTCGGCGTGGCGGTGCTCAGCTACCTGTTAGCGATCTCGCAGCCGCGTCCCGCACCGGCACCGATCGTGCCCCCACCGCCGTCGACCGGTCCCGTGGCGTACACCACCACATGGACCGCGTCGGATGTCGAGCTCCTTCGTGACGTGGAGGCCCAGTACTCCCTCACCGCCGAACAGGCGCAGAAGTACAGCGTGCAAGTGCTCAACTTCCTGCTCGCCATCGGCGGCCACTAGCGCCGATACCGACAGCTCGCATCGTAGGGATAGGGGTTTCCCCGATGCGGCGGCGCCTCCCGCTGGGTTCCAATCGACCCGACTCGATGAACAAGCGCGAGAGGCCATCCCAACCGACGAGTTCCCGTCCCGGTCGTTGAGAGGCGGGACAGGTCTAGCGAGGTGACTCCGATGACACCAGCAATCCCTTCGTCGCGCCGCGCTCCCCGGCGGTCGATGCCGGCGACAACGCGATGAGCGAACTCAATGAATCGCGTACGGTCGGGCGCCGGCGGACGCGCTCGTTGTTCATCATCCTTGGCATTGTGGGCCTGCTCGTCGTCGTACTCGGAAGGTGCTCGGACGCCACGAGCCAACTTCCGCACATGGCCGTCGGCCAGACATCGCCCCCCGTCGAGCTCGAAATGGCGGGCCCGATCCAGCCCACGCCCGTCACCACCTTTCCGCCGACCACCACCACCGCGGCACGTCCCGCGGTGCCGGCCCGTCCGTCGGCCGGATGCGCCACCCCCTCCGGCTCCCGGGCATCAGGGGAGTCCAACGTGTCGTTGGTTTCTCTCGGGGAGCGCCGTAGCTACCTGCGAACGATCTCGATCGGGGACGACGGCGCTCCGGCGCCGCTCGTTGTCGTCCTCGACGACGGATCCGATGATCCTGACGTGTTCGTCGATCGCGCTCGCTGGGGCGCGATCGCGCAGTTGCAACACCTCGTCGTCCTAGCGCCGCGCTGGATTCGCGCTGACGACGACCAGTTCGTCGTCGACGCGATCGCCGACGCCGGACTGACGACCTGCGTCGACCTCGCCCGCGTCTATCTCGTGGGCTTCTCGACCGGTGCGATGTTGGGGAGCCGGGTCGTCTGCGATCATTCCGGGCTCGTGACCGCGTTCGTCGCCGTAGCCGGATTGCGGCCACCTGATGGATGCTCGCCCGACGTGCGCCTACCCGTGCTCGCGCTCCAGGGTGAGCTCGACGAAGCGGTATCGCCATCGTCGGTCGTCGACGCCGCGAAGGCTTGGGCTCGCCAGGACGGTTGCCAGCCCGAACCCCGCTCGGAGTCGGTCGGGTGGGACATCGAGTACGTCGAGTTCCGCGGATGCGAGAACGCCGCCGAGGTGCAGCTCTACGTGCTCAGCGACATGGGCCACGAATGGCTCGAGCGACCTGACGACCTGGGAGACGCCAAGCGCTGGGCCGACCTCGTGAGCACGCCCACTGTCGCGATGGCGTTCTGCGAGACCCATGCGCGCTGATCGAGGGGCCGGTCACCGACCAACCCGCCTCGCGACCGCGATACTCCTCACTCGCAGCACGGCGTGTGTCGAGCCATCGGGCAATCAGTCGGGTGTCACGCGGTCAGTCGCTTGTGTGCCACGCGGCGTCTCCGATCGCGAGGGTGGGACCCGGTTCACATCGCGAGCGCCTGGATAGATCTGATGAAGCGCCTTGGATACAAACGATTCGTCGCGCAAGGCGGCGATTGGGGTGCGCAGATCACCGATGTGATTGGTGCGAAGGCACCTCCGGAGTCGCTCGGCATTCACTCCAACATGCCGGGCACGGCTCCGCCTGAGGTGGCCAAGGCGCTCGGGTCGGGAGGTCCGGCGCCAGCCGGTCTGTCCGCCAGGAAGCACGCGCGTTCGAGCAGTTGAGCTTCCTCTATACGAAGGGCATCGGCTACGCCACGGAGATGGCGTTGCGCCCGCAGACGTTGTACGGACTGGCGGTTTCGCCCATCGCCGTCGCGGCCTGGATGCTCGGCCATGACGCGCAAAGCTACGACGACATCGCGCAGGCCTTTGCGGGCAACCCCGTGGGCAACCTCACTCGAGACGAGGTGTTGGACAACATCATGCTCACCTGGGTGACGAACACAGGGATCTCTTCCGGCCGTCTCCATTGGGAGAACAAGCTCGGCTTCTTCGACATCAAGGGCGCCACCGTGCCCGCCGCCGTCACGGTCTTTCCCCGAGAGTTCGGCAAGAGCCAGAGCTCTTCACGACCGAGTTGCGGGCGGCGTTCAGGTCGCTGCGCTGATAGCGCCACGATGAGGGCGCCCGAGGATGACGATCACTCGGCTACGACGAGCTGTAGGAGGTCGGTGTCGCTTGAAGTCATCAGCCCATCCGTCTGCACCTTGACCCACACGTCGCCAGGACCTGACGGGTTGCCCACATAGTCCGTCGCGTTCCCGGGAGGAGTCAGGTTTGAGACGGCCACCTCGGTCTCGCCCATAGCGCGGGACGGATCGAGAACCACCCACTGCATCGTCGTCGGGTTGTAGATCGAGATCGTCTGGGTTTCCCCAAGGCCACAGCCGTGGCACTGAAGGGAGATCTTTCCCGCGTAGTTGATCCTCATGGCGCGCAGATCGCGGGGCACGTTGAGGAAATGGGCGTCCCACTCGGTCCGATAGTCGAAACCTCCACGGTACGACGAGGTCACCGAGTAGTAGACGTCGTCGTCGGCCGCGAGGTCCGCCGCGCGCGACGTGCTGCCTCCGACCCGGATGTACGTCTCGGCTGGAGAGGCGGCGCAGGCCGAAAGGAGCATTGCCACCGCGATCAGCGCGGGGCCCCCGAGCAGCCGCATCGAGCCCGCCCGGCGACGGATCTCACAAGGAAAACGTGACGGTCTCATGGCGTCCATCCTTCGTTCGGCTCGGTGTCGATCACCTCGCCCCCCTAGGATGCGGATCCAACGGGGACGCTTCATCAACCGAAAGACTGATGTTCACGACTTCATTCGTCGCCAGGATGGGGAGCATGGATAGGGCGCGGCAATGACCGAGCATCCCCTGCCCGAGGGCGTGGTCACGTTCCTTCTCACCGACGTCGAGGAATCGACCCGGCATTGGGCCCGAAACGGTGCCGCCACAGACCTGACGCGACAACGGCACCTGATCGCGGAGTCCGTGGCTGCTCACGGGGGATGCCAACCGCTCGAACAGGGCGAAGGTGACTCGACCGTGTCGGTGTTCGTCAGCGCGAGCGGTGCCTTGGCCGCGGCGGTCGCCATGCAGCAGGCGCTGGCCAATGAGGCCTGGTCCGGCGACCCGGTGCGGGTGCGCATCGGAATCCATTCCGGTGAGGCCATGTTGATCGGCGGGCGAACCTACGGCGGCCAGGAGATCATCCGTTGTGCCCGACTTCGCGATTTGGGCCACGGAGGCCAGATACTCGCCTCGGCCGCTACGGCGATCCTCACCCGGGACGCGCTTCCCGCCGATGTCGTCTTACGCGAGCTCTCGACTGTGCGACTCAAGGGTCTCGACCGACCAGAACACGCGTTCCAGCTGGAACATCCCGCCCTCCAACGAACGTTCCCCGCGCTGCTATCGGAGTCGACGGCGCTTGGACTACCGACCTTTCCGACGAGCTTCGTCGCCCGGCAAGCGGAGATCGGCCAGGTCTGCGAATTGCTCGAGGGGGCGCAGCTGGTCACCGTCACAGGAACCGGCGGGTCGGGAAAGACTCGACTGACCCACCAGGTCGCTCTCGCCCGCGCGACGGCATACCCCGATGGTGTGGTGTGGGTCGACCTGAGTCGCGTCACTGACGACGCGCGGGTCGCGTCGGAGGTTGCTGCGGCCTGCGGCCTCGCAGAATCGCCCGGCGGTCTGGACCCTGCATCGATGGTCGAGCAGCATTTGAGCTCCAACGATCGCCTGGTCGTCCTCGACAATTGCGAGCACGTGCTCGATGGAGCATCGGCTCTCGCCGATGGTGTCCTGACCCGCCCGGGCCGTTCCGTGTTGCTGGCCACCAGCCGCGAGCCCCTCGGTGTGGCTGGGGAGACGGTGTGGCGGATCCCCTCGTTGGACGTTCCCCCGCAGTCGGCGTCCACCGAGGAGGCGCGCAAGGCGAGCGCGATCGTGCTGTTTTGCGACCGTGCCAATGCTGCCAACCCAGGTTTCGTCGTGGACGGGGTCGGGTTGGCCAGCGTTGTTGCGATCTGCGGACGCCTCGACGGCATTCCACTCGCCATCGAGTTGGCGGCAGCCCGGCTACGCACGATGTCACTCGACGATCTGATGCACGGCTTGGACGACCGCTTCCGCGTCTTGACGGCTGGTCCGCGTTCGTTGGAGCGCCAACGGACCTTGCTGGCGTCGATCGACTGGAGCCATGACCTGTTGGACGACTCGGTGCGCCTGGCGTTTCGTCGGCTGTCGGTGTTCGTCGGAACCTTCACTCTCGACGATGCCGAGGCGGTGATTTCCGGCCAGGCGCTCCGTCGCGTCGAGGTGTTGAACCTCGTCACGTCGCTGGCGGACAAGAGTCTCCTGCAGTGTGTTCGCGATGGCTACGTGATGCTGGAGTCGGTTCGCTCCTACGCAGCGCAGAGGTGTTCCGACGCCGATGAGCTACAAGGCCTCCGCGATCGTCACTTCCAACACATGTGCGACCTCGCGCGCGATTGGGCATTCGACTACCAGCTCCCGTCGGCGGCCTCGCTCGCGGCCGCACGCGCGCACGTTGCGGACCTTCGAGCCGCGTTGGAATGGGGTCAGATCGTCGATCGCGCTGCAGCGTCGTCATTGGTCGTCGCGTTGGGCAACGCCCTTGCCGTTGAGAACAGGTACGACGAGATCAACACGTTGGTGCAACGGGCCCTCACGGGCGTCCCAGAAGGATCCGTCGAGTGGTGCGAGCTGGTCGCGCCGTCGATGGAAGTCCTATCGATGGGTGGAGACTGGTGGAGAGAAGGGGCGTCGATCGCGCTGCAAGACCACGAGCAAGATCTCGACGCTCGCATACGACGTCGACTGCGTTCCGGACTTGCGCTTCCCGACCTCATGGCTGGCGTCCGCGGTGCAGCTGATCTCATCGCGGAACTGATCGCCGAAGCGCAGGCCGACCGCGACATGTCCTTCGCCGTTTCGAACAGCGTGAACGTCGCCTACTACGCAGCTCACAACGGCGACCTACCGCGGGCCGAGACCTATCTCGCGTGGGCGGAACGGCACATGAACGACGAGCCCCGAATCACGAGATTGGGCCGAGGCGCGCGCATCATGGTCGCCGCCTACCGGTGTGACGTCCCTACGTTGTTGGATGCGATCGGAGAGACTCTCGCCGAACCCACCCTCGATCCCGCCGAGTCGATGGCGGCCATCATCGGCGCGGCATTCAGCGGCTCCCTCACGCTGATGCGAGCGTTGCACGACCGCATCCGACGACTGGAGTTCAGCGGAAACGTCGAGTTCGTTCCGGCCTGGATCGACCTCAACCTCTCGACTCTCGAGGGCGACCTCACGACCGCGAGATGCTCGATCGAGACCATCCTGAGCCAGTCGTTCGTCGCCTCCGTGCAAGCCATGGAGATGATCGCGGCGGATGTCGCCCTCGCATGTGGAGACCGCTCGGGCTCACGCGAACACTCCGAGCGAGCCCTCGCACTCACCAAGGGGCTCGACTGCCCCTACGTCCTTGCGATGTCCACCCAGACCGCCGCCCAGCTCGACCGCCTCGACGGCGATGTCAAACATGCACTCGAACGCGCGCATGTCGCGCTCGACATCACGTCTGATCACGAGCTGCTATCGAGTCAGGTGAGCGTGCTGGAGAATATCGGGCTCATCATGGTGGACGCGGGTCAGTCGGACGATGCGGCGCGACTACTCGGCGCCTGCGCGGCGTTTCGCCGTCAGACTGGATTCGTCTTTCGGGTGCCGTATCTCACCCCGATGATCGAAGATGCCGTTGCTGGTCTCGACGCCAGACATTGGGACGAAGGCGCGACCCTCTCCCTCGAGGGCGCAGTCGACCACGCCCGTCGACGGCGAGGGGCTCGGGGTCGACCGTTGGCCGGGTGGGACTCGTTGACACCCGCCGAGGAGAAAGTGGTCGCCCTCGTCGCCGACGGACTGTCGAACCAAGAGGTCGCCGACTCGCTGTTCGTGACCCTGGCGACGGTCAAGTCCCACCTCACGCACGTCTTTCAGAAGCTCGACCTTCGCAGTCGGGCACAGCTGGTGAACACAGTACGAACGAGGGAGTCACAACGCTCTTGAAGGAGCAGACCCCGCCCCCTTGTGGAAGCCACCGAGGTACCGCGGCACCGAGGTCTGTGTCGTCAGCTCGTTCGCCTACGTCGCCGAGGCCACCGGTCGGGTCGCAGACTTCTCGTCGAGCAGGTGCGCGGCGCGGATGGCCAGGTAACGATCTACCACGGCGGCATCAGCACCCGGGCGGGATCGCGGCCGGACCCGACGGCGCCTGTGGTTCACCAACTAGGGCAACAACTCGATCGGGCGGATCACGACCACCGGGACGGTCACCAACTACACCGGCACCGGCATCAGCGACCCGGACGGGATCGCGGCCGGGCCCGACGGCGCGCTGTGGTTCACCAACTCGGGCAACAACTCGATCGGGCGGATCACCACCGCCGGGACGGTCACCAACTACACCGGCACCGGCATCAGCGGCCCGATCGGGATCACGGCCGGGCCCGACGGCGCGCTGTGGTTCACCAACTACGGCAACAACTCGATCGGGCGGATCACCACCACCGGGACCGTCACCAACTACACCGGCACCGGCATCAGCCAGCCCGGCCGGGATCACGGCCGGACCCGACGGCGCGCTGTGGTTCACCAACCCGGGCAACAACTCGATCGGGCGGATCACCACCACCGGGACGGTCACCAACTACACCGGCACCGGCATCAGCGACCCGGCCGGGATCACGGCCGGACCCGACGGCGCCCTGTGGTTCACCAACCCGAGCGACAACTCGATCGGGCGGATCACCACCACCGGGACGGTCACCAACTACACCGGCACCGGCATCAGCGACCCGGCCGGGATCACGCGCCGGACCCGACGGCGCGCTGTGGTTCACCAACTCACGACGACAACTCGATCGGGCGGATCACCACCGCCGGGACCGTCACCAACTACACCGACACCGGCATCAGCGGCCCGACCGGGATCGCGGCCGGACCCGACGGCGCCCTGTGGTTCACCAACCAGGGCAACAACTCGATCGGGCGGATCACCACCACCGGGACGGTCACCAACTACACCGGCACCGGCATCAGCAGCCCGGACGGCGATCACGGCCGGCCCCGACGGCGCCCTGTGGTTCACCAACCAGGGCAACAACTCGATCGGGCGGATCACCACCACCGGGACGGTCACCAACTACACCGGCACCGGCATCAGCGACCCGGCCGGGATCACGGCCGGACCCGACGGCGCCCTGTGGTTCACCAACTCCGGCAACAACTCGATCGGGCGGATCACCACCACCGGGACGGTCACCAACTACACCGGCACCGGCATCAGCGACCCGGCCGGGATCACGGCCGGACCCGACGGCGCCTGTGGTTCACCAACCAGGGCAACAACTCGATCGGGCGCATCACCACCACCGGGACGGTCACCAACTACACCGACACCGGCATCAGCAGCCCGACCGGGATCGCGGCCGGACCCGACGGCGCGCTGTGGTTCACCAACCGGGCAGCGTCACTACAGCTCGATCGGGCGCATCACCACCACGGGGACCGTCACCAACTACACCGGCGCCGGCATCAGCCAGCCCCGGGCGGGATCACGGCCGGGCCCGACGGCGCCCTGTGGTTCACCAACGTGGTACGACGACTCGATCGGGCGCATCACCACCGCCGGGACGATCACCAACTACACCGGCACCGGCATCAGCCACCCGAACGCGATCGCGGCCGGACCCGACGGCGCCCTGTGGTTCACCAACTCACGGCAACGACTCGATCGGGCGGATCACCACCGCCGGGACGGTCACCAACTACACCGACGCCGGCATCGGCAGCCCGGCGCGGGATCGCGGCCGGACCCGACGGCGCCCTGTGGTTCACCAACTCCTGCGACCAGCTCGATCGGGCGGATCACGGCCGTAGCAGTCACGCCGGTGATCGTGCCCGGCGCGGCGACGATGGCCGAGGGCAACTCCGGGAAGCGGACGTTGAACGTTCCAGTCTCGCTGTCGTTTGCCAGCCCGCTGCCCGTCACCGCGCATTGGACCACCGCGAACTCCACGGCGACCGCGCCAAGCGACTACGCCGCATCGTCAGGGACCGTGACATTCGCGCCGGGAGAAACCACCACGACCGTGCCCATCACCATCAAAGGCGACACCGCCATCGAACCGAACGAGGCGCTGCTGGTCGCATTCAGCGCGGCGACGAACGCGACAATCGGCGGCTTCTACGGCCTCGGCGTCGGCCTGATCACTGACGACGACGTCGGCGCGGTCACCACCCACTGGACCAACAGCGAAGCTACCGCGAGTCCTGCAGTCAGCCGCCTATCTCAACCAGACACCCGCAGAACTCCAGAAGACGGGCGTGCAGGTGCTCCCTGGATGGAACGCCACCGATGCACCGCGGCAGCCGAGAGATCTCGGGCGTCAGCTCGTTGCCTACGGCGCCGAGGCCACAGGTCGGGTCGCAGACCATCGGCGATCGGTTCGCCGGCCGTGATGCCGATACTCACGTGCAGCGGGGTGTCGTCGTTCCAGCGTTCCGATCGGCCAGCGCGCGCTGCATGGCAATTCCGGACGCGACCGCGGCCGCGACGGAGTTGAACGAGGCCATGATGCCGTCACCGGTGTGCTTCACCTCACGGCCATCGTGGGCTTCGAGCTCGGAGCGAACGATCGCGTCGTGCTGACGCAACAGCACCATGTGACCGTCATCGCCGAAGCTCGTTCGTCTGCGACACGGACCCACACACGTCAGTGAACATGATCGCCCGCAGGGCCGACGCCGAGTAGGCGGTACCGACCGGATGCGAGGGTCGTGCGCCGAGCAATGCGTTCAAGGGGATGTTCGGGTCGATCTCGACGATCACGCTGGCGATCTCGCCGTGAGCCTCTTTGTGCACTGCCTCCAGCGAATCGCGGTCGGGTCCTTCGGCCAGACAGAACACAGATCCGGTGTCTGGATCGAACCAGTAGGTGTGGTAGCAAACCCCGTACTTGTCCTGTACGCCCACATCGGCGCTGTGGGCATTCGCCAGGCCTTCTGGGGTGAGCCCGGGCAAATCATGACGATCCAGGAAGAGCGGCACGAACCGCTACGGTAGCCGGGACGGCTGTATCGGCGTAGCGCGATGCTGGGTCGGCTACCGAAGTCCGAAGCCGACCTCACGACCGACGACGCGCCACCGTGTCACAGCGACTGTGGTTCAAAGCCACTAGAACGTTGTCATGGCGATGGGCGGCGCGACTTCGAGGGTGATCCGGACACCCGATCAGCGGTTGCGGGTGTTCGTGAGCTCGACACTCGGGGAGCTGGCTCCTGAACGCGCGACGGTTCGCCAGGCGATCGAGCGGCTCCATCTGATTCCGGTCATGTTCGAGCTCGGCGCCCGTCCCCATCCGCCCGCGCAGCTCTATCGCGCCTATCTGGACCAGAGCCAGGTGTTCATCGGGATCTACTGGCAGCGGTATGGCTGGGTGGCTCCGGACGAGACCGTGTCCGGGCTCGAGGATGAGTTCCTCTTGTCGTCGGGGATGCCGCGGCTCATGTACATCAAGGAGCCTTCGAGCCAGCGCGAAGAGCGACTGACAGAGCTGATCGCTCGCTTTGCCGACAAACCGGACTCCTCGTACCGGCATTTCGCCACCTCCGAGGAGTTGGGCGAGCTGGTCGAAGGCGATCTGGCCATTCTGCTCAGCGAGCGATTCGAGGCCAGCAATGACGGCAGCCTCGTCGCCGCCCACACCCCGCTGCGCAGCGCACCCCCGGCACTCCCCGTTCCCCTGACGCCGACCATCGGTAGGGATCCCGAGATCGAGTCGTTGGCGGAGTTGGCTCGCTCTGGCACGCGCCTGATCACGATCACGGGGGTCGGAGGCGTCGGCAAGACACGTGTGGCGACCGCGGTTGCGGGTGAGCTGTACGACCACTTCGACGAAGTCCGCATCGTGCGACTCGCGGATGTCGTGGATCCTGCGCTCGTGACGGCAACGATCGCGACCGCGATCGGGGCGCAGGTCGAGAACATGCAGTCGGCGCTCGATGCGGTCGCCGGGGCGCTCGCCGACGATCACGTCCTGCTCGTGCTCGACAACCTCGAGCAGGTCGTGGCGTCCGGACCCGAGCTGGCGATGCTCCTCGACCGCTGCCCCCGTCTTCATCTACTGATAACGAGCCGTCACGTGATCCGGCTGCGGGGGGAACACGAGTACCCGCTGGCTCCGCTCGCGGTGCCGGAACCCGTGACGGTGGACGATGTCGACACCGTCGACGATCTCCGCTCCGAGCCCGCCGTCGCGCTCTTCGTCGAGCACGCAACGGCCGCGAAGCCGACGTTCCGGCTCGACGCGACCAACGCCGGTGCGGTGGCCGAGCTCTGCCGCCGGCTCGATGGCCTACCGCTGGCCATCGAGCTGGTCGCCGCCCACGTTCGGCTCCTTCCTCCGGAGACCCTTCTCGATCGTCTGGGTGACCGGATCGATCTGCCGTCGAGTGGAAGCGTCGACCTACCCGATCGGCAGCGCACCCTGCGTGCGACCCTCGACTGGAGTCACCGGCTGCTCGACGCGAGGGAGCAGGCGCTCTTCGCCCGCGTCGCCGTGTTCACCGGGGGTGCGTCGCTCGACGCGGTGGAGGCGATCTGCGGGGGCGAGTCGGTTGGCGACGTGCTCGAGACCCTCTCGTCTCTGCTCGAGAAGAGCCTCGTGGTGATCATGGAGGACCCGCTCGGCGGTCCGCGGATCGCCATGTTGCAGACGGTCCGGGCTTACGCGTGGGAGCGACTCGAGGCCCGGCAAGAGTTCGCGGAGACTCGCGATCGCCATGCGGACTGGTTCCTGAACCTCGTCCTTTGCTGTGACCCGGCTCATCAGCCCGCACGCGACCGCGCGGTGGCCCGAACTCGATCGTGAGCTACCCAACGTGCGCGCGGCCATCGCGTGGCGTGCTGAACAGGGCGACGACGCCGCGCTCAGCCGCTTCGCGACGTCGCTGTGGATCTGGTACTGGTTGACGGGACGGATGTCCGAAGGGCGGGCATGGATCGAGAGTCTCGCCCCTCGCCTCGAACCGACCGGTGGCGTCCTCGACGACGAGGTCGCGGCGTGCTTCAACGAGGCGCTCGGAGCGGTCCGCTTCTCACTCGGCGACCACAGCGGCGCCGAGGTGCTGCTCCGGCGTGCGCTCGACATCTACAACGCCAGTGGCGATCTCGAAGGCTCGGTCGTCGCCTCGTGCATGCTGGCCAGCATCGTTTCGGTCGGCGACGACACCTCCGAAGGAATCGAACTCGCCACGGCTGCTGTGGCCGGGGCCCGGGCGGAGGGACTCGACTGGGGGCTCGCTTACACGCTGGCCGTCCTCGGAGGAATACTCCACCGGCACGAGTCCGGTGAGCGAGGCCGCGCCCTTCAGCTCGAGGGGTTGGAGGCGGCGCGGGAGGTCGGCGAACCGATTCTCGTCGGCCATATCCTCAACCAGATCGCGGTCGGAGCGCTCACCGACGGCGACCTCGACCGGGCGCGCGCGGTTCTTGTCGAAGCGGCCGACTACTGGCGGAAGACACGACACATGGAAGGGACGGTCTTCTGCCTCGAGATCACTGCAGCACTCGAGTTCGCCGACGGGCACGCCCGTCCCGCGGCCGTTCTCGTCGGCGCGGCCGATGCCATTCGCGAGCGTCTCGAGATCTCGGTGTGGCCAGTGCTGAAGGCCAGGCGTGCCGAACTCATTGCCTTGTTGGCCGACACGCTCGGACCCGACGAGAATGCCGCGGCACTCGCCGAGGGCCGCACCTCTGATCCCTTCGCGCTCCTACCTAGCTGGGAGCTGAGCTCCGGTGTCCCGGACGGTTCGAGTGCGGTTTGACCGCCGCGAGCAGCTTCACGCCCCGCGTAGATGAACTCGAGTTGGATGTTGTCGGGATCGCGGAACACCAGCGTCGAGAACGGCGCCGGCCCCTCGATGTCGCGGACACCCGTGTGGGCGACGCCCAGCTCGTCGAGCTTGGCCGCCCAGGCGTCGAGGTCCGCGCGGCTGGCCACTCCGAAGCCGATGTGATCGAGGCCGGTCCGACTCTCGTCGAACGACTCGCCGTCGTTGGACTCGTGATGGTGCAAGCCGATGAGCAGACCTGAGCTCGGCTCCATCAGCAGGACCGCGTAGCCCGTGTCCTCCAGATCGTGGTGCGGAAACGTCATCGGGATGCGCATGGCGCTGAAGACCCGCTCGTACCAGGCGGCGCTCGCTTCGACGTCGCTGACCGTGGGAGAGAAGTGGTGGACGCCCGTGATGGCAGCTGTCGGTTCGGCCATGAATCGACCCTAGTTCCGCGATCGAGGGCGTCCCGAGCCGCTCGGCTTCACCTCGATGGCCACGAGGCCATACGGTGCTCACTTCATGACCCGCCCCGACCCGTCATCGATCGAAGCGGCGAAGGCCCGCTACGAGGCCGAACGCGCCAAGCGGCTGCGGGACGAGGGCCTGGCCCAGTACGAGAGCCTCAGCGAGCACCACCTCGACCGGGACCCCTGGGCCGACCCCGACTTCACCCGCGACCCGATCACCGAGGAGGTCGACGTCGTGGTCCTCGGCGGCGGGTGGGCCGGGATGCTCACCGGCATCAACCTCGTCAAGCGGGGCATCACCAACTTCCGGATCATCGACAAGGCGGCCGACTTCGGCGGCACCTGGTACTGGAACCGCTACCCGGGCTGCATGTGCGACGTCGACGCCACCATCTACCTCCCGCTGCTGGAGGAGACCGGCTACATGCCGACCGAGAAGTACGCCAGCGCCACGGAGATCTTCGGCTACTGCCAGCTCCTCGGGCGGCACTTCGGGCTCTACGAGCACGCGCTGTTCCAGACCGAGGTCGAGTCGCTGACCTGGGACGACGACGCGCACCGCTGGGACCTGACGACCAAGCGGGGCGACCGGATCCGCACGCAGTTCTTCGTCTCGGCCGGCGGCCTGATGCACAAGGCCAAGCTGCCCGGCATCGACGGCATCGACCGCTTCGCCGGCAAGGCGTTCCACACGACCCGCTGGGACTACGACTACACCGGCGGCAGCCCGACCGAGCCGATGGACCGTCTCGCCGACAAGGTCGTCGGCATCATCGGCACCGGCGCGACGTCGGTGCAGGTCGTGCCGCAGCTGGCCCGGTCGGCCAAGGAGGTCTACGTCTTCCAGCGCACGCCGTCGGCCGTCGGGGTGCGCGGCCAGCAGCCGATCGACGAGGCCTGGTTCCGCTCGCTCCCGCCGGGCTGGCAGGCCGAGCGCACCCGCAACTTCACCGAGGTGGTGACCGGCGGCAAGCCCGACCGCGACCTGGTCGCCGACGGCTGGGGGCAGGCGCTGCGCGAGGACACCCAGCGCGAGCCCGCCTCCGAGGACGAGCGGGCCGAGCTCGAGGCCATCGACTTCGAGGTCATGGAGGGCTTCCGGCGACGGATCGACGAGATCGTCGACGATCCCGAGACCGCCGAGAAGCTCAAGCCCTGGTACGGCAAGCACTGCAAGCGCATCTGCTTCCACGACGAGTACCTCCAGTCGTTCAACGAGCCGAACGTGCACCTGGTGGACACCGACGGCCGTGGGGTGCGGGAGATGTCCGCCGCCGGGCCGATCGTGGACGGCACCGAGTACCCGCTCGACCTGCTGGTGTTCGCGTCGGGGTTCGAGATCACGACCGGCCTCGTCGACCGCCTCGGGTTCGACCCGGTCGGCCGCGGCGGGGTGCGCCTGAGCGAGCGCTGGCACGACGGCACCCATTCGCTGCACGGGGTCCTGACCGCCGAGTTCCCGAACTTCTTCGTCGTCAGCTTCATCCAGGCCGGCTTCGGCCTGAACTTCGTCCACTTCCTGTCGGAGTCGACGGCCCACATCACCTGGCTGATCGACCACTGCCGGCAGGAGGGCATCGCGTCCATCGAGGCGACCCCCGAGGCCGAGGACGAGTGGCTCAACATCCTGTGGGAGGCGTCGGGTCCGCTGGCCCGCTACAACCGGGGGTGCACGCCGAGCTACGGCAACAGCGAGGGGGCGCGCACCATGCTCGCCGCCCGCAGCGCCGTCTTCCCCGGCCCGCTCATGGACTACGCCGCCCACCTCGAGCGCTGGCGTGACGCCGGCACCCTCGAGGGCACCAAGGTCGTCCGAGCGCCCCAGCCCTCCGGCCGCGTCTGAGAACGGCCATGCCCACCGGCGCCCAGCGGCTGGTCCGCATCCTGCTCGGGACGGGGCCACGTTCGCTCTGAGCGCGCAGTCGGTCGTGTCGGGGGGGGACTTGAAGTCCCGCCGCTAAGAGTGCCAGGCGACGGCGAAGTTCATGGTCGGATCGGGCATGCCCTTGAGCGAGATCGGTGACCGTTCCTGGAACTGGAACGCCTTACCCATGCACAGCTCGCGGACAGCCAACGAGACGACGATGTCCCCCGCTCCGGCGGCATCACACAGCCGAGCTGCGAGTTGCACTGCCGCGCCGAACAGGTCCTGTCGCTCATCGGTGATCGGTTCGCCGGCCGTGATGCCGATGCTCACGTGCAGCGGGGTGTCGTCGTTAGCGTTCCGATCGGCCAGGGCGCGCTGCATGGCAATTCCGGACGCCACCGCGGCCGCAACGGAGTTGAACGAGGCCATGATGCCGTCACCGGTGTGCTTCACCTCACGGCCATCGTGGGCTTCGAGCTCGGAGCGGACGATCGCGTCGTGCTGACGCAACAGCACCATGTGACCGTCATCGCCGAGCTCGTTCGTCTGCGACACGGACCCACATACGTCAGTGAACATGATCGCCCGCAGGGCCGACGCCGAGTAGGCGGTACCGACCGGATGCGAGGGCCGTGCGCCGAGCAATGCGTTCAAGGGGATGTTCGGGTCGATCTCGACGATCACGCTGGCGATCTCGCCGTGAGCCTCTTTGTGCACTGCCTCCAGCGAATCGCGGTCGGGTCCTTCGGCCAGACAGAACACAGATCCGGTGTCTGGATCGAACCAGTAGGTGTGGTAGCAAACCCCGTACTTGTCCTGTACGCCCACATCGGCGCTGTGTGCATTCGCCAGGCCTTCTGGGGTGAGCCCGGGCAAATCATGACGATCCAGGAAGAGCGGCACGAGCGGCAATGGTAGCCGGGACGGCTGTATGGGTTGCGCCGGTGCTGGGTCGGCTACCGAAGTCCTAGCCGGTCTCGACCAGTGATCCGCCACCCGTCCCGTCCGACCAGCCAGCGGCTCGCCGTACTGGCATGGCCGAGGAAGTCGTGTGCTACACACGTCCGGCGTGAGCGCGACGGCGCGTCAGGCCTCTCGAAATGCTGCGCGTCACGTCGTTCCCAAGTGCGAAGGTCCCGGAAGTCTGTGGCGAACCCGCTGATCGAGACGAAGCTCCACAAACCGTCACCGCGACGCAATCTGGTGGCGCGGCCGCGATTGCACGCGCGCCTGGCCAATGCACTCGACGCCAGGTTGGTACTCGTCTCTGCACCTGCCGGTTTCGGCAAGACGACGCTCATCACGGAGTGGCTGGGCACTGTCGCCGACAACGGCGTCGCGGTGGCGTGGCTCTCGCTTGACGAGCGCGACAACGATCCGGCGGTGTTCTGGTCGTACGTCATCGCGACCCTCCAGAAGGCGGTGCCTGCCCTCGGCGCCAGCACGCGCGCACTCCTGGCTTCGGAGAACGCACCCACGGAAGTCGTGCTCGCAACGCTCGTTAACGAACTGCACGCCGTCGACGGGGATGTCGTCCTTGTTCTCGACGACTTTCACGTCATCGATCATCACGACATTCTGGACGGGGTGACCTACCTCCTCGATCATTTGCCGGAGCGCGCGTACCTCGTGTTGGCGAGCCGGGCCGATCCACAGCTGCCATCGGCGCGCTGCGTGCCCGCGGCGAACTCGTGGAAATCAGGGCTTCGGATCTCCGTTTCACCGCCGAAGAAGCGGCGGACTACCTGAACGGCGCGATGTGCCTCGATCTGACGGCGGACGACATCGCCACGTTGGAATCGCGCACCGAGGGGTGGATCGCCGCGCTGCAGCTCGCGGCACTGTCGATGCAAGGGCGCGAAGACGTCACGACCTTCATTGCCGGCTTCGCCGGTGACGATCGCTTCATCGTCGACTACCTGGCGGGCGAAGTGCTGCAACGCCAGCCCGAATCCGTGCGGCGTTTCATGCTGCAGACATCCATCCTCGACCGGCTGCAAGGGTCGCTCTGCGACGCGGTGACCGGCGCGGCCGGCGGGAAGGCGGAACTGGAATCGCTGGACAGACAGAACCTGTTCGTGATCCCGCTCGACGATCGACGCCAGTGGTATCGATACCACCACCTGTTCGCGGATGTGTTGCGCGCGCGGCTCCTCGACGAAGCTCCCGACGCCGCCCTCGAACTTCATCGCCGGGCGAGTGCCTGGTACGCCGACCACGGCGAGCCCTCCGACGCGATCCGGCACGCACTCGCGGCCGACGACTTCGATCGGGCAGCGGCACTCGCCGAGCTCGCGATGCCGGCCATGCGCCGCGGCCGGCACGACGCAACGATTCGTACGTGGGCGCAACTCATCCCGGAGGACATCGTGCGAGTGCGGCCGGTGCTCGCCATCGGCTTCGTCGGCGCCATGATGTCTGCCGGCGAGTTCGATCGCATCGATACCCGCTTGGATGAGGTCGAGCAGTGGCTGGCGCTGCCGCAGGCCGCACGCGATGCGGCGGGCATGGTCGTCGTCGACGAGGTGCAGCTGCGCGCCATGCCGGGTGCGATCGAGATGTACCGCGCCGCGTTGGCGCTGACACGCGGAGACGTGACCGCCACGATTGCCCACGCTCGCCGCGTCCTGGATGTTGCTCCGCCCGACGACGAACTGGGCCGGGCGGCCGCCCATGCACTGCTCGGGCTCGCGGCCTGGTCCGAGGGCGACCTCGACAGGGCGTTCGCCGAGTACACCGACTCCATTGCCGGGATGCGGCGCATCGGCCACATCGCCGACATCCTCGGCTGTTTCATTGCGATGGCCGACATCCGCGTTGCCCAGGGGCGACTGCGCGACGCGCGGCGCCTCTACGAGCAGGGACTGCGGCTGGTCGCCGACCACAGCGACGGGCCGTTGCGCGGCACCGCCGACATGCACGTCGGCCTCGCCGAAATCCTGCGCGAGCGCGACGAACGCGAAGCCGCGGCGGGACAGCTGCAGCGCGCCCAGGAACTCGAGCTGTTCGGGACCCGCCAGTATCCCTACCGCTCGCGGGCAGTGCTCGCCGGGCTGCGGCTGGCGGACGGCGACCTGGCGGCCTGCCTCACATTGTTGGAAGAAGCGGAACGCGTCTACGACACCGACTTCTCCCCCGCCGTGCGTCCAGTCGGCGCGCGCCGGGCCCGCGCGCACGTCCGGCAAGGCGACTTCAACTCGGCGCGTGCGTGGGTGCGCGAGCGCAACCTGTCGACCGACGACGAGCTGCACTATGTCACCGAGTTCGAGCACATCACGTTGGCTATCGTCCTCGTCAACGACGCACCCGGCGAACGCGATCTGCAGCAGGTGAGTGCGATGCTCGACCGACTGCTGGCGGCAGCCGAAGCCGGCGGACGCGGCAGCAGCGTGATCGAGATCCTTGCAGTGCAGGCGCTGGCGTTCGACGCGCGGGGCGACACTCCCCGCGCGCTCGACGCGCTCCGGCGCGCCGTCGCGCTCGCCGAGCCCGAGGGCTATGTACGGGTTTTCGACTACCTCGGTCCGCGGCTGCACGCCCTGCGGGAAGCCCTCGCTACCGGCTCCGCCCCGACCCGCCTGCAGCAGCGGGGACTCGTCGACCCCCTCAGCGACCGTGAGCTCGACGTACTCCGGCTCCTGCGCAGTGATCTGAGCGGGCCCGACATCGCACGCCAGCTCACGGTGTCGCTGAACACCATGCGCACACACACGAAGAGCATCTATTCGAAGCTGGGCGTGAACAATCGGCGAGAGGCGGTCCGTCGGGCCGACGAGCTGGGCCTCTAGACCGGGCCGAATCACCACACCAATCACCACACCTGGCGATGTGGACTCACCACATCGGTTCGTACGTTGCGTCCGTGCAGTACGAGATCCGAGTCACAGGACATCTGAACGCCCGGTGGGCGGCCTGGTTCGACGGGCTGAGCCTCACCCGAGCGGAGGACGGGACGACCGTCATCCACGGCCCGATCGTTGACCAGGCCGCACTGCACGGCGTGCTCCAGAAGCTGCGCGACATCGGCGTCCCGCTGATCTCCGTGACGCAGCTCCGATCCGAAGGGGAATGACATGAAAACAATGGACACCACCCGCAAGCTCGCCCTGGCGGGCGGCGTGCTCTACCTCGTGACGTTCGCGGCATCGATCCCGACGCTCGCACTCAAGGCCCCGTTGGTCGACCATGCCGACTGGATCCTCGGACACGGCAGCAGCACGGGCGTGATCTGGGCGGGATTCCTCGACTTCGTGTGTGCGGTCGCCGGTATCGGCACGGCCGTCGCGTTGTATCCGGTGGTCAGGCGCTACAGCCGCACTTCCGCGATCGGCTTCATCACGTCCCGGACGCTCGAAGCGGCAATCCTCGTCGTCGGCGCCATCAGCCTGCTTTCGATCGTGACGCTCCGCAACGACGCCGTTGGTGCCGACACGGCGTCGCTGCTTACGACGAGCCAGTCACTCGTCGCGATGCACCACTGGTCGTTCCTGTTCGGCCCCGGGTTCATGCCTGCCATAAATGCCATGTTCCTCGCGACGGTGATGTACCGATTCCGTCTGGTCCCCCGCGTCATCCCACTGATGGGACTCGTGGGTGCACCGCTGTTGTTCGTATCCAGCCTTGCGACGATGTTCGGTGGACATGCGCAGGTCTCGTCGACTGCGGTTCTGTACGCCTTGCCGATCGCGGCGTGGGAGTTCTCGCTGGGCGTATACCTCACCGTCAAAGGCATCAAGCGCCCGGTGGTTGGCACCGACGCTCTGGTCGCGAGCCCCGCGCTCGCCGTGTGACCGCCATGCAGCAGCACAACTACGACGTCATCATCGTCGGTGGTGGTGCCGCGGGCCTGAGCGCTGCGCTCGTCCTCGGACGGGCGCGGCGCACGGTCGCGGTCGTCGACGCCGGCGCACCCCGCAACGCGCCGGCCGCGCACATGCAAGGGTTCCTGTCCCGCGACGGGATGCCGCCCGTAGACTTTCTCGCCGCTGGTCGCAATGAAGTCACCGGCTACGGCGTCGAGCTCGTCAACGACACGGTCACACAGATCCAGCCTGGGTTCGCCGTGCACCTCGCGAGTGGTGCCACGTTGTCAGCTCGCCGCATCCTCGTGACGACAGGTGTCACCGACGAGCTGCCCGCCATTCCCGGAGTGCGCGAACGCTGGGGCCGCGATCTGTTGCACTGCCCGTACTGCCACGGCTGGGAGGTCCGCGATCAACACCTCGGAGTGCTCGCCACCCACCCCGGAGCGGTGGTGCACGCACAGCTCATCCGACAATGGTCCGATGATGTCGTCTTCTTCACACACACAGCCGACCTGTCCGCAACAGAACGGGCGCAGCTCGACGCGCGCGGGATTCGCGTCATCGACGGCGAAGTCGCCCGGCTCGTCGTCGACGACGACCGGCTGACGGGTGTAGCACTCGCCGACGGAACCGTGATTGCCCGCACTGCGGTGTTCATCCGGCCGCGCAACGTCGCCCACCCCGGCGGACTGCTCGCAGGGATGGGCGTCGACGTCGAT
>CAVZVZ010000004.1:0-137094 GCA_963778895.1 uncultured Iamiaceae bacterium
GCGCAGGTCGTCGTCCTCGGCGAACCCCTCCACACCCACGTAGACCATGCCCTTGCTCGGGCGACCGGTGAAGTCCATCTCCCGCGCGTGCGGCTCGGCCAGCGCCTCGGCGAACCGTTCCTTGCCGACGCGCACCATCAACTCGTCGCCGACGATCCCCACCGCCATGTTGCCGGCGCACATGAAGGCGATGCCGCCGAACATCTTGCGCTCGGTCACGTCATCGTCACCGAGCTCCGCCCGAATGCGTTCGGCCAGCCCTTCGTCGTACGCCATGTCGCCAAGGCTACGGCTTCGCTAGCTTGCGCCCGTGCTGTCGGATCGACGACTGGTCGTGCCGGGCCCGGGCCTGCCGCCCGGCCTGAAGATCCATGCGTCGAACAACAACCTCGACCTGATCCTCCACGACGGTCGCCTGTTCTTCGCCTGGCGCACCGCCCCCGTGCACTTCGCCCATCGTGAGGCGGCCATCCACGTCGTCGTCAGCGACGACCTCGGCGACACCTGGCACCACGAGACCACGCTCGCGTTCGATCGCGACGTCCGCGAACCGCGCTTCGTCGAGTGGCACGGCCAACTCCTGCTCTACTGCTTCACCGCGGGCGTCGAGGGGCACCGCTTCGAACCCGACCGCGTGCAACTCACCGTCCGCGACACCGCCGGCCACTGGTCCGAACCCGTCGCCGTCTCCGAACCCGACACCGTCGTCTGGCGCGTCCGCCCGCTCGGCGACCAACTGGTGATGAGCGTGTACCGCAACGCCAGCCTGCTCTACACCACGCACCCCCAACCGCTCTCGGTCGAGCTGTGGGCCAGCGACGACGGCCGCACGTGGGCGCCCCTCGATCCCGACCATCCCGTGTCGCACATCGGCGGCGCCGAAGCCGAGTTCCTGCCCATCGACGACGACCGCATCGTCGTCACCATCCGCAAGGAGGGCCCGGTCGGCGGCTGGGGCTCCGAGATCTGCGTGAGCCAGCCCGGCCATCCGGCGCGCTGGGCCACCCATCGCTCCATCCCCCGCAAGCTCGACTCGCCCCTGCTGTTCGAGAGCGGCGGCCAGCCCTACCTCATCGCCCGGCGCGCCCCCTGGTTCGGCGGCCGCTTCGACCTGGGCCTCCCCTGGGGATCGGACCTCTTGCGCACCCGCCTGTACCAGGGCATCTACTGGGCCACACCCAAACGCTCGACGCTGTGGTCCGTCGACCCCGACGCCCTCACCGTCACCCCGCTCGCCGACCTCGGCGGCGTGGGCGACACGAGCTTCGGCGCCCAGGTCCCCCTCGGCGACGGCCGCCACCTCATCTTCGACTACTCGTCACCGCCCCGACCGAGCTGGCGGCCCTGGATCGTCGGCCAGCTGCAAGTCCACCGCAGATCTACCGCGTCGAGGTCGACCTCACCCAGACCGACAGCTCGAAGCGGCCGTCCTCCATCCAGTAGTCGTCGCCCTCCGTCCAACCGATCTCGTCGAGGGCTCTTTGCAGCGCGTGCACCGACCGATCGTTGCCGTGCTTGATCATGAACCGGCGAGCCTTGTCGTCGGTACGAACGTCGGCCAGGAACGCACCGATCGCGGCGACACCGGCACCGCGGCCGCGCGCCCACGGCTGCAGGAAGTACTCGAGGTTCCCCGACAACGGGTTGCAACCGATGTAGCCGGCACGGCGCCCGTCCACCTCGATCACCGCCGCCGCCGACCGCCGCGGACCGAGCAGCGCACGCGCCGGCGCGATGTAGAGCTGCAACGGCGTCTCGGCCCAGTGGTACTGCCGACCGATCTTCTCGGGATCGAGCCCCACTCCCGTCAACCACAGCGCGTCGGCGTAGCGCACGGGTCGCACGTGCACTCCCGCGGGATCACCCTCATCGCGCATACCGCTCCACGCTATGCTGGCCGCACCTTCCCCCTCATCGCAGTCGAGCGTGGAAGGACGGCTGATGGCCATCAGCGAGAAGTCGAGAAGTGCCCTTTACCAGGGCCTCACATCCATCGCGGGAGAGGAGGCGGCCAGCGAGATGCTCTCGAATTTCCCCTCACGAGACCTTGATGAACCGGTGACCAAAGAGTTCCTGCGGGCCGAGCTGAACGCCGCCACGAACAGACTCCTGTTGTGGCTCATGGCGACGATCCTCACCACGGCAGCACTCGCCGTCACCGTCACGGTCAACCTGACTCGCTGACCACGCGGCTCGCCTCTATCGCGTCTCTTCCGGCTTCTCTCAGCCGGGCCCCAGCCAGAGCTTGCGCCTGCCGTGACCCTGCCGCCGGGATCGCTGTCACACGACCTCGGTAGCGTGCGTTTGCGACCACAAAGTGCTCGGCCACGGTCAGGCCCTCACGGACATCGAACGACGAGAGGCCGACCGTGCACACCTACCCGCGCCGTGTTCCCGAGGGCGAGCTCGCCCACCCTCCGCCGATCAGCACGACACCGTTTCGCGACGCGCTCGACATCGTGGCCCGCGCCGAAGTCGATCCCGTGATCGGATGGTCCACCTACCCCGAGGTGTGGCACCTCGACGAACGCGGCATCTTCCGCTGCTACTACAAGGGCTCGAGCCTGTGCTCCATCCGACGATGGGCCGAGGATCCCTCACCACTCCATCGCTCGCGCCGCGTCGGGCTGCTCGAGGGCGGGTGCGGCGACACGTGGGTCGTCGTCGACTCACGGCCACGATGGATCCACCCGCCGCCCGGCGAGGCCGACATCGCCGCGTTCCTGACCGTGCGCGCGTCGCTCGAACCCCTGGGGGTGTCGCTCGTCGACTGCGTGGTGTTCGACGACGACCAGCACTGGTGGTCGTTGCACGAGCTGACCGCGGGCACGACTCGGTGGGACCCAGGCGTCGATCGCGCCTCGACCTCCCCGGCGGCGCATCCCATATCGCTATGCTGAACGCAATGCACCAGCTCGTGACCAGGATCGACGACGAGCTCGCGGCGGCCATCGACCGCCTCGTCGACGACGGCGTCGTGGCCAATCGGTCCGAAGCGGTTCGGACCGGGCTTCGCCAACTCGTCGACCAGCACCGCCGACGGGGCGTCGCCGCCGAGATCGTGGCCGGCTACGAGCGAGTCCCCCAGACCGATGCCGAGATCGCGTGGGTCGACGACGCGACCGCGGCGATGATCGCCGAAGAACCGTGGTGACCGTGGACGTGCCGCGCCAAGGCGAGATCTGGTGGGCCGAAGCCAACGACAAGCGCCGACCGGTCCTGGTGGTCACGCGGAGCGAGGCCATCCCCGTCGCTCACGACGTTGATCGTCGCGCCGGTCACCCGGACCATCCGCAACATCCCAACCGAGGTCGCGCTCGACGAGAGCCACGGGCTCACCGTCGAGTGCGTCGCCTCGTTCGACAACCTCCACGCCATCCGACGCTCGGTGCTCACCAACCGGATCGGATCGCTCGGACCCGCGCGCCGCCAACTCCTGTGCCGCGCGCTCGGCGCGCTCGCCGACTGCTGACCCGTGTTCTCGCGGTGTCGTCAACGCTCGTTGACACGGCGCCAGCCTGCGTCAACCACGGCTGACAACTTCAAAAACGACGTAGGAGACGCCCGTCGGATCAGCGGCGCCAGAACAGCAGGTGCGTCACGCCGCTGGGGCTCGGCACGGACTCGAGGTGGAACCGGTCGAGCAGGTCGTCGGGGGAGTCCCACAGTCGCTCGCCGCGACCGAGCTCGATCGGCGCGACGGCGACGTGCATCGTGTCGACGAGGTCGGCCTCGAGGAACTCGCCGAACGGTGGCGACGCCGCCGCCGAGCCGCACGTCCTTGCCGTCCGCGGCCTCCTTCGCCTGCGCGCAACGCCTCGGCGGGTGTGGCGTCGATGAAGTGGAACGTGGTGTCGGCCAGCGTGAACGACGGGCGCGGGTGGTGGGTGAGGACGAACACCGGCGTGTGGAACGGCGGGGTGTCGCCCCACCAGCCCTTCCAGTCGAGGTTCTCCCACGGGCCACGCTGGGGCCCGAACTTGTTGCGACCCATGATCTCGGCGCCGATGTTGCTGCGCGAAGTCGCGGGTGAAGTAGTCGTCGAGCCCTCGGGTGCCGCCGGGATCGGTGCGGTTCGGCCAGCTCGCGGTGGCGCCGGCCCACGACGACGAGGTCGGCCGGGTTCGGCGTGCCCGAAGGGCCGCTCGAGGCTCTGGCCCTCACCGGCGCCGAACCCGTCCGTCGACACGCATGAAGTTCTGCACTCGCAGCAGCTGCGCCGGATCCGCGTCGCTGCCTCTCACGACGTCCCCTCCGTCGTCCACCGGCGCGGCGCGAGGCCGACGCTGGCGTAGTGCGCCTGCGCCTCGGCGAAGCTCGTCCCAGTCCCACGCGACGGGCTGACCGGCGAGGCACGGTTCGAGCCGCGCCGAGCGAGGTGTGCAGCCCGACGACGTAGCAGTTGTCGATCGCGGCGTCGGCGTCGGTGCACGAAGTGGCTCAGCCGCAGCACGCACCCGGTGTCGACCGGCTCGAGCTCCCACCGCATGTACGAGCCGGGGTCGACGTGGGTGTGCTCGAGGAGCATCGGCGGCTCGACGCGCAGGATCGTGCACGTCATCGTCATCGGCTCGTCACCGCGTGCCGGCGAACACCATCTCGCCGCCCTCGCGGAGGTCGACGGTGATGTCGGCGTCGAACGGCAGCCACCAGTCGGCCAGCCGCTCCGGATTCGTGATCGCGTCCCAGACGTCGCGGATCGGGTAGGCGAGGTGGCGTTCGAATCGGATGACGCCGCCATCGGCGGTGCGCTCCAACGTGCCGTCGTAGGAGGAGTCGGTGCGGTCGCTCATCGGTGTTCCTTTGCACTCGGGGGGATCGGTGTGGCGGTGCGTTGCAGGTGCCGCTCGAGCGAATCGAGCCGCGCCGGCCCACTCCGCTCGGTACGGCTCGAGCCACGCGTCGAGCTCCATCAGCGGCTCCGGCACGCAGCCGGTACAGCCGCCGCTGGGCATCGCGCCGGACCTCGACCAGCCCGGCGTCGCGCAGCACCTTGAGGTGACGGGACACACCGGGCTGGTGCATGCCGACCTGCTCGACGAGCTCGCTCACCGACCGCTCGCCGTCGCGGACCGCGTCGAGGATCCGCCGCCGTGTCGGTTCGGCGATCACCTCGAGGACGGCGAGGTCGGCGGGCACGGGTCCGAGCATACGTCATCCCATATATATGTGCAACCACATGTCCACAGCACGGGATGCCGTCACACCCGGCCGCTACGCTGGCTTCACCTTCCCCCTCATCGCAGTCGAGCGTGGAAGGACGGCCGATGGCCATCAGCGAGAAGTCGAGGAGTGCCCTCTACCAGGGGCTGATACCGATCGCAGGAGAGGAAGCAGTGGGCGAGATGCTCTCGTTCTTCCCAGCACGCGACGTCGAGGAACCTGTCACCAAGGAGCACCTCGCGCGCGGAGCTCGCCGACGTCCGCACCGAGATCGCTGGCGTGCGTACGGAGATCGTCGGGGTGCGCACGGAGATGCAACGGCTCAACAACCGGCTGTTCATCCAACTGACGACCGTCACCATCGGCGCGGCGGGCATCGCGGCGACCGTGATCGTGGCCCTGCTGCGCTGAGCCCCGAATCGCTCCAAGCTCAGGTCGATGTCAGCCCGAGGCAGGATACGGCGTCAGCTCCTCTGCCGAGACTCGGCTCGCTGGCCGACTGCTGACATGCACGACGGGGCGTCGGTAGTGTGCATCGCCATGCCGTCGAGGGCACGAACAGCCAACCGACTGATCGTGTTGGTCGCGTTCCTGGCCATGGCCCTGGCCGTCACTTCCCAGCCCGCCTCGGCCGCGCTCCCGCCCGACCTGTGGGCCGGCACCACGGCCGACTTCTATGTCGTCCCCGACCCACTCCCCGCCGGCCAACCTGGCGACATCATCCGCCTCCAACTCATCAGCCAGACCGGTGGCGTCACCACCTTGCGCATGATGTACCACTCCCGCGACGTGCTCGACCGTGACCGCGCCGTCACCGGCATCGTCACCTACCCCGACGCCACGCCCCCGCCCGGCGGTTGGCCGGTGGTGAGCACCGCCAACGGCACCTCGGGCATGCAGACCAACTGCGCGCTCAGCCGCTACAACCAGCCCGCCGGGACTTGGGGCATGCAGGGCGTCGGTGTCGACACCGACTACATCGGCCTCGGTCCCGTCGGCGAGCTCCACCCCTACCTCTCACGCGTCAGCGAAGCCCACAGTGTCATCGACGCCGTGCGCGCCGCTCGCAACATCGAAGAGACCGGCGCCGGCAACCGCTGGCTCGCCATCGGCGGCTCGCAAGGTGGCCACGCCGCCATCTCCACCAACGAGCTCGCGGCCTCGTGGGCCCCCGAGCTCGACCTCGTCGGCACGGTCGCACTCGCCCCCGGCGCCATGTTCGACAAGTCCTACAGCGACCTCGACGAGATCATCGCCCGAGTCATCAGCGTGATGATGCTCTACGGCGCAGCCACCGAACATCCCGAGCTGATCCCCACCGACTACGCCAGCTCCCAGACCGCGGCCGCCGCCGACGCGGTGCTGCCAACCGGATGCCTCAACGACATCGCCGCCGCGCTCGCGGTGATCCCCGCCGACAACTACTGGCTCCACGATCCACGCGTCACCGAACCGGCGCGCTCGATCATGCTCGCCAACGACGTCGGCAACGTCGCAGCGCCGTCGCCTCTACTAGTCGTGCAGGGCACCGCCGACACCACGGTCGACCCTCGCCGCACCCGCGACTTGTTCGCTCGACTGTGCACGACCGGCCAGACCACGGAGTACACGGAGTACGAAGGCGCGGACCACGGCACCATCGGCACCGCCGCTGCGCCGCAGATCGTGGCCTGGGTCGCCGATCGCTTCGCCGGCGCCGAGCCCACCGACTCGTGCCCGCATCCCGAAGAACCGACCACACCGCCGACCGACCCACCAACGCCGGCCGCACCTACAAACGTCGCCGACGAGACCACGACCCAGCCAGCCGTCAGCCCGCAGTTCACCGGCTGACCTCGCGCCCGACCGTCCTCAGTTGTCACACGACCTTCGTAGGGTCTCGGCACCGAACGAAGGAGTACCCCTCATGCGCGAAGCCACCTCGGATGCCGTGCTCGCACGCATCCGCCAGCTGCTGGCCAAGGCCGAATCGACCACGTTCGAAGCCGAAGCCCTCGCCTTCACCGCCAAGGCCCACGAGCTCATGACCCGCCACGCCATCGACCGGGCCGTGCTCGACGCGACCGCCGCGTCGCCCCACGACGGGCCCATCACCCAGACCATCCGCCTCGACGCGCCCTACGTGTCGGCCAAGGCCATGCTCCTGCAGACCGTGGCCGAAGCCGGTCGGTGCCGCACGGTCTTCGACTCGCGCATCTCGGCGTCCGCGCTCGTGGGGTTCGCCGACGACGTCGCGGCGGTCGAACTGCTCTTCACCTCGCTGCTCGTGCAAGCCCAGACCGCGCTGGCGGCCGCGGCACGACTCGCGCCCGCAGGTGCGAACCCACGCAGTCGCAGCTTCCGCGCCGCGTTCCTACGCGGCTTCGATCACCGCATCGGCCAGCGGCTGCGCGAGATCAACGAAGCCGTCTACGCGTCGGTGATCGCCGAACGAGGCGACGCATTCCTTCCCGCCGTGCGCTCACGCGAGCAAGAGGTCGACGAGCACTACACCAACAGCTTCCAGGTGCAGTCCCGACCGGTGCGCGCCACCTACGACGCCGCCGGCTGGACCAGCGGCACCCTCGCGGCCGACACCGCCCACCTCGGCCCGGACGCCGTCGAACGCCGAACCGCCTGAGCTCGAGGGCTACCATTCCGGCACCTTCCCTTACCAGGGCCTGCGTACCGATCGCGGGAGAGGATGCAGTGGGCGAGATGCTCTCGTACTTCCCAGCACGTGACGTCGAGGAACCCGTGACGAAGGACCCCGAGGAGCCGCGTTCATACCTGGCACTCAGGTGCTACCTTGTAGCACCATGACGTCGATCGGGGTGCGCGAACTGCGACAACACGCCAGCCGCTGGCTGGCGAGGGTGCGAGCGGGCGAGTCCATCACGGTCACGGACCGCGGGACCCCCATCGCGCTGCTGGTGCCGGTCCCCGAGCAGTCCGGGCTCGACGACCTGATCGAGCGCGGCGGTGCCACCCCGGGTACGGGTGACCTGGTCGCCACGATCGACGCGGCCGGCGGTCCATCGACCGGTCCCCCACTGACCGACCGGCTCGAGGCCCTACGCGCCGATGGGCGGTGACATCTGGTACCTCGATTCGTCCGCGTTCATGAAGCTCGTACGCGCGGAACCCGAGACCGATGCCCTCGTCCGCTGGCTGCGCAACCGGCCGACGTGCTCGTCGGACCTGCTCCGCACGGAGGTCCGACGAGCGGTCATCGACGAACCCACTTCCACCCGACAGCTCTGCGAGTCAGCGATCGGAGCGCTGACACTCGTGCGCCTCACCCCCGAGATCTTCGATCGAGCAGGCGAGACCCCGGGCGCGCGTCTGCGGTCGCTGGACGCGCTCCACCTCGAAGCGGCGCGTGCGCTGCGGGCCGACCTCGCCGGCATCGTCACCTACGACCGGCGCCTCACCTCGGCCGCATTGGACCTCGACATCGCCGTTGCTGCGCCGGCATGACCGCACCGTCAACCGTGGCGTTGCTGCGGTGAGCGGGTCGACGTCACGACCCCTTCGGTGCGGAAGGCCATCGAACGGTGAGCACGACGCTGTCCTCCTCGGCCTTCCAGGTGTGGTCGGTGCCGGGAACCCACATCACGTAGTCCCCCTCGTCGGCGAGCACGATCTCCTCCCGGTCCCGTCCGCCCGCGAACGACATCCTGAACCGGCCGGAGATCAAGACGACGAGTGCGGTTCGCGACTCACCGATGACCCACTGCTCCCTCGCCTCGCCCGCGGGATGCCGCGCCCATTTCACCTCGACGTCGGCGCTTTGGCGGAGCGGATCGTCGTCCACGAAATGACCGACCAGCCAGCCGCGTCGCGGCCCGCCGTGGTCCAACGCGTTTCCTGTGGTCCAACCGTTCATCATCGACCCCAGCCAACGTTCTAGCCCGCGTGAGTGTCGAGTGGCCCGAGTGGAGACGCGACTTCGATGCACCCATCGCTTCTTCTACTTCGGCGGCAGCGATCGCGCGTATGCGGTGCCGCGGTCGATCCACGCGCGCAGGTCGTCGTCCTCGGCGAACCCCTCCACACCTACGTAGACCATTCCCTTGCTCGGGCGACCGGTGAAATCCATCTCCCGCGCGTGCGGCTCGGCGAGCGCATCGGCGAAATGCTCCTTGCCGACGCGCACCATCAACTCGTCGCCGATGACCCCCACCGCCATGTTGCCGGTGCACATGAAGGCAATGCCGCCGAACATCTTGCGCTCGGTCACGCCGTCGTCGCCCAGTACGGCTCGAATGCGTTCGGCCAGGCCCTCGTCGTACGCCACCTCGCCAGGCTAGGTCTCACAGAGGTGCGAACGGCTGTCACACGTCACCGTTAGGGTCCCGTTCATGGAGCCTGACATCGCCGCACGGTCGACCGACCTTCTGCGCCGCCTCACCGGGCGCGACGATGCCGAGCTCCGCGACGATCAGCTCGAAGCGATCAGCGCCCTCGTCGCCGATCGACGCCGGGTGCTGCTCGTGCAGCGCACGGGATGGGGCAAGAGCGCCGTCTACTTCATCGCCACCAAGATCCTGCGCGAGTCGGGCGCGGGGCCCACCATCCTCGTGAGCCCGCTCCTGGCGCTCATGCGCAACCAGATCGAGGCCGCGGCCCGCATGGGTGTACGCGCGGTCACCCTCAACTCGTCGAACCAGGCCGAGTGGGACGAAGTTCGCGACGCGATCGATCGCAACGAGGTCGATCTGCTGCTGATCGCGCCCGAGCGGTTCGCCAACCGGGGCTTCCGCACCGAGGTGCTGCCGGTGGTGAGCCCGCGCAGCGGTCTGCTCGTCGTCGACGAGGCCCATTGCATCAGCGACTGGGGTCACGACTTCCGGCCCGACTATCGACGCGTCACGCGCATGCTCGAGATGTTGCCGCCCGGTGTGCCCGTGCTGGCCTGCACCGCGACCGCGAACGACCGGGTGGTGGCCGATGTGGCCAGTCAGCTCGGTGACGACCTGTTGATCCTGCGCGGCCCGCTCGCCCGCGCCGGTCTGGCGTTGCGGGTCGTCGACCTGGCCTCGCAGGCACAACGGCTGGCGTGGTTGGCCACCGTCGTTCCCGACCTGCCGGGTACCGGCATCGTGTACTGCCTCACCATCCGCGACACTCGAATCGTCGCCGACTGGTTGCGCCACCAAGGCATCGCGGCCGTGGCCTACTCGGGTGACAGCGACCCCGAGACGCGGCTCACCGTCGAGTCGCAGTTGCTCGACAACGACGTGAAGGTCGTGGCGGCCACCTCCGCGCTCGGCATGGGTTTCGACAAACCCGACCTCGCCTTCGTCGTCCACTACCAGTCGCCCGGCTCCCCCATCGCCTACTACCAACAGGTGGGCCGGGCCGGCCGCCAGCTCGACGCTTCACACGGGGTGTTGCTGCGGGGCGCCGAGGACGAAGACATCCAGGACTTCTTCATCCGACGAGCGTTCCCGCCCCAGGTCGCGGCCGAAGCCGTCGTCGCCCACCTCGAATCCGTCGACGACTACGTGCGCATCCAAGACCTCGAAGGTGTCGTCAACCTGCCGCGCACGCGCATCGAGACGATGATGAAACAACTCGAGGCCGACGAAGCCATCGAGAGCAACGGTCTGAAGTACCGGCGTACGCCCACCCCTTGGCGGTACGACACCGAACGGGTCGACGGTGTCACCGCGCAACGACGGTCCGAACAAGAACAGATGCGCGATCTACGCCACTTCCGACGGGTGCCGCATGGCGTTCCTCGAGCACCTGCTCGACGATCCCGAACCGGTTGCGTGCGGTGTGTGCGACAACTGCGCTCCCCTCCCCGAGGTCGCCATCGATCCCGAATTGGTGCGCGCCGCGGTCGAATTCTTGCGCAACCGTCCCCTCGTCATCGCGCCGCGCAAGCGAAATGCCGAGAACACGGCCATCCCCAAGGACGAGCAGATCCTGGAGGGCCGGTCGCTCGCCAAATGGTCCGACGCCGGGTGGGGCACGCTCGTGCGCCGCGGCAAACGCGACGACGGCCATTTCGACGACGAGCTCGTCACCGCCGCCGCCAAGCTGGTGGCCGATTGGCAGCCCGACCCCGCGCCGACCTGGATCACCTACGTGCCGTCTTTGCGCGCGCCAACGCTCGTGGCGGACCTCGCCGAACGTCTCGGCGAGGCGCTCGGACTGCCCGTCGTCGCCGCGATCACCCAGGTGCGCGCCACCGAGCATCAGGTGACCATGCAGAACAGCGCCCAACAGAGCCGCAACGTGATCGGTGCCTTCGAGGTCGTCGGCGCGCTCCCCGAGGAACCTGTGCTTCTGGTCGACGACACCGTCGACTCGCGGTGGACGCTCACCGAGGTAGGCGCACTGTTGCGCCGAGCCGGCTGTCCCGCCGTCCATCCGCTCGCCCTCGCCGACTCGGGCGGTTCGTGAATCCGCCTCGAGCGCGACTTCTGCAACACGATCGAAGGCGAGCTGGTGCGATCGTCCGCGGCTAGCGGTGAGAGCGACAGATATTGGCGATGGTCTGCGGACTGAGACCCGTCGCCTGCCCGAGCGTCCGGAGTGAGGCTCCCTCGCTGCGAGCGATTCGGATGATGCGATCGCGCTCGTGCAACTCGTCGGCCGCCTGGCGCGCCACGAGTGCGGCGGCCGCGACCGCGGCACCCACGCGATCGTTGGATGGTCGCGTCGCCGCCAGCTGTTCGACGATGGCGTCACCGAGTTGGTCGAACGCCTCGGCTGGCGTGGACGCCGGGCCACTCTTCTTCCGCTGGGCTCGCACCACCATCTAGGTGTCCTCCTCGAGGGCGTCGATCAACTTGGCCCGCACACCGGTGAGGATCGCCGCCCCCACCGTCAGCTCTCGACTTCTGCTGATCGCGTTCAGCGTCGCCTGAACCACGGCCAGCAGTTCGAGCGCCTCCGCCCGGTCGAGACGGAGGAGCAGATCGTCGGGCACCGATGCAGTCTATCCGATGGACGTCACTGTCCAGTTACTGGACGCATCGGGAGACATCTCGAGGACCACCTCATTCTCCGAGCCCTTTGAGCACCGAGTCGTGGTCACCCTCGAACCCACCCGGGTCAACGCCATCGACCGGTCGGCCGGCCAGCAGGGAGGCGTAGCGTCTCGGCCATGGCTTATGACGACTACTCACTCCTGAAGATCTCAGTCGCGGACGGCATCTGTCGGGCGACGATCGACAATCCACCCATCAACTTGGCTGACCTGGGGCTGATCCTCGAGGCCGACCGGTTCGCCCAGGAGGTCGGGGCTGACGAGGACGTTCGCGTGCTAATCGTCGACTCCGCCGATCCCGACTTCTTCGTCTCCCACGCTGACGTCACCCTCCTCCAAGGCCTGCCCACCGACGACACTTCGTTGCACGACGAACTATCGCTCTTCCACGGCATCGTCGAGCGCTTCCGCACCATGCCCAAAGCCACCATCGCCATCATCGAAGGCATCGCCCGGGGCGGCGGCAGTGAGTTCGCCCTCGCCTTCGACATGCGCTTCGCCGCTCTCGGCAAAGCGGTGTTCGCCCAACCCGAAGTTGCGGTCGGCATCATCCCCGGCGGTGGCGCCACCCAACGACTCCCCCGCCTCGTCGGCCGCGGCCGCGCCCTCGAGATCATCCTCAGCGGCAACGACCTCGACGCCGCCACCGCCGAAGCCTGGGGCTACGTCAACCGTGCCCTTGCACCCGACGAGCTCCGCCCCTACGTCGACGCCCTCGCCACCCGCATCGCCTCGCACCCACCCGCCGCCATCGCCCGCGCCAAACAGGCCGTCGACGCCGCCATCGGCGACATCACCCCCGGCCTCAACGTCGAAGACCAACTCTTCCGGCAAACACTCGGCTTCCCTGAAGCCGCCGAACGCATGCAAGCCTTCATGGACACCGGCGGCCAAACCCGCGACCTCGAAACCGGCGCCTCACCCTTCTAACAATTCGGCGAACAGCGGGAACGCTCGATCAGCTCACGAACAGCCGTCGCGACACGATCGGGCGCGTCCCGGTAGATGTAGTGGGTGGCCTCAGGCACCGCGGCTTGCTTTCCCTGCGGTGAAAGCGCGGTGTAACCCTGCTGACCTTCGGTCCACACCTGCTCGACCTCGGGCGACACGAGCGTGAGCAACTTCGGGTCATGCGACAGCACCAAGAGCGGAACATCCGGCCACGTGACCGGGGCGTGCAACTCGGCCAGCGCCGCATCCGTATCCCAATTCAGCGCCGCAAGATTGACCCCGCCGCCCTCGATGGACCTCGGTATCGTCGGATCGAGCAACAGCGCGGCGCCGAGCATCTCCGGATGGTCCGCTCCGAACTGGCGAATGGTCAGACCGGCGAGTGAGTGCCCGACGAGAAGGTACGGTCCCGTCAGTCCCGACGCCGACAGCGCCTCCGCCAACCCATTGGAACGATTCGTCGCGGTGATCGGTGTGGTTGGAGGCCCGGGGACAAGGGGGTCGAATCGACACACCAACACGTCGCGACCGATCCGCGGCACCAGGTCGTCCCACGTAGTGATGGGATCGACGCCGCCGGCCAGCAGGATCACCGGCATCGCACCAGACCCTTCACACGCCAACGTCACCGAGCCCGCCGACGTGGCGTACACCGTCTGTGCCGGCGCAGTCTGATCCGATGTCGGCGGTTGGGTCGACTCAGTCGTGGCGGCCGATCCCGCGGTCGACGAACCACCGCTGCTCGAGCAGGCACCTCCCCACAGCACGACGGCTACACAAGCCAACGCGACCCAACGACGGGCGTACCTTCGCATCCCACGTACCTCCTGAAAGACCTTCGTGTTCTAGTCGCGACCGCGCCACGGGCGGCGTCAGCTCGACGCGGCCTAGCGTTCGCGGATGCCGCAAGGCCACGACGAGGTGACAGACGAGGAAGATTGGGTCCTCCACGTCGACCTCGACCAGTTCCTCGCCGCGGTCGAGGTGTTGCGGCACCCGGAGTTGGCCGGCCGCCCCGTCGTGGTGGGTGGCGACGGTGATCCGTCGCGGCCCCGCCAGGTGGTGGCCACCGCGTCTTACGAAGCACGGGAGTATGGAGTGCGATCCGGGATGCCGTTGATACGCGCGCGGCGACTCTGCCCCGACGCGGTGTTCCTGCCGTCCGATCGACCCGCCTACGACGCGGCATCGGCCGAGGTGATGGACACCCTGCGGTCCTTGCCGGTCGTGGTCGAGGTGTGGGGTTGGGACGAAGCGTTCCTCGGTGCGCGCACCGCCGATCCCGAAGCCCTGGCCCAATTCGTGAAGCAGCGAGTGTTCGACGAGACGCGCCTCACGTGCGCGGTCGGCATCGGGCACACCCGATTGCAAGCGAAGACGGCTACCGGGTTCGCGAAACCAGGCGGGATCGCTCGCCTCTCGCGAGAGACCTGGATGGAGACCATGGGCGATCGCCCCGTCACCGCGCTGTGGGGCATCGGCGCCCGCACCGCCGAACGACTGGCGCAGATGGACATCCGCACCGTGTCGGAGCTGGCCGGCGCCGATCATCACGAGCTGGCGCGCCGCTTCGGACCGACCATCGGGCCCAATCTCAAGCTGACAGGCATGGGCGGTCACGTCTCGCCCCTCGTCGACGCGCCGCACGTGCCGCGGTCGCGCAGCAGAGAGACCACCTTCGAACGCGACCTGCTCGACCGGGCCGAGATGGAGAATCACGTCGCCCAGATGGCACAAGAGGTGACGGACGCCGTCGTCGCCGAAGGACGCCTGGTGACGCACGTGGCGGTGAAGGTGCGCACCGCCAACTTCTTCACTCGCACCAAGATCAGCAAGCTGGCCGAGCCATCCACCGATGCCGACGAGGTGGCGCGCGTGGCCCTCGTCGTCCTCGACCGTTTCGAGCTCGACCGACCGATCCGGCTGCTCGGCGTCCGGGTCGTGCTCGACCTGGCGGACTGAGACTGTTCGACTGCTCAGGACGCGACCACGGTGACGACCACCGGCCGGGCGGACCGCGGGCCGTCGAACTCGCACAAGAAGATGTTCTGCCATCGCGACAGGCCCAGCTCGGCCTCGATGATCGGAATGGTCTCGGACGGGCCGACCAAACCCGCCTTGAGGTGCGAGTCGCCGTTGCCGTCCTGCCGGTCGTGCTCCCACACACCCATCGGGATCATCTTCCGCAGGAGCGTGACCACGTCGCGCTGCACGCTGTCGTCCCAGTTCTCCTGGATCATGATCGCGGCCGTCGCTCCCTGCGCGTAGACCGTGACGATCCCCGACCGCACGCCACTCTCACGAACCACTGCGCGCACCTGATCGGTGACGTCGTACAACGCCTCGCGTTGATCCGTTCGCACGGTGAACGTCTGCTGCACGAGTGCCCACCTTAGGCAGGCGATGTCGTGCATTCAGGAGCCATGACGATGACCGCGAGCGAAGCGCGAGCAGCCTTGTCAGAGATCCCCGAACGCGTGGGTGTGTATAGTTGTGCGCATGGCCCGCGCCAACGTGTACCTACCTGATGACCTGCACGATCGCGCTCGCGCCGCCGGACTCAACGTCTCCGAGGTGACACAGCTGGCGCTCGAGCGTGAACTCGACCGCGTCGATCGATTGTCCGCGATGGACGCGTTCCTCGACGACCTCATCAGTGAAAGCGGCCCCGCCTCTGAGGCCCAGCGGGTGGAAGCCCAGGACTGGGCTCGTGCCGTGCTCGACACCGCGCAACGCTCGGCACGCGGCGAGAAGTGACGTGTCCGTCATCGTGCTCGACGCCGGCGCGGTCACGGCGTTCGCGCATCCCAATCAGCGCCGACGCGAACGGCTGATCGCGCTGCGCCAGGCCACCGACCAACCGTTCATCGTCCCCACCACGGTGGTAGCCGAAGTCGTCACGGGGGTGGGACCACGGGACGCACACGTCAACCGATTGCTACAGGGCTGCGAGATCATTCCACTGACCGAGCTCGTGGCGCGACGCGCCGCCGCGCTACGTCACCGGGCTCGGCGGGGATCGGTCGTCGATGCGTCCGTCGTCGCGACCGCCGAGATACGAGGCGGCGGTGTCGTGCTCACCGGCGACCTCGGTGATCTGCGCGCCCTCACCGCAAGATCACCCATCGTGTCAGTCCTGGCGATCCCCTAGCGCCGCAGGTCTGCCCCAACGCTGTTCATCCCACTGAGAAACGCCAGGCCTCCAGGGCGTCGGCCAGCTCTGCGTGGAACCGCGCACCGAGCGCGGGGTCGCAGAACTGGGTACGGGCCCACTCCTCGTTCGCACGGCGCTCGGCGTCGATCTCGGGGCCGCCGGCCGCGATTTGTTGCACGTGCGCCACGATGTCGGCCGCCGTGCGATAACCCCGGAAGCCGGGGCCGACCACGTGATGAAACTCCGGGCGGTCGGGGTGCACCACGCACGCTCCGGCCCGCAGTGCTTCGATGAGCGACATCGGCATCCCGATCGTCTGCTCGTCGTCAACGGTGTAGATGAGCACCGACGTGCGCGCCAACAGCGCAAAGCACTCCCCTCGCTCGGCGTTCACCTTCACGAACGGCGGTTCGTCGAGCTCCGCCGCCAATCGCTCCACCTCGTCGGGGACGTCCTCGAGACCGTTCGACCGCCCCAGCACGAGGCCACGTTCGAGCCCGGTGATCCCGTCCATCGCTTCGATCAGCAAGGGCCAGTTCTTCTTCGGCAATCCGGCCGAGATGGAAACCGCCAGATCCCGATGACCGGCCGGCTCGATCAATTCGTGGGTCGTGAAGATCGGCACCAACGGGTGCGCGTCGATGGTCGACGCGTGGTGCGGGTAGGCCCACACCCCCACACACAACGGATGCTGGCGGATGCGCTCGATGGCATCGGGGTCGAAGTCGAACGAGTGCACGCGGAGCGCGAATGGTCGAGCGACCCGTTCGAGGTTGGGTATCTCCCCCGCGGCGTGCGTCGCCCAGTACACGAAGATGACGTCGGGATCGAAGTCCTGCACCGCTTCGTAGAGGTCGTTGCGCACCATCTGATCGACCTTCATCGGTGACCGCGGCACCTGCACCGAGTTGAACGCGATCTCGGCGCCGTTCGCCTCGAGCGCCAACATCTCCTCGTGGATGTAGGTCTCCGAGAGCAAGGGGAACATGGCGTTGTGCGACAGCACGCGCATGGGTCGCGTCCGGTGCACTCGGGCCCGCACTCGCCGGTTGTGTTCGAGCCGTTCCGGTGCATCACATATGCGATTGGGTGCATAGGTCCGATAGACGCAGGCGAGTGCGGGCAACTCGAGCGGTTCGTGGCGGGACGACAGCGTGAGCATCAGCTGCCAGTCGATGCTCGAGCGCAGCGTCTCGTCGAAGCGGCAATCCGGTAGCCCGGCCCTGAGGGCAATCACGTTCATGTCGATGTAGTTGCCCTGCTCCAACCGGCGACGATCGAACGCGTCCCAGTCGAGGTTCGGCAGCGCGCCCGATGGCTCGCTCTTCATGGCCGGGGCGTCCTCGACGATGCGGGCCCCGTACAGCAACTGCGTCTCGGGCCAACGATCGAACGCCCACGCCACTGCGTGCAGCCAGCCGGCGTCCATCAGATTGTCGTCGTCGAGGAAGGTGATGATCTCCCCGGTCGCGATGTCGAGGCCGAGGTTGCGGGCGGCCGACTCGCCGAGCCCCGCGGTGCGCACCACGCGCAACCGCGGGTCGTCGATGGCGGCGAGCACATCGGGGGTCTCGTCTTCGCTGCCGTCGTCGATGACGATCAGCTCGAAGTTCTGGTGCCGCTGCGCCAGGACCGACGCCAACGCCTCGCGCAGGAACGCGGCGCGGTTGCGCGTGGGCATGATGACCGTGATCGGGGTGTCGAGCTCGCCGGGGACACCTGCGAGGAACGCGCGCAGGGTCCACACCTGCAGCTGGCGGCGCAGCGCGGCCAGCTCGTCGCTCCGTCGCGCCGGCGGCGCGGCGGCTTGCAGCTCGGGCGAGGTGACCACGGGCGACGTGGTCAGGTTGGTCAACGTGAGAATGGCCGAGCCGAGCCATTTCGAGATGTCGGCGAGCTCCGCGCCGTGCGCCTCGCGGACATCGCCGATGCCCCGTTCGAGGTCCGCCAGCCATTGCTCGTGTCCGGCGAGCCGCGCTTCGAGCTCCGGCGTCGAGGGATCGATCTCGCCGCTCAAAGGAACTCCTTGGGGAACACGGTCGGATCCTTGGCGAAGCCGTCGAGCAAGGCGCGGTAGGCAGTCGCGTAACCCCGACTGTCATGGCGCGCACGTACATATCGGGCGGCGCGCCCGCCCATTGCCCTGCGGTCCTCAGGGGCCATCGACAACATCCCGCGCAGCGCGGCCTCGAGGGCTGCGAGATCACGAGGCTGGACCAGCAGCCCGTTGTCCCCGTCCTCGATGATCTCGCCCAGCCCGAACACGTCGGCCACGAGCGGGGGCACGCCGAACGCCATGGCCTCGAGCACGCTGCGGGGCAGCGACTCGACGTCGGACGCGAGCACGAAGCTGTCGGCTGCGGCGTACCAATCGAACAGGTCGGGGGTCACCGGCTCGATGCGCACGCGGTCACCCAGATCGAGTGCGTCGGCGTAGGCCCGCATCGCTTCGCCGTAGGGGTCACCGCGATCACCGACGAGCACCAGGACTGCCTCGGGGTGATCACCGCTCACACGGGCGAAGGCGCGCAACAACGAGGCTTGTGCCTTGCGCGGCTCGAAGGTGCCGACGCACAGGATGACGACATCGTCGTCCGTCCAGCCAAGGCGAGCTCGCCGCGCGGCGCGATCGTCGGTCGCCAAGAACGAGTCGATCTCGGAGAGAGGAATGCCGTAAGGAATGTGCACGAATCGTCGCGGGTCACCGCTCTCGCAGTACAGCTGGCGAGTGGCGTCGGCCTCGAAGATGACCGCGGTGGCCGACGCGAGCGCGTTCTCGAGACGGGCTTGGGCCGAGGGATGGGCGCCACCGGGACCGTACGCCGCGAGCAGGAATTGGTGGGGCGCGTAGCTCTCGTGGATCGCCCACAGCGCCGGGATGCCGAGGCGCTCGGCCAACTCGATTCCACACGCCGCGCCCGTGGTGTTCACGACCACCGCCGTCGCCTCGAACTCGCGTGCGACGTCTGCCAGTTGGCGCAGCAACGACTCGTAGGCCGCCGGCGCGGTCGCGAACGGCCCGCAGATGTGAACCTCGACGTCCTGCTCCTCGAGCTCGTGCCGCAGTGGGCCGTCGGTCGGGCTCACGACCAGACAACGCAGGTCGGGAGTCTCGAGCAATCTCAGTAGTAGCTCGTGGAGGTAGAGCTGTCCGCCGCCCAAGCCGAGATCGTGCGTCACGACGAGAAGATTCACGCCGCTCTCGGCGCTCTGATGACGGCGCACCACCCGATCGGTTCGAGCGCGCAGGACGGCGAGGGCTTCCGGGTCCAACGGTTCGGGCGCGACACCGGGGCCTACGGTCACCGGCGTCCTGGCGATGACCTCACGGGCACCTGTCGGGTCGACGGCCTCGGCAACGATCGTGAGTTGCTCCCCTGCACTCCGGTCGCTGATGTCGAGCACGTGTTCGAAGCCGCACACGCTGGCGTGCACCGAGTCGTGCACACGCACCACGTCGGGGCGCGGTACCGCCATCTGCCGAGCCGGGCTCATGCACCCGTCGACTCCGACCTCGATCCGGGCCACGGGGTCGATGAGGGCCCAGCCTGCAATCGTGAGCAAGGCGGTATCGACCACGGCGTCGCGCGCCGGGAGATCGATGTTCCCCAGTGGATGGCCATCATCAGCGGGTGGTGGCGGCGACAGATGCACCGGTTGCGCGTCGAGGCGCACGGCCACGCCGTTCGAACACAACGCGACGGCGTGCACCATCGCGGTACGCCCCGGCGGGACCGACACCTCGGCGCGCCACGGCGCCACATGGCGACGCGCTCTCGGATCATCGCGGTGGGGAAAGCCGAGGGCAGCCGGCTCGTCGTCGACGAACACGACCACAGCCGTGAGGTGGGATGAACCGGGTGTGCGTACCCATCCCGTCACCACTACTGCGTCGTCGAGGTGGGTCTCGATCGCGTCGATGCCGCCCGGATAACGCGGCGAACTCATCGCCATGAGGTGCGCGGCAGCCCCGCGAGCGTGAGCCTCGATCCTTCGAAGAACGCGGCCGACTCTGTCGGATCGCTCCGTCACGCCACGGTGCGGGAGGCCATGCGCTCCCCGGTAAGGCCCACGCCGTCACGTAGTTGGATCGGATCGAACTCGATCAGACTGCGTAGCCGGGCGATGTCGAGGGCCACCCGGTGCACGTCGAAGAGCCGGCCGGGCTTGTAGTTGATCGCGATGGGCCGTTGGAGGACGTCGGATACGGTCGCGATGACGTCGTTGACCGATCGGGCCTGAGCCGATCCGACATTCAGCGCGAGTGGCAGGTCGCGCCGACCGCACAACATTGCGATGACACGGGCGATGTCGCCGATGTACACGAAGTCGCGCTGCACCGACCCATCACCCCATACCTCGACCGGACGCCCGGCCCTCGCGGCCGCTATCAGCTCGCCGACCAGCCCCTGCCCGCGTCCCGGCACTTGCCCGGGGCCATAGGCGTTTCCGCATCGAAGAGCGGTGGCGTGCACGCCGTGACGGCGGGCGTAGTACGCGAGGTACGTCTCGGCGGCGACCTTCGCCATGCCGTACGAGTTCAAGGGGCGCAGTGGATGGTCCTCGGGTACTGGCATCTCGTCGGGCTCGCCGTACACCGCGCCACCGGAGGAGACGAACAGCAACGATGCGCCCGCCGTCTGCCGCACGGCTTCGAGCGCCGCGATGAGCGGCACGAGCGCGTCGACGCTGCCACGCGGATCGTTCTCGTCGCCCGCGGGAACCGACGAGCCCGCCGCGAACACAACCTCGCTACCGGGTCGGATGAGCGCCCTCAGCGCGTCGACGTCGGTGAGGTCACACGTGACGGCGCGTACCTGGGAGGGCGGATCAAAGGACCGACGCGTCGCCATGACGGTGGGTCGTCCGAGCTCACGGACTGCTTCGGCGGCGGCCAGTCCGATGAAACCTGATCCGATGACAACGATCGGGGCGCTCACGATCGCGGAATTCTGGCACGGGCCGGCCCGACCGCGCTTGATACGCCCGCCGAATCCAGGAACCCCAGGTCGATCAGCCGACGATCTCGCTCGTCTGCAGTACAGGGACGATCGTCGTGTAGTTGGCCATGTCGGCCATGACGTCGGCTGTCCCCGGTGCACCCATCGCCTCGCCCATTGCCTCCCGGGAGTCGAACTTGAAATGCACCGCAGCCTCATACGGGCCGTCGACACCCTGGTCGATCTCCGCCCCACTGAGCCCCCACGTCTTCACGGCCAGGGGCACGTGCTTCGTGCGGTAGTAGTCGTGGTCGAAGGTGGCACCTTCAGTGGTCGGATACAGGACGCTGAAGCGAATCATCAGGGAACCGATCTACTCGTTGCGACTGGGTTGCCCGAGCGTAGGTCAGCGCCCGGGCGGCAAGCCCATCGAGGCGCGCGACATCGCCCTCCGGCTCGACATGAGCGGTGTCATCGAGCGGGCGGACCGGTTCACGCCGAGCTGAGTGCCGGCCCGGTCCGCGCCGGATCTCGGTGTCACACCTCGTCTCTAAGGTTTGTCGCATGGAGATCACGGAGCCGTTCGACCTCGAGGCCTGCGTCGAACGCGGCCGCGAGATCGCATCGCAGATCTCGCGGCTCGATGCACAGCTCGTGGCGGTGGTCGAGGAGCTCCAGGAACACGACGACGAGCATTGGGGCATGACCACCCGCCAGTTCATCGCGTGGCGCTTCGGTCTCACGCCGGCCGAAGCCGGCCGGACCTGCCGTCTGGCCCAACGTCTCCGACCGCTCCCCCAGCTCACGGCCGAACTGAGCGAGGGCCGTCTGTCCGCCGACACCGTGGCCACGCTGGCCGCCGTGGCGACACCGGAGAACGAAGCGGCCATGATCGAGACCGCAACCGTGGCGACAGGGTCTCAGCTGCAGACGTTGATCAGGGCTTACAAGCAGAACGCCACCCCGATCAACGACGACGCGCCCGAGGAGCCCGTGTTGGACACCTTGTCGTTCACCGTGCGAGAGGGCCGCTGGAAACTGCGCGGAGACCTCGCACCCGCGCTCGGGGCCCAGGTCGAGGCAGCACTGCGCGCCGAGAAGGAAGCCGAGATCGCCGACCGGGCTCGTGACGATGACGGCTTTCTCTCGCGCGATCCCGAGGTGTCGAATGCCGCGGCTCTGGTCCGCATGGCCCAGAGCGTGGTCGCGGGCAAGGTGCGACGTGACGGCGTGGTGCCCGAACGATTCATGGCGCTCGTGCACATCGACGACGAGGGTGGCCACGTGCAAGGCGGTGGCCCCATCGACCAGCCGTCGATCACCGAGTTGCTGTGCGAGTCCTGGATCAGCTTCGTCGTGAAGCGACATGGCCAGCCGGCCACCATCACCTCACCGACTCGACTGGCCACACCGAACCAGCAGCGCGCGCTGCTGGCCCGCGACCGCACGTGCCGATTCCCCGGTTGCGGAAGATCCCTCTACTTGAAGGCTCATCACATCCGGTACTCGACGGACGGTGGCCCAACACAGATCGACAATCTCGTCCTGCTGTGTCAGAAACATCACTCGGTCGTGCACAAACCGGGCTGGCGCGTCGAACGCACCGGCGACGGGAAGTTCTGGTTCCACGCGCCCAACGGCAAGATCGTGCTGCCGGGACGAAGTCCTGTGGCCCGCGCCGGGCCTGCACCCCCATCGACCCGGTACGACCTGCCGTACGACCGACTCACCTCGTGGGGCGCGAGCGTCATCATGGGTAACTGGACGAACAGACCGAGACCTACCGAGTGATCGCATCGATCTGGTCGATCGTGTTGGTGAAGTCGACGTGGTGTCGACAGTCGGCATAAGTCGCGAGCCGGCCCGCGTGATCAGAGCTCGACGACGGCTGCGGCGCGGAGACGCAACCCTCGAGGGCGCTCATCCTGAAGTAGTCGCCATCGATGCGTGTTTCGTAGTCCGCGCCGACAACCAGGTGGCCCAACAACACCTCTTCGTGGTGGAACCACTGCAGCACGCTGCGGTAGGGCCCGGCCACGGACACGTCGGCCTGTTCGGAGCTCATCGGCTGGAGGCGATTGGCCCGCAGCAGGTAGCGATGCTCGACGAGACCGACTGCCGTGTCCGGACAGCGGAGGGCGAAGGAGATCTCGAGGCCGCTCGGCAGTGAGTCGGCGAGTTCGTGGCACGCCTCGACGCCGAAAACGTCGCCTCTCGGAACCCCTGAGCTCTGGAACTCGGTCGCCTCTGCAATCCGACGGGGGTGTCCGCGACTGAGCAGATCATCCTTGTCGATGTCGTACGTCCGACGAACGGTGAGGTCTGCCCGACCCGAAAGTCCCGGCTCCCAACCCACGAGCTCATCGTCGACGAAGGTCTGGGTGTGGCCTCGAGCGCACCCGTCGGGTGCGCCGTCCAGCACGTATTCGACGGTGAATGTCCGGCCCACACTAGGCGAGCCCGTTCGAGCGTCAACACAGTCGGCCACCGCACCGAACCAGCCTTCCGAGAGGTACTCGAACAAGCTAAGGACCTATGGCGGCGAGGACCCCGGCGACGATCGAGGTGCGGATGGACTGCAGATCGGCCGAAGACGGCGACACGCCGTTCAGGTACGCGGCGATCGCCAGTCGTCGGTCCGCGTCGCAGAGCCCGAACGCCGGGACGATCCCACTGCTGTGACCGATTGCATCCGGAAGCCGGTCCGTGATCCCGTGTTGCCGCAGATCGATCATGAAGCCCCCGGCGAAGGAGCACGGTCGGCGCAACGTGGCATCCCAAGCGTCGGCGCGCCGGTGCTGCAGCAGAACCCGGAGCGACGAGGACGACGGCATCCCGTCGACACATTCCCCGGCAAGGGCGCGACGGACGCTGGTATAGAGGCGTCCTAGCCCCGAGGCATTGACGAATCCACCGAACGCCACGCTCACATCTGCGAGTTGTTGAGGAAGGGCCTCGGAAAGAAGCGGCACCTGCTCGACGGGTAGCCCCGCCACCGGCACCTGGATGCGCCTGTGCTCGAGGGCCAGGAATGCTCGATCCGGATCGACGACGATGTCGTCGGCCAATCCGGCCGGACTCAGGATCGTGCTCTCTACGTAGCGCTCGGCCGTCTGGCCGGTGATCGCCTGGATGACCGCCGCGAGCCCGTGCCACGCAGCAATCTCGCTGTAGGCCGCGCTACTCGGGGCCGGTGGTGACACGAAGAGATCGGCGCGCCGCGTGCCTGGGGTCATTCTCCAGAGCGCGGCGCTCGGTTCGCCCATGCCGGCGTTGTGCGCGAGTAGCTCCGCGATCGACGCGGTCGCCGAGACCCTCGGCAGGTCGACGCAGAACGACCGCAGCGGTGCGGTCAGGTCGAGGCCTACTTCATCGACGAGGTGCGCGATCGCCAGTGGCACACACGGCTTCGTCGCGCAGTACCCGGGATACAACGTCGAGGGCGCGACCGTCGGGCCAATCGCGACATCGCACAGCACGTGATCGTCCTGCTCGACGTAGAGCTGCGCGCCGGTGGCGTAGATCCCCGCCTCGACGATGTCATCGAGAATCGCGCCATGCCTGCACTGTCCGTCAATGGTCCCTCGGAGGATCGAAGCGTCGAACGTGATTGCGCTCCGAGACCCCGCGGTTCCGCTGATCTCGGTCTCAGGCGATGCGAGTCACCAGACCACGCTGGCCGGAAGCGGGGACGAACAGGTCGCCCACATCGCCCAGCTGCTTCATGTACTTGTCGTTCGAGTTGATGGCGTCACCCGCGGCATCGGCGGCCGCCAGATCGGGTGCGCCGCTCAGCCAGGTGACCTGACCGAAGGTGCCGTACGAATCGAGTAGGAACATCGTCGGCATCTTCGTCACCTCTTCGACGAGCTGCGCCATCTCGATACCCCAGCTGACCCCGTCGTCGTACTTGCCGCCGGCAACGACGGCGGTGGTCACCGTGGTCACGGCACCAATCGGCGGTGGCGCCGCGGCCGGAGCCCCATGCAGTGCCTGACGGAGGAAATCCTCAGGCGCCGTGGTCATGAAATCTTGACCCTCGTCCAACATCTTGAAATAGCCGTCATCCTCGGCCAGCTTCGAGAACCCAGCGTTCAGCGCGGCGAGTGAGTCCACCCACGCACTCCACGCGACCGTTCCGACCGGATAACCGAAGTCGGCGCGCCAGAGCGTCAGGTTGTGATCACTGTGAGCGTCGACATAGCCGTTCATGTTCACGGCCCAGGTCAACGAATCCCGCTCGTTCCCGCGCAAAGTCGCCAAACGGCTGAACAGGTACATGACTCTTACCCCCAAGGATCCCGCCCCGGCCACCCGAACCGAAGTCGCTCTCACCATCGCGCCGAACGTCGCCCATGTCGATAGTCGTGTGGGAAGGGCAGGGACCGTCACCGTCACCGTCGCTCGGCTGAGGCTCTGTCACAATTGACGGCATGTTCTGGAGGAAGACCCCCGCCGCCATTGCGCTACTCGCACTGGTTGCCTTCACCGCCGTGCTGGTTGCACCCTCCGCCGAGGCCCGGAAGCCGGGTCCACCGAAAGTGCCGGCATTGAACGGCACCGTCAAGGACGCGTGCACCGGTGCCAAAGTCAGCAACCTCAGCGTCAGCGTGGAGAAGCCACCGAGCCCGCCGACCGCGCCGTCCAAGGTCGCGGCCGGATCGTTCAGGTTCGACTCGCTCCCGGGTGGTCAGCTTCGACTGAAGATCAGCGCGCCCGGCTACGCCGTGCTGGGCGACGCCGCCAACCCGGGCGTCGACGTGGTGCGTCCTGCGGGACCACCCACGTTGCCGTCACCTCCGCAGGCCGAGGCTGATGGAGTCAGCATGAAGATCCTGCTGGCGCCCAGCCCGTTGCCGACAAACTGCGTACCGAAGAAGGTCGGGAAGGTGACGGCTCTCACCGGCGCGGTCATCAACGCCTGCAGCGGCGGCAAGGTCGCCAACCTCACCGTCACCCTCGAGAACCCACCAGGTCTGCCGATCACTCCCTCCAAAGTCGCGGCCGGCTCGTTCAAGTTCACGACGCTGCCGGGTGGAGTCGGTCGCTTGCGCGTGGCGGCGCCGGGCTTCGGGTTCCTCGGCTTCGCCGCGCAGCCTGGCATCGACGTGGTGCTGCCGCCGGGACCGCCGGTCGTGCCTGCACCGCAGGCCGTCGCCGTCGGCGCGAAGGTCAAGATCTTCCTTGGCCCCAGCGCGGGCTGCCTCCACGTCGGCTGATCTCCGACAGTCACGGTCACAACGCGGCTCGAACCTGCTCTTGCTGATCGGTGCACAGCGGTGACGACAGGAGCGGTTCGACCGCGGTCTCGTTGATGCAGTCGAGCAGGTCCGCGACCGCCGCGCGCAGCCGCGTGGTTCCATGGGCTTTCGCGTACTGCACGGCCTCGCCGCACTTGCCGAGGTCTTTGTCGCCGTCGAGGCACGAGCGAAGGTCAGCGGCACGCTCCGGACCGATGCCGCCATTGTCGGGCTCATCGGCGCACGCGACCAACCACGTCGCGACCACAACCAACAGCGGTCTCGTTGTTCTCGAAGTACAGGGGCTGCTCGAAGGGTTGGCACCCGCTCTGAGCGTTCCGATGGTTCTTCCAGACGAAGACGTTGAAGTCGAGCAAGCTATGACCATCGGTCGACGGTGAGGTGGCTTGCGCTTCGTTCCATGTGATTGCCTCGGGTGCTCGAACGGTTCCGGGCGCGGTAGCGTCGCTCACCATGGCACGCATCCTCATCACCGGCTGTTCGACTGGGATCGGCCGAGCAACCGCAATCGAGTTGGGCAAACGAGGCCACGAGGTGATCGCCACCGCCCGGCGTGTCGACACGCTGCGGGATCTCGACGTGGCCGAACGCCTGGCCCTCGACATCACCGACGAGGCATCGGTCGCCAACGTTCTCGCCGCGTGTGGCCATCTCGACGTGTTGATCAACAACGCGGGTGTCGGCCTCTCTGGTCCGATCGAAGGTGTGCCATTGCCCGACGTGGAGAACCTCTTCCACACCAACGTGTTCGGCGCGGTGCGTCTGATCCAAGCGATCCTGCCCCGCATGCGTGCCGCCGGGAGCGGCGTCATCGTCAACGTGTCATCGTTGCTCGGCCAAGTGGCTTCGCCGCTCGGTGGCTACTACGCCGCATCCAAACACGCGCTCGAGGCCATCTCCGAGGCACTGCACCTCGAGGTCGGACACTTCGGCATTCGGGTCGTCATCATCGAACCGGGCTCGATCGTCACCAACTTCTCGGCGAACGAGCCGTCGATCGGCGACGCCGTGCCGCCGTACGACGAGCTCCGCGAATTGTGGGAAGGCGTCCAGAACGTTCTGCTCGGTGGCGAGGCCGCTCCGGAAGGCGCCGCCGTCGCCATCGCCATCGCCGACGCGATCGACGACCCGGCTACTCCTCTGCGGGTGCCGGTTGGCGCCGACGCCGAGATGGTGCTGGCGGCGCGAGCGTCGATGGACGACGCCGCGTTCGAGGCGGCGATGCGCGAGGCTACTCGGCTTCGAGTGGTGACTCAGTTGATGAAGTAGCCCGCAGCGTCGAGCACCAGATGAACGGTGCCGTCGCCGTTCTCGAGGCTCACACCGTCGGAGGTGCCGACCTTCGTCATCACCTGATTGGCCACGTTGTACGGCGGCCGGTAGTTGATGTTCGACGTGAGCGGTGAAGGCATGGGGTCGCCGTTCGCCCACACCGTCATGAAGCCGCCCGCGGAACTGGCCTGCGTCGCAGTCGCATTGAGCACCACCGCGGTCGCGTCGCCCGACACACCCTGGCCGGACATGGTGGCCGTTCGAGTCGCCGCGCCCAGCGGCGAGTCGGAACGGGAGTCGAACATGCGCGTCGACGCGACCGGCACGAACTTTGCGCCGTTGTTGGGCCTGTAGTACCCAACCAGGTCCACGACGAGATGCGTCGCCCCCGCGTTGGTGTACAGGTCGATGGCGTCGTTCGTTCCCAGCTTCACGATCGCTAGTCCGGCGACCTGAAATCCCGGCTGCACATTGATGTTCGACGCGGTCGGTCGGGTCGTGCCGGCCGGCCACGCGGTGACGTAGCCCATGTCCGAGGTGGCCTGGGTCGACGTGATGTTGACCGCGACCGCGCTCGCGTCGGCGGGCACCACGCTCGTACTGAACGCCAACCTCATGTTGTCGCCGCCATTCAGCTTCTGACCGACGATCTCACCTGCGGGGACCGGGCCCGTACGCGTATCCATCACGCGCCGGGGCGAGATGGCCGTGAACCGGTCTCCCCCACTGGTCGTGTAGTAACCGAGCACGTCGACCACGAGATGGGTCGACCCCACGTTGGTGAAGAAGCTGACCTTGCCGCCGAACCCGGGCGCGACCGTGACCGAGTTGGCCACGTTGGCACCGGGCTGCAGGTTCAGGTTCGAGGTGTTGGGACGGAACCAACCCGTTGGGTAGGCGGTGACGTAGGCCAGGGACGTCAGCGCGTCGGTCGAGGTCACGTTCAAGACCACCGAGCTGGCGTTGCTCGGTACGCCGTAGGCCCCGGCCACCGGCAGATCGAGCGTTGCGTCGGTGTCGAGCTTCTGGCCGACGGCGCGTCCCGAGGGCACGGGCCCGAACCGGGTGTCGAGAGCCCGCACCGGATTCAGCCCCACGAATCCGGACGGAGTGGGCGGCGGAGCGTTGCTGGGATGGATCTTCAAGATGGTGGTCGGTGCGTCCTCGTCCCGCGGGATGTACAGGTCTCCATCGGGTCCCTGCACGGCCGTGCGAAGACGGCCGTAGGTGCCCTGGAACTGGATGCTCTGCGCAGCCACGCTCTTGCCGTCCGCCGAGATCGACATGATCCGCAGCTCCGAGTCCTTCAGTACGGCCATCGCGTAGGCACCGTCCCAGTCGCCCCACTGACTCCCGTGCAGGAACGTCGCGCCGGACGGCGCGATGGTCGGGCATCCCGAAGACCACACCGCGTCGATCGCTTCCGGGTGACGCGTCTTGTCCGTCATGGGAACCGACTCGTTGTAGGACGTACTGGCGCCGACCGTCGGATCCCAGCCGTAGTTGCCACCGGGAACGAGAAGGTTGATCTCGTCATCGCAGGTGGGACCGTGCTCGTCCTCGTAGGCCTTGCCGTCGCTGGGTCGGAATGAGATGCCCTGCGGATTGCGATGACCGTAGGTATAGATCTGCGGGAGGAACGCGCCACCGGGATTGCCGGGAGCTCCGTTGCCGTCGCGATCGACCCGCAACACCTTGCCGGCCAGCGAGTGCTTGTCCTGCGGCGCAGTGCCGATGGTGCCGTCACCCGTCGTCACCCAGAGATAACCGTCGGGGCCGAACACCAGTCGGCAACCCACGTGGCGATTCGCACTCGGCCCCACCGGAATGCCCGTGATGATGTCCGTGCGATTGCTCAGCGCGGTGTACCCCGCGTCGACCGTCCACCGCGCGACCCGCACGTCGGTCGGCCCCGCGATGTCCGAGGCGAAGCACGTGTACACGTTGCGGTTCGCGGCGAAGTTCGGATCGACGACGATGCCCAACATCCCCCGCTCGTGCTGCGGGTCCACGTCGGCCGGGAAGGCCAGCTGCCGGGTCGCACCACCGACCAGCGCGTCGACCGCGCCCGGCCGCTGCGTGAAGAGCATCGTGCCGTCGGGCGTGAACACGAGATCCCACGGATGATCGAGTCCGGTCACCGCGTTGGTCACCGTCAACGTCGGGGTGACCGCTCCCGCGATCGACGGTGTCGCCACCTCCACCAGCCCCATCGCGCCGACGCACAGAGCGAGCGCGACCAGGATCCGAGAAACCGAGCGGCGGTCGGCTTTGACCATGGCGCAGGCTATCTCCGGCGCCTCTGCGGTAGACTGCAACCTCTTCCCCCGACTTGGTGGGGACGCCTCGTTTGGTGGGCAGCAGCCGACCGGCATTCGACGCCTCTTCTGAGCCACAGCCAGATGGAGAACGCATGTCGCTGATCGAGGACTTCCTCGAGATCCTCGGGATCGAACGCCAGAGCGATCGCCGCGGATCGACCGTACCTGTGGGCGTGTGGCCGTTCCGCCGCCGCATCGCCGTCATACGGCCCACGACCCACCCCCCGACACCGCCCGATTCCTCGAAGGGTTCGTGACCACATCGTGAACCGCCCCGTGGGTCTGCGGCTCGCCAAGACTGCGGGCAAGGGTCTCGTGTACCCCGAACCCGTGCGGGGCGGGCGCGGCCGCATCACTTCGTACGGCGACGACCGCGTCTGCGCGACGCCGGCCTGCCAGACCAAGCTGTCGCGCTACAACAAGAACCCGCTGTGCTGGGTCCACGATCGGCCTCCAGACGAGTGAGTATGGTTCCTGTCCACCCGGAGGACCGTCCACGGCTGCGAGGACGGCTCCATCTCACCGCCGCGGTCTTCTCCGTGGCCGGACTGGTGTGGCTGGTACGCGTCGCACCGAGCGCTCCGGCCAAAGCGTCGGCCTGGATCTACGGGCTCTCCGCTCTCGCGCTGTACTCCGCCAGCTCGGCCTATCACGTCTTCACCAAATCGCCGACGACGGCCAAGATCATGCGCCGCATCGATCACTCGATGATCTACATCCTCATCGCCGGCACGATCACTCCGATCTGCATCCTGGCGATGGACGGCTGGACACGTTGGCTACTGCTCAGTGCCGTGTGGGCCGGGGCGCTGTTCGGCGCAACCCTCACCGCCGTACACGGGCATCGATACCCGCGCCTCGGGTTCGCGTTGTACTTGATCCTCGGCTGGGCCGCGATCGGCACCTTTCCCGCGTTCAGCGGCCAGCCGACGCGGCTGGTACTCGTGATCATCGCGGGCTTGTTGTACACGGCAGGCGCGATTCTGTTCGCGCTACACCGCCCGTTCCCGAACGCGCGCCTGTTCGGCTACCACGAGGTCTGGCATCTGTTCGGCGTCGTCGCCGGTTCACTGCTGTTCGCGGTGAACTACAGCCTCATCAGCCACTGACCGGGCAACCCGCTCAGAAGCCGCCTTCTGAATAGCGCTGCACGCTGTCGGTGATGTCGCGTTGTGCCTGCGCGATCGCTTGGTCGGGTGCCGTACCTTGCAGCGCCACCGACGTGAGCGCGTCGCGCAACGTGTCGCGAACCTCGTCGTACGGGCCGATCAACGGCCCGGGGAAGTTCGGGTCGATCGTGCGCACTTGATCGTTGGCGATCCGTAGCCAGTTGCCGGCCAGGCTGCTGTCGAAGAACTGTTGCGCCTCGGCTGTGGTGCCGGCCGACGTGCGGTACGGCAGGTACGAGGCGCCGGTGAGCATCTTCGTCTGCGCCTGCTCACTGTTCATGAACGTCAGGAAATCCCACGCGGCGGCCTGCACCGCGGGCGGGCTGGTCGACATGATGTACCAGGCCGGTCCGCCCATCTGCGTGCGACCAGGCTCGTGTATGCCGGGAAACGCCCCGGCCCCGATGTCGAGCCCGCTCAGGTTCGCCGCGCCCGAGTCGATCGGCACCTCACCGGGGGCGAGGTTCCCCGACAGGAACGCCTGGACCGAGGTCGACGCGCTCGACGTCTCGACGATCATCGATGCCTGACCCGTCGCCATCGCCAGGTACTGGTTCACCTGACCCTCGGCGACCGGGAGCGCGTTCATCAGTCCGTCGTCGCGCATACCGGCGAACCAGTCGAACAACTCCTTCGTGTCGGCGTTGCCCTCGAGCGCGGCCTGTGCCGCCGGCGCGCTGCGCCCGTTGTCGTTGTCGACGATCGGCGCGTGCGCGCCGGTGAGCCAGAACTCGGTCTTGTACGAGGCCAGTTCGTGCACGAAGGGCTTGTCGACGACGCCGGCCGCCTTGATGGCTTCGGCGTCGGCGCGGATCTCGTCGAGGTTACGCGGAGGCTTGTCGGGATCGAGCCCGGCCCGACGGAAGTGATCCTTGTTGTAGAAGACCAGCGCCGAACCGGGGTTCGCCGACGCCGCCCACATGACACCGTTGATCGTGTAGTACGCCACGACGGTCGGCTCGAACGGACTCATGTCGTAATGGGCCGCGTTGATGCAGGACTGCGCGGGTAGCGCCGCTCCACTGTCGACCATCTGCTGTGTCATCGTGTCGTTGGCGACGAAGATCGAGGGAAGGTCCTTCGTCGGCAATGCTTCCTGGAACCGACGCAACAGCTCCTCGTCACTGGCGGCTACGTTCTCCATCCGCACTCGCACTCGGCTCTGTGACGCGTTGTATTGCTCGGCGAGCTCGTTGAGCGTGTCGTTCTGCTTGGCGACGAGCGAGTGCCACACCGTCACCTCGACCGGTTGCTGCGCACTGTCGAGCGCCTCGAGCGGACACGGCGGCAGCTCCTCGGTCGTCGCCGTGGTGTTTTCGCTGCCGGTGTTCGAGCTGGAGCAGGCGGCGGCCAGCAGAACCAGTACCGCAAGGGCGGACAGGGCGTGCTTTCGGGAACGGTTGCTCATGGTGACCGTGACGGTAAGCACGGGTACCACTATCGGGAAAGGGTCGATGGTCCCGAGAAGTGACCTTCGGCCCTGCGCCGCCGCGGTCCGATCGTGTTTCCTGTGTCCATGCGTCGAAAGCTGAGCGTCCTGGCCACCGCCATGATCATCGCCCCGTTCATCGGTCTGGCCAGTTCGCCGGCCGAGCTCCCGGTAACCGTTCCGGGTCAGACGTCCGCCGCAGGCGGCTCGCCGTCGCTCACCAATGTCACCGTCACCAACGCCGGCGACTTCGACGAGGTGGTGTTCACCTTTGCCGGCAACGCGCTGCCCACCGTCGAGGCCACCTCCAAGTCACCTCCGTTCTACAACACGGCGGGCGACGTCGTGACCGTGCCGGGCAGCTCGTTCGTCAACGTACGGATGTCGCCGGCGAGCGGCGTCGACTTCGGACTCGGCTGCGGCACCACCGACCCGACTCCCGGTGCCGGCGAGACGCTGGTCGGCGTGTACTTCAGCTGCTTCGACGGACTGAACGGCCCCGCCCCCGCGGTGCGTTCAGGGCGAGCCGTGCCGACTGGGTCGGCGAACGCGATCCTCGCCTCCACGTTCGACCAGCTCTTGGCCGGACCGACGCCGGCGGACACGACCGCGGGCCTCAGCTCGTTGTTCTCGAGCGCGACCAACGGCCTGCTGCTGTCGGCCGCCATCGCGCCAGACGGCACCGCCACGATCGACTTCGACCCGAGCCTGGCGACGACGATCCCGAACGCGAGCTCGAGCGCCGGCAGCAACGAGCTGTTGCGCCAACTCGACGCGACGGTGTTCCAGTTCTCGGGTGTGACGGCCGCGAACTACACGCTCGGCGGCAGCTGCACCGCGTTCTTCACGTGGCTGCAGATGTCCTGCACGCCGCGCGTCCCGAACGATGGGGCCGCCGCGCAGTACGCGGTGACCTACAACGGGCCCACCACGGTCACCGGATCGTCCGTCAACGTGACCCAAGCCGTGCAGCTCGAGGATTTCGAGGCCCAGTTGACCTGGGTCATCGGGCTGCACACGCAGACCGACGTGACGGTCACGACCGCCAGCTCGCCGGCCCGTGTCGTCGTCCGCGTGCCCCACGCCGTCGTGACCGCTCAGCCACGATTCACCGGCTGAGTCAGCTCGCGGGTCGCGGGCGTCCTGGTGCCGAGCGTGGTGTCGAGGAAGTCGAGCAACACCTCACACAACTGCTCGGGCGCCTCGACCTGTGGAAAATGTCCCACACCCTCGAGGATCTCGAGTCGGCTGTCGGGCATCAGCTCGTGGGCTTCGAAGGCGTGTGAGACGGGGATGATCGGATCATGGTCTCCCCACACGATCAACGTGGGCACGGCCGCGGCCAGATACAGCCGGTCGCGCGCACTGACGCTCTGTCCGCCCGGGTCGACGACCGACCGCAACGTGCGCAGGAACGCTTGGCGAGTTTCGGGGTCGGCGAGCGACGCGTACGCCTGCCACATCTCCGCGACACGCGGTGGGCGAACGCCCTGACGGTGGAGCCAGCGGCTCAACGCGTTGCCTTGATCGCGCACGAATCCGGGCACGGCAACCGGCAACACGAACTCGGAGCCAGGCAACGACAGCAACCGCAGGATCCAGTTCACGTCGCGCCCCAGCCCACCGCTGCTGACGAGCACCAGCCGTTCGCACAGGTCGGGATATTGGTAGGCGAACTGCATGGCGACGCCACCGCCGAGCGACTGCCCGACGATCGTGGCGCGCTCGACATCGAGGTGGCCCAACAGGTCGCGCAGGATGCTGGCGTGGGCGCCGAGCGAGTAGTCGCCGGCGGGCTTGGCCGATCGGCCGTGGCCGAGCAGGTCGGGGGCGACGACCCGATAGCGGGTGGCGAGCGTCGGTATGACCTCGCGCCACGTGGCCGAGCTACCCGCCATGCCGTGGATCAGCAGGACGACCGGCGCTCCTACCGGGCCGTCAACGCGGAACGTGACATCGTGGCCGTGGAGCGTGCAGGTGTCGATCGGCATCGGCTTCTGGATAACACCAGCGACCCCGGGCCCACAACGGTCGGAGGTCACTTCTCAGGCGTCGGGCTCGTCGAGCTGCAGGTAGCGCTCCCGGGCCTCGGCATACTCGGTCGGGTCGTTGACGATGTCGTCAGCCAATCGGAGGAGCTCCTCGGGGGCAGGGGCTCGCAAGGGATGCCGGGTGACGCTGCGAACGTTCCATCCCGACATCCCGGCGCCAAGGGCGACACCCACGAACGGCACCAGGCCGCGGGCGAACCGCGAGGCGGTGCGCTTCGCCAGCTGCTCCCCCAACCAGGTTGCGGCGTCGCGGGCCAACTTCGGCGACGCACGTCGACCCACCGACGTCGAGTAGCCCGCGGCCTCGGCCAGGTCGGTCAACACCACGTCAGGATCGGGCGAGCGATGCGCGCTCAGGTACTGCCGAGTGCGCGCCGAGGCCGCCACATAGCTCTCGAACACCTCGCCGACGACGGCCGAGAGGATCGCGACTGCAGCCGCCGTCCCGAGCGAGCCGTACACCGCGAGGGCTTCGGCCGCGGCCGCCGATCCGCCACCGACCGTCGCCACCGCGATGTGCCGACTGGTGCGTTCGCCTTTCAACGGGTAGTGCACCGCCGCGAAGATCACCACGCGTTGCGCCTGCAACAACCGGTCCGCCACGCGGCCCAGGGCCCGCTCGACGGTCGCCGAGCTCATGCCTCTCGTGCGGCGTAGACCGGCCACTTCGTCGTAGACATCGGCGGCGATGCCGTCCCACAGCTCGCGCAGCTCGGCCTGTACGGCGGGCGGCATCTTGTCGGTCCGTAGCCGGCGCGGCGCGGCCCGATCGAAGCGCAACCGTTCGGCCACTGCGGGCGGAAGATCCGACAGCGCCAGATGCCGGGCCGGAACGGATGGCGCCGGTGGATCGAACGAAGGTGGATCGAACGGAGGGGGCATCGCGTCGGACATCAGGCCCACGAGTCTACGGACGGCTCGGGCCCGCCACCCCGGACTCGTAGGCGATCACCACCAGCTGTGCCCGGTCACGAGCGTGCAACTTGCTGAGCAGCCGGCTCACGTGGGTCTTGGCCGTGGCGTGGCTCATGAAGAGCTCGTCGGCGATCTCGGCGTTCGACAGACCCTTCGCGACTGCCGCCAACACCTCGGCCTCGCGATCGGTGAGCGTGCTCAACTCCGGGTTGGGCTCGTGCTTGGTCTCGGCCGGTCGCTGAACGAAGTCGGCAATCAACCGGGTCGTGATCTTCGGGGCCAACAGGCTCTCGCCCGCGGCCACCACCCGAACCGCCGCCAACAGTTCCTCGGGCAGCGTGTCCTTCAAGAGGAAACCGCTCGCGCCGGCGCGCAGGGCCTCGTAGACGTACTCGTCGAGGTCGAACGTGGTGAGGATCAAGACCCGCGTCGTGTCGCCGTCGGCCATGATCCGCCGGGTCGCCTCGAGCCCGTCCATCTCCGGCATGCGGATGTCCATCAACATCACGTCCGGGTGGTGGTCAGCCACCAACGCGCAGGCCTCCGCACCGTCGGCCGCCTCACCGACGACTTCGATGTCGTTCGCCGACTTCAACAAGACGGTGAACCCACTGCGGACCAGAGCCTGGTCATCGGCCACACCGACGCGGATCATGATCTGGTCGCGTCGGCGTAGGGAAGGTCGGCCGACACCTTGAAGCCGCCGCCGGCAACGGGCCCGACATCGAGCGTGCCGCCGTAGACCGCGACCCGCTCCCGCATGCCCATCAGCCCGTGGCCGGTCTCGGTGGAACGACCGTTCACACCGCGCCCGTCGTCGCGCACTTCGATGTGCAGGGCGCCGGGCCGGTGCGCGACCGCCACGCGCGCCGTGGTGGGCCCCGCGTGCTTCAACACGTTGGTCAGCGCCTCTTGCACGATGCGGTAGCCGGTGAAGTCGACGCCGGGCGGCACCTCGTCGAGCGAGCCTTCCACCGTGACGTTCACGGGCACACCGGCGTCTCTGACCTCTTGCGCGAGCTTGTCCAAGTCACCGAGTCCAGGTGCCGGCGCATAGTTGGCACCGTCACCGTCGTCGCGCAGCACGCCCAGCAGCCGACGCAACTCGGCCAACGTCGATCGGCTCGTCGTCGGAGATGTTCTCGAGCGCCCTCTTCGCCTCGGCCGCGTCGGTGTCGGCCACGTGCATCCCCACACCAGCCTGTACGGCGATGACACTCATGGAGTGCGCCATCACATCGTGCAGTTCCTGTGCGATGCGCAACCGCTCGTCGGCGATGGCCCGGGCCCGCTCTTCGTCCTGTTCGCGTTCGAGCATCTCGGCGCGTTCCTCGGCCGCCTCGAGCCGCAGCCGACGAGATTGCACCGCCCAACCGATGCCGACCGCCGCCGTATAGAGCATGGTGTTGCTGAAGACATCGCCGCCCGAGAAATCGGGGATGTCGATGATCCAGAGCATCACGAGCGAGCCCAGCATCAACGCGTAGGCGATGGCGATCTGGCGCGGGCGGCAATAGGCACCGACGGTGTAGATCCCGATGACGGCGAGAAAGGGAACCGCGCCGGTGCTGAAGTCGGCTCCGCCGAGGAGCACGATGCACACCGCCACCGCGACGAACGAACCCAAGGGGTACGTGCGCCGGAACGCCAGCGCCACCGTCGCGGCCAGAGTGATCAGAACGGCCAGCGCGTTCACCGGCTTGAAGTCGGCGCTGGTGCCGGTCGGCTCGACGACGACGCTCACGATCATCGGCGGCAATGAGCAGGCAGGCCAGCGCCGTGTCGGGCACCCAGACGGGAAGGCTCCTGCCCCAGGCCCAGACCTGTTGTCCTCTCCCTATTACCGACACCGCGTTACCTGCACGCCGTAACCGTACGGCCGGGCCCGAGGCACCGCATCCATCCCCAGGCTGAGGTCGCGTACATCCCTGGATGTACGAGCACGCCCCCAATGCTGCTGAATCCCCAGCCCACGGGTGTAGCGACGACCACCCCCAGGCCGACGACCCGCGGGGGCTCGAAGCGCATCGTGGCGGAAAGCCCCGAACGAGGGCTGCTGATCCCAAGGGGAGGAACCGTCATGACCGTCACTTACCAAGCACCGCAGTACGAGGTTCAGGCTGACAACGCAGTGAACGTCGCCGCCAAGGCCGTCGACGCCGTCAAGGTGTACGGCAAGGGTGAGGCCGAGGTACGAGCGCTCGACGGTGTCACCGTCGACTTCGCCACCGGCCAGTTCACGGCCATCATGGGCCCGTCGGGCTCGGGCAAGTCGACACTCATGCACACGCTCGCTGGGCTCGACGATCTCACGTCGGGCTCGGTGTGGATCGGTGACACCGACCTCTCGACGCTCAACGACAAGAAGCTCACGATGCTCCGCCGCGATCGCGTCGGATTCGTGTTCCAGGCCTTCAACCTCGTGCCCACGCTCGACGTGGCCGAGAACATCACGCTGCCGATGGCACTGGCCGGCCGCAAGCCCGACCAGCGCGTGGGTCGACAACGTGGTCGACATCGTGGGGCTCCGCAACCGCTTGAAGCACCGTCCCTCGGAGCTCTCCGGCGGACAGCAGCAGCGCGTGGCCGTAGCCCGTGCCCTGGCGAGCAAGCCCGAGATCGTCTTCGCCGACGAGCCGACCGGCAACCTCGACAGCCGGACCGGCGCCGAGGTGCTCGCCTTCATGCGCCAGGCCGTGCGCGAGTACGGCCAGACCATCGTGATGGTCACCCACGACCCGGTGGCGGCTTCGTACGCCGATCGGGCGATCTTCCTCGTCGACGGCCAGATCGTCGACGAGATGCACCAACCCGACACCGATTCCGTCATCGACCGCATGAAGACACTCGGTCGCACCGAGATCAGCACTGGGAGGCACTGATCATGTTCCGGCTCACGATCAAGAACCTGTGGACGCACAAGGTGCGCTTCGCACTCACCGGCGTCGCCGTCGTTCTCGGCGTCGCCTTCATGGCGGGCACGATGGTGCTCACCGACACTATGGGCAAGACCTTCGACAACATGTTCGCCACCAGCAACGCGGGCACCGATGTCGTCGTGCAACAGCCCGAGACCGTCAAGGCCGACTTCGGCGACACTCGTGAGCGAGTGCCCGCATCGGCGATCGACACGATCAAGGGCGTCGACGGGGTGCAGGCGGCCGCCGGCAACGTCCAAGGCTTCGCCCAATTGGTGAAAGCCGACGGAACGGTCGGATCGCTCGACGGCCTCGGCGCCACCATCGGGTCGAACTGGCTCGGTGACTCCAAGGTGAACCCGTTCCGCTTGAACTCGGGACACGCGCCCGAGGGCGACAACGAGGTCGTGCTCGACCGCAAGACCGTCGAGGACAACCACTGGGCTCTCGGTGACACGGTCAGCGTGATCGCCAAAGGTCAACCGACGCCGTTCACGCTTGTCGGTACCGCGATGTACGGCGAGCTCAGCGGCATGCCGGGCTCAACGCTCGTCGCGACGACCGACGCCACGGCCCAACGGCTCTTCGCCGAGCCGGGCTACTACGACGTCATCGCCATCAGCGCGGCCGACGGTGTCGACAGCCGGCCGACCTGGCGACTCGCGTCGACACCGCGCTGGGTGCAGGCACCTTCGACGTCAAGACGGGCGCAGCCCAGACGGCTTCGCAGCAGGACCAATTCAAATCGGACCTGTCCTTCTTCAACACCTTCCTGATGGCCTTCGCCTTCGTGGCGCTGTTCGTCGGCACGTTCATCATCTACAACACCTTCTCGATCCTGGCCGCACAACGCTCGAAGGACATGGCGATGCTGCGGGCGATCGGTGCGGGCCGCAAGCAACTGCTTCGGTCGATGCTGTTCGAGTCGGTCGCCATCGGCGTCATCGCCGGCGGTGTCGGCCTCGTCGCTGGCGTTGGCATGTCGTATGTGTTGAAGGGGCTGCTGGCCGCTGTCGGCCTCGAGATCCCGGGCGGTGCAACCGTCGTGTCGACGAGCACCATCGTGATCTCGTTCGTGGTCGGGGTGACCGTCACAGTCATCTCGGCGCTTGCACCAGCGATCAAAGCCAGCCGCGTGAAGCCGATCGCCGCACTGCGCGACGTGTCGGTCGATCGCTCGGCCGTCTCGCTGAAGCGCACGCTGGTCGGCCTGTCGGTCACCGGCCTCGGTGTCGCGGCGTTCGCCGCCGGCGTGGCTGGGAACGGGTCGGGTGCCCTGCAGTTGTTGGGCCTGGGTGCCATCACCACGATCATGGGTGTGTTCGTGCTCGGGCCGGTGATCGCTCGCCCGGTCATCAAGTTGATCGGTTGGCCTGTTGCCAAGGGTGGCGTCACGGGCGAGCTCGCCCGCGAGAACGCCACTCGCTCACCGAAGCGCACCTCGGCCACCGCGGCGGCGCTGATGGTCGGTGTGGCCCTGGTCGGGTTCATCACGATCCTGGCCTCGTCGACCAAGGCCTCCGTGGCCGACGCCGTCGACAAGTCGCTCCGGGCCGACTACGTGGTCGAGTCGGGTGCACAGAACGACGGTGGTTTCACGCCGGCGCTGGCATCACAGCTCGGTGCGCTGGACGACGTCGATGCCGTGGTGCCGCTGCGGTCGACGGCAGTCGGTGCCTTCGATGGCTCGTCAAGGGTGGAGGCCACCGACACCGCGACAATCGACTCGCTCTTCAAGGTGAACATGGTCGAAGGTTCGATGGCCGACGTCGGACCCGGCGAGGTGGCCGTCACCCGGCCCGTCGCCGAGAGCCATCACCTCACCATCGGCTCGACCGTCACCCTCACGTTCGCCCGAACGGGCGCCGTGCCGCTGACGGTTGCCGCCATCAACGAGCCGACGATGGACAGCAACGCTGGGTACTTGGTCGACCTGGCCACCTACGAAGCGAACGTCACCGACGTGTACGACCAGAAGCTGTTCGTCAGCACGGTCGACTCCGTCGATGCCGCCGCCTCGAGAGCCGAGATGGAGGGCGTGCTGAACGCCTACCCCAACGCCAAGCTGCAGGATCAGGCCCAGTTCAAGCAGAGCATCACGCAGGACATCGATCGGATGCTCAACCTGATCTACGGCCTGCTGTTCCTCGCAGTGGTCATCGCGCTGATCGGCATCGCCAACACGTTGGCTCTGTCGATCCACGAGCGGCGCCGGGAGATCGGCCTGCTGCGGGCCGTCGGCATGACGCAGGGTCAGGTGCGCCGGGCCGTGCGCTGGGAAGCAGTGCTCATCGCCCTGCTGGGCACGGCACTGGGTGCGCTGCTCGCCATCGGTGGTGCCTGGGGCATCGTCCAGGCGTTGGCTGACCAGAACATCACCACCTTCGCCATCCCGACCGTGCAGATGATCATCATCACGCTGCTGGCCGGAGGCGCCGGTGTGGTGGCGGCGGTCGGACCGGCTCGCCGGGCAGCCAAGCTCGACGTGTTGGATTCGATCAGCGCCGGCTGACGCTCACGCCATAGCCAAGCTGGGTGCGGGATCGACTCCGGTCGGTCCCGCACCTTCGCGTTCGGCCCGTACGCGTTCGGCGGCAGAGTGGGGACCTTCGCCTCTGCCGCCTCGGTCCGTTTCGCGGTTTGCTCAGGACGATGCCTGTGCCCTACACCACCTCGTCGTTCACCCACGACGGCCATCAGCTCGTCTATGACACCTACGGCCGAGGCGATCGGCTGGTGATCTATCTCCACGGCCTGCTCGTCGACTCCGACATGAACCGCGGCATCGCGTTGGCTCTGGCCGAGCAAGGCAACAAGGTCGTGCTGCTCGATCTGCTCGGTCATGGGCGCAGCGCCAAGCCCCCACACGCCTCCGAGTACCGCATCGATACGTACAGCGAGCAGGTGTTCGGTTTGATGAATCACCTGAACGCCCGACAGGCGGTGCTGGGCGGGATGTCGCTCGGCGCGAACGTGAGCCTGTTCGCGGCCAGCCGCGAGCCCGAACGGGTCCGGGGTCTGCTTCTGGAGATGCCCGTTCTCGAACGGGCGGTGCCCACCGCCGCGATGTTGTTCGCACCGCTCGTGGTGATGGTGCATTACGGCAGGCCCCTCTTGGGGTTCACCTCGCGAGTGTTCGAACGACTACCCCGCACTCCGATCGCAGCCCTGAACAGCGTGCTGCAGACTGCAGCGCTGCCCCCGGACGCCATGGCGGCGATTCTGCACGGCGTCTTGGTCGGTCCCGTCGCGCCTACTCAAGAGGAGCGCGAGAACATCGACGCTCCGACGTTGATCCTGGCGCACGCCTACGACCTCATCCATCCCTTCGACGACGCCGAGAACCTGGCCTCGCAACTACCGCATGCCGAGCTCGTCCACGCCCGCTCGCCCCTCGAGCTACGCGTGCGGCCTCGGCGGCTCACCGCGGAGATGGCCAGCTTCGTCGAGCGCGTGTGGGCCGACGACGAACCCGGTGAGCAGCCATCGCAGCTGCGCGCCACCTCATAGGCGCGGACCGTGGACCGACTGAGCGTTCTCGACGCCGAGTTCCTTCATCTCGAGGACGACGTGGCGCACATGCACATCGCCGGGGTCTGTCTGTTCAACGGGCCGGCACCGACGCTCGACGAGCTGACCGCTCTGGTCGCCGGCAAGCTCCACCTCATTCCCCGCTATCGCCAAGTGGTACAGCCGGTGCCGCTCGAGCTCGGTCGGCCCGTGTGGATCGATGACGAGCATTTCAACATCGGCTACCACATTCGCCACACGGCGCTCCCCCAGCCGGGTGACGACACGGAGCTGTGCACCCTCATGGCCCGGCTCATGTCGCAGCGCCTCGACCGGCGCCGCCCGTTGTGGGAGATCTGGTTGGTCGAGGGCCTCGCCGATGACCAATGGGCACTCGTCACGAAGGTTCACCACTGCATGGTCGACGGCGTGTCCGGCGTGGACCTGCTCACCGTGGTTCTCGACATCGATCCCGGCGTGCATCCCCAGCCGCCCGAGCCATGGAATCCCGCCCCGCGACCGTCCGGCGCGGCCCGTGTGGTCGACGCGTGGGCAGGCCTGGCGGACGATCTGGTCGGGCTCGCCCGCCGGCTGCCGGGCGCAGCACGGGTTCCCCTCCCCGTGTTGCGCTCGGCATGGCACGACCTCGAGGGCCTCGTCACCTTTGGACGACGGCTCATCAACACCCCGCCTCTCTCGATCGAGGGCTCGATCGGTCCGCACCGCCTGTGGTGCCACTCCTCGGTCGACCTCGACGACGTTCGCGCCATCCGCGCCGTGTTCGGCGGCACGATCAACGACGTCGTGCTGGCCGCCTGCGCCGGCGGCTACCGGGCACTGCTCCTGAAGCGGGGTGAGGACGTAGAGCGAGCGGTGGTTCGCACGCTCGTACCGGTGTCGGTCCGCGCCGCCGATGCCCACGGAGTTCTCGACAACCGCGTGTCGGCCCTGCTCTACGAGCTACCGGTAGGCGTCGACAGTCCGATCGAGCGACTCGGCCGAGTACAGCACGACATGGCCGCGCTGAAGGCGTCGCACATGGCCGAGGCCGGAGAAGCGATGACGACGATCGGCGGCATTCTCCCACCCATCGCCTTGGGAGCGATCAGTCGCACGGCCATGCGCGTGATGCACGTCCTGCCGCAGCGCAGCATCAACACCGTGACCACGAACGTACCTGGGCCGCAGTTCCCGCTCTACTGCCTGGGCCGCGAGATGATCGCGTACTACCCGTTCGTGCCGATCAGCCACGGTGTGCGAATCGGTACGGCGATCCTGTCGTACAACGGGCACCTCTCGTTCGGCGTCACCGGCGACTTCGACACCGCGGGCGACATCGACCTGTTGGCCGATGCGATTCGGGCGAGCGTGATGGAGTTGCACTCCTTCACTCGGTGAACTCGGGTGACATACTCCGGGGCGTGACTGCTCGGCTCGATGGACGACGCGTGCTGGTCGTGGGGGCCGGCACCCGCCGCTCCGACGAGGACGACGCTCCCGTCGGGAACGGACGTGCAATCGCGATGCTCGCGGCGCGCGAAGGCGCAACGGTCGCCTGCGCGGACATCGACGGCAACGCCGCCGCGGAGACAGCACGCCTGGTCCGTTCCGAGGGCGCCACCGCGATCGAGCTCACGGGTGATGTGGCCGTGGCCGACGATTGCGAGCGGGTGGTCGCCGAAGCGACCGAGGCCATGGGCGGTATCGACGGCGTCGTGCTCAACGTCGGCATCGCCGCCGGCGTGTGGCTCGACAACACCGCACCCGAGGACTGGGACCGCGTCTTCGCCGTCAACACCCGAGCGCATTTCCTGGTGTGCAAGGCCGCCATGCCGCGCCTCGCCGACGACAGCGCCGTGGTGTTCATTGCATCGGTCGCCGGCCTACGACCCGGCAGCCGCTCCCCCGCCTACGACTCGTCGAAAGCCGCGCTGACCGGACTCTGCCGTCACGTCGCTCTCGAGGGGTCACGCCGCGGGATCCGCGCCAACGTCGTCGCGCCTGGCCTGATCGACACACCCCTCGGCCGTCTCGCCACTCGGGGACGACCCGGACGCGCCAAGACGCCGGTTGCGCTCGGACGTCAGGGGACGGCCTGGGAAGTGGCCGCCCCCGTGGTCTTCTTGTTGAGCAACGAGGCGAGCTACATCACCGGCCAGGTGCTGGCCGTCGACGGCGGTCTCTCAGGGCTGTAGCGGCGCGAACCGATACACCGCAGCACCTTTGGGCGATCGGTCGTACACGATCTGGACGCGATCACCAACGGCGATGGTGTCCGGGTCGCAGTCAACGATGTTGGTCAGCACGCGCGGACCTTCGTCGAGCTCCACGTAGGCGATCACGTACGGCACGGCTTCTTTCCACGGGCCGAATGCCTGGCGCGACACGGTAAAGCTGTAGATCGTGCCTTGGCCGCTCGCGTCGAACCACGAGACGTCGGCGGTGTGACACATCGGGCAGAACAGCCGTGGGTACCAGATGACGTGTTCGCAGTTGTCGCACCGCGGCAACACGAATCGTTCATCGTCGAGCGCCTCCCAGAACGGCTTGGTCTCGCGCCCGCGCGTCGGCTCGTCGGTGGGAAGGCTCATGACGGCTGTCCCAGCACGAGGGTGGCGGCGCCGGAACGCGTGCCGAGCGACCCGCCAGTTCCGTGGACCAGGGCGAGCTCGCAGTTCGGCACCTGCACTGGAGCGTGGGCCTCGCCGCGGAGTTGGCGCACCGCTTCGATGATCTTCGTCATCCCGCCGCGGTTGCCGGGATGGTTGTTGCACAGACCCCCGCCGTCGGTGTTGAACGGCAAGCGACCGTGAGGCGACTCGAGCGCGCCATCGGCGACGAAGGCCCCGCCCTTGCCCTTCTCACAGAACCCGAGATCCTCGAGCGTGACCACGACCGTGATGGTGAAACTGTCGTAGATCGACGCGTAGTCGATGTCATCGATCGTCACGCCCGCCTCGTCCAACGCCCTCGGCCCCGACCACACCGCCCCCGTGTGAGTGAGATCGATGCGCCCGTCGTGCATGTGCTTGGGCGCCTCACCGTGACCGAGCACGGCGACGGTCTGGCGCGGCAGTCGGGCGGCGACCTCGGACGACACCACCACCAGCGCACCACCGCCGTCGGTGACGACACAGCAATCGAGCAGATGCAACGGATCGCTGATCATGCGCGAGCCCAGCACCTCGTCGACCGTCACCGCGTCGGGCAGGAAGGCATTCGGATTGTGTTGTGCGTGGCGTGACGCCGCGACCTTGACCCACGCCAGCTGCTCGCTCGTGGTCCCGAACTCGTACATGTGGCGCTGGGCGACCAACGCGTACTGGCTCACCGGGCCGGTGGAGCCCCAGAGCCACTCGAACTGTGACTCCGGGCCGTTGTTGCCACCCCCGCGCATCCGACCGCGATCACTGCGGGGTGTGCCCGCGAGCGTGATCAGCGCGACGTGGCACTTGCCGGCGGCAATCGCTGCGGCGGCGTGCCCGACGTGCATCAGGTACGACGACCCACCCGACTCCGTCATCTCGAAGTAACTGAGGTGGTCGAGACCGAGGTACTCGGCCATCGAGATCGGGCTCCAACCAGGCACCATCGAGTCGGTGAAGAACGCGTCGACGTCCTCGAACCCGAGGCCCGCGTCGGCCAGCGCTCCCGTCGCAACCTGGGCGTGGAGCTGCGCGAGCGTCAGGTCGGGTATCTCACGGCGCGGGTGCTCGAACGCTCCCGCTATGTGGGCGGTCAAGGCGCGGTCGAGCTGAGCCGGCGCAGGGGCGGGAGCGTCTTCGGCGGTTGGCGCCGCTCGGGCAACTCGCCCAGCAGGGCTGCGGTGGTCGCGGCCACTTCGGCCACCGCCTTTTCGAAGCGCTCCTCGTTGGCGGCCGACGGCTTGCGCAGGCCACTGACCTTGCGCACGTACTGACGGGCAGCCGCCTCGATCTCCTCGAGGGTGGCGGGCGGCTCGAGGCCCCGGAGCTCGGTGATGTTTCGACACATGGCCCAGATGATAGGGACCTCGCGACGAGCCCTGACCCGCTCTTCACAGATCCATCACGAATGGGGGCGATGCTGCTCAGCAACGGAGACCCACCCGACCCCCACCCAATTCAAGGGAGACATCGTGAAGAAGAACATCCTGGCCATCGGGATCCTGTCCGTGGCCATCCTCGGCGGAGCGCTGGCCGTAGCGGCCACCGGCCTCGTCGGCACGGCGAGCGCCCAGACGCCGACCACGGCCGAGGCCATGGTCACCGGCAACGGTGGCGGCGGCGGCCTCTTCGCCCGCTTCCGGGCCCATCGCGCCGAGGTGCGCAAGCACGTCGTCCAGCTGACGGCCGACACGATCGGGATCACCCCTGACCAGCTCAAGAGCGAGCTCAAGTCCGGCAAGTCGATCGCCGAGGTCGCGGGCGACAAGACGCCCGACGTCATCAAGGCGATCACCGACGACGTCGACGCTCGCGTCGACAAAGCGGTGAGCAACCACAAGCTCACGCAGGAGCAGGGCGACAAGATCAAGACGAAGGCGCCCGACGTCATCAACAAGGTCGTCAACCACGTCTTCGGGAGTTAGTTTCTGGGCAATGACCCAGATCCCGCGATTCGAAGCGACCGCAACCTCCGACGAGGTTGCGGTCGCTCTTCGCGAACAGGGTGTGGCGATCGTGGAACGACTGGCGTCCCCCGAGGTGTGTGACACGGTGATGGCCGAGCTCGAACCGCACATCGCGGCCACACCACCGGGCGGCGACGAGTTCACCGGATCCCAGACACGCCGCACTGGGGCGTTGCTGGCGCGAGCACCGAGCAGCGTCGACATGATCGCCAACCCGCTGGTGCTCGACGTAGCCGATCAGGTGTTGTGGGAGAAGAAGACCACCTTCCAACTCCACCTCACCCAGGCCATCACCATCGGGCCCGGCGCCGACGCGCAGTACCTCCATCGCGACCAGTGGTGCTTCGACTTCTTCCCCTTCCCCGACGACATGCAGGTCGAGGTGAGCACCATCTGGGCCCTCACCGACTTCGTCGAGGCCAACGGGGCCACGCGGGTCGTACCGGGCAGCCACCTGGCCGAGAACCCCCGGGACTTCACCCCGGCCGATACCGTGCCGGCCGAGATGCCCCGAGGGTCGGTCGTGCTCTACACGGGGCGCACCGTCCACGGTGGCGGGGCCAACACGAGCGAGCAATGGCGCACGGGAGTCAACGTCGACTACGTCCTCGGCTGGCTGCGTCAGGAAGAGAACCAGTATCTGTCGGTGCCGATCGACATCGTGCGCCAGCTACCCAAACGGGTGCAGAGACTCATGGGCTACGAGATGGGCGCGTACGCGCTCGGCTACATCGACGACGTGCGCGACCCGATGCGTCTGCTCGATTTCGACGCGGATAGCGACAACACGCCGTCGTCGTTCGCTCCCCGTTAGCGCGTCACCCAGTACTGCCGATCGGGGTCGTTCATCGCCACGCGTCCGGTCGGGCCGCCGGCATCGGAATCGCCCTGCAGGGCCTCGGCGCCCTCCGGTGCGTACTGGACGATGTAGGCCTTGCGGACCTCGTCGGTCAGATTCCGACCGGTGTGATGCGGCGTGAGCGACGAGAACACCACGATGCTCCCCGCGCTGACCGGCGCCAGGGCTGACTGTGCTTCGTCGCCAAAGCACTCGAAACCGATCGGTGTGTTCTTGTGGCGCAGGGTGCCCCCGCGGTGGACGCCTGGCAGCACGCGCACGCAGCCGTTCTCGGGCGTGGCGTCGGTCAGGGCGATCCAGCACGTGAGGTAGGCCTGCGGCTCGACGTAGGTGTAGCCGTTGTCCTGGTGCCACAGCACCGGTTCGGCCGAATGGGGCTGCTTGTAGACGGCCTGCTCCCAATAGAGGCGCACGTCGGGACCGACGAGGTCACGACAGAGCCCGGCCAGCAGCGGCTGTGCGCAGAAGTCGTGCAGGTATTCGGACTGGGTGACCAAGTGGGGTGCGACGGTCTGGGTGTCGACGCCCGCCACGCTCAAACGGCCGTCGGGCAGTTGCTCGAGGAACTCACGAACCCGCGATTCGCCCGGGGCGATCTCGGCGTGGAGGCGGGCCAGCTCGTCGGCGTCGAAGGCATCTTCGAGGACGAAGTAACCCTGCTCGTCGAACTGGCGCGCCTGCTCGGGCGTGACGGTCGTGAACGGACCCTCATGATCGGTCCAGGTGAACCCGCTGTTCCAGGGATGAGGCTCGAGCGGGACGGTGGCCATCTCAGAATGCACTATCCGCGGAGCTGTAGCCGCCGGGGCGTCCTGCCTTGTCCCACTCGTCCCAGAACTCGAAGAACTCGGCGCCGAAGGGATCCTTGCCCCGCATCGGCATCGAGCCGCGCACGATCGTGAAGTCCATCGGGGCGAGCTCGACGGCCCGTTCGAAATGGGCCAGCGCCGCGTCTTCGCGGCCGTTGCGGGCCAACCAGGCACCCAGTCGCCGCTCGGCGCGTGCCTCCTGCAGTTCGGGTGACTCGTCGGCCATGTGCTCACGCACCGCGGTTTCGTCCTCGGGCACCTCGCCGCTCGCGACCCATTCGCGGAGTTGATCGTGATGAACAGCCGAGTCGATCGAGGTGAAGTCGCGCCACTGATCATCACCGGGAGCGATCACCGGTGACCGAGCGACCTTGCCGTCCTCGTCGATCCACACGACCGACGGCACGTTGTGGAGGCCGTACTGCTCCGCGACGGCATGATTGGCGTCGATCAGCACCGGGAAGTCGGGGTCAGCCGCTTCGGCGAACTCGCGGGCGGCCTCGGGCGTGTTGTCGAGCGAGATCGAGATGATCTGCAGGTCTGGCAGTTCCTTCTGCAGCGCTTGCCACGCAGGAAGGTCGTAGCGGCAGCCGCACCAGCTCGCCCAGGTGGCGATCAGGCGCTTCTTGCCGGCGAACTCATTGAGCGCGACCGGATTGCCGTCGAGGTCGGGCAACTCGAAGTCGGGTGCCGTGCGGTCGGCGGCCAGCGCCTGGCGTTCGGTCGATGCCTCACCCAGCACCGCCACGGCCTCATCGGCATCGATCGCGCTGGCGCGGCCCATGGCGCGAGCGAACACGACGATGTCGATGTCGCCGTCGTCCCCCACCAGGTCCGGATGCAGTTGCGTGGGCACACACACGTCACCGCGACAGAGGCCTTCCGGCTTGAACTCCCATCCGAGCGCGACGCGAAGCGCGTCCGGTGCGATGAACAAGCGCTCACCGTCGCGCCGCAACGGCGTCGTCGACCTCGTTCGAACCGTCGATGATCATGACGCCCTCCGGACCGGCATCCAGTCGTTGATCGTGTACCCCTGAATCTGCTCGGTGTGATCGACGCTACCGGCGAGCGCGTAGTGGTACACCATCGCCGCTCGGATGCCATCGGTCTGGTTGTCCGTCGAGCGATGCATCAAGTGGCTGTCGAACAGAAGGAGATCGCCGACGTCCATGAGCACGGGGACGCTGTCGCTCGTGTCCCGATCCACGATCTCGGTGTAGCCGTAGTTGGCGTTCGGTCGCTGATCGGGCACGTGGGTGTGCACCGGCTCCTTGTGCGAGCCGGGCAGCACGTGCAGGCAACCGTTCCGCAACGTCGCCTCCGTCACGGCGAGCCAGACACCGACGATGGGACGGGCCGGCTCGAACGGGAAGTAGAAGCTGTCCTGGTGCCACGGCTGGCCCCACGCGCCCGGGTTCTTGAAGATGAACTGCGACAGGAAGCAGTCGATGTCGCTGCTACCGAGGATCGGTTCGACCAGGTCGACCACGTCGTCGGCCGTGGCGAAGGCCTCGAAGATGGTGTCGCGCGCGACACCGAAGATCTTCGACGTCAACTGCTCCGGGGGTGCATCCTTGGCGGCGAAGTCCGCCTGTTCCTCGGCCATGACGAACGCCGGGCTGATGTCGTCGCCGGCGGCGGCGTGCTGCGCGAGCTCCGCGGCTCGCGCCAACATCGTCACGCAGACGGCAGGGTCAGCGAAGCCCTCGATGCGGGTGAAGCCGTCGCGTTCGTACGAGCTCAATGAGGATGGGCGCTGCAGTCACCCGATTGGACCTGGTCGAGGTCCGAGAACCATCCGCACGCTTGCTCCGTCAACCAGACGTGCATCATGGGCGGTGTGGCGAAGTAGATGCTGTCGGCAGGACACCCGGCCTGGCCCGTGCTCGTGGTGCCTACGACGCGAATCGGATCGAGCTTCCAACACAGGTTGGTGTGGATGTGCCACGGCGTCTGCGGCGTGTTGAACGCAGCTGGCACGTTGTCCATCGTCTGTCCGATGGGAAGCAGGTACATGCCGGAGACCAGTGTGCGGGTGTTCCCGGACACCTGGTAGACGAGTGCTTCGATCGTCGACGGTGTCAGCACCTGCGGGCTGTTGAGGTATGAGTTGTTGATGTAGTGCTCGAACCCCGTGGCCGAGTCACCGATCGACGAGTAGCCCGCCGCGATGGCGGCGTTGACGTCATTGAACCGAGGTGAGATCCACGCCTGCGTGGCGGCCAGCAGATCGAGCTGCGTCTGCGTGTACGTCGGCGGATCGGTCGGATGCTCGTGGGTGGGCTCGCCCGGAGTGCAGTCGACATGGCAGTGCGTCGGGTCCTCGGGTGTACCGGGCGCACAATCGGTATGGCAATGCGACGGATCTTCTTCGGTGGTGCCGTCGGTGTGATCGTGCGTCGGCGGTGCCGTCGGTGTGATCGTGAGCCGCGGTGCCGTCGGTGTGATCGTGAGCCGCGGTGCCATCGGTGTGATCGTGAGCCGCGGTGCCATCGGCGTGATCGTGAGCCGCGGTGCCATCGGCGTGATCGTGCGCGGCGGTGTCGTCGGTATGGGTGTGGGTGTCAGGCGCCGCCACCGTGAGGTTCTCCGACGATGCCAGCTCCGCCGAGTTGGTCGCCGGGGTCCGACCCACGACGAGCACCACCACCATCAGCGCCATGAGGCCGACGATGCACGCAAACCCGCCCCGGATCTTCATGTTCTGGAGCCCTCCCCCAAATGAGAACCTTTCGGGATCCTACCCCCAGGCCATGTCACACGGTGGCTCTACCTTCGGAGCCGAATTCTTGCGGGCCGAGCGGGCGGCGTGCGACCCACTAGCTTGACGAAGATGGTGCGCAGGCTGGTGATTGCGCTGGCGGTCCTCGGGGTGGTCTTGGGCGGCGCTCGCGTGGCGGAGGCCGCGGAGATCCGTACCGATGTGGTGTGCGGTGGCGATCAGCAGCGACGCGGGGTCGTGGTCGAGAACGTGGGATCGGCGACACCGGCCGAAGCTGCCGCCGTTGGTCGCTCCGTTTCCCGTCCCTACCGGCTTCGAACAGATCCACGACTACCAGGTCGCGGTGACCACTACCGCGGACGGCGGGGCCGACTTCGTCGAGACGATCCAGTACGACTTCGGTTCCACACCCGATCGTCACGGCATCCTGCGCGACCTTCGGCTCACCCAGCCGTGCAACGACCAATGGCAGCGGGTGTACCCGATGACCAACCTCACCGTCAGTAGCCCGACGGGCGCTCCCACCGGCGTGAAGCTCGACTCCTCCAACGGCGTCACCACGGCGCGCGTCGGCGACGCCGACAAGAACGTGCACGGCGTACAGACGTACGTCGTGCGTTACCACCTCGCCGGCGTGATCAACCGTTTCGCCGATCACGACGAGTTCTACTGGAACGCGATCGGTCCGGACTGGGACGTCATGGTCTGGAACGGTGTCGTCCAGGTGACGCGGCCCGGCCCCACCGGTCCGCACCACGTGCTTCTCCGGGCCGGTCGGATCCAAGATCGCTGTGCGACGCGGCCAACGTGAACGACGGCGTGGCCGGGTTCCAGCAGCAGAGCATCCCTCCGAGTTCGGCTCTCACCGTGGTCGTCGCCTACCCGCAGGACACGTTCACCGCCGCGCCCCGCTACTACAACGAACGCTGGTCGATCGACCGAGCGTTCACCCGCAACGCGGTCACCGTCGGGGGTGCAGGTGCGTTGTTGGCCGTGGTTCTCGGCGGGGTGGCCGCCCTCGCGTACTCGGTCGGCCGCGACCGCAAGGCGGTGGGATCGCCCACCGACGTCGCCTTCGCCGCCGCGGGAACCCCAGGGCGTGCGCGTCGGTCTGCTCGACCACGAAGGCTCGCCGGTCGACTTCGCACCCCCGGACAACATTCGCCCGGCGCAGTTCGCGCTGGTCCGCAACGAGGAGGTCGGCAACACCGACGTCGCCGCGACCATCGTCGATCTGGCGGTCCGCGGCTATCTGCGGATCGAAGAGGTCGGCGAGAACAAGCGCCACCCCGACTACCGCCTCGTGCGCCTCCGCGAGCCGGACGCCAAGTTGCTCCCGTACGAGAACACGTTGTTCGGATCGCTCTTCATGGGCCAGAACGACGTCGTGCTGTCGCAGTTCGAGGATACCTTCGCGGCCAAGCTCGAAGCCGTGAAGAACATGGTGTACACCGACGGCGTCGAACGCGGCTGGTTCTCGGAACGACCGGACAAGATCGTCCGGCGGTGGCGCGCCATCGGCTTCCTGCTCACGCTCGTCGGTGCCGGCGTGCTCGCCGCAGCCATCGCCTGGACGACGGTCGCACTGCTGCCCGATCCCGATCCTGGTGGGTGGGCTGCTCGTCTGGATGTTCGCCAAGCGCTTCCCGTCGCGCACCGCGGCGGGCACCGGCATGCGGAGGCGAGCCAGCGGCTTCGAGATCTTCATGCGTGACTCCGAGGGCACTCGCGCCCGTTGGGCCGAGCAACGCAACATCTTCTCGGAGTACCTGCCGTACGCCGTCGTGCTCGGGATCGCGACCAAGTGGGCCAAGACGTTCGAACCGCTCGGCGCGGAAGCCATGACCGGGACCACGGCGTGGTACATCGGCCGAGAGCCGTTCTCCGCCGATCGCTTCGGTCACGCCACCGAGAACTTCGCGTCGGCGGCGAGCTCGACGCTGTCGTCCGTGCCCCAGTCGAGCAGCGGATCGAGTGGGTTCTCGGGCGGCTCGTCCGGTGGCGGCGGAGGTGGCGGAGGTGGCGGCTCCTGGTGAGCCGACCGGCGTCGTGCGCTCAGGTTTGGCCGAGCTGTGGCAACAAGCCGAGCTGCACCGCGATGATCACGGCTTCGAGCTGGCTGTGCGCGCCGAGCTTGGCGAGGATGCGCTTCACGTGACCCCGGGCGGTGTGGATGCTCAAGCCCAGTTCGCGCGCGATGTTCGTCGGGTCGAGGCCTCGCCCGAGCAGCAACAGCACCTCGTGCTCGCGGGGCGTGAGGGGCATGTCCTCGGGTGGGATCGACGCCGGGGTCGGGGTCCCACCGACCGAACCAGCGGCCACGCCCGCCGCATGAAGCGCGGCGTCGCCGTCGACGAACAGCCGACCGCTCCATGTCGCGGTCGCCAGCGCGGCCACGTCTTCGAACGGCGTCTCCGGCGTCACGAGTCCGACCGCGCCGGCCCACCGGGCCTCGCGGATGGTCTCGATCGTCGGGTCGGCCGAGAGCACGATCACCGAGGTCTCGGGATCGAGGTCGCGAAAGGCCCGCACGGAGTTCCACACCCCGCCATCGGGTAGCGCGTCGCCGACGATGACCGCATCCACCGCGCCGGGTCGCAACATATCGATGCCATCGGCCAGCGTGGTCGCCACACCACAACACCGCAGCCCGGGCGCGTCCGTGACCCGGCGGTACAACTCTCCGCCGGTGGCCTCGTCGCTCACCACCACCAATACGTTCCTCACGACCGTCGCGATCTCCTCCTGCATCGTCATGAATTCACTCCTACCCAAAACGGACCGAGGTCAGAACTCGCATAGCTTGTGCGCCTGTGACCGAGCCCCGCGTGGCGCGGGCGTCCAGCCGCGCACCGTTGCCATCGTGGCTCTCGTGCTGGTCGTCGCCGTCTTGTCGGCGGTCGTGGGGTTACGTGCCCTCGGCGTCGGCCGACATCGACCTGCGGTGGCCCTCATCGGCGATTCGATCACCGCCAACCTCGAGAGCACCGCCCGGCACCAACTCGGCGATGAATACGCGCTCGCGGTCGACGGGAGGCCGGGCTTTCTCGCCGATCAGCAGCTCCCCGTCGTGGTCAACACGGCACGCTTCCCCTTCGACCAGGTGGTCATCAACCTGGGCACGAACGACGTCATGAACTCGGACCACGACCTCGACGAAACGACTCGCGACGCTCGGTCAGATCACCGACGCCGTCGCCGGCATCGGTTGCGTGCATTTGGTCACGGTGAGCGAGGGCATGGTCAACGAGCACCGGCGACGCCGGACCCCGCGCTCGCCGGGTGAACGACGCCATACGAGAAATCGCCGCCGAACATCCGAACGTCCGAGTGATCGACTGGGCCACGATCGAACGCGACTTCGAGCGCGAGCACGGCGAGACGATCACCACCGACACGGTGCACCCCAACGATGTCGGTAACCGGGTGCTGGCCGACGCCTACGAGGCGTCGCTCGCCACCTGCTCGACCTGATCTTGGGGCACGGCGTGGAGCACGGCGGCCGCTGATCACCTCGTCGACCAACCCGTACTTCACCGCGTCGTCGCCGCGGAGGATGAAGTCGCGATCCATGTCGGTGACGATGCGCTCGCCGATCCTGACCCGTGCGCTCGGTCAGGATGTCGACCATGCGATTGCGCATGTCGACCATCTCCCGCACCTGGATCTCGATGTCGGTCGACTGACCCTGCGCGCCGCCGTGAGGTTGATGCACGAGCACGCGCGCGTTGGGCAGGGTGAACCGCTTGCCGGCCGCGCCGGCCGCGAGGAGCACGGCCGCCGCCGATGCGGCCTGGCCGACACAGATCGTCGCCACGTCCGGACTGACGAACTGCATGGTGTCGTGGATGGCGAACAGCGCAGTCATGTCACCGCCGGGGGAGTTGATGTAGAGGCTGATGTCGCGTTCGGGGTCGGCGGCCTCGAGGTGGATCAACTGGGCGATCACCAGGTTCGCGACGACGTCGTCGATGGCCGAGCCGAGGAACACGATGCGCTCACCCAGCAGGCGGCTGAAGATGTCGTAGGCGCGCTCGCCCCGGTCCGTCGTCTCGATCACCGTGGGTACCAGCATCTCCGGGCCTCCGTTTGTGCAACTGATTGGTTGCAGGTGAGGGTAACCCTCGCCGATCCGATCCGCAACTGATAGGTTGCACGTATGCACATCACCCGAGAAGTCGTCCTCGACGCCGACCTCGACGAGGTCTGGAACGCCCTGATCGACCGCGACCAGCGGGCCGACTGGCTCGATGACGATCGCCCCCTGCAGATCCTCCACGCCGACACCGGTCGCAGCCTCACGTGGCGATGGACACGCCCGATCCCCACGGCGTCGAGAGCACGGTCGACGTCGCAGCTCGAAGCGACCGAGGACGGACGCACCCGCCTCACGGTCGTCGAGCGCGCGACCGCGGCCGCCCACTGCACGCTCGACCAGGCCGTGATCGACGTCGAGGCGTGGGATCGACGGCTACTCGGCCTCGAACTGCGCTGCATGGTGCGCGCCACGGCTCCTGCTCTCGTGTGAGCGACGATCCCGTCTTCGCGGCGCTGGCCGACCCCACCCGGCGCGCCATCCTGCAACTCGTGGTCGACGAGGGCCCCGTCACCGCCACGAACGTGTCGGCGCGCGCCTACCGATCAGCCGCCAAGGTGTGGCCAAACATCTCGGCGTGCTCCGCGACGCGGGACTGGTGCACGCCGAACGTCTGGGACGCGAGACGCGATTCGAGGCATCGCTCGCCCCGCTCGACGCCGTTTCGGCGTGGGTCGACGGTGTGGGCGCGGCCTGGGACCGGCGCCTCGACCGCCTGGAGTCAGACGCTCAAGCGCCGATGACCTAAGTGCCGATGACATCGGGCGCGGCAGCCCCTGCGCCTCGCACAGCAAGAAGTACGAGTCGCGGATGAAGCCGGCGTCGTAGACGCTCTCCACGTTGCCGTCGGCGTCGAGGTTGAGGTTGGCACCGCGAATGGCGAACCACACGTCGGTCACCTCGGTGTTCTCCGCGGGAACGATCAACGTGTGCACCGACCCGGCCGGCTCGAACAGGTACGAGCCGGCCGTGTTCACCTCTTCGGGGTACTCCTCGTACTTCCACGCACCCGACTGGGTGAAGGCGTACACCTCACCGGTGTGCTTGTGCGTCGGCACTCGGTAGCCCGGGTTGGAAGTGATTGCGAATCACCCACAGCCCGGACTCGATGTCGACCTGGAGCAGTTGCAGGGTGCTGCCCTCGCCGATGTCGACGAACGGCAGCTCTTCTTCCCCACGGTGCAGCGCACGGGGGATGTCAACGATGGCCATGGCGACCATGGTGGCACGAGCCGTCACCCGCCGCGCAGAATGTCGGGCGACTTGAAGGCCGTCCACCCCCGGTCGCACGTCAGCACCGCGCCGGTGAGGCTGCGGGCGTCGTCCGAGGCCAGGAACACGACGAGGTCTGCGATCTCCTCCGCGGTCTGCAGGCCCGGTGGCGTGGCCCCGCTCGAAACCGGCCCGGAGCTCGTCGCTCCCCCAGATCAAGCGCGTTCATGGGGGTATCGACGTAGCCCGGGCTGATCGCGTTCACCCGGATCCCGAGCGGCCCGCAGTTCGGGCGCCATCGACTGGGTCAGCAAGCGCGACACCGCCCTTCGACGCGGCGTAGCCGTCGAGCCCGCCCAGCGGGAGGTGCGCCATCGACGATGCGGTGTTGACGATCGCACCGCCACCGGCGGCCGCCATGACCGGCACGGCGTAGTGGCAGCAGTAGAAGACGCTCGACAGGTTGGTGGCGATCACCGATCCCAGAGCGCGGGGTCGACGTCGGGTGCGAACCCGTCGCGCCATCGGCAACGCGATACCGGCGTTGTTGTGCAGCACGTGCACGGAGCCGTAGGCCTCGACCGCGGCCGGCGACCAACTGCTCGCACTCGCTCGCCATCGCTCACGTCGGCGTGGACGTACGTCGCCGTTCCCGCCGTTCGTCGGTGACGAGCGCGACCGTCTCGGCGCCGCCGTCGTCGTTCACGTCCGACACGACCACCGAGGCACCGGCGCGGCCAAGGCGACGGCCGACGCCCGGCCCGAGCCCGGACCCGGCGCCGGTCACCACCGCGACCTTGCCGTCGAGGTTTGCTGTCATCGCCGACTCCTCACTCGCTCGGGACGGCCTGCTTGGGCAGGCGGAAGATCAACAGCGTGCCGACCACGGCGGCCAGAAGCGAACCGGCGAGGATTCCCATCTTGGCGTCGTCGAGGACTTGGCCCTCGAACGCGAGCGACGCGATGAACAGCGACACGGTGAACCCGATGCCTCCGATGGCGCCCACGCGCGAACATGCCTCGCCATGTCGCGTCCTTGGGTAGCACCCCCAGCCGCAGTTTGTATGCGAGCCACGCGAACGATGTGATGCCGACGAACTTCCCGACGACGAGACCGACCACGATTCCCCGTGTCACGGACGACGTGGCCGCGTCCGACACCGTGGTGGTCGAGATGGCCACGCCGGCGTTGGCCAGCGCGAACAACGGCACGATCACGAAGCTCGTCCACGGATGCAGAATCCGTTCGAGGTACTCGACCACCGATTCGTCTCGGTTCCCCAGCGGCCTGGTCGGCGTCAGCAGGCCCACCGCAACACCCGCGATCGTGGCGTGGACACCCGACTCGTGGATCGTCAGCCACAACACGACACCGATCAGAGACGAACGGGAAGATGCGCGTGCACTCCGAGGGCTCGGAGCCCGATCATGGCACGCGAACGCGACGGCGCCCTCGAGCAGCCAGATGAACTCGATACCGTCCGTGTAGAAGAACGCGATGCACGAGGATCGCACCGATGTCGTCGACGATGGCGAGGGCGAGCAGGAACAGCTTCAGCGACGGCGGGATGCGGCGGCTGAACAAGCTGAGGACACCGACGGCCATGGCGATGTCGGTCGCCATCGGGATACCCCAGCCGTCGTACCGGCGCCGGCGATTCAGGCTCAGGTAGAGCGCCGCGGGAACGATCATCCCGCCGACCGCGGCGATGGCGGGCAGCGACGCGCGCGGTGGATCGCGCAGCTCACCCGTGACGAGCTCGCGCTCGATCTCCAGGCCGACGACGAAGAAGAAGAGCGTCATCAGGCCGTCGTTCACCCAATGCTGCAGGTCCATCGACACCGCGTGACTGCCGATGCCGATCGTCAGCTCGCGGCTCCACCACTCGGTGTAGGAGCTCTGCCAGGGCGAGTTGGCCCACACCAACGCCAGCAGCGGTGGCCGCGAGCAGCACCACCCCGCCCGCCGCCTCGGTGGCCAGGAAATCCCGCAGCGGCCGAAGTACGCGCCCGGCCGGTGCAGTCATGCCGGAACGCTAAACGACCCTCGTGGTGGGGCGTGCACCGGAAGCACCAACACCAGCAACGCGAGGAACGCCGGCCCCGCGGTGCCGAGCACGAGGCCGATGGTGTCGCCGGCCGGCATGTGATGCAGGTGCGCGGCATGGAAGATGCCGTGCGGGAATGGAGAACACGAGCCAGGCCAAGGCGGCGAGGCGCGCCGCCAACGGGCTGCGCATCGCGATCGCCACGAACGTGATGACGGCCAACGCCAGGTTGAAGGCCCCCACATCACGAACGAGGTGTTCGTTGAACGGCGGGTCCATCGCGACCCAGCCTCGACCGAACGGGAACTCGTCGTAGAAGTACTGCGGTGCGAACAGCGCCTGCACACCGACGGCCAAGCCGCTGATGCCGAGGATCCACAACAACAACCGCGTGATGCCGCGCAGACCCCGGTCGCCGTAGCCGAGCTCGCGCACGAGTCCACGCAAGCCCGCGGCCGACCCGCCCGGGGCCGGACGCCACCCCGTCGCGTCCTTGTACCGCTGATTCGACACTCGGTTCGACGTCTCGAACAGGTCGCGGCTCGGACCGATGCCTTCGGCGCGTGGTCGAGGGGCCGCCAGAGCCGCTTGCGTCCCACGGCCGTCGCCAGGACCCCGTCGACCTGGCGCCGAGTCAGCAGGCCGTCGTCGACCACGTTGTACACGCCGCTCGGCGCGGTCACGGCGGTGGCGACCGCGTCAGCCGCGTCGTCGATCCGAATGAGCGGCTGGTAGCCGTCGGCCAGCCCCACCTCGGTCGAGAAACCGAGGCCGGCGGCGCGCACCTGACTCGCCGTAGTTGCTCGACGATGTTGAGAAACGGCCGAACCGCAGCACCACACCTCGGCCACCCGCCTCGCGAATCGCTGCCGGTGTTGGCCTCGGCCGTCTCGATGCCGGCGCTGAGGTCGTCACCGAGCAGCGCGGCTGTCCTCGTCGAGGAAGCGCTCGCCCCCGTCGGCGTAAGCGAACGTGAGAGATTCCTGCACGAATAGGCGCGCGCCGCGGCCAACCCCGCGTCGACGAGATAGCCACTCGCCTCGCGGCGCAGACGCTCGTTCTCGGCCCACGCCGCATCCCGGGCCGCCTTGGACGGCGGCGGGATGTGCGTCGCCAGGTTGATCACGATCTCGTGTCCCGCGACCGCACCGACCAGCGCCTCCGGATCGAACAAGCCCACCGTCGACCGACGCCGCACCGGCGCGCGCGGATCTGCTCCGCTCGTTCCGGCGTGCGGGCGACGACACTGACCTCGTGGCCCGCCGCGATCAGGCGTTCAACGGCCGGGCGGCCGATCACCCCGGTGCCCCCGCTGACGAAGATTCTCATATCTCGGATATATAACGTCCGTGATTAGGTGTCAAGGATTCCCCGGCCCCGGGCGATAGACACTGCGTGATGTGGCGAGGAGGGCTTCATCGAGCGGCGCGGCGCGCGCGCCGTTGGGCCTGCTCCTCATGGTGCTGGCGACCGTCCCCCTCGCCTGTAGCACCACGCCCGCCCGGGTGACCCTGTACGGGGACTCACTGAGCTTCGAATCGAAAGGTGAGCTGGCGGACCAGCTCCGTGGAGTGGCCACCTTGACCGCGTCCGTGCAAGGCGGAGCGGCCTTGTGCGATGTGTTCGCCGGGCTCGAGCAGGACCTCGAGCGGCGCAAACCCAATGTGGCCCTGATCCAGTTCTCGGGCAACAACATCACCGACTGCATGCGTGGTGCAGACGGTGCGTCCCTCCAAGGCGACGACCTCGTCGCCAAGTACGCGAGCGACGCCGCACTGGCCGTTTCGATGCTCCGCGATCGCGAACGTGATCGTCTATCTGGTTGGTTCGCCGATCGGGGCGCGCTCGACGATGGCCGCGAGGATCAACGATGAGTACAAGCGAATCGCTGACCAATGGGAAGCGCAGGGCGGCGGGGTGTCGTACATCGACGCCGGCGCCACGGTGCTCAGCCCTGACGGGAAGTTCACCGCGCAACTCCCCGTCTCGACACCGAAACCGTGGACGACGGCTGCACCAACGGACTGATCGTCGTGCGCGCGCCGGATGGCATCCACTTCTGCCCCACGCTCAGTGGCGGCACCGAGCCCTGTCCGGTTTACTCGTCTGGTGCGCACCGCTTCGCCGGCGGCATGGCGGGACCGGTGCGCGACCGCCTCGACCACGGCTTGCTCTCGGGCTTGTAGTCAAGCGCGGCGCGGCCGAGCCAGACCCTCCTGCGCGATCGACATCACGTGATGTCCCTCGGCGTCGAACACGCGTGTGAACGCCAAACCTCGTGAGTTCGCGACACCGTGTCCACGCGAGTCGAAGAGCAACCAGCCATCAGCCCGCGCCGGGCGATGGAACCAGATCGCGTGGTTGAGACTGGCAGTCATCATCTCTTCCATCGGCCACCCAACGAGTGCGGGAGGATCGTGGCGCCGAGCGGATTCTCATCGGAGAGATAGGCCAGCGCGGACGTTTGCACGACGGGATCGTCCCCGAGGTCGCCGGACCGTGCGCAGCCACGCCAGCACCTCCGGTTCGGGTTCACGTTGATACCGCACCACGCGATGGTCCATGAACAGATCGGTGACCTCGCTCGTGAGCTCGTTGGGCGGCGGCGTGCCGCCCGGCGCCACGGTCGACTGCACGTCCTCGCTCTCTTCGTCGGCCTGGAAGCTCGCGATGAGATTCAAGATCGCGCCACCGGCTTGGTAGGCCACAACCTGGCGGGTGGTGAACGAGCGGCCATCTCGGACCCGATCGACTTCGTAGAGGACCGGTTGATGTTCGTTGCCGGCGCGCACGAAGTAGGCGTGCAGCGAATGCGGACGATGGGGTGCGTCGACCGTCAGCGTCGCGGCGCGCAACGCCTGCGCCACGACCTGACCGCCGTAGATGCGGCCCCAGCCCAGCACCGGGCCGATACCGAGGAACGCGTCGGGTTTGACCGTCTCGAGGGCCAGGAGCGTGGGCAGATCGGTGACGCGCTCCAGCGAGATCGTCATCGGAGTGATCGATCAGGCGGGAACAGCGTCGAGGACTCGTGCAACGAACTCGCGCGCGCCCTCGTCGATGCGATTGCGCTTGATCGTCATGCCCCCCAGCACCTCGGCGCCTCGACCCTCCATGATGGCGGTCATCTTCTCGAGCGTCTTGCCCGGATTGAGAGCGAAGGTGCAGAACACGAAACAACGTTTGCCGTCGATCGGCGGGAACGACTCGAGGCGCGCGGCTCGACCGGGCCGCTGACCGATGACGAAGATGCCGTCGACCCAGCTACCCATGATCACCAGGTCGGCCAGGGCCAACGCCTGGTAGTCGATGGCGGTGATGTTGCACACGGTTGCGTTCACACCGCGGCCGTCGAGCTCACTGCCCATGACTTCGGCGGCGCGGCGGGTGTTACCGGTGAGGCTCTCGTACACAACCACGACGTTCACGGCGGAAACCGTACACTCCGCCGCGACGGGCTTTGGACCTCAGCCAGTGAACCGCGGCGTGGTGGTGGCCGCCGGGGCCGCGGTGGTCGCGGTGGCTGACGTCGTCGGCGTCGTCGGGGTGGTGGGCGGTGCAGGCGTGCCCCGCACGAGCGAGAGCGACAAGGAGCCGCCGGCCGGAAGACCGACCGCCAGATTGATGGCGGCGGCAAGGGCGCAGTCGCTACCGAAGGCTGGGACCGTGAAGATCCCCTGAAGTCCCATCGCGTAGTCCTCTGCGGGATCGAACGGCAGCGGTGCCAACGGGTCGCCGTCGTCGACGAGCGTGACGTCGAAGGCGGAAGTGCTGCAGGTGGCGGCCAGGCTCGGGATCTGGATGGTGAGGATCATCGACGCGGTGAGCGCCGCAGTGCCCGTAGTGGGATCGATCGTTCCCGTCACGTTGTTGGCACCGTTGTTCGCCAGCGTGATCACCACGTCGACCGGTACCGCCGGCGGATTGGCGGCGATGGTGATGGCGTTGAACTGCATGCTGCCGGTGAAGGCACCCGTCGAGTCGTCCCAGGTCCCCGCGAGACCCGCGTCGCCTGCCGGGACGGTGATCGACGGCAAACTGCCGACGGTCACCGAGCCTGCGGTGTTGGTGAAGGCGAGCGATTGATCAGCCGCGCTGGCACCGGTCATCGGCACCCAGAGAGCCATTATTGCCGCTACCGCAACAACCACCTTGACCGTGCGTCCCAGCATGAACGTTCCTTCCCCCGGTTCGACCGTCTGGTATGACTGTCGGGCGGAGCATAGTTGGGCCCATGGACTCGGGTAGCCCGATAGCGACCGGCCGCGACGCCGACATCTTCGCCGCCGGACCCGGGCGGGTACTGCGTCGCAGCCGCAAGGGCAGCTCTCAGGTACGGGAAGCCAAGGTGATGGAGTACGTACGCGCCTGTGGGTACCCGGCGCCGAAGGTGTTCGAGGTCTCCGACGACGGTCTCGACATGGTGATGGAGCGCGTCGACGGGCCGACGATGCTCGACGACCTGGGCGACCATCCGTGGCGTCTGCGGCGGTACGCCCTCATGCTGGCCGACCTCCACACGCAGTTGGGGCAGATCGCCGCCCCCGACTGGCTCCGGCCGGGTCCCGTCCCCGGTGATCGCGTGGTGCACCTCGACCTACATCCCCTGAACGTGCTCGTCACGCCGGACGGCCCGGTCGTCATCGACTGGACGAATGCGTCGTCGGGCACCGCCGGCAGTGACGTGGCGGTCACTTGGCTGGTTGCGTCCTCGGGCCGGATTCCGGGGCCGCGTTGGAAGGCCGCCCTGTTCGGCGCCTTCCGTCGCCACCTGATGACGACGTTCATCAAACGAGCCGGGCGCGACGCCGCGGTTCGGGACCTGGCCGCGGTGGCCGATTGGAAGTGCCGCGATCGCAACATGAGCGCAGACGAAGTGGCGGCGATGCGCTCGTTCGTGACCCGCAACACCTGAGCTACGGTCAGCGCCATGGGGAACGTCGCTGAGTTCCTGACGCCTGTCGTTGCGAGCGAGCGCGTACTCACCGGCCCCGCGATCGACGAGGGCTACACGCACGACGAAGCGCTCACCACAACACCGCAGCAACCGGCCGCGGTCGTCCTACCCGAAACCACCGACGAAGTCGCGTCGATTCTGCGGGTGGCGAACGAGCACGGCATCCCGGTCACCGCCCGCGGTTCGGGTACAGGGATGTCCGGAGCGTGCTTGCCGGTCGAAGGCGGCATCGTCGTGTCCTTCGAACGGATGAACCGCGTCCTCGAGATCGACAACGAGAACTTCGTGGCCGTCGTACAGCCCGGCGTCACGCTGGCCGAGCTCGACGAAGAAACGTCGAAGCACGGGCTCGTCTATCCGGTGTATCCGGGCGAGTACAGCGCCAGCCTCGGCGGCAACGTGGCCACCAACGCCGGTGGAATGCGCGCGGTGAAGTACGGGGTCACCCGCCACCACGTGATCGGGCTCGAGGCCGTGCTGCCCACCGGCGAGGTGATTCGTACGGGCGGCAAATTCGTCAAGGCCAGCACCGGCTATGACCTCACCCAGCTGATCATCGGATCCGAAGGCACGTTGGCCCTCGTGACCGAAGTGACGGTGCGGCTGTATCCGCGTCACGAGCACCAGGCCACCGTGCTGGCGCCCTTCACCAGTCTCGACGCGGTGACTGCCGCGGTTCCGAAGATCGTGGGCTCGGGCGTCGGGCCGCTCATCCTCGAGTACATCGACATGTTGACGATGTCGGCCACATGCGATCAGTTCGGCCTCGAGTTGGGCATCCCCGACGACGTGAAGGCCACCGCGTTCGCGTATTTGGTGGTGATGCTCGAGAGCGCTCACCAGGATCGCCTCGACGAGGACACCCAAGCCGTGGCCGAGCATCTCACCGAGCTCGGTGCCATCGACGTCTACGTGCTTCCGTCGGGTGCAGCGACACAACTGATCGACGCGCGCGAGAAAGCCTTCTGGCTAGCCAAGGCGAACAACGCCAACGACATCGTCGACATGGTCGTACCCCGCGCCGCGATCCCCGAGTTCATGAACGAGGTGAGCGCACTCGCGCAACAACACGGCGCTTGGATCGCTGGCTGCGGCCACGCCGGTGACGGCAACGTGCATCTCGCGGTGTTCCAGGGCGATGACGAGGCGCGCGCCACGTTGATGCACGACCTGTTCGCACACGGCGTGAAGCTCGGCGGCACGATCTCCGGCGAGCACGGCATCGGCACCGAGAAGAAGCGCTACTTCCTCGAGCTCGAGGATCCGGTGAAGATCGACCTCATGCGCCGCATCAAGGCCGCGTTCGATCCCGCCGGCATCCTCAACCCCGGCAAACTCTTCGATTGAGAGGTGCACCGATGAACGGCGCCCAGGCCCTGATCCGCACGCTCGTCGATTGCGGGGTCGACACCTGCTTCATGAACCCCGGCACGTCCGAGATGCACTTCGTGGCGGCGCTCGACAGCGTCCCCGAGATGCACAGCACCCTCGTGCTGTACGAAGGCGTCGCGACGGGTGCCGCCGACGGGTTCGCACGCATGACCGGTCGCCCGGCGGCAACTTTGCTTCACCTGGGTCCCGGCCTCGGCAACGGCTTGGCCAACCTCCACAACGCGCGCCGAGCGCACACCCCCGTGGTGAACATCGTCGGCGACCATGCGACCTATCACAAGCAGTACGACGCGCCGCTCGAGTCCGACATCGAAAGCGTCGCCAGCAACGTGTCGGGCTGGTTCCGATTCGCGTCGCGTCCCGATGATGTGGCACGCGACGCGGCCGATGCGGTGGCCGCCGCCCTCACTCCCCCCGGCCAGGTCGCGACGTTGGTGTTGGCCGCCGACACGTCGTGGCTCGATGCCGCGGGCCCCGCCGCGCCGCGACCCGTTCCGGCGCGCCAGGCCGTGGCGGACTCGACCATCGCCGAGGTCGCGAAGGTTCTGCGATCGGGTGAGCCGGTCGCGCCTGCTGCTCGGAGGCGCGGCGCTGTTCGAGCAAGGCTTGCGCGCCGCGAGTGGGCTCGCGCAGGCCAGCGACGCCAAGCTGCTGGCTGAGACGTTCCCGGCCCGACTCGAGCGCGGGGCCGGGCTGCCGGGCGTGGAACGGTTGGGTTATCTCGCCGAGTTCGCCATGGCCCAGCTCGAGGGGTTGTCGCACTTGGTGCTGGTCGACGCCAAGGCCCCGGTTTCGTTCTTCGCCTACCCGGGCAAGCCCAGCGATCTGGTGCCGGCCGGCTGCCAAGTGCATGTACTCGCCGAAGGAGGCGACGACGCCGTCGGCGCGCTGCAGGCACTGGCCGACACATTGGGGGTCGGGGCAAGCGACGCGGTGACCCAACCGGCGTCGCGGCCGGACCGACCCACCGGCGCCCTGAATGCTGAGACGATCGGCGCGGCGATCGGCGCATTGCTGCCCGAGGGTGCGATCGTGGCCGATGAAGGCAACACGTCGGGTTTGTTCGTCTCGGGCATGACGGCCGGCGCACCGCGCCACGACTGGCTGTGTCTCACGGGTGGCGCCATCGGTGACGGCCTGCCGACCGCAACCGGCGCGGCCATGGCCTGCCCCGACCGCAAGGTCGTGTGCCTCGAAGCCGACGGCAGCGCCATGTACAACCTGCAATCGCTTTGGACGCACGCCCGTGAAGGCCTCGACGTCACAACCGTGATCTTCGACAACCGTTCCTACGCGATCCTCAACCTCGAGTTGAGCCGAGTCGGTGCGGGCGCCGTCGGTCCACGTGCACGCGACATGCTCGATCTGCGCCGGCCCGACCTCGATTTCGTGTCGCTGGCCAAGGGCATGGGCGTACAAGCCAGCCGGGCCGAGACCGCCGAACAGTTCACCGAGCAGTTCGAGCGAGCCCTGGCCGAGCCTGGGCCCCATGTGATCGACGCCCTGTTGCCGTCCAGTCTCTGAGGAGCCCTCATGACCCCCCGCCTGGAGCCGCTGCCCGTCGATGAATGGGACGAGCGCACCCGTCAGGCGCTCGGAGGGTCGGGCGCGCCGCGGCCACCAGGAGAAGGCACGCTCAACATCTTCGGCACTCTGGCTCGCCACCCTGATCTGCTTCGGCGCTGGTTGGTGTTCGGGTCACACGTGCTCGGCAAGAGCACACTGTCGGCACGTCATCGCGAGTTGTTGATCTTGCGCGTGGGCTGGTTGTGTCGTGCGCCCTACGAATGGGGACAACACGTCGCCATCGCGCGTCGCGAGGGCATCACCGACGACGAGATCGCGCGCATCGCCGAAGGACCTCACGCCGCCGGGTGGCAGCCAATCGAAGTACTGCTGCTGCGCGCCACCGATGAACTGCACAACGATCAGTGCATCAGCCACGACACCTGGCGCGATCTGAGTGCCGAGTACGACGAGCAGCAACTGCTCGACGTGATCTTCACCGTCGGCCAGTACACGCTGGTGTCGATGGCCTTGAACTCGTGTGGAGTCGAACGCGACGACGGCGTGGACGAAGCGTCGGTGCCGTTCCCTCCGGCTCGCTAGGCGCCCAGACGCTCCTCGTCGAGATACTGGATCGTCGCGGCGGCGAACCGATCAGGATCCTCGATCATCGGATAGTGCCCCACGCCATCGAGCGTGGTGAGTGGAGCATCGTGTCGCGACTCGCGCAGCCGCAACGCCATTGGATGCACGGCCACCGGATCGAGCTCACCCCAGATGATGCCGAGGGGCGAAGGATGACTCTCGATCGCACCGGTGAAGCGGTCTTCGTCGACGCGGCGGTCCTCGATGTAGCGGATCAGACGGGGCAGCAAGCGGTAGCCGTCCTCGGTCGCCATCAGTTCCCACTGGGCATCGAGCTCGTCGGACAGGGGCTGGCGCGCGGGTGCAAAGGTGCCGGCCAATCCGGCCGTGAATCCGGGCTTGAAGCTCTCGGCCGAGAGGTCACCGGGCAGGAGCTCGTCGGGGGCGGCGAGCAACGCCTGTTGGCCGGCGGTGAGTTGGGCCATGGCGAGGTAGATGCTGCCGTTGGTGATCACCCGACCTCGGATTCCGAATCCGAGTCGGCCTTCCAACGAGCGGGCCAACAGCTCGCCGCCCACGGTGTCGCCCATGTCGTGGGTGAGCAACGAGACCTCGTCGACACCGAGGTCCGCCACGAGTTGCTGGGCGAGATCGGCATGCAGGTGGATGCCGTAGCGAAGATCGGGCTTGTCGGAGAGACCGAACCCGAGGAAGTCGAACAGGATCACCCGACGGCGGGCCGCCAGGCGATCGAGCACGTGGCGCCAGTCGAACGACGCCGACGGAAAGCCGTGGAGCACCAACAGCGGTGGCTCTTCCTCACGCTCGGCGGTCTGGTCGATCACGAAGAGCCGGTAGCCGCCGATGTCTCGGCGTTTGCCCCGCGCTGCCCACTGTTCGACCGCCTCTGTGCCCATCCCCGGCAGTCTTCCACGCGGCCCGAAAACGTGCTGACCTGCGGGAACACTCTGGTCAAGTGTCACAATGTGTCGGAATTGCCGCGACGGGCGTGACGGACAGGTACCGTTCGTAACGCAAACGCAATATCAGGGCACCACCGGCCGGGTCGGGCGGGAAATCTCGATCCCCGGTGTACGAGCCCTCACCAAACCCCCACCGTGAGGTTCCTCCCCAATGACTCGCACCCATCTCCGCCGCGTTCCTCGTCGCGTTCGTCGTCGTGCTCGCCGTCGTCGGCAGCACACTCATCGCCACCGCGAACAACGGTGACGCCGAGGCCACCGCGCTGGCCGCGGCCGAACCCACCACGACCACCACGGCAGCGCCCGCCGCGGCCGCACCCGCGCCGGCGGTCGATGCCGAGCACGTCCTCGCCGAGGCGCAGCAGCAGATGCAGGCCTTCGCCGATGCGGTCACCGCCAATGAAGCGGCCCAGGCCGCCGAGGCAGCTCAGGCCGAGAGCGCCGCGTCCTCGGGCATTCCCGACAGCTATTGGGATCGGATCGCCCAATGCGAGACCGGGGGCAACTGGTCGATGGTCGGCTCGCGGTACTCCGGCGGCGTCGGGTTCTACAACGGCACCTGGGACTCCTTCGGCGGCCGGGAGTTCGCCGCCCGTGCCGGCCAGGCCAGCCGCGCCCAGCAGATCATCGTCGCCAACCGCGTGGCCCGCGAGGTCGGCCTCACCGGCTGGGGTTGCCTCCGCACCGTCGGCCGGCCGTAAGCGCACGAGCACGCGGACTACCGTGCCGTCGTGCTCTCCATGCACTGGTTCCTGCCGACCGGCGGCGACTCGCGCGATGTGCTCCCCGATGGGGACGGGCACCACCGTGCGCCCGACCACGAGTACCTCGCGCAGGTCGCGACACGCCTGCGACGCGCTCGGCTTCGACGGCATGCTCACGCCGTGCGGCACCGGCTGCGAGGACGCGTGGCTCGCCACCGCGTCGCTCATCCCGCTGACCCGGCGGATCAAGTTCCTCGTGGCGTTCCGGCCCGCGCTGCTCACGCCCACGCTCGCCGCGCAGATGGCGTCGACGTACCAGCGGCTGTCGGGCGGCCGCCTGCTCGTCGAACATCGTCACCGGCGCCGAGCCGGCCGAGCTCGCCCGCTTCGGCGTCCACGAGGACAAGGAGACGCGCTACGAGCAGACCGGCGAGTTCCTCGAGGTGATGCGGGGCGCCTGGAGCGGGGACACCGTTCGACTTCGCCGGGCACGCACTACCGGGTCGACGGCGCGACGACCCGCGAGCCGCCCGATCCCGTCCCCGACGTCTACTTCGGCGGGCGCGTCCGACGCCGCCGAGCGGGTCGCCGCCCAGCACGTCGACGTGTACCTCGCCTGGGGCGAGCCGCCCGACATGGTCGGCCGAACGGGTCGAGCGCATGCGCACGCTCGCCGCGGACGCCGGACGGACGCTCCGCTTCGGCATCCGCTTCCACGTGATCGCCCGACCCGACGCGCCGACGGCGTGGGCGGTCGCCGACGAGCTCGTCGCCGGCATGGACCGGCCGAGCGATCGCCGCCGCGCAGCGGGACTTCGCCTCCACGCAGTCCGTCGGCCAACGACGGATGGCCGAGCTGCACGGCGGCGACCCGAACGGCTGACTCGTCGTCTACCCGAACGTCTGGGCCGGCATCGGGCTGGTGCGCGGCGGCGTCGGCACCGCGCTCGTCGGCTCCTACGACGAGGTCGCGGACCGCATCGCCGAGTACCACGGAGCTCGGCTTCGACGAGTTCATCCTGTCGGGCTACCCGCACCTCGAGGAGGCGTACTGGTTCGGCGAAGGCGTGATGCCGCTCCTGCGCGACCGCGGCCTGCTCCCCGAGCTCGGCGACGACGCTGCGCCCATCTTCTCGTTCCGATGAGCACGTCGCTCTTCGAGCTCGACGGCGATCGCTATCGGCCCACCGAGTTGGCCACCGGGCCATGGTCGCCGGATGCGTTGCACGGCGGCCCCGTCGCTGCCCTCCTCGCCCACCGGCTCGAGACCGAGCCGGGCGGCGAGGCGTTGTTCCCGGCGCGGTTCACCTTGGAGCTGTTGCGGCCGGTGGATCACCAGACGATGGACATCTCCGTCGAGGTCGTACGGCCGGGCAAGAAGGTGCGCGTGCTGGAAGCCCGGTTGACCCGACCCGGCGACCCGGCGGTGACCGTCGCTCGCGCGACCCTGCAACAGATACGCCAGGCACCGATCGTGCTGCCGACCGATCACCGCGAGGTCGATCCCGTGGAGCCGCCGCCCGACCAGCCCGAGGAACTCCCGAGGACAGATCCGGAAATGCGTCCCGATGATCCGCCGTTCTTCCACAACCGGCCGTGGACATCCGGACCGTGGACGGGCTCTTCGACCACTTCGGCCCGGCCTTCGACTGGATTCACGTGCCCGTCGATCTGCTCCCCGGTGTCGCGCTCTCGCCCTTCGCGCGGGTCGCGGCGGCCGCCGACTTCGGCAACGGCGTCAGTGCGACGTTGCCCGTCTCCGACTACGTGTTCATGAACCCCGACCTCACCATCGTGCTGTCGGATCTGCCCGTCGACGAATGGGTCGGGATCGACGCACGGACCCGAGTGAGCGACCACGGCGTGGGGTACGCCGAGTCGGCGGTCTACGGACGCCAGGGTCGCATCGGCCGGTCGATCCAGTCGCTGTTGATCGACCGAGCCGGCTGAGCGTCGCCGCTCAGGACTTCCCGTTGCCCGTGGGCCGGGTGTAGAGCGACACCTCTTCGCCTTCCTCGCTGCGGATCACCGAGATCACGGCGTTGATCAACGCCAGGTGGGTGAAGGCCTGCGGGAAGTTGCCGAGGTGGCGGCCGCTGTGCGGGTCGATCTCCTCGGCGTAGAGTGCAGGTGCGCTCGCGAACGACAGCAACTTCTCACACAGCTGTCGGGCCCGCGAACGTCTCGCCGATGGTGACAGGGCCGACACCAGCCAGAACGAGCAGATCGTGAAGCTGCCCTCCTCGCCGCGAAGCCCGTCGTCGGTCTCCTTGACGCGGTACCGCAGCACGAGGCCGTCGACGGTGAGCTCGTCGGCGATCGCGAGCACCGTCGCCCGGATCCGCGGATCGTCCGGTCGGCAGGAACCCGACCAACGGCATCAGCAGCACCGAGGCGTCGAGGGCATCGGTGTCGTAGTGCTGCGTGAACACGCCGCGCTCGTCGACGCGCGTTGGCCAGGATGTCGGCGTGGATCTCGTCGGCCGCGTGCTGCCACGCTTCGGCGACGTCGTCAGTCCTCGCGCAGCCGCGCCAGTCGCGCGCCACGGTCGACCGCGACCCAGCACATCATCTTCGACGAGGTGAAGTGCTTCGGCTCGCCGCGGATCTCCCAGATGCCGCGGTCCGGCTCGCGCCAGTGCTCGCAGCGCGTCCTCGACCTGGCGCTTGAGGATCGGCCAGATGCGCTCGTCGAGACGGTCGCGTCGACTGGGTGTGGAGGTAGACGGAGTCGAGCACGGCGCCCCAGACGTCGTGCTGGCGCTGCTGGTGCGCGCGCGTTGCCGATGCGCACCGGCCGGGCGCCGTCGTAGCCGTGCAGGTGGTCGAGGATCTGCTTCGTCGAGCGTCGCGTTCGCCGTCGACGCCGTACATGATCTGCAGCTCTTCGTCGCGCTCGGCGACGTCGGCGATGAAGAAGAAGAAGTCGTTGGCCTCCCAGTCGAAGCCGAGCGTGTACAGCGCCCAGAGCGCGAACGTCGAGTCGCGGATCCAGGTGTAGCGGTAGTCCCAGTTGCGCTCGCCGCCCGGCGACTCGGGCAGCGAGGTGGTGGCCGCGGCGGCCAACGCGCCCGTGGGTGCGAAGGTCAGGCCCTTGAGCGTGAGCGCGCTGCGCTCGAGGTAGCTGCGCCACGGGTGATCGGGAAAGTTGCCGCGGGCCAGCCAGTGCTGCCAGTGGTGCGCCGTCCACACCAGCCGCTCGTACGCGTCGTCGAAGCTGTAAGGCGGTTCGTGCTCCGTCCACGACAGGCGCACGAAACGATTCTCGCCCTCCTTGAGCAGCGTCCGGCGCCGTGCGCGCGCCGCCCTCGAAGCCCGATGCGCATGTCGGTGGTGAGCTGAAGGCGCAGATCGACGCCCGCGCCGCGCGAATCGCCTGGTGGTAGCTGCCGTCGCTGTACTCCCAGCGCGCCGGCGCTGCGGCCGTAGTCGAACATCGGCTCGCAGTCGAGCGCGACCTGCACCTCGCCGTTGACGCACCGCACGGTGCGCAGCAGGACGTGGTCGGCGTCGTAGTCGGTCGGCGCCCGACGATGACTGTGCGAGAGCTCGTCCTCGTGGTGCCACGGCCCGACGAGCAGCACGTCGCGGACGATGATCCAGCCCGTCGGCGGTGCTCCAACTCGTCTCGAGGACCATCGTGCCCGGCAGGTAGCGGCGGGCGGCCGGCACCCCCACATCGGCCGGACCGACACGGAAGCCGCCGGCGTGGCGATCGAGGATGGCCCCGAAGACGCTCGGCGAGTCGAGGCGCGGCAGGCACAGCCACTCGACGTTGCCGCTCGGGGCGACGAGGGCGGTGACCTCGCAGTCGGACAGGAAGCCGTAGTCCGCGATCGGCGGGAAGGGCGACTGCCCGAGCTTCTGGCTGGCCAGGTGGGACAAACTCACCGCACCATTGTCCCACGCAGGGGGGGCCGACCCCGACCAGACGCAAGGGACAAGTAAGCTCGTGCGTCCCGCCCGCTTGCCGGGGGCGGACGACGTCTCTGCACCTACAAGTCGTTCTCTGCATACAAGGAGTGGGCCCGCCCCATGGCTGATCCCAAGAACGAAGAACCGACCACCGCGAGCGGACCGCCCATCGCCGACGTCGGCAGTGGCAACGGTGGCGTGAGCGTCAACTGGAGAGGCATCGTCGACGACGACGCTCCCCAGCCGAAGACGGTTCGGTTCCTCCAGTTCATGAAGCGCAGCATCGTGGGCGTCCTCGTCGCCCTCGGGCTCAAGCGCAAGCGCCTCGCCGACGGATCACTCGCACCGCGGCCGTGGGTGCGGGTCATCGTGATCTGGGGTGGTGGCCTCGTGCTCTTGGTCCTGTTCTCGGCCGGCCACGTCGTCGGCGCCGGCAACGTCGGCGTACCCGTCGTCCTGGGCAACGCCGGCGAGCCACTCGACTCCGGCCTGCATTTCACGGCCCCATGGCCGATCACCCGCGTCGCGCAGCTCTCCACTCGTACACAGAACTACACGATGGCGGCCACGAAGGGCGAGGGCGACAAGCCCAACCAGGACGACTCGGTGACCGTGCTCGGTCGCGACGGCGCCACCGCTCAGGTCGACGCCACGATCCTTTATCGCGTGACCAAGGAGAACGCGACGAAGGTCTACGAGAACGTCGGCACCGACTTCACCACCGCGATCATCCGCCCGTCCGCAGCGCGCGTGCATCCGGACCGAGTTCACGAGCCGCAACCTGGTCGACGCCTCGACCGCGAACTGGCCCGAGATCTCCGACGGCATCGCCGACTGCATGCGCAAGAAGATCAACCCGCCGCGGCATCACGCTCGAGGACTTCCAGCTTCGTGACGTGCGACTGAGCGCGCAGGTGTCGCAGGCGATCGAGGCAAGCGTCGCCGCGAGCGAAACGCAGGGCAACCAGCTGAGCGACGCCTACCTCGCAGTTCGCCTACATCCAGGCGCTGCGGGCCTTCGCCAACTCGAACGGACCCGTCACCCTCGTCCTGCCGAGCGGCAACGGCACCGGCAGCGACGTGCAGCCGGTGATCCCCGTGACTCCGGGCGGCACGAGCACGACCCCCTGACTCCGGTCTCAGCGGCGTTCCCGCCCCCGTTGAAGAGCGCTCTTTCCGCAGGCCACAGGCCTCCCGGGTGCTTGATGTGTCACTCGGCACACTCTCCGCGGCCGCGCTAAGGTCCGCCCGGCGAGGGGGCCGCTGAAGGGGGCAATGCGTTGAGCTACGACTCGGTCGAACCGATCGTTCTCGCGGGAATCGCGTCGGCGATGCTGTTCCCGTGGCGCGTCGTGACGCGTCGAAAGTGCACGAACTGTGGCGAGCGATCGGCGAAACGCGGCGCCGGTTGCGTGTGCCGACCACCGGAGGCGGCCTGAGCGCGCCGACCGCACAACCATGACGCGGATCGACTTCGAATGAGCGCCGTACCGCTCGAAGAACGGCGCCACGCCGTTGTCGCGTGGGTAGCCGCGTCCCTGCACGTTCAGGAGGCGCACGGACGGAGCGGTGATCGGGTAGGGGCCCCAGTGCCAGGTGCCGCGCCACAGGTGCACGCAGCAACCGACCGGCACCCGGAAGGCACGAACCGTCTCGAGGTCGGCCTCGTCGTCGAACGAGACCGAAGCGGGCGCCACGACGATCAACGCATCGTGGTCGACCGGCATCAGCGTCTGGGTGTGGGTGTCGTGCCGATTGAGCAACGCGCAACGCAGACCGACCCGGCCCTCCTCCACCTCGTCACGGGTGTGGCTGATGTAGTTGACGCTGCCGTCGTTCCAGAGGAACTCGGCTTCGGCGACGTCGTGTTCGCTCCCCTCGTCCGACGGGAGCGCGCCGAAGGGCGCGAAGCCGGCGGGTGTCACCGGCTCGGCGGTGAGTACGATCGTGCGCAGCGACGGCATCGCTCGAGGTTAGAGGGGGCCAGGATGGACGTGCGCTCGATCGAAGAAGTGGCACCGGTGATCGAACACAACGGCACGGTCCCCGTGTGGTGGTTGGTCGAGCCGCGCGAGATGCTCGCCATCACCAAGGGCGGACACCTCGAACTGGTGAGCGAGTTCGAGGTCGCGGGCGGCGGCGAGGTCGATCCGCACAGCCATCCCACCCACGAGTTCTATTACGTCACGTCGGGCCGCGGCCTGATGACGATCGCCGGCGAGGAACGCGAGATCCAGCAGGGCGACCTGGTGCACATCCCGCCGAACGAGATGCACAGCCTGCGCCCGGTGAGCGACCACGCGTCGATCCATTGCTTCTGCTTCGCCGTGGGCCTCCCCGACGCCGGACCGGTCGACTACACGAATCACTGAACCGGGCCGCGCTCGATCGGCGAGTCGTCGAGGCCCAGCAGCTCGACGGTGGTCGAGCCGGCCTCGAGCGCCGCGAACATCGTGTCCTCGTTGCGCGCGCGGGTCTGCGCCGCGGCGAACGACCGCGTCGGCGTCGGCCTCGGGCACGACGACCATGCCGTCACGATCGGCCACGACCCAGTCGCCCGCGCGCGATCTCGACCTCGCCCCACCGAGCGGTGACCGATTCGGCCCGGTTGTGACTTGCTGGCGCCGGGCAGCGCCGTGCCGCGCGCGAAGGCGGGGAACCGCCGGCGTTCGATGGCAGTCGACGTCGCGGATGCACCCGTCGATCACCAGACCCGGACGACACCTCGCGCCTGAGCCGCGACGGTGAGGACCTCGCCCCAGTACCCGAACCCGTGCACACCGGCGACGTCGACCACCAACACGTCACCGGCGCCGCGCGCGGGCCACGGCGACGTGGATGCCCAGGTTGTCGCCGCCCGTGCAGTGCACGGGCAACGCCCGGCCGGCCACCGCGGCGCCGGGCCACATGGGCCGGGCGGGTCGGTGAGCCGGTGACGCGCCACATTCGCCCAAGCGTGGCCGTGCCCAACTCGAGCAGACGTCTCGCGCGTTCACACCACCATCGCTCGTTGCCGCCGTCGATCGGTATCTGCGCACCGGTGGTGACCCGGAACGCGTCGGTGCAGAGCGCGAGCACCACACGCGGCCACGTCGGCCGAGGTGATCTCGGCCCCGAGCAGATTCCGACGCTTGTACTGGTCGACGGTGAGCCCGTACCGCTCGGCCCGCGCCGCGATGATCTCGTCGGTCCACAGGTTGGTGTCGAACACGGCATCGGGATGCACCGCGTTGACCCGGATGCCCGCGTCGGCCCACTCGAGCGCGGCGACCCGCGCCAGCTGCATCAGCGCGGCCTTCGAGGCCGAGTAGGCCCCGGCGCCCATTCCGGGAGCGGGCACGTTCTTCGAACCGACGACCACCACTCGCCCACCCAGCGGGGGCGTGCGCGAGCGGGGTGTAGAGCAGGCTCAGCAGGTGGGCGGCGGCCTCGAGGTTGACCGCCATCGTCGTGCGCCACACCGACGCCTCGTAGTCGGCGATGGCGGCGCTCTCCGGGAAGACCCCCGCCGAGATGACGGCGATGTCGATGCCGCCGAACTGCTCGACCGTGCGCGCCACCGCGGCGGCCTGCTCGTCGGCGTCGGTCACGTCGACCACCTGGCCCATCCAGCCGGCGGCATCGAACGTGTCGGCCGACGTCGTCGGTCCGATCGAACCCGACCACGCACGCGCCCTTGGCCAACAGCGCCGCGGCACACGCCCGCCCGATGCCCGAGGCCGCGCCGGTCACGACCGCGACCTGCCCGGCCAGCTCGGGCGGCGGTCCGGCGCGCTGGATCTTGGCTTGCTCGAGCGCCCAGTACTCCATGTCGAACAGATCAGTCGCGGGCAGCGCTCGGTAACCACCGAGATGGTCTTCGGCTCGCTGCAACACCGGGAAGGTGTGGCGATAGATGTCGGCGGCGATCCGCGCATCCTTGATCGTCGCGCCGAACGTGAGCATGCCGAGCTCCGGGTCGAGCACGACGCGCGGCGCCGGGTCGAGATCGGTGATCTCGGTGCGGGCTCGCTCGCGATGGGCATCCACGTAGTCCTCGATAGGCCCGGGCGTACGCGTCGACGTCGCGCCCGACGAGCGGCACCGACTTGGTCCGGATCACATGATCCGGCGTCAGCGGGCCACGAGTGGCGAGATCGGCCAGGTCTGCCCGGCGCACGAACTCCATGACGCTCGGGGCCGTCGTCGCGTTGCATGACCATCGCCCGGCCGGCCGCGGCGGAGACTCCGGGCCCGGAGCGCGAGCAGGTCTTCGCGATGACCGACGGCGCCACGGCGGTCGCCCGCGCCGGCTGTCGGGGCGTTCTGATCGAGCCACGCCTCGGCATCGGAGATCAGCTCCACGTGGCGTGCGTAGGCCTCGGCCGACGTCGCTCCGAACGTGAACAGCCCGTGGTTGAGCAGGACCATGCCGATGACGCCGTCCGGTCGCCGCCGGCCAGGTCTCCCGCACGGCGCAGGCCAGTTCGAAGCCCGGCATCACGTAGGGCACGATCACGACCCGGTCACCGAAGACCGATCGCACGACCGCTTCGCCGTCGGCGAGGTTGGTGAGCGTGATGATCACGTCGGCGTGGCTGTGCTGCACCGCCGGATACGGCAGCAGCGCATGCAGCAGGGTCTCCACCGACGGGCTGGGCGCCGTCGGATCGAAGCGCGCCCCGTCGAGCTCGCGCATCATGTCCGGGTCGCTCAGTACTTCGAGGCGACTCAACCGTTGGACACGCGCCGAGATCCAACGCCGTGAGCCCGCGGGCCTCGATCGTCGCCATGTCCCAGCCCGAACCCTTGACGTAGAGGGCGGGCACGACATCGCCGGTGATGTCGTCGTACGGCGCCTTGACCGACGAGTTGCCGCCACCGTGCAGGACGAGCGACGAATCGGACCCGATCAGTCGGGTGCAGTAGACGCATTCCTCGACCGGACCCTCGTGGGCCGCGGCGTCCGCGGCAACCCATCGACTCTTCATCGCCGCTGGAATCTAGGCGCTGGACTCAGGCCGATCTGGGCGACGTGCTCCGGAGGTCGTGCGCCCGCGCCGTACGGCGTCGAAGGCCGCCGTCGAGCTCGCGCAGCTGTTCACGGCTCAGGTGGTCGAGCAGGTGACGGCGAACGCCGTCGACGTGCACGGGCGCCGCCTTCTCGAGCATGGCCATGCCTTCGTCGCGTGAGCACGGCCAGCACGACCCGCCGGTCCTCGGTGCTCGGCTCGCGGGTGACGAAGCCCCGTGCGACGAGCCCGTCGAGTCGACGGGTGAGCCCGCCCGGGGTGAGGTGCAGGCGGCGGGCCAGATCGCACATCCGCAGCCGCCGATCGGGCGCCTCGGACAGCACGACGAGGACGCCGTAGTCGCCCTCGGTCAGGTCGAACTGCTCGGTCAGCTCGGTCTCCAGGGACGCCCGCACGTCCGAGAAGACCTCGACCAGCCCGCGCCAGGCCTGCATCTCCTCGTCGTCGAGCCAATCAGTCATGGCGGCCATCCTAGGTCAGGCACTTTCTCCCTCAAATGTTGCTAGGCGGAATAGTTGTGGTCTCAAGGAAGTTGGAGAGGGCAATCGCAATCGCTGGAAGGCGCAACCCAGGAAGGCACTCCCATGGCAGATCTCTCCCAGCTCACCCCCGGCGTATGGAACGTCGACACCTCCCACTCCCAGGTCGGCTTCGTGGCCCGACACCTCATGATCGCGAAGGTCCGCGGCCAGTTCCGCACCTTCTCCGGCTCGATCACCGTCGCGGACAACCCGCTCGAGTCGACGGTGCAGGCCGACGTGGACCTCGTCCTCGGTCGACACCGGTGACGCCGGACGCGACGAGCACCTGCGCAGCGCCGACTTCTTCCAGGTGGACCAACACCCGCAGATGACCTTCGTCAGCACCGGGGTCAAGGAGGACGGCGACGACTACCTGCTGTTCGGCGACCTCTCGATCAACGGCACCAGCCGACAGGTCGAGTTCTCGCTCGAGTTCGACGGCGTGACCGGGGATCCTTGGGGCGGCACCCGCGCCGGCTTCACCGCTCAGACCGAGATCAACCGCAAGGACTGGGGCATCGAGTGGAACGCGGCCCTCGAGACCGGCGGTGTGGTCGTCGGCGACAAGGTGAAGATCCAGCTCGACATCGAAGCCGTCAAGGCCTAACCGCTAGGGCTCGGAGCGAGTGGGCCGGTCACCGATCAAGTATCGGGGACCGGCCCCTCGTTCGCGCCGCACGGTCACCTGGGTTGTACAACGCGCAGACCGCAACGAGAGACACCCACATCCGATGCAGCTGGTGAGCTGATCGCGCAGACGCACGAGCTCTGCGATGCGTTCGTCGAGCAACGGCTGCCAGCTCTTCGACAGGCGCTCCCAGTCGGCCTTGGTCGGTGTACGTCCACGCGGCAGGGTCTGCATCGCGGCCTTGATCTCGCGCAAGGAGAGACCCACGGTCTGGGCGGAACCGATGAAGGCCACCCGCCGCATCACCTCACGGTGGTACCGACGCTGACCGCCGTCGGTCCGTTCCGAGTCGATGAGGCCCTCGTCCTCGTAGAACCGCAGCGCGGAAGCCGCCACGCCGGCCCGCTCCGCCACCTCACCGATCGTGAGCCAGGTGTCGGTCATGAGCCGGAGAATATCTGGTCGGCAGGGCTTGACCTCAAGTTCACTTGAACTCTTATGTTGCCGGCATGACGAAGATGCTCTCCGACACGGCGCTCGGCCAGGAGGTCGCCCGGTCGATCCGTCGACCGCGTCGCGACCCTGCCGATTCGTTCGTCCTCCACGCGCCGCTCGAGCTGATCGCACGGCTCGCGCTGTCTGCCCTACGTCGCACCCGATCACCGCGACGTGGCGCGGCTCCGACTCTTCTCGATCGCCGGTCAGTTCGACGCGTTCGGTCCTGCCGTGGACGAACCGCCGACGATCGACTTCGACACCCCGGAGCGCGCCGCGCAGCAGTTGGCCACCGCCATCGACGCCGGCGACCTCGAGCGCGTCGACTCCACCGCCGCATGGCTCGGGACGCACGTCGACGGCCACCAACTCGGGCCGTTGCTCGCCGACACCGTCGTGCCCCGACTCTCCGCCGCGGCGCACGGCTCGATACTGCTCTACCAGCTGCCTCGCATCGCGCCGAGGGGTGAGGTCACCACGGAGTTGCTCCGCCCCCTGGCGCGCGAACTGGCCCGCCATCCGACGTGGCGGATGAGCTGGACCGATCAGTTGTCGACGTGCGAGGTCGTCGACCCCGTTGCCGGCGACGGCCTGTTCGACTGCGCTCGCCGGCACGCCACGCTTCGGCGTCCCCGGAAGTGACTTCATCTTCCCGGTCATGGCACAGGTCGACGACAGCGGCGTCGCGGCCGACGTCCTCGGCGAGTCCGTCGAGCGGGTCGAGCTGGTCGACGGCGCCCGCGCCATCCTCCGCGCCGCGGCGTGGTCGATGCTCACCGAACCCGACACGTACGTGCCGTACGGGTGGACCCATTGCCTGACCCTCCCCCAGGCGGTGCTCGGCGTCGCCGGTAGCTGCTCGAGCCCACGGACGGCGTTGGCGGTGGCCGCGACCTACGTGGTGGGCTTCCGGGCCGCATTCGCCACCGCACCGCTCGACGCCGACTTCACCCGACCGGCGCCGCCCCTCGAACTCGCGCCCGCCGACCTCGTCACCACGCTGGCCAGCCGGGCCGCCGTTCACGCCGACGCCCATTTCGCCAAGTACACGCTGGCGTGCATCGACGCCGCCCACTTCGATCCGTCGTACGCACGGCTCTACCTGGCGGCCGCCGAGCGTCTCGCGGCCTTCTGGGACGGGCCCTGACTTACGACGGAACCGCGCGCGGCCTGGGCGTCGGAGACCATCTGGTCCCGGTCGGCCGGCAACACGAAACCGGCGGCGACGGCGGCGTCGGCCGCCGCGGTCACCTTGTCGACGTACTCCTGATGCGTCGGATACAGCGCGACAAGTGTCGCGGCATCGAACGGTGTCGTGCTCCCGAAGAGCGAGCAGATCACGCTCTCGCCCGGATCCGCCTCGCCACTCAACGACGAAATGGGTGCGTCGACGGCGGGCGTGCGGACGCCGCCGACGGCATTGCGGTGCTCGTCGCGCACGATGGCGCCGTTCACGACCTTGATCGGTTCGGCGTTCGGAGGCGCGGTTCCGTCGACGATCCACCCATTGAGCGCCGCCAAGGCGCTGCGAATCAGGAACCGTTGGGGTCCGTTGTTCAACTCGCCGCACATCTGGTTGAAATTGACGTCGGTCGTCATGTCCCACTGCCGACCGGACTCGATGCCGTAGTCGGTCGTCCATTCGTCGGCGTGCGCCGTGCCGGCGAGCTCCCACGTACGCAAGCGGGCGGCGTCGGGCTGGCGTGCCGGGTAGAACCCGAGACCGAAGAGATCGGTCTCGGTCTCGGTCTGCATGACGGGATCGGTGATGTCGTCGCGAATCTGTGCGTTCTTCGGCATGCTCGGCGCGTCGGCGGAGATCACGGCGCCAGTACCGCCGCGACTGTGGATCAGGAAGCCGTCGTACATGTCCGACTCGGGTTGGATCGCGTTCACATAGGTGGTCATGCGGCCCGCCGACTGTGACTCGCCAGTGGCGATGAGACGCTGCACCGTGAGGCCGTCGAGCGGGTTCACGCCGTCCGGCTGGCGGATGGCCTGGCCCGCTTGCGAGAACATGTCGTAGGAGTAGCTGTCGCCGGGATGTTCGAGCGGCGCATACCGCTCGGGGTCCCATTCCTTCAGGGGCACGAGGGTGATGCCGGGGATGTCGATCTTCGGCCCACCGCCGACGACGCCGGTCGCTTGGGCCGAGACCCCCACGTACGCATAACCCTCGCGCAGGAGCTCATCCGCGAGCGAAGCCGAAGTCGGGATCCGCGTCCATGCCCGACGTGACGTTGAGCCACTCGACGATGACCGTGCCATTGAACTTGGCAGGATCGGTTGGCCGACGAACCAAGATCCGCGTCTCGTACGGCGCCGTCGTGGTCGGTGCGATCGACCACTTCCCGTCGGCCGTCCATTCACCTGCCTCCTGGTACGCGGTGGCCGTGCCCCGCATGAAGTACTCGTGTTCCTCATAGCCGTACTGGTCGGCCAATCGGGTCGGCATCGGGTTGAAGGGAAGGCCGTACTTGCCGCCCTCGATCGGGCCCGACACCAGTGGAACGGCGACGTTGACGCCGCGAGCCGAAGCGGAGACCGTCGTCGGAGTGCTCTTCGTTGCTGTGGTGGCGGACTTCGAGCTGCATCCCGCAGCCAGGACCACAACGACCAGTCCCGCAACGGTTGCGCGCAAGAAGATCCGGCTTCCCATCGATTTCCCCCTGTGGCGACGAACCCGTGGACTGTACGCGAGCGAGCGGCCGTACGGCCGTCAGAGGGCGGCGGCGAGCGCCCGCCAGGCCTCGATCGGGGGGGCCGCGTGACCGTGCACGACCTGGATGCACACATGATCGGCGCCGGCATCGCGATGGGCCTGTACTCGCTCGAGGATCGTGTCCATGTCCCCCCACGCCACGATGGCGTCGATCAACCGATCGCTGCCGCCGGGGATGAAGTCGGCCTCGTCGAAGCCGAAGCGCTCGAGGTTGCCCGTGTAGTTCGGCAGCCCGGTGTAGGTCGACGTGTGGGTACGAGCGATCTCGCGAGCCTTCGTCGGGTCGGTCTCGAACACGACCGCCTGCTCGACGGCGAGAAGCGGACCATCGCCCATCGTCTCGCGCGCGAACGCGGTGTGTTCAGGCGGCACGAAGTACGGGAGTGCGCCATCGGCGTGTTCGGCCGCGAGGCGCAGCATGCGCGGCCGCAGCGCGGCGAGCACACGCTTCGGGGGCACGGTTGGTGGCGCGGCCATGAACAGCGCGTCGTCCATCCGGGCGAGATAGTCCTTCATGGCGGAGTACGGCTTGTCATAGGAGTGGCCGCGAATGCCCTCGACCATGACCTGATGGCTGACCCCGAGACCCAGGAGAAAACGGTCGGGGTAGGCCTCCGCCACGGTCTTCTGCCCGGCCGCCGCCGTCATCGCGTCGCGCGAGTAGATCCCGGCGATCCCCGTGGCGACCACGATGCGCTGGCCCCCTTGCAACAGGATCGCGGCCGACGCGAACGGCTCGCGTCCCACTGCCTCCGGTATCCACACGGCGCCGAAGCCCAATTCGTCCAGCTCAGCTACGTGCTCGATCGCTTGACTCGATGGGACGAGGTCGAGGTTGAACGTCCAGATGCCGTACGGGCCGATGTCCATGTCAAGAACCCTACGATCCCGATGAACGTAGTGTTCCCTGCATGGCCGCCACGCTGGATCTCTCACCCGACGAACTGCTTTCGACGACGCGCTCCGTGCGCAAGCGCCTCGATCTCGAGCGACCGGTCGAGCCCGAGCTCATTCGAGAGTGCATCGAGCTGGCCACCCAAGCCCCGACCGGCGGCAACGCACAGGGCTGGCATTTCATCGTGGTGACCGACGCCGAGAAGCGCGCCAAGCTGGCGGAGTTCTACCGCACCGGGTGGGAGACGTTCTACGGCGACCGCGACGCGGCGATCGCCAACATGCCGCAGGACGATCCGATCTACCTCGACACCCAGAAGCGTGTGGTCGACTCGGCCGACTACCTGACGCAACACCTCGCCCAGGTGCCGGTCCACGTCATTCCGTGCGTGGACGGGCGCATGGAGAACGCGCCCGTGATGTTGCACGCCTCGATCTGGGGATCGTTGCTACCCGCGGTGTGGAACTTCTGCTTGGCGGCGCGGGCACGCGGGTTGGGGACGTGCTGGACCACCCTGCACTTGATGCGCGAGCAGGAAGCCGCAGCGCTGTTGGGCATCCCGGACAACATCATGCAAGGTGCGCTCATCCCGGTCGCCCACACCAAGGGCACCGATTTCAAGCCGGGTGCACGACGCGACCTCGATCGCATCGTGCACACCGACGGTTGGTGACGGCTGGTCAGCCGAAGGGGACGTCCGGCCCGGGATCACCACCGGCTGCGGCGACCGAAAGTCGTTCGAGGTAGTGGTCCCAGCCCACACCGTGATCACTGACGGCATCGTCGGGCAGGCCCGAGTGTCGCAACCGCAGCAAGGTCTTGCCGCCTTCGGGATGCAACGTGTACTCGATGGTCGTCGAGCCCGGCCGGATCGGGTTGTCGTCCACGTCCCAACCGAACGAGAACACGACCTTCTCGTTCGGGATGACCTCGATGAACTCCCCCGCCGAGGCATGCTGGCCCGCGACGAGGACTCGGTACACGCCCCCGGGCCGGGGGTCGAGCTCGGCTTCGGTGCCATCCCACAACACGTGCTTCGCCGGATCCGTGAGGAACGGGAAGATCGTCTCGGGGCTGGCGTCGATCAGGATCTCTCGAACGAGTTCGGCCATCACGTTTCTCCTTTGATTTGGTCGGTCTTGGGTGGGTGGTCGGTCTTGCGTCGTTCCTCGGCCTCGGCGACGTCACGCAGGCTCGACAACCGGTCGCTCCAGTAGTCGTCGAGGAACTGCCGCAGCTCGGCGACGGTGTCGCGTCGGGCCACGTAGAGCCGCCGGGTGCCGTCACGCCGTTCATCCACGAGGTCGGCCTCCTTCAACACCCGTAGGTGCTGTGACACCGCGGGCCGGCTGACATCGAAGTGCGCCGCGATCTCCCCCGCAGGCAGCTCCTGGTCCCACACGAGCCGCAGGATCTCCCGCCGGCGGGGCTCGGCGATGGCCTTCAGGGCGGCGTCCACCCGGGTATTGTAAGCCTTTGCTTACGTAAGTGTCAACGCAAATATTCGAACAGGCGGGTGGCGCTCCTCGAGGTGCCCTCCCCCGCATGGTGTTGGTGCTCGCGGGTTGACTACAACGCTTCGAACAGCAGCACGGCCGCGAACACGAAGAACGCGATCGATGCACCGATCCGCACCGCGCGTTCAGGCAGACGGGTGCCGAGCGCCCGGCCCACGGCGATCGCCAGCGCGTCGGCCGCCACCATGCCCACCGTGGATCCGAGCCAGGTGCCGAAGAGGCCTTCCCGCGTGGCCAGGGTGATGGTCGCGAGCATCGTCTTGTCGCCCAGCTCGGCCAGGAAGAACGCGCCACCCACGGCCAGCGCCACGTGCGACGCCGGCCGTTCGGCGCGCTCGAGATCGGTGTCGGTCAGCTTGTCGCCCCGCAAGGTCCAGATACCGAAGCCCACGAACGCGATCGCCGCGAGGATCGTGAGAGGGCGCGTGGGGATCGTCGCCCCCAACACGGCCCCGATGACGACCGACGCCAGGTGCACGAGGGCGGTCGCTGCGGTGATGCCGATGAGCACCGGTACCCACGGGTAGCGGGTGGCGAACGTCAGCGCCATGAGTTGGGACTTGTCGCCCAGCTCCGCCACGAAGATGACGGCAAGACTCAGGAGGAACGCGGTCATGTCGGGGCGCAGTCTGGTGGACGCGCCCCCGGATCAGCTCTCGCGTCGGTTGATTGCACTCCGAGTCGGCAGGTGGCGGCGAGGGGCATCGAGGCGGCGCGGCAGCGGGCCGTCCGCCTTCTCGATGGTCGGCAGGTCGATGACGAACTCGTCATCCGCCCCTGCACTCGTGGGAGCGGCCGGGGCCGCGAAGAGCTCGTCGGTGGCGTCGCCGTCGATCTCGAGGGGAACGAGCCGCGCGCCGGAGTCGGGCTTCTTCTTCTTGCGCCGCCTACGCAGGCCCAATCCACTACTCATGCCCTGTGCCCCTCTGTTGCCGGAGGACAGCTGTTGCCCGGGCCCAGCCTTCACCGAAAGTGGCGGGCGCGCAAGCGGACGGTGGTCAGGGGGTGCCGAAGCGATCCGGCGACACGAAGGTGCGCCGACCGAGCTGCGCGAACTCCTCGGGCGGGACCGGCGGCGAGAACAGGTAGCCCTGCGCCAATTCGCAGCCGAGCCCCATCAACACCTCGAGCTGCTGATCCGTCTCGACACCGACGGCGACCACGTCGAGGCCCAGGTCACGGGCCAGCTCGATCGTTGCTCGCACCACCGCGGTGTCGCGCTCGTCCTCGCCGAGCCCGGCGATCAGGCTGCGATCGATCTTCACGAAGTCGAGCGGGAACCGGCGGACGTAGGCAAGGTTCGAGTAGCCGGCGCCGAACTCGTCCGAGACCGACACGCACACCGAGCTCGCGCAGGAACCGGAGGCGATCCTGATCGACCTCTTGATGCGAGGCGAGCAGCACGCCCTCGGTCAGCTCGAGCCACAGCGAATCGGGCTCGATGGCCGCCTCGCCGAGCGCCGCCATCACCTGGGCGGGCAGGCTGGCGTCGTTGAGCTGGCGGGGCGAGATGTTGACCGCGAGGTGGCGAGGCGCGTCGGCTCGCATCTGCCCGCCCCAGATCACGAGCTGCTCGCACGTGGCGCTGAGCACCTGGGCGCCGAGCTGCGACAACAGACCCGCAGACTCGGCCGCGCCGACGAACTCGCCGGGAGTGAGCAACGCCCCGTCAGCGTCCTGCACACGCAGGAGGGCCTCGGCGCCGACGACCTTGCCGGTGGTGAGGTCGACGATCGGTTGGTAGTGCGGCTGGATACCCGCGTGATCGAGTGCATGCCGGAGCTGCAGCTCGACATCGCGACGGCGACTCTCGCGTCGCGCCATCTCGTTGCCCCACACGACCGTGGTGTTGCCCCCGTTGGCCTGCTTGGCGTCGATGCAAGCCAGATCGGCCCGCCGCAACAACTCGTCGGGATCCTCGCCCGATCGCCCGAGGGCTACGCCGATGCTGGCGGTCACCCGGACGATGACGTCTTCGTGCTCGAAGGGCTTGGCCAGCGCGACGCGCAGCGCATCGGCCACACGTCGGCCGACGGCCGCGTCGACGACATCGGGCAGGACCACCGCGAACTCGTCGCTGCGCAGTCGCGCCACGAACGCGCCCGGACCCGCGCTGTCGACCAACCGCTTGGCCACCTCGATCAAGAACGCGTCGCCGAAGGCGAGGCCGTGATCGTTGACGTTGCGCAGCGCGTCGAGATCGACGAGCAGGACCGCCGCCGATCCGGAGCTCCGCGAGTCCCGCAGCAGCGTGGTCAGCCGGTCGAGCAGACGGAACCGATTCGGCAACCCCGTGTCGGGATCGGTGAACGCCTCGGCCGCGAGACGGTCGAAGGACTCGACGCGTTCGGTGACGTCGTGGGCACTGAGCACGAAACCACCGATGGCGCTGTTCGAACGCAGGTCGGTGACGACGGCATCCAGATGGCGCCACGATTGATCCGCCGCCCGCAGGCGCAGGCGAACCGGTGCACCGTTGCCCTCGTGGTCGACGCGAGCAAGAGCGGCCACGTCACGCACCGCGTCGTCGGGATGAACGAGGCCGAGGAAGTCGAGACCCACCAAGGCTCCGGCCCGCCGTTGCAGCAGGTGGCTGATGCCGGGGCTCGCGAATCGGACGCGGCCGTTGCGCTCGATGACGGCGAGCAGCTCACTGACGTGTTCGACGAGTGCGCCCAACGCCGCGGCATCGTCGGCCGGTTCCGACACCAACTCCTCGTCGATCGGCGTGGCCGACAGTGAGAGCGACTCGATGTCGCCTTCGGTGTCGCGGTGGGCCAACACCGTGGCCGCCACCGTGAGCTTGCTCTCGTCGGGGCCTTCGAACGTGAGCCGCCCGCGCCACCAACTCTGGCGGATGAGCGCGGCGAGACCTTTGACCATGAAGTGGCCCTGCGACCAGTCGTCGAGCAACTCGACGAGGCGCGGGTTCGTACCGACGACCGGGCCGAGCGAACGCTCGAAGGCCTCGTTGCACCAACGCAACTCGCGTCCGCCCGAGCTGAAGATGGCGAGCAGGTCCGGCGTGCGGAACGCCGTGTGCACCAACACCTTCTCGAAGTCGGTGAGGTCCGACTCGGCGTCGGACTCGACGGCGACGTTGTCGCCGGCGTCCGCGTTGGCAGGGGCAGCGTTGGCAGGGGCAGGGTTGTCGGCGTCCGGGTCGGCCGCGAGATCGTCCAGCAGTTCGGCCGTGGATGTGGTGATGGTGCCGACGGCATCGTCGTCCGCCGCCGGCTCATCCTCGCTGACCTGCCTGACGATGGGTCCTTCTTCGTCGTGCAGGATCTCGAACGTGGCCGACTCGATGCCACCGTCGCCGAAACGCACGGTGGTGACGGCGCGGAAGCCGGGGCGGGCGAAGGCGTAGCGGGCGAGCGTCTCGAGCACCGCGCGGTCCTCAGGGCTGACTTTGATCGCCAAGGCCTCTCGCAGCACGATCTCGCGCGCGAACACGCCCGTCGTCTGCAGGCGAACGCCTGCGCCACCCGGCCCGGCGCCTCTTCGTTCTAGCGATGCCACAGGACTGCCCACCCTCCTCGGTCCCTTACGGGTCTCGTCGGGCGCGCAGGCCCGATCATTAGCTTTCCCGGCAAAAGACGCTGCCTCAGAGCCTAGAGCGAAATAGCAGCCGGAGTCAGCCCCTCGACCGGCAAGAATTACAGGCGTGGAGCACGTACGTACGGAGGAACTCGCTGTGGGCCTCGACGAGATCCGCCAGGCGCCCTCCGACACCGGCACCGTCGAGCTGATCGCCTTGCGACCGACCGACGGCGAGCGCCACGTGGTCGACGAAGCCGAAGTCGACACGCTCCTGGGTGTCGTCGGCGACAACTGGAGCACCCGGCCCAACCGGCACACCCCCGATCGCCGGCCCGACCCCAAAGCGCAGGTCACTCTCATGGGCGCTCGCGCCGCGGCGCTGTTCGCGCGTACGCCCGACCGCTGGACCCTGGCCGGCGACCAGCTCTTCGTCGATTTCGACCTCAGCGAGGCCAACGTCCCGGCGGGCACCCGCCTGGCCGTCGGCACGGCCGTCGTCGAGGTCACCGACGAGCCCCACAACGGCTGCGCCAAGTTCCGCCGGCGCTTCGGCGACGACGCGCTGGCGCTCGTGAACTCCCCGGAAGGCAAGCAACTCCACTTGCGCGGCATCAACACCAAGGTCGTGCAGGCGGGCGTCGTCCGACGGGGCGACCCGATCCGCAAGGCGTAGCGGCCCCCCTGCCAGACCGCGCGCCGCCAGGAACACCGGTCAGGCGCCGGACTGGTGACTCAGTTGCTGGCCGGCTCGTACCACAGCACGGGCGACCTGGGTCTCGTACGTCTTGTCGAAGCGGGCCCGCGGACCTTGCACACCGACGGCGGCCACCACGCGGCCCGTCCAATCGGTGACCGGTGCGGCGATTCCGACCACACCGACATACCGCTCTTCGTTGTTGATCGCGAACCCCTGTTGCCGTACCGCGGCGAGCTGCGCGCTCAGATCGCGTTTCGTCGTCACGGTCCGCGGGGTGAACCGCTCGAGCCGGCCCAGCGATCCGACCGCCGACCGAGCGTCCCCGTCGGCGTAGGCGAGCAGCACCTTGCCCATCGCCGACGCGTGCACCGGGATCGCGCCGCCGAGCTCGTGGTCGTACCGAAGGCGTTGGTCCGACGAGGAGACGAGGACCACCTGCACGAGACGATCGCGTCGAATACCGAGGCTCGCCGACTCGCCGGTCTCGTGGGCGAGCTCGTCCAGCACGCCTCGCGCGTCCTGGTACCCGAGCTGCTCGGCCGCGCGCATCCCGAGCAGATGCAGGGCACCACCGAGGCGGTAGCGCTCGGTCCGCGTGTCCTGTTCCATCAGGTCGGCGGCGACCAGCGCCCGCACGATGCGATGCGCCGTGCTGACCCGCAGACCGCCCTGCTGCGCGATCTCTGTGACCCCGATTCCGTCGCTCGACTCGGCCACCGTCCAGAGCACGCCGACGGCCCGTTCGATCGCCTGCGCTCCCGTCCGGGTTGAGCCATGCTCCTGCCGGGCGTTGCGCGAATTAGCTCGACGACTTGTGGAAGGCATTTCCTTAATGTAGAAAAGTTGACCTACTAGGTCAATAATTGGCCCACGTGAGGAGACCACCATGACCGAGGAACTCGGTTTCGACACCCGCCAGATCCATGCCGGCCAGGAGCCCGACCCCACGACCGGCGCCCGGGCCGTTCCGATCTACCAGACGACCTCGTACCAGTTTCGCAGCACGGAACACGCCGCGAACCTGTTCGCCCTCGCCGAGATCGGCAACATCTACACCCGCATCATGAACCCCACCCAAGGGGTGTTCGAAGCCCGCATCGCCTCTCTCGAAGGCGCGCCCGACACCGCTGTCGGCCTCCCTGGCGCGTTGGCGGTCGCATCAGGCCAAGCGGCCGAGACGTTCGCCATCTTGAACCTGGCCGGCCCGGGCAGCCACATCGTCTCGTCCGCCTCGCTTTACGGCGGCACGTACAACCTCTTCCACTACACCCTGCCGAAGATGGGGATCGAGGTGTCATTCGTCGACGACGCCGACGACCTCGACCAGTGGGCCAAAGCAATCCAGCCGAACACCAAAGCGGTGTACGGCGAGACGATCGGCAACCCTCGCAACGACGTGTTCGACATCGAGGGCATCGCCGACGTCGCCCATAGCAACGGGATCCCGCTGATCCTCGACAACACCGTGCCCACGCCCTGGCTCATCCGCCCCCTCGAATGGGGTTGCGACATCGTCGTGCACTCGGCCACCAAGTTCATCGGCGGCCACGGCACCTCCATCGGGGGCGTCATCGTCGACGGCGGCTCCTTCGACTTCTCCTCGGGCAAGTTCCCCGGCTTCACCGAACCCGACCCGAGCTACCACGGCCTGACGTACTGGGATGCCCTGGGACCAGGCTCGTACATCATCAAGGCCCGCGTGCAGCTGCTGCGCGACCTCGGTGCACCGGTGTCGCCGTTCAACGCCTTCTTGTTCCTACAAGGCCTGGAGACGTTGAGCCTGCGCGTCGAGCGCCACAACCAGAGCGCGCAGCGCGTCGCCGAGTTCCTCGCCGACCATCCGCAGGTCGAGAGCGTCCAGTTCGCCGGCCTCACGAGCTCGCCGTGGTACGACCGAGCGCAGAAGTACGGCGCGGGTCGAGGCGCCGGATCCGTGCCGGCGTTCATCATCAAAGGTGGCGTCGAGGCGGGCCAGAAGTTCGTCGAAGCGCTCACGCTGCACAGCCACGTGGCCAACATCGGTGACGTTCGCAGTCTCGCCATCCATCCCGCCACCACCACCCACAGCCAGCTCAGCGAGACCGAGCAAGTGGCCACTGGTGTGGACCCTGGCCTCGTGCGCCTGTCGGTCGGGCTCGAGACCATCGACGACATCCTCACCGACCTCGAACGCGGGTTCGCGGCGGCCAAGTAGGGCCGACCATCTTGGCCGTCGCCTCCAAATCCGCTCGGTACTAGGGTGCCGTTCAGGCGCCCTGGGCGGGCGGCGCCGGGCGATGAAAACAAGGCGATAGGCGAACACAAGGGAGGGCTCTCGTGGACATCGAACGAGAGAAGGGTGCGCGGCCGCATTCGTTGCGAAAGACACTGGTGACATGCACCGTCGCGGCAGTGATGGTGCTGCTGGTCACCACAGCGTCGGCCAGTGCGAGCAACAGTCATTCGACGAAACCCTCGGGCCACGGTCCGGCGATCGGGTCCGACCACGGGATGAAGTTCCACTTCCCCGGGCACAACCCCAAGCCGCCGTCGGGCACCGTCGGTGCGCCCGTGGCCACCGGCCTCAACGCACCCTTCGGCATCTCGGTCGACCTCTTCGGCCGTGTATATGTCGCGGAGTCCGGCATCGGTGACGACCAGAACCCCGCACCGGGACAGGTGAGTCGCTTCACCCACGGCACCGGCAAGGTGCTGGCGACCGACGCTCCGTTCCTGACCGACGTCGACGCGAGCTGGTTCGGCACGTTCGACTACACCGTCGGCGCTCCGACGAACGTCTTGGTGCGCGACACGCTGTTCGGTGGCACTCAACGCATCGACATCGGTGCGTACGAAGCGGCCAACAACCCCGACCAGATCAACACCTACGGTCCGAAGATCGACATCGAGTCGCTGGTCGGCTCGGCCTGCTGGAGCTCGCTCTCCCCTGATCTGCAACAGGTCGCGTCGCAGTACACCGGAGTCGTGGATTCCGACGCCTTCCGCACGATCCAGCTGCCGGACGGCTCTCGCGCCGTCTCCGACGCGGCCGGCAACGACATCTTGCGAGTCGCGCGCAACGGCTCGGTCAGCCTTCTCGCGGTTCTGCCGCCCAACGTCGTGCACGTCGACAAGGCGACGTTGTCGGGGCCGCTGACCGAGGACGGGCAGACCTTCCCGGCGTGCGTGCTCGACGAGCTCCCCGACGCGGGCATCGACTACGCCTTCGAGCCCGTTCCTACGGGGATGGCGATCGGTCACGACGGCAACCTCTACGTCGGCATGCTGCCCGGTGGTGAGATCCCCGGCGCGGCGAAGGTCGTCCAACTCGACCTGCACACCAAGCAGGTGAAGGACTTCGCCACGGGCTTCTCGGACGTCACCGACATCGCGTTCGGCCGCTTCGACACGCTGTACGTCACCGAGCTGTTCAATGGCGACATCCAGCAGATCCCGACCAAGTGGTCGTGGCACGGTCTCACGGCTGGGACTCCGTCCGTGCTGGCGTCGGTGCCGCTGCCGAACGGCTTGGCCGTCGACTGGAAGGGCACGGTCTACGCGTCGATCAACTCGCTGACACCCGTCGGCCAAGTGGTGCCGATCTCGCCGTAGGGGTCGGCTTCGGCCCATCGGGACGACCCGGCGATCTGGAAGACTCAGGCGGTGGCTCGCTTCATCGCGTTTCTCCGCGCGGTCAACGTCGGTGGCAAGAACAAGATCGCCATGAGTGACCTGCGAGTCCTCTGCGAGGACCTCGGGTTGGACGACGTGCAGACCTACATTCAGAGCGGCAACCTCGTCTTCTCGACGACGCAGCGCTCGGGCGCCAAGGTCGAAGCCGCCATCGAGAAGGCGCTGAAGGCTTCGACGGGGCTCGACATCACGGTGCTCGCGCGCACAGCCACCGAGCTGGGCCAGACCGTTGCCGACAACCCCTTCGAGCGCGAGTCACTCAGCCCCACCCATCTGGTCGTGGTGTTCCTCAAGTCGGCTCCGAAGAGCAGCTCGATCGATCTGTCCGCCTATGGACCGGAAGTCGCGGTGTGCAAGGGCCGCGAGGTCTACATCCACTACGTGAACGGTCAGGGGCGATCCAAGGTCACGAACGCGGTTCTCGAACGCCTGCTCGGCGGCCCCGGGACGGCGCGCAACTGGAACACGGTCAACAAGATGCTGGACCTCGCCGAAGGGAAGTGAACCCGTGCCCGCCTCGACAACCGATCAGCACGACAACCCGTTCACCGGAGGCCGCGACGCCGCCCTGTTGTACGACCGAGCAGTCGACCGATTGTTGCGCTACCACGATGACGTGCTCACGTTGGCCGGCCAACTTTCCACCGAGCACGCCGACGCACCGATGACACAGGCGCTTCTCGCGTACCTGCACCTCACGAGCACCGACCAACGCGACGTCGCGCCGGCTCGAGGTATGTGGAGTGCCATGGCCGAGCTCCCTATGAGCGATCGCGAACGGGCGCATCACGACGCCATCGGTTCGTGGGTTGCGGGCGACTGGACGACGGCCGCACAACGACTCGACGCTCTTCTCCAGCAATGGCCGACGGACGTGCTGGCCCTCCAGGTAGGTCATCAGCTCGACTTCTTCCTCGGCGACGCCGCGAACCTCCGCGATCGTCCCGGCCGCAGCCTTCCGGAGTTCGATCCCGACCACTCGCACACCGCGCTGGTACGCGGCATGCAATCGTTCGGCCTCGAGGAGTCCGGCGACTACGGGCACGCGGAGGACGCGGGCCTCGCCGCCCTCGGCACGAACCCAGACGACGTTTGGGCCGTTCACGCCGTCGTGCACACCTACGAGATGCAGGGGCGGGTCGACGAAGGCATCGGCTTCATGGTCTCCCGTCTCGACGACTGGGGCGATGGGAACCTCTTCAAGGTGCACAACTGGTGGCACTTGGCCATCTACCTCCTCGAGGCGGGTGACATCGCCGGTGCCCTCGGCATCTACGACGCGCAGGTCCACAACGCAGATTCGGGTGGCGTTCCCCTCGAGATGCTCGATGCCAGCGCGCTGTTGTGGCGGCTGTGGCTCGATGGTGAGGACACCGGCGAGCGGTTTCCGACGCTCGCCGACGCGTGGGCGACACGCGCCAGCGACACCTCGTGGTACGTCTTCAACGACCTGCACGCGGTGATGGCCATGGTCGGCGCCGGACGGCTGCGGGACGCCGATGCCCACGTCGAACGCATGGAGCGTTGGCTGCGGGCGGCCCCGCCGGGCACGAACGTCGCCATGACCGCGGAGATCGGACTACCCGCGTGCCGCGCGGCCGTGAGCTTCTCGAACGCGCAGTACGCCGACGTCGTCGCACTGCTGCTTCCCATCCGCCGCGCGTTCCAACACTTCGGCGGGTCACACGCCCAACGGGATGCGTTGGCGCGCACGCTGCTCGAAGCCGCGATTCGCGACGGGCAGTTCGATCTGGCCCGGTCTCTCGTAGACGAACGGATCAGCCTGCGCGACACCAGCGTGTATGGATGGACACAACGGGTCCGGATCGAGACCGAGCGGGGCCACGCCGACAGCGCCGCGGCGGCGCGTCGAGCCGCAGACACGGCGCAGGCGCGTTTCGCGGCGAGCGTCCCTCAGTCGGGAATACCGACGACCACGTCGTGATCGGTCACATCCGCCGCTGCGAACCGCAGGAGCGCTTGACCTTCGGTCTCGATCGCGCTGCGGTCGCCACGCCGTAGCGAGCCGAACGGCTCGACCTCGAGCACCGCGGTCTTTCCGTTGCGAACGATCTTCCACGATGCGCGGGCGAACCCGCCGATCAGCACGGTTGCTCGCCCCACGCCACCCCGAGAGAGAAACGTCCCGCGATCATCCTCGGCGATGATGCGCGACCGGTCGTCGTGCGCGAGCAGGATGTTGTCGTACTCGGGCAGGAAGCGAACGGGCACCGCGACCTCTTCAGGCGGTCGCGACGCGTCGGGCAGGTCGAACAGCTCCACTCCACGTTCGTCGCGCAGCGTGCGCAGCCCCGCTCGCATGCCGTTGACCACGTCACCCAACCGGGTCAGGCCCGACCAGGACTGGATGTCCTTCACGGACGCGGGCCCGAAGGCCGCCAGGTAGCGCAGCACCAAGTCGGCCGCGGTCGCGTCGCTGGCGATGGGCTGCCCGATCCATTGGTCGACCGTGGTCGACCGTGCCGCGCCCCCGGTTCCCCAGATACCTCGCGGCGGCACCTGCACGAGCGGGACCAAGTAGCGCACGGCGTAGGCCAAGGCCTCGGTGTCACGATCTCTCCAGCGCTTGCCCAACAGCTGACCGAGCTCCGCGGTCGTGCGCGGTTCGGACTCGACCAAGACCCGACCGCGTGCCAGCACCTCGTCCACGTCGAGGCCGTCGAGGCGGCGACCGTACGGACTGCCGACCCAGAAGGCCCGTTCGAGCACGGGCTGGGTCAGGGCGCGGAGCCACAGGCAATCGCTGGCCGTGACCAGGTGCAAGGTGCCGCGCATGAGCGCGATGCGTACGGCGGCTCGTTCTTCGATCAACGTCGAGAGGGCCTCGGGCTCGAAGCCGTCGATACGCGTCCACAGCCCGACATACGGAGCGTTGGGGTCTTGGGCTTGCATCCCGACCAGCTGTTCGAGCACCGCCGTCGGAGTCGCATCGCTGCGTTCGAGCAGCAGCTGCCGGTCGAGCAGTGCGCGGTTCAATGCCCGCGTGCTCACCACGGCCTCGCGGCCGAGCGTCACGTGCGTTTCCGCCAGCCCTGTTGCTCGAGCAGCAGCGCGACCTCGCGGTAGCGGCTGACCGGCACGAGGTGTACGCCGTCGAACGCCCCGCTCGCGCGCACCCCTTCGGCCAGCTCGCACGCGAGCTCGACTCCAGCGCTGGCATCGCTGTCGAGCAGGTCGAGCACCGACGCCGGCACCGCCAGCTGCGCGTTCTCCTTGGCGAGCTTCTGCGCCATGCCCGGACTGGCCAGAACCATGACGCCGGCGTACACGCGACCGTCGAAGTCGAGCGTGTCGCGCCACCGCAGCAACCCATCGAGCTCGTAGCTCACCTGGGCGAAGAGGAAGTCGGCATCGCGCTTGAACGACGCGAGCGCGTCGAGCCGGCTGGCGGCGCCGACCCGGAACGGCTCCGTTCCCGCGAACGCGTCCGTGCGGCCGAAGGTGCGGATCTCCTCCATCATCCGCCGCACCGACACGTCGTCGGAACGCTGGCCCGACTCCGGCCGGTCGCCGTACACCAGCAAGAACTCCGACACTCCGTACGCCGCGGCCGTCAGCAGGTCGCGCCGGAATCCGAGCACGTTGCGGTCGCGCGAGTTGAGGCACGCGATGGCGCGACCGCCCATGGCTCCGACCTCATGGGCGACGGCGACACTCGAAACGGTCGCACGACCGAGGTGGTTGTCGGGTACGAGGAACCCGTCGGCCACGCTGCTCAGCACACCGATCTGGTGCCGGGCGTGGGTCAGCGACGGGCGCGTCGGTGGTTCGATCTCGCAGATCAGTTCGAAACCCGGCACGGCGAGCCACGTTACGTGGTTGACTCTGGCCATGTACTACGTGGGTGGTCTCTTGTTCTTCTTCATCGCCGTGCTGGTCGTCTGGGTCTTCATCGTGACCCAGCGGCGCCGGCGCGCCTACGAGCGCGGCGAGTACGAGCCCAACGACTGAGCTCCCGTCTGGCGGCTACTCGGGCCGGTGGCAGACCGCCTCGACGTTGTTGCCGTCCGGATCGCGGACAAAGGCGCCGTAATAGTCGGGGTGATACTCGGGCCACAGACGCGGCTCGTGCAGCACCTCCGCTCCTGAACCGACGGCGGCATCGAAGAACGCCCGCACTGCGGCACGGTCCTCGGCCGCGAACGCCACGTGGATCTCGCGGTTCGGCTCGCCGGTGGTGAGCGGACCGATCCAGAACGTCGGATGCCCAGCCACGCCGTAGCCGATGACGGGTCCGAACTGCATCACCCGTTCATCACCCAGCGCGGCGAGAACCGAGTCGTAGAACGCCGCACTGGCGGCAGGATCGGCACATTGGATCGAAAGATGATCGAGCACCGGCCGATCGTAGCGAGCACCAGCCGGCGAGGGACCGCAGAAGCTCCACCTACCGGGCGGGCGTCTCGCCCTGTGGGGGCCCTCCGGTGTAACGAGTGCCGGGGGGATCCACCGCCCACGGCGCGGGTTCGTCCCAGCCGTCCTCGAAGACGAGCTCGGGCAATGGGCGCCGGCGCACCGGGCCATGCGATCCGACGGGTCGCCCGAGAGGAATGGTGGCGGCGATGGTCACACCGTCCGGCGAACCGATGATCTCGATCAGCTCGGCTTCGACGGGCTGATGGAACGTCGTCATCACACCGCCATAGCCGAGCGCCCGCGCCGAGAGCAGCAGGTTCTGACAAGCAGGGAAGATCGAACCGCCTTCGGCGAAATGTCCACCGTGGCGGCGGTGGACACAGGCGAGCACGATCACCGGCGCGTCCTGGATGTGATCGACGAAGTGTTGCATCGACGCGGCCATGCGTCCCTTGCGAGACGACGGATCGTTCCCGCTCCCCCGGTCGTACGCGTCGTCGCGACGCTTGGACACCCACATCGAACGGAAGGTCTCGCCGAGCAACGCTCGGGCCTGGCGCGCCCGGGGTCCGTCCCGAAGGACCACGAACCGGAAGGGCTGGCTGTTGGAGCCCGAGGGCGCGCGCGTCGCTGCGAAGAACATCGTGGCCAGATCGGCGTCGGGTATCGGGTCAGCGGTGTAACGACGAATCGCCCGAGTCGACGTCACGACCTCGAAGAAGTCCACGGGCCGAGCATGCCACGGCCGTTCACGTCCGGGCGTCTCAGAGAAGCGTGGTGTTGACCAAGACCGGGGCGCCGCTCCCGAGGAAGAAGATGCCGGGGAATCCGGCGGTCTGGAAGCCATCGTTCGGGTTGCGCTGCAGCGTCGAGTCCTCGAGCCGCATGGTGCCTGTGCGGTTGTTGCTCACGAAGAAGATGGCGCCGCCGCCCTCGTTGGCGTGGTTGTCCTCGATGATCGATCCCGCGACGCGCAAGCTCATCTCGTTGCCGTCCATGTAGATCGCGCCACCGCTCCCACCGCCGGGCGTGCCCGCACGCTGTGGGTTGGCGCCGTTGCCGATCGCGTTGTTGAAGCTCATGACGCTGTTGAGCACGACCCACGACACCCCGATGCTGCTGATCGCTCCGCCGTTCGAGCACGTGTTGCCGAACCCCTCGGCCCCACCGAACGTGCTGTGCACCACATAGACCGGCAAACCTTGGTACTGGCTGAGCACACGGATCGCCGCACCACCGATGTCGGGCCCGGTGGACTCACACGGTGTTCAGGAAGAACCGTGAGTTCACGACCTTGAAGCGACCGCCACGCACGAAGATCGCACCTCCCCCACCACCGTCGACGGTCTGACCGGTCGAGTTGCCGTGCTCGAACGTGAGGTTCTGCACCGTCAGCCGGGGAGTGTCCTGGTTCTGACAGTGCGAGGTGGTCCACACCTGTGCTTGGTCGCAGGTGTTCATGTACAGGATGCGCCGTTGGTCGAGCCCGCTCAGCGTCACCTTGTTGCCGCCGTCGATCACGATGTCGGGACCGGTGTTGTTCACGATCTTGGCCGTGGCCGCCATGTTGATGGTGACGGGATCGGGACCGCAGTCGAACGTGATGATCCCACCCTTGGCAACAGCACTGACAACGGCAGCCGACGTGCAACTCGCGGGAGTTCCGGTGCCGATCACGCGGGTGGGATGGGACGTATCCACGGCCGCCGCCTCGGCGGGAACCGTCGCCGTGCCGTTCGGATTGCCGGCCCCCGGCGCGCACGCCGCGGCCACCAGGACGAACAGGGCAACCACAACCACGCGCAGCTTCATGCTGCGCGTTATCGGCCGGCGGGACGGCGGCCCTTAGGCCGCGAGGCGCACCGGTAGCTGCTTGAACCCGTTGTTCAGGTTCGAGCGCACCCGCACCGGGTCGCCCGTGAGCTCGATCGTGCCGAAGCTGGCGAGCAGCTCCTCGAAGAAGACCCGGCCCTCGAGCCGGGCCAGGTGCACCCCGAGACAGAAGTGCTCGGCGATCCCGAACGCCAGGTGCGGGATTGGGGTGGCGGTGGATGTCGAAGGCCTGCGAGTCGGCGAAGACGTCCTCGTCGCGGTTGGCGGACGTGTAGTACATCGCCACCTTGTCGCCGGCGGGAATGGTCGACCCCGTGCAGCTCGGTGTCGGCCGTGGTGGTGCGCCGGAAGTAGTGCAGCGGGTTGGCCCACCGCAGGATTTCCTCGACCGCGCCCGGCATCAGTCTCGGGTCGGCGCGAAGCTCGGCGAGCTGGTCGGGATGCTGCAACAGCGCATGCAGACCCGACGACAGCATCGTCTTGGTCGTGTCGTTGCCCGCGGTCACGAGCTGCACGAAGAAGCTGCCGAAGTCGACGTCGGTCATCGGTGCGCCGGCGAACTCCGATTCGAGGATCAGCGTGGTGAGGTCTTCACGGGGCGGTTGCGAGCGGCGATCGGCCGCGAACTCGATGGCGTACATCGCCATCTCGATGCTGCCCGAGTAGTCGTCCTCGCCGGCGAGGTCGGGATCCTGCGTGCTGGTGTTGCGCTCCGCCAGCTCGTGGATGTGGCCCCAGTCCTTCTCGGGTAGACCCATGAGCTGACCGATGACCCGCGTCGGCAGACCGGCGGTGACGTCGTGGACGAACTCGACCTCGCCCCGCTCGGCGGCGTCGCGCATCAGTTCGCGACAGATGGCGCGGATCTGCGGTTCCATCGTCGCGATCACGCGTGGCCTTGAAGCTGTCGGCCAGGGGCTGGCGATAGGCGACGTGTTTCGGTGGGTCCATCGCCAGCAACATCATGCGCATCATCTCGAGGCTCTCGGGCGTGAGGTCCTCGAGGACTACGCCGCCTTCGCTCGCGGAGAACAGGTTCGGCTCCCGTGCGACGGTGACGACGTCGGCGTGGCGCAGCACTGCCCAGAACCCGGGCTCGCCCTCCATCTCCTGCCACGCGACGGGTGTGGTGCGCGCGCAGCTCGGCCAGCAGCTCGTGCGGCACCCCATCGACGAACAGATCCGGATCAGCGAGTGTGGTCATGGCGTCAGAAGTGGCCGGCGATGGCGTGAGGAACGTAGGGCTCCTCGAGCCGCTTGACCTCGTCCTCGGTCAACTCGAGTTGCTCGGCGGCCAACGCATCATCGAGATGGACCTGCTTGGTGGCGCCGACGATGGGCGCGGTCACGTCTTCCTTGGTCAGCAGCCAGGCCAGTGCGACCTGCGCCATGGGCACCCCGCGCTCACCCGCGATTTCCGCCACGCGATCGACGACGTCGAAGTCGCTGGGCTCGGTGTAGAGGAACTCGGAGAACGCGTCGGTCTCGGACCGAGTGGTGCGCTTCTCACCGTCACGGGTGCGGTTGCCGGCGAGGAGGCCGCGTGCGAGCGGGCTCCAGGGGATCACACCCACTCCCTGGTCGCGACAAAGCGGGATCATCTCGCGCTCTTCCTCGCGGTAGATCAAGTTGTAGTGGTTCTGCATCGACACGAACTTCGTCCAGCCGTTTCGCTCGGCCACGTGTTGCGCCTTGGCGAACTGCCACGCGTACATGCTGCTCGCGCCGATGTAGCGTGCCTTGCCCGACCGCACCACGTCGTGCAGTGCCTCCATCGTCTCCTCTATCGGTGTGCGGTGGTCCCAGCGATGAATCTGATAGAGGTCGACATAGTCCACGCCGAGTCGGCCGAGCGACGCGTCGATCGCGGCCAGGATGTGCTTTCGCGAAAGACCACCGCCGTTCTCGCCTGGTGTCATCGGCATGAACACTTTGGTCGCGAGCACCACCTCGTCGCGGGTCAGCAGCTTGCCGAGCAGCCGACCCGTGACCTCCTCGCTCGCGCCATGCGAGTAGGTATCGGCGGTGTCGAAGAAGGTGATGCCTCCATCGACCGCGGCCCGAACGATCGGCTCGGCTTCGCTCTCGTCGAGCGCCCATGCCCGATCGGGATGCTTGCCGAACGACATCATGCCGAGACAGACGCGCGAGACGCGCAGACCGGTGTTCCCGAGATTGACGTATTTCATGGTTGCGACGCTATCCGGCTGTCACGCAAGGGCAAAGCCTTCATAGTCGTTGGCCGCCACGGCCTCGCACTTCTCGACGTACGGCGGAAAACCGAGCAATGGCATGAACACGCGCGGCTTGCCAGGCACGTTCGCGCCGAGATACCACGAATTGCAGGTCGGATAGAGCGTCAGGGACGCGACCGCGTTGACGTAGTCGACCCACTGATCTTGCGCGTCGACCTCGGCTTCGATCCGGCTGTAGTCGTGGTCGCGCAGGTACGTGATGCAGTCCGAGATGAACTCGACGTGGTGCTCGATGGAAACGACCATGTTCGTCAGCACGGACGGGCTGCCCGGCCCGGTGACGATGAACAGATTGGGGAACCCGGCCACGCCCAGCCCGAGATAGGTCCGCGGGCCGGCCTGCCACGCGTCGCGCAGGGTCGTGCCGTCTCTGCCCTTTACGTCGACAGCGAGGAGTGGGCCGGTCATGGCGTCGAAGCCGGTGGCGAACACGACGACATCGAGCGGGTAGTCGACCCCTCCGGCGCGAATGCCGTCAGGCGTGATGCGCTCGATGGCGTCGCTGCTCACATCGACGAGGTGGACGTTCGGCCGGTTGAACGTGGCGTAGTAGCCGGTGTCGACGCAGAGTCGCTTGCACCCGATCACCGTCGTCGGCGAGAGCAGCGCGGCGACTTCCGGATCGTCGACGATGGCGCGGATCTTGTCGCGCACGTAGTCGGCTGCGAGCTCGTTCGCGGCCGGGTCGAACAGCAGGTCGCCGAACGCGCCGAGGAACTGCAGGCCACCGCGTTCCCACCGGGTGTCGAACTCGCGCTGGCGTTCGTCGGGTGCGGAGGCCGTGGCGAACGATTCGTTGCCGGGCGTGCGCGATCCGAAGGCGACCATCGACTGCCGATTGCGGGCGCGAAGCCCGGCGTAGTCGGCCTTGACCGCAGCTTGCTCGTCAGGGTCGAGCTCGCGGTTGTGCGCGGGCACGGCGTAGCTCGCCGTGCGTTGGAAGACGAAGAGCTCCTCGGCCTGCTCGGCGATGATCGGGATGGACTGTATGGCTGACGATCCGGTGCCGATGACGCCGACACGCATGCCGCGGAAGTCGACGCCCTCGTGCGGCCACGCGCCCGTGTGATACGTCGCGCCTCGGAAGCTGTCACGTCCGTCGAAGTCCGGGATGTTGGTGGACGACAGGCACCCCGTGGCCATGACGAAGAACTGGGCGCGGTATTCGTCACCGCTGTCGGTGCGAACCGTCCAGCGTCCGTCGGCATCGTCGAAGGTGGCGGCGACGACTCGGGTCCCGAACTCGATGTCGCGTCGCAGGTCGAAGCGATCGGCGACGTGTTCGAGGTAGCGCAGGATCTCGGGTTGCGTCGCGTAGCGCTCGGACCACTCCCACTCCTGTTGGAGCTCCTCGGAGAAACCGTACGAGTACTCCATGCTCTCTACGTCACAACGCGCACCCGGATACCGATTCCAGTACCAGGTGCCGCCGACGCCGTCACCGGCTTCGACAACCTGGGTGGTGAGCCCGAGACCGCGAAGGCGGTGGAGCAGATAGAGCCCGGCGAAGCCCGCTCCGACCACGACGGCATCGACATCTCGCTGATCGGCCATGCGCATCGGAGCCTAGAGCGGCAATATGCGGGAGTGGAACCTGAAACCAACCCGTTCGCGCAGATGGACCCCGAGATGGCGGCTCATCCCCAGCCCATGTTCAAGGCGATCCGAGCAACCGACCCGGTGCTCGCCGTCGAGGGCGTCGGCGTGGTGCTGGCACGGAAGGCCGAGATCGACGAGGCGTTCCGTCACCCGGAGATCTTCTCGTCGAACATGTCGGCGGTGGACCTGAAGAACATCCGACCGCTGATCCCGCTGCAGATCGACCCACCGGCGCACAAGGGGTTCCGCAAGATCCTCGACCCGATCTTCGCCCCACGACAGATGGCCCTTCTCGAAGAACCGTTGACCGCGCTCGTCAACGACTTGATCGACGGGTTCATCGACCGCGACGACATCGACTTCGCCGCCGACTTCTCCGTGCCGTTCCCGTCGCAGGTGTTCCTGACCCTGCTCGGACTCCCCCTCGACGAACTGCCGCGCTTTCTCGCCATGAAGGACGGCATCATCCGGCCGGACCAGGCCTCGGGCGCGGCGTGGGGCAGCGAGGCGATGCACGAGCATCAACGCGCGACCGCGCTGTCGATCTACGACTACTTCGAGGAAGTGCTCGACGAACGTACGGCGTCGCGACGCGACGACCTCCTGTCGCGCTTTCTCGACACCGAGGTCGACGGCCAGAAGCTTTCGCGCGAGGACATCCTCGACATCTGCTTCCTGTTGTTGATCGCCGGGCTCGACACCGTGACCGCGACGCTCGACTGCATGTTCGCGTTCTTGGCGCAGCACCCCGATCATCGTCGGCAGATCGTCGCGGACCCGTCGGTGATTCCTGCCGCTATCGAGGAGCTCCTGCGTTGGGAGACTCCGGTCATGGGTGTGGCGCGCGTTGCTGTCGAGGAGACGAGCCTTGGCGGGTGCCCGATCCACCGCGACGACCAGGTGATGGTGATGCTGGGGTCGGCCAACACCGATGAGGCGGAGTTCGACGACGCCGACGAGGTTCGCTTCGACCGCGAGACCAACCGCCACCTCGCCTTCGGAGGCGGCGTGCATCGGTGCCTCGGTTCTCACCTGGCTCGCCAGGAGCTGCGGATCGCCCTGCGGGAATGGCATCGGCGCATCCCCGAGTACGGCGTGGCGCCCGGCGCGACGCTGACGTACACGTCGGGCATTCGGTCGATCGATTCGTTTCCCATGACGATCAGGGGAGGAGGCTCGGCATGAACCAGCGTTCGCGGTTGCTCAGGTGGTCTCGACCCGTCCGTCGGCGTGACGGGCGAATCGCTTGGCATCCTGTGGGTGCACGGGATCGTCGGTGGGCCACGGCCAGCCGCCGAACCCGGTGGCGCGATAGTCGGTGAAGGCCTGTTCGATCTCGGCCTTGGTGTTCATCACGAAGGGGCCGTACTGCGCGACGGGCTCGCCGATCGGCCGGCCTTGCAGGACGAGGGCTTCGGCACCGTAGACGCCGCCCGCGATGGTGACGGGCTCGTCGGGGCGCACGACGGCGCCCGTCTTGGCCTCGAGGTGGTGCTCGCCGACCAGGATCGATCCCTCGAACACGTAGAGGGTGCGGACGGTCTCGGGCGTGGCCGCCGGCGGCACCGTCCATTCCGCGCCAGGTTCGGAGACGATGTGCCAGATGGCAACGTCGGCCTCGGGGCGCGAGGCCCACGAGTTGGGTGGGCCAGCAGGGGGCTGAAGGCCTTCGAGCGGGCCGGCGATCACGGTCACCTCCGTCGCACGACCCGCGCTGTCGGTCGCGCCATGACGCGGGATCTCGTGGTCCCACAGCATCGTGAAGTAGGGGTCGACCATCTTGGCGTCGGCCGGGAGGTTCAACCAGATCTGGAACAGCTCGCAGGGGTTCGGGCCCTCGCGGTCGAGAAGCGGGAACATCTCGCAGTGCACGATGCCGGACCCGGCGGTGAGCCATTGCACGTCGCCGCGACCGAAGCGAGCGGTGGCGCCGAGCGAGTCGGAATGATCGACGTAACCCTGACGCACGAAGGTGACGGTTTCGAAGCCGCGGTGCGGGTGCTGCGGGAAGCCGGGCACGGTGCTGCCGTGGTACATGCGCCAGCCGTCGGCGCCTTCGAAGTCCATGCCGATGTCGCGGGCTTCGAGCGATGCATTGGGCCCCATGTGCTCGTTCGCCTCGGGGTACTTGTCGAGGTGGTGAACGCAGAAGAGGAAGGGGTCGACGGTCGGCCACTGGAAATCGAGGGGGACGGTCTGCAGGACAGGGCCGCTCGTGAGGTTCGGCATGGGCTCAGGCTAAAGGCACCGCGCTCCTGTTCGGGATACCAACTCGCGGGATCGTCGACCAGCACCGGATCGACGGGGAGCTCGGCCGATTCGAACGGGACCGCGCTGGGGGCGCCGAGGCCGCCGCGCGGGCCGCTTCCGTGGCGACCGGGACGGATGCGGAAGCCGGGTGCCAGCTCGTAGACACCGCGGGCGGGACGGCGCAGGCGGCCTTTTCGCAGCTCGTAGGCCATGGCGTCGGCGAGAGCTTTGACGGGTTGGTCGGAGGCGACGACGTACCCGTGGAGGTGGAGGAGGGCGTGCAGTTGATCGAGGCGGAGCCGTCCGTAGCGACGGAACAGGGCGAGGCAGGCCGAACGAAGCGGGCGACCGCCGAGGCGGTGAGGGTCGACGCCGAACGGTGGCAGGGGTGGTTGGTCGTCGTTCGGCGGGCGACGGCCGTGGCACCAGTCGACGCGCGGCCAGAGACGGTCGCGGATCTCGGCGAGCTCGCTGGTGATGCGCTCGCGCTGTTCGACCAACGTCTGGAGCTCGTCGTCGAGCATTGCCAGGGCGGCGAACAGCTCCTCGCGTCGGGTGTGCAAGCGCAAGCGAGCTCCGCGATTGAGGCGCGCGGTGTAGCGCATCGCGAACTCGCCGTGCGGACGGTCGGGGGTCGAAGCAAGTGCCACGGCGGTCCCTTTCTTGTTGGTGCGATGAAGGACCGGCGGCGGTCGAGCTTTCGTACAGTCTCGCGGGGTGGTGTGACAGCGGCGTCGCGACCCCCGCCCCGCCCCCGCCCCTCCCTCACCACACCGCACACTTTTGGCCGGTAGGCATCGAATCGGCACCGAATCGGTGCCTACGGGCCAAAACGTGGGGAGGGTGAGAGAGGGAGGTGGGGCGGAGCGATCGGCCGGTGGGCACGGCGTGATGGCATCCTCTCCCCATGACGCGGCCGGAGATCGACCCGATGCCGCCCATCGCCACCGGTGTCGGGTTGCCGTGGGACGTACCGGTCGACGACCCGGTTGAAACGCTCGGCCCAGGTACGGGCCGAGCTGGGCGACACCTTCGTCGTCGACAGCGGCCCCGATCGATACCTGTTCACCTTCTCACCCGAAGGCGTCGCCAACTTCTACGCGCTGCCCGAGGAGCAGGCCTCCAAGGGCCTCGCCGACTGGCGCATGTTGCGCCGCAAGATCCCCGACGAGCTCTTCGACGGCCGCCGCACGCTCCCCCACGAGCTGTTCGGCCGCGATGACGTCGCCACCTACCTCGACAACGTCGATCGCGCCCTCGACACCACGCTCGACGAGCTCGGCGGAACGCGGACCGTCGACGTGTTCGCCCTCACCCGCCGACTCGGCCATCGTGTCGGCCTGGCGTCGTGGGGCGGACCCGGGACGACCACCGGCGAACGCTTCGAGGTCCTCACCGCCGCGCTCGACACACTCGACGGCGCCGACGCGTTCGTCCATCCCGACGCGATGGCCGCCGTTGCCGCGTCCGACAAGGCCGCGGAGCGCGCCGCGCTCGCCGTCATCACCGAACAGATCGGCATCGCGCTCGACGAACTGCCCGGCAACGAAGCCGACCACCCGCTGTTCACCCGCATCGCCGGCGCGTGGGACGGCGAACCCTCGACCACTCGCCGTCACGGTGTCGCGCACGACGTCGCCCTCGTGCACATCGCCTCGATGTCGAACCTGTTCGCCGCGCTGGGTTGGGCCCTGGTCGACCTCATGAACCACCCCGCCGAGCAAGCACGCCTTCGAGAGGGCGACCGCGCTCGCGCCGAGCAGTGCGCACTCGAGTCCACCCGACTCGCGCAACGCAGCATCATGTCGCGCTACACGTTGGCGCCGTTCGACCTCACCGTCAGCGCGCGGACAAGCCACCGCGTGCCGGCCGGCATCACCGTCGCGACGCTGCTCCCGCTGACCAACACGACCGCGGCGCCCGGCCTCGACACCTGGGATCCCGACCGCTGGAACAAGCGACGACTCGCCGACACCTCACAGCTCGCCGCGCTCGAGCTCGTCACCGCCTTCGGCCATGGCTCCCACACGTGCCCGGCCCAGCCCTTCTCGCTCGCCACGATGACCCGGGCGGTCATCGGCCTGTTCTCCACGCTTCGACCTCGTCCCCGAGTGGTCCACGCCACCACGGCCGGTCCCGGCGCAGATCGGCGGCGTAGCCCGAGCAGCCGAGCCCTGCCCCGCCCGCATCACGCGCGCTCACTTCTCGAGTCGGAGGCGGGACACGTCGACGGGAACGGGGAGGACGCTGTGATCCGATTGTCGTTCGAGCCAGCAGCCGTCTTCACGCGGTACGACGAGCACGAACCCGGTCGTCCAGGACGACAGGTACGGGTTCCAGACCTCGACGGGTGCACCCGGCGTGATGTCAGGGGAGTAGCGGTCGTTCGGCATGAAATCGATCCAAGGTGGCGATGAGCTCGGACAGACGAAAGGGCTTGCTCAAGAACGCGTCGGCACCGGCCGCCATGACGTGTTCACGATCCAAGGGTGAGTTGCGGGCACTGATGGCGATGATCGGTCCGGTCCAGCCGTCCCGCCGGAACTGGCGACACACCTCGATGCCGTCCGGGTGCGGGATCATGACATCGAGCACCGCTGCGCTGGGTCCGCGTTCCCGCATGGCGGACAGCGCGGCGTCGCCGGTTCCGGTCACGATCGAGTCGAAGCCGGCGCGACCGAGCATGCGACGGATGAGCGCCGCCAGCTTCTCGTCGTCCTCGACGACCAGCACGACGGGCAACGGCGGTGGATACCGGGCCTCCATGACCGCATGATGCGCTCCGCTCCATAAGAGAGCGGTGAGCTACGTGGTGAACGTGACCTCGATCCAGGCTCCGCCGAGCGTCGAGTCGTTCCCGATGTGGATCTGCCCATCGTGGGCATGGACGATGGCCGCGGCAATGGCGAGGCCCAACCCGGTGCTCGCGCCGGCGCGACGTCGAGCCGGGTCGCCTCGTCGGAACCGGTCGAAGGCGTGGGCGAGGTAGTCATCCGGGAATCCGGGACCGTCGTCGAGGACTCGGAGGACGATCTCGGCCCCACGTTGTTCGAGCTCACACCGGACGGTCGTGGCGGCCCATCGCTGGGCGTTGACGAGCAGGTTGGTCACGAGCTGTTCCATGGCGACCGCGCTGCCGGAGAACTCGAGGTCCGGCCCCTCGATCTCGATCTGTACGGAGCTGGCCGGCAGACGACTCACGCAGTCGTGCAGCAGCTTCCCGAGGGCCAGCGGTCGACGTTCGGTGTCGACGATGCCGGCATCGGCGCGGGCCAACACGAGCAAGTGGTCGGTCAGGCTGGCGAGCCGGTCGGTCTCCTCGAGCGCACTCGCCAAGGCTTGTCGAGTCGTGTCCGGGCCGCCGGTCTCGTCGTGTTCGAGGATCGCGAGCTCGAGCTCACCGCGCACGACCGCTAGCGGTGCGCGCATCTCGTGGCTGGCGTCATCGACGAAGGCCCGCTCACGGGTGCGGACATCGGCGATGCGTTCGAGCATGTCGTTGAGGGTGGTGCCGAGCTCGGCGATCTCGTCGTGGCCGGGCGGAACGGGCAGCCGCGCATCGGGGTCGTGCGACGACAGGCCTCGGGCCCGTCTGCTCATCGAACGGACCGGACGCAACGCGGCGCCGCTCAGCAGCCAGGCGGCGAGCGTCGTGATGGCGGCCAGGGCCAAACCCGCCCCGACCAGCTGGACGAGCAGTCGCCGTCTGATGCTCGCGATCGACGAGGTGCTGGCCGCGGCCGCGACGACCAGCGTGGACCCGCTCCGGGACGTGGCCGGGAGCGCCAGGACGCGTTGCGCGCGGTCGTCGACCACGCGATCGACGATGGTCTGACGGTGGGTGGCGTTCGAGATGTCGGTGGGATCGAGCAGCGGTTCCTCCCCTGCCGGCTGCACGGTCGAGTCGTCGGGGTCGAGCACCTGGGTCTCGATACCGGAGCTGAGCGATGGTGGTTGCCCACGTTGGATCTCGTCGCGCACGTCGGTGGCGTGGACCTGCAACTCATCGGTCAGTTCGGAGTCCAACGTCGAGCTGACATCGCGGTACAGCAGCAGTGCGCCGACGGCGAGCGTCGCGATCGACGCCGCGGTCGCGATGAACGTCAGCCGGGTCGGACCGATGGCCGATTCGCCAGCCGCACCTCACCCCACCTTCAACAAGTAGCCGTGGCCGCGTACGGTCTTGATGCTGTCGGGCCGAACGGTCGGTCGAGTTTGTCGCGCAGGTAGCCGATGTAGACGTTGACCACGTTCGACGTGCCCTCGTACTCGACGTCCCAAACGTGGTCGAGGATCTCGCTGCGGCTCACGACCTGACCTGCGCGTCTCATCAGCATGTCCAGCAAGGCGTACTCACGACGGAGAGAGGTCGATCACCTCACCGCCCCGGGTCACTTCCTTGGTTGCGGGGTCGAGACGGATGTCGCCCACCTCGATGACCGCGGCGCGGGTCGTGTCGCCCCGCCGGAGCAACGCTCGCAGTCGGGCCGAGAGCTCGCCCAGCGAGAAGGGCTTGATCAGGTAGTCGTCGGCGCCGGCATCGAGCCCGGCAATCCGATCGGTGATCGCATCCCGTGCCGTCACCATGATGACCGGCGCCCCACAGCCTTCCCGTCGCAGTGAACGGCACACCTCGAACCCATCCGGTTCGGGAATCATGGTGTCGAGCACGACTGCGGCAGGCGGGATCTCACGGGCCGCCCACAACGCCTCGGCGCCCGACCTCGCGGTCTGGACCACGTAGCCGTCGTGTTCGAGGGCGCGGCGCACGACCGACGCCATCTTCTCGTCGTCCTCGACGACCAGGATCCTCACGATCCGGAGCCTAAGGCCGTGGATCGGTGATGCTTCGGCGCGCGCCTAGCTCGGGTAGCGCCGGGCCAGTTCGTCGATCGTGGCCAGGCAGTCGCGGGCGCACTCGCTGATGATGTCGGCGACCGGTCGAACCGATTCGATGCGCCCGGCGACCTGGCCGCCGAGGGCGATGCCGGCGGAGAGGTCGCCGCCGAAGTAGACCGCGGTGACGTTGCCGAACCGCGCCATGGCGTTCTGCTCGTGGTCGAACTCCAGCGCGCTCGTGTAGCTCGGTCCGCAACGCCCGCAGCGCCGGCTTGCGTGTTGGTTGAGGAAGACCGTGTCGGTCTCCTCGGCGTCGACGATCGCCTGCTTCCAGTTGGCGTGGATCGGCGACTCGGCCGCCGACACCATGCGGGTGCCGAGCTGGATGCCCTCGGCCCCGAGCGCGAACGCGGCCGCCATCGTCGGCCCGTCGAGGAAGCCACCGGCGGCGATGACGGGCAGGTCGATCTTCGACACGACGAGCGGCAGCAGCACCATCGACGCCACCGGCCGCGGGTTCTTGAAGCCGCCGCCCTCGCCGCCCTCGACGATCAGGCCGTCGACCCCGGCGTCGGCCGCCTTCTGCGCGGCGCGCAGCGTCGGGACCACGTGGAAGACGGTGAGCCCGGCGTCCTTCAGCTGGGCCGTGTACCGGGTCGGGCTGCCGCCGAGGTGGTGACGAACCGGATGCCCTGGTCGACCACGAAGTCGACGATCGACGGATCGCTCACGAAGGCCTGGGCGATGTTGACGCCGAACGGCTTGTCGGTGAGGTCCCGCATCCGGCGGATCTCGTCCGCGGATGACGTCGAGCTCGCCCGACGACGTCTCGATGATGCCCATGGCGCCCGGCGTTCGACACGGCCGAGGCCAGCTCGGACGCGGGCGATCCACCCCATCGGGGCCTGCACGATCGGGATGTCGACCCCGAGCAGCTCGGTCACACGGTTCGGGAACATGGCCGCATCCTAGCTGTGGCAGAAATCATGTTTAGCTTTGCTAATTAGCTTGGTAAACTATCTCTCGTGAACGACTTCGAGATCGCCGCCAGCCTGCGCCTGAGCGCCACCCGCCTGGCTCGGCGGCTCCGCCAGGAGTCCGACGCCGGCCTCACCCCGAGCCAGCTCTCGGCCCTCGCCGCGATCCAGAACGAAGGCCCCCTCACCCTCGGCGCCCTCGCCGACCACGAACGCGTCGCTCCCCCCACCGTCACCCGTGTCGTGACCAAGCTCGAGAGCCGACGGTCTCGTCCACCGCACCGCCGATGCCGACGACCGCCGCGTCGCGCGCGTGGCGACCACTCGACGCCGGCGACGACCTGCTCGCCGAGCTACGCAAGCGCGAAGACGGCGTGGCTGACGGCACGACTGGCCGAGCTCGACGACGACCAACGACAGCGACTCGCGGCCGCGCTCGACGTGCTCGAGCTGCTCGCGACGAAGGACACGCCGTGAAGTCGTTGCGGCATCGCGACCACGCGACACCTTCCAGTCGCTGAGCGTCCGCAACTTCCGCCTGTTCTTCACCGGCCAGGTGATCTCCCAGGTCGGCAACTGGCTCACGCTCGTGGCCCAGACCCTGCTCGTGCTGCAGCTCACCGACAGCGGCGTCGCGCTCGGCATCCTGGCCGCGGCTCAGTTCGGCCCGATCCTGATCACTCGGCCCCTTCGCCGGCCTGATCGCCGACCGCAGCGACAAGCGCAAGCTGCTGCTCATCGTGCAGACCATCGCCATGGCGCAGTCGTTCGCCCTGGCCGCGCTGGCCTTCAGCGGCCATCCACCGGTGGCGGCCATCTACGCCGTGGCCTTCATCGGCGGGCTCACCATGGCCTTCGACAACCCGGCCCGGCGCTCGTTCGTGGTCGAGATGGTCGGCGACGACGCGATCAACAACGCGGTGAGCCTGAACAGCGCCATCATGACGTCGTCGCGGATCGTCGGGCCGGCCCTCGCCGGTCTCCTCGTCGTCACCGCCGGCTTCGGCTGGGCGTTCCTGCTCGACGGCCTGTCGTACATCGCCGTGCTGATCGCGCTGTGGATGATCCGCACCGAGGAGCTGCCACCCCGCGCCGGTCACGCCGCGGGCCAAGGGCCAGGTCCGCGAAGGCCTGCGCTACGCCCGCAGCGTGCCGGATCTGTGGGTGCCGCTCGTGATGATGGCCATCGTCGGCACGCTGGCCTACAACTTCCAAGTCGTCTTCCCGCTCTTCACGACGCGCGATCTCGGCGGCGACGCCAGCACGTTCACCTGGCTGTTCTCGGTGGTGAGCGTCGGCGCGCTGATCGGGGCCCTGGCCACGGCGCGCCGCAAGGTGATCGACATCCGTCTCGTCGGCCTGAGCTCGCTCGCCTACGGGCTCGCCCTCGGTCTCATGACGTTCGCGCCCTCGACCGCCGTCGCCTTCCCGATCGGCATGCTCGTGGGCCTCGGGAGCATCGCCTTCCTCACCTCGTCCACCGCGATCGTGCAGCTCCGCGCCGCGCCCGAGTTCCGAGGCCGGGTGCTCGCCCTGCAGGCCATGGTCTTCCTCGGCAGCACCCCGATCGGCGGGCCGATCCTCGGTTGGATCTGTGACCGGTTCGGCGCCCGCTACGGCGTGGCCGTCGGCGCGCTGGCCGCGATCGGCGCCGGCCTGTGGGGCATGTCCTACGCCCGAGACGCCCGACAGCGCCTGACGCGGGAGGAAGCGGAGGAGTCGGTCAACGACGCCGTCGCCGATCTCGATCGCAGCGGCGAGATCTTCATCGCGCCACCGATGAGTTTGGACCCGGCCCCTCGTTGAAGTGGTACCAAGGCCATTCCGACCAAGGAGCCACGACGATGACCGAGATCTCCGATCACTACCGCAAGGTGGCCGCCCAGTTCACCGAGCGGGTCGAGCAGGTGCCCGACGACGCCTGGGACAATCCCGTCCCCCGTCGACGGTTGGGTGACCCGCGACGTGGTGCGCCACCTCGTCGACTGGGTCGGCGACTACTTCTACGAGCGCTGGGACATCGAGCCCCCGCCGGGCCGACCGTCGACGAGGACCCGGTTCGGGCGTGGCTCGTGTTCAGCGCCACGATCCAAGCGGCGCCTCGACGATCCCGCCATCGCGACCAAGGTGGTCGACGACACACCCATGGGACCGGGCGAGCTTCGAAGACCAGATCGACATGATCGTGACCAACGACATCTTCATGCACACGTGGGACCTGGCCCGCGCCGCCGGTCTCGACGAGACCCTCGACCCCGACGAGGTGCACCGCCTGTTCGTCGGCATGGAACCGATGGATCAGATGCTGCGGGAGTCGGGCCAGTACGGACCGCGGGTGCCGGTACCCGACGACGCCGACGAGCAGACCAAGCTGATCGCGTTCATCGGCCGCCAGCCGTAGGCCGGGTCAGCGGCGGAATTCGTGGGCCCAATCGGCCGACGCCAACCGGTGTGACGTCACCAGCCGTAGACCGGCCGGACGACCGAGCGCGGCGAAGCGCATCGGCGTCGCGCTCGCGTCCGCCGTTCGTCAGGGCCGCCATCAACACATCGGTGCCGGTGGTGAGCCGGTCGAAAGGCACCGCCGGATGGTCGCTGTCGACGACGAGCACCCGAGCACGCGCCGCACGCGTCGGCGACCGTCCGCAGGATGCGCACCGCGTCGTCGTCGCTCCAGTCGTGGAGCACGTTGACCAACAGGTAGGTGTCGAAACCCGGCGGGCACCGACGCGAAGGCGTCACCGGCGACCGGCGTCAGCCGCTCGTGCGCCACCGCTCGCTCGATCGACCGACGGCAGGTCGACGAGCGTGCCCTGCACCGAGGGCAGCAGATCGAGCAGGGTCGCGAGCAGCTCGCCGGTGCCACCACCCACGTCGCAGATCGACGAGGTGGTCGACCAGTCGATCGCCGCCGCCAGGGTGAGCGCGTGCATCCGCCCACCGGCGGCCATGGCCTGATCGAACGTCGCGCCACGGTCGGGGTGCGCGGCCATGTACTCGAAGAACGGCGCGCCGTTCACGGCCGCGAACCCGTCGACCGCCGTCATCGCGCACCGACAGCTGGGCCCACCGCGTCGACGATGTCGCGCGCCACCGGCGAAGTCGACCCAGGCCGCGCCATCCGCCGGGATGATCCTGACGCAGGAACTCGGTGACGGCGTCGGCCGCACGTGGCCACGCGCGGTCGAGGCGGACCCACCCGCGCACCGACGGCGAAACGCACCAGGCGTTCGAGGCGAACGGGATCGGCATCGACGCGCGAGCCAGTTCGTCCGTGGTCATCGGGCCCGATCAGCTCGTCGGGCACGCCCGCTCGGCACAGTTCGACGAGGACCCGATGATCGAGCAGGCCGAACAGGCCCTCGATGATGGCGATCGGCGGTGGGGCCATGCGGCCGGCGAGGTTGAGCAGACGCGGCGCGCACCCGGGTGCCCGCCGCCGCGACTCGGCCGGGCGGCAGCGCGGGTACGCCGATCGGCTTCACGCGGCGTGAGGACGCGACGCGTCGTGGTACTCGTCATTTGGGCTCCCGAGGTAGGCCGAGCAGGCGCTCGCCGATGATGTTGCGCTGCACTTGGCTCGTGCCGCCGGCGATGCGGCCTCCGGGTGCGCCGAGCATGCCGACGGCCTCCGGGCCGAGCACCATGGCGTCGGCCCCGGCCAGGTCGCCGCGCAGCATCGCCACGTCGAAGATCATCTCGGTGATGCCGAGCTTCATCAGCGACGCCGCCGTCGACGCGATCGGGCCCTGGCGCTGCGCCATGGCCTTGAGCGACATGCCTCGCATCATCTCCGCCGCGAGGCGTTGACGTTCGATCGGGTCGAGCTCGCGTCGGGCCGAGAGCGCCGTCATCGACTCGAGCCGACGCTCGAGACCGATCACGCTCGTTCCGATGTGACCACGCTCGCTGGTGAGCACCGCCATGCCGACGCCCCAGCCGCCGTGCGAGCGGGCCCAGCAGATTCGTCGGCCGGCAGCCGCACGTCGGTGAAGAACACCTCGTCGAACTCGGACTCGCCGGTCATCTGCTTGCAGCGGACGCACCTCGATGCCCGGGGCGTCCATCGGACACAGGAAGAACGAGATGCCCTTGTGCTTCGGCGCGTCGGGATCGGTGCGGGCCATGAGGATGCCCCAGTTGCTGTAGCGGCCGCCGCTGCACCACACCTTCTGCCCGTTGACGACGAAGGTGTCGCCGTCGGCGCACGGCGCTCGTGCGTCAGCCCGCCGAGGTCGCTCCCGGCGCCCGGCTCGCTGAAGAGCTGGCACCACACCTGCTCGGCTCGAGGGTGGCCTCGAGATGGTGGCCTGTTGCTCGGGCGTGCCGAACTTCAGGATCGAGCCGCCGGCCAGCACGAGTCCGACCATGTTGAGCGCCGACGGCACACCGGCGATGGCGCATTCGAGCAGCCAGACCGCGTTGTGCTCGGGGGTGAGACCACGACCGCCGAACTCGGTCGGCCAGTGGATGCCGGCGAACCCGGCGTCGAACAGCCGCCGCTGCCACCGAACCGCCGCGTCGATGAGGTCCGGAGGGCAGATCGCGCCGTAGTCCTGCGGGGCCTCGGCGCCGTTGGCGTCCAGCCAGCTTCGGGCCTCGTCCTGGAACTCCTCGACAGATGCGGTGCACAGGCCGCGACGCTACGCCCATGGACTTCGAGTTGCCTGCCGACCTGGTCGCCTACCTCGCCGAACTGGACGCGTTCATCGAACGCGAGATCGTCCCGCTCGAGGAGGCCGACGACAACATCCGCTTCTTCGACCACCGCCGCGAGGACGCGCGCACCGACTGGGAACGAGGCGGGCCTGCCGAACGAGGAGTGGGAGGCGCTGCTGTTCGAGGCCGCGCCAGCGCGCCGACGCCGGCCGGCCACTACCGCTACCCGTTCCCGAAGGAGTACGGCGGGCGGGACGGCACGAACCTCGGCATGGCCGTCATCCGCGAGCACCTCGCCCGCAAGGGACTCGGCCTGCACAACGACCTGCAGAACGAGCACTCGATCGTCGGCAACAACGTCGGGCTGCTGCTGATGCTCAACTACGGCACCGACGAGCAGAAGGCGCGAGTGGATCGACGACCTCGCCGAGGGGCGCGGCGGTTTCGCGTTCGGCATCACCGAGCCCGCTCACGGTTCCGACGCGACGCACATGGAGACCACCGCCGTCCGCGACGGCGACGAGTGGGTCATCAACGGCGAGAAGACGTGGAACACCGGCATCCACCACGCGCCGTACGACCTGATCTTCGCCCGCACGAGCGGCGAGGCCGGCGACGGGCTCGGCATCACCGCGTTCCTCGTGCCCACCGACAGCCCGGGCTTCGAGATCGTCGAGTTCCTCTGGACGTTCAACATGCCGACCGACCACGCGCACATCCGCCTCACCGACGTGCGCGTGCCCGACTCGGCGATCTTCGGCGGCGAGGATCGAGGCCTGCAGGTGACCCAGCACTTCTTCAACGAGAACCGCATCCGGCAGGCGGCGTCGAGCCTGGGCGCGGCGCAGTTCTGCATCGACCGATCCGTCGAGTACGCCAAGGTGCGAGCGCCGTTCGGCAAGCCGCTTGTCGACGAACCAGGCCATCCAGTTCCCGCTCGTCGAGCTGCAGACGCAATGCGAGATGCTGCGCGCGCTGGTCCACAAGACGGCGTGGGAGATGGACAAGTACGGCCCGTTCTCGGTGTCCGACAAGGTGTCGATGTGCAACTACTGGGCGAACCGGCTGTGTTGCGAGGCGGCCGACCGGGCCATGCAGGTGCACGGCGGGCTCGGCTACTCGCGTCACCTGCCGTTCGAGCACATCTACCGCCACCACCGCCGCTACCGCATCACCGAAGGCAGCGAGGAGATCCAGATGCGTCGGGTCGCCGGCTATCTGTTCGGCTTCATGAACCAGCAAGCCCCCAAGGGCGTCGTGGCTTAGTCCTCCTCACCCAGTCGATCGAACTTCGGGCGCCGCTTCTCGAGGAAGGAGCTCACGCCCTCGCGGAAGTCGGGCCGGCCGAAGCTCTCGAGCATCAGTTGTTCGGCTTCGCGCTCGGCGGGACCCAGACCCGATGTGACTGCTCGTACACCTGGCGCTTGATGATGGCGATCGACGCGGGCGAGCACGTCGCCGCGATCTCGTCGATGTACGCCCGGCTGTGCGGAACCACCAGTTCGACGGGCATCGAGGCATTCACCAGACCGAGACGGGCTGCCTCGTCGCCGAGCACCCGGCGCGACGAGATCAACAGGTCCATGGCGACGGTCGTACCCACGATGCGCGGCAACAGCCAGCTCAGACCCCACTCGGCGATGAGCCCACGACGGGCGAACGCGGTGATCAAGCGGCGCGTCGGCCGCCATGAATCGCACGTCGCAGCACAACGCGATCGGCACCGCCATCCCCGCGACCGCCCCGTTGATGGCCGCCACGATCGGCTTCTTGGTCGGCCAGCAAGTAGGTGTACTCGCCGGAAGTCGTCGTCGGACACCGAGTCGTTCGTCGGGACCTCGAGCTCGGGCCACCCGCCGTCGAGCGTGCCGCCCTCGGTGAGCGTGGTGAGATCGCCCATGTCGGCGCCGGCGCAGAACGCTCGCCCCGCGCCGGTGATGATGATCCCGACCACGGCGCGATCGTTCTCGGCCTGCCACACCGCGTGGCGCACCTCGGCCGCCATCCGCATCGTCCATCCGTTCAATGACTGGGGACGATTGAGGGTGATCGTGGCGACGGGATCGTCGACCTCGTACAGGATCTGTTCGTACATGTCAGCGGCCTTCGAATCCCAGCGCTTTGCACCGCATTTCATTCGGCATCCTGCATCTTCTCACCAACTAGTCTCCCACGATGAGCTCCACACCCGAGGTCCTCTCGCTCACGACCGAGATGCCGGAGCGTCGACTCGAGCCCGGTGAGGTGTTGTTCGATCAACACGAGACGAGCCCGGTGGTCGTCGCCGTCCTCGTCGAAGGCCACCTCGACGTGCACATGGGTGACGTCGTGATCGGTGCCATCGATCAACCCGGCGCGTTCGTCGGCGAGATCGGCGCCCTGCTCGGCAACTCTCGGACCGCGACGGTCAGCGCGACCACGCCCACGACCGTGCGCATCATCGGCGATCCCGACGCGTTCTTCGCGGACCCATCCCCAGCTCGCCCTGGAACTGGCCCGGCAACTCGCGGGCCGACTGCATCGACTGCTGGCCTACCTCGGCGACCTCCGCGAGCAGTACCGCGGAGAAGAGGGCCACCTCACGATGGTCGACTCGGTGCTCGGACGCTCTCGCGTCACGCGCTCCCGTGGAGATCGAGCCGGGCTCGGACCGCTCTCCCGATTACTGATTGGCCCGATTACTGATGGGTAGCACCGGGCGTCGCCGAGCGACACGTCGTCGGACCCCTCGAACGACCACCACGACGCGCGTCGCTCGTCGAGGTCCAGGCGAACGTGGCTGGGGATCCCACCCGGTTGGTGACCGCTGTTGAACAACCATGTGTCGCCCCGTCGCTCGGCCCATGCTCCATCAGCAACGAACGGTGACTGATGGATGTGCCCACACAGCACGATGTCCGGGCGATAACGGTCGAGCAGTCGAGGTAGCTCGGGGTCTCCGTAGTGGCGCGACCCAGTCCAGGACAACGGGCCCTCGGGCGGGCCGTGGTAGGCCCAGATCCAGCCCCGACCACGCTCAGCTTCGGCGTCCGCCAAGTGTTGCTCGAGCCGCTGGAGCGTCACCGGCCCTTCCCACCAGGCGCATGCGCTCACCAACCAACCGTCGACCGTGACGCTCTCGCCATCGACCACCACCCCGCCCGCCCACGCTTCGTTGATCCACGCGGTGGCTTTCTCCTGACCGTCGGTCCGGTGGTCCAGATCGTGGTTGCCGGAGCACACGACCGTCCTACACTGCTGCCGCGCACCGCGTGAGGTACTCCAGCACGACCGCGATCTGTGCGTCGAGCGGCACTCCCGATGCGATGTCGAGCAGGTCGCCCGCCACGACCAGGAGGTCGACGGTCTCGGCCTGACTCAAGACCCAGTCGAACTTCTTGAGGTCGTAGTGCAGGTCCGACACCAGCAAGGCGTGCATCGCAGCAGTCTGTCACCGGCGACCGGTGCGCCCCGCACTCATGCCACGCCGTCGGCCCGGAACGGCAAGGACTGGAAGCGGCGGACGAAGTGGCCCGGTGCGAACACTCCCGCATCGGCATCCACCGAGAAGGCCGGCATCGACGCGAGCAACTCCTCCAACACGACTCGGCCCTGCAGCCGCGCCGCGGCCGCACCCAGGCAATGATGCGCGCCGTAGCTGAACGACAGCATGCGTTCGGGGCGACGAGTCACCTCGAGCTGATCGGCGTCGGGCCCGAACGCGCGAGGGTCGCGATTCGCCGCTCCGTACAGCAGCATCACCTTCCGCCCGGCCGGGATCGTCGCGCCGTCGACTTCCACATCCCGCGTGGTGGTCCGGGCCAAGCCCTGCACCGGTGATGTCAACCGCAAGAGCTCGTCCACCGCGTCGGCGATGAGCTCCGGTTGGTCGATCAGTCGTGTTCGCTGGTCGGGATGCTCGGTCAGCAGCTGCGCGGCCCCGCCGAGCAATCCCGTCGTGGTGTCGTTGCCTCCGGTCACCATCGTGAACGCGAACCCGATCACCTGGGCGATGTCGGCAGGATCGGTTCCGGGGTCGGTGTGCACCAACTGCGAGATGGTGTCGTCCTGTGGCTCGGCGCGACGTAGCTCGGCGAGCGCGGCAAAGTACCCGAACAGCTCACCGACGGCGTCGGCCGCCGCGAGCGGATCACCATGCGCGTTGGCGGAAACGATGGCTTCGGTCCAGCCGTCGAAACGCCCTCGGTCCGCGCTCGGTACGCCGAGGTAGTGGGCGACCACCATGCTCGGCAAGGGCTTGAACAGCTCGAGCACCACATCGCCCGATCCCGCGTCGCGCAACCGGGCCAATCGTTCACGAACGAACTCGCGCACCGCGGGCTCGATCGACGAGACTTGCCGGGGCGTGAACCCGCGAGCGACCAGCCGCCGGAACGCGGTGTGATCCGGAGGATCCATCATCACCATCGGACGCGCGCGGTCGATACCCAACCGCTCGACCTCGCCGTACAGGAACGTCAAACCCTTGGCCGACGAGAAGGTCTCGGTATCGCGGGCCGCGGCAAACACATCGGCGTGGCGCGACAACACCCAATAGTCACCGTCGTCCACGTGGTGCACCGGGTCGTGATCACGCAACGCCGCGTACATGGCGAACGGGTCGCGCCAACTCTCCCCCGATCGGGGAACGAACCTCGCGTCGTGGGACAACACCGAACCCATCACACGGTCTTAGTACATCTCGCTAGATTCGAGCCATGAGCGCTGACGTGGCCAAGGCCGAGATGTTCCGCTCCTTGCACGTACCGGGTGATCCCGTGCTGTTGCCCAATCCCTGGGATGCCGGGTCGGCGAAGCTGTTCGCGACGCTCGGCTTTCGTGCCCTGGCGACGACCAGCGGCGGTTTCGCGGCCACACTCGGGCGTCTCGACGGTTCGGTCACCCGCGACGAGGCCCTGACGCACGCGGCGCAGATCGTGAGCGCGACCGATCTGCCGGTCAGCGCCGACTTCGAGAACGGATTCGTCGACGATCCCGAGGACGTCGCCGAGACCGTGCGGCTCGCGGTCGAGACCGGCCTCGCCGGATGTTCGATCGAAGACTTCACGGGCCGGAGCGACGACCCCATCTACGACGCCGGACTCGCGGCTGAACGCATACGCGCCGCGGCCGAGGCCGCGCATGGGGCCAATCCGGCGTTCGTCCTGACCGCTCGCTGCGAGCAGTTCCTCCACGGTCACCCCGACCTCGACAGCACGATCGCCCGACTGCAGTCGTTCCAAGAAGCGGGGGCCGACGCGTTGTACGCACCCGGAGCGAACAGTCCCGGCGCCGTCGAGGCGATCGTGACCTCTACCGACCTGCCGGTGAACGTGCTCGCCCTCCCGGGCAGTCCGACCGTGTTCGAGCTGAGTGCCCTCGGTGTGAGCCGAGTGTCGGTGGGTAGCGCCTTCAGCTCGGTCGCGATCGCGGCGGTCGCCAAGGCGGCACGCGAGTTCCTCGACGATGGAACCTACGGCTTCTGGACCGAAGGCCTGGCCGGGATGCAGCTCGCGCACGAGGCCTTCGCCTGATCACGGCGATATCCCCCGCTGGCCACGCGGCGGCCTGGTTACGGTGGCGACCGTGTCGCCCGAGTCCGATTCCCATGCCTATCTCGTCGAACAGTTCGCGCTCGACGGTCTGCTCGCGGTGGTCACCGGCGGCAACTCGGGCATCGGCCGCGGGATCGCCGAGGCGCTGGCCCGCGCCGGAGCCACGGTCGCACTCGTGGCCCGGCGGCGCCACGCCCTCGCCGACGCGGCCGGTGAGATCGACCGGACCTGCGAGCGTGGAGCCGCCCATCCCTTCGTTGCCGACCTCACCCAACGCGCCGCGCTCATCGAGGTCGCGAACCACATCGTCATTCGCCTCGGCCCACCCGCCATCCTCGTCAACGCCGCGGCCGTCAACCTGCGCCCGCCGATGGCCGAGCTCACCGAGCACGAGTGGGACCGCACGCTCGCTCTGAACCTGACCGCTCCCCATCTGCTCACCCAACACTTCGCGCCGCTCATGGCCGAGCGCGGGTATGGCCGCATCATCAACCTGGCGTCTCAGCAGGCGGTCCGCGCGTTCGGCAACAGCGGTGCCTACGGCGCGAGCAAGGCCGGCATCGTCGGACTCACACGTTCGCAAGCCGAGGCCTGGGCCCGGTCGGGTGTCACTGCGAACGCCATCTCCCCTGCGTTCGTCGAGACGCCGTCGACCGCAGCCGTGTTCGCCGATCCTGCGGTGAGCGACGCCATGGCCGCCCGCACCATGACCGGCACCAACGGCGCGGTCGCCGACCTCGCGGGCTTGGCGGTGTTCCTCGCGGGACCGTCGGCCGGTGCGGTCACGGGTCAGCTCCTCTACGCCGACTGCGGTTTCTCGGTCCACTGATCGGCCCCAGAGCGGGGCCGCGTCACGAGTGCAGATCCTCGACGATGTCGGCGAAGTTGTCGGGATCCGGGTTGCGGTTGTTGACCAGGCTCACGGTGTCGGCGATGCCGTCGGAACGGCTGAGCAACTTCGCGGCGATGTCACGTCGCGGGCCGACCACCGCCAGTTGCTCGATCAAGTCATCCGGGATCAGCGCAGCCATGTCGTCCCATCGACCCTGCTTCGACAGCCGGTTCAGCTCCGGATGCAGATCGGCGTACCCATGGAGGTCGAGCACCGGCGCGTACGCGGGCGTCGAGCCGTAGAAGGCCATCTGGTCGCGAGCCGACCGCAGCGCCGTGGCCCGTTGTTCATCGGTCGTCCACGTCACGACCATCTGCACCCACACGATCTCGACGTCCGTCGGCATCGCGCCCGGCGACGGCGCGGCCACGTGCGAGGGCGGGGACGACGAGCTCCTCCAGCGACCGCCGGCTGTTGAAGGGATGGACGATCAAACCGTCCGCGACCTCGCCGGCCACCTCGATCATGCGCGGCCCGAAGCCGCCGATGAAGACGGGCGGTGGACCGAACGGGTTCGGACCCGGATCGAAGGCCGGAGTCATGAGGGTGTGCCGATAGAACTCGCCCTCGAAACGCAGATCGGCGGTGCCCTCCCAGCGCGACCAGATGGCGGTCAGGGCCAAGACCAACTCGCGCATGCGCGCCGCCGGGTGCGACCACGTCTCGCTGAACCGCCGCTCGATGTGTGGTCGCACCTGTGAGCCGATGCCGAGCACGAACCGTCCCTCCGTCAGCAGCTGCAGGTCGTAGCCGACGTTCGCCAGCACCATGGGGTTCCGGGCGAAGCCGATCGCGACCGCGGTGCCCAGTCTCAGCCCGTCGGTGTTCGCCGAGGCGAGCGCGAGCGGCAGGAACGGATCATGCTTGGACTCGAACGAGAACGCGGTGTCGTAACCGATCCGCTCGAGGTCCGCGAAGACATCGGCCGCACGACGCGGATCTTGCGTGGGCACAGTGGTGGCGATCCGCACGCCCCACTATCAGCGTTCCCGTAGCGCGATGGTCACCGATGTTCCTGCGGTCACCGCGCCCCATGATGTCAGCGCGCCGATCTGCACCGGCGCGAGGCGGTTCGTGGTCGACCCGTCACCCAACTGGCCCTCGAGGTTGCGCCCCCAGCTCCACAGCGTGCCGTCCTTGCGAACGGCCACACTGTGGTTGCCGCCGGCGCTGAACGAGGCCCACTGCGATGCATCGAGCTGTGCGGGATCGGAGCGACCGGTGGTCGTGCCGTCGCCCAACTGCCCGTAGGTGTTGTCGCCCCATGTCCACAAGGTGCCGTCCTCGCGACTGGCGATGGTGTGGTGGGTGCCGGCGTCGACCGCCTTCCAGGTCTTGACCGCGCCCACCTGCACCGGCGACTTGCGGTTGATCGTGGTGCCGTCGCCCAACTCGCCGTCTTCGTTCAACCCCCATGACCACAACGTGCCATCGGTGCGCACGCCGCTGGTGTGGAGTCCTCCGCTGCTGACGGTGAGCCATGTGGTGTGGCCGATCTGCACGGGCGAGGGCCGGTCGGTGATCGTTCCGTCGCCCAAGGTGCCGAACACATTGCTGCCCCAACTCCACAGCGTGCCGTCGGACTTGATCGCGACGGTGTAGTTCTCGCCCGCCGTGGCCTGCTTCCAGGTGTCGGTACCGATCTGGACAGGGGCCGGGTGATCGGTCGTCGTGCCGTCACCCAACTGGCCGTAGGTGTTGTCACCCCACGCCCAGAGCGTGCCGTCCTTGCGAATACCGACGGAGTGCAGGTAGCCGGACGCGACCGACGACCAGTTGGTTGCGGAACCGATCTGCGTGGGTGCCGTGCGGCTGGTGGTCGTGCCGTCGCCCAACTGACCCGCGGCGTTGTAACCCCACGCCCACAACGTCCCATCTCTCTTGATGCCCAGACCGTGCACGAAGTTCTCGGAGACCGCGTCCCAGTCGGAGCCCAGGCGGAACGGGGTCAAGTGTCCTGTCGTGGTCCCGTCACCCAGGTCTCCCCCGCCCCAGACCCAGATGCTGTCGTCGGCCTGCGTGGCGACGGTGAAGCCGCTGCCGCCGGCGGAGACGCTCGTCCACGTCGTGTCGGTGCCCACCGCGGTCGGGACCTTGCGGTTGACCGTCGTGCCGTCGCCGATCTGACCCTTCGCGTTGTTGCCCCAACCCCACATCGTGCCGTCGCCAGCGGATGGCGACGGTGTGGTCGTCGCTCGTCGCCACGGTTCTCCAGGCACTCGTGCCGATGTGCGTCGGCACGAGTCTGGCGAGTGGTCGTGCCATCGCCGAGCTGTCCTACGCCGTTGCCGCCCCACGCCCAGAGCGAACCGTCGGCTTGCAGCGCGACGCTGTAGCGGCTGCCGGCGTCGCCGGTGCGCCACGTCGTCGCGGTGCCGACCTGCACCGGCGTCAGCTCGTTCGTCGTGGTGCCGTCGCCGAGCTGGCCCTCGAGGTTGCGACCCCATGCCCACAGCGTTCCGTCGGTGGCAATCGGCGATCGTGTGGGCCCCGCCGGCCGCGATGAAGCTCCAGTTCGTCGCGGTACCGATCTGGACCGGTGCCGGTTGGTTGGTCGTCGTGTTGTTCCCGACCTGGCCGGTCGGAGTTCAGGCCCCACGCCCACAACGTGCCGTCCGTGCGAATGCCGACGGTGTGGTCCGCTCCCGCACTGATCGAGGCCCAGGTGTCGGTGCCGATGTGCACCGGAGCGGTGCGTGTCGTCGTGGTGCCGTCACCCAGTTGGCCCGAAGCGTTGGAGCCCCAGGCCCACAGCGATCCGTCGGTGCGCAGCGCGACCGTGTGGGCGGCGCCGGCGCTCACGGTCTTCCAGGTCGTGGCCGTGCCCACCTGCGTGGGGACCAGCCGATCGGTGGTGGTGCCGTCGCCCAGCCGACCCGAGCCGTTCACACCCCAGGCCCACAGCGTGCCGTTGGTGCGCACTGCCACCGTGTGCTTGTCGCCCGCCGCGACAACCGTGTAGCCCGGATCGAGCTCGACGGGCGCGGTGCGCGTCGTCGTCGTTCCGTCGCCGACCTGACCGAAGTTGTTCTGGCCCCAACCCCATGGGCCCTTGCATCCGGCGGCGACCACGAGGCAGGCCGCCAGCGCCGCCACGTAACGCACCGAACGCCGTGATGGCTGCCGACGAACCTTCATCCTGGCCACGACCCCCTGCGCCATGCCTCGACGGACTCGAGCGACATCCCGGCGCGTTGCTGCCCTGAACCTAATCGGTCCGCAGTTGGGAGGCGCCCGTGATGACGGGCAGATCGAGGGGGCTCAGCGGTCCGGCCGGTGCCGAGCACACGGCCGGAATGGCGTTGACGATGCGATTGGCCGCCGTGGCGTTCCCGCCGCCGGCGGCGCCCGGCTCGCCGGGCTCGGTTCCGTGCACGGAGACCTCCAAATGGGGGTGTCCGCTGAGCACCACCTTGTGCTCACCTCCGGGAGCGTTCGAACGCGGCCAGTCGGGCGCGCACTCGTCGTCGATCCGGGTCACGTGCTCGACCACGAGCAACGGATGGCCGGCCGACGATGCCCCTCACCTCGAACCGAAACGCTCCCTGCGTGCCCTTCTCGAACCGGCCCATCCCCGGAACGTCGATCGTCCGCTCGAGCGGGCCGCCGAACGACGTCGATGTCGATCCGCTCGACCTCGACGTCGAGGAAGTCGGCGAGCACGCGCACCATCGGTGCCCACACCATGTCGAGCGAGAAGTCGAGGAGCATCAGCGGCAGGTCGTCCATCGACTGGCCGAACCCGATCACCTCCCGCACGACGTCGGGCTGGTCGTACAACGCGTAGTTGAAGAGCTCCTGTATCCGGATCTCGGTGATCCCGGCGCCGACGCCGCTCACGAGCGCGGGCAGGATGTCGAGCGCCCAGCCCGGATCGATGCCCGACACGAAGACCGAGCTGTCGCCCGTCGTCGCACGCCGGCACCGACCTCGTCGAGCAACTCCTGCGGCGCGCTGCGCGGGGTGCAACAACGGATAGAACGCAGTCGACACCACGTTGGCGCCGGCCCGCAGACACGCCGTCAGATCCTTCAGCGCCTCGTCGGGCCGTGTGTCGCCCGTGGCGGTGTACACGACGGCGTCGACGCTCCCGGACAGCGCGACCGAGGTGTCGTCGGTGGCGAGCACACCCAACGCGTCGATCCCGGCCAGCTCGCCGGCGTCGCGACCGACCTTGTCCGGGTTGGAAACCACCGCGCCCGACCAGTTCGAGCTCGCGATGTGCGGCCACCGCGCGCAACGCCGGCCGACCAACGTTGCCCGTGCCCCAAACAACCACTCGATACGTCATGCGGGCGGACGCTACCGGTTGATGCACGGCCGTCGCGGCGGCGCGTCAGTTCAGCTGCGGCTCTCCGCGACCGGCCGCGGTCGCGAAAGTGGCCCAGAGGCTCGCGTACGCCCCGTCCCGCGCGAGAAGTTCGTCGTGGGTGCCCTCTTCGATGACTCGGCCTCCGTCGATGACGAGGATGCGATCGGCACGGCGTGCGGTCGGGAGCCGGTGGGCGACGAGGATCGTCGTGCGGCCGTGGGCCGCGGCCTGCATGGCTCGCTGCACGCGGGCCTCGCTCTCCAGGTCGAGCTGCGAGGTGGCTTCGTCGAGCAGGAGGATCGCCGGATCGACGAGCCGGGCTCGCGCCAGCGCGATCAGTTGGCGCTGGCCGGAGGACAAGCGACCGGCCTCGCTCGCTCACCGGCTCGTAGTAGCCGTTCGGAAGCGACGCAACGAAGTCGTGGGCCCCGACCGCACGCGCCGCGCCTTCGACCTCCGCGTCGGTGGCATCGGGCCGACCGTACGCGATGTTGTCGCGGACCGTGCCCGTGAAGAGGAACGCTTCCTGTGGCACGACGCCCAGCTGGCGCCGGAAGGCACCCGAGCTCGAGCTCCCGAGCATCGACGCCGTCGATGCGAACGGTTCCGCTCACGGGGTCGTAGAACCGAGCCACCAGCTTCACGAGCGTCGACTTGCCCGCGCCCGTCTCACCGACGAGGGCGACGGTCTCGCCCGGCGCCACATGGAGATCGACGCCGGCCACAGCTTCTTCACCGACGGTTCCGGGATAGCGGAAGTGGACGTCGTCGAACCGCACGTCGCCGTCGACGTGATCGAGCACGATGGGGTCTTCGACGGTACGGCGTGCCACTCGGTGTGTCGAGCAACTCGTCGATCTTGTTGAGCGACGCCGATGCTTGCTGCCATGTGTCGAGCACCTGCGACAACTGCTGGATCGGTGAGAAGAACTGATCGAGGTAGAGCAGGAACGCGATGACCACGCCGGTCGTGACGACGCCCCGGGGAACCAGCTCCGACGCGGCGGCGAGAACGGCAACGGCTCCCACGTCGGCGAGGAACAGGACGAATGGGAAGTAGAGCGCGATCAGTCGTTGCGCGCCCAGGCGATGTTGCAGGTACTGCTGGTTCACGCCCCGGAAGCGAGTGATGTTGCGATCCTCGCGGACGTAGGCCTGGGCGACTCGGACGCCCGACAGGCTCTCCTGCAGGTTGGCGTTCACGTCGGCGATGGCGTCGCGCGCCCGTCCGTACGCCACGGCCGACCGCCGGCGGTACCACCACGTCGCCAAGAACAATGGGGGCAGCACGGTTGCGGCCGCGGCCAGCGCGAGCGGCGGCGAGAGGATGACGAGGAACACGAACACACCTACGCACGTGATGGCGGCGACCAACGCGTTCACGACACCGGTCTGGATCAGCTGCGACAGCGCTTCGACGTCGGTCGTCATGCGGGTCATGATCCGGCCGTCCAACTCGTTGTCGAAGTAGTCGAGCGACATCCGTTGGAGATGGGCGAAGATCTTGATGCGCAACGCACACAGCGTGCGTTCGGCCGTCCGGCCGGTGACGAGGGTGTAGCCCCAGGTGACGACCCAGTCGATCGCGACCGTCAGCCCGAACGCGGCGCTCGACCACCACAGCACGGTCAGATCGCCGGCGTTCACCCCGAGATCGAGTCCGCGCTTCACGAAGAGCGGCCCGAGGAGCGACAGCACACCGTCGAGGGCCACCAGGACGAAGCCGAACGCGAGCCATCGCGCCCAAGGACGCAGGAAGCGGAGGAACTTGAAGTGGTCCGTCGGCTCCACGGCCGCCGCCGCCCTGTCGACCTCGGAAACGTCATCCGCCGCTGGTAGCCGGTCGAGCTGAGCGAGCAGCTCCGGCGTGGCGGCCAGCGCCCCCGCCATGCCACCCCCGGCCCCACCGGCACCGGGGCCGAAGCGAGCGACCGTGGCGACGTTCGCGCGTGCGACCGGACCCTCCCTGTCGGGCGCGACCCACGCCGACGATGTCGTTTGGTCATCGGGTGCGTCGCGCCAGTCCTGATCGAAGGACTCGTCCAACGCGATCCCGCCGTCGTCCGGTCCGGTGAGCAGAGCGCGATATCGCGCGTTGCGTTCGAGGAGCTCCTCGTGCGACCCGGCGTCGACCACCCGACCCTTGTCGATCACGGCGATGCGCTGGGCGAGGCGAAGGGTCGAACGGCGGTGAGCGATGAGGATCGTGGTGCGGTCGGCCATGAGCTCGCGCAGCGTGTCGTGGATCGCCTCCTCGGTCGCGGCATCCACGGACGACGTGGCGTCGTCGAGCACCAGGATGCGCGGATCGGTGAGGATGGCCCGGGCCAGGGCAATGCGCTGGCGCTGCCCACCGGACAATGTGAGCCCGCGCTCACCGACCACCGTGTCGTACCCGTCGGGCAGCGCGTCGATGAAGGCTTCCGCTCCACTGGCCCGTGCGGCGGCGCGTACCTGCTCATCGGTTGCGTCGGCATCGGCGTAGGCGATGTTGGCGCGGACGGTGTCCGAGAACAGGAAGGCGTCCTCGAAGACCACACCTACCTGGCGGCGGAGCGAGGAGAGCGTGACGTCACGAACGTCGACCCCATCCACCAACACCCGGCCCTCGGCCACGTCGTAGAACCGGGGCAGGAGCGCGGTGATCGTGGACTTGCCCGACCCGCTGGCCCCGACGAGGGCAACGACCTCGCCCTGGCTCGATGTGCAGATCGAACTGATCGAGCACGGGCGTGCTCTTCGTGTACCCGAACCGCACGCCTTCGAACCGGATGTCGCCGCGTACCGATGGGAGCGAAGTGCTGCCCGGCTCGTCATGTACCAACGCATTGGCGTCGAGGACATCCAAGATGCGCTCGGCTCCCGCTCGTGCCTGCTGACCGATCGCGAACAAACCGGCGAGCATCCGTACCGGTGCAACCAGTTGCACCAGGTACGACGAGAACGCGAGGAACGTACCGAGGGTGATGTGGCCCTCGAGCGCCAGCCAACCGCCGAGCGCCAGAACCGCCACCTGACCGAAGGCGGGAATCGCCTGCAACGCCGGCGTGAACCGGGCCTGCAACCGCACCAACCGGCTGCGCGAGGCGTACAGGGTCTCCGCCGCATCGCCCAGGTGATCCAGCTCGCGTTGTTCTTGACCGAACCCCTTCACGACGCGCACACCGGTGACGGCTTCGTCGACCACGCCCGCGACCTCGCCGGCCTTCTGCTGCGCGTCCCACGTGGCCGGGAAGATCGAACCGCGCATCCGCATGGAGACGATGAGCAACGCCGGCAGGATCGCGACCATGACCAGCGTGAGCAGCGGCGACAGGAAGATCATGACGATCAGCGACACGATCAGCATCACGAAGTTGCCGACGATGATCGGCAGGAAGGCCAGCAGTCCTTGGATGAGCGCGAGGTCCGAGGAGGACCGCGACACGAGCTGGCCGGTCTGGAGATCGTCGTGGCCGGCAAAGTCCAGTCGTCTGCAGTCGCTCGAAGATGGCGACACGCAAGTCGTACTGCACATCGAGACTGACCCGTCCGCCGACCCAACGACGTATGTAGGACGAGAGGAACGAGAACGCACCGGCGGCGAGGAGAATCAACAGGAACGGCCACACCGGCCGCGTCTGCGCCACGATGCCGTCGTCGATGACGGCCCGCTCGATCACGGGTACGAAGCCGGCGACTGCTTGGCCGGCGACCGCCATGCCGAACGCGATGATGACGTTGCGCTTGTGCGCCATCAGGAACGGCCACAATCGACGCAGCCAGCCTCCTGAGCCGGGCGGTGCCGGTTCCGGGATGGGACGGTCGGCGGCCGCGGCCGCCAACGTGACGCTCGCGCTGCTGCGGGCAACGGTCATCGTGCGTGCAGTGCCCGACTCTTCACATGCGCGTGGAGCGCTTCACCGAGAGCTTCGAGCCCGACGATCGCCGCGGCGCGCTGGGCGGGCTCGACCTGCCCGAGAATGTCGTCGAACTTGGCGGCCACTGCGGCTGCGCGCCTTCCAACGCGGCGCGGCCCGTCGACGTTGCCTCCAACTCAACGCCGCGACGGTCGCCTTCGACCTCCGTACGTTCGACCCAACCGCGAGCGACGAGTCCATCGAGCACACCGGTGAGCGTCGGGCGGCTGACGTCGGACTGACTGGCCAGTCGACTCGCTCGCTCGGGCGCGCGGGCAATGAGCGAAAGGATCCGCAGCTGGGGCAGGGTCATCGGATCCGGGGCCATGTCCCCCAGCGACTTCTCGACTACTCGGCTGGCGATGGCCAGCGTGCGCGCCGCATCCGGTGGGACGGCAGGTTGTTTGGCGGCCATATCGTTAGGCTACCTAACAGCCCGAGCGACGCGTCGGTTGCTGTCGGCCAAAGGCCCTGGTCGGGGCCTCAGTACCGCCCGTACAGGAAATCGACCACAGGCTTGGCATCGGGGAACGACGACGTGATGCCGGCGCTCACGTAGCCGGCGTCGGTGATCATCGTGATGCCGTTGACGTAGCGCGCCGCGTCACTACACAGGAACGCGAGCGGACCCGCCTGCTCATCGGGGGTACTCGGTTTGATCCCGGTGGCGTCCCGGAAGTCGGTCCCGAACCCCAACCACATCTCGGCGTTGGCCTGAGCGAGCGGCGTGTCGGTCGGCCCGGGCAGGATCGCGTTCAAGCGGATGCCGCGCTTGAGCATGTTGATCGACTCGCGTGCCACATAGCCGCACAACGCTTGTTTGCTGAACATGTAGTCGGCCTTGGCGTTGGCTTCGATCCATGCCGCACCACGGTCGAAGTCTGGTGTGTCGAGATAGTCGTTCACCTGCTCGAGGTTGGCTTCCCAACCGAGTCCGGCCGCCGACGAGATCATCCCGATCGCCGAACCACGTGGCATGAGATCGGCGGCCAACATCCGATCGATGAAATGACGGTGCCCGAGGAAGTTCACCTTCTCGATGCCGGGCGTGCCGTCGGCCACACCCGCGCACGAGAACAACGCGTGGATGGGCCCGCCGCACTCGTCGACGGCCGCGTCGATGCTCGCCTTGTCGGTGAGGTTGACGTGGATGGCCTTCACACCTGGCAGCGTGACCTCGGCGTAGTCCATGACCACGACCTCGGCCCCGAGGTCCTGCACCAACTCGGCGGTGGCGGCGCCCATACCGGTGGCCCCACCGACCACCACGGCGCGCTTGCCGTCGAATCGGAACGCGTCAGCTTTCATCGTGATACTCCTCAGCCCGGAAGGGCGGGTCGTTGGGATACCCCTTCGGGCACCGATTCCATGATGCGATACAAGTTCTTCCGCGCGGCGGCTACTGCTTCGGGGTCCGAGGGCGGAAGCCGAAAGCCGGTGTACACCACTCGCCGCTCCCGGTCGACAGGAGGCTGGGACATGTGCTTGGTACACGACAGGTGCACGGTGACGTCGCCGGTCGCGGTGGGCAGGTCGATTTCGGGAAGTCCCGTCACTTTCCCCATGAACGTGGGCCAGACCAGTACACGGTGGGATCCGGCCACGACGCGCAACTGTCCCGATGTCGCGTCGGCACCCGTGACCGAGAGACCGACGGTCATCGAGCAACAGTCGTAGCTGTGACGACCCAAACTGCAGTCCTTGTGCCATGGGACGTCGGAGATTCCCTCTACCACGCCTACGGGCTTGATCAGCGCTTGCGCATAGTCGGCAAAGCAATGATCGTCACCCGGGATCGCTCCGATGGCCACAAAGCGTTCGTCGTCGAGCAGAGCGCGGGTCGCGTCGGAACAAGTTTCGAAGCCTTGCATGCGGACGAGTCGCTGCGTGCCTTCGGCCGTGGTCGCCCACCAGGACCGCCCGTCGTCCGGCGCGTACTCCGGTGACAGCCGATCCATGTCGCGACTGACGGCGTCCATCTCGCCCTCGGTGAACACTCCTTCGAGATGCAGGAACCCGGCCTCCTCGAGGAAGTGCCGCATCTCGGCAGGGTCGTCATGCGACCGGAAGGAGCGCGAGAGATCGAGCGGGCGTCCGTCCGCGGCAGTGAAGGCCACACCGGGCGGCGTGTGGATCGGTAGCCCGTCGAGCGCGCTACGCAGTACGAGCCACCAATCGAGAAGATCCTCGAGGCGACCCGCGGTCTGGTCGAGCGTTCCGTGCGTGAAGAAACCCATGAAGGTGGTCTGATCGGAGGCAAGGTCGGCAAGCTGGTCCGGCGTGAGCCGCACGCGTCGCGCCGGTTGCGGCTCGACCGGGCGCCACGGTGACACCCCCGTTGGCACCGAGCTGCCAAGCGTCGTCCTCGATCTCGATCGTCAGCGGAGCGAGCTCGAGCCAGGCCAGCGCCGTCTGCATCGAGCCGGCATTGCGCTCGAGTGCCGCGGGAAGATCGGTCTCGAAGAAGCCGGTCGGGATCGGCCGGACGTGGCTCGCTGCCATCAATGCGAAATCGCAGATCGACACTCACGACTTTCCCCCTCGGATCCCTTCGATCCCACCCAAGGTAGCCCGGGTCCACCGGCCGCGACCCGATGAGACCGAGACGAGACCGTCGCACGTCATGGTGGTCGTGGGGCCTCGGACGAGGCCGCCGTTGCTCAGAAACGGAGAGCTCGATGTGTGGTCGGAGATCTTTGCCGTTGGTCGTCATCGCGCTCGCGGCGGCGATCTCCCTCGTGTCCACCGGCTGCCAGTGGAGCATGGTGCGCTTTGGCGCGGCAGGCACGGGCTTCAACGCCTCGGAGACCACCATCGGTCCCGCCAATGTCCGTCTCCTCCGGGAGCGGTGGGTGGAGCCCGCCAGCTCGGCCCCCGTCCTGGCCGACGGCCGGCTGTTCGCGCTGTCGGCGAGCGGTGTCGAGGCCTACGACGCGATCACCGGGGTCAGGCATCTGGTTCGCTCCACACCCGCCTTATCTACAGAGCTACGGCTCACCAGCTGTCGCGAACGGGCGGGTGTTCGCGACCGACACGGGCAGCCAGAGCCTGCTCGCGTTCGAAGCCGCCACCGGCGCGACGCTGTGGACGACGTCGATCTTCGTAGCGGGCAGTCTTCTCTCGTCACCAGTGGTTGCCGGTGGAGTGGTGTACGTCGCATCGACGGGGGGCCTGCTCTTCGCCGTCGACGTGGCTGATGGCCACATTCACTGGACAGCAACTATTCCGAAGACCTTCGACCTGACCGTGCCGGCGATCGCCGGTGGGGCGGTGTACGTGTCGGCTCGGCAGAACGACGACACAGGGGTGGTCGAAGCCTTCGATGCGACCACCGGGACACCACGATGGTCGGCGAACGCAGGATCAGGCGGCATTTCGCCTCCGGCGGTCGATCAAGGCGCCGTGTACGTCGCCGGGGCCGATGCGTTCTACGCGATCGATGCCACGACGGGTGCATCGCTCTGGAGCACCATCGGTTGCTCGGGACCCAACCCCTCCGCGCCCGCAGTGGCGAACGCTGTTGTCTACGCCGATTGCCATGGCCTGACCGCGCTCGATGCAGCGACCGGGGCAACTCATTGGTCGAGCCCCATCGGTGTCACCGACGCCCCGGCCGTGGCCAATGGGCTTGTCTACGTCGGCGGCTCGGACCTTCGGGCCGTGGACGCCGCAACGGGCGCGCTCGCGTGGAGCGACAATGGCTACTCCGGTGACCCCATTGTGGATTCGGGCTACGTGTACGCATGGCGAGACGGTGGTCAGATCCACGCCTACGCGAGTCCCGTCGACGGGGCCGCGCTCACGATCTCACCATCGTTGCCCGACTTCGATACGGCGATGGCCGGCACCGTCAGCGAGCCGTTGTCGATGACCATCACCAACGTCGGTACGGCCCCGACCACTGCTCTCGGCGTCACGCGGACCATGTCCCAATTCGTGGTGCGCTCGGACACATGCGCCGACCAGGAGCTGCCGCCCGGCGCGTCCTGCACGATCACGGCGTCCTTCGGCCCCACCTTGCCCGGCCCGCAGAACGCGGCGCTGGTCGTGCGAGCGACCACGGGCGGATCGGTTCAGGCAGTGCTCCACGGTCTCGGCAACGCGTTGCAGGTCCAGGACACGTCGAAACATGGGTTCGGCATGGTCACGATCGGTGACACCGCCACGGTGATCTTCGCGGCGCGAAATGTCAGCCAGGGCGCGATCACCCCCGTGCGTGCCTGGATCGCCAACGACAGTCCCTGGTTCAGCATCACCTCCGATGGCTGCACTGGCACCACACTTGCCTCTGGCCAGACCTGCTTCGTAGCCGTCACATTCAGACCGACGGCTCAGGGCTTCGCCTTGGCGACTTTGTCCGTTTCGGGCAAGCCGGGGTCCTCGTGTACACCGACATCACGGGCAACGGTTCGGCTCTTCGGTTCTCGCGGTCGAGCAAGGACTTCGGGACGGTTCCCGTCGGCGGGCACGCGAACCAGTCGTTCAAGGTGACCAACGTCGGCACCCTGGCTGTGCCGTTCCTCGTGGAAACGAGTCCACCAGGTGCACCATTTCAGATCGCCTCGGACACCTGTACAACCGCTTCGTTGGCACCCCAGCAGTCATGCCGAGTGGTGATCCGATTCGCCCCAGCCGAACCCGGCGCCTTCGAGTCCCACATGGGGCTCGCGTTCGGTACGCCCTTTGGCATGATCCTCAGCGGTGAGGTGTGGTTCTCCGGCACCGGCGTCTGAGCGTCAGCGACGACGCCCAACCGATACGTCGGTCAGCTGGGTTTTGGTTCGTTTCATCCACTCCGTCGCGCCCGCTGAGGCGTGGACGTCGAGGGCGGCGTTCAAGTGTCCGTGAGCCAGCTCACGATCGCCGAACGTGGATGCCATGACCCCGAGATGGTGTTCGACCGAGCCGAGATACACGCCGCCGGGGTTCATCACCGAAAGATTCCGGAACGGCAAGCCGATCTCGTACAGAGTCGTCGCAACCGAGTGCGAGCCGACGAGCTGCGCGGCTTCGGACACGGAACACAACATCGACAGCCAGAGCAGATCGCGCGGCAGGTCGGCGAGGACCCCGGCTTCGAGCGAACCAAGCACCCGGCGCCCCTCGACGGGTGTGGCACAACTCCGCGCCACTCCTGCGACGAGCATCGCTTCGCCACTCGTCACCGGGAAGGGCGCGAGCGCGAAACCCGACAGGTCGGAGGGCTCTCCTTCCAGTGATGCGATCAACGCCATCGCGCCCTGGTGTCCCAGCATCGCCGCCGCAGGATCGACCAATACCCGCTGCCCCGCATCGCGTACGGCGACCAAGCCCGCGCGAGCGGCCGGCCAATCGCCGCGCCGCGACGCGTCGAGCACGTCTCCCTGCGCCGCGACCTGCAGGGCGTAGGGATGATCCGCTCGGCGCGGGTCGAGCCGAAGCGAGGCCAGCGTGGCGACGGCCTGGTCCACCTCACCTCGCGTCACCGCGATGCCGGCTCGCGCCCACTGAGCCGTGATCGACCACGACACGGGTCCGTCGTCCGCGAGGGTGACGAGCTCGTCCACCCACAGCTGTCTCTGCTCGAGCAGTCCCGGATCCTGCGCCACGATGAGACTGGCTTCGAGGGCCACCGCCAATGCGCGAGGGTCGTTGACCAATCGCGCCAGTCTGCGTGCCTCGTTGGCACTGGCTGCGGTGACGTCGGGCGTGGCGTGGTAGCTCCGCACCACGGCGAGGCGAGCCAGCGCCTCCGCACGCAACGGTGAGTAACTCGGCGGGACGAGGCGGGTCGCCTCTTCGAGGAGCTGGGCGTGAGGAGCGAGCGGATCGAGACCCGAGTTCCAGCCCTCGCCCGAGGCGCCGATCGCGCACCGTAGGAATCGACCGTTGTCGTCGGCTTCGCGAGCCAGCGCCGCGCCCTCCGAGAAGGCCTCGAGCGCGCGACTCGGCTCGCCGGCACGCAGGTGGGCCTCACCCCGTTCGATCGCACGCTCGATGGCTGCTGCGGAAGACGCGGGGGCACTCGACTCGCTGCCGCGAACCACTCCTCCATGGTCGAGCGACGGATCGTGGGCGAGGATCGCCCGTTCGAGTTGCTCCAACTCGATGCCGGGTTCGATTCCGAGTTGGTCGCGGAGCAGGACCCGCGCCCGTTCGTACGCGCGCAGCGCCTCCGCCTGGCGACCGGTGCGGTACAGCGCAAGCATCAGCTGCGCCCATCGCCGCTCACGGAGGGGATCCTCGGAGACGAGCTGTTCCAGCTCGGCGATCGAGGCCGTCCCCGCGTCGAGCTCGGCTTCGGACCGACCCTCGAGCGCTACCTGACGAAGCTCCTCCAGTCGCAGCCGGGCGCGCACCGCCGGCGGCCACTCGTCGAGCTCGTCGTACGGGCGCCCGCGCCAGAGCGCCAGGGCGGCCCGGAGCCCGGCGGCCCGCTCCTCCGCGCTGCCGGACGTCGGCTCGACGCACCTCGCGACCGCCCGTTCGAACGACGCCGCGTCCAGGATCAGGTCGGCGCTCGACAAGCGATAGCCCCCGCTCGACGTCTGGATCGCGTCGACACCGACGAGCTTGCGAAGCCGCATCACGTACGTCTTCAGCGCGCTGGCATGGCTTGCATCGTCACCAGGCCAGAGAGCATCGGCCAGCTCGTGAAGGGAGACCGTCTCGTCGAGATGCAGGGCCAGGGCCGCCAACAACGCCCGTTCGCGGCGTCGTGTCAGCGTCGCGTCGGATGGGACTCCCGACAGCTCCAGAGGCCCGAGCACACGCAGTTCCACCCGCGAAGAGTAGCGGCGCCCTCTCCCAGCCGAAGTGGCGGTCGGGGCCCCTCGCGACCGGACCGCGACCGAAGTGCGACCGGGGATGGATCACCATCCGCTGACCGTGTCCACCTTCGGAGGTACCCATGGGCAAAAGCACCGTGCGGATGACTGTCCTCGTGCTCCTGATCGTCGTGGGGATCGGTTCGTGCGCGGCCGATCGAACGGACACCGCCACGTCGGCTCCGACCGCCCCGGACACCGTGGCCGACGACACCGTGCACATCGTCTCGAACAGCGCCGGACCGCCACTCGCACTGGGATCCCCCATCTGTGACCCCGGCGGCCGATGCGTGTACTCGTTCACGGAGACGGCGACCGTGCACGGCGACCGAGAGGGCACGACCTACGGGGCGGGAGGCGCATCCCCCGACGAGACCCTGCAGCACTACTCGGTCTCGAAGACGGAACTCTTCGTCGGCACGGTCAAGGGCTGCGGAACAGGCGCCTATCTCAGCTACATCACCGAGAGCGCCACCGCCACTGATGGCACGGGTGTCGGTGACGTCGTGGTCGGCTCGGGCACAGGCGACCTGGTGAACATCAGCGGTCACGGAAGTGGCACCGGCCTCGTCAGTCCCGACGGCATCACCTCGACGTACGAGTCCGATCTTCGCTGCGGGCACTGACCGTCTCGACCGTCGACAGGAAGCAGCGAAGGTCGCACCTCACGATCCGATCCCGTCCTACGCTGCGACGATGCCCTCACTGCTCCTGGCGG